>NZ_JACESA010000004.1 GCF_013912065.1 Brevundimonas sp.
GCCATGAAGGCCTCCTTGAATGATCGTGACTGAGGGCGCCCCTCGCGGCGCCCTCAGTCACGATCATTCAAGGAGGCCTTCATGGCTCCCCGCATCCTCGTCGGCGCCTGCGCCGGCGTCTCCCTGCTCGCCCCGAACCTCGTCCTAGCCCAGGCCGCCTCAGCGCAGGACCACTCCCACCACCAGACAGCCGATCCACACGCCGGCCATGACATGCCTGCCACTCCGCACGCTATGACCAGCCCCTACGGCCCCTGGCCCATGAGCCGGGACGCCTCGGGCACCAGCTGGCAGCCCGACTCGGGCGAACACGCCGGCATCCACACCGTCCGGGGCGACTGGACCGTCATGACCCACGCCCTGCTCAACCTGACTTACGACAGTCAGTCCGGCCCCCGCGGCGGCGACAAGACCTTCGTCTCGGGCATGCTGATGACCACCGCCCGCCGCGACTTCGACGACGGCTCGACCCTGAACCTGCGGGCCATGCTCAGCCCCGACCCGCTGATGGGCAAGTCCGGCTATCCCCTGCTGCTGGCGGCGGGCGAGACGGCGAACGGCGTCGATCCCCTGGTCGATCGCCAGCATCCGCACGACTTTTTCATGGAGCTATCGGCCAGCTATTCGAAGCGCCTGTCCGAAAAAGACAGCCTCTACGGCTACATCGGCCTGCCCGGCGAGCCTGCCTTCGGCCCGCCCGCCTTCATGCACCGGATGAGCGCCATGGACAGTCCCGAGGCGCCGATCACCCACCACTGGCTCGACTCGACCCATATCGTCTTCGGCGTCACCACCCTGGGCTGGGCCCACGACCGGTTCAAGATCGAGGCCTCGGCCTTCAAGGGCCGGGAACCGGACGAGGAACGCTGGAACATCGATCAGCCCCGTCTGGACAGCTGGTCGGTGCGCGGGGCCTGGAACCCGACCGCCGACTGGTCCCTTCAGGTCTCCTACGCCGATGTCTCGGCCCCGGAACAGCTCGAACCGGACGAGGACGAGACCAAATGGTCGGCCAGCGCCATCCACACCCGACGCCTGGGCGATGCCGGCTGGTGGTCGTCGACCCTGGCCTGGGGCCGCAAGACCAATGATCACGACGAATCCAAGGACGGCTGGCTGCTGGAATCCGCCGTCCATCCGAACGACCGCTGGACTGTCTTCGCCCGCGCCGAACGGATCGAGACGGACGAACTGGCCCCCGGCGTCGGCGGCGGGCACGGAGAACTCCATACGGTCAGCAAGGCCTCGGTCGGGGCGGTGCGCGACTGGCGGCTGGCTGAACACGTGAGGTTCGGCCTAGGCGCCCTTTATGCGATGAACCGCGTGCCGGACGCGCTGGAGTCCCTGTACGGCGGGGATCCGGACGGCGGGATGATCTTCATCCGCCTGAAGATCGACTGAAGCCTCAGGCCCGCCCGGTTTCGGCCGGGTGGGCCGACGGGGCGTCCATGCCGCGGGCGACCCCGTAGCCGAGCGCCGCCATGCCGAACACGAGCCCCAGGCCGCCGGCGATGAGCACCACGCGAAAATGCCGGTGCAAGTGATAGAGCAGCTCGCCGATCATCGACGGTCCATCCTGTCGGATCGTCCCATTTCGATCCGTTCCAGGCATTTTACTGCAAAACCGACGCCTGACGGAATCGCAGGTCCGTGAACGCGGTTTGATCAGACCAGCCGGCTCTGGACCAAGGCCGCTTCGATGAAGCTGGCGAACAGCGGGTGGGGCGCGAAAGGCCGGCTCTTCAGCTCGGGGTGATACTGGACGCCGATGAACCAGGGATGGTCCGGCCGCTCCACCGTCTCGGGCAGGACGCCGTCGGGCGACAGGCCGGCGAAGACCAGGCCAGCCTTGGACTCGATCGCCTCGCGATAGTTGATATTGACCTCGTAGCGGTGGCGGTGCCGCTCGCTGATGGCGGTCGAACCATAGATTTCGGCGATCTTGGACCCGGCCGTCAGGGTCGAGTCATAGGCGCCCAGCCGCATGGTGCCCCCCAGGTCGCCGCCCTGCTGGCGCAGGACGCGCTGATTGCCTTGGGTCCATTCGGTCATCAGGCCCACGACCGGTTCTGCGGTCGGACCGAACTCCGTCGACGAAGCCTTGGGATAGCCGGCCAGGTTCCGTGCCGCCTCGATCACCGCCATCTGCATGCCGAAACAGATGCCGAAATAGGGGATGTTGCGCTCGCGGGCGAAGCGAGCCGCCTCGATCTTGCCCTCCGAGCCCCGCTCGCCGAAGCCGCCGGGCACCAGCACCGCGTGGGCGTCCTGCAGCCGCTCCTCGCAGGCTTCCGGATCGCCCTCGAAGGTGTCGGCCTCGACCCAGTCGATATTGACCTTGACGTTATTGGCCACGCCGCCGTGATGCAGGGCCTCGATCAGGGACTTATAGGCGTCCTTCAGCACAGTGTACTTGCCGACGACCGCGATGGTGACTTCGCCGTCGGGATGCAGGCGACGGCGGGCGATCTCCTGCCAGCGCGACAGGTCGGGTTCGGGCGCGTCCTCGATGCCGAAATGGGCCAGGACTTCGCGGTCCAGACCTTCGCGGTGATAGTCCAGAGGCACGGCATAGATGTCGGCCGAGTCCATCGCCTGGATCACGCCGCTTTCGCGGACGTTGCAGAACTGGCCGATCTTGCGCTTCTCCTCGGCCGGGATCGGCTGTTCGCAGCGGCACAGGAGGATGTCCGGCTGGATGCCGATGGAGCGCAGCTCCTTGACCGAATGCTGGGTCGGCTTGGTCTTCATCTCGCCGGCCGTCTTGATGAAGGGCAGCAGGGTCAGGTGGACGAAGCAGGACCGGCCGCGCGGCAGGTCCTGGCCCAGTTGGCGGATGGCTTCGAAGAAGGGCAGACCCTCGATGTCGCCGACGGTGCCGCCGATCTCGACCAGCACGAAGTCGACGTCCTCGCCGTCGTCGGTCAGGGCCGGCGTCAGGCAGAAGGACTTGATCTGGTCGGTGACGTGCGGAATGACCTGGACAGTCGCACCCAGATAATCCCCGCGCCGCTCTTTCTCCAGGATGGTCGAATAGATACGACCGGTGGTGATATTGTCCGACTTGGCCGCAGACACCCCGGTGAACCGCTCATAGTGGCCCAGGTCCAGGTCGGTCTCGGCGCCGTCGTCGGTCACGAAGACCTCGCCGTGCTGATACGGGCTCATCGTGCCGGGATCGACGTTCAGATAGGGGTCGAGCTTGCGCAGGCGGACCTTGTAGCCGCGCGCCTGCAGCAGAGCGCCGAGAGCGGCGGAGGCGAGGCCTTTTCCTAGCGAGGAAACCACGCCGCCGGTGATGAACACATAGCGAGCCATGGGCGGACACCTTACTCCATGATTCGCGTGCGACGCATGGCCCGCCGCGAATCGAACTGTTGATCAAAAGAAGAAAGCGCGCCCTGCGGCGCGCTTTCGGAAGTCGGTCGTGTCGCCCGCCGTTACTGGGCGGGCTGCTGGGCCGGCGCCGGCGCGGCGGTCACACTGGCCTCGAGGTCGTCCAGCGAAGGCGCCGCCGGCTGGGCCGGAGCGGCCGGCTGCTGCTGGGCCGGTTGCTGCTGCTGGGTCTGCGGCGTGGTGGCCAGCGAACCCACGGCGTCGGCGTCGATTATCGACACCGAGGCGCGGTCCATATTGCCGACGACCGTCAGGACGATGGTCAGGCCGAACAGCAGAGCCGCCAGGACCCAGGTCACCTTGGTCAAAAGATTGCCGGCGCCCCGCGCCGTCATGAAGCCCGAAGGTCCGCCGCCCATGCCAAGGGCGCCGCCCTCGGACCGCTGCAGCAGCACGACGCCCGTCAGGGAGACGGCGACCAGGATGATGGCGACGAGCAGGATGGTCTGGAGCATGGCGTCATTCATGTGGGCGCGGAGCTGCGCCGATCAAGCGGGGGCGTCTATCACCGAAGCGGCCGGGGGGCAAACCTCAAGCCGCGCCGGTCAGGCGGCGCGAATGATCTTCAGAAAATCCTCGGCCAACAGCGAGGCGCCGCCGACCAGGGCCCCGCCCACTTCCGGCGTGGTCAGAATCTCGGCCGCATTGTCCGGCTTGACCGAGCCGCCGTACAGGATCGGCGCGCGCCGGGCGGCCTCGCCCAGCCGTTTGACGATGGCGGCGCGCACGGCGGCGTGGACCTCGGCGATCTGTTCCAGGGTCGGCGTCAGACCGGTGCCGATGGCCCAGACCGGCTCATAGGCGACGGCGAAGGGCCGTTCGGACAAGCCGTCCGGCAGAGAACCCTCGACCTGGGCGCTGACCACGCTGACGGCCTGGCCCGCCTCGCGCTGCTCCAAGGTTTCGCCGACGCAAATGATCGGTTCGAGGCCGGCCGCGATCGCGGCCTCGGCCTTGGCCGCCACCAGGGCGTCGGTTTCGCCAAAGGCCGCCCGCCGCTCCGAATGGCCCAGGATCACCAAGGTGGCGCCGGCGTCGGCCAGCATTTCCGCCGACACCGAACCGGTGAAGGCGCCGGACGCCTTTTCGTGACAATCCTGCCCGCCCAGTTCGACCCTGCCCCCCGCCAGGGCCGCCCGCATACGGTCCGTCAGGGTCGCGGGAGGACAAAGGGCGATGCGGCACATGGGCGATGCGTCCACCGCTTCCTTCAGGGCCAGGGCCTCCGACACGGCGGCTGAAACGCCGTGCATTTTCCAATTGCCGACAATGAACTTCACGGATTGTTTCATCGGGCCTGTCTAGGGGCCAGAAACCGTCAAGCCAAGGGGGGCGCCGCAATCTGGACATCAAGCCGTCCTTGCGGGAGCGCGCCTGCCCCGACTATACGCCGCTGATACGCCGACGTCGGCGCCTATACCGGGTTCTCGAATGATCACCGCCTTTCGCGCCTTCTCGCGTTCCAAGTGGGCCGCCGGCCTCCTCGTCCTGATCGCGATCAGCTTCGTGGTCGTCGGCGCGCGCATGGACGTGTTCGCCAACCTGGGCCCCAGGCACGTGATCGACGCCGGCGATCGTTCGATGAACGAGGCCGAGTTCAGCGCCGCCTTCGGCCGTGTGCGCGAGAACATCCAGCAACAGGCCGGCCGTCCCGTCACCAACGAAGATCTGATCGCCGAGAACATCCACACCCGTTTCCTGGACAGCCAGACCGAACAGCTGGGCTTCGTGAACTGGGCCTGGAAGGCCGGCATCCGCCCCGGCAAGGAGCTGATCGTCAAGCAGATCCGCCAGGTCCCGGCCTTCTTCAACTCGGTCACCCGCGAGTTCGACCAGCAGGCCTATGAAAGCGCCCTGGCCCAGCAGAGCCTGACCCCCGCCATGCTGGAGCAGGACCTGCGAGACCAATACACGACCGAACATTTCGGCTCCGCCATCTTCGCCGGCGCCCGCGCGCCGCGCATCTACGGCGCCCTGCTCGCCGGCGCCGCTTTCGAAACCCGCGACGGCCGCTGGTTCGAGGTCACGCCGGCCATGGTCGGCGAGGTCCCGGCGCCGACGGACGCCCAGTTGAACGCCTTCATCCAGGAGAACGCGGAGCGTCTGCGCGCCCCCGAGTTCCGCATGGTCTCGGTCGTTCTCTTCAGCCCCGATCCGAGCGCGGTCCCCACCGTCTCCGAGGACCAGATCCGTGAGCGTTTCGAGTTCAAGAAGGACAGCCTGGGCCGCCCCGAGACCCGCACCTTCGTCACCCTGACGGCGCCCAGCCGCGACGTCGCCCAGAAGATCGCCGCCGCCCTGCGCGCCGGTCAGTCGCCGGCCGACGTGGGCCGCGCCAACAGCATCCAGCCCGCCAACTTCGACGCCACGCCGCGCAGCGCCATCGGCGACGCCGCCACCGCCGCGGCCGTCTTCGGCCTGCAGGCCAACCAGGTGTCGGACCCGATCCAGGCCGGCGTCGGCTTCGCCGTCGCCAAGGTCACCGCCATCCAGCCGGCCCAACCGGCCACGCTCGAGGCCGCCCGCGATCAGATCGTCCAGGAGCTTCGGGCCGAGGACGTGAAGGGCCAGACCTACGCCAAGGTCGAGAAGTACGAAGCCGCCCGCACGGCTGGCAAGAATCTGGCGGACGCCGCACGCGAGGCCGGCGGCCGCGTCGTCGATCTGCCGCCCTTCACCCAAGACGGCAAACTGCCGAACGGCCAGGCCCTGAACGCCCCGCCCCAGGTCTTCGAAACGGCCTGGAGCCTGACCAAGGGCGGCGAAAGCGACGTGATCGACGCCGGCCAGGGCCAGTATTTCGCGGTCCGCGTGAACGACATCCGTCCGTCGGCCCTGCCGAACCTCGCCGAGGTGCGCGCGCCCCTGACCGCCCAGTGGACCCAGCGCGAAATCTCGCGCCGCCTATCCGCCAAGGCCGAGGAACTGGCCGGCCGCGTCCGCCAGGGCGAGGACATCGCCGCCGTGGCCCGTTCGGTCAACGCGCCCCTGACGGTTCGCACCGGCGTCGTCCGCGACCAGGCCACCCAACAGTCGCTGGGCGACGGCGTGCTCCAGGGCCTGTTCGGCCAGGGCAAGGGCCAGGTCTTCTCCCAGCCCGGCGAGGGCGGCTTCCTGGTGGGACGGGTCGACAATATCCACGCCGCCAACCCGACGGTCGCCGGGCCGCTGGCTGAGCAGGCTCGCCCGCGCATCACCCAGGAACTGGTTCAGGCCATGGTCCAGGCTGAAATGACGGCCGGCGCCCAACGCTCCAAGGCCAAGAACGACGTGGGTCTGGCGCGTCAGGCCCTGGGCCTGTCCGCCGAGCCGACGGCGCCCGCCGCCCCGGCCCAATGACCCTGACGGACGATCTCGCGCCCGATTTCGACGCCTTCGCCGCCGGCCTTTCGGCCGGTCGGCCGCAGGTCGTGGTGCGCCGCCTGATCGACGACCTGGAGACGCCGGTCTCGGCCTATCTGAAACTGGGTCGCGACCGTCCCTACGCCTGCCTGCTGGAGTCCGTCGAAGGCGGCGCCGTCAAGGGCCGCTATTCGATCCTGACGCTGGATCCTGACGTCGTCTGGCGCTGTCGCTCGAATACAGCAGAGCTGGCGCGCGGTCCGGCCCTGGCCGAGGGGCGGTTCACGCCCGAGACCCTGCCCACGCTCCAGTCGCTTCGCGCCCTGATCGCCGCGTCCAAGTTTGACCTGCCCGACGGTCTGCCGCCTATGGCCGCCGGACTGTTCGGCGTGTTCGGCTATGACATGGTGCGTCTGCTGGAGCCGCTGGGCGAGCCCAATCCGGATCCGCTGGACCTGCCGGATGCGGTCCTGACGCGACCGTCGTTGGTCGCCATCTTCGATTCGGTGCGTCACGAGATCGTGCTGGTGGCCGCCGCCTATCCGGACGCGGGCGCCGCGCCGCGCGAGGCCTTCGACGCCGCCGTGGCCCGACTGGATGCGTTCGAAACCGCACTGCGCGAGCCCCTGCCGACGCGCCCGGCCCCTCGCCCGACCCCGGCGCCGGAGTTCGTCTCTCCGGTGGACGAGGCCGGCTTCGGCGACATGGTCGCCCGGGCCAAGGACTATATTTCGGCCGGCGACATCTTCCAGGTCGTGCTCAGCCACCGCTTCTCCGCGCCCTGGACCGAAGACCCCTTCGCCTTCTACAGGTCGCTGCGTCGCCAGAACCCGTCGCCCTACCTGTTCTATCTGAACTTCGAGGGCTTCCAGCTGGCCGGGTCCAGCCCGGAAATCCTGGTCCGGCTCAAGGACGGCGAAGTCACCATCCGCCCGCTGGCGGGAACCCGGATGCGCGGCGCCACGCCCGAGGCGGACAGGGCGCTGGAAGTCGAACTTCTGGCCGATCCCAAGGAACGGGCCGAACATCTGATGCTGCTGGACCTGGGCCGCAACGACGTCGGCCGTGTCGCCGCGCCGGGGACGGTCGAAGTCACGGAAAGCTTCGTCGTCGAACGCTACAGCCAGGTCATGCACATCGTCTCCAATGTGCGCGGCAAGGCCGACCCGAAACTGGACGCCGTCGACACCCTGCTGGCCGCCCTTCCCGCCGGCACCCTGTCGGGCGCGCCCAAGGTGCGGGCCATGGAAGTGATCGACGAACTGGAGACCGAAAAGCGCGGCGTCGGCTACGGCGGCGGCGTCGGCTATATTTCGGCCGGGGGCGAGGCGGACATCTGCATCACCCTGCGCACCGCCCTGTTCGCGGACGATAAGATCTTCGTCCAGGCCGGCGCCGGCGTGGTGGCCGACAGCGACCCGGCAGCCGAATACGCCGAAACCCGGCACAAGGCGCGCGCCCCCATGCGGGCCGCCGACGACGCCTGGCGCTTCCGCACCGGCAATCGCTAGCCAAAAGCCTAAGGCAGGCGCGTCACGGCCGGTTCGTCGAACTGGACACCCGGCCCGATCACCACGACCCCGGCCATGATCACCGCCGCCGTCGCCGCCAGGGCGGCGGCGCCCAGGGCCGCGAACGGACTGATGGGCTGCGGCTCGACCACGACCAGCTTCGCCTTGGCGGCGGCGATCTTGTCGGCGATGTCTTTTTCAGCGGCGAGTTTCACGCCCCTCCATGCCCCCGGCAGTGTTAAGATGCGCTTTAGCGACGCAGATGCTTGGCGCGGCCGTCGGTCGCGCCTAGAAGCCGAGACATGATACTCGTCGTCGATAACTACGACAGCTTTACCTATAACCTCGTCCACTACCTCGCGGAGTTGGGCGCGCCGACCCATGTGGTGCGCAACGACGACCTGACGGCGGACGAGGCCTGGGCGCTGAACCCCGCCGCGGTCCTGCTGTCGCCGGGCCCATGCGCCCCCGACCAGGCCGGCGTCTGCCTGCCCCTGATCCAGACCGCCCCGGCCTCCATGCCGATTCTCGGCGTCTGCCTGGGCCACCAGGCGATCGGCCAGGCCTTCGGCGGCGAGGTGATCCGCGCCAAGACCCTGATGCACGGCAAGACCTCGCCGATCCTGCACGAGGGCCACAGCGTCTTCGCGGGCCTGCCCTCGCCCTTCACCGCCACCCGCTATCATTCGCTGGCCGTGAAGCGCGAAACCCTGCCCGATTGCCTGGAGGTCACGTCCTGGACCGCCGACGGCGAGATCATGGGTCTGCGGCACCGCGACCGCCCGATCCACGGCGTCCAGTTCCACCCGGAATCCATCGCCACCGAACACGGCCACGACATGCTGGCCAACTTCCTCGAGATCGCCGGCGTGAAGCGCCTCGCGGCCGCCTGATCGTGGCAGACGGATTCAAGCCGATCCTCGCCCGGCTGGTCGAGGGCCATCCGCTGACGTCCGAACAGGCGCACGACTTCTTCGCCGCCTGTCTGCGTGGCGAGCCGGCCCCGTCCCAGGTCGCCGCCGCCGTCACCGCCCTGCGCATGCGGGGCGAGACGGTCGACGAGATCGCCGCCTTCGCCCAGGCCATGCGCGAGGCCGCCCTGACGCTGGACCATCCGTACGAGGTAATCGACACCTGCGGCACCGGCGGCGACGGCCAGCACACCTATAATATCTCCACCGCCGCCGCCCTGGTCCTGGCCGGCGCGGGGGTGAAGGTCGCCAAACACGGCAATCGGGCCATGTCGTCGCGATCCGGCTCGTCCGACGTCCTGTCGATCCTGGGCGTCAATCTGGCGGCTTCCCCGGCTCAGCAGCGCAAGGCGCTGGACGAAGCCGGTATCTGCTTCCTGTTCGCCCCCGCCTATCACGCGGCCATGCGCCACGTCGGGCCGGTGCGGGCCGAGATCGGTTTCCGTACGGTTTTCAACCTGCTGGGGCCGCTTTCGAACCCCGCCTCGGCGAAGCGTCAGGTGATGGGCGTCTATGATCCCCGCCTGCTGGAGCCGCTGGTCGAGGTGCTGGGGCGTCTGGGCGCCACCCGGGCCTGGACCGTGCACGGCCAGGGCCTGGACGAACTGGCCACCTCCGGCCCCACCGAGGTCGCGGAATGGAAGGACGGCGCCGTCCGCCGCTTCCAGGTCATGCCAGAAGACGCCGGTCTGGACCGCGCGCCGATCGAGGCCATTCGAGGCGGAGACGCCGAGGACAACGCCGTCGCCCTGCGCGCCCTGCTGGAGGGCCAGGCCGGCCCCTACCGCGACATCGTCGTGCTGAACGCCGCCGCGGCCCTGGTGGTGTCGGATCGGGCGGCGGACCTGGCCGAGGGCGCCCGCCTCGCCGCCGCCGCCATCGACGACGGGCGGGCCGCCCAGGCGCTGGCGCGCCTGGCCCGCATCACCTCCACGCCGCTGGACATGGAAGACGACGCATGACCGACGTTCTGGACCGTATCGCCGCCTACAAGCGCGAGGACGTCGCCGCACGCAAGGCCGCGACGTCTCAGGACGCCGTTGAAGCCCTGGCGCGGACGGCCTCGGCCCCGCGCGGCTTCCGCGCCGCCCTGGATCGCACCGTCGAGGAGACCGGCCGCCCCGCCCTGATCGCCGAGATCAAGAAGGCCAGCCCGTCCAAGGGCCTGATCCGCGCCGACTTCGACCCGACCGCCCTGGCCCTGGCCTATCAGGCCGGGGGCGCATCCTGTCTGTCGGTCCTGACCGACGGCCCCAGCTTCCAGGGCGACGACGCCTATCTGGGCCAGGCCCGCAACGCGGTCGCCCTGCCCTGCCTGCGCAAGGACTTCCTGGTCGATCCCTGGCAGGTGGCCGAGAGCCGGGCACTGGGCGCCGACTGCATCCTGATCATCCTGGCCATGATCGACGATCGACTGGCCGCCGAACTGCTGTCCGAGGCCGAGCGGTTCGGCATGGACACCTTGATCGAAACCCATGACGAGGCCGAGATGGCCCGCGCCTGCGCGCTGGTCTCGGACCGGGGCGACGCCCTGGTAGGCATCAACAACCGGTCCCTGCGCACCTTCGAGGTCGATCTGGAGGTCACCGAACGGCTGGCGATGCTCAGCCCCGTCCGCGCCCTGCTGGTGGCCGAAAGCGGCATATTCACGCCCGAGGACGTCGCCCGCGTCTCCGCCGCCCATGCCCAGGCCATACTGGTCGGCGAGAGCCTGATGCGTCAGCCCGATGTCGAGGCCGCCACCCGCGCCCTTCTGGCGGTCTGATCTCGTATTCCGACACGGAAGCGACGCCGTTAAGTTGACATTAGGAAGGAACACTTACAGAACATCGTCAATGTTCACGGCCCGTTCCGATTCGAGGAAGGGGCTTACGAGGGCCTGGCGATGCTCACGCGCAAGCAGCACGAACTGCTGATGTTCATCCACGAACGGATTCAGGAGACCGGCGTCTCCCCGTCCTTCGACGAGATGAAGGAGGCGCTGGATCTGGCGTCCAAGTCGGGCATTCACCGGCTGATCACGGCGCTGGAGGAACGGGGCTTTATCCGCCGCCTCGCCCACCGCGCCCGGGCGCTGGAAGTGACCAAACTGCCCGAACAGGCGACGGCGGGCGCGCCGCGCGGCCGGGCCGGCTTCAAGCCTGACGTGATCGAGGGCGGGGGCGTCCCGCGCGCCTCGGTTTCCGCCGCCAACGACACCCGCGAGCTGCCCCTGCTGGGCAAGATCGCCGCCGGCACCCCCATCGCCGCCATCCAGCACGAGCAGGACCGACTGTCGGTGCCGGAATCCATGCTGGGCAAGGGCGACCACTATGTCCTCGAGATCGAGGGCGATTCCATGATCGAAGCCGGCATTCTGAACGGCGACCTGGTGGTGATCCGCCGGGGCGACACGGCGACCAACGGCGAGATCGTCGTCGCCCTGGTCGAGGGCGAGGAAGCCACGCTGAAACGGCTGCGCCGCAAGGGCGGCTCCATCGCCCTGGAGCCTGCCAACCGCAACTACGAGACCCGCATCTTCGGCCCCGACCAGGTCGAGGTCCAGGGCAAGCTGGTCGGCCTCATGCGCCGCTATCACTGACGTCCGGGTCCGACTGGCGCGTCCAAGGCCGGTCCCCCCGCACGTCGCTCGTCCAGACCGCGCGCCATCGGTCTTCCTCGGCCGAGGCGTCGCGCCACAGCTCCACCGCCCCGCCCCGCGCGAAATCGACGCCGTCGAGGACCAGCCGTCCGTCGCATGACGGGGGCAGATTCCCGACGACGGCCCTCACGCTGACGACCGGGGCAGCCCGGCACAGCGTCTCCATCTGATCGGGGTTCGGCGCGCGCCTGCCCCACCAAAGGGCGACCGGGCCTGCGTCATGGCTTTCAGGACGGCACGAGAACCGGTCGCACAGCCAGCCGGCCTCGGTTCGATCCGTCATCGCCAATCCCCTTCGTCGCGACCACAGATCGACGGCGAACTCGCGCACGCCGGGCCGGACCACCACCGCCGTCGCCTCGCGGTGAAAGGCGGCGTTGGTCCCCTCGTCCCCGATCCACAGATCGGGCGTCGGCGCGCGAGGCCAGATCAGCACCGCCGCCGCCAGAGGGACGCCCAGCCAGCGCAGGCGCCCCCGCCACAGGCAGACGAACAGAATCCCTAGAAAGGCGATGGGCAGGACATGGTCGGGCGCGCTGGCGACCGTCCGCACGGCGCCCGGCAGGCCGGCGGTCCATCCGCCGATGGCCAGCATCAGATCGACGCCCCAGCCCGCCACCGCCAGAAACGGCCCGCCCAGCCCCAGCGGCTCCAGCGCCGCTCCCAGGGCCAGGGCCGGCATCAGGATGAAGTCCGCGACCGGCGCCGTGCCCAGATTGGCCAGCAGACCGTACATGGCGGTGCGATTGAAATGCTGCATGGCGAACGGCCCCGTCGCCAGTCCGGCGACGACGCTGGCTGCCACCGCCGCCGTCAGCCAGCCGCCGAATCTCTGAACCGCCACGATGGGCCAGGGCGCCGAGATTTCGCGTATCCGCCGAGGCCAGGCTTCCACCAGGGCGACCAGGGCCGCCGTGGCGGCGAACGACATCTGGAAACCGGGCGTGACGATGGCCTCGGGCTGGATCAACAGGACGACGAAGGCCGCGACCGCCAGGCCGTGCATGGTCACCGCCTGTCGGTCCAGCAGTATGGCCAGAAAGGCGATGGAGGCGGTGATGGCCGCCCGCTCGGCCGGAGGCGGCGCGCCAGACACGACCAGATAGACGCCGATCGCCGTCAAGCCCGCCAGAGCGGCGACCTTCTTTCCCGGAACCCGCAGGGCCAACCAGGGCCAGGCCGCGACGCCCAGCCGGACCGCGAAGAAGACGAATCCCCCGACGATGGCCATGTGCAGGCCGGACACCGACAGGATGTGCGCCAGACCGGAATCGCGCATCAGGTCCATGTCCGTCGGGCTGATCCAGGTCTCGTGGCTGGTGGTCATGGCCGCCGCGATCCCGCCGGTCCGCTCCCCCAGCCGCGCCACGATCCGTTCGGCCAGAGCATAGCGGGCGCTGTTCACCGCCATCGCCAACCGCAGCCGCCAGGGCGCGGGCGGCAAGTCGATCCGTCGCGTCTCCCCCAGGGCGAAGGCCACCCCGCCCAGCCCCTGGAAATAGGCGTTCCGTCCGAAATCATAGGCGCCGGGGCTGGCCGGGGCGGGCGGCGGATTCTGGATGGCGAACAGGCGGATCGCCTCGCCGGGCCTCGGCGGTTCGCCCCGCACCGTGGCCCTGAGCCGCACCGGCGTCTGTGCCGGCGCGAGACCCCGGATCCAGACCGGGGCGACGACGACCCGCGCGCCTCTTTGGCCCGGTCCGTCCACATCCTCGACCCAGGCCTCGATCACCGTCGGTTCGCCGAGGGCCGGCGCGATTGGGGCGGCGATCATCTCGGTGCGCAGCTTGGCCGCCGCCAGACCACTGGCCAGACAGGCCAGCATCATCAGAGGCCAGGTCAGGGAACGTCGCCCGCCCCGTCGCCTCGCCGCCAGCCAGACCGCCACGCAGGCGACCGCCGCCAGCAGCAGCGGCCACAGGGCCGGTTCGGACCGCAGCGAGAAATAGACCGCCCCGCACGCGCCGAAAGCGACCGGCGCCCACAGTCGCCATCGCAGGCCTTGGGCGGCCGCCTCCTCGACCAACCAGGCGCTCAATCGTGCGCCGGGGGTAGGTTTTGCCGTGTCGGGGCGTATAAGGGCCTCGCTTACGGACCCCTCCCCCATGACCTTGCCTTCTTCGACTGTCGTCACCCGCTTCGCCCCCTCGCCCACAGGCTATCTGCATATCGGCGGGGCGAGAACCGCCTTGTTCAACTGGCTATACGCCAAGAGACACGCGGGGCGTTTCCTGATCCGGGTCGAGGACACCGACCGCGAACGCTCCACCGACGAGGCGGTCAAGGCCATCTTCGACGGTCTGAGCTGGCTGGAGTTGTTCGCCGACGAGGAACCGGTCTTCCAGTTCAGCCGCGCCGACCGCCATCGCGAGGTGGTCGATCAGTTGCTTGAGACAGGCCACGCCTACCGCGACTTCACCTCCGCCGAGGAGACCGGCCGTCTGCGCGACGAGGCCAAGGCCGAAAAACGCGCCTTCGAATCGCCGTGGCGCGACCGGACCCCGACCGTCGACGACCTGGCCCTGCCCCACGTCGTCCGCTTCCGTCGTCCGCATTCGACCACAGTCACCGTCGCGGACGAGGTCCAGGGATCGGTCAGTTGGTCGACCGACGACCTGGACGACCTGGTCCTGCTGCGTTCGGACGGGGCGCCGACCTATAATCTGGCCGTGGTCGTCGACGACCACGACATGGGCGTGACCCATGTCATTCGGGGTGACGATCACCTGAACAACGCCGCCCGACAGAGCCTGATCTATGACGCCCTGGGCTGGACCCGGCCGACCTTCGCCCACATCCCGCTGATCCACGGCCCCGACGGCGCCAAGCTGTCGAAGCGGCACGGCGCCCAGGCCGTGCACGAATACGCCGAGATGGGCTATCTGGCCGAGGCCATGCGCAACTATCTGGCGCGTCTGGGCTGGGCCCACGGCGACGACGAACTGTTCAGCGACGCCCAGGCCGTCGAATGGTTCGACCTGTCCGGCATCGGCAAGGCGCCCGCCCGGCTGGACTTCGACAAACTGGCCCATGTCAATTCGCACTGGCTGCGCCTCGCCGACGACGAACGCCTCGCCAAACTGACCCTGGACGTCCACCTGTCGCGGGGCCGCGCTATCGAAGAGGCGGACGAGGCGAAACTTCAGCGCGCCATGCCCTTCGTCAAGGACCGGGCCAAGACCGTGCTGGACCTCGCCGATCAGACTGAATTCGTCCTGAAGTCCCGCCCTCTCGCCCTGGACGACAAGGCGCGCGGCCTGCTGTCCGGCGAGACCCTGGACCGCCTGGGCCGGCTGCGCGACCGTCTGAGCCTGTTCCAGTCCTGGGACGTCTTCGCCCTCGAAGCCGAACTCAAAAGCTTCGCCGAATCCGAAGAGGTCGGGTTCGGCAAGATCGGGCCGCCTATGCGCGCGGCCCTTACCGCAGGGTCAAGTTCACCCGATATCGCACGAACTTTGTCCGCACTTGGCCCCGACGAAAGTCTCGGGCGCTTGGATGATGCGCTGCAACAGACTAAGTGATCTCCCACAAACCAAAAAGCGGCCGACGCCTCCCCGCGCCTGGACGTGTGATGCAAAGGGGCATTCATGACTGAACAAGCCAAACCCACCGGCTCGGCGACCCTGTCCTTCGAGGGCAAGACCATCGACCTCCCGGTCCTTTCGGGCTCCACCGGCCCGGACGTCATCGACATCCGCAAAATGTACGCGGGTACGGGCGCCTTCACCTTCGACCCCGGTTTCACCTCCACGGCGGCGTGTGAATCGGCCCTGACCTATATCGACGGCGACGCGGGCGTGCTGCTGCACCGCGGCTACCCGATCGACCAGCTGGCGTCGCAATCGAACTTCATCGAGGTCTGCCACCTGCTGCTGCACGGCGAACTGCCGACCGCCGCTCAGTACGAGAAGTTCGAAAACAGCATCACCATGCACACGATGCTGCATGCCCAGTTCGACCGCTTTTTCGAAGGCTTCCGCCGCGACGCTCACCCGATGGCGATCATGGTCGGCACCGTCGGCGCCCTGTCGGCCTTCTATCACGACAGCCTGGACATCCATGATCCGGTGCAGCGCGACATATCGGCCATCCGCCTGATCGCCAAGATGCCGACCATCGCGGCCCGGGCCTACAAATACCACATCGGCCAGCCGTTCGTGTCGCCGCGCAACGACCTGTCCTATGCCGAGAACTTCCTGCGCATGTGCTTCGCCGTGCCGGCCGAGGACTATCACGTCGATCCGGCCCTGGTGCGCGCCATGGACCGCATCTTCACCCTGCACGCCGACCACGAGCAGAACGCCTCGACCTCGACCGTCCGTCTGGCCGGTTCGTCGGGCGCCAATCCGTTCGCCTGTATCGCCGCCGGCATCGCCTGCCTGTGGGGCCCGTCGCACGGGGGCGCCAACGAAGAGGCGCTGACCATGCTGAAGCAGATCGGCACCCCGGAAAACATCCCGGAGTTCATCCAGGGCGTGAAGGACCGCAAGTACAAGCTGATGGGCTTCGGCCACCGCGTGTACAAGAACTACGACCCGCGCGCCAAGGTCATGCAGCAGTCGGCCTATGAAGTCCTAGCCGCCACGGGCCGCGAGAACGACCCGCTGTTCCTGGTCGCCAAGGAGCTTGAGAAGGTCGCCCTGAACGACGAATACTTCACCTCGCGCAAGCTGTTCCCGAACGTCGACTTCTATTCGGGCATCACCCTGTCGGCGATGGGCTTCCCGACCACCATGTTCACCGTCCTGTTCGCCCTGGCCCGCACCGTGGGCTGGATCGCGCAGTGGCAGGAAATGATGGCGGATCCGTCGCAGAAGATCGGCCGCCCGCGTCAGCTCTACACCGGCCCGACCGAGCGCGACTATGTGCCGATCGAACAGCGCGGCTGATCGACGGCCTCAAGGCTGAGAAATGCAGAACGCCGGGGCGCAATCCCCGGCGTTTTTGTTTGGGCTCAGATCAGTTTCAGATCGGCGAACCGCTCGGCCAGATCGTCCAGGTCGCGGTGCATGTGGGCCAGGCCTATGGCGGCGGCCCCCAGGGCCATGTCGTCGTCCTCGACGGCCATCGACAGGGCCAGGGTCTGATCGACAGGTCCCATCGGCTCCACCGCCCGCCCCTGCGACAGGGCTTCCAGCCTTTCGACCGCGCGCGCGGCGTCCTTCGACCAGGGGCCTAGACGGGGGCCGGCGCCCTCGGACTGAAAGCCGCGTCCCAGGATGACGATGTCGCTGCGCACCCGCCAGAAGGCGCGGGCCAGGGCGGCCCGATCCGCCGTCTCGCGCTGGGGTCCCGCCAGGTCGATGACGTTCTTGGCCGCCTGTCCCAGGGCGTCCAGCCGACGTTTCAGATCGGCGTGCCAGCGGCTGATCTCCGTCGCGTCGGCGGGATCGCCCCGCGACACCAGGGCCAGCAGTACGGCCGCCTCCCCGGCCGCTTCGCGGGCCTGTATCTGGAACGCCTGGCGGGCGTGGCGTGGGAACAGGGCCAGGATGGCGACCACGCCCACGCCGCTGCCGACCAGGATCTCCATCACCCGGTCCAGGGCCAGCGAGGCCGGCCCCTCGGTTCCCGTGCCGCCGGCGATGACGATGGTCGCCGTCACCGGCGCGACCTTCAGCCACGGGCGGCCGGTTCCAAGGAAGGCCAGGGCCGCCGTCGAGATGGCGATGCCCAGGGCCATGCTCTCCATGCCGGGCGGGCGCACGAAGGCCACGACCGCGCCGACCAGGGCTCCGCTCACCGTGCCTATGGCCCGATCACGCGCCACGTTCAGCACGCCGCCGCCGACGCTGGCCTGGATGACCACGATGGCGGAGATCACGCTCCAATAGGGGTGCGGCAGTCCCAAGATCGTCGCCAGATAAAGGGCGGCCATGGCCCCGGCCGCCATCTGGAGCGCGGCCCGGACTTCGGCGGCCCGCCGGGGACTGAGCGCCCGCGCCACCGTCAGGTTCGCCGCATCCAGCGGTCCAGCGCCGCGCTGACCAGCTCCGGCGCCTCTATGGGCGTCAGATGGCCGCAACCGGGCGCCACGACCAGTTCGGCGTCCCACGCCAGATCCGCCATCTCGCGATGACCGGCCAGGGGCGTGATCCCGTCGAGCTCGCCGCACAGCACCAGGACGGGCCGGGTGAAGGCGCGCAACGCCGCCTCGCCGTCCGTGCGCGCCAATCCGTTCTGACGCAGGAAGACCTCCAGACCCAAACGCTGGGTCATGGCGCGAACCCGTCCGGTCATTTCGGGATCCCGCGCATGGTCGGGGCTCATATAGGCCCGCATCATCCGGTCGCCCATGCCGTGGAACCGGCCCGGCGCATGGGCCAGCTGATTCAGAGCCGAACGCTCGGCCGCCTTCTGAGGCGTGTCCGCATGGATCGACGTATCCAGCAGGGCCAGGCGTTCGACGCGATCCGGCGCCTGTCTCAACATCTCCTGGGCCACATAGCCGCCCATCGAAAAACCGGCGAGCGAGAAGCGCTCCGGCGCGAGGGCGAAGACGGTCTCGGCCAGAACCGCCATGGTCTCGCCCTGGGTGATGTCGGCGACGCGGACGTCATAGACGGGCGACAGGGCCGCCGCCTGATCGCGCCACAGGTCGGCGTCGTTGAGCAGCCCCGGGATCAGAACCAGACAGGGGCGTTCCATGGATCAGCCCCTCGCCCCGTCCTGCGTCTTGGCGGCGATCACCCGCAACACGGCGTCGGCGGCAAGCTCCGACGGGTCCGGCCCGCCGCGCCCCATCAGGTCCAGCGCCGCCGTCTGACGCCGCGCCTGTTCGGCGGCGGCCTGCGGATCGTTCAGCAACCGCCCGACCGTCTGGGCCAGAACCTCTGGGGACGCCGCGTCCTGGATGAACTCGGGCGCGATCCGCTCGTCGGCGGCGATGTTGAACAGGGTGATGTGCTTGGCCGTCACCACCCGCTTCATCAACTGATAGCTGAGGGCGCCGATCCGGTAGGCGATGACCATGGGCGTCCCGGCCAGGGCCAATTCGGTCGAGACCGTGCCGCTGGTGGCCAGGGCGGCGGTGGCGGCGCGCATGGCGTCGTATTTCTCGGCCTCGTCGACCAGATGAACCCGGAAGGGCCAGGCCGCGACCCGGCCCGCGACGTCCTGAGCCACGGTGCCGGCGGCCGCCACGGCCACCTCTAGCGTCGGGTCCTCGTTCTTCAGCCGTCGAACCGCCGCCTCATAGACCGGCGTCATCCGCGCGATCTCGGCGGGGCGGCTGCCCGGCAGGACCAGCAGCAGTTTCGCGTCGGCGGCGATGCCGCGCCGCGCGCGGAAGGCCGCGCCGTCCGCGCCCTCCATGTCCACATGCAGGGCCGAGGACCCGACGACGGTCGTCGGCAGGCCCGCGCGCTCGAACCAGGGCGCATCGAAGGCGTAGAGGGCCAGCAGATGATCCACCGCCCGCGCCAGGGTCCTGGCGCGGCTGGGCCTCGACGCCCAGACCTGCGGCCCGACATATTTGATCAGGGGCAGGCCCGGCCTGGCGGCGCGGATCGCCTCCGCCACCCGGATTGTGAAGCCCCAGCTGTCGATCAGGACGACGGCGTCCGGCTGTTCCCGCGCGGCCAGGGCCGCAGTCTCCGCGACGCGTCGCTTGACCATGCCATAGGCGCGCAGGCCCTCGATCCAGCCCAGGATCGACAGTTCGGCGATGTCGAACGGACTGACCACTCCCTCGGCCGCCATGCGGGGGCCGCCGATCCCGACAAAGATCACCGCCTCGCCCAGCCGTTTTCGCAGGGCCTGCGCCAGGCCGGCGCCCAGGGCGTCGCCCGACGCCTCGGCTGCGATCAGCATGATCTTCAACGGACGGCTCATCGGTCTTCGCCCCAGACGAACAGACCCAGACGGTCCGCGGCCGCCACTATAGCCGGCCGGTCGATCAGGATCAGCCGTCCCGTCACCCCGCCTATGCCGGCCAGCCCGGCCGCCGCCGCCAGTTCGACGGTGCGGGGTCCGATCACCGGCATGTCGACCCGCAGATCCTGAATCGGCTTGGGCGCCTTGCCTAGGGCGCCCTTGCGGGAGGCGGCGGAGCCACGCAGGTCGGCGGGCAGGCTCGCCACCCGGCTCAACATGGCGTCGGTGCCCTCCTGGGCCTCGACCGCGAGGACCAGGCCGTCGCAAACCACAGCGCCCTGGCCGATATCCAGTTCACCCGATTTTTCCGCGACGTGTAGCGCCTTCTTGAGGTCGGACACCTGCTCCGGCGTCGGCCACACGGCGCCCAGGGCGCCCTGCGGCAGGGTCTCTCCACCCAGAATATCGTCGGCTCCCTCGACGGCGAACCCCTCGGCTTCGAACACCGCCAGAATCTTGCGCAACAGGGCGTCGTCGCCCTTGGCCGCCGCCGCCACAATGCCGGGCAGCAGGGTCGCGCCCTTCAGGTCGGGCTTCAAAGTCTTGAAGTCGGGCCGATTGACGATTCCCGCCAGACAGACGGTCGTGCAGGCCTCGGTCTTCAGCGCCTTCAATATGGCCCCGATCTGAGCCATGCCGAACTCCGCGCCGGGCCAGCGGATCAGATGCGGGTCGGCGAAGCCCGCCAGCCGCACCACGAAGATCGGACGCCCCTCGGCGTCACACCGCGCCGCCACCGCCGCCGGCAGGTCGCCGCCGCCGGCGATCAGACCCAGCTTGCCAACAGATCCGCCAGCGCCGGTCATTCCGCGTTCGGCAGACACAGCGGGCGCCGTCCGCCGTCGCGGATGAAGGCGATGATCTCCATGATCTCGGGCAGGTCGGCATAGCGTTCGGCGACGCCGTCGATCCGCCCGGCGAACTCGCCCTCGCCCTCGAACAGGTCGCGATAGGCGGCCAGCAGCCGCCGCACCTGGTCCTTGCCGTACCCCTTGCGCTTCAGCCCGATCAGGTTCAGCCCGCGCAGCCGCGCGTGATTGCCCCAGGCCGAACCATAGGGGATGACGTCGCGGGTCACGGCCGCCAGCCCGCCGATGATCGCGCCCTGGCCCACCCGGCCGTTCTGGTGCACGGCGCACAGCCCGCCCAGGAAGACCTTGTCGCCGACCTGGGCATGGCCGCCCAGGGTGGCGTTATTGGCCATGACGACATTGTTGCCGACCACGCAGTCGTGGCCCACATGGGCGCCGGTCATGAACAGGTTGTTGGACCCAATCACCGTCACGCCCACGCCCTGCGGCGTGCCCCGGTTGAAGGTGCAGTGCTCGCGGATCAGATTGTTCTCGCCAATCTCCAGCCGCACCGGCTCGCCCTTGTAGCCGTTGTGCTGCGGGTCGCCGCCGATGACGGCGAACGGATGGATGACCGTCCCGGCGCCGACCGTCGTGTCCTGCTGAACCACCACATGGCTGACCAGGCGTACGCCCTGGGCCAGAACCACGTTTGGACCGACGACGCACCAGGGCCCGACCTCGACCCCGTCGGCCAGGGTGGCGGAGGCGTCGACGAGGGCGGTCGGGTGAACGGTCATCAGGCTGCGGGCTCCGGTACGGTGACGACCATGGCCATGAATTCGGCCTCGGCGGCCAGCTTGCCGTCGATGAAGGTCTCGCCGCGGAACTTGTAGGCGTCGCCCCGGGCCTTGATCACCTTGACCTCCATGCGCAACTGGTCGCCCGGCCGCGCGGGCTTTCTGAAGCGCACGCCGTCGATCGACATGAACATGATGACCTTGTCGGCCACGGCGACGTCCAGGGTCTTGGACATCAGGAGAGCGCCCGTCTGGGCCATGGCCTCGACGATCAGCACGCCCGGCATCACCGGATCGATCGGGAAGTGACCGGGGAAGAAGGGCTCGTTGTGACTGACGTTCTTGATGCCGACGATGGAGGTCCGGGGCACGAAGTCCTCGGCCTTGTCCACCAGCAGGAAGGGATAACGGTGCGGCAGCCGCCGCATCACCTCGGCGTAGTCGATCTTGCCGTCTTCGTTCATCCCTATGATTCCTTCGGGGCCTTCTTTGAAGAGGCCTGTTTGGCGAGCCAGATGGTCTCGCGCAAGAACTGTCGGATCGGACGGGCCGGATAACCGGACCAGGTCTCGCCCGCCGGAATATTCGCCAGCACCCCGGCGCCGGCCGCGACCCGCGCGCCCTCGCCGATGGTGATGTGATCGCCGACGCCGGCCTTGCCGCCAAAGATGACATTGTCCCCGACCGTGACGGATCCCGAGATTCCGGTATTGGCCACCAGCAGGCAGTTGCGGCCGATGACGCAGTTGTGGCCCACCATGACCAGATTATCGATCTTGGTGTTCTCACCGATCAGCGTATCGCCGTAAGCGCCGCGATCGATGCAGCTGTTGGCGCCGACCGTGACCCCGTCCTGCAAGATGACGCGGCCTAACTGAGGGATGTCCATGATCCCGCCGGATGCGCCGGTGGCGCCGAAGCCCGCCTCGCCGATCCGAGCTCCCGCATACAGTTTCACCCGGTCGCCAATCAGGGCGAAACCGACGGTGACATTGGAGCCGATCACGCAGTCGCGGCCGATCTGGACGCCCGGACCGATGACGGTGTTGGCGCAGATCCGCGTGCCCCGTCCGATACGGACGCCCTGGCCCAGCACCACGCCTGGCTCTACGACGACGCTGTCGTCCTCGGCCGCCTCGGACGCGGAAATGGCGTGGTCCAGCGTGACGGGTCGGTGCAGCAGCAGGGAAGCCATCGCCCAGGCGGCCTGGGGCGTCCGCGATATGATGACAGCGGCGTCGGCGGGAGCGGATGCAGCCGCCTCGGCCGGAACGATCACGCAGCCGGCCTGGGTCTCCGCTAGGGCGGCGGCGAACTTGCGGTCGCCCAAAAACGCGATCGCGCCCCGGTCCGCGGAGGACAGGGGCGCGACGGAGGCGATGATCCGATCCCCGCCCCTCTCGACCTCGCCTCCGATCTTGGCCGCCAGATCGGCGACGGACAGGGGCGCGAGGGTTTCGAAGAAGCGGGGATCGGGCATGTGGACCTTAGTTGGCGGCGGCCGGCTGTTGCGACTGCTGGGCCGGAACCGCCATGCGGTTGAACGACAGGGTCGGCAGAGCCGTGTTCAGGCGCTGAATCGCGGCGTCCGTCAGGTCCATGGCTGGGTTCATCATGAAGACGCTTTCGCGGTCCAGCAGCAGGCCGCAGCCCCGCTCCTGATACAGCGCAGTCAGGATCGGCGACACGGCTTCGGTGATGGCCTGACGCTGCATGGCCAGGGTGTAGCGCAGTTCGTTCTCGCGCGTGGCTTCCAACTGCTGGGCCTCCTGGGCGCGCTGCTGCAGGGCCTGGCGGCGCTGTTGCAGATCGGCGGCCGGCAGGCTGGCGCCCGAGGTCTGGAGCTGCTGGGCTTCGGCTTGCAACGACGTGGCGTAGGGTTGCAGTTCACCCTGAACTTCCTGGGCGAGTTGCTGCATGCGCGTCTCGACGGCCTGGCCGGCGGCCGACTGGGCCAGCAGGCGGGCGTTGTAATAGACGCAGACGCCCGGAATGACCGGACCCGGATTTTGCGGCGCTGCGGCCTGCTGGGCCGATGCAGCGGTGGCGACCAACGAGGCGGCGGCCGTGGCGGCGATGATCAGAGCTTTCATGGGTATTCCTCGTGCGAGCGCTTTTGCGTCGCTTCCTTAGAACTGGGTGGAGGTCGAGAAGCGGAAGGATTCCGTCTTGTCGTAGTCTTCCTTGGACAGGACCTTTGAGATGTCGAACCGGATCGGACCCATCGGCGACTTCCAGTGAATGCTGACGCCCGCTGAAGCCCGCAGCGACAACTCGTCGGCGATGCTCGTGTCCTCGGTGCCGGTGGAGGTCAGCTTATACCGATCATCCAGCACGCCCAAGGTGCCGACGTCGGCGAACAGCGAGGTCTTGATGCCGTACTGCTCGGGCAGATAGTTCGGCACGGTCAGTTCAACTGTGCCGATGGCGTAGAAATTGCCGCCCAGGGAGTCGGTCGTATCCAGATCGCGCGGCCCCATGCCGGCGGTCTCGAAGCCGCGGAAGCTGTTGCCGCCCTTGAAGAAGCGGTCGTTGATCCGGATCGGATCGCCGTTCCAGCCGCTGATATAGCCGGTGGACCCCTGGACGCTGACGACCCAGCGCGGCGTGAGACCATAATACCAGGCCGCGTCGGCCTCGGTCTTCGCATAGTTCACGTCGCCGCCGACGCCCGCGAAGTCCTGGCGCAACGAACCGGACCAGCCGCGCGTCGGCCGGATCGGATCGTTGGTGTAGTTCATCTGCAGCGTATAGCCGACCGACGAGTTCAGATAGCTGCCGACCTGATCGCACAGCGCCGAAGACCCGCTGCCGGTGGTGCTGCAGTAGCCGTCCGGAACGATGATCTCGTCCGACTTGAGGAAGTAGCGGGTGCTGAGCAGCATATTGCCGTTCAGCGGATAGGACAGGCGCAGCCCGCCGCCGGTCGAACGGTAGTCGTAGGACGAATAATCGCTCAGATCATAGCGCGAGTGGAACAGGTCCCAGCCCGCGCGCAGGTCGCGGCCCAGGAACTTCGGCTCGGTGAAGCGGAAATCGACCTGCTGGCGCAGCGAACCCCATTCCATCCGCGCCACCACATTCTGGCCCCGACCGCGGAAGTTCCTTTCGGAAATCCCCAGGTTGACGGTGAAGGAATCGACGGAGCTGAAGCCGGCGCCGACCGAAAGTTCGCCGGTCGGTTGTTCCTCGACATTGACGTTGATGACCGAGCGATCCGGCGCGCTGCCGCGCGTTTCCTCGATCTTGACGTCCTTGAAGAAGCCAAGGGCGCGGAGGTTGTTGCGCGACCGTTCCATCAGGGCGCGATTGAAGGCGTCGCCTTCCGTCAGCATCAGTTCGCGGCGGATGACCGGATCGACTGTGCGGGTATTGCCGATCACATTGATGCGGTCGATGTAGACCCGCTGCCCTTCCGAGACGTTGAAGGTCACGTCGACCGTGTCGGTCTCCGGGTTGGCGCGATAGGTTGGATTGATCTCGACGAAGGCGTAGCCGGCCGAACCGGCCGCGAAGGTCAGGGCGTCGACCGCCTGTTCGATCTTGTCGCTCTCATAGAGCTGGCCTTCGCGGATCGGCACCAGAGCCTTCAGGAACTGGGCGTTTAGCCGGTCATTCTCGGTGATGACGTCGACCTTGCCGAAATTGTACTTGTCCCCTTCGTTCAGGGTCAAGGTCAGCTGGAAGGCCTGATCGTCGGGCTGGAGTTCGGCCACCGACGAGATGATGCGGAAGTCATAATAGCCGCGGTTCGTATAGAATTTGCGCAACTGCTCCTGGTCGTAATCCAGGCGATTGGGATCATAGTTGTCGTTGCTGGAAAAGAACTTCCACCACTGCGACCGCTCGGTCACCATGACGTCCCGGACGTCGCCGTCCGAGAAGGCCTGGTTGCCCAGGATGTTGATCGCGCTGATCCCGGTCTGGGGCCCTTCGTTGATCTCGAAGATCACGTCGACGCGGTTCTGCTCCAGCTGAACCAGTTTCGGGGTCACGGTGGCCGAGATACGGCCCTGGAGGCGATACAGTTCGACGATGGAGCCGACGTCTTCCTGGACCTTGGCGCGGGTGTAGATGCCGCGCGGCTGCAAGGTGACCTCCTTGGTCAGCTTGTCCATCGTCATGGCCTTGTTGCCCTCGAACACCACCTGGTTGATGATCGGGTTCTCGACGATCTGAACGATCAGATCGCCGTTCTGGACGCCCAATTGCACGTCGGCGAACAGGCCGGTGCGGGACAGGGTGCGGACCGCGACGTCCAGCACCGCCGCGTCGACCGTGTCGCCGGGGCGGATCGGCAGATAGGACAGCACTGTCGTCTGGTCGATCCGCTGAGCGCCCTGCACCAGGATGCGGTTGATCGTCAGGGACTGAGCCGGAGCCACCTCGACGCGCGGCGGTTCTTCGCCGGCCGCCTCGGGAGCCGGCGCCGTCTGCGCCAGGGCGGGTGCGCCGAGACCGGCGGCGACGACCAGCGCCAGGAGGCTGGAACGGGCGCTCAGTCGGACGGCGGCGCGAGAATTCATGTCGTTCATTCTGAAAACCATCGGGGGCTGGCGTCGGCTCACGAGACGAGCCCGCCGAGGAATTGGAAGAGGTTGAGCTTCTGTAGGTCGTTCCACGTCGCGAACAACATAAATCCCGCCAGAAGCGCAAGACCTGCGCGATAGCCCATCTCCTGATACCGCGCCGCAACGGGCCGCCGCGCCACGGCTTCGTAGCCGTAGAAAAGCAGATGGCCGCCGTCCAGCACAGGAATGGGCAGCAGATTTAGAAAGCCGATTCCGATCGAAAGTATGGCGGCGAAGCTTGTGAGCGTGAGCAGAAGATTGATCGCAATGGCCTGAGGCGCCGGATTGGCCTCCACCGCCGCGGTGGTCAGGGACCCGGTCGCCTTGGCGATGCCGAGGGGGCCGCTGAACTGATCGCCGGACTCGCGCCCGGTGATCAACCGGCCGAGATAGGTCAGGGTCGAACCGATGACATTGCCCGTCTGGCGTACGCTTTCCACCACGGCGTCGACCGGGCCGTAACGAACATGGCGCACGTCCGCGGCCGTCGAACCAAGGGCCAGGCCGATCCGACCGACCTTCACGCGGCCGGCGATGGGATCGTTTTCCTCCCGGCGCTCCGGCGTCGCGACCAGTTCGACGACCCGGCTTCCGCGTTCGACGGTGAAACGAACGGGATCGCCGGTGGACAGCATGACGGTCTGGGTCACCTCCCCGCCGTCGTCGATGGTCTTGCCGTTGACGCCCGTAATCAGGTCGCCGACCTGGAATCCTGCAGCGGCCGCAGGGGAACCGGCCTGGACCTGGGCCACGCGGGCCGGTCGGATCTGCTGCCCGACGGCCATGAAGAGGATCGAGAAGATGGTGATCGCCAGGATGAAGTTGGCGACGGGTCCGGCGGCGACGATCAACGCCCGCTGCCACACCGGCTTGAAGTGGAAATAATCGCGTTCGGCCCCGGGTCCGCCTTCGGCGATCACCCTCTGGCGCAGTTCGGCCAGGCCCGCCTGATCCGGCACGCTGGAGGCGTCGAGATCACCCGAGAATTTGACATAGCCGCCCAGCGGCATCCAGCCGAACCGCCATTCGATGCCGTGCCGGTCGGTCTTGCTGAAGATGGCTTTGCCGAAGCCGATGGCGAACCGGTCCACCTTCACGCCAAAGGCGCGGGCGACCAGGAAGTGACCCAGCTCATGGATGGTGACGATGAAGGTCAGCACCAGCAGGAACGGCACGATATAGATCAGGATCTGACCCAGGGCGCCCAGCATGTTCAATCGTCTCCCCTGGCCGATCAGGCCGCGTTCGCCAGTCCGGCGATAATGGATCCGGCTATCCTTCGCGCCTCCGCATCGACCTCGAGGGCCGCGCCACAGGCGTCTCCAGAGCCGAAAGCCGTCCCCGCTTTCGTCGCACGCTCAAGGGTTTCGGCGACGACTGCGGCAATATTGAGAAAGCCCAGCTTGCGGTCAAGAAATGCGAAGGCCGCGACCTCGTTCGCGGCGTTGAACACGGCCGGCGCCGCGCCCCCCATCTTCAGCGCCTGACGCGCCAGTTCCAGCGCCGGGAAGCGCGCCAGATCTGGCGCCTCGAACGTCAGCCGGCCCAGGGCCGCCAGGTCCAGTTTCGGCGCGGGCCAGGCGATCCGTTCGGGCCAGGCCAGTGCGCAGGCGATCGGGGTGCGCATGTCGGGCGGCCCCATCTGGGCCAGGGTCGAACCATCCACATATTCCACCAGGCTGTGGATGATCGATTCCGGATGGACCACCACATCGATCTGATCGACGGGCATGGCGAACAGATAGGCCGCCTCGATCATCTCCAGGCCCTTGTTGGCCATGGTGGCGCTGTCGACTGATATCTTGGCGCCCATGCTCCAGTTCGGGTGGGCCACGGCCTGTTCCGGCGTGATGGCGGTCATCTGCTCGCGCGGGGTCTGCCGGAACGGGCCGCCCGACGCGGTCAGCACCAGTTTAGACACCTGTTCCGGCGCCTTTGCCGGAAAGACCTGGAAGATGGCGGAATGTTCGGAATCGACGGGGATCAGCCGACCCCCTGCCCGCCCGACCCGATCGATCAGGGCGGCGCCGCAGCAGACCAGGCTCTCCTTGTTGGCCAGGGCCAGGATGGCGCCGGTGTCGGCGGCCGCCCAGGCCGACTTCAAACCCGCCGCCCCGACGATGGAGGCCATGATCCAGTCGGTCGGTCGCGTCGCCGCCTCGACAATGGCGTTCTCGCCCGCCGCGGCCTCGACGCCGGTGCCGGCCAGGGCGTCGCGCAGGTCGTCCAGCCTGTTGGGGTCGGCGGTCACGGCCAGCCGGGGCTTCCAGCGTCGCGCCTGTTCCGCCAGTTTCGCGATATTGGCGCCCCCCGTCAGGGCTTCGACCTCGAAGGCGCCCGTGCCCGACGCGGTCGCCTGATCCATCAGGTCCAGGGTCGAGGAGCCGACCGAACCGGTCGAGCCCAGAACCGTGACGCGACGACGGATCAAGACACACCCCGTTCGAGCAGGACCACCAACAGACGGCCCGCCGCCACCACCACGACCGCGAACATCAGACCGTCTACCCGATCCAGCAGGCCGCCGTGGCCGGGAATCGTGTTGCCGGCGTCCTTGACCCCGAACCGTCGTTTCAGGCCCGACTCCCACAGATCCCCGCCCATGGTCGCCAGGGCCGCAGCCAGCCCCAGGAAGGCGCCCCAGAAGACGGTCAGAGGCCCCATGTCGAACCAGGCGGTCATCGCGGCGCCGGCGATGGCCCCCGCCACGATGCCGCCGATGAAGCCGGACCAGGTCTTGTTGGGCGAATAGCTGGGCCACAGCTTGGGTCCGCCGAAGGTCGAACCGGCCAGATAGGCCAGGATGTCGGCCGACCAGGTCACGGCGAAGACCAGGGCCGTCCAATGCAGTCCTACCGTGCTGTCCACGTCGCGCAGCCAGATCAGCAGCACCGACGGCCAGCCCAGATAGAGCACTCCATAGGCCGCATCCACGGCCTGCTGTCCCCGGCTGCGGGCGAACAGCGCCGCCCCGGCGGCCCCGAACACCAGCATGACGAAAGCCACCGACATCGCGCCGAAATAGGCGCTGACGACCGCCGCCACGACGGCCAGACTGACGGCCCCGCCGATCAGGCGCGGCGCGCGCGGCGCGCTCATCGCCCCCCATTCGAAAGCCAGGACGACGCTCGCGGCGACGATCAGCCCCAAGAACCAGACGCCGCCGATCCAGGTCGCGGCGACCGCCGCCGGCGCCAGTACGGCGGCCGAAGCCGCCCTCAGCGCGATGTCACGTCCCTTGACCGCCATCAGGCAGACGCGCGCGCGGGCGCGGCCTCGCGCCCGCCGTAGCGACGCTCGCGCTGGGCGAAGACGGCGACCGCCTCTCCCAACGCTTCCGGCCCATAGTCCGGCCACAGAACATCCTGGAACACCAGTTCGGCATAGGCGGCTTCCCACAGGAGGAAGTTCGACAGTCGCTGTTCGCCCGAGGTGCGCACGATCAGGTCCAGCGGCGGCGATCCGGCCGTGGCCAGACCCGAAGCGAAAGTCTCTTCGGTCAGCGGCTCCACCGTCTCGCCCGCCAGCATCCGCTCCATGTGCCGACGCGCGGCGTCGACCAGATCGGCCCGGCCGCCGTAGTTGAAGGCCACCTGCAGGATGAATTTGTCGTTGTGAGCGGTCTGGGCCTCGGCCTTGTCGATGATGGCGGCGATGTCCGTCGGCAGTCCCTCGCGGCGGCCCAGGATGCGCAGGCGGACCCCCGCCTTCTCCAGCCGCGCCAGGTCGCTGGCCACATAGGTGCGCACCAGCCCCATCAGGTCCGAAACCTCGTCGGCCGGGCGGCTCCAGTTCTCGGTCGAGAAGCCGAAGACGGTCAGGCAGCGGATGCCGAAATCGGGCGCCGCCTGGATGGTCCGCTTCAGCGCCTGAACGCCCTCGCGGTGCCCCAGGGCGCGCGGCAGGCCGCGCGCCTTCGCCCAACGGCCATTGCCGTCCATGATGATGGCGACGTGTCGCGGTCCGTCCGGACGCGAGCCTGAAGGCGCGGCGCTGTCTGCCGTCATTCTGTCGTTCGATCCCATCAGGCCCTAGCCGATCCGCCTCAGACCTGCATGATCTCTTGTTCCTTGGTCTTCAAGGTCTCGTCGATACGCTTGATGGCCGCGTCCGTTTCTTTCTGGACCTCGGTTTCCATCTTCTTCTGTTCGTCCTGGCTGATCTCGCCCGCCTTCTCGGCCTTCTTCAGGTCGTCGTTGGCGTCGCGGCGGACGTTGCGCACGGCGATCTTCTGCTGTTCGGCGTATTTGCCGGCCAGCTTGACCAGATCCTTGCGGCGCTCCTCGGTCAGCGGCGGGACTGGGATGCGCAGCATCTGTCCATCGACGATCGGGTTCAGGCCCAGGTTGGCGTTGCGAATGGCTTTCTCGACCGCAATCACCATGGCCTTGTCCCAGACGCTGACGGTGATCATGCGCGGCTCGGGCACGCTGATGGCCGCCACCGCAGTCAGGGGCGATGCCGAGCCGTAAGCCTCGACCCGCACGGGCTCCAGCAGGCCGGCGTTGGCCCGTCCGGTGCGCAGGCCGCTGAATTCTTCCTTCAGGGCGGCGACCGACTTCTCCATGCGGTCGCGATAGGTCTTAACGTCAGGCTTGGCCATGGGCTTGGTCTCTCTCGTCTTTTACTGGTCGTCCGAACAATCAGCCGCGATCCTGGATGATCGTGCAGGTGCCTTCGCCCGTCAGGGCCCGGCGCAGCGAATCGTCTTCCCGGATCGAGAAGACGACGATGGGAATGCCGGTGTCGCGCATCATGGCGATGGCGGAGGCGTCCATGACCCGTAGGTCCTTGGCCAGGACTTCCTGGTAGGTCAGGGTGTCATAACGGGTGGCGTCCGGGTCCTTCTTGGGGTCGGCGGTATAGACGCCGTCCACGCTGGTGCCCTTCAGCAGGGCGTCGCAGCCCATTTCGGCGGCGCGCAGGGCGGCGCCCGAATCCGTGGTGAAGAAGGGCGCGCCGACGCCGGCGGCGAAGATCACCACACGGCCCTTCTCGAGGTGACGCAGGGCGCGGCGGCGGATGTAGGGTTCGGCGATGGCCGCCATCGGAATGGCGCTCTGCACCCGGGTCGAGACGCCGATCTTCTCCAGCGCCGACTGCATGGCCAATGCGTTCATGATGGTGGCCAGCATGCCCATATAGTCGGCCTGGGCGCGTTCCATGCCCGCCGCCGCCTTGGACAGGCCGCGGAAGATGTTGCCGCCGCCGATGACCAGGCAGATCTCGACGCCCTCGGCGGCGACCTGGGCCACGGCCTTGGCGACGGTGTCGACGGTCTTCATGTCGACGCCGAAGGACTGATCGCCCATCAGCACCTCGCCGGAAACCTTCAGCAGAACGCGTTTATAGCGGAAATTCGAGGGGGCGTCGGGCATGCGGGAGGGTCCGTTGTCTGCGGCGCCGTTGAATCAGGCGACTTCTTATAGACGAAGGGCGCGCCAGCCATCAAAGCCGAACGCGCCCTTCTGATAGAAAACCCTCACGAATGAGGGGATGAGGCTTAGTTTCCGCCCATCATCGAGGCGACTTCGGCCGCGAAATCGGGGCCTTCGACCTTCTCGACGCCTTCACCCAGGGCCAGGCGCACGAAGCCGGCCAGGTGCAGGTTGGAGGAGCCCAGTTCCTTGGCCGAGTTGGCGACCAGCTGTTCGATGGTCACGTCCGGGTCCATGACGAACGGTTGCTTCGACAGCACCACGTCCTTCTGGAACTTGTTGATCTGGCCTTCCACGATCTTGGCGATCATGGCTTCCGGACGGCCTTCTTCCTTGGCCTTTTCGGTCAGGACGGTGCGTTCCTTCTCGATGGCGGCCGGGTCCAGGTCGTCGGTGTTCAGCGACAGCGGGGCGGTCGCGGCGACGTGCATGGCGATCTTGCGGCCCAGTTCGCGCAGAGCGGTCTTGTCGCCCTCGCCTTCCAGGGCGACCAGCACGCCGATACGGCCCACGCCCGGCGACACCGCGTTGTGGACATAGGTCGAGACGACGCCTTCCGACACCGACAGGCGGGCGGCGCGACGCAGCTGCATGTTCTCGCCGATGGTGGCGATCATGTTCGTCACTTCGTCCTGGACCGTCTTGCCGGCTTCCAGTTCTGCGCCGTGCAGGGCATCGACCGAATGGTGGTCCAGACCCAGCTGGGCGAACGACTTGGCGGCGTTCTGGAACAGTTCGTTACGGGCGACGAAGTCGGTTTCGGCGTTGAACTCGATGGCGGCGGCGACTTCGCCCTTGCCGTCTTCCTTGGACGCCACGGCGACCAGGCCTTCGGCGGCGACGCGGTCAGCCTTCTTAGCGGCCTTGGACAGGCCCTTGGCGCGCAGCCAGTCGATCGCTGCTTCGATATTGCCGTCGTTTTCGACCAGCGCCTTCTTGCAGTCCATCATGCCGACGCCCGAACGCTCGCGAAGTTCCTTCACGAGGGCGGCAGTGATCTCGGCCATGTTATTCTCCTTGGGGGATTTCGTATGTGGGAACGGCCGGGCTGATTTAGCCCGGCCGTGTGTCAGTTCAAAGCACGGCCTTCAGAATGACGCTCAAGTCACGAGCCGCCGCGCGGCAAGCCTAGCGTCAAGGAATGGCCGGCAGGCGTTAGCCTGCAGCCTGTTCGGTCTCGACCGCATCCAGAGCTTCGGTGTTGGCCGAGGTGTCGTCCGAGGCCAGCAGTTCGGCAGCGACTTCTTCCGTGCCGGCCGGAGCGGCGTCAGCTTCGACCGGGGTCGAGGCTTCACGCAGCATCGGCTCGATCGGAGCTTCCGAAGCGCCCAGGTCGATGCCCGAGGCCGAGGCGCCGGCGGCCAGGCCGTCCAGGACGGCGTCGGCGATCAGGTCGCAGTAGGTCTGGATGGCGCGGGCGGCGTCGTCGTTGCCCGGGACCGGATAGGTGATGCCGTCCGGGTCCGAGTTGGTGTCCAGGATGGCGATGATCGGGATATTCAGCTTGCGGGCTTCCTGGATCGCGATCGCTTCCTTGTTGGTGTCGATCACGAACATGATGTCCGGAATCGAACCCATGTCCTTGATGCCGCCCAGCGACAGCTCCAGCTTGTCCTTCTCGCGCTGCAGGTTCAGCAGTTCCTTCTTGACGCGGCCTTCGCCGCCGTTCTCCAGGATGCCTTCCAGTTCGCGCAGGCGGGCGATCGAACCCGAGACGGTGCGCCAGTTGGTCAGGGTGCCGCCCAGCCAGCGATTGTTCATATAGTATTGGGCGCAGCGCTTGGCGGCTTCGGCGACCGGGTCGGCGGCCTGACGCTTGGTGCCGACGAACAGGACGCGACCGCCTTTGGCGGCGACTTCGCGCACGGCCACCAGAGCCTGGTGGAACAGCGGCATCGTCTGCGACAGGTCGATGATGTGGATGTTCGAGCGCGAGCCGAAGATGTAGCGGTCCATCTTCGGGTTCCAGCGGTGCGTCTGGTGGCCGAAGTGGGCGCCCGCTTCCAGCAGGGTGCGCATAGAGAATTCAGGCAGAGCCATGATCGTTAAGTCCTTTTTCCGATCGAACGTGGCGCGGGGATTAAAGGTCTGACGACCCTCGGAATGGAGCGGATCGGGATGTCTCCCCGAAACGCGCCTCGCCCGCGTTGCGAAGTGCGCGGGCCGTTTAGGCGGGATCGGCCGCAATAGCAAGCGTCGCGTCGGAAATGACGAAGGGCGGCCCCTCTCGGGACCGCCCTTCGCCGACCAGATGACCGACCGGTCTTACATCGCATTGACCAGGGCCTGGGCCCGATCACGGTGGGTGGTGATGGTCGGGATCAGTTCCCGCGCCAGGCCCGCCAGGGCCGGAGCGTCCGAGTTGTCCGAGAAACCGTTGAGCAGGGTCAGGGTCTCGTTATGGGCCGCGACCTGCTGGTCCAGATAGACCTTGTTGAAGTCGCCCGGCGTGGCGGCGTTCAGATTGTCGATCATGCCCTTGCGACGTTCGTCCAGCATGGTGGGAACGGTCACGTCAGGCGCGGCCGTCGAAACGGTCGACTTCAGCTTTTCGCCAGCGGCGGTGTGGTCCTTTTCGATCATGGCCGCCAAAGCCTTGACGTCGGCGTTGTTCGACCTGGTGGACGCGATCCGCGCCGCCTCGATCTCATACATGTTGCCAATCGCCAGGTTGGTGACGAAGCCTTCGACGGTGTTGGCGCCCAGCGTCATGGCCGAGGTCTGACCGACGACGCCCGACGCGGCGTCCTGGGTCGCGTTGACGGCTTCGCTCGCGTTCTGTCCAGCCGTATCGTCGCCCTGGTTACAGGCGGCCAGAAGGGCCAGCGACGCGGCGCCGGCGATGAGGATGTTTTTCATTGGAACAGTCTCCCTGTGGACTGCCAGAACCCATCGCGGAACCGTGAGGTTCCGAAAAATCATAAGCTTAGCCTTAAGCGGCCCAGACGGTGATCGGCCCTCGGAATTCGACGACCGTTGATATATATTAAGATAAACGGGGGACAGGGGCATGGCGTGGAAAGCCGGACTTGGCGCGATCGTAGCGGCTGCGGCCGTGGGCGCGGGCGTGGCCTGGACCCAGGTTCAGCCTCAGCAGACGCCGTCCGCGGCCCCGATCGGCCCTACGCCTTCTGAGATCCCCCTCGCGCCTAGCCGCGCGAGCCAGGCCGCCCTCGCCCAGGCGCGCCAGGATCCCCTGGCCGCCCGCCTTCGCGGCGTCCTTCGTCAGGATCGCGCGACGGCGTCGATCCTGACGCAGATCGAGGCCTCCCCCGTTCCCGTGCTCGGTCCCGCCGATCCCGCGCTGCTGCGGACCGCCCGCTACTATCCCGGCGACCGCCAGTATACGCTGGTGGTCCGCCGAGACGGCCTGATCATCGAAATTTTCGGATCGACCCGGGCGCTACGATCCCCGACCGGGGCCTCGCCCCCGACGTCTTCACCGACCTCGGCGACGCGGGCCACGGCGACGCCGAGAACACTCGCGCGCGCAGTCGCCCCCGTCGAGGCCGCCCGCGCCCAGGCAGCCGAGCGCGGTCTGTCGCAGATCCTGGTGGAACAGACGGAATATGGCGTCGATGTCGCCTTCGTCCGTTTTGGCGCGGCCTACAACCTGACCCTGGTCTGCGACGCCATGGGGCCGCCGAACTGTACGGAAGCCGCCGCCGTCGGCCTCGCCGCCTCGCTGCAACTGCTCGGCGGAGGGGGACAGTGAAACACTTCGCCCTGCCCGCCCTTTTGCTTCTGGCGGCCTGTTCCCCGACCGGATGCGGCCAGACGCCCTCGACGCCGCCCCCGCCTCAGCCGGCCGATCCCGCCCAGCCGGGCGCACCGGCCCCGGTTCCCGAGCCCGAAGCTCCGCCGACGCCGCCCGTGCCCGAACCCGTGACCTGGCCGCATGAGCCGGGCGGCGCCCTCTATCCCGGCTCAGGCTCCGGCGCGACCGACCTGACCGTGTGGGCGCCCGGCATGCGCTTCCCCATGGAGGCGGCTCCGGCCTTCGCCAACTCGCAGGTCTACGGCTATGGCGGCTATCAGGCGCCGGGGCCTGGCGGGCAGTGCGACAGCCGCAACTACGACTACCCGTGGCGCGATAACTTCTGCGAAACCCGGTCCTGGACCAACGGCATGTGTCCCAGCGGCAAGGGGCATCAGGGTCAGGACATCCGCCCCGCGACCTGCGTGAAGAAGGTCCACTGGGTCGTCGCCGCCGAGTCCGGCACGGTGACCTCGATCGGCAGCTATACGGTCTTCATCCAGGGGGCCAGCGGGCGGATCTATCGCTATCTGCACATGGACATGCCGGGGGTCCGCGCCCTGATCCACGAAGGTCAGGCGGTCACCCGGGGCCAGCACATCGGCAAGGTCTCGGCCGATTTCGGGGGCAATGCGACGACGATCCATCTGCATTTCGAGATGAAGGCCCCGGTGACGTCCGGCGGGTCGACGGCGGTGATCTTCGTGCCGGTCTATTCAAGTCTGGTCGACAGCTACGGCAGGCTGCTGAACGCCCCGCCCGGCGACGCCTGACCGGGCGGCGTCACGCTTCCGGCAGGCTGTATTCGAGGTCGTAGCGGTGTTCGCCGTCCGCGATGGTCAGGTGGAAGACCCCGCTGATCCCCGCCAGTTCGCCCTCGCCCGAGCCGGGGACGATGGTGATCAGCAGCTCCTGCGCGCCCGCATCCATGATCCCGCGATGGACCAGGGAGAAGGCGCCGTGACGTCCGCCCAGCGTCCCCGTCACCCGCTCCATGGCGACATAGGCGCCGTCCGAGCCGGTCCGGAGCGCCAGCATTTCGCCGAGACCGCGTCCTTCGAGCCCGCCCTGGAAGGTCTTGCTGAGCTGCATCCGGCCGTGGGCGTCGGCGGGGGCGTCGGTGGCGGGCGGGACCGGGGTGATCTGGACCTCGAAGGTTCCGACGGCGTGGGACATGAAGGAGCTCCGGTTCGGGACGGACTGGCCCGCAGCAGATTGGGTTGCAGCCGATTGGGCTGCGGCTTGAGAGACGTCGAACGGCGACATCAGCAGAATGCCGGACAGCAGAGCGCCGATCATCACGCCTCCTCCAGCATCAGCACGCCCGGCGCCGACTTCAGCGCGCCGCGCAGGGCGCCGTCCAGGCGGTAGCGGCCCGGCAGTTTCAGCTCGACCTCCTGGCGGCCGTCCAGCGAGGCGATGAGGGAGATTTCGCCCCCCTTGCCGATGGCGCCGGAGCGGGCGCGTTCGAGCCGGGCCTTCAGCGCCTCGGCGTCGGCGGTGCGCGCCGAGACATGGACCCGCAGGCCGATGTTGGCGTCGTCCAGCAGATTGTCCATCCGCGCGGCGTCGTCGCCGAAGAAGCGCACCTCGCCTTCCGACGCCTTCGCGCGGACCCGGACCATGACCGTGGCGCCGGGCTCCAGCACCTCGCGGCATTTGCGCAGCTGTTCGGGGGGGAACAGGCATTCGAACTCGCCGGTCGGGTCCGAGAAGGTGACGAAGGCGAACTTCTCGCCGGTCTTGGCGCTGGCCCGTTCCTGTCGGCGGCGCACCACCCCGGCCATCTGGAAAGCCTCGTGGCCGGACTCGGCCAGGGGAATGGCTTCGGCGACGAAGGTGACGCGCTTGCGCTTCAGGGCCGAGGTCATGTCGTCGAGCGGGTGGCCTGACAGATAGAAGCCGACGGCGGCCAGCTCGTGATCCAGCCGCTCAGGCCCGACCCAGGGGTCCACGCTCTTCAGGCGGGGGCGTCCGACGTGGGCCTGATCTCCGCCGAACAGGCTGACCTGAGACGAGGCGCGCTCGGCCGCCACGCTCTGGCAATAGGCCATCAGCACATCGGCCTGTTCGACCAGCTGGCGGCGGTTGGGATGGATGCTGTCGAAGGCGCCGGCCTTGGCCAGACCCTCCAGCGCCCGCTTGTTGACGCTGCGGGGATCGACCCGTTCCAGGAAGTCGAAGATGTCGGCGAAACGGCCGCCGGTCTCGCGCACCTCGATTACGTGTTTCATCGCCTCGAGGCCCACGTTGCGGATGGCGCCGAGGGCGTAGAGGACCGAGCCCTGGGTCTCGTCCCAGGCAACGTCGAAGTCGGCCGAGGAGCGGTTGAGGTCGGGCGGCAGGACCGGCACGTCGAACCGTTTGGCGTCCTGGTAGAAGACCGCCAGCTTGTCGGTGTTCGACAGGTCCAGGCTCATGGAAGCCGCGAAGAATTCGACCGGATGATTGGCCTTCAGCCAGCCCGTCTGGAAGGAGATCAGGGCGTAGGCGGCGGCGTGCGACTTGTTGAAACCATAGCCGGCGAACTTGGCCACCAGGTCGAAGATGGAGCCGGACTGGGTTTCGGGAACGGCCTTTTCGAGGGCGCCCTTGATGAAGCGCGCCCGCTGGAAGTCCATCTCCTCCTTCTTCTTCTTGCCCATGGCGCGACGCAGCAGGTCGGCTTCGCCCAGGCTGTAGCCGGCCAGGATCTGGGCGATCTTCATCACCTGTTCCTGGTAGATGATGACCCCATAGGTCTCGGTCAGCACCTCTTTCAGACTGGGGTGCAGATAATCGACCTCGGCCCGACCGAATTTGCGGTCGATATAGGTGTCGATCATCTCCATCGGCCCCGGCCGATAGAGGGAGATCAGGGCGGTGACCTCCTCGATCGAGCCGCAGCGCATCTTGCGCAGGGTGTCGCGCATGCCCTGGGATTCCAGCTGGAACACCCCGACCGTCTGGCCCGAGGCCATCAGTTCATAGGTGCGGGCGTCGTCCAGCGGCAGCTGGTTCCAGACCGGGGCGGCCCCGCGCCGCGACAGATAGCCGTGGGCCCGGTCCAAGGTGGTCAGGGTCTTCAGGCCCAGGAAGTCGAACTTGACCAACCCCGCCGGCTCGACCCATTTCATGTTGAACTGGGACGCCGGAATGGTGGAGCGCGGGTCCTGATACAAGGGCACCAGTTCGACCAAGGGCCGGTCGCCGATGACGATGCCGGCCGCGTGGGTCGAGGCGTTGCGATACAGCCCCTCCAGTTCCAGCGCCGTTTCCAGCAGGGTGCGAACCGCCAGCTCGGCGTCCCTCGCCTCTTTCAGGCGCGGCTCAAGGTCGATGGCCTGGGCCAGGGTGACGGGCGCGGCCGGATTGTTCGGCACCATCTTGCAGAGCCGGTCCACCTGACCCAGCGGCATCTGCAACACCCGGCCGACGTCGCGCAGCACGGCCCGCGCCTGGAGCGTGCCGAAGGTGATGATCTGGGCCACCCGGTCCTTGCCGTAGTGGGCCTGGACATAGTCGATCACCTCTTCGCGCCGCTCCTGGCAGAAGTCGATGTCGAAGTCGGGCATGGAGACCCGTTCGGGGTTCAGGAACCGCTCGAACAGCAGGCCGAACCGCAGCGGGTCCAGATCGGTGATGGTCAGGGACCAGGCCACCAGCGAGCCGGCCCCGGAGCCCCGTCCCGGGCCGACCGGGATCCCGTGTTCCTTGGCCCATTTGATGAAGTCGGACACGATCAGGAAATAGCCGGGGAAGCCCATCTGCTGGATGATGCCCACCTCCCACTCCAGGCGCGCCCAGTATTCCTCGACCGGCACGGCGGGCGGCGCCTCGGTCAGGCGGACCTTCAGGCCCTCGCGCGCCTGATAGGCCAGTTCGTCGGCCTCGGACCGTCCCGCCCCGGTATCGAAGCGCGGCAGAATGGGCGCGTGGGTCTTGACCAGGAAGGCGCAGCGGCGGGCGATGTCGATGGTGCTGTCGCAGGCCTCGGGCAGGTCGGCGAACAGGTCGCGCATGACGGCCGCCGACTTGAACCAGTGCTCCCCGGTGATGCGGCGGCGGTCTTCCTGGCCGGTGAAGGCGCCGTCGGCGATGCACAGCAGGGCGTCGTGCGACTTGGCCTGGGCCGCCTTGGCGTAATAGACGTCGTTGGTGGCGACCAGGGGGACGTCATGGGCGTAGGCCCATTCGACCAGCCCCGGCTCGGCTCGCTTCTCGTCGTCCAGGCCGTGGCGCTGAAGCTCGACATAGAAGCGGTCCCCGAAGACCGACTTCATCGTCTCCAAAGCGGCTGCGGCCTCGGCCGTCTTGCCCTGGGCGAACAGGGGGTCGACCGGACCGTCGGGACCGCCCGACAGCAGGATCAGACCTTCGCACCGCGCCGCGACCTGACCCCAGGCCACGCCCGGCTCGGCCATCTCGCCCGCGTCCAGATAGGCCGAGGATGACAGGGCGCACAGATTGCGCCATCCGGCCTCGTTCTGGACCAGAAGGACCACGGTCGGGGTCTTGGCCCAGCGGGGCGTCTGGCGCCCGCCGATGTCGAACACCGGCAGGGCGCAGGCGACGATCGGCTGGACGCCCGCGTCCCGGGTGTACTGGCTGAACTCGAGCGCGCCGAACAGATTGGTCCGGTCCGCGATGGCCACCGCCGGCATGCCCGCGTCCGCAGCCATCTTGCCGATCTTGCCCGCCTTGATCGCGCCTTCCAGCAGCGAATAGGCCGAGCGGACCCGCAGATGGACGAAACCCTGACCTTCTGCCCCGCTCACCCGTCCACTCCTTCAGCTTGACTGCAGATTAGACCCCGACTCGGTCAGCGCACCAATGGCGCCCAGCGCCTTGGCGCTAAAACAGGGTGACAAGGCGCCAAACGTGCCAAAGGCGCCGAACCTGCTTGTCAGACCGAGGTGACCATCAGGGCCGCCTGCCAGGCCATCCAGACGAAGCCGCCGCACGATGCAAGCGACAGCAGATCTCTCATCAAACGCGGCATGGTCTTATCCCCAGGTCGATCAATGTTCCTGACTTGTTCTATGTTCCCTCATTGTTCTCGTCAACCCCCGTTGTTAGCCCCAGGCGGGGCAGGCTTGAAACCAATCGATCCGCCCCATCGTATGGCCTTGGAGAAAGGGAGATGTCCCATGTCAAAGACCCGCACCTTCGCCACCGCCCTGGCCCTGTCGTTGATCGCCGGCCTGTCGCCGCTAGGCAGCGCCGGCGCGCAGAACCAACCCGCTACCCAGACCGCGATCTTCGCCGGCGGCTGTTTCTGGTCCGAGGAGAAGGCTTTCGACGGCCTGCCCGGCGTCTATTCGGCGGTGTCGGGCTTCGTCGGCGGCCATACGGCCAATCCGACCTATTATCAGGTGGTGCGCGGCGGAACCGGCCATATGGAGGCGGTTCAGGTGACCTTCGACCCGACCGTGGTCAGCTATCGCGCCCTGGTGGACCGCTACTGGCGCACCATCGATCCGACCGACCCGGACGGGCAGTTCTGCGACCAGGGGCCGTCGTACCGGACGGCGGTCTTCGCCACGGCGGATCAGCGTGCGGCCGCTGTGGCCTCGCGCGACGCGGCGATGCGGGTCCTGCGCAAGAGCTTCACCACCCCGGTCGTCGGCGTCCAGCGCTTCTGGCCTGCCGGTCAGGAACACCAGGACTACGCCCGCCGCAACCACGCCCATTACGAAGCCTATCGTCAGGGCTGCCGCCGACCGCAAAGCCTGCGCGCCATCTGGGGCGACGCCGCAGTCAGCTGAGGCGAGTATTCAGCAGGCCTGACTCAATAAGCCTGGCTCAATACGCTTGGCTTTCGGCCGCCCGTTCTTCCAGATGACCGTCCTTCAGGGCGAAGACGCGGTCCATGTGGCCGGCCAGCTCCATGTTGTGGGTGGCGATCAGGGCGGCGACGCCCGTGGTCTTGGCCAGGTCGCGCAGGGATTCGAACACCGACTGGCTGGTCGTCGGGTCGAGGTTTCCGGTCGGTTCGTCGGCCAGCAGCAGGCGCGGGCGATTGGCCAGGGCGCGGGCGATGGCGACCCGCTGCTTCTCGCCGCCGGACAGTTGCGCCGGCTGGTGGGTCAGGCGCTCGCCCAGGCCAAGGGCGGTCAGGGTCTCCTCCGCCTGGGCGCGGGCCTTGGCGAGGCTGAGGCCCGCGATGCGCATCGGCAGGGCGACATTGTCGCGGGCGTCGAACTCGGCCAGCAGATGGTGAAACTGATAGACGAAGCCGATGCGCGACAGGCGCAGACGGGTGCGGGCGCGCTCGTCCAGATCCCCCACCATCTCGCCGTCGATGGCGACCGTGCCTTCGGTCGGCTTTTCCAGCAGGCCGGCGGCGTGCAGCAGGCTGGACTTGCCCGAGCCGGACGGACCGATCAGGCCGACAATCTCGCCCGGCATGACGTCCAGATCGACGCCCTTCAGCACGGTCAGGCCGCCGTTGGCGGTGTCATAGGTGCGGGTCAGGCCGCGCACCGACAGGATGGGACTACTCATAGCGGAGCGCCTCCACCGGATCGATGCGAGAGGCCGTCCAGGACGGCGGCAGGCTGGCGACACAGCTCATGCCGAACGACAGCAAGGCCACCCAGGTCACGTCCATGGGATCGACCAGGGCCGGGATGGCGTCCAGCTGATAGACGTCGGCATTGAACAGCTGGACCCCCAGCACCGCCTCGATGGCGTGCTGGATGGCGCCGATGTTCCAGCAAAACAGCAGGCCCAGGGCCAGGCCCGCCAGAGTGCCCGCCACGCCGATCATGGCGCCGGACATGAAGAAGATGCGCAGGATGGCCGAGGGGCTAGCGCCGACGGTGCGCAGGATGGCGATGTCGCGCGTCTTGTTCTTCACCAGCATGACGATGCCGGAGATGATGTTCATGGCGGCGATGGCGACGACCAGGCCCAGGATGATGCTCATGGCCACCCGCTCGACCCGCAGGGCGCCGTAGAAGGCGGCGAGCCGCTCGCGCCAGTCGCTGACGATCGCGCCCGGTCCAGCGGCGTCGTGGATGGCCGGGGTCAGTTCGCCGACCTGGTCGGGATCGTCGACCTTGATCTCGATGGCGTCCCAGACCCCCTCCTTGCCGAAGAACAGCTGCTGCTGCTCCAGCGGCATGAACAGGAAGGCGCGGTCGAAGTCGGCGGTGCCAGAACGGAACAGGCCGCCGACGAAATAGGTTTTCTCCAGCCCGCCCAGATTGCCGAAGGCGCTATCGGCGCCCGTCGGGGAATAGAGGGTGACGGGGTCGCCCACCCGCAGGCCGAGGGAGTTGGCCAGGGCCGCGCCCATCAGGATGCGGTCGCCGCCGTAGTCGCCCTGGCCGAAATTGGCCCGTTCCTGCGGCGTCAGGCTGTCGAACACGTATTTGGTGGTGGCCAGGTCCTGAGGCCGTACGCCGCGGACCATGGCGCCCGTGGTGAAGTTGCCGACCCGGACCAGGCTCTGGCTCTCATTCAGGGGGGTGACGCTGACCACCCCGGGCACGTCGGCGATCCGCTTCAGGGCGGCGTCGCGGCCTTCCGAGGTCAGGACCGGGCCCTGCACGTACATGTGGCCGTTGAACGACAGCATCCGGCCCAGCAGTTCGGAGCGGAAGCCGGCCATGATGCTCATCACGCTGATCAGGACGGCAACGGCCAGCATGATGCCGATGAAGCTGATCACGGCGATGGTGGCGACCCCGCCCTCCTTGCGCTTGGCGCGCAGGTAGCGGAGGGCCAGGCCGATCTCCCACGCGGAGAAGGCGCCGGAAGGACGGGACGGCAGGTTCAAGCAGTCAACCTTTCGATGGCTTCGGCCAGGGGCACGGAGACCTTCTCGCCGGTGGCGCGGCGCTTCAGCTCGACAACGCCGTCGGCCAGGCCCTTGGGACCGATGGTCAGCTGCCAGGGCACGCCGATCAGGTCGGCGGTGGCGAACTTGCCGCCCGGCCGTTCGTCGGTGTCGTCATACAGCACGTCCTTGCCCAGTTTTTCCAGCTGGGCCACCGCGTCCTCGCAGGCGGCGGAGACGGCTTCGTCATTGGCGCGCAGATTGATCACGACCACGTCGAACGGGGCCACAGCGTCGGGCCAGATGATGCCGCCCTCGTCGTGGCTGGCCTCGATGATGGCGCCCAGGAGGCGCGACACGCCGACGCCATAGCTGCCCATGTGGACATTGGCGTCCTGACCGTCCGGCCCGGCGACCTTGGCCTTCATCGGGGCCGAGTATTTCTCGCCGAAATAGAAGATGTGGCCGACCTCGATGCCGCGCGCCGACAGGCGGTCGCCCTCGGCGGTCTCGGCCTCGAAGCGGGCTTCGTCGTGCATTTCCTCGGTCGCGGCGTAGAGCGCGGTTCGCTGATCAACGATTGACTGAAGATCGTCCCAGTCCACGTCCGCGCCCGGCGCCGGCATTTCCACCAGGGCCTTGTCGCAGAAGACGGCGCTTTCACCCGTTTCGGCCAGGACGATGAATTCGTGGCTCAGGTCGCCGCCGATGGGGCCGGTGTCGGCGCGCATCGGCACGGCCTTCAGACCCATGCGGGCGAAGGTGTTCAGATAGGCCACGAACATCCGATTATAGGCCTTGCGGGCCGAGGCCTCGTCGACGTCGAACGAATAGGCGTCCTTCATCAGGAACTCGCGGCCGCGCATGACGCCGAACCTGGGGCGGCGCTCGTCGCGGAACTTCCACTGGATGTGAAACAGGTTCAGCGGCAGCGACTTGTAGGACTTCACATAGGCGCGGAAGATGTCGGTGATCATCTCCTCGTTGGTCGGGCCGTACAGCAGTTCGCGCTCGTGCCGGTCGGTGATGCGCAGCATCTCGGGGCCGTAGGCGTCGTAACGGCCGCTCTCGCGCCACAGGTCCGCCAGTTGCAGGGTCGGCATCAGCAGTTCGATCGCGCCGGCCCGCTGCTGCTCTTCCCGGACGATCTGCTCGATCTTGCGCAGCACCCGCAGGCCCAGCGGCAGCCAGGCGTAGATGCCGGCGGCCTCCTGCTTGATCATGCCGGCGCGCAGCATCAGCTGGTGCGAAACGATCTGGGCGTCCGAAGGGGCTTCCTTCAGCGTGGGCAGGAAAAAGCGCGACAGGCGCATGATGGGGAATCCTAGGCGTAGAGACAGACCAAGGCTTTAGCCGCTGGACCGGGGCGAAAGCTAGGCCGGATCGGGATTAGACGGCGGGCGCGCGCGAGAAGTCCGGCAGGGGCAGCCAGCCGGTGAAGATCAGCACCATGACGAAGGCCCAGACGATGGCCGCGACCCAGGTGGTGGTGATGAATTTGCGCTTCAGGTTCGGCGTGGTCGGCGCCCCCCACTGGGCGCCGTCGGTCGGCGGCTCGTGGGTCTCGCGCGAGGTTCCCAGCGGCAAAACGCCGAACAGCACCGTCCACCAGACGATGATATAGATGCCGACCATGGTGGCGGGGCCGATGGGCATGAGACCTCCTGTCCGAACTTTGGCGTCCGGTTGAAACCGGTCTAGAGGATCATCCTCCCCTCGACGAGTCCACGCCATGCCGCAGATCACCCTGGAATACACCCGTCACCTGGCCGACGCCGACTGGAAGGCTGTCGCCCTGGATATCCATGCGGCGGCTGTCGAAATCGCCGGCGCCGCCCTGTCGGCCTGCAAGACCCGGCTGATCGCCCTGGACCATGTCGTCATCGCCGACGATACGCCCCAGACCGCGATGCTGGCCTGCCGCATCGGCCTGATGCCGGGACGCACGTCGGAGCAGAAGATCGCGCTCAGCGAAAAGGTGCTCGAAATCCTGACCGCCGCCCTGCCCGGCACGACCGGCAAGGTCGAGGTGTCGGCCGAGGTGTTCGAACTGAACGAGACCTATCGCAAGGCCACGCTCGGCTGAACGCGACATCGGGGATGACCGCGCTTCAGGGATGCGGGCGACCGACGCCGTAGCGGGCCGCCAGATAGGGGGCGATGGCGTGGTCCTGGAGGAAGCGCCGACCGGTCGTTTCGCTGATCTTGGCCTCGGGCCAGTCCAGTTCGCCGTCGAGGATCAGGATGGGGCAGCTTTGATACGCCTCGCCCACCTCGGCGATGACCGACGGGCGCGGCCGGGGGTGGTCCAGATAGATCACCTCAAGGGCGTCCCGTAGCTGCGGATAGAAGGCCAGCACGCCCTCCACATAGGCCCCGGCGGGGCAGAACCACGGTCCGCCCTGGTCGTCGCGCCAGTCGGGATTCAGCAGGAAGAGTCGTTCGGTCATGGACGAGATATAGCCGAACTCGGACAGGGGTCGCGACCAATCCAATTTCGGCGCCCCTCCCAATCCCGTCACCCTCGGGACAAGCCCGAGGGTGACGGGATGGGTACACCTTAAACCCGTAGGACGACCGTCTCGACGATCGGGCGGCGGTCCCAGATCTGCTGGCTGGCCTTCTTCAGCACGCGGGCGACGGCCTGTTCGATGACCATTTCGTCGTCCAGCGCCTCGCCCTTCAAGCTCTTGACCACCTGTTCGACGCGCTCGGCCAGATTGTCCAGGGCGTCGCCCAGCGGCGTCGAGATGTCGCCGGGCAGGCCGACGCTGCGGATGTCGATGTCGCTGGCGATGAGGCCGCGCTTGTCCAGGGCGAAGCTGACGATCAGCACGCCGTTGGTCGAGGCGTGGCGACGCTCCTTCAGGGCTTCGCCCTGTTCCGTCACCAGCATGCCGCCGTCGACATAGAGACGGCCGTTCGGCACCTCGTCGATGATCTTGGCCGGTCCGGGGGCCAGGCGCACCATGTCGCCGTTGCGCGGGGTGACGGTTTCCTTGACGCCGACGTCCTTGGCCAGGTTGGCGTGTTCCAGCAGGAAGCGGCGCACGCCGTGGGTCGGCACCGCGATCTGCGGCCGGGCCCATTCGTACATCTGCTTCAGTTCGTCACGGCAAGGGTGGCCCGAGACGTGGATGCCGGGATGGTCCTTCTCGGTATAGAGGCGCACGCCCCGATCCGCGAGCCGGTCCTGCAGATTGCCGATAGCCAGTTCGTTGCCGGGGATCTGGCGCGACGAGAAGATGCAGTGGTCGCCCAGGCCCAGTTTGACGACCGGATGGGTGCCGTCGGCGACGCGCGACAGGGCCGCGCGCGCCTCGCCCTGGCTGCCGGTGCACAGATAAAGGATCTGGTCGGCGGGCCAGACGCGGGCTTCTTCGTCCGACAGGAAGGGTTTCACGTCCTGCAGCATGCCGACGTGTTTGGCCGCCGCCGTGATCCGGTGCATCGACCGGCCGGCCAGGCAGACGCGACGTCCGCAGGCCTCGGCGGCGCGGATGACGCTGTCCATGCGCGCGACGTTGGAGGCGAAACAGCCGACGGCGACCCGGCCCTTCAGGCTGGCGATCAGTTTGGCGATGGCCACGGCGACATCGCCCTCGGACCCGGCCACGCCCGGCACGAAGACATTGGTCGAATCGCAGACCATGGCCAGCACGCCCTCGTCGCCCAGGGCGCGGATGGCGGGGGCGTCGGTCTTGGTCCCGATCACCGGCTGGTCGTCGATCTTCCAGTCGCCGGTGTGGAACACCAGGCCCAGGGGGGTGTCGATGGCCAGGCCGCTGGGCTCGGCGATCGAGTGGGTCATGTTGACGAAGGTGACGCCGAACGAGCCGATGTCGACCGTCCCGCCCAGCGGAACCTCGATCAGTTCGACCTCGTCCAGAATGCCGCGTTCGCGCAGCTTGTCGCGGATCAGATAGGCGGTGAAGGGGGTCGCATAGACCGGCGCCTTCAGGCGCGGCCACAGCCAGCCCAGCGCACCGATATGGTCCTCGTGCGCATGGGTCAGGACGATGCCCTTGATGGTCTCGCCCTCCAGATAGGAGGGGTCGGGCACGATCACGTCCACGCCGGGCGTCGACAGGTCGCCGAAGGTGACGCCGACATCGACGATCAGCCATTCACGATTAGCCTCAGGTCCGAAACCATAGGCGTTCAGGTTCATACCGACCTCGTCCGAGCCGCCCAGCGGCAGGAAAACGAGTTCGTCTTGGTTTTGCTTTTTCATTCAGTCAGTCAAATGGGCGTTACGACGCCAGATTTCGAGGAGGCCGCGGATAGTTAAATCGGGATCGAAGTGATCGATGCTGTCGGTCGCGCCTTCGAACAGGCTGGCGACGCCGCCGGTGCCGATGACGGTCATGGGCCGCGCCCACTCCGCCTTGATGCGCCCGACCAGGCCTTCGATCAATGAGATATAGCCCCAGAAGACGCCGGACTGCATCGCCTCGACCGTGCCCCGGCCGATGACGTGTTCCGGGCGCTGAATGGCGATGCGCGGCAGTTTGGCCGCCGCCTCGTGCAGGGCCTGAAGCGACAGATTGATGCCGGGCGCGATCAGGCCGCCCTCGAAGGCGCCGTCTTCGGCGACGATGTCGAAGGTGGTCGCCGTGCCGCTGTCGATGACGATCAGGTCGCCGGGATAGACCAGCTTGGCCCCGATGGCGTTGACCAGACGGTCGGCCCCCGCCTCGCTGGGCTTGGCGATGCGGACGTCGATGCCCAGTTCGGCGTTCTCGCCGATCACCAGGGGTTCGATGTTCAGATAGCGCCGCGCCAGATTGCGCAGGTTGAAGATCGACTGGGGCACGACGCTGGAGATGATGCAGCCGGTCAGGGCGGCGAACTCCAGCCCCTTCATCGACAGCAACTGGTTCAGCCAGACGGCGTATTCGTCGGCGGTGCGGCTGGCCTCGGTGGCGGCGCGCCATTGGGCGATCCATTCGGACCCGTCATGGACCGCGAACAGCGTATTGGTGTTGCCCTGTTCGATCGCCAGCAGCATCAGACGGCCCTGCCCTGTGCGCCTTGGCCGAAGAAGACGTCGCCGGCCGAGATCAGCCGTACCGAACCATCGGCCAGACGCAGGCGCAGCGCGCCGTCGGGCTCCACGCCCTCGGCCATGCCTTCCAGGGTCTCGTTGTCCAGACGCGCGACGCAGGGGCCGTTCAGCCCGGTCAGGCGGCTGGTCCAGGCGTCCAGCACGGGCTCGAAGCCGAGCGTCTGCCAACGACCCCACCAGACGGCGAAGGTCTCGGCCAGGATCTCGGCGGCGGCCTCGATGGGGGGCACATAGGCCAGGTCGGCCCGCAAGCGGGCGGAGACCGAGGTGGCGCCGCTCTCGGTGTCGTCAGGGGCATGGGCCAGGTTCACGCCGATGCCGACGGCCAGCCACAGGTCGCCGTTCGCATGGGCGCCGGACTCGACCAGGATGCCCGACACCTTGACCCCGTCCAGCAGGACGTCGTTGGGCCATTTGATCGTCACCAGGGCCGGCGAGACGAAGACATCCAGCAGGTCGGCGACCGCCAGAGCCGCGACGAAAGTGGCCTGGGCCGCCTCGGCCGCCAACTTGGGCGTGGTGATCAGCAGGGTAGCCGCCAGGTTGCCCTGTTCGGTGTCCCACTTGCGGCCCCGCCGCCCGCGCCCGGCGGTCTGGCGCCGCGCCACGATCCAGCGCGGGCCGGCCTCCCCGGCCTCGGCGAGACGACGGGCCTCGGCGTTGGTCGAGTCGATCTCGTCGAGAATGACCAGGGGGACAGGCGTCAAAGCCCTAACCGTTCCCGAAGCCGGCGCTCGCAACCTTGGTCAGCGGCTCCAGCCAGGTCAGACCCACGATCACCAGCGGGAAGGCGAAGGCGGCCGAGGCCCAGCCGATCAGGCTGGTTTCCGGCGAGGCCTTGTCGGTCTTGATCTCGTCGGCCGACGCGTCGAACCACATCAGCTTGATGATCCGCAGATAATAGAAGGCGGCGACGACCGAGGCGACCAGACCGGCGGCGGCGACCGGCCACAGGCCGGCGTCCGCGGCGGCGCCGAAGACATAATACTTGCCCCAGAAGCCCGAGAACGGGGGCATGCCCAGGACCGACAGCGACAGGATGGTCAGGGCGATGGCCGTAACCGGACGGTCCTTCTTCAGCCCCGCCAGATCGGCGATGCGACGGATCGGGCGGCCCGACTTGGACAGGGACAGCAGGATGGCGAAGAAGCCCAGCTGGTCGACGACATACAGGGTCATGAACATCAGCATGGCCTGCAGGCCCTCGCTGGTGCCGGCGGCGATGCCCAGCAGGGCGTAGCCGATGTTGGCGATCGACGAATAGGCCAGCAGGCGCTGGATGTCCTTCTGCACCAGACCGCCGAAGGCGCCGACGACGAAGCTGAGCAACGAGATGGCGACCAGGACCTGGGACCACTGGGCGTGGGCCTGGCCGAAGCCGCCCTCGAGAGCGCGGGCGATCAGGACCATGGCGGCGACCTTGGGAGCCGTGGCGAACAGGGCCACGACCGGGGTCGGGGCGCCCTCATAGACATCGGGCGTCCACATGTGGAAGGGCGCAGCCGAGACCTTGAACGCCAGGCCGCAGATCAGGAAGACCAGGCCGAAGATCAGGCCCGGACTCGGATGGTCGGCGGCGAAGGCGGCGATGTCCTCGAACCGCATCGAGCCGGCGAAACCGTAGATCAGGCTGGCGCCGTACAGCAGCAGGCCCGAAGACAGGGCGCCGAGGACGAAATACTTCAGGCCCGCTTCCGACGCCTTGACGTCGTCGCGGTGGAAGGCGGCGAGGACATACAGGGCCAGCGAATGCAGCTCGATCCCGACATACATGGAGATCAGGTCGCCCGAGGACGCCATCATCCCCATCCCGACCGAAGCCAGGACGATCAGGACCGGATATTCGAACTTGGCGATATGGGTCCGCTTCATCCAGCCGTCGCCGAGGATGATGGCCACGGCGGCGGACAGATAGATGACGCTCTTGCCGTAGATGGCCAGGGGATCGGCCACATAGGCGCCGTTGAAGGCGACGCCCCACGGGCCGGTGAAGGCGATGACGGCGGCAGCGATCAGCAGCAGGACCGACAGGATGGACACCAGCCGGGCGCTCTTGTCGCCGATGAAGGCGCCGACCATCAGCAGGACCAGGGCGCCGCCCGCGAGGGTCAGCTCCGAGGCGGCGAGATGCAGGGCGGAGGACAGATCAGGCATGCTTGGTCTCACCCGCCGATCGCGGCGCGATAGGCGCTGGTCAGGGCCTCGACGGCGGGCCCGGTGTAATCGAGGACGGCGGCCGGATAGACCCCCAGCCAGATGGTGCCGATGATCAGGGGCACGAACAGAAGCAGTTCGCGCTTGTCGATATCGGCGATGGTCTGAAGCTTCGGATTGGTGATCTCGCCGAACATGACCGCGCGGTACAGGGTCAGGGCGTAGACCGCCGAGAAGATCACGCCCGAAGCCGCCACCAGGGCCGCCCAGGTCGAGGCCTGATAGGCGCCGGTCATGGTCAGGACCTCGCCGATGAAGCCCGAGGTGCCCGGCAGGCCGACGTTGGCCATGGTGAACATCAGGAAGATGGCGGCGTACCAGGGCATCCGCGACGTCAGGCCGCCGTAGAAGGCGATCTCACGCGTGTGCATCCGGTCGTAGACGACGCCGACACACAGGAACAGCGCGCCCGAGATCAGGCCGTGGCTGATCATCTGGAACACCGCGCCCTGCATGCCCTGGTCGTTGCCCGAGAAGATGCCCAGGGTCACGAAGCCCATGTGGGCGACCGACGAATAGGCGATCAGCTTCTTGATGTCCGTCTGACGCCAGGCGACCAGCGACGTATAGACGATGGCGATCACCGACAGGGTGAAGACCAGCGGGCGGAACATTTCGGACGCGACCGGGAACATGGGCACGTTGAACAGGATGAAGCCGTAACCGCCCAGCTTCAGCAGGATGCCGGCCAGGATGACCGAGCCCGCCGTCGGCGCCTGGACGTGGGCGTCGGGCAGCCAGGTGTGGACCGGCCACATCGGCATCTTCACCGCGAAGGAGGCGAAGAAGGCCAGCCACAGCAGGGGCTGAACGCTCGGGCTGAAGGCGTATTGCTTCAGCTCGGGGATGCTGGTGGTGCCGGCGGTGTGCGACATCCACAGCATGGCCAGCAGCATCAGCACCGACCCGAGCAGGGTGTAGAGGAAGAACTTGTAGGCGGCGTAGATCCGGTTGGCGCCGCCCCAGATGCCGATGATCAGGAACATAGGCACCAGGGTGCCTTCGAAGAAGATGTAGAAGAGATACAGGTCCAGCGCCGTGAAGACGCCGATGACCAGGGTCTCCAGCACCAGGAAGGCGATCATATATTCGACGACGCGCGTCTCGATCGACTTCCAGCTGGCCAGGATGCAGATCGGCATCAGGAGGGCCGTCAGCACGACGAACAGGATCGAGATCCCGTCGACGCCCAGATGATAGCTGGCCCCGGCGAACCAGGGGACCATTTCGACGAACTGATAGGCCGGGCTCGACGGATCGAAGCCGGCGACCAGCGCGACCGACACGCCCAGCACCGCCAGGGTGGTGATCAGGGCGATCCAGCGCGCGGCCGGTGCGGCGGCGTCCTGGCTCTTGGACGCCAGCCGGACGAGCAGGATCGCCAGGGCGCCGACCAGCGGCAGGAATGTAACGAGGCTCAGAATGTAGGGCACGGGCTCAGGCTCCCCACGCGAGGATGGCGAAGGTGAGCAGACCGGCCACCCCGAGCAGCATCACGAAGGCATAATGATAGACATAGCCGGACTGGAGCTTGCCCAGTCGCGCGGCCGATTTCAGCGACGCCCAGGCGGCGCCGTTCGGGCCGAGGCCGTCGATGATCTTGACGTCGACGATCTTCCAGAAGGCGTCGCCGATGGCCTTGAAGCCGCGGACGAAGACGAAGTCGTACAGCTCGTCGAAATACCACTTGTTATACAGGAAGCGGTAGATCGCCCCGTCCCGCTCGGCCATGCGGCGGCCCATGCCTTCGCGGGCGACGTAGATCCAGTAGGCGAAGGCCGTGCCGATCAGCGTCAGGATCAGCGGCGACCATTTCACCCAGGTCGGGACGTCATGGCTTTCATGCAGCACATGGTTGTGCGCGCCGGTGAAGATGGCTCCGCGCCAGAACTCGCCCTCGTGGTGGCCGATGAAGTGCGGCGCGAAGATGAAGCCGGCGGCGACGGCGCCGATCGACAGCAGGATCAGCGGGATCAGCATGACCAGCGGGCTCTCGTGCGGATGCAGCGGACCGTGGTGGCCATGATCGTCGTGCGCGTGATCGTCATGGGCGTGAGCAGCATGAGCGGGGGCGGCGTGGCCGTCGTCATGCGCGTCCGGCAGCGGTTCGGAATGGGTTTCCAGCTGGGCGTCGGTGGCGTGATCGTCGACGTGGTGCGCGCCCTCTTCCTTCCACACGGGCTTGTTGTGGAAGGTCATGAAGACCAGACGCCAGGAATAATAGGCGGTCAGGCCGGCGGCGATGATGCCCACGAAGAAGGCGAACAGGCCGATCGCGCTGTGGCCGCTGGCGGCCGAGGCATAGGCGCTCTCGATGATCGAGTCCTTGGAGTAGAAGCCGGCGAAGCCGCCGACGCCGGGGATGCCCAGGCCGGTTATGGCGATGGTGCCGATGGTCATGACCGCATAGGTGACCGGCAGCAGCTTCCACAGGCCGCCCATCTTCCGCATGTCCTGCTCGTGATGCATGCCATGGATCACCGAACCGGCGCCCAGGAACAGCAGGGCCTTGAAGAAGGCGTGGGTGAACAAGTGGAACATGGCCGCCTGATAGGCGCCGACGCCCGCCGCGAAGAACATATAGCCCAGCTGCGAACAGGTCGAATAGGCGATGACCCGTTTGATGTCGTTCTGGGTCAGGCCGATCGTGGCGGCGAACAGGGCCGTGATCGCGCCGATGATGGCGATGATCTGCGACGCGCCCGGCGCGTATTCATAGATCGGCGACAGCAGGCAGACCATATAGACGCCCGCGGTCACCATGGTGGCGGCGTGGATCAGGGCCGAGACCGGGGTCGGGCCTTCCATCGCGTCGGGCAGCCAGGTGTGGAGGAAGAACTGGGCCGACTTGCCCATGGCGCCGATGAACAGCAGGAAGCCGGCCAGGTCGAGCGCGGACCACTGGACGCCCAGGAACTCCCACGTCGTGCCGGCCCGCTCGCCGATTATCGGGAACAGTTCGGCGAACTCGATCGTGCCGTACATCCAGAAGATGGTGATGATGCCCAGGACGAAGCCGAAGTCGCCGACGCGGTTCACGACGAAGGCCTTGATGGCGGCGGCGCTGGCGGTCGGCTTCTTGAACCAGAAGCCGATCAGCAGATAGGAGGCCAGACCCACGCCTTCCCAGCCAAAGAAGATCTGCATGAAGTCGGCGGCCGTCACCAGCGCCAGCATCATGAAGGTGAACAGGGACAGATAGGAGAAGAAGCGCGGCCGGCTGTCGTCCTCGGACATATAGCCCCAGGAATACAGGTGAACCAGCGACGAGACGCTGGTGACCACGATCAGCATGGTCGCCGACAGGGCGTCGATGCGGATCGACCAGGCCGACTGGAAGTCGCCCACATTGATGAAGGGCGCCAGACGGATGGTGAAGGGCTCAAGATGGCCCCAGGTCCATTGTCCGAACACGGTCCAGGCGACGGCGCACGAGAAGAACAGCAGGCCGGTCGTGACGGTCTGCGACGGAATATCGCCGATCCGGCGTCCGAAGAAGCCGGCGACGGCCGCGCCCAGCAGCGGGGCGAAGATCCCGAGAATGATCAGGGTGTGGAAAGTCACGCTCAGCCCTTCATCACGGAGGCGTCGTCGACCGCGATGTCGCCGCGGTTACGGAAGAAGGTCACCAGGATGGCCAGGCCGACGGCGGCCTCGGCCGCCGCGACGGTCAGGACGAACATGGCCATGATCTGCCCCGACACCTCGTTCAGGTAGGTCGAGAAGGCGACGAAGTTGATGTTCACGGCCAGCAGGATCAGCTCGATCGACATCAGGATGATGATGACGTTCTTGCGGTTCACGAAGATGCCGAAGACGCCGATCGTGAACAGGATCGCCGCCACGCTCAGATAATGGATGAGACCGATGTCCATCAGAGAAGCTCCTCGGGCGAGACGCCCTGCCCGGTCTGGACCGACTTGATCTCCATCGCCTTGGCGGCAGAGCGGTTGACCTGGTCGGTGATGTTCTGGCGCTTGATGTGCGGCTTGTGGCGCAGGGTCAGGGTGATGGCCCCGATCATGGCGATCAGCAGCACGATCCCGGCGGCCTGGAAGAAGTAGATATAGTCGGTGTAGAGCACCCGGCCGATCGCCTCGATATTGCTCATGTCGGCGTCGGGCGCGCCCGGCGCGGCCAGACCGGCGGTCGCGCCGCCCTGGATCACCGCGCTGGAGACCACGATCATCTCGACCAGCAGGACCGCCGCGATGACCGCCCCGATCGGCAGGTAGCGGGCGTAACCCTCGCGCAGCTTCAGGAAGTCGACGTCCAGCATCATGACGACGAACAGGAACAGCACCGCCACCGCGCCGACGTAGACGACGACCAGCAGCATGGCGAGGAACTCCGCGCCGAGCAGGACAAACAGACCCGCCGCCGAGAAGAAGGCCAGGATCAACCACAGCACGCTGTGCACCGGATTGCGCGCGGTCACGACCAGGAGGCCGGACACCACAGCGGTCGCCGCCAGCAGATAGAAGGCTATGCCTTGCAGCATGTCGGGACGAAGCCCCTTTCGTATCGGCCGCGACCCCGTTTGGGAATCGCCGACCCGTTCAAGCGAGAAGCGCCTTAGCGGTAAGGCGCGTCGAGTTCCAGATTCTTGGCGATCTGCCGTTCCCAGCGATCCCCGTTGTCGAGCAGTCGGGCCTTGTCAAACAGCAGCTCCTCGCGCGTTTCCACGGCGAATTCGGAGTTGGGGCCTTCGACGATGGCGTCCACCGGGCAGGCCTCCTGGCACAGGCCGCAGTAGATACATTTGACCATGTCGATGTCGTACCGGGTCGTGCGGCGGCTGCCGTCGGCGCGCGGTTCGGCCTCGATGGTGATGGCCTGGGCCGGGCAGATGGCCTCACACAGCTTGCAGGCGATGCAGCGTTCCTCGCCGTTCGCATAGCGACGCAGCACATGCTCGCCGCGGAAACGGGGCGACTGCGGGTTCCGCTCGAACGGATAGTTCACGGTCGCCTTGGGGCGGGCCATGTACTTCAGGGTCAGGCCGATGGCGCCGATGGCGTCTAGCATCATCGCGCCCTTGGCGGCCTGGGCGATACGAGTGAACATCAGAAGCGATCCTCTGGCGCCGGGGCGCCGTTGGTTGAAGTCTGGGCGGGCGCGGTCGCCGACGGGGCCTGTTGGGCCTGGTCGTCACGCCATTCGCGCTCGATGCGCGCCTGACGCCGTTCCCACTGATAGGTGGACTCGGGCATGCGGGTGTCGGGCGCGCAGGCGCCCAGCATCACCATCAGACCCAGCCCGGCGACGACGGCCTTCATCACGCGCCCACCATGAAGACGCGCCAGCCGGCGGTGATGACCACGGCGACCAGCGAGGCCGGCAGGAAGATCTTCCAGCCCAGGCGCATCAGCTGGTCATAGCGATAGCGGGGCACGAAGGCCTTCACCAGGGCGATGGCCAGGAACCAGAACACCGTCTTGGTGATGAAGGTCAGCAGATAGATCGTATAGGCGATCCAGGCCGGCAGGCCGTCCAGCGTCTCCTGCGACAGGAAGCCGGGGTTCCAGCCGCCAAAGAACAGGATGCTGACCATCGCCGACATGAAGACGATGTTGACGTACTCGCCCATCATGAACAGCAGATAGGTGGTCGAGCTGTATTCGACCTGATAGCCGGCGACGAGTTCGGATTCGGCTTCCGGCAGGTCGAACGGCGGGCGGTTGGTTTCCGCCAGGGCCGAGATGAAGAAGACCATAGACATCGGGAACATGACGAGGATCAGGGGCCAGGTGCCCTGCCCGCCGCCGAAGGCGTACCAGTTCCAGAAAAAGCCGCTCTGGCTCTCGACGATCTGTGACAGATTCATCGTCCCGGCCAGCAGGATGACATTGATGATGATCAGGCCCAGCGAGACCTCATAGGACACCATCTGCGCCGCCGACCGCAGCGAACCCAGGAACGGATACTTCGAGTTCGAAGCCCAGCCGCCCATGATGATGCCGTACACGCCCAGCGACGAGATCGCGAAGACATAGAGGATGCCGACGTTCAGGTCGGACACCACCCAGCCGGGCGCGAACGGGATAACGGCCCAGGCCATGAAGGCCAGGATGACGGTGATGATCGGCGCCAGGATGAAGACCGCCTTGTCGGCGCCGGAGGGGATGACCACCTCCTTCAGCACGAACTTCAGCATGTCGGCGAACGACTGCAGCAGGCCGAAGGGACCGACGACGTTCGGTCCCTTGCGCATCTGCACCGAGGCCCAGACCTTGCGGTCGGCCAGCAGCAGGAAGGCGACGGCGAGCAGCACGCAGACGGTGATCAGCAGGACCTGACCGAGGGTGATCAGCGTCCAGCCGCCGGGGGTGGCCCAGAAAGAAACAGCAGCGTCCATGACTTACTCCGCCGCCATCGCGACCGGGGCGATCCGCAGGGCGGACAGCTCGGCCATGGTCGCGCTGGCGCGCGCGATCGGGTTGGAAAGATAGGGGTCGGTCACGACCGAGGCGAAGACCCGGTCGCCCAGGTCGCCCTTGGCGCCCAGTTTCGACGGATCGAACGCGGTCGGGGCCGGCAGATAGTCGATCCGGCCGAAGGTCGGATGATCGGCCATCAGCCTGGTCCGCAACTGGTCCAGGGTGTCGTAAGCCAGGGTCTGGTCGACGCGGGCCGACAGGGCGCGAATGATGGCCCAGTCTTCCTTGGCCTCGCCCTTCGGGAAGACCACGCGTTCGGCCATCTGCACCCGGCCTTCGGTATTGACGTACAGGCCGGCCTTCTCGGTATAGGCGGCGCCGGGCAGGATGACGTCAGCGCCGTGCGCGCCCCGGTCGCCGTGGCTGCCCAGATAGACGCGGAAGGCGTTGGAGCCGGTCGGATCGACCTCGTCGGCGCCCAGCAGGAACAGAACGTCCAGAGCGCCCGGCCTCAGCATCTCCGACACCGTCAGACCGCCCTCGGCAGGCACGAAGCCCATGTCCAGACCGGCGACGCGCGCGGCGGCGTGGTGCAGGACGTTGAAACCGTTCCAACCGTCGGCGATCACGCCGACCTTCTTGGCCAGGGCGCCCAGGGCGTTCAGGACGGCCGGGCCGTCCTCGCCGATCAAGGCGCCGGAGCCGACGATGATCGCCGGGCGCTCGGCCTTGGTCAGGAAGTCCAGCGCCGACTTGGGCAGCTTGGCCAGGGTCTTCGAACCGGCGCCCAGATAGGCGTAGTCGAAGGTCAGGTCGATCTGTTCGCCGATGACGCCGATCTCGACCCCGCCCTTGATCCAGCTCTTGCGCAGGCGGGCGTTCAGCAGCGGCGCCTCGACGCGCGGGTTGGCGCCCACGATCAGGATGGCGTCAGCCTTTTCAATACCTTCCAGGCCGGAGTTGAACAGCCAGCTCTCACGCGGGCCATAGCCCAGAGCGGCGCCGTCCTGGCGGCAGTCGGTGTTCTTGGAGCCCAGGGCGCGGAACAGGTCCAGCGTCGCCTTCATCGACTCGGCGTCCTGCAGGTCGCCGGCGATGACGCCGATGCGATCGGCGGGCGCGGCCTTCAGCTTGGCGGCGACGGCGTCCAGCGCCTCGTTCCAGGTCGCCGCGCGCAGCTTGCCGTTCTCGCGGATCCACGGGCGATCCAGGCGGCGCGCGGTCAGGCCGTCGACGACATAGCGGCTCTTGTCGGACAGCCACTCCTCGTTGATGCCTTCGTTCACGCGCGGCAGAACCCGCATGACCTCGGAGCCGCGGAAGTCGGCGCGGATGTTCGAGCCCAGGGCGTCCATGACGTCGATGGTCTCGGTCTTCTTCAGTTCCCACGGACGATAGTGGTACTGCCAGGGACGGTGCGTCAGGGCGCCGACCGGGCACAGGTCGTTGACATTGCCCGACAGTTCCGAGGCGACCGACTTCTCGAGATAGGTGGTGATCTCGGCGTCCTCGCCGCGCGAGATCATGCCGATGTCCGGCACGCCGGCGACCTCGGTGATGAAGCGGACGCAGCGCGTGCACTGGATGCAGCGCGTCATGAAGGTCTTGATGGTCGGCCCCATGGCCTTTTCCTCGACCGCGCGCTTGTTCTCGGCATAGCGAGAGCCGTCGCGGCCGTAACCCATCGACTGGTCCTGCAGGTCGCACTCGCCGCCCTGGTCGCAGATCGGGCAATCCAGCGGGTGGTTGATGAGCAGGAACTCCATCACGCCTTCGCGGGCCTTACGGACCATCGGCGTGTCGGTGAAAATCTCTTGACCTTCGGCGGCCGGAAGCGCGCACGAGGCCTGGGGCTTCGGCGGTCCGGGCTTCACCTCGACCAGGCACATCCGGCAGTTGCCGGCGATGGACAGGCGTTCGTGGTAGCAGAAGCGTGGAATTTCCTGTCCGGCGCGCTCGGCGACCTGGAGCACGGTCATCCCGGGCTCGAACTCGGTTTCAACGCCGTTGACCTTGGCGATAGGCATCAGCGGGCCTCTTCTTCAGCGGGAACGGCCAGTTCGGCCTGTTCCGTCGTCCCATCCGGGAGCGTCTGGGTGATGGTGATCGCCTGACCGTCCATGACGTAGCGGATCACCGGATCGTCCGACTGGTTCATCCAGCGAACGAGGCTTTCATCGGGCAGATCGAGCGGTTTCCACACGATCAGATCTTTCTCGACGCGGCAGTCGGCGCGCATCCGGCCGCCGTCGACCGGGGCGCGCCACGAGGCGTGGACCACGCCGCCCTCGACGCCGTCGACGTCGATCGCCATCGGCGGCTGGCCGTGGATCGCGGCCAGACCGGCGCGGCAGACGCGACGCAGGTCGGCGGGGGTCAGAACCTCGGGCGCCGTCTTGACCGCGTCGGAGGTCTTGACCTCGGTCGCCGCGATCTCCACCGGACGCGGCGCAGCCTCACGCTCGCCGCAGGCGGCGAGAGCGAAGGCTCCGATCACGATGGCGGACGACAGGCGCATCATTACTCCGCGGCGATGGCGTGGCCGGCGAAGTTCGCGCGGCGGCTGCGGTAGTTGGCGATACGCTCTTCGATCTCGTGGCGGAAGTGACGGATCAGGCCCTGAACCGGCCAGGCGGCCGCGTCGCCCAGGGCGCAGATGGTGTGGCCCTCGACCTGACCGGCGACGTCCAGCAGCAGGTCGATCTCCGACGGATCGGCCTCGCCCACCGACATCCGCTCCAGCACGCGCCACATCCAGCCGGTGCCTTCACGGCACGGCGTACACTGGCCGCAGCTCTCATGCTTGTAGAAATAGCTGATGCGGGCGATGGCCTTCACCAGGTCGGTGGAGTTGTCCATCACGATGACGGCGGCGGTGCCGAGGCCCGAGCGCATGTCGCGCAGGCTGTCGAAGTCCATCAGCGCCGTCTCGGACATCTCGCGGGTGATCAGCGGCACGGACGAACCGCCGGGGATCACGGCCTTGAGGTTGTCCCAACCGCCGCGCACGCCGCCGCAATGTTCTTCCAGCAGCTGACGCAGCGGGATCGACATGGCCTCTTCGACCACGCAGGGCGCGTTCACATGGCCGGAGATAGCCATCAGCTTGGTGCCGGTGTTGTTCGGCCGACCGAAGCCCGCGAACCAGTCGGCGCCGCGACGCAGGATCGTGCCGACGACGGCGATGGACTCGACGTTGTTCACCGTGGTGGGGCAGCCGTACAGGCCCGCGCCGGCCGGGAACGGCGGCTTCAGGCGGGGCTGGCCCTTCTTGCCTTCCAGCGATTCCAGCAGGGCGGTCTCTTCGCCGCAGATATAGGCGCCGGCGCCGTGGTGGATATAGACGTCGAAGTCCCAGCCGTGGACGTTGTCCTTGCCGATCAGACGGGCCTCATAGGCCTGTTTGACCGCCGCCTCCATCCGCTCGCGTTCCAGCACATATTCGCCGCGCAGATAGATGTAGCAGGCGTGGGCCTGCATGGCGAAGGAGGCGATCAGGCAGCCTTCGATCAGCAGTTGGGGATCATGACGCATGATCTCCCGGTCCTTGCAGGTGCCGGGTTCGGATTCGTCGGCGTTGACGACCAGGTAGTGAGGGCGATCCTTCACTTCCTTGGGCATGAACGACCATTTCAGACCGGTCGAGAAGCCGGCGCCGCCGCGGCCGCGCAGACCCGAGGCCTTGACGTTGTTGATGATCCAGTCGCGACCAAGGTCCAGCATGTCCTTGGTGGCGTTCCAGGCGCCGCGCTTCTTCGCCCCGTCCAGCGTCCAGTCCTGGAAGCCGTACAGATTGGTGAAGATCCGGTCCTTGTCTTCGAGAATACCGACCATCAGGCTGCTCCTGCGTCTGCGCCGACGGGGGGGACCGAGAGCGGACTGGCGTTCGAGGCCGAGATCGCGCTGGCCGGGTGGCGGCTGACGAGGTTCAGGGCTGGGGGAGTTACGCGTTTCGGAAGCATCAGCGGGACCGGGTGAAGGCGTAGAAGAGGCGGTCGCGGGGGCGACCGAAGGCGAGGTTCGTGGCGTTTCCGCCGAGACGGGACCGGCGCTCAGCGACAGGCTGGCGGCGCCGGCCAGATTGACCAGCAATCGGCCCGTGCCGGAGGGGCTCCACCCTCCCCGGCCGCGTTTGGGCGACCCGCGCCCCTTGCGTCTGCGATCCATCGACATGGCGCCCCCCGGCACGCTGCATCGAATTCATGGAACCATAATAGATCGACGGCGTCATGACGACGCGCCCTGCAACTCGCGCATCCGGCGTTTGTGGTGCCGATTGCGGGTGTAGATGGCGCCGAGGACGCAGGCCCAGCCGAAACCGAGCATGACGTAGGAGACGGTGAAGGCCCATTCGCCCAGGCCTGCCGTCCCCTGGCGGGTCAGCAGGATCAGCATGGCGGCGCCGACCACGAGCGCGAGCCCGCCCGCGCGCAGGGGGCGCGCGACCATGCGCAGCTCCTTGCGGTACGCGGCGCGGCCTTCGTCGGTCTCCAGGTCGGGTGCGGACATCAGGCCGGAGCCTTCTCGACCGGCGCCGGATCGCTGTTGGGCAGTTTGGCGATCGGCTGGGCGGCCGAGCCGTCGTAGAGTTTCGGATCCAGCAGGGTCTTGGCCCCGCCGGCCGGCTCCGACGTCGCCCGGCCCTGATAGGAACCAGCCTTCGGCGACTTGCCGGCGGCGAAGTCGTCGATGATCTGGCCGATGGTCTCAGGCGTCAGGTCTTCGAAATAATAGTCGTTGATCTGGGCCATCGGCGCATTGGAGCAGGCGCCCAGGCATTCGACTTCCTGCCAGGTGAAGCGGCCGTCGGCGGACAAATGGTCCTTGGGACCAATCTTCTCCTTGCAGACCTTCATCAGCTCATTGGCGCCGCGCAGCATGCACGGGGTGGTGCCGCAGACCTGGATCAGGGCGGTCTTGCCGACCGGTTCCAGCATGAACATGGTGTAGAAGGTCGCGACCTCCAGCACCCGGATGAAGGGCATGCCCAGCAGTTCGCCGATGGCGCGGATGGCGGGCTCCGAGACCCAACCCTCCTGCTTCTGGACCAGCCACAGAATCGGGATCACCGCCGACTGACGGCGGGCCTCGGGATACTTCTTGATCCACCACTCGGCCTTGGCCGTGGTGTCGGCCGAAAAGGCGAAGGAGGCCGGTTGTTCCTTGGCGAGACGACGAACGCTCATCGGTCCACTTCTCCGAAAACGATGTCGAGCGAGCCCAGGATGGCGGAGACGTCGGCCAGCTGGTGGCCGCGGTTCATCCAGTCCATCGCCTGCAGGTGACGGAAGCCCGGCGCCGAGATCTTGACGCGATAGGGTTTGTTGGTGCCGTCAGACACCAGATAGACGCCGAACTCGCCCTTGGGCGCTTCGACCGCCGCATAGACCTCGCCCTCGGGCGTCCGGAAGCCTTCGGTATAGAGCTTGAAGTGGTGGATCAGGGATTCCATCGACCGCTTCATCTCGCCGCGACGCGGCGGAACGATCTTGTTGTCCTCGATCATGACCGGCTCGCCGGGACAGTTGCGCAGCTTGTGGATGCACTGCTCCATGATCCGCACCGACTGCTTCATCTCCTCGATGCGGCAGAGATAACGATCCCAGCAGTCGCCGTTCTTGCCGACCGGAACGTCGAACTCCAGCTCGGCGTAGCATTCATAGGGCTGCGACTTGCGCAGATCCCAGGCGATGTCCGAGCCGCGCAGCATGACGCCGGTGAAGGCCCAGGCCAGGGCCTGTTCCTTGGACACCACGCCGATGTCGACGTTGCGCTGCTTGAAGATGCGGTTCTCGGTGACCAGGTTCTCGATATCGGTCAGAATCCTCGGGAACTCCTGGCACCAGCGGCCGATGTCGTCGATCAGGTCCATCGGCAGGTCCTGGTGGACGCCGCCGGGCCGGAAATAGTTGGCGTGCAGACGCGCGCCGCAGGCCCGCTCGTAGAAGACCATCAGCTTCTCGCGCTCTTCATGGCCCCACAGCGGGGGCGTCAGGGCGCCGACGTCCATGGCCTGCATGGTCGCGTTCAGCAGGTGGTTCCCGATCCGGCCGATTTCCGAATAGAGGACGCGGATCAGCTGGGCCCGATACGGGACCTCGACGCCGAGCAGCTTCTCGATGGCCAGGCAGAAGGCGTGTTCCTGGTTCATCGGCGAGACGTAGTCGAGGCGATCCAGATAGGGCACGTTCTGCAGATAGGTGCGCGCCTCCATCAGCTTCTCGGTGCCGCGGTGCAGCAGGCCGATATGCGGATCGACGCGTTCGACGATCTCGCCGTCCAGTTCCAGCACCAGGCGCAGCACGCCGTGCGCGGCCGGGTGTTGCGGACCGAAGTTGATGGTGAACTTGCGGTCGTCCATGTCCTTGGCGTGGTCGGTGCGATGATCGACCGGCATGTCCTCGAACGGATCGACGCCGCCGCCGTTAGCGGGCGCGGGAATGCGGACTGCGTCGGCCATCAGCCCTTAACTCCAGCCTTTTCGTCGCCGGGAAGCACGGGCGCCGGGTAGTCGGCGCCTTCCCAGGGCGACAGGAAGTCGAACGTGCGGAATTCCTGCGTCAGCTTGACCGGCTCATAGACCACCCGCTTCTGCTCTTCGTCGTAGCGGACCTCGACGTAGCCCGTCATCGGGAAGTCCTTGCGGAGGGGGTGCCCCTCGAAACCATAGTCGGTCAGCAGCCGGCGCATGTCCGGGTGGCCCGAAAAGATCACGCCGTACATGTCGTAGGCTTCGCGCTCGAACCAGCCGGCGGACGGATAGACCTCCGACACGGTGGCGACGGGCTGGATTTCATCGGTCACGACCTTGACGCGGACGCGGGCGTTCCGGGTCAGCGACAGCAGATGATAGACGACCTCGAACCGCTCCTCGCGATCCGGATAGTCGGCGCCGCAGACGTCCAGCAGCTGCTGGAAGCCGAAACGGTCGCGCAGCGCGGTCATCACCTCGACGATCCGCTCGCGCGGCGCCAGCAGGGTCAGTTCGCCGAACGCGACCTGCGCCTCGACACCGAGCGCGCCGACCAGTTCGGCGCCCATGGGCGTCAGCGCGGCCTCGAACTGGGCCTGAACAGCCAGAGAGCTCATCGGTCGATGGTCCCCGTGCGACGGATCTTCTTCTGCAACTGCAGCAGCCCGTACAGCAGGGCCTCCGCCGTCGGCGGGCAGCCCGGCACATAAACGTCCACCGGCACCACGCGATCGCAACCGCGAACGACGCTGTAGCTGTAATGATAATAGCCGCCGCCGTTGGCGCAGCTGCCCATCGACAGGACGTAGCGGGGATCCGGCATCTGGTCGTAGACCTTGCGGAGGGCCGGAGCCATCTTGTTGGTCAGGGTGCCGGCGACGATCATCAGGTCCGAGTGACGCGGGCTGCCGCGCGGGGCCATGCCGAAGCGTTCGACATCGAAGCGGGGCATCGACATCTGGATCATCTCGACGGCGCAACAGGCCAGGCCGAAGGTCATCCACATCAGCGAGCCGGTGCGCGCCCAGGTGATGACATCGTCCAGGGAGGCGGTCAGGAAGCCGCGCTCGCCCAGTTCGGTGTTCACGGCCTCGAAGAACTTGTCGTGGATCTTGGGGTCATACCCCTCGACCATCGACCGAGCGGCCGAATTGGCCGGGACCAGCCCGCCGGTCGAAACGCCGCCCAGCGGCGAGGAAGGCGCGATCACTCCCATTCCAGAGCTCCCTTCTTCCATTCGTAGATGAAGCCGATGGTGAGGACGCCGAGGAAGACCATCATCGACCAGAAGGCGAAGACCATGCTCGCATGGGACAGGTCGAACATCGACACCGCCCAGGGGAACAGGAAGGCGACTTCCAGATCGAAGATGATGAACAGGATCGACACGAGATAGAATCGGACGTCGAACTTCATCCGCGCGTCGTCGAAGGCGTTGAACCCGCATTCATAGGCGGACAGCTTCTCCGCATCGGGGCTCTTGGGGGCCAGCAGCAGCGGCAGGGCGATGAAGAGCACGCCGATGAAGGCGGCTATGCCGGCGAAGATCAGCACGGGCAGATATTCAAGAAGAAATGCGTTCATTCAAAGAACCTCGGCCGCCGGGGAGAGGCGGGATTCGGGGCTTCTTAGACCCAACGTTCGCGCGGTTCAAACCCCTGCGGACATTGGTTTTTCATTGAGAACGGATCGCAAGTTTTCGAGCCATATGCCGCAAGCGCAGAGCTTGCCGTCCCGCCTGTCGTTCGGCCTTGGCGGCGCCTTGAATTCCTGACCGAAAGTCTTGTGGATGAGCGTCGCTGACCGAGGCTCCGAACACTGTAGAGCGGATGGGGAATCGCCTCCCCGATCCGGTAATCCCGTTCCCGTGGCTGATTGGCGGCCTGGTCCAGCCGAGTCTGCTTGGCGCCGACGCGGCAAGCGCGATCTTTCTCGGAAAAGGCCGCTTGACGCGCTGGGTCAGCCCGCCTAAACGACGCCCCTCGCCGGGGCGCACAGCCGCTTCGGCCGGGAAACGCGGGTGTAGCTCAGTTGGTTAGAGTGCCGGCCTGTCACGCCGGAGGTCGCGGGTTCGAGCCCCGTCACTCGCGCCACTCTCTAGAAATAGAAGAGTGGCGCACACCGCCTTCCCTCATAGTTTTCGAAACAACTCAAAAGTTTCGACCTGGTACGCGGGTGTAGCTCAGTTGGTTAGAGTGCCGGCCTGTCACGCCGGAGGTCGCGGGTTCGAGCCCCGTCACTCGCGCCACTTCTTCTAACCGAGAAGTGGCGCGCCGCCCCCCGCAGGGCCTGCCTCGATATTTCGAACTCAGTGAACGGCGAAGGCTTCGTCAGGTTGGACGAAGGCGGCGTCGCCAGTCAGCTCGCCATACAACATGCACAGATCCTCGAATACGCGGTTCCAGGCGAACTGGTTGACTGCCTTCTCGCGCGCCGCCCGACCGATGGCTTCTATGTCGCGCGCGAACAGGGCCTCGATCGCCTGGGCGTAGTCGCCGGGGTCGGCGCTGGCCGCCAGCTGGCCAACCGTCTCATCGACCGTTTCGGCCACGCCGCCGGCGTTGACGCCGACCACGGGCCGTCCGCAGGCCATGGCCTCAAGCACGATCAGTCCGAACGGCTCCTTGTCGTTGGCGTGGACGAAGGCGTCGCAGCTGGCGATGATCTTGGCGACCGCCCGGGGATCCTTTTCATAGGGCATCGAGATCACGCGATCCTCGACCGGCATGCCCGAGCCGGCGCCGACCAGCACCAGATGATAGGGGGCGCCCAGCTTCTGGACCGCCTCGATCAGGATATCGACATTCTTTTCCTTGGCTGGACGACCGGCGAAACACAGAAGGCGGGCGTCATCGCCCAGGCCCAGCGTCTTAAGCAGCCATTGTCGGTCGCGTCGCTCGGGCCGGAAGGTGTCGATCTCCACGCCCAACGGCCGGATGACGATATTGTTCACCCCGGCCTCTTCAAGACGGCGCGCGATGAACCGGCTGGGCGAGACGACGCGGTCGAACTGCGAGAACAGCCGCGCCCAGCGTTTCTCGACCGGCTTCTTGGCCCATTCGCCGAAATGCAGGGCTGCGAGACTGGCCGGGTCAGAATGGCAGAAGCCGACGACCGGGCATCCGACCCTCTGTCCGGCCTCCAGCGCGCCCTGCCCTGGCGTATAGGGATCGCCCGCCTCGATGATCGACGGCTTCATCGCCGCCGCCCAGGCGCTCCAGCGCTTCACTGAACTGGGCCAGCGATAGCCGTCGCCGAAGGGCAGCTTGGTGGCCCGCAGTTGCACCACCCCGTCAGCCCGCGCCCTGTGCCGGGCGCCCGGCACGATCAGGGAATGGCTGACGCCCGGTCGGTTCGTCTCGATCCAGGCCTTCTTGGATAGAAGATAACGCTTCACCCCGCCCGAGCGGGGCGCATACAGCATCGTGGTGTCCACCAGCCGGGGCCGGTCGTCCATCGAAGCCAGCTTCAGGGCGCGCAATGTATCGGCGACCTCGACGTCCAGCCCCGGAATCAGCCGGAGTTCGCTTTCGTGAACGTCGAGATCGGTCAGTGTCATGAAGAGGTTCTCGCCTGGTCTGGGCTCGCAAACGCCGGAGGGCGCGGATTGGATGCGTCATCGGGGAACGCGTTCGACCTTCCCAACCGCCCCTAAACCTCACGGCGGCAAAGCTCAACACTTCTATCGAAAAACCTTCCGAACCCGCCACAAGGCGTCGCAAAATCAGCAACTTGACTGGAAGACGGTTCCGACACCGATCAGCAACATGGCTGACATGGCCTTGCATTCGCCTCAAATTCGATAAACTTGGGGAAGGCTGGCGCGGACCCTGCTAAGGGTCGCCCGCTTCGTGATCGCGTGACCACCAGGGGTTTTCTACCGAATGCGTATTCTGCTCGCGACCGCCGTGGCGATCGCCCCCTTGCTGGCCGTAACGGGCGCTCAGGCCGAGATCGTCGTCTCGACGGCACGCACCACGCCAATCCAGACCTCCAACGCCACGGGCACGGCGGCCGACAATGTGCGGATCGCCAGCGGCGGCTCGATCGCCGTCACCTCGGGCACGGCGATGACGCTGGATTCCAACAATACGCTCGACATCGACAGCGGCGGTTCGATCACCATGGCCAAGTCGGCCGACGGCGCGACCGGCGTCCTGGTGAACGGCGGCAATACGGGATCGCTGGCCATGGGCGGCGTCATCTCCGTGACCGACTCGCTCGAGGACGCTGACTACAAGGACACTGACGGCGACGGCGACATCGATGGGCCGTTCGCGACCGGAACCGGCCGCTATGGGGTTCGCGTCGTCGGCGCCTCGCCTTTCAACGGGAACATCACCATCGAATCGTCCGGCTCGGTGACGGTCGAGGGCAACAATAGCTATGGGCTGTCGGTCGAGACCGGGCTGAACGGCCGCTTGCAAAGCCTCGGCACAGTCCGGATGCTGGGCGACGGCACGGTGGGCGTCCGCACAACTGCGCCCGTGACCGGCAATGTCGATCTGGCCGGCGCCATCACGGCCACCGGCGCCGGCGCCACCGGCGTGTCCATCGAAGGCGCCGTCGGCGGCGCATTGAAGATTCACTCGGCCGTGACCTCCACAGGCTATCGGTACACCACCGCGCCGTCGGCGAAACCGACCAGCGGCACGGTATCCGACAGCGCCCTGTACCTCGAAGACCTGGACGCCGACGATCTGTTGCAAGGCGGTCCCGCCGTTCGTGTGGCGGCCGACATCGGCGGAGGTATCCTTCTGGATACCGGCCCGAGCTATGGCGCAGACGGAATCGAAGGCGACGACGACAAGGATGGCGTCAAGAACGGCGATGAGGACAACGACGGCGATGGCGTCAAGAACCGTGACGACACGGACCGCGACGGCGACGGCGTGCCGGACACCAGCGAAACGACCGCCTCCCTGACCTCGTTGGGAGGCGCTCCGGCGTTGTTGATCGGCTCCACCGCCAACAGCGTCACCCTGGGCGCGGTGGGCACGGGCGACGCCGCCTACGGCCTGATCAATCGAGGCAGCATAACCGGTTCCGGCGTTTACGCCGGCGTGGAAGCGCGCGCCTTGCAATTGGGCGTCGACGGCGGACAGGCCGTGACGGTCGCCGGCGGCGTCCGAAACGAAGGCACGATCTCCGCATCGGCGTCCAAGGCGGACGCAAGCGCCATCTGGATCGGCGCCGACGTCAGCGCCCCGACCCTGTACAACAGCGGCACGATCCAGACAGGGGTCTCCGGCAATACGGCCAATACGTCCACGGCGGTGCTGATCGGCGCCGGCGCCAATCTGCCGTCGATGACCAATGTCGGCGTCATCACCGCAGCCTTCACGGGCAACCACGGCGACGCCGTCGCGGTCAGGGACGCCTCCGGCACCTTGACCCAGTTCACCAACGCCGGAACCATCGCGGTCGGCATAACGCCGGACACGACCGATGACACGCCCCTGGACGGCGAGGCCATCGCTATCGACCTGTCCGCCAACACGACCGGCGTCACCCTGCGCCAGTATGGAATCGTTGCGAGCTCCGACAGCACGGCGACCGACAGCGACGACGATGGCGTCCCTGACAACGCCGAGCCCGCGATCATCGGCGATATCCGTCTCGGCTCGGGCGACGACGCCCTGAACGTCGAAAACGGCACCATCATCGGCGATATCTCGTTCGGGGGCGGCGCCGACGCCCTGAACATCAGCGGCGGGGCCGCCGTTTCGGGCGCCATCACCAACGCGGCGGGGCTGAGCGTCAATGTGGCCAACGGCTCGCTGTTCGCGAACCAGACGACCGCCACGGACATCGCCAGCCTCAATGTCGGCGCGGACGGCACCCTGGTCGTCACGGTCGATCCGGCCGCGAACACCGGCGGCGGGTTCAACGTCAGCGGCGCGGCCAATATCGCGACCGGCGCCGCCCTCGGCGTGCGCTTCGCCTCGCTGCTGCAGGAGCCCGCCCGTTTCGACGTGATCAACGCCGATTCGCTGACCGTCGGCACGATCGACCAGACGCTGCTGGGCGAGAATTCCCCCTATCTCTACGTGGTCGAGGCCGGGGCGGACACGGCCGCCGGCCAAGTCTATATCGACGCCCGTCGGCGTACAGCCCAGGAAGCCGATCTCATCCCGGTCGAGGCCTCGGCGTTCGACGCCGTCTATGCCGCCCTGGGCGACAATCAGACGCTGCAGAACCTGTTCCTGAGCCAGACGAACCGCGACGACTTCATCGACGTCTACGAACAGATGCTGCCGGACCACTCGGGCGGCCCGCTGATGTCACTGGCGGCCGGCGTCGACGCCGTGACCCGCGCCCTGACCGGCCGCAACGCCTCGGCCGCCCCCGGCGAGACCAGCGCCTGGTTGCAGGAGATCAACTTCTACGCCGACAAGGACAAGACCGATTCCTACGGCTTCCGCTCAGAAGGTTTCGGCGTGGCGGGCGGCGTCGAAAAGGGCACCAGCGTCGGCGCCTTCGGCCTCACCGCCGCCTTCACTTCGTCGGACATCGAGGATCCCGAATCCCAAGCCGAGGAGGTCCTGTCCGCCAACCTGCTGGAACTGGGTCTCTACTGGCGCGCCCAGGGTCAGTACTGGACGACCTGGGCGCGGGCGGCTGGCGGCTACGCCAGCTTCAGCGCCGACCGGTCCCTGGTCGCCGACGGCGTCTATCTGAACAACACCTCCGACTGGCATGGCTGGACTGCGGCAGCCGCAGGCGGCGCCTCTTATGAACGCAACTATGGACGACTGAACGTCCGCCCAGAGGTCTATGCCGAGTTCTTCCACCTGTCGGAGAACGCACGTTCGGAATCGGGCGGCGGCGACGGCTTCGATCTGGATATCGACTCGCGCGACAGCCACATCTTCTCGGCGGTGGCGGCGATGAACATCGGCTACGGCTTCGGCAAGGACGGCTGGGTTCGGCCTGAACTGCGAATCGGCTACCGCCAGAACCTGTCGGTCGACGCCGGCGAGACCATCGCCCGCTTCGCCAGCGGCGGCCCGGACTTCGTCCTGTCGCCCGACTCCGTCGATGGTGGCGGCCTGGTCCTGGGCTTCCGCCTGAACCTGGGCAACGAGCTGGGCATGCTGTCGCTGACGGGCGATGCTGAACTGCTCGAGGACTACGTCCGCTACTCACTACTGCTGCGAGCCAGCTTCCGCTTCTGATCCAGCGAACATCCTGAAATGACGAAGGCCGCCGGATCGCTCCGGCGGCCTTTTTCTATGGTAGGCGGCGACGGGTTCGAACCGCCGACCCTCTCGGTGTAAACGAGATGCTCTGACCAGCTGAGCTAGCCGCCCGTAAACCGGAGCCGGGCTTATGCCCTTTGGGCTTCAGCCGTTCAAGGCGCTTTTCAAACCCTCGCCGGGGCGAAAGCGCGCGGTGCGGGAGGCGGCGCGGGCGACGGCCTCGCCAGTCTGTGGATTGCGCGCCACCCCCGCCTTGCGATCGACGGGCGTGAAACTGCCGAAACCGATCAGCTTGACGTCCCTGCCCTGCGACAAGGCCTCCACCACGCCGTCCGTGAAGGCTTCCAGCGCCGTCTTCGCCTGGTCGCGACTGATGCTCGCGGCCTGGGCCATGCGCCCGATGAGTTCGGCTTTGGTCATGTCATCCTCCCAAGCAAGCCAATAAAGGGCGGATCGCGGCTCGCGTCAAAAGCGAAAACGCCGCCGACGGAGCGGTCGGCGGCGTTTTCCCCTCGACTTAGGTCGGGTGTCAGTGGCTGACGGGCGCCGAAACACCGTCGATGGGCGGCAGAGGGGTCGGCAGAGGCTCGGCGGCCTCGTCCCACTCGACCGGCGTAAGCGTGCCGACGAGAGCCCATTTCAGCGCCTCGTCCGCCGTGGAGATCGGCACGATCTCCAGCGCCGACTTGACGTTGTCCGGCACCTCGGCGAGGTCCTTCTCGTTCTCCTGCGGGATCAGCACCGTCTTGACGCCTGAGCGCAGGGCGGCGAGCAGTTTCTCCTTCAGCCCGCCGATGGCGGTGACCCGGCCGCGCAGGGTGATCTCGCCGGTCATGGCGATGTCCTTGCGGATCGGAATACCCGTCAGGACCGAGACCATGGCCACAGTCATGGCGACACCGGCGGACGGACCGTCCTTGGGCGTAGCGCCGTCCGGCACGTGGACGTGGATGTCGGTCTTCTCGAACACCGGCGGCTTGACGCCGAAGGCCAGAGCCCGCGAGCGGACGTAGGAGGCGGCCGCCGAGATCGACTCTTTCATCACATCCTTCAGGTTGCCGGTCACGGTCATGCGGCCGCGGCCCGGCATCTTGATGGCCTCAATGGTCAGGATGTCGCCGCCGAACTCGGTCCAGGCCAGGCCGGTGACGATGCCGACCTGATCCTCCTCGTCCGTCTCGCCATAGCGGAACTTCTTAACGCCCGCATAGTCGGCCAGCTTGTCCGCATCGACGGTGATCGAGGCGACCTTGGTCTTGGCCATCTCACGCACGGCCTTGCGGGCCAGGCCGCCCAGGGCCCGCTCCAGCGAGCGCACCCCGGCCTCACGGGTGTAGTAGCGGATCAGGTCGCGGATCGTGTCTTCCGGAATGATCAGCTCGCCCGGCTTCAGACCATGGTCGGTCAGTTGTTTGGGCAGGACGTGACGTTTGGCGATCTCGACCTTCTCGTCCTCAGTGTAGCCCGAGACGCGGATGATCTCCATCCGGTCCATCAGCGGCTGCGGCATGTTCAGGCTGTTGGCCGTCGTCACGAACATGACCTGGGACAGGTCGTAGTCCACCTCGAGATAGTGGTCGCCGAAGGTCGAGTTCTGGGCCGGATCCAGCACCTCAAGCAGGGCCGAAGACGGGTCGCCGCGCCAGTCGGCGCCCAGCTTGTCGATCTCGTCCAGCAGGACGAAGGCGTTGGTCGTCTTGGCCTTCTTCATCGACTGGATGATCTTGCCGGGCATGGAGCCGATATAGGTCCGGCGGTGGCCGCGGATCTCGCTTTCGTCACGAACGCCGCCCAGGGACATGCGGACATATTCACGCCCGGTAGCCTTGGCGATCGACTTGGCCAGCGAGGTCTTGCCGACGCCGGGAGGGCCAACGAGGCACAGGATCGGCCCTTTCAGGCTGCCGGTACGGGCCTGAACGGCCAGATATTCGACGATCCGTTCCTTGACCTTCTCCAGGCCGAAGTGATCCTCCTCGAGGATCTCCTCCGCCTTGGCCAGGTCGATCGGCTTCTGTTTGGCCTTGCCCCACGGCACGGACAGCAGCCAGTCGAGATAGTTGCGCACCACGGTCGATTCCGCCGACATCGGCGACATGTTGCGCAGCTTCTTGACCTCGGCCTCGGCCTTGGTGCGGGCTTCCTTGGACAGGCGCGTCTTACGGATGCGCTTCTCCAGATCCATGATCTCGTCGCGAGCGTCGTCGGTCTCGCCCAGCTCGCGCTGGATCGCCTTCATCTGCTCGTTCAGATAGTATTCGCGCTGGGTCTTCTCCATCTGGCGCTTCACGCGCGAGCGGATCTTCTTCTCGACCTGCAGGACGGAAATCTCGCCCTCCATCAGACCATAGACCTTCTCCAGCCGCTTGGGCACGTCGATGGTTTCCAGCAGGCCCTGCTTGTCGGCGATCTTGACCGACAGATGGGCGGCGACCGAGTCCGCCAGCTTGGAGGCGTCGGTGATCTGGGGAATGGAACTGAGGGCCTCGGGCGGGACCTTCTTGTTCAGCTTCACATAGTTTTCGAACTGTTCGACCACGGCGCGCAGCATGGCTTCGGCCTGGGAAGGGTCCCCGGCCTCGTCCTCGATCTCGACAGCTTCGGCTTCGAAATACTCGGTGCGGTCGGTGAAACGGGTCAGGCGCGCGCGGCCCTTGCCCTCGACCAGGACCTTGACGGTGCCGTCGGGCAGTTTCAGCAGTTGCAGCACGGTGGCCAGCACGCCGATGGGATAGATGGCGTCGGGCGACGGATCGTCGTCGACGGAGTTCTTCTGGGTCGCCAGAAGGATTTGCTTCTCGCCCTTCATGATCTCGTCGAGAGCCTTCACCGACTTCTCGCGGCCCACGAAGAGCGGCACGACCATATGCGGAAAGACCACGATGTCTCTCAACGGCAGGACGGGCAGGATCTTGGGTTCAGTCATGATGCTTACTCCTGGGCCATTGATGATCGCCGGCCCGCCGCCACGGTCGCTCGGGCAAGAGGCCCGACCAGCGCATGACGACCCGTCGATTCCGACGGCGTTCGGATGAGTATGTGGTTTGAAAGACCCAAGGTTCAAGCGTGACCGCTGAACGGCCCACACCTGCGTGGTTTGGGCGCATCGCCGGAAGATCGCACAGCCTGGTGAAGCCGACGATGCAAGGCATGAAAAAGGCCGAAGAGGTCGCCCTCCCCGGCCCTTGTCGGTCTAAGGCTCGGCTATCCGTCAGGCGGCGCCGTCGGCCTTCTTCTTGGAGGCTTCGGAATAGATCAGCAGGGGCTGGGCCTTGCCGTCGATGACCTCGGCGTTGACCACCACTTCCTCGACGCCTTCGAAGGTCGGCAGTTCGAACATGGTTTCGAGCAGGATGCCTTCCAGGATCGAGCGCAGGCCGCGCGCGCCGGTCTTGCGGGTGATGGCCTTCTTGGCGACGGCGATCAGGGCGTCGTCAGTGAACGTCAGTTCGACATTCTCCATCTCGAACAGGCGCTTGTACTGTTTGACCAGGGCGTTCTTCGGCTCGGTCAGGATGGTGACCAAGGCCGCTTCGTCCAGATCCTCCAGCGTCGCCAGAACGGGCAGACGGCCGATGAACTCGGGAATCAGGCCGAACCGCATCAGGTCGTCGGGCTCGACATTCTTCAGGATGTCGCCGGTGCGGCGCTCGTCGATTTCCTTGACCTTGGCGCCGAAGCCGATCGAGGCCCCCTCGCCGCGCGCCGAGATCACCTTTTCCAGGCCGGCGAAGGCGCCGCCGACGATGAACAGGATGTTGGCGGTGTCGACCTGCAGGAACTCCTGCTGCGGGTGCTTGCGGCCGCCTTGCGGAGGCACCGAGGCGACGGTGCCTTCCATGATCTTCAGCAGGGCCTGCTGCACGCCCTCGCCCGAGACGTCGCGGGTAATCGAGGGATTGTCCGACTTGCGGCTGATCTTGTCGATCTCATCGATATAGACGATGCCGCGCTGGGCCCGCTCGACGTTGTAATCCGAGGCCTGGAGCAGTTTCAGGATGATGTTCTCGACATCCTCGCCCACATAACCGGCTTCGGTCAGGGTCGTGGCGTCGGCCATGGTGAAGGGCACGTCGATGATGCGGGCCAGGGTCTGGGCCAGCAGCGTCTTGCCCGAACCGGTCGGGCCGATCAGCATGATGTTCGACTTGGCCAGTTCGACGTCGTTGTTCTTCGTCGCGTGGTTCAGGCGCTTGTAGTGGTTGTGAACGGCGACCGAGAGGACCTTCTTGGCGTGCGACTGGCCGATGACGTAATCGTCCAGGACGTCGCGAATCTCCTTGGGCGTAGGCACGCCGTCGGTCGTCTTCTTGAAACCGATCTTGTGCTCTTCGCGGATGATGTCCATGCACAGTTCGACGCATTCATCGCAGATGAAGACGGTCGGGCCCGCGATGAGTTTGCGGACCTCGTGCTGGCTCTTTCCGCAGAACGAGCAGTAGAGGGTGCTTTTGGCGTCAGAGCCTGCTGCTTTGGTCATAGACCCTTATCTCACTCCCGCGGAGCGGACCGAAATGGCCCGAAACGCGCTTCCTCGACGTTGATTCCAGCATTCTGGACGCAAAGGTCTTCAAAAAATGACAATCACCCATCCCACGTTCGACGACAACCCCGAAGGCGGTGGGGGATTGTTGCAGTGCGTGGATGGATCAGTGTCGATGGGGATCAAGGCGAATGTCTGACATGGGAAGCCTGCAGGATTTACGCCAGTCCCGGATCAAGTCTGGACAGGAACGCCAGCCGATCGTGGCCTTTGACTTCGACGGCACCTTGACGATTCGCGACAGCTTCACCGAATTCCTGCGCTGGCGCGCCGGTCCGGGCGGCTGGGCCCTGGGCCTGGTCAAGCTGGCGCCTGCAGTAGCTGCCTATGCCCGGGATCGAGACCGGGGCCGGATCAAGGCGGCGTCGGTCAAGGAGTTCCTGCTGGGCGTGGAACGGCGGACGCTGGAGGCGGACGCCGAGGGGTTCGCGGATCGGATCTGGAGCCGATTCATGCGGCCCGATGCGCTCAAGGTCTGGAACGACTGGGGCGAACGCGGCGCCCATCGCGTAATCGTGACCGCCTCGCCCGAGACGACCGTGGCGCCCTTCGCCCGAAAACTGGGCGCCGAGGCCCTGCTGGGCACGCCCCTGGTGTTCGACGCCGATGATCGTGTGACCGGCGCCTTCGCCACGCCCAACTGCCGCGGTGAGGAGAAGGTGCGTCGGCTGAGGGCCGTCTATGGCGACGACCTGGTTCTGGCGGCCGCCTATGGCGACACCTCGGGCGACACCGAGATGTTGGCCCTCGCGGAGGAAAAGGGGTTCCGGGTGTTCACCGGACGGCCCTGAATGGACTACCGGCCGTCTGCGTCTACGTCGAACACCACGGCCTTGCCGCGCGATGTCGGATCCCAGCCCGCCTCCATGGCCGAGGCCACCGCGTTGCGGACGGCGTCGACATTGACCCGCTGTTTCTCGACGTCCGGCCGCCCGTTGGGGCGCAGCGGCGGGGGAAACTGGACGATGGCCTCGCGCTTGAAGTCCACATGGCGCAGGGACACGGCCATGCCTTCCCATTCCTTGCCGCCCTTGGGCTGGGGCTGGCGACGGATTTCCCAGGCATAGGTCTCGCCTTCGACCTCGACCGTGCCGCTGCTGTCTCGTGTGAATTGCATGGCGGCCTGATAGCACAAAAGAAAAAGGGCGCACCGTCGGCGCGCCCTTTTCGCTTTCAGAACTGAATTGGATCAGGCGCCGGGCGTCTTGACGCCGTCGGCGTCCGCCTGTTCGCGGCGGTCATAGACGTGGTCGACGATGCCCCAGGCCTTGGACTCTTCCGCGCTCATGAAATGGTCGCGGTCCAGGGTCTTCTCGACCTCTTCATAGGTCCGGCCGGTGTGGTGGACGTAGATCTCGTTCAGACGGCGCTTGGTGTAGCGGATGTCCTCGGCGTGACGCTCGATGTCCGAAGCCTGGCCGCGGAAGCCGCCCGAGGGTTGGTGCACCATGATCCGCGCGTTGGGCAGGGCGATCCGCTGGCCCGCCTCCCCAGCCGTCAGGATCAGCGAGCCGGCCGAAGCGGCCATTCCCATGACCACGGTCGAGACCGGGCTCTTGATGTATTGCATGGTGTCGTAGATCGCGAGCGCCGAGGTCACCTGACCGCCGGGGCTGTTGATGTACATCGAGATTTCCTTCTTCGGATTTTCCGATTCCAGGAACAGCAGCTGGGCGCAGATCAACGACGCCATCGTGTCCTCGAAAGGCCCCGTCAGGAAGATGATCCGCTCGCGCAGCAGGCGCGAGAAGATGTCGAAGGAGCGCTCGCCCCGGCTGGATTGCTCCACCACCATGGGGACGAGATTCATGTTCATCAGTTCGATCGGATCGCGCATGGAGGCCTTCTCGGGATGCAATGGGCGCGATTCAGACCGCGCCCTTCGTCCTAGCATATCGCGTCCGCAGAGCATCGGCGCAAGACGGGCGACCGAGCGACCTATTGCGGAGTGTCGCCTGAAGCCTGATCTGAGACGGGGGCTTCATCCGCCCTGTCGCGTTCCTGCTGCCGGCGCGCCATGGAGTGGAGGACGCCATTCTCCTGCTGCTCAGCGCTGAAGCGGTCGGTGGGGGCCGAATAGAGGGCGGCCAGATAGTCCTTGTCCCATTGGCTCAGACCGTCGATCTCACTTGGGGTGTTGAACAGATTCATCACCGTCGATTGGGCGCTTAGATCCGCCGACGGGTCGATCTGAGCAAGAGAAACCATGGAGACATAGTCCGCCAACACACCGAACGGCGCACCGTTGGTTCGGCTCATGTCCACGATGACGATGGTCCAGGCCATGTCGTAACGCACGTTGGAGCGCAGACGCGATCCGTCGCGTACGACGACCTGCTGGGGGTCGTCGCCACGCAACGTGATCGCGAGTTCACCAGTGTCAGTCGTCACCGGCATCGTCACGTTCCACCACCGAACCGGCGCGCCCGAGTTCTGGAAATCCGCAAGGGCGTCTCGCGACAGGTTCGTGTGATTGATCGCCGGTCGGAAGCCCAGACCGACCTCCTTGACCAGCTTCTTCGCCAACGCCGGACCGTCGGTGGTGGCCAGTATGATGACGTTCGGCTTGCAGTCGGGGCCGCCGACATCTGCGCCCGCGTCGAGTGCATTGGCTGCGATGCGATCAATGACGAACTGGGCGAATCGCGGCTGCATGTTGGTCATGCTGATGCAGACCGGCTGATTCCAACGCGCTAGGCGCGTCCCGCGAGGCGGCTCGCCCACTTCCTCGATATAGCTGCGCGCCGCCTCTTCTATGCGGCGCCCCTCGACGATGATCGCGTCGAGCTCCGCGGGCGCACCAGCATCAACCGGCGTTTGCGGCGCGGCTTGCGGAGAGGCGAACAACAGGGCGGTGGAAACCAGGGCTGCGATCATGGTCACGAATAGGCCTCCGACAACCGCTCGATGCAAAAAAGGCCCGCTACGCGGGCCCTTTTCATCTATCCTTCTCCGCAGCGATTGGACAGTGACTCTTCCGTAAGAAGGAAGTTACGCCTCTTCGTCTTCCTTCAGCAGCTCTTCCTTGGTGATCGGCGTGTCGGTCACCTCGGCCAGGCCGACGATCAGGTCGACGACCTTTTCCTCGTAGATCGGGGCGCGCATCTGGGCGGCGGCGTTGGGGTTCTGGCGGTAGAAGTTCAGGACGGCCTGTTCCTGGCCCGGATAGTTGCGGGCTTCCTGCAGCAGGGCGGCGTTCAGCTCCTGGTCGGTGACCTGGACATTATTGGCGCGACCGATTTCGGCCAGGACCAGGCCCAGACGGACGCGGCGCTCGGCGATCTTGCGGTATTCGGCCTTCAGGTCTTCGTCGGACTTGGCGGCGTCCTCTTCGGGCAGACGGCCGGCGGCCTTGTCGGCCTCGACCTGTTGCCAGATGCCGTCGAACTCGGCCTCGACCATCTTCGGCGGCAGCGGGAAGTCATGGGCCGTGTCCAGCTGGTCCAGCAGGGCGCGCTTCAGCTTGAAACGGGCCGCGCCGGCATATTGCTGGTTCAGGTTCTGGCTCAGCAGTTCCTTCAGCTTGTCGAGCGATTCCAGACCGATGCGCTTGGCGAAGTCTTCGTCGACCTTGGCTTCGACCTCGGCCTTGATGGCCTTCACCTTGACGTCGAAGGTGGCCAGTTTGCCGGCCAGGTGGGCGGCCTGATAGTTTTCCGGGAAGGTGACCTCGATGGTCTTCTCTTCACCGACCTTGGCGCCGGTCAGCTGCTCTTCGAAGCCGGGGATGAAGCGGCCCGAGCCTATGACCAGGTCCGCGTCCTCGGCGGCGCCGCCGTCGAAGGGTTCGCCGTCCAGCTTGCCCAGGAAGTCGATGGTTAGTTGGTCGCCCTCGGCGGCCTTAACGGTCTTGCCCTTCTTGTCCTCGTAGGACTTGGCCTGGCCGGCCAGCTCGGTCAGGGCCTCGTCCAGATCGGCGTCCGAGGCTTCGTAGGTCGGGCGTTCCAGCTTCAGGGTCTTAGGATCGATCGGGGTGAAGTCCGGCATGATCTCCAGGGCCATTTCGTAGGCCAGGTCTTCCTGACCGGCCATGACCTTGTCCATGTCGGAGGTCAGCTTCATCTCGGCCGGGGCGGCCGGACGGATCTTGGCGTCGTCCAGGGCCTTCTGGCTGGTCTCGTTCAGCTCGGCGTTGATGATTTCGCCCATGAACTCACGGCCGAAGGTCTTCTTGACGTGGGCGACCGGCACCTTGCCCGGACGGAAGCCTTTCAGCTTCACCTGCGGGGCGACTTCCTTGACGCGGGCTTCGAGCTTCTCGTTCAGCTCCGCGACGGGGATGGTGACCGCGAGCACGCGGCTGAGGCCTTCGTTCGACTTTTCGACGACTTGCATGGTCGGGATTTCTGACGCTCTGGGGCGCGTGAGCCTGAGAAAGGCCGGCGCGGAATGGATAAAGCAAGAAGGCCGCCCCGTTAGGAGCGGCGCCTCGAAGCCCGCCCTTATGTCGAGAAGGGCTCCAAAGGTCAACGCGAGCGTGGCGCCGAGCGGTGGTTTCGCGCCGGATCGACGGTTATGTAGGGGGTATGAGCCAGCCCGCCTCCCCCATCGGCGTTTTCGTAACGCCCGTAACCCCGCTTCAGCAGAACTGCACCACCGTCTGGTGCACCGCGACCAACAAGGCGGCGGTCATCGATCCGGGGGGCGGGGTCGATGCGATTCTGGGCGAGGTGGAGAGGCGCGGCCTGACGCTGGATCAGATCTGGATCACCCACGGTCATCTGGACCATGCCGGCGGCGCGGCCGAAATGCAGGAGAAGACCGGGGTTTCGATCACCGGGCCGCAGAAGGCCGATCAGTTCTGGATCGACCGTATCGTCGAGAGCGGCCAGATGTACGGCCTTCCCGACGCCCGCCCCTTCGTCCCCGACCGCTGGCTGGAGGACGGCGACACGGTGAGCCTGGGCGAAACCACCTGGGAAGTTCGTCACTGCCCCGGCCATACGCCGGGTCATGTCATCTTCTTCAACCGGGCCGCGCGGTTCGCCCAGGTTGGGGACGTGCTGTTCAAGGGGTCTGTCGGCCGCACTGATTTTCCGATGAGCGACCCGCCTGCCCTGATCCGCGCCGTGGTCGAGAAGCTTTGGCCCCTCGGTGACGACGTCACCTTCGTGCCCGGCCACGGGCCGATCTCGACCTTCGGCGAGGAGCGGCGAACCAATCCCTTCGTCTCGGACGCGGCCCTGCGGGGCACGCCGATGACTCGGCAGCCGACGGGACCGGCCTGAGCCGCCGTCGGTCAGCGGCGAAGCAGCATCCCGATAATCACGCCGAGGCCGAGGGCGTAGAGGGTCGTCTCCATCGGACGATCCCGGATGCCGTCACGGGTCGTTGCCACCCGATCCGAGAACTTCTGTCGGATCATCTCGGCGTCTTCCCGAACCGCCTGGCGCAGGGACAGCGAGTCTTCAAAATTTCGGGCTTCGCCAGCAGCGATGATTTCGTCGGCCTGACGGTCCAGTCGCTGGGTCAGGTCCTTGTCCTCCAGGACAATGTCGTCGGGCGAAGGCGGGGCTATGGGGGTCTGGGTCATAGGGGGCTCCGGGTTCGGACAATGAACCGGCGCGGCGCCCTCCGGTTCCCTCTGAACATCGGTCTCCGCGCCGCGTTGTACCGTGACAGGAGAACCCCATGACCTTCACCGATCCGACACCGTCCGAAACGCCGCAGCCCCTCATTCCTTCCGAGATCCCGCCCGAGCCGTCGCCGCAGCCCGAACTCGACCCGTCCGATACGCCACAGGAGGTTCCGCCCATGGAACCGGGCGGCGGCGGAGAAGGTGATTCCCGCCCTTACGGCGCTGCGTGAAGTCAAGCCACGAAGACGTTCAGACCCGTGACAGTAAAACGAAGTTCCCGACGGAACCGTCACCGAGTCACAGGGTTCATTCCGGCAAGCGCAACGGCAGCACTGAAAGGAACACCGATGGACAGCCAGCCCACGCGACCCTCCGGCGTTTCCAAGCGAGGCTTCGCCTCGATGGATCCCGAACGTCAGCGCGAGATCGCGCGAAAAGGCGGGGCCAGCGTCCCGAGTGAGAAGAGAAGCTTCTCCCAAGACCGTAGCCTGGCCGCCCAGGCCGGGCGGAAAGGCGGCGAGGCGTCGCACGGCGCCAAGAAGGACGCGCCCTCTTCTGGCGAAGCTGAATAGGCTTTTACGAAGCTGGTCCAGCAAGGGCGGGGTGTCAGTCGACGCCCCGCCCTTTCATTTTGGCCAGGCCTCTTGCCTCAGACGATGTGGGCGGCGGCTCGGGTCTCTTCAGGACGAAGCGTCAGGACCTGCACCCCGTCCTTGGTGACAGCCACGGTGTGCTCGAACTGGGCGGACAATTGAGCGTCCAACGTAACAACCGTCCATCCATCCGCCTTTGTCCTGACAGTCCGCCGACCCTGGTTCAACATGGGCTCGATGGTGAACACCATCCCCTCACGCAGCACGAGGCCCGTTCCCGGCTTTCCAAAATGCAGAACCTGAGGCGCTTCGTGCATCTCGCGTCCGATGCCGTGGCCGCAATAGTCGCGGACCACCGAATAGCCGTTGCGCTTTGCGTGCCGCTCGATGGCGAAGCCGATATCGCCCAGCGCGGCGCCCGGCCGGACCGCCTGGATTCCCTTCCACATCGCAACATAGGCTGTATCGACAAGCCGGCGAGCGGAAGGCGCTACGTCTCCGATCAGATAGGTCTTGCTGGAGTCGGCGATATAGCCGTTCTTTTCCAGCGTGATGTCGAAGTTGACGATGTCGCCGTCCTGGAGAATCTCGTCCCTGGACGGGACGCCATGACAGACCACCTCGTTTCGCGAACTGTTCAGGACGAAGCCGTAGCCGTACTGGCCCTTGCTGGCGGGACGGGCCTCAAGCTGATCGACAATGAAGGCCTCGACCCGGTTATTGACCTCGAGCGTGCTCATGCCGATGAGTTGCAGTTCATCCAGGCGAGCGAAAACCGAGGCGAGCAGCCGGCCCGACTCCGCCATCAGCGCAACCTCGGCCGGCGTCTTCGTCATGCCGCGCCAGCGAGCTCAGACGCATCTACGCCTGCGGTTTTCAACTCGCGCGCGACCAATTCCTGGAAGCTGAGGCCGGGGTTCAACTCGCACAGCATGCCGATCTTGATCCAGAAAGCAGCCTGGGCGTTGACCGACCGAAAAGAGGCCTTGCTCGCCCGGCGAAGCTGGTCATGCAGCTCATCTTCGATATTGACGATCCCCACGGCGCCTCGCTGGAATATATGATTTATATATATTCCATACATTCAGACCGGACGCGCGGCAAGGCTGTCGGCGGTAAGCGGCTAGGCCCTCAACAGCGCCAGGGCCACGCTGGGAGCGGGTGAGATGTCGAACTGGACAAGGGACCAGCCGGAGGCGGTCGCCAGAGCCTCGACCGACGCCTGAGTGAATTTGCGAGAGCTTTCGGTGTGGATGGTCTCGCCGGCGATGAAGCTGAAGGTACGGTCTCCGACGTGGGCGGTGGTCGGTCGCGTCGCCTGGAGGTGCATCTCCATCCGCGCCTGATCCGGGTTCCAGACGGCGCGGTGGGCGAAGGCGTCCAGATCGAAGTCGGCGTCGAGTTCGGCGTTGGCGCGGACCAGGACGTTCAGGTTGAAGGCGGCGGTGACGCCCTGGCTGTCGTCATAGGCGGCGACCAGGGTCGCTGGGTCCTTGACCAGATCGACGCCGAGGATGAACAGCGCCCCCTCCCCCAGCATACGCCGGGCCGAGGCCAGGAAGCGCTCGGCCTCCTCAGGCTCCAGATTGCCGATGGTCGAACCAGGGAAGAAGCCGATGCGGCGGCCGGCGGGCAGATGGTCCGGCAGGGGCGCCAGATGTTCGAAATCCCCCAACAGGGGCTCGACCCGCAGGCCCGGATAGTCGGCGCGCAGACGGGCGGCGGCGTCCGCCAGGGCGGTCTCGCTGATGTCCAGCGGCACATAGGCGCCGAGGTCCGGCGCGGCGTCCAGCAGCAGACGGGTCTTCTCGCTGGCGCCCGAACCGAACTCCACCAAGACGGCGTTGGGGCCGAAGTCGGCGGTCAGGGCGGCGGCGCTCGCCTTCAGCAGGGCCGTCTCCTGCCGCGTCGGATAATATTCCGGCAGGGCGGTGATCTCCTCGAACAACCGCGACCCCACGGCATCGTAGAACCACTTGGGCGGCAGGGTCTTCTGGTCGCGCGACAGACCTTCGACGAGATCGTGCCGGAAGGCGGCGGTCTGGGCGTCCTCATCGGGCGCGGCGCGGCGGCGCGGGGCGTCTTCGGCCAGTCTCAGACCCATGAAGGCCCACCTTTGGTTAGGATAGAAGAAGTTGCGATAGGTGACGCGCGCATGGCCGGCCGGCGTGGCGAAGGCGCCGCCGCGCAGAACCATCTGATTGGACATGAACTTGCCGTTGTACTCGGCGGCCGTGCCGGAGGTCGGCTGGAAGCCGGGATAGGGGCCATAGGCGCTTGACGTCCACTGCCAGACCTCGCCCCACAGGTTGGAGAAGACGTTGGGAGCCGTTGTCGCCGCATGTTCCCATTCCGCCTCGGACGGCAGGCGTTTGCCGGCCCAGCGGGCATAGGCGTCGGCCTCGTAGAAGCTGACGTGGCGCACGGGGGCGGACGGATTGACGGGCGCGCGGCCGGTCAGGCTCATGACCGTCCAGCCGTCGCCGTCGCGACGCCAGTACAGGGGGGCGGTCCAGCCCTCGGCCTTGACCGTCGCCCAGCCGTCTGACAGCCAAAGGTCGGCGCGGGAATAGCCGCCATCGGCGATGAAGTCAGTCCAGTCGCCGTTGGTCACCAGATCGGCGGCCAGAGCGAACGGCTCCAGCCAAGCCCGGTGGCCGGGTCCTTCATTGTCGAAGGCGAAGCCCGCTCCATCGTGGCCGACCGAGACCAAACCTCCGTCGAACCTTACCGCACCACCGAGTTGCGTTTCGAGCGGCCGGGCGCGCGGCTCGCTCGCATAGGCGGCTGGGTCCAGCGGCGATCGCGACATCAGGTTCAGCAGGTCCATCAGGAAAAGCTCCTGATGTTGCTGGTCGTGGTGCAGGCCCAGTTCGAACAGATAGCGCTGAAGACCGCTGGACGGTCCCTGCGCCAGCCAGGCGGCCATACGCCGGTCGATCTCGCGCCTATAGGCCAGAACCTCTTCGACGGAAGGCCGGGTCATCAGGCCGCGCTGTGCGCGCGGCACCCGCTCGCCCAGGGCTTCGTAGTAGGAGTTGAACAGTTGCTGGAAGCGCGGATCGACGGGCTGATAGTCGGGGTCAGCCGACAGGATCATCGCCTCGAAAAACCAGCTGGTGTGGGCCAGATGCCATTTGCCGGGGCTGCAGTCGGGCATCGACTGGGCCGACAGATCCTCCACGGACAGGCCCTCGGCCAAGGCCGGCATGGCGTCCCGAACGGCCCTGAACCGCGCCACGTCGGACGCCGCCCGCCTGTCGGGCTCAAAGCGAGCATTCATGTCAGCAGATCCGTCCCGCCAGCCCAGAGCCCCGACCGGGCGTCGCGTCCTTCATGGAGAGCGAACGTCACGCCAAGGTCGAGGTTCCCGAGGAGATAGGAGGCGTAACAGCGAATTCAACGCACCGGCTTGCCGCCATGTTTTGCGTATTCCAGCCGGGCGATGGTGCGGTTGTGAACCTCGTCCGGGCCGTCGGCGATACGCAGGGTGCGCACCGTCGCATACAACTCGGCGAGAGGCGTATCGGCCGAAACGCCGGCGCCGCCGAACGCCTGGATGGCGTCGTCTATGACCTGAAGCGCCATACGCGGCGCCGCGACCTTGATCTGGGCGATCTCGGAGCGGGCGTTCTTGGCCCCCGCCTCGTCCATCATCCAGGCGGCCTTCAGCACCAGCAGGCGGCACATCTCGATATTGGTGCGGGCGTCGGCGACGCGCTGTTCCCACACCGAATGTTCGGCCAGCTGCTTCCTGAAGGCGGTACGGTTCAGCAGACGCGTCACCATCAGCTCCAGCGCCCGTTCCGCCGCGCCGATCACGCGCATACAGTGGTGGATACGGCCGGGGCCGAGGCGCCCTTGTGCGATCTCGAACCCCCTGCCCTCGCCGGCGATCAGGTTTTCGACCGGGACGCGGACATTCTCCAGCACCACCTCGGCATGGCCGATGGGCCGTTCGTCATAGCCGAAGACCGACAACATCCGCTCGACGCGGAAGCCGGGGGTGTCGACCGGCACGATCACCTGCGACTGCTGGGCGTGGGTCGCGGCGTCGAAGTCGGTCTTGCCCATGACGATGGTCATGGCGACGTTCGGATGCGCCATGTTGGTCGACCACCATTTGCGGCCGTTGATGACATAGTGGTCGCCGTCGCGCTCGATCCGGGTCTGGATATTGGTGGCGTCGGACGAGGCGACCTCGGGCTCGGTCATCAGGAAGGCCGAGCGGATCTCGCCGGCCATCAGCGGCTTCAGCCAGCGGGCCTGCTGTTCGGCGTTCCCGTACATGTGCAACACTTCCATGTTGCCGGTGTCGGGCGCATTGCAGTTGAACACCTCCGACGACCACAGATGGGCGCCCATCATCTCGGCCAGCGGGGCGTAGTCGAGGTTGGTCAAACCGGCGCCGTGCTCTCCCGGCAGGAACATGTTCCACAGGCCGGCTTCGCGGGCCGCGGCCTTCATCGCCTCCATAACCGGCGGCTGGCGGTCGGGGTTTTCGCGCACCTGGGCGAAATACTCCGCCTCGCGCGGGATGACCTGTTCGTCGAGGAAACGCCGCACGCGGGCGTGCCAGTCCAGGGCGCGGTCGGAATGTCTGAAGTCCATGTCGTTTCCTCTTATGTTTCGCGCCTCTGACGGGCGCTGAATACGAAAACGGCGCGGCCCCTGGGGAGCCGCGCCGCGATCAACTATTGCTCAGCTTGCCATCAGCGCTTCAGCAGCGGGGCCAGCTTCTGGGCGATCATCATATCGCCGGCGATTTTCAGCTTGCCCTGCATGAAGGCCATCATCGGGTCCAGCTTGCCTTCCGACAGGGCCATGAAGTCGTCCCACTTCATCGAGACGGTGGCGTCGGCGGGCTTGTCTTCGTTCGTCACCGTGTTCGGCACCGAGGCGCCGTCGATGTAGATCTTGCCTTCGTCGCCGAGGTCGAGCTTCACGGTCTTGCCCAGACCGGAGTTGTCGCCGACGGCGCCGCGGATGTGTTCGGTGACTTGAGCGAGATCAGGCATTGGGCGTCTCCCATAGGACGGTTGAGCCTCTGCCCTAGCGCGCGGCGGGCGAGGCGCCAAGATCACGTCGGGTAAAGCTGTCGTCACTTGTCGTCGGACGATCGAGAATAAAGGCTGGCCAGACTCAGGGCGGCCATGAAGAAGACGAAGGCCGCGACGATGGCGGCGACGAAGGGCACGGCGTCTTGGGGCATAGGAATTCTCCTCTGCCGCCGATCTTGCGCCGACTTCAGCCACCCGCCTTGATCGGGATCAAATCACCTGAGTCACCCTTGGGCCTCGGGATCGCCGTCCCGGAACCGCCATTTCATCGCCAGGACGGCAGAGGCCATCACCAGGGCGCAGGCGTTGGCGACGGTCACCGGCCAGGCCTCGGTCATTACGCCATAAACCACCCACAGGGCGAAACAGGTCACGGTCAGGGAATAGGTCTTCAGACTGACCGACGAGGCGTCGCGTTCCTTCCAGATCTTGATCGCCTGGGGCGCGAAACTTGTGACCGAACAGACGGCTGCGGCCGAGCCGACGATGTTGGCGATCAGGTCGCTCACAAGCAGGACCTTCGCGGCCCTGATCCGAAGATTTCACGCATGCCGCACTCCCGCGCGACCGCTCCGGTTTCAGGGCCGGGATGCAGACGGCGGTCGCCGCGCCTGCGTCGCCTGTTCGAAGGCGTAACCGAGGGAAAGGATGCGCGCGTCATCCCATTTTCCACCAATAAAGCTGAGGCCTACGGGCATGCCCTGATCGAAGCCCATAGGGACGGTCAGGTGCGGATAACCGGCGACGGCGGCCAGACGGCTGGCCGATCCCTGCATGTCGTCGTCGTCCTCGGGATCATTGGTCCAGGCGCGCGAGGTGGTGGGGGCGACCAGAGCGGCCAGGTCGTGATCGCTCATTAGCCGGTCGATCCCCTCGGCCCCCGCCAGCTTCAGAGAGGTGGCGCGGGCCTCCACATAGTCGGGATCGTCCAGTCCTCCCATAGCCTGCGCCTCTTCGAAGATGTCCTGGCCGAACAGCACCGTCTCGCGCGGTTCGGCGGCGTTGAAGGCGATGACGTCGGCCAGGGTGCGGGTGCGGACCTGGGCCGGGTCGGTCGAGGCCAGATAGGCGTTCAGATCGTGCTTCAGCTCGTAAAGCAGCACCTTGAACTCGGCCTCGCCCAGGGCCCGACCGTCCGGACCTTCAGGCAGATCGACCAGCACGGCGCCGGCGTCACGCAGAGCCTGGAGGTTCTGTTCGAACACCGCTTGGGTCTCGGGCGAATAGTTCTTCAGAAACCGCATCACCCCGATGCGAGCGCCCCGCAGCGAGCCGGCGTCCAGGGCAGCGACATAGTCGGTCTTGCGGGCGTCAGCCTCGACCGTGGCGGGATCGATCGGGTCGGAGCCGGCGATGACCGTCAGCACCCGCGCGGCGTCACGAACCGTCGCCGTCATCGGCCCCGCCGTGTCCTGGGAATGGCTGATCGGCACGATGTGGGTGCGCGACACCAGGCCGACACTCGGCTTGAATCCGACGATTCCGTTCACCGAAGCGGGACAGGTGATCGACCCGTCAGTCTCGGTGCCGATGGCCGCGGGCGCCAGCCCCAGGGCCACCGCCGCGCCGCTTCCGGACGAGGAACCGCACGGAGTGCGGGCGGGATCATAGGGGTTGAGGGTCTGGCCGCCGACCGCGCTCCACCCGCTGATCGAGTCCGATGATCGGATATTGGCCCATTCCGACAAATTGGTCTTGCCCACGATCACGGCCCCGCCGGCGCGCAGCCGGGCGACCAGGGGGGCGTCGCGGCCGGGTGTATTGGCGATCAGGGCCAGAGACCCGGCGGTCGTCGGCATGTCCGCCGTCTCGATATTGTCCTTCAGCAGGATCGGCATGCCGGACACGGCGGAGACGCGGCCGCTGGTCGGCGAAACGTCGGTCCAGCGCAGCACCGCATGGGCGCTGTCGTTCAGGCGACCGGCCTCGACCACCGCCGAGGCGATCGGATAGCCGCTTGTTTCTCCGCCCGCCCCGGCCGCGCATCCCGTCAGGGACAGGGCGGCCGCGGCGGCGAGGATCAGTCGGTGGACGCCGACCGGGTTCCGATCGTGCGATCGAGGAAGTCGAGATAGGTGCGCCATTGCTGAAGTTGCCTCGGTTCGCCGCGGACGCCGTGCCGCTGGCCGGGATAGAGCATCATCTCGAACGGCGTGCTCTTGGCTTGGAGGGCGTCGATCACGCGGGTGGCGTTGCCGAAGATGACATTGTCGTCGGCCATGCCGTGCAGAAGCAGCAGACGGCCCGTCAGATCGTCAAGGCGCGGCAGGACGTCGGTGGCGGCATAGCCTTCCGGATTGTCCTGGGGCGTCGACATATAGCGTTCGGTGTAGTGGGTGTCGTAGAGGCTCCACTCCGTCGGCGCCGCCCCGGCCAGGGCCGAGGCCAGACCAGCGTCCGGATCGGTCAGGGTCAGCAGGCTGAGGAAGCCGCCGAAGCTCCAGCCCATGACCGCGATATGGTCAGGATCGACATACGGAAGGGTCTTCAACCATTTGGCGGCCTGGGCCTGATCCTCGACCGCAGGAAGGCCCAGGCGACGATAGATGCTGGTCTCGAAGGCCTGCGACCGGTCGCCTTCGCCCCGATTGTCGACGCGGAAGACGATATAGCCGGCCTCGGTCAGCAACTGGTTGGTCAGGGGTTGCCAGCTCTTCTGCACCCCCGCGCCCGTGCCAGGACCGCCATAGACCTGCATCACCACCGGATACTTCTTGGATGGATCGAAGTCCGGCGGGGTGGTCATGCGCCAGACCAGGGTCTGGTCATGGCTTTGCATCGTGCCGAACTGGGGCGTGCGCAGGCGCGGGACATAGGGGGCGAAGGGGTGGTCGGCGTCGAGCCGGTTTTCCTCGATCCAGCGCACCCGCGCGCCGTCGATCCGGTACAGGGCCGACTGGGGCGGGGTCGCGGGATCGGAATAGTTGCCGACATAGGCCGTCGCCGGGCCGTTCACTGACACGTTCCACCAGCCGCCGGCGGGCGTCACCGCCACCGGATCGACCGTGCGGTTCAGGCTGGCGCGGAACATTTGTTGTTCGATCGGCAGTTCCTCGCCGTCACGCATCGAGGCGGTGAAATAGACCTCCCCAGTCTGTTCGTTGACTCCGTCCAGATGTTTGACCGGATAGTCGCCGCGCGTGATGGCCCTCAGACGCCGGCCGTTGCGGTCGTACAGATACAGATGCCGCCAACCCGAGTCCTCGTTCGACCAGATGAAGCGGCCGTCCGACAGGACGCGGAAATCATTGTTCAAATCGACCCAGGCCTCGGCTTTCTGGCTCAGGATCACGCGCGAGGCGCCGGTGGTCGGATCGACGCTGAGCAAGTCCAGTGTCTTCTGGTCGCGCGACTGGCGCTGGACGTACAGGGTCTTGCCGTCCTCGGCCCAGTTCACCCGCGCCAGATAGATGTCGGTGTCGGCGCCCATATCCACCTTGACCCGACGTCCCGCCTCGCGGTCCTGAACATACAGTTCCACGACGGCGTTGGGGCGACCGGCGCGGGGATAGCGTTGCTCGACCATGGTCGCGCCGTCCCCGGTGATCTCGAAACGAGGAACGACGTCGACGGGGCTTTCGTCCACGCGGGTCAGGGCGATGTAGCGTTCATCGGGGCTCCACCAGTAGCCGGTGTCGCGGTCCATCTCCTCCTGGGCGATGAACTCGGCCGTGGCCCAGGTGATCAGACCGGCGCCGTCGTCGGTGATGGGCGTCTCCCGGCCCGTGGCCAGGTCATAGACAACCAGGTTCTGGTCGCGGACGTATGAGACATAACTGCCCTTGGGCGAGACCTTGGCGTCGATCTCGTCGGCGGGGGTCTCGGTCAGGCGACGCACCTTGCCGTCGACGCGATTGGCCAGGAAGATATCGCCCTCCAGCGGGGCCAGGATGTAGCGCCCCTGCTGGTCCCAGGAATATTCGACCACGCCGCGGGCGCTGATCCGCATCCGCTCGCGCCGGGCCTTCTCGGCCTCCGACAGTTCGCCGGCGTCGGGCACGAGGGCGCGGGCGTCGATCAGCTTGTAGGGCTCGCCCTCGCCGGTGGGGGCGGCCCACAGGTCCTGGACATCCACATTGTCTTCGCGCGAACGCAGGAAGGCGACCAGCTGGCCGTCCGGCGACAGGCTGACCCCCTTGGCCACCGGGCCGTTCAGGCTGGGGCTGGAGAAGACGCGCTCGGGCGTCAGGATGTTGGAGGGCGTTTCCTGGGCCCAAGCTTGGCTTAGGGAGGCCGAACCGGCCGACAGGAGGATGGTCGAAGCGAGAAGAACTGTGCGCATGGTCGGCGACGCTAGCGGCGCTTCTGCAAGCCGTCACGAGGAAATGTGGCCGCTCGACAAACGGCTTTTTCTTCCCTGCGAAGGGTTCTCAGCTTAGAGAGGGCCACGATGACCGACGCCGCCCTCTCCCCCGCCGCCGCCAAGGCTCCTGGCAAGCCCAGCCCGTTCAACGAACTGGAGGTTCTGTGGGTCCGCCACTGGACCGACAGCCTGTTCAGCTTCGGCGTCCGGCGACCCGAGGACTTCCGCTTCCGCTCGGGCGAGTTCGTGATGATCGGCCTGCCGGGTCAAGACGGGGGCAAACCCGTGCTGCGCGCCTATTCCATCGCCAGCCCCTGCTGGGCCGAGGAACTGGAGTTCTTCTCCATCAAGGTCGCCGACGGCCCGCTGACCTCGCGCCTGCAGAAGATCCAGCCCGGGGACACGGTGCTGATGGGCAAGAAGCCGACCGGGACCCTGGTGCTGGACGCCCTCACCGGCGGCGAGCGGCTGTTCCTGATCGGCACCGGCACGGGCCTGGCGCCCTGGCTCAGCGTGGCGCGCGACCCAGAGACCTATTCCCGCTTCGGCCATGTCTATGTGATCCATACGGTGCGCGGCGTCGCCGACCTGGCCTATCGCGACTTCTTCAGCCGCGAGATCCACGAGGATCCGCTGATCGGCGACGAAGCGAAGGCTCAGCTGACCTATTATCCGACGGTCACGCGCGAAGACTTTGAAAATCCAGGCCGGATCACCGACCGGATCAAGTCGGGCGACTTCTTCCGCGACCTGGGACTGCCCGAGGGGTTCGATCCGGCGCGCGACCGGGCCATGCTGTGCGGCTCCATGGCCATGATCAAGGAAGTCGGCGAACTGCTGGAAACCTATGGGCTGAAGGAAGGCTCGAACGCCGAACCGGCCGACTATGTGCTGGAACGCGCCTTCGTCGGTTGACGACTTGGCTTGGGCCGCCTGACGGGCTAACCCGGCACCCATGTCGAAGCCTGCCCTTGTCGCCGTCGATCCCCGGGTCGATCCCGCCGAATGCCAGTCCATGGCCGAGGTCCGCCAGGGCGTCGACGCCCTGGACCGCGCCCTGGTCGCCCTGATGGCTGAACGCCAGCGCTATATGGACGCCGCCGCGCGCATTAAGCCTGATCGCGACGCCGTGTTCGACCAGGCCCGGATCGATGATGTCGTGGCCAAGGTCCTCACCGCCGCCGAGGCGCATCACCTGTCGCCCGATATCGCCGAACCGGTCTGGCGCCTGCTGATCGACCGATGCATCGCCCACGAGTTCGCCGCCTACGACCGGACTCGGCGCTAGCCTCTCAAGCCTCTGAGCATCAGTTCGTGGCGATAGGCGGCGACGTCGGCCAAGGCCGCGTCCAGAGCCGTGCGGACACGCTCCAAAGCCGGCGCCGTCAGCGCCTGATCCATGGTCTCCGCCTCGGCGCAGATCGCCGCCAGTTCGCCGGCGCCTATGCCCGCCGCCGCGCCCCGGATCGTGTGGACCCCGTCGCGCCAGCCGTCGGTCCTGGGGTCCAGTAATGCGGCCCAGAGGCCGGCCTGTTCGACGAACAGGCCCAGCACCTCTTCCGATATGCCCGTATCGCCGCCGGTCATCCCCTCCAGCACGCTGAAGTCAACGGCGCCGCTGAGGTCGCGGCGGGCCATCAGGCGGCCTCTTCTTCGCCCTTGGCCAGGCGAGAGTGTTTGGACGACCACAGCAGATAGATGGCCACGCCGATCAGATTCCAGATCAGGAAACCGACCTGGGTCACGCCCTTGAGGCTGAAGAAGAAGACGATGCAGCCGATGATGCTGATCGCGCCGACGACGGGCCACAACGGCGCCTTGAACACCCGCTTGCGGCCGGGTTCGCGGATCCGCAGCACGATCAGACACAGGCCCACCGAACAGAAGGCCGCCAGAGTGCCGGCGTTGGCGAGCGACGCCAGTTCGTCCAGCGGCAGCAGGCCGGCCAGGATCGCGACCACCACCGCGGTGAAGACCGTAACCACCGCCGGCACGCCGCGCGACGACACCTTGGCCAGACGGCGCGGCAACAGGCCGTCGCGGGCCATGCCCAGGAAGATGCGGCTCTGGCCGAACAGAAAGGCCAGCAGCACGGTCGGCAGGGCGATCACCGCAGCAGCAGCGATCCACTGGGCCGCCGTCACCTGCCCCATCTGGCGCAGGATCAGGGCCAGGGGCTCGGGGCTGTCCGCGAAATCGGCGACCGGCCGGGCGCCGATCGCGGCGGCGGCGACGACCAGATAGAGGGCCGTGCAGATCAGCATCGAACCGACGATGCCGATGGCCAGGTCGCGCTCAGGCTTCTTGGTCTCTTCCGCCGCCGTCGAGATCGCGTCGAAGCCGTAGAAGGCGAAAAAGATGATAGCCGCCGCCGCCATGACCCCCGTCTGGACAAAGGGCGCGCCGAAGCCGTTGGGCATGAAAGGCGTGAAATGCTCGGGTTTGAAAGCCGGCAGAGCGATGGCGACGAAGACGACCAGAGCGGCGATCTTGATCACGACAAGCACGGCGTTCAGCGTGGCGCTCTCCCGGGTGCCCAGCAGCAGCAGGCCGGTGACCACGCCGATGATGGCCACGGCCGGCAGATTGACGACGCCCCCCGCATGCGGCCCAGCGACCAGGGCCACCGGCAGATCGACGCCCAGGCCGCTCAGGAAACCGACGGCGTAGCCGGACCAACCCACCGCCACGGCGCTGACAACCAGCGAGTATTCAAGGATCAGGCTCCAGCCCACGACCCAGGCGATCCCTTCGCCCAGCACGGCATACGAATAGGTATAGGCGCTGCCCGCCGCCGGCATCATCGTCGACAGTTCGGCATAGGCCAGGGCGGCGCAGGCGCAGACCAGACCCGCTAGGCCGAAACTGATCAGAACCGCAGGCCCCGCAAGACCCGCCCCGACGCCGATCAGCGTCAGTATGCCCGTGCCGACGATGGCGCCCACGCCCAGCGCCAGCAGGTGCGGCCAGCTCAATGTCGGCTTCAACCGCGGCCCGTCGTGCGGCGCCAGCATGGCGTCGATCGAACGACGCCGTTTCCAAAAGGCCATGAAGCTTGCTCCCCCGCCGCTTTGCGCGGCTGATTCCGTCCGGACCATAGACCGTCAAAGAAAGTTTGCGAAAGCGCTTGCCAACCCCCGAACGGGTGGGTAGTAGGAGCGCCCTTCGGCAGGGCGGTCGCCCGCGCCGGAATGAAGACGATCGGTCGGGTGATTAGCTCAGTCGGTAGAGCAGCTGACTCTTAATCAGCGGGTCCACAGTTCGAACCTGTGATCACCCACCATCGTCCCTTTGATTTCTTTGAAGATTTAGAAAAACCCCTCGGGGCCACCGTTTCTCTGAATCAGAAAAACGGTGAGAAAAACGGTGGGGATCGCAGCCAGCTTTCTGCCGCTTCGTCACTACGGTTGCCAGTGTCGGGCATAAGCAGAATCTATCGTCCGTTTGGGACATGTCCCGGGGACGTACGACCGTGCCATTGCGGGTATCCGCTCATTCGGGGCCGCCGGAGAATCGTCTGCTTTTCGAGCGGAAAGGACAGGAGCGATGACCGACGAGAGTTTCCCGCCGAGGCGTTTCCTGCGGACACCGGAAGCAGGCCGATATCTGGGGCTGTCCGGCCGCACGCTGGAGAAGCACCGGAGCTGCGGCACCGGACCGGTCTATCGAAAACTCGGCGGGCGGGTTGTCTACGCGATCAGCGACCTGTCCGAGTGGGCGGACACCGACGTCAGAACACCCACGCCGATCTGACCTCACGGGTCGGTTCCCAGGTTCCCCGAAGCTGCACGTTGCGGCTGATCGTGCGGCTCCATACATGCTCCGGTTCGGAAAACAGGGCTGGGCCATGAACGAGAAGACGACGAGCGCGCCGGCGGGCCTGGCCGGATACGACTATCAGGTCGACATCTCCATCTACCTCGCGCTTGATCTCATGCTGGTCCAGAAGCGGCTCGACGAAATCACGCTCGAGCCGGCCAACCATGAAGACCTCGCCGCCGATCTGAAGGACGAAACCCAGGTCTCGGCCGCAACCAGCCTCTCCATCGGGGGATACCCCCTCGTCGTCCAGGCCAAGCTGCGCAACGGGGAGCCTTGGTCCGATACCGATATCGAAACGCTTCTCACGAAGGGCAAGGCGCGGAAGTCCCCCAACACGCTCCTGACGGAGAACACGGCCCTCCGATATCTGCTGATCACCAGTGCTGCCACAAAGGGGGTCGCGCGTGATCTGCGGACCGGTGCGGTCGCGGCGAACTGGCCGGCCAAGCTGCCGAAGGGCATTGGATCAAGGCTGCCAGGCCTGGACGGACGGGTTGCGGTGCTCGACGGCCTCGATGAGACGAAACTCGATGGCCAGATCCGCGATGTTCTGCTGACGACCTGCAAGGTCCCGCTGCCCAACATCGTCGACTGCATCAAGGAACTGCGGACCGTCGCCCTTGAACACATGCGGAACGGACCCAGCGTCTGGACCCGAAACGCCGTGGAAAAGACCATCACCGCCTTCGGGGGCTATCTGGCGACGGCCCCAGAGGTCGGACTGTTCGTCAAGCCGACGAACTGGGGCGACTTGCAGAACCAGCTGGCGACCCGCCACGGCGTCATCATCAGCGGCAGCTCGGGCACCGGGAAAACGATGGCCGCTGAAGTTCTGCTCGATGAACTTCGCAGCCGACCGGACGGTGCGTTCAAGGTGATCCGCGTGACGGCCGGACCCGAACAGGTCTGGAACTCGAAAGAGACGGGCCGGGTCGTCTTCATGATCGAGGATCCGTGGGGCAAGTACCGCTATCATCCTGAGCAAGGCGTGTGGAACCGCGACCTCGATCGCATGCTGAACGGGGCGCACGCCGACCGTCAGTTCATCGTCACCACCCGATCCGATGTCTTTAAGGAGAGTGGCGAGCGGCTGGCCGCCCATTGGTTCGTCTCACTGGAGACCCGGCATTATGGCCAACGCGAGCGCTTCCGTTTGTTCGACAACCAGGTCAGGCTGCTGCCCGAGGTCTTGAAGGCCCCGGTCGACGCGCATCGCGACGTGGTCCTGAAGCGGCTCGTGAGTCCGTACGAGATCCAGAAATTCTTTGACGGGCTCGCAGGCGAAATGTCGCCTGACGCGAACCTGCCGACCTTCATTCACCGCTGCATAGACCTTGCCCACTACGACGCGATCGAGAACACGATCGTCGACCAGGTCGAAGCGCGGGACGACGCATTTCCGGCGATCGCCGTGTGGGGCCTGCTGAAAGCGCTACCGCGTCTGTCCTGGGAGGTGGTCCCTCGACTCGCCGAAGCCATCGGCGAAAAGGACCAAGAGCTCGAGGACAAGATCGTTCCGCTGATCCGCTTCATGGCCGCGGGGCGAAACCTGCGTCAGCCGAACGACGTGCTCAGCTACTACCACCCGCGCGTCGAGGCCGGGCTGGAGCGCATCCTTAAGGGCCACAGCGGACGTGCGGCACGCCTTCTGGGAAGCATGGTTGATGTGCTTGTCGCCATCGATGGTGACAGCGACGCGGACTGGGGCCGCGAGGCGGCCGCACGCCTCGTCCAGGGCGCCAGGAACGATCGCGTCAAGGTGACCGTGAGCCCCGACTCCCAGGCCACGCTCGACGCGTTCGTCCGGCGTCGTCTTATCACCCCGTCCGACACGCTTGAGGCCGATCTCAAGCTGGCGGCCGATGTCGGTTCGCCTGACGACACGATCACGCTTTTCGCGGGCTGGGTCGGCGCTCGCGGCGACACCTTCGGTACGCTGCAAAACTGGTTGGAAACGCCGATCAGCCCGACCGACGCGGCGCGCACGGCCGCCGATCCGGATGTGGCGATCGTCGCGGCGCGCTTCGTCCGGGAGACGCTCGCGCGCACAAACGACCACTTCCCCGATGATTTCGCGGCCCGCATCGCGGTAATGGCCGGAGCCCAGACCGATGCATTCCGCGACGCAGCCTTGCGCATGGTCGGCTTTGGGTACGACTTCAACGCTCGTGCGGTCGGGACGGGGGCGCTGGTCGACTTCGCCGGGTTCGAGCCGGTGGTGGACGCCGCGATCGCGGTGAACATCAGCCTGCGCGATGACGACGACACGGTTTGGCTGGAAATCCTCAACGGCGAGCACAGCGAGGGTTATGCCGAACATCTCGCCGACATGCATCATGACGACGGCGACACGGCGGACAGCTTCATCCAGCTCTATGTCGCGGGTTTGCGCCTGCGGTCCGGCTGGAGCGCCATCGTCGCCCGTACCCAATCGCCGGAGTTGCTCTGGGGCTGGATCCAGGTCCTGGGCGCCGACGGCGTCGTGCCGCAACCGGGCGAAATGGTGGGGATCGCCGACGCCGCGCGCGGGCATCGCCACGACGCGCGTTTCTGGGATCTGGCGCGCAAGAAGTGGTCGGCCGACCTGGGGTCCCGCCTTGAAGACTACCTGAAGACGCCCGGGCTGGCCGAGGACACGCGCCACGCCGTCCTGAAGACCATGATCGTGCATCAACCGTCGAACGGCCGGGCGTGGCTCCAGGCCATGGCCGCGGCCGGCGACCTTCAGGGAGTCCTGCGGGCGATGACGGATCTGCGCGCACTGGCGAACGGCTACGACCTGAAATCGGAGGTGGCCGTGTTCGCGGCGGACGCCCCGGGCCATGTCGAGCCCTACGGAGCGTTGGCGCAGGCGGTCCTCGATGAAGCGTCCTACGCGCTGTCGCTGGCGGAAGTCGCTCAGCTGGAAGCGCTCGACGCCGCCGCAAGTCCCGATCTGCAGCTGGCGCGGGCGCGTCTCCTTGCGGCGGCCGGGCGTCCGGTCCGGACCTATGTCGAAAGCCTGCTCGCGACCGCCGGTGATGAAAGTGAGGATATTCAGCGCGCCAGGGCCGCGATTGCGATCGCAATCGCGCAGGGTCTGACGGACATTGTCGAGGGCGGGCTGAAACACCGGTTCGCCGCCGTGCGCCGCGACGCGCTGCGAACGATCGCCGACGGTCTCGCCGCACCCCTGCCCGCCCACATCCTGGCGCTGGCGCATGACAAGGGGAGCGGGGTGCGTGAGGCGCTTGTCGAGATCCTCAAGACCAAGCCTGACGCCAGCCACCAACCGACGCTCATCGGTCTGACCTCGGACACCTGGGCCCGTGCGGAAATCTACTACGGCGACGAGGCGAGCTACCCCATCGCGACCGGGGCGGCGGAGCTGCTCCGCGACCAGGCTCCGCTTTTCGCCGATGCCATCGACACCCTGATGGCGCGGGCTGCTGCCACCAGCGACCCCGATCTGCGCAACGCACTCCTGCTGGCCGTGGCCAAGCAGGGCGACATCGCGGGACGCGACCGACTGGCGGACCTGGCGCTTGAGGTCGGACGTCCCGGCCTGCACGCGGCCGCCGCCGAGGCCCTCTTCCTCGCCGGCGACCGGTCGGCTGTCCGCGCCTCCCGGTTCGAGCCGCATCTCCGCGCCGGGCGAGCGGCGCCGGTCGTCATCTCCATGGCGCTGGCGGTCGGTGCGACAGGGGAAAAGGCCGCCACCCTGACGCTCGCCCGCACCCTGCGCATGGATCCGGATCGATCCGCCCTTGTGGTCCCGCTGCTGTTTGGCGCGATCTGGGGTGAGGAGGGACTGTACGATGCGATCGCTGCGCTCCTGCCTCAGGATATCCGAGACGGTCTCACGGGCGCCTTCAGCGACCAGGGCCTCGCCCCGCGAACGCTCATGGACGCATTGGGCGACTTCAGAATTCGCGAGGCGGTGATGAAACGCCTGCGCCAATTCTTCGAGCCCAAGCCGAAGGATATCCCCCCGCCGCGCCAACCTGCCTAGCGGACGACGCCGTGGGGCGCGCCGCACGTTTCGGTACGAGGACGCCGCGGACGCAAGCGGCCCTGGGCGCGGGCGTTCAGGCCAGGGCGAAATCCACGGCCGCCATCGCGTGGATATCCGTGCTGTCGAAGGCCGGGACCGGACATCCGTCGACGTTCAGGATCATGCCGATCTCGGTGCAACCGAAGATCAGACTGTCGGCGCCGTCCGCCTTCGCCCGTTCCACAAGACCCAGGAGCGCCTGACGTGAGCTGTCCCGAACCACGCCGAGGCAGAGTTCGTTGAAGATAATGTCATGGGTCAGCCCCCGCCCATCGGCGTCGGGGGTCATGACCTCGATGCCGTGCGTCTCCATGCGGGCGGGATAGAAGCCATTCTCCATCGTGTAGCGCGTCGCCAGCAGAAGCGGCTTTCGGCAACCCGCCGCCTTCAGGCGGTCCGCAGTCACATCGACGATATGAAGGAAGGGGACAGTCACCGCCGCCTCCACGGCAGGGGCGACCAGATGCATCGTGACTGCGCACATCATGACGCAATCCACTCCGGCGCGCTCGAGGCCTTGGGCGGCGTTGGCGAGATAGCGCCCCGCGTCATCCCAACGGTCGGACTTCTGCATGTCGACGATGGTCTGGAAATCGACCGAATGAAGGATGAGGTCCGCAGAATGCAGCCCCCCGAGCCGCGCCTTCACCCCCTCGTTGATCTTGCGATAGTACAGCGCCGAGCCCTCGAAGCTCATGCCGCCGATCAAGCCGATTCTACGCATGGTCCTGCACCGTTATTCCGGCCCCGAAAGGCCGCTGCACCCGTCGTGACAGCCCTGCCGCCGCGCTCTGGCGAGTGCGACCGCGGCGGGCAGCCGATCCCTCAGGTTTAGTTCGTCGGTTTGTGTCTGTCTTCACGGCGCGTGAACGGCGGCATGCGGCTGGCGATTGCGCCCCGGTCGAAGACAAGGTGTTTGATGACCGCACCCACATGCAGGATCAGAAGCGCGTAGGTGACCTTCACGAGAAGGACGTGCGTGTCTTCAAAGGCTGCGTGCCCCGCGCGAGGCAGTCCCGGGATAAACGGGAAGCTGAGACCGCCGACGAGCGGAGTGGTCGCGCTCTGGAGTGCGCCGGATCCCGTCGAGATATAGGCCCAGCCGGTGAGGGATAGTCCGATCAGGACGATGTAGAAGGCAGCGTGGTTCAGCCGCGCCAGCCAGCGCTCCCAGGTCGGCGTCTGCGCCGGCCAGGCCGGGGGCGGGTTGACCAGACGCCAGACGAGCCGGCCGACGGTCAGCAACAGGATCGCGAAACCGAGGGTCTTGTGCCAGTTGAACCACTCGGTACGCAGGGCGCCCCGTTCCATGTCCCCGAACGTCCAGCCGACGTAGATCTGCACGAGCAAGAGGATGGCGACGCCCCAATGGAAGATGGCGGCGATCCTCGAGTAACGGTCCGTGTCCCTGCTGCGGCTCATGACATCACCTCTCCTCAATGGTCCCGGTCCGTCGGGGTCAACTTCAGCTGATTCCGTCCCGGCGACGCGCCCGGGGCTGCCCCCTGCGACAAAAGATACTCCGAGGGAGTAATCCGAAATCAGGCGCCGCCAGACGCTGGCGCGTGCCGAAATATACTCTATGGGAGTATCTGTCACTGCCGATTTCGCCAGTGCCCAGAAGGAGACCTATCCGATGAGACTCGCCCCTTCGGCGCTCGCCGCTGCCTGCATCGTCCTGTTCGCGGCGCCGGCGCTCGCCCAGACCGCGCCTGCCGCTCAGCCGGCCCACCCGGCCCATCCGGCCCATCCGACGAGCTCGGGTTCTGCTCCCACCGCCCACGCGCCCCTGCCGGCCGGGCATCCTCCGGTCAGCGCGCACGGCTCCGCCGGCGCCGCCCTGCCCGCCGGCCACCCGCCGGTCACTCCGCATGGAAGCGCGAACGCGCCTGCGAGCCACGGCGCCGGGGCTCACGGCCAGGCCGGCCACGGCGCGGCCCATCCGACCGCACCGCTCCCGGAAGGCCATCCGCCCGTTTCCGACGCGCCGGCCGCCCATCCGCAAGGGACGATGCCGTCGCGGACCACCCCGCAGTAGGCCGTCCGTCCCGCTCTTGAAAATATACTGGTAGGGAGTATATGAGCCGCGGTCGAGTTTGTGCGCCCTCCCCTGCACGACGGCTCGACCGCGGACCACTCCAGTGAAGACACCCTGTATCGACATCTGCGTTTTCGATTCCACGACCGGCTGGTGTGTCGGATGCGGCCGAACCCGCCCGGAAGTCGCGCAATGGCGCAAGCTCACCCCGTTTCGCCGCAAGGCGGTTGAACGCGAGCTTCCACGCCGGATGGCCGCGCTGGGTGCGAAATCCGCGACGGCGGACTAATGAAGCGCGAACGTCGTCTCTCCAAGGATTCCCGCCATGGCTCACATCGCCGCCGACAAACCCAAGCTGCTCGCGCGGGTCCGCCGTATCAACGGTCAGGTCAGCGCGCTTGAGCGCGCGATCAATGAGGATGTCGATTGCATCGCCGTCCTCCAGCAGGCCGCCGCCGTTCGCGGCGCCCTCGGCGGTCTCGTCGAGGCGCTGATCCTTCAGCATCTCGAGCACCACGTGGCCGCACCTCATCTTGACGAAGCCGAGCGCCGCAAGGGCGCTGACGAGCTGATATCCATCATCGGACGCTATAAATGACCTTCCCGCCAGCCCCGGCAGCTCACGACCATGTCTTCCTGGCCGCGAACCACGACGAGAACGCCCGTCGCACCTTGATCGTGGTCATCCTGACGGCCGTGATGATGGTCGGCGAAATCGTCGCCGGGGTGCTGACGGGGTCCATGGCGCTGCTCGCCGACGGCATCCACATGCTGACCCATGCCGGAGCGTTGGGCGTCGCGGCTCTTGCCTATGCCTATGCGCGGCGTCACGCCCATGATCGTCGCTACAGCTTCGGAACCGGCAAGGTGGGCGATCTGGCGGGCTTCGCTTCGGCGCTCGTCCTCGGCCTGTTCGCCATCGGCATCGGCGTGGAATCGGTCCGCCGCCTGTTCGAGCCGACGTCGGTTCTCTTCGGCGAGGCCGCGATCGTCGCGGTCATCGGCCTGGCGGTGAATGTGGTGAGCGCCCTGCTTCTTTCGGGCGGCCACCACCACGGTCACCATCACGGCGACCACGACCATCACCACCACGACCATGGCCATGGCCATGGCGGCGACAACAACCTGCGCTCCGCCTATCTCCACGTCCTGGCCGACGCCCTGACCTCGGTGCTCGCCATCATCGCCCTGCTCTCGGGCCGCTACCTCGGGTGGACCTGGCTGGACCCGATCATGGGCCTGGTGGGCGCCGCGGTGATCGCCAAATGGTCGTGGGGCCTCATGCGCGATACCGCCGCCGTCCTGCTGGACCGGACGGACGAGCATGTCGCCGAGGAAACGCGCGAAGCGATCGAGACGCCGGGCGACGCGGCGATCCGCGACCTGCACATCTGGCGCATCGGTCCCGACGCCCACGCAGCGATCATCAGCGTCTCCGCAACGGGCGTGACCCTGGACGCGCTGCGCGCGCGGCTCGTCCCCGTGCATGAACTGAAGCATGTCACGATCGAGATCGAGACCGCCGAGGCGCTCGCCGCCTGAGGTGCGACACTTTCCGTGTTGAAGGAATCATCGCCTTCCCGATAGTGGGGGGGGAGTTCGGGAACAACCACTTGCTGCGTCTTCTGCGCCAGATCTGCATCGGCCTGACCGTGACCTTGATGGTCGCGGTGCAGGGCTTTGCCTTGCGCGACGCCCAGCACCGGCTCGAACATGCGGTGCAGTTTCCCGGCGTCGACTATGTGGATGTGGCTGTCATCGCCTCCGGGCCCGACCACGATCACGACCATGGGCACAGCCACGATGAAGGCGGTCCGGTCGCGGACTTCGAGACCGCTTTCGACGGAGCGACCGACGGGGACGAGATGCCGGTCGTACCGCATCATCACCACTCCGGCGGGGGCGAAATCCACCTGGCGCTCGCTGGCCCGCCCTACCCGCCCTCTCTGCATAAGACAGACGGAGGCGCGCTGACCCCGGCGCGCGACGCCCTGCTTGCGGGCACACGCCCGGAAAGACCCCTCGACCCTCCCAAACAGCGCGCCTGATCACCTGAAAGTTGATCTTGCGCGGCTGCGGCCGCGCGCGCCCTGTTTGGAGAATTTCCTTGAACCACCCTGCATCCGGCCTCGCCGGACGGCGGGTGCGCGCCACAGCTGCGTCTGTGCTCGCACTCGCCCTGGGGGCGACGCTCGCCCCTGCATCGGCGTACGCCCAGACGTCGCCGACCTCCCCGTCTGTCGCCCAACCCGCGACGCTCACCTTGCGCGACGCCCTGTCCCTCGCCGCCCAGGCCGATCCTGCCCGGCCGGGTCTCGCGGCGCGGCAACGCGCGGCGGAAGCCGGTGTTCGCCAGGCTGACGTCCGGCCCAATCCGACGCTCGGCCTCATGGTCGAGAACCTCCCGACGCTCGGCGGCGGCGACATCCTGAACCGTACGGAGACCACGCTCACCTACGAGCAACGCCTCGAGCGTGGCGGCGACCGGCCGGCCCGGACGGCCCTGGCTCGGGCGGAAGGCGACCTCGTCGTCGCCGAAGCCGAGGTCGCCCTGCTCGATCGCCTCGAACAGGTTCAGCGCGCCTGGGCCGAAGCCCTCGCGGCCGAAGCTGCGGTGGAGATCGCCCGCGAGCGTCTGGACCTTGCCGAGGCCTTCTCTACGGAGGTCCTGCGTCGGGTCGGCGCCGCACGCGACCCGCTGTTCGCAGGCGCCCGGGCCGAGGCCGAACTGGCCCAGGCCCAGATCGATTTCGACCAGGCCGAGATCACCGCACGGCTGACGCGCGCGAACCTGAGCCTGTTCTGGGGCGGTCGATCCGACTTCACCCTGGGCTCAAGCCTGTTCGAAGACACTTCCGCCTCAAGGCTGGAGGCCGGACCGGTGGCCCCGGTCGATCTCGCCGTCTTCACCGCACGGCGCCTCATCGCCGACGCCCAGGTGCGCGTCGAGGAAGCGCGCGCCGTCGCCGATCCGACGGTACAGGTCGGCGTCCGCCACATCTGGGACAATGAGGTCGCCCTGGTGTTCGGCGGCTCGATCCCCTTGCAGCGCTATGATCGCAATCAGGGCGCTATCGACCGCGCTCGCGCCGAAGGGGTCGCCGCCCAGGCGGACAGCCGGGCGTTCGCGGCCGAGCGGGAGCGGGAGATTCTCCGTCTCCAGGTGCAGCTCGCCGCGCGGGCGAGCGAGGTCCGACGGATCTCCGAAGAGACCATCCCCCAGGCCGAGCGCGCCGTGCGGCTGGTCCGGGACGGCTTCGCGAGAGGGGGCTTCACCTACAACGACGTGATGTCCGCCCAGACCGCCCTGCTGCAGGCGCGAGCCCGGCGCGTCTCGGTCCTGCAAGAATTTCACAACGACCGCGCGCGCCTCGAGCGCCTGACGGGCGCACACGCCGATCTCGTCGGTCTGGAGATCCAACCATGAAGAAAACCTATCCGATCCGCCGCGCCTCCGGGGCGGCGATCTCCAGTCTCGCCCTGCTTCTGGCCGCCTGCGGCCAGGGCGGCGCCGCGCCCGAGAAAGGCGCCGAGGCTGAAGCGGCGGCCGCCGCCGACTATGAGCGCGGTCCGCATAACGGCCGCATGCTCAGGGACGGCGACTTCGCCCTTGAGGTCACCATCTATGAGGACGGTCCGGAGCCCATCTTCCGGCTCTATCCGTATCTGAACGACAAGCCGGTCGCCCCCGGAGAGGTCCAGGCGGCAATGGCCCTCACCCGGCTCGGGCCGTCCGTCGATCGCTTCGCCTTCACGGCGGAGAATGACTACCTCACCAGCCCGGGCGTCGTCACCGAGCCGCACTCCTTCGACGTCGCCGTCAATGCGACGCATCAGGGCCGCCGCTCGAACTGGACCTACCAGTCCTATGAGGGACGGACGACCATCGCCGCCGCCGCGGCTCAAGCCGGGGGCGTGAAGACCGAACAGGTCGGCAGGGCCACCCTGGGCGAGACCCTGTCGCTGAGCGGCCGGGTCGAGATCAAGCCGGAAGGCATGGCCGAGGTCCACGCCCGCTATCCGGGCCGGATCGTCTCGCTGAACGTCGAGCTCGGCCAGCGGGTGAGCCGCGGCCAGGTCCTCGCGCGCGTTGAATCAAGCGAGAGCCTGCAGACCTACACCGTGACCGCGCCGATCTCGGGCGTGATCACCGTGAAGAACGCCAACCCGGGCCAGATCACGGGCAACGGCCAGCCGATGCTGGAGATCGGCGACCCGACGCAGCTGCACGCGGAGTTCTTCCTCTATCCGCGCGACGCGGAACGCGTGCGGGTGGGCCAGAGGGTCGAGGTCCGCAGCCTTGCCGGCGACCACCGCGCGACCGCCACCATCGAAGCGATCCTTCCGGCGGCGGACGTGCTGAGCCAGACCCTGGTGGCGCATGTGCATCTGCCCGTTCAGGCCGGGGCCTGGCGCCCTGGACTGGGGGTGTCCGGAGAGGTGCAGATCGGCGCGGGAGACGTGCCGCTGGCCGTTCGCACGCGCGCGCTCCAGCCCTTCCGGGACTTCACCGTCGTCTACGCCAAGGTCGGCGACACCTATGAGGTGCGCATGCTCGATCTCGGTCGCAGGACCGATGAATGGACTGAGGTTCTGGGCGGTATCGAACCGGGCACGACCTACGTCACTGACGGCGCCTTCCTGATCCGCGCGGACATCGACAAGTCCGGCGCGAGCCACGACCACTAGGCGGAGCGCGAACCATGCTTGAACGCATCATCGCGTCGTCGATCCGCTTCCGCTGGGTCGTCCTCGCCTTCGTCTTTCTGGCCTGCGTGGTCGGCGTCTGGAGCTACCAGCGCCTGCCGATCGACGCGACGCCGGACATCACCAACGTCCAGGTCCAGATCAACACCGAGGCTCCTGGCTATTCTCCGCTCGAAGCCGAGCAACGGATCACCTTCCCGGTCGAGACCGCCATCGCGGGCATACCGGGCCTGTCCTACACGCGCTCGATCTCGCGTTACGGCCTGAGCCAGGTGACCGTCGTCTTCGAGGACGGCACGGACATCTACCGCGCCCGACAGCTGGTCAATGAGCGTCTGCAAAGCGCCCTCAGCCAACTGCCGCCGGGCTCTTCGCCCGAGCTCGGCCCCATTGCGACGGGTCTGGGCGAGATCTTCATGTACACGATCGAGGCCGAGCCCAACGCCCGCAAGCCCGACGGTACGGCCTATACGCCTGAAGATCTGCGCACGCTGCAGGACTGGGTCATCCGTCCGCAGATGCGCAACACGCCCGGCGTCACCGAGGTCAACACCATCGGCGGCTTCGAGCGGCAGTATCACGTCACGCCCAACCCCGACCGTCTGGCCGCCTTCGGCGTCACCATGGCGGACGTCGTGTCGGCGCTGGAGCGCAACAACGCCAACGTCGGCGCCGGCTATGTCGAGCGATACGGCGAACAATGGCTGATCCGCGTTCCCGGCCAGGCCTCCACGCCTGAAGACCTCTCCAACATTGTCATCACCACCCGAGGCGGCGTTCCGATCCGGATCGCAGAGGTCGCGGATGTCGGCGTCGGTGAGGAACTACGGACCGGCGCGGCGACAGAGGACGGCCGCGAGACGGTTCTGGCCACTGTCCTGATGCTGGCGGGTGAAAACAGCCGGGTGGTCGCGCAGGCCGCCTCCGCCCGCCTGGAGGAGGCCGCCAAGGCGCTGCCCGCCGGCGTCATCGCGCGCCCCGTCTATGACCGGACCGATCTCGTCGAGCGTGCGATCAAGACGGTCGCCAAGAACCTCGCGGAAGGGGCCCTGCTGGTCATCGTCGTGCTGTTCCTGCTGCTCGGGAACATCCGCGCCGCCCTGATCACGGCTGCGGTCATTCCGGTGACCATGCTGATGACCATGACGGGGATGGTGAGGACCGGCGTCTCGGGCAATCTGATGAGCCTCGGCGCCCTGGACTTCGGTCTCATCGTCGATGGCGCCGTCATCATCGTCGAGAACTGCCTGCGCCGCTTCTCGGAGGCCCAGCATCGCCTCGGCCGACTGCTGACGCGGGAGGAACGGTTCGAGCTGGCGTCCTCGGCGTCCAGCGAGGTCATCCGGCCGTCGCTCTTCGGCATCCTGATCATCACGCTCGTCTATGTCCCGATCTTCGCCCTAGAAGGGGTGGAAGGGAAGATGTTCCACCCGATGGCGCTCACCGTCGTGATCGCCCTGACCTGCGCCCTGCTGTTGTCGCTGACCTTCGTGCCCGCCGCGGTGGCCATGTTCGTCACCGGAAAGGTCCAGGAGAAGGATCCCTTCCTGATGCGCTGGGCCCGTGTCGGCTATCAGCCGGCGCTGGACTTCGCCCTGCGCACCCGGACACTCATGGTGGGCGGCGCCGTGGCCCTGGTCGCGCTCGCCCTGTTCGGCGCATCGCGGATGGGTTCGGAGTTCGTGCCCAATCTGGATGAGGGCGACATCGCCCTTCACGCCCTGCGTATTCCGGGCACCAGCCTGGGGCAGGCGATCGAGATGCAGACGGCTCTGGAAGCCCGCATCGCGCAGTTTCCGGAAGTCGAGCGCGTGGTGGCCAAGATCGGTACGGCGGAGGTCGCAACCGACCCGATGCCGCCCTCCGTGGCGGACACCTACGTCCTGCTCAAGGATCGCAAGGACTGGCCGGACCCCCGCAAGCCGAAGACGCAGCTCGTGGCGGAGATGGAGGAAGCGGTCGCCGCCATTCCGGGCTCGAACTATGAGTTCACCCAGCCCATCCAGATGCGTTTCAACGAACTCCTTTCGGGGGTGCGCGCCGACGTGGCCATCAAGGTCCATGGCGATGATCTGGACCAGCTGGTCGAGCTCGGCTCGCAAATCCAGGAAATCGTCGCGGGGATCCCCGGTTCGGCCGATCCGCAGGCGGAGCAGGTCACCGGCCTCCCGATTCTGCAGATCACGCCGGACCGGGCGGCCATCGCCCGCCTCGGCCTCAGCATGGAGGACGTCCAGTCCGTCATCGCCACGTCCATGGGCGGCACGACGGCGGGTCAGATCTTCGAGGGCGACCGCCGTTTCGACATCGTCGTCCGGCTTCCCGAGGATCTGCGCCGCAACACGGACGCCATCGGCCGGCTGCAGATCCCCCTGCCCGGCGCGGAAGGCGTGTCGCGCGGGTTCGTCCCCCTCAGCGAGATCGCCACGATCGCGCTGGAGACCGGCCCGAACCAGATCAGCCGCGAGGACGGCAAACGCCGCATCGTGGTGACCACCAATGTTCGGGGTCGGGATCTCGGTTCGTTCATCGGCGAGACCCGCGAGCGGGTCGAACGGGAAGTCCAGCTTCCGGAAGGCTACTGGGTCACCTACGGCGGGACGTTCGAGCAGCTGATCTCGGCCGCCAACCGTCTGCAGCTGGTGGTCCCGGCGGTCCTGCTGCTGATCTTCGGCCTGCTGTTCGCCCTGTTCCGTTCAGTGAAGGACAGCGCCATCGTCTTCTCCGGCGTGCCTCTGGCGCTCACCGGCGGGGTCGCGGCCCTGGCCCTGCGGGGTCTGCCGCTTTCCATCTCGGCGGGCGTCGGCTTCATCGCCCTGTCCGGCGTGGCCGTCCTGAACGGCCTGGTGATGGTGACCTTCATCCGGTCGCTGATCCAGCAGGGCAGGCCCGTCCCCGAGGCCATCCGCGAAGGCGCCCTGACCCGGCTTCGGCCGGTTCTGATGACGGCCCTGGTGGCCAGTCTCGGGTTCGTCCCGATGGCTGTGAACGTCGGAGCCGGCGCCGAGGTCCAGCGTCCGCTGGCGACGGTCGTCATCGGCGGGATCATCTCGTCGACGATCCTGACCCTGCTGGTCCTGCCGGCGCTTTACAGCCTCGTCCACGGCCGTGAGCGCCCCACGGACGGCGCGCCCCGCACCTCGTGGATGGATCGTCTGCCGTTCCGGAAACGGAGCGTCTGATGGGCCCCGCTCTTCCCCGGAAGAGCGGGAGCGGCGCCGACGCGGTCCCCAACGCGTCGGCGCCGGCCTTCCCGAGCCGGCTGCCGGCCCTGACCGGCATCCGGTTCTGGCTCGCCCTCGGCGTCGTGCTCTTCCACTACCAGCTGAACATGGTCCCCGAGGGCGGGACGGGCATCGCGCTGATCGAACGCGCGCGCCTCGCGGTCGATTTCTTCTTCATCCTGTCGGGTTTCATCCTGGCCCACGTCTACGGGCGTCAGGTGCGGAGCGGGACCTACAATCACAAGCGCTTCCTCATCGCGCGGCTGGCCCGGATCTATCCGGCCCACCTCGCCATGATGGTCGTGATGGCGATCATCGTCCTCGTCGCGATCGCGCTGGGGCAGCCGTTCGCGAATGACAGCTACTCCCTGCCGGGCTTCCTGTCCGCGCTGTTCCTGACCCACGCCTGGTTCCCGGCCACCGTCCCCAACGAGTGGAACGGGCCGTCGTGGTCGCTTTCCGCTGAATGGGCCGCCTATCTGGCCTTCCCCGTGTTCGCCTACATCGGACTGAAGGCGGGCCGCCGGCCCTGGGTGACGATCGCTCTGTCCGTCGGCCTGTTCCTGTTGATCGACGGCGTTTACCGCTGGGTCTTCAAGGATCAGCTGACCCACGCCGAACTGGTGCTCGGGGTGCTGAGGATCATTCCCGAGTTTCTGTTCGGGATCGGCCTCTACCAGCTCGGCAGCCGCATCCGGTGCGGTCGGCGGACCGCGACGCTCGCCGCGATCGGCTCGCTCGCCGCGCTGCTTTGCCTGATGGCGATCAGCGCCGACGAGCGGTTGATCGTGGCGATGTCGGGCGCCGTCATTCTCGGCCTCGCCCTGTGGGATCGGGCCGAGGACGACAGCGTCTTCAACCACCCGCTGCTGCTGGAGGCCGGCGAAGCCTCCTACGCCCTGTACCTCGTCCATCTGCCGCTTCTGATCATCTGGAAGAACGGCATGGCGATGCTGGGCGGCATCGACAGCACCTACCGGATGTCCGCGTCCGAAGCGGCTCTTCTGCTGGCGCTCACTGTCGCCTGCGCCTTCGCGCTGCACGCCTTCTGGGAGCGTCCGGCGCGCGCCCTGGTCCGCAGCCTTTTCCTTACCCCCTCCCCCAAACCTGAGAGAGGTCAATCATGACGTCTACCCTGCGCCGCGACTCCTGGTCGTGGCTCCGATCCCCCTGGACGGCGCTGCTTCTCGTGCTCGGCTTCATGCTGCTCGACGGCGCCTTCAGCCAGGCCCTGGCCCACGGCGTCGCCGAGGGCGACAAGGGCTACATCCAGGAGACCTCCGGCTTCCTGTTCTGGCCCTTCGTCTATCTGGGGGCCAAGCACATGGTCACCGGCTACGACCACCTGCTGTTCCTCTTCGGGGTGATCTTCTTCCTCTACAAGATGAAGGACATCTCGATCTATGTGACGCTGTTCGCCATCGGCCACTCGTCCACGCTTCTGCTGGGCGTCCTGACCGACATCAGTGTGTCCAGCTACATCGTGGACGCCATCATCGGTCTGTCGGTCGTCTACAAGGCGCTCGACAACATGGGCGGCTTCCAGCGCTGGTTCGGCTTCCAGCCCTCCACCAAGGCAGCGACCCTGATCTTCGGCCTGTTCCACGGCTTCGGTCTGGCGACCAAGCTGCAGGACTTCCAGATGTCGCCTGACGGCCTGCTCGGCAATCTGATCGCCTTCAACATCGGGGTGGAGGCCGGACAGCTTCTGGCCCTCGGCGGCATCCTCATCCTGATGGGCTTCTGGCGCCGGTCGAACAGCTTCTGGAAGCACGCCTACCTGACCAACGCCGTGGTGATGTGCCTCGGCTTCATTCTGACGGGCTACCAGCTCGTCGGCTTCTTCGTCATGTGATCGGAGCCCCTCCATGTACAACGCAAACCGACCCACCCGCGACCAGCTGCCGACCACGGCGGAGCTTCTGAAATCCACCGGCATCGCCGCCGTCGTCGCCGGGGCCATTCTGGTCACCGTCGTGCTGCCGGCCGAATATGGCGTCGACCCGACCCGCATCGGCTCGGTCTTTGGCCTGACCGAAATGGGTCAGCTGAAACGCCAGCTCGCCCTCGAGGCCGAAGCGGATGCTGCGGCGGACGCCGCCGCCGGTCAGACCTCGGGCGTCGCCGCCGCCCCGCCCCTGCCCGCCGCCCCGGCCCCGGCCCCGGCGGGAACGCCAGCCGCGCCGATCGCTCAGCCCGTCACGGCGGATGCCGCAGCGGCCGGCGTCCGCTCGGACGAAACCGTGATCGAATTGGCCCCCAATCAGGGCGCCGAGCTGAAGATGGATATGGCCGAGGGCGCCAAGGTCCGCTTCACCTGGACCAGCAACGGCGGGGCCGTGAACTACGACACCCACGCCGACCGTCCGGGCCTTCGCTACCACGGCTATGGCAAGGGAACGGACCTGCAGCAGTCGGGTGAACTGACGGCCGCCTTCACCGGCAGCCACGGCTGGTTCTGGCGCAACCGCACGGGCCAGACGGTGACCATCACCGTCCGGACGGAAGGCGCCTATACCGAGATCAAGCGGGTGGTCTGACCCGTTTGACGATCAGCCGCCGCCAGTCGGCTGGTCAGATGGCGGGGCGCGGAACCCCCCTGCAGCGCCCCGCCATCACTTATCGTCCCGATCCGGCCAACGCGGATGCTCATCGTCGATCACGACGGGATGGGCGTGCCACCGCGAACGGGAATGCGGACGGTCTCCCTCGGCCAGATGGGGATGATCCGCATCCAGCTCGTCATGAGCGTGGGCCAGATTGGCCGGGTCGTACTTCGGCCAGACGACGAGGGCGAGAACCACGCCCACCGCGCAGAGCGCCGCCAGAACCAGGAAGGCCGCCCGCGGATCCGCTTCGGCGGAGACCAGGCCCGCGACGGGGTAGGCGATCAACCAGCAGGCATGGGACAGGGCGAACTGGGCGGCGAACAGGGAGGGCCGGTCCGCACCCGTCGAAGAGCGCCGCAGCGCACGGCCCGCGGGAGTGATCGTCAGCGAATAGCCGAACCCCATCACGATCCACAGGCCGATGAGGATCGCATAGGTCGTCGCCGCGAAGGCGCCCAGCAGCAGCACTCCTGTCATGACCGCCGCGCCGGCGATCATCGCGGTCCGGTCGGTCACCCGTTCAAGCACCTTCGGGAGCGCCAGAGCCGCGGTCATCGACCCGCCCCCGAACGCCGCCAAGGCCCAGGCCGTCGCCTGTTGCGACAGGCCGAAGCTGCTCTGGACGAGAACCACCGTATTCACGAACACCATGGCCCCGCCGGCCGCCGTGGCGAGGCCGACCGCCAGGAGCCCTCTCAGTCTCGGGGTCAGGGCGAACAACCGGACGCCGCCGGTCAGCCGCCGCATGAACGGCAGAGGCGCCGCCCCCGAAGCGCGTGGCAGCACGGCCCGGATCACGAAGGCTGCGGAGAGCGCGAACCCGAGCGCGGTGCCGAGGAACAGATTGTTGTAGCTGATGAAGGCCAGCAGCAGAGCCGCCAGAACGGGGCTCGCCACGCTTTCCAGATCCGCCGCGAGACGCGAGAGCGACAGCGCCTTGGTATACTCCCCCTCGTCTTCCAGCAGGTCGGGGATCATCGCCTGGAAGGCCGGAGTGAAGGCGGCCGAGGCCGTGTAGAGCACCGCCATCAGCGCATACACCTGCCAGGCCGCGCCGACGAACGGCAGGGTGATCGCCACGCCCGCCCTGACCACATCCAGCGAGACCAGCAGGGTCTTGCGCGGCAGTCGGGCCGCGATTGCGCTCGCGAAGGGCGCTACGGCGATATAGGCGACCATCTTGATCGACAGCGCCGCCCCGAGGATTTCCCCGGCGCTGGCGCCGGCCAGATCGTGCGCCAGCAGGCCGAGCGCGACGGTCGCCATGCCCGTCCCCAGGAGCGCCGAGACCTGGGCGATGAAGAGGCGGCGGTAGGCCGGATTGGACAAGGGAGAGAACATCGTGGGGTCGCCTCGATCATATACTCCGGGAGAGTACCGGACATGTGGTCCGCTTTCCGCGTCATTTCCAGCCGTCGAGAGCGGCCGGGTCGATATTTCGCTGGAGCGCCGACGCGTTACAAGATAACATACTTGTATGCCCTCCCCCGGCTCCAGCCTTGATCGCACCCGCCAGGCCGACCTCATCGGCGCTGGCCTGTCCGTCGCCTGCGTGGTCCACTGCCTGTCCAGCGTGGGCGTGCTCAGCCTCCTGCCCGTGGCGGGGCTCGCCGGTGGCGAATGGCTTCACTGGACCCTCGCAGCCATCGCGGCGGTCGCGGCCTGGGTCGCCCTCGTCAGACCGCGCGTCGCGGCGCCGACCGCCCTTCGTCTGCTGGCCGGGCTCGGCATCGCCGCCCTCATCGCCGGCGCGGCGGAACTGCCCACCGCCGGGAGCGCGCCCTTCGCCACGATCGCCGGCGGGGTGAGCCTGGTTCTCGCCCATCTGCTCAATCTCGCGCGCATGAACCGGGCGCGGCCGCTCCAGCCGGTCTAGCGCGCGCTCGCCGCCTTGGCCGGGTGATGATGGCGTGGGGTGAAACGGATCTCATCGCGGGCGATGTAGAGCGCCGTCGCGCCGAGAACGCAGACAAGCGCCATTGCGCCGGCCATCACCCATCCCGCCTTGTCCCGCCCCGCGACGCGGTAGGTTATCGCCGTCAGCAACAGCATCACCACGGCGAACGGCGCGTAGAGCGGGATCCGATACGTCGCCGCGAGCGGCACGGCGATGACGCAGACGACCAGACCCGCCAAGAGGCTGCAGCCGGCGGCGATCAGGGTGTCCGGGACGGGATCGAACGGCCGGGGACGGTCGCGGCGTTTGGCGCGTCCGCGACCGCGATAGCGGCCCGGCCGCCAGCGTGGCGCCTGGCTGCGAATGGGTGAGCGTTTGCCGCCCATGGTTCAGTTCGCCGGTTCCGCGGGACGAGCGGCGCGATTGGCGAGCCAGACCCGCATGCGCACGATCTCCGCCTCCTGGGTGCGGATGACCTCTTCGGCCAGTCCGCGCACCTCGGGGTCCGCGCCATGCTCCAGCGCGATGCGAGCCATGGCCACCGCCCCTTCATGGTGGGCGATCATCCCGCGCATGAAGTCGACATCGGCGTCGCCGCTGTAGTCAATCTCCATCGCCAGGTGCATGCGCTCGTTCGCCTCCTTGTAGGACCGGGTGGCCGGGCTGTCCGACACGGCGTCGGCGTGGCCCGCATGGGCGTCCACCGGGCGCGCGTCGATCGGCGCCCCCGCCGGGGGAGGTGCGGCGTTCTGCCGGGAGATCATCCCGAAGGCGAACACCGAGACGAGGAGGAAGAGCGCGATCACGCTGGCCCATCCGAAACGTTTCATGAGGGTCTCCAGTTCGATTGGTTCAGGTTCAGGATGCGGGACGGGGATCGCGCCAGGCGAGCAGTCGCAGGGCGTTGAAGACGACCAGGAGAGTCGAGCCTTCGTGCAGGGCCACGGCGGGCCCTATGCCGAGACCCAGGATGGTGGCCGGGACCAGGAAGGCGACGACACCGAGGCTGACGAAGAGGTTCTGACGGATGATGCGGCGCGTCTGACGGCCGAGCCCCACCGTGAACGGCAGTTTCGACAGGTCGTCCGCCATCAGGGCGACGTCCGCCGTCTCCAGGGCGACATCCGACCCGGCCGCGCCCATGGCTACGCCCACGGTCGCCGTCGCCATCGCCGGCGCGTCATTGACGCCATCCCCGACCATGGCGACCACCGCCTCGGCGCGTAGTTTCCGGATCGCCTCGACCTTGTCTTCGGGCATCAGGTCGCCCCAGGCCTCGGTCAGGCCGACCTGGCCGGCGACGGCCTGGGCCGCCTTCTGATGGTCGCCGGAAATCATGATCATCCGGCGGATGCCCAGAGCCCGCAGCGCCGTAAGGGTTTCCCGAACCTTCGGACGCGGCGTGTCCAACAGGCCGATCACGCCGAGATCCTGGGCGCCCTTGCGGACCACCATCAGGGTCCGGCCCTGATTGCGCAGGCCGGCGACCGCGATCTCGGCATCGGGTCCGAGCGGCGCTACGTCGTCGGCGCCGAACATTTCCGGCTTGCCGATCCAGACCGTCTCGCCATCGACCTCGGCTATCACGCCCTTGCCGGTGAGGCTGCGCAGGTTCTCGGCTTTCGCCCCCCAGGATCCGACCACGCGTCCGATCCCGTCCCTCACGATCGCCTCGGCCAAAGGGTGATCGCTGAGACGTTCGACAGCGATGGCGATGCGCAACAGATCTTGCTCGGTCGTCCGGCCCAACGGGACCACCTCGGTGATACGTGGCCGCCCCTCGGTGAGGGTGCCGGTCTTGTCGAAGGCGATGGCGTCCAGCGCGCCGAGGTTCTCCAGCGGCGCCCCGCCCTTGATCAGCACCCCGGCGCGGGCCGCCCGTGCGACCCCGGACAGCACGGCGCTGGGGGTGGCGATGGCGAGGGCGCAGGGGCTGGCGGCGACCAGGACGGCCATGGCGCGATAGAAGCTGTCGCGGAACGGCTCATCGACGACGACCCAGGCGAACAACAGGACAAAGGCTAGGCCCAGGACGAGAGGGACGAAGACGCGTTCGAAGCGATCGGTGAACCTCTGGGTCGGAGACTTCTGGGTTTCGGCCTCGCTGACCATCCTCACCACCTTGGCCAGGGTGGTGTCGTCTGACCGCCGCGTGGTCTCGATCTCGATGGCTCCGGCGCCGTTGATCGTTCCGGCGAACACGACCGAAGCGGCGGCCACACCCGCCGGCCTCGCCCGCGCCGCCTCGCGATCCGCCACCGCCTGCTTGTCCACCGGCATGCTTTCGCCGGTGACTGGAGCCTGATTGACGCTGGTGGTTCCCGCGATGACGAAGCCGTCGGCCGGTAGCCGCTCGTTGGGCCGGACGACGACGATGTCGCCGACCTGCAGATCCTCGACGGGCAGTTCCATGACCTCGCCGTCGCGACGGACATGGGCGGTCCGCGGCGCCAGGGCGGCGAGCGCCTCGATCGCCCGCTTGGCGCGACCGAGCGCATAGTGCTCAAGGGCGTGGCCCAGGCTGAACAGGAAGAGGAGAAGCGCGCCTTCGGCCCAGGCGCCCAGGGCCGCAGCGCCGGCGGCGGCGACCAGCATCAGGGTGTCGATCTCGAAGCGGCGGCGACGCAGGTTCTCGATCGCCTCGCCGACCGTGAAGAAGCCGCCGAACAGATAGGCCGCCAGGTAGAGGACCAGCGGCGCCCAGCCCGGAACCGACGGTGCGAACCGCTCGATCAGGAACCCCACAGCGAGCATCGCGCCGCTGGAGAGGGCGAAGATCAGCTCGGTGTTCGGCCCCAGCAGACCTCCGTCGCCGTAGCTGTGTCCCTCCTCGGCGGCGTGGTCGTGCCGATGCGGAGGCGAGGGATCGGGGGAGACGCCACGGGCGTCATTCCTTGCAGGTTCAAGGGTCATTTGACCACTCCGGTGTCAAAGGCCGCGCGCGCATCGCGCAGGATTTCGAGACCGCCCTTGGCGGCGATGGCGGCGACCACCACCCCGACCAGCAGGTCGGGCCAGGATTGATCGAGCCACATCACCAGGCCGCCGGCGATGAGGATGCCGCCGTTGGAGGCGAAGTCGTTCAGGCTGAAGGTCTCGGCGGCCTTCATGTTGACGTCGCCGCTATGCTGGCGACGGATGAGCAACAGGCAGACGAGGTTGATGACGGCGGCCACGACGGCGAGGACCATCATGGTCGGGCCGACCGGTTCGGTTCCGATCAGGCTGCGCCGCAAGGCGTCCAGCAGGACGAGCACGGCGAAGATCAGCAACATAATTCCTGACGCCCGGGCGGCGCGGGTCTTCCAGATCAGCGCCCGACCGACGGCGAGGAAGCTGATCAGATAGACGGCGGCGTCCGACCCGTTGTCGATCGCATTGGCCAGAAGCGCGCTGGAGTCGGCGGCGAGGCCGCCGACTCCCAGGCCCACGAACAACAGGGCGTTCAGAACCAGCACCGCCAGCAGGATGCGGCGCTGGTTCCGCTCCGTGTCGTGGGCCGCGCTCACTCGTCCAGCCCTTCGGCTTTGCGATGCTTCACGGCCTTGGCCGCGAAGGTCGGGAGGACGAGAAGGGTCAGGGCCGTCGCCGTCAGCAGGCCGCCGATGACCACAGTGGCCAGAGGCTTCTGCACCTCGGCGCCGGCCCCGTGGGCGAGGGCCATCGGGATGAAGCCGACGATGGCGACCATGGCCGTCGTCAGCACCGCCCGCAGACGGCTTGTCGCCCCCTCGATGGCGGCGTTGCGGGGATCGGCGCCGGCGGCCAGTCGGTCGCGGATCGCCTGCATCAGCACCAGCCCGTTGAGGGTGGCGACGCCGGAGACCGCGATGAAGCCCACCGCGGCGGACACCGAGAACGGCATCCCCCTGAGCAACAGCGCCAGCGCCCCGCCGACCAGGGCCAGAGGCACGCAGGCGAACACCAGTCCCGCCTCCGCGAAGGAGCCCAGGGCCATGAACAGCAGGACGCCGATCAGGATGAAGACGATGGGAATGACCAGTCCCAGACGCTGCTCGGCGCGCTTGAGATTCTCGAACTGTCCGCCCCAGTCGAGGCGGACGCCGGTCGGCAGCTGGATCTGATCGACCTGCTGCTGGGCGTCGCTGACGAAGCCCCCCAGATCGCGGCCGCGAACGTTGGCCTGGACCACCATGCGGCGGCTGCCGTCGTTGCGGCTGATCTGGTTCGGTCCCTCGGCGCTCTGGATGCGGGCGACCGAGGACAGGGGCACGGTCACCCCGGTCGACGACACGATCGGAAGGGCGGCCAGGGCCGCGGGATCGTTACGCGCATCGTCCGGAAGACGGACCACCACGTCGAAGCGGCGGTCGCCCTCGAAGATCCGCCCGGCCTCGGCGCCGCCGATGGCGGCCGAGACCGCTTCGGAGACGTCCGCGGCCGACAGGCCGTAGTTGGCCGCCGCGAAGCGGTCCACGCTCACCGTCAGGGTCGGAAGGCCGGAGGCCTGTTCGACCCGGACGTCGGCCGAGCCCTCGGTCTGACGCAGGGCGTTGGCGACCTGGTCGGCGACCTGCTGCATGGTGGCGAAGTCATCGCCATAGACCATGACGGCCAGGTCGGTCCGCACCCCCGAGATCAGCTCGTTGAACCGCAGTTCGATCGGCTGGCTGAACTCGAAGCTGTTCCCGATCTGTCGCGAGGCGACCTCCTCGAAGCGGGCGATCAATGCTTCCTTCTCGAGGTTGGGGTCCGGCCAGGCCTTGCGGTCCTTCAGCACGATGACGCTGTCCGAGATGTTCGGCGGCATCGGGTCGACGGCGGCTTCCGCGGTGCCGGTGCGGGAGAACATGGTCTCCACTTCCGGCTGGGCCGTGATGGCCCGCTCCAGCGCCATCTGCATGGCGAGGGATTGCTCCAGCGACGCGGACGGAACCCGCAGCGCCTGCATGGCGACATCGCCCTCGTCCAGGGTCGGAATGAACTCCCGGCCCAGGGTGGTGAAGGCGATCCCGCCGATCAGGACGGCGCCGAGCGCCGAGGCCAAAACGATCCTCGGACGGTCGACCGCGGCCCGGATGGCCGGTTCGATCCACCGACGCGCCTTCCGGAGGATGAAGGTCTCGTGTTCGTGGGCGTGGCCGTGTTCGTCGACCTCGACCTTCTTGGGATCCCGCACCAGCAGGGCCGTCATCGCCGGCACGAAGGTGAAGGAGAAGATGAAGGCGCCGACTAGGGCCAGCATGACCGTCGCCCCCATCGGGATGAAGGTCTTGCCCTCGACTCCCTCGAGCATCAGCAGCGGGGTGAAGACCAGAAGGATGATCAACTGACCGAAGGCGGCCGGCTTGACCATCTGACGGGCTGCCGCGGCGGCGACGCCGAGACGTTCTCGGCGCGTCAGCATCCGCCCCGCCTCGGCCCGTTTCTGGCTGAGCATCAGCAGGGTGTTCTCGACCACGACGACCGCACCGTCGACCAGGAGGCCGAAGTCCAGGGCGCCGAGGCTCATCAGGTTTCCGCTGATGCCGAAGCGGTTCATGCCGATGACCGCGAACAGGAAGCTGATCGGGATCATCAGGGCGGTGATCGATGCGGCGCGGATGTTTCCGAGCAGCAGGAACAGCACCACGATCACCAGCAGGGCGCCTTCGGTCAGGTTCTTGGCGACCGTGGCGATGGTCTTGTTGACCAGGGCCGAGCGGTCCAGGACCGTGACCGCCTCGATGCCGGGCGGCAGGGTGGACCGGACCTCCTCGAGGCGCTCGCCGGCGGACTGGGCGACCGTCCGGCTGTTGCCGCCGGCGATCATCAGGGCCGTGCCGAGCACCGCCTCGTGACCATCCCGGCTGGCCCCGCCCAGACGCGGCGCCTGGCCGATCTCGACGGTGGCGACGTCGGCGACGCGGACCACCAGGCCGCCGCGATTGACGACCGGCGCCTGGGCGAGGTCCTCGATGGTGAGGGCCAGGGCGTCGGTGCGGACCGTCAGGGCCTCGCCGGAGCGCTGGACATAGCCGGCACCGGCCTGGGTGTTGGCCCGGTCCAGCGCCTGGATCAGGTCGCCCAGACCGAGGCCGTAGCCCGAGAGCCGGGCCGCATCGGGACGAACCGCATACTCTTTCACATAGCCGCCGACGGTGTCGACGCCGGCGAGGCCTGCGGCGGTCCGCATCTGCGGGGCGATGATCCAGTCCTGAACCGTGCGCAGATAGGTCGCGCGGGCCTGGGGCGTGGTCAGCAGTTCGCCGTCCGGGGTCAGATAGGCCCCTCCGGCCTGCCAGCCCGGCTGTCCCGGTCTGGCGAGGTTTTCGGTGTTAAACGGCTTGTAATCGACCGTCCACATCAGGACCTCGCCCAACCCCGTGGTGATGGGGGCCATGGCCGGCTCCACCCCCTCAGGCATGGCTTCACGCGCGCCGGCCAGCCGTTCGGCGACCTGCTGGCGGGCGAAATAGATATCGGTCTGGTCGGTGAAGATGACCGTGACCTGGCTGAAGCCGCTGCGGCTGAGAGACCGGGTCGTCTGCAGACCCGGTATGCCCGCCATGGCGGTTTCGATGGGATAGGTGACCTGTCGTTCGATCTGCTCGGGCGCGAGGGCCGGAGCGACCGTGGTCACCTGGACCTGCCGGTTGGTGATGTCCGGCACGGCGTCGATGGGCAGTTTGGTGAGCTGGAACAGGCCCCAGGCCGCGACCAGGGCCGTGGCGAGCACCACGAACCAGCGGAAGCGGACGGAGGCCTCGATGATGGCTTTGAACATGCGATCGCCCCCTTAGTGACCGTGCTCGGCCTCGCCCTTGGCGAGTTCGGCCTTGAGCAGGAAGGCGTTGGCGGCGGCGATCCGTTCGGATCCCGTCAGACCGCGCAGGATCTCGGTCCGCCCGGCGGCCTGACGGCCGGCGAGCACCTGGACGGCCTGGAAGCCGCCCTCGACCTGGACGAAGACCACGGTGTTTCCGTCAACGGTCTGGACCGCCTCGGTCGGCACGGTCATGCCCCCGGTCGACTGGCCGGTGACGACCGCGCCGGTGACGGCCGAGCCGGCCGGCGGGAGCGTCGCGCCTGAAGGTCGGGCGCGGATCACGGTGGCCCCGCTCTCCCCGATCCCGGCGTCTGCGGCGACCCCGGTGACGACGGCGTCGAACTCGCCGTTCGGTCCGGTGACCCGCATCGCCGATCCGGTGCGAATATTGGCCGCCAGCGCCGGCGGCGCATTGAACACCATCTCGACGCGGGCGGGGTTGCTGACCTCGGCGACCACGCCGCCCTGGGCGACGAAGCCGCCCGGACCGACCTGGACATTGCTGACCACGCCCGAGATCGGACTGACGACGCTCAGCCGGCCCGAAGCGTTGGGCGAGCCGGCCGCGGCGGAACGGGCCCGCGCGGCCCGGGTGGCGGCCTCGGCGCTGAGGAACTGGGCGCGGGACGCTTCCACTTCCTGGCGAGCGACGATGCCCTGATCCGAAAGACTGCGATTGCGCTCGTAGGCCTGGCGCGCCGCCTCGGCAGACGCCCCGGCGGCGTCTGCGTCGGCCCGGAAGGTAGCCGCCTCGCCGCTGACGAGACTGACAAGGGGCTGGCCGACCCGCACCGCCTGGCCTGGAGCGACCAGCACCCGCTCGACCCGTCCGCCGACAGCGGCGGCCACCGCCGCGCGCGAGTCGACCATCGGCTCCACGCGACCGGCCAGGCGGGTCTCCCCGCCTCCGCCGCCGCCGACCCCGACGACGGTGATCCCCGCCGCCTGGATCTGGGCGGCGGTGAGCGTCACCTGGCCCTCGGGCGCTTCGCCCTCCTCGGCATGTTCGGCTTCGCCCTCGACGTGACCGGCTTCGTCTTCAGTATGGCCGGCTTCGCCTTCGGCGGCGGGCGGCGATGCCGGGTCGCCGCCTCGGGTGGCGAACCAGAGGCCGCCGCCGCCAAGGATCACCAGGGCGGCGACGCCGCCGATCAACAGGGTTTTGTTCGATGTGCGCTTGCGCATCACAGGGCTCCTTGGAAGGGGGCGCGGCCGTCCAGGCGCGCGAGATCGATTTCGGCGCGGACCCGCGCCAGGCGGGCGTCCACCGCGGCGGCGCGTGCGTTGACGAGGGCGGTGCGGGTGATGCGCAATTCCACCTGGGAGATGCGTCCGGCCTCGAAGCCGATCCGCGACAGGCGGTAGGCCTCCTCGGCGGCGGTGACGCCGGCGTCGGCCGCGCTCACCCGGCTGACCGAAGCGGCCAGACGGGCCACGGCCGCGGCGCGGTCGGCCTGGGCCTCCTGCCGCGCCGACATCAGCCGGGCGTCCGCAGCGCGGAACTCAGCCTGGGCCGCGTCGATGTTCCCCCGGTTCCGATCGAACAAGGGGAGCGGCATGCTGATTCCGAAGGTCAGGGCCGTGGCGTCCTCCGCCTCGAACCGGCGAATGCCGACGCTGGCGTTGATGTCCGGGCGGGCCTGAACCCGCTGAACATCGACCCGGCGCTCGGCGGCCGTGCGCTGGGCCTCGGCGACGCGAACCGTAGGGGCGTCCTCAATAGCCGAGCCCCCTGTCGCCGGCGTTTCGTCCAGCAGGCTCGCATCGATCGCGGTCACAGGCGCAGGGATCATCGCGACGGCGGTCAGCCGGGCGTAGGCGGCGTCCCGTTCGGCGACGGCCTCGTCCCGTGTGGCGCGGGCGGCCGCGGCTTCGGCTTCCCCTTGAATACCGCGCAGCAGGGGCTCACGGCCTTCCTCGACCAGCACCAGGGCGGCCCTGGCGTCGGCGACGGTAAGGGTCAGGGTTTCTTCGGCGAGCGCCGCCCGCCGTTGGGCGGCTTCCGCCTCGGCATAGACGAGCGCAAGGCGTCCGGCGGCGTCGATCACCGCCAGATCGCGCTGAAGTCCCACCGCGCCGGCCTCCGCACGCGCGGCGGCGACGCGGGTCGGACGACGCCCCCACAGTTCGAGATCCTGGCTGATCGCCAGGGTCATGTCGGCGTTGTTCAGCCCCGAATAGGGCCCGGAGCCGTAGGCGTTCTCGACATCGAAGCCGAGCACGGGGTTGGGCCGGACGCGCGCCTGACGGACACGCGCCTCGGCGGCGTCGTAGTTGGCGCCCGCCTCGAGGGTCGCCGGGGCTTGCCCGAGCTGGGCGAGAAGTTGGGCATAGGTCGGGGCCGGGTCAGCCCAAACGGGACTGGCCAGGCTCGCCGCGATCGCGACGAGGGCGCAGCCGACCGCGTAACGCGGCCGCCTGCGAAATGTGGGAGACATGATTCATTTCCAGATTTTCTGAGGACGAAGAGGCGCGCAAAGGCGCAGGACTTCGGTCAGACTCTGGGGGGACGCTTCAGCCCGTCGGGCGTGATGGAGGCCCGGAAATCATCCTGGCGGCCGCTCTCCAGCGGCGGTTCGCCGAAGGCGGGCGCGATCGCGTCCACGCCATTGGCGCGGGCGGTGGTCGTGTGGTGGCAGTGTCCGTGCGAGCAGATGCCGTGGCCGGCGCCCTTGTCGCTGTGATCGCCGCCGCCCTGATCGTGATCCACCATGGCATGGGCCGCGGGCGGCTCCGGCAGGCAGGTGGCGGCGTCGACGGCAGGCGCGAAGAAGAAGGCGGCGAACACGATAGTCGCCGCCACGATCAATCTCGCCCATGTCGTCATCGACCAGGTCATCTCGCGCTCGTTACTTCCGATCCCGAAAACAGGCAATGCGTTACAAAGTCCGCGCGAAGGCGGCGGTTGCGCGGCCTCCGGCTCTCGCCTGAACCAGGATGGCGATGGCGAACCGCACGATTACGCCGCATTGCAGCAGGCCCGGCCGAAGATCGTCCACGCGGTCTCCACCATCCAAACCGGCCCGCCGCTCGGCGACCGCGCGCGGTTGGCAGGCTCGATGACTGGCGTTAAATCGTGTGACGAAGCCTCATCGTCAGACCTCCGACAGGCTCAGGTGAATTGTTGGGCGGCGTCGTTGAGGGAGAACGCCAGCTTGAGCGCCCCCACCGGATCATCGCTCGGGGTCAGATAGGTCATCATGCCCTTGATCGCCGTGGGACGCGGACCGCCCCCATGTGTGGGAAGGGCGGACGCGGCGGCCTGGCCGATGAACATCACCGGGAGAGCCGCCTTGCGGCCCGGTCCCAGGGCGGCGCGCCAATCATCGGCCGGGATTTCGTCGAGGGGCGCAAGGATCGCCCGGATCTGCTGGAAGTAGTCGGATGTGAATTTGGTCTCCGGGAAGGGCATCGACGACGCCGGCCACAGGGCGTCGTAGTCGAGCAGGTTCTTCACGTTCAGCACCACCAGACCATGGTCCGCCTCGCATGCCTCGATCTGGTCGGACGCCTTCTTGATGTTGTCGTAGATCGTCCGCGGGCGGCGGCTATGCAGGGTTTTCAGTGCGAGGGCCCAGCGTTTGGAGCGGTACGTCAACATGACATCCGGATTATCGCCCTTTGACGCAGAAGGATGATCCAGCTTCACGTCATCGGCGAACCTCATGGCCAGGGCGGCGACATAGAGCTCGATCACCTTGTTCCCGGCATCATCGGTCACCGGGCTGGCCGCATTCTGCAGCACGGTGGTCTTCGCCAGCATCTTGAGATGAGGGATCAGCTCCCCGAAATCCTTGTGACCCGCGACCCCCACCACCTTGCCGGCAAGATCGACGAACCCCATCGCCGCGCGCAGAACCGGCCGGGGATCGGCCGGCAGCAGGTGCGGATCACGCCACATCTGGATGACGTTCGTCATCTGCAACGCCTCGTCCTGCGACGCGCCGGCGAGGTCTACGCCGTGATCTGAGAGGATTTCGAGGAACCGGTCGACCGTCTCCTCGGCGCTGGTGAAGGAAGGGTAGGACATCAGGGCTCCATCGGCGTGCGGCCGGTCGATCCAAGCTACCAGTTCTGACCTCCGGCGCCTCGCCCGGGGCAACGTTTCCGCAGTGGATCGACTCCGGGCGGGAAGCGCCCCTAGACTATGAGCTGGCGGGTTCCGGAACGGATAAGCGCTGATCGAGAGCCGGGGGACGCGAAAGCGTCGGCGGCGGTCATCGCTGAAACTCCCGGCTTCCGTACAGAAGTTCCAGACCCGCCCCCTTTTCGCTCCCGGCCGGAGACTTCACTCCGCGTCGGGATCGATGATGCCGTAGCGGACGGCGACCGCGACGGCCTCGATACGGGTCCGGACACGGAGCTTCGCACAGGTCTTCTCCAGATTCCTGCGCAACGTCAACTCCGGTCACCCCGGATCGATCACCACGGTGCATGCCGATTCCGCCAGCCTCGCCTTCGAGCAACTCACGCTTCTGGTCCGCGAGTCCGAGGGCGGGCGCGACCTGCCGCGCGACGACATCCGCACCATGCTGCACCTGATGGTCGATGTGGTGGTGCAGATGAAGAAGACCAACGGCCGGTTCCTGATGACGGAGGTGTGGCATGACCCGCTTCGCAAGCGCCGCGCCGGGAACTAGGGCGGCCCTGGTCGCGGTGGGTCTGACCGCGGCGCTCGCCCTCGTCACGACCGGCGCGCTGCTCATTGCCCTCATCGGTCTGGGCCGGTTCTCCGGAGAGATCGATCCCGTCCGCGTCCCGGCCTGGTTCTACTATTACCGCCACGATCCCGAGGTGCGGCGCTGGCTCGGCGTCGGGGCGGGCGTGATGGGTCTGATCCTTCTCATCCTCATGACCGCGATCGCTCTGGGTATGCGCAGACCGCTCCATGGCGCGGCCCGCTGGTCGACCGGCGCGGAGCAGCGTCGTCATCATTTGCGGGACCGGACCGGCATCCTGCTGGGCCAGACCGCCGACGGCCTTCTGGTCGCGGGCGGCCCTGTCCATGTGATGCTCTACGCCCCGACGCGGACGGGCAAGGGCGTGGGCGTCGTGATCCCGAACCTCCTGACCTGGCCCAGTTCGGTCGTCGTCCTCGACATCAAGCGGGAGAATTTCGACGCCACGGCCGGCTTTCGAAAAGAGGCGGGACAGCAGGTGCATCTGTTCAACCCGCTCGCCGCGGACGGTCGCACGGCGCGCTTCAACCCGCTCCAGCACATTGATCGCACCGCCCCGATCGTCGTTCTGGATGAACTCCAGCGCATCGCAGGCATGTTGTTTCCGGCGCACAGCCATGCCGACCCCTTCTGGTCCGAAGCCGCCCGCACCGGCTTCATCGGGGTGGGCGCCTATGTCGCCGCGACGCCGGACCTCCCATTCACGCTCGGTGAAATCTACCGTCAGCTCACCGAAGGGGACCCCCGCGAGCGTTTCCCCAAACTACTGGAGGAGCGACGCCGGATCGGCGATCCGGTTCCGGCCGGCGCCGCCTCCGCCCTGACCGACTTCTGCAGTTCGGGCGAGAACACCTTCGCCTCCATCCGCCAGTCGATCACCACCCGGATGGGTCTCTGGCTCAATCCCCTGGTGGACGCGGCGACGTCCGCGAGCGACTTCGACCTCCGCGATATCCGCAACGGCCGTCTGTCGCTCTATCTGGCGGCCTCGCCCGAGAACATGGACCGGATCGTCCCGCTCTACGCCCTCCTGTTCCAGCAACTCGTCGATCTCAACTGCCGCACCCTGCCGGCCGCCGACACGCCGCCGACGCTGGTCTTGCTGGACGAGTTCGCCCGGCTCGGTCGCGCCCCGGTGCTGGCCCACGCCTTCGCCTGGGTCGCCGGCTATGGCCTGCGTCTGCTTCCCGTCATCCAGAGCCCGTCCCAGCTACGCGCCCTGTATGGACCGGACATCACCGAGGACATCCTCACCAACTGCGGTCTCGAGATCGTCTTCGCGCCAAAGGAGCTGAAGGTGGCCCAGGAGTTGAGCGAACGCCTCGGCTATTACACCTATCGCGCTCGCAGCCGCAGCCGCCCGATCGGTCTCGGCCAGGGCCGCCGCAGTCTGACGGACTCCGACCAGAGGCGCGCCCTCATGCTTCCGCAGGAGCTGATGCAGTTGTCGGAAAAGGCCCTGATCGTCCTGAAGGCGGGCCTTTCGCCGACGCGCGGCCGCAAGCTCGTCTACTACCGCGACCGGCGCTTCACGGATCGACTGCGCCCCCCGCCACCGCCGCCGGCGACGGCGCCCCGTACGCCCACACCGCCGCCGCCGGAGCCCCTGCCCCTGACAGAGGTGGAGACCGACATGGATTTCGACAGCATCGTCCGCCGCTTCACGGCTGAAGGCCTGACGCCCCCGGCGCCGGGTGCGACGGAGGCGGAGGTGCAGGCCTGGCTCCAGCGCGTCGTCACAGCCCCCGTCGGCGCTCCGTCCCGGGAGCGGCTGCCATGACATCCGCTCGGCCAAAGCCCGCCCCGGGCAACCGTGTGTCGCCCAAGCCGGGGACGCGAGCGGACGGCCGCTCGCTCGACAAGGGCGATGTCCCGACCCAGTTGCTGGATCGCTACCTGATCGAGCGCGACCGTCAGGGTCGCCCGGAGCGCTACTATCGCGACCACAAGGCGGCGGACCCGATGTTCCGCGATCATGGCCGGGCCCTGTCCTCGCCGCAGGCGTATCCGGACGCCGTCGCCTCCATGTTGCGGATCGCCCAGCACCGCGGCTGGTCCGGCATCAAGGTCTCGGGCGACGAGGCCTTCCGCCGTGAGGTCTGGGTGCAGGGACGATCCCTGGGCCTCGACGTGGCGGGCTACAAGCCGACCGAACGGGATCGGCAGGCCGCCAATGAGCCAACCGAACGCGCCGAACGCCGCGCCACGCCCCCCAGCCGGGAGGAGATGAAGCGTCGTCTGGACATGGCCGCCGTCGTGGTCCGCACCCTCATCTCGGACCCCGCCGCCCAGGCTCGCCTGCTCCAACAGGCGTGGGCAAGAGTGCGCCCCGAGTCGGAGAAGTCCCGCGATCTCGAAAACCGCGACGCCCGTCAGCGAGCTGAGCGAACCCGGCAGCGCTGATGAGACGGATGCTGACGGCGGGTCGAGAAGCGGTCACCGGCAACGTCAGCCATGGGGGTTAGCGGACATGCGTGGCGGCGGACAAACGGTGCTCTGAGCGCACTTGAGTGACGCCAAGCGAAACCGGGTCGCCCTCGATTGACCCGTCGAAATTTGGGGCGCTGGAGGACCGATCCGGAAAGCTTGGGTCGTCGGACGGTGGAGCTGACCGCTCTCACCGAGAACATAGTGTCCATGCGGACGCAAATCCGCGACCTGACGCACCGGCTTTGGAAGGCTCCGGGCGTGAAACCTTAACAGTCAGGTTGATTACTCACCACGGCTTCCAGCTTGGTTTTTCGATCACGCAGGTAGATCAAACCAAACTCGCTCGCGATAATGAACGAGCGGCGGAACGCTTCCACGGCTTGATAATATTTCGCCTCGCCGTCACGTGCGGGATCCTGCGCCGATATGAAATAATAGACCATCCGCTTTTCCTCATCGAGGCGCGCTATGCTGTTGTGAAGGAAACGGCTGCTAAGGTGCACAAACTCGCAGGCGTCGTTGTAGGTGCCCTCCACCCAAGGCATCGTGGGCTTGAGGCGATTGACGAGGTAGCGGTCGGTCATCCGCTGACCATTATCGCTCTTCCACTTATCCATCTTCTCACCCGTCATCATCGCAGCGGCGAACGCTTCGGGGTCGGCGACCATGGAAAGTGCGCCAAGCCTCAGAGCACAGTCGAGTTGAAGACGCACCAGGGGCGCGGCGCAGGTGAAGTTCTCATCCTCGATCATCATGCGGAAGCCGCGCGCCAATCCGAGGCTTCTCTTCACGCTTGCCAGAATCATCTCATCGACCTTCCAGCTGCCACCCGGGACCATCACGGCGCCGAGGTCGCGGATGAGCTTGCTTTCCAGTTGGCTCAGTTCTTCCAACCGTTCGCTAAGGGGGCGTGGCGCTGGGATGTCGGTCATGGGCTCAACATAGGACGAGTCCGCGCAGCTGCGAGCCAAGCCGACACGACGGTTGGATCCGAACATCCCTCCCGTGCGGGGCGCATGTGCCGGGTTCACGCTAAGCCACCCGGCTTTTGCCCCAGCCAGACATCAAACGATCTTCAGCGGGTCCGCCCCCTGCCCCGCTCCGACCGCCCCCGATCCTCTCCGAGCGCCCGAGCGAGGATCTCCCGCCGGGTCGCCACAGACGGCATGTTCCGGATGAACGTCTCCAGATCTCGTCCGAGGCTGCGGTCCGCCTCCGATTTCGACGCCTGGAGCCGCAGGGCTTCGACCACGAGCGCCTTGCGGATCTGCGCCTGTCTCTGGCGTAGTCGCACTTCCCAGGGCGCCGCTTCCGCCGGCGACCGGGCCGCGTCCTTCAGGGCGCCTTTCAGGGTCTCCGGCATCGCCCCCTCTCCGCGCTCGAACCGCTCACGCAACTTCCGAACGGGCGTGCGTTCGCTCTTGCGCACCACGCCCCGCGCACGTCGCGGCGTGGCTTCCGCCTCGACGCCGCGATCGCGTAGGGCCGCTGCGAAGGTCTCGCGCCAGAGCTGGAGGTCCGCCTTGCGCGGATTGAGCCTTTCCCCGTCGCGTCCGAGCGCCCGGACGGTGAGATGGACGTGGGGATGTCGATCGTCCGTATGCAGGGCGAAGACATAGGGATGGCGATCGCCGAACACGGCGTCCGCGAAGGCGCGCGAGGCATCGTGAACGCGGCCGGGATCGACCCCCGCCGGCATGCTCAGAACGATCGACAGAGAGACCGGAGCATCCTTTCGGGACGCCAGCACATCCAGTTCGGCGCGCCAATCCTCGGCCAAGGCGCGGACCTCCGCCCGTCCCGACAGACGTTCGCCGTCGGGTCCCTCCAGGACCAGTTTTCCGTTCCGGGTGATGTAATCCAGGTGGCGTTGCAGATGGCCACCGTCCCGCGTTCGTCCGGTGATCTTGACCATCACCTCCGGGACCCGGCGTGCGACGCGCTGAAGCCTGGCGTTTGCCGGCTCGCTTCCCTTTCCTCTGGTGACACGCAGCACCGCGTGCGCCAGCCTCGCCCGCCGCATGCGGACGGGAGGACGCAGCGCCTCCTCGAACCCGGAAGGGACGCGAAAGTCGTTCACGGGTCGGTGGACCAGTACGACAGGTTGCCCGCGAAAGCGTCCCGCACCCCGGTCAAGTGCGCGCGAATTTCGCGGGCGTAGGCGTCCAGCTGGGCGACTTCCAGGTCCAGCACCGCGCCCTCCATCACCGCCGTATTCAGGGCCCGGGCGATCTGGTTGATGTTGACGCCGATGCGGCGAAGCTCGCGCTGTACCTCGAGAAAGGCGATCGCCTCGCCACGGCTGAGTTGGGGGCGCCCATGCAGTCGCGCACGGATCAGGGCCACGGTCCATTGTGTCCGGGATTGGCCTCTCAGGGCCGCCTCGCGCTCCAGGGCGGCCATGTCCACGAGGGTCAGTCGCAGGCCCAATTTGCTCGACAGGCGCGCAGGCGGCGGCGTTTGAGCCTCCGGAAAGGGCGCCTGCGCCGCCGCCTCCATCAGCCGGCGCAGGAGCCGGGCGCGCCCGCCGCTCAGGGCCGCGGCGGCGTCGAAGCGGCGGATCAGATCGGGCGGGACGCGGAGGGTGAGGCGATCCATGGGGGTGTCGGTCTGTCAGACATTGCCGGCGCAAAGCCTATCCTGCCCTAGACCGTCACCCCCTTCGCCCCGTAGGCCTACGGGGCTCCCCGCCCCCCCTCGGCGACCGATTCCGGCCGCTCGCCCACCGCCCTGAAGGGCGCCCCAGCCGGGCGGACGATTTGCTTCAGATGGGCTGTGCGCCATGATCCGAAAGCATGACGGATCCAGCCAAAGCCCGCGCGGCGCTTCAGCTCATCGAATACATCTCCGACCGTCTCACACAGACGCGCCTCCTGTTCGCCTCGGACGCCGAACACAAGAAAGCCTTCCATGGCGAAGCGGCCCAAGCCGTCCGGGATTGGCGCCGTTCGGCGGTCTGCATGTTTCCGGGCTGTGCCGAACGCACGATCGTCGCCTCGCACACGCTTCAGCGTGCCGGGCCGATCTCCCCACTGCTGGAAGACGATCACGTCCTCACACCGCGATCCTACAAGGGGCGTTTGTCGATGGTGAAAATCGGCGGTGCGGAGGCATCCACATTTCCGGGGTACTGCGCCGGGCATGAGAACGCCTTCTCGTCGTTCGAGAGGGGGCGCACGATCAGAAGCGAGACCGATCTCGCCCTGCAAATCTTCCGCAGCCTTTGCCGGGAGATCCGGCGCAAGGAATTCGATCTGGCCCGGCTAGAGACACGCGTCGCCGATCTCCATGCGCGCCTGTCCCGAGACGTCGAGCATGAGGCGCGCCGTCTGGGGGTGGAGTTCAGCACCTTCACCTACGAGGGCATGCACCTCAATCTCGCGGAAGACTACATCGAAGAGGCGGGCCGGACTCTTGCCGAACTTCGGGCGCTCCATGCCGCCCACTACCCGGCGGTTGAGCGATCCGGCCCCACCGGTCTGGAGGGCATCGCTTTCGAGATCGAGCTCCCCTTTCCGGTAGCCCTGTCAGGGATGACCGATCTGCACTTGCCGGATCGCACCGTCATGTGCCTGCTTGGTGTGATCCCGCAAGACGCTGGAACCCTCATCTTCATGGTCGGGCCGCCCGGGTCCCAGGACCGGATCAACGGCCATCTGGAACACAAGACCGCCCGGCTTCCGCTCATCGACACGATCGAGCGCTGGATGATCCGGGGGACGGACCACTGGTTCATCAAGCCCTCGGTCTGGCGAGCGATACCCGCCGCGCGCCAGCGCGCGCTGCTCGCCGAGATGCAGAAGGCGGACCACAGCATTGCGACGCCACTCACGCTGTCGATCTTCGATGACATGCGACGCGAGGCGGCGGCGGTTGCTTTCCCGCCGCCGCCTGCCGTTCGCAGCCCCTTGGTGGAGGCCTATGTCGCGGAACAGCTCAACAGGATCTGTTGACGCTCACGCCGGCGGTTGCGGCTGCAGACCGTGGAGATAGTCGACTGCCTTCTGCGCGTGCGAGGCCGCCGAGACGATGAAGCGCTTGTCGTCCTTCAGGACCTGGAGCCAGCTGCCGATATAGGCGGCGTGGTCCTCCCGGGGTTCGAGGGCCAGTCCCAGATCGGCGCAGAGGAAGGCGGCGCCGAGTTCGGCGACCAGCTCCTCGCGGGCATAGCCGGCGTCCCCGAAGCGCTGGCGCCCCAGGTCCCGGTCAAGACGGGTGGGATGGCGCGTCCAGTGGGTCATCTCGTGGCCGAGGGTGCTGTAGTAGTCGTCCGCCGTTTCGAAACATTCGAACGGCGGCATCTGCACATGGTCAGGACCCGGGGCGTAGTAGGCGCTGCCGCCGCCGTGCCGGATCTCGGCGCCGCAGTGTCTGAAGAAGGCGTCGATGCGGGCGATCCGTTCATCCGGATTGATGTCGATGGCTTCCGGGTCGCCGTAGCGCTCTGGCAGGCCGTCGATCTGGTCGACGTTGAAGACGGTGTAGGCCTTCAGGAACGGGATGCGCTGCTGGACATCCGCGCCCGTGTCGTCGGTGTCTTCACGGACGATCTGGTTGGCGTAGACGACCGTCGCGCCGCGTTCGCCCTTTCGGACGTGGGCGCCGAGGGCCAGCGCCTGACGGAAGGTCATCCAGGTGGACCGGCTGAAACCCCGGCTGGCCGCCTCGCCCCAGAGCAGGACGACATTGATGCCGTTGTAGGGCGTTCCATCATGGCGGAGCGGACGGCTGACGGAGATCGAGGCCTTCCAGGGCTGGGTCCAGGGGCGGACCCCGGCTTCGAGCTGGGCGATGATCTGTTGGGTGATCCGGGTATGGATGTTCGGGCGTGCGGGATCGGCGGGGCGCGTCATGGCGGCCTCCTCGAAACGGATTGTGGGAAGAAGGAGCGGCGGCGCGATCTTCGCGCCGCCGCGGCTCTTGGTTCAGCGGGACCAGATCAGGCTGTGTCCGCCCTCGACCTCCACCAGGGAGGCGTAGATCGGCGCCGGGAAGCTGGGATCGTCGAGCTTGACCGAGAGGTAGTCGCGGTCTTGCTGGCTCTTGCGCTTCCAGGCGGCGCCGAACTCGGTCTGGCCGGCGAAGATCCGGAAGTCGGGGGCCTTGTCGTCGTTCTTCTCGTTGGGCCGCAGAACCGCCGACTTGACGTTGAGGGTGAGGGTCTTGATCGAACCGGTGTAGCCGTCGCCTTGAGCGGTGAAGGTGCCGATGGTGGCCATGTCAGTCTCTCCTTTGCTTCGGGCCACGCCTGCCGCGGCCTCGATGGCGATCGGGAGACCGGGGCCCGGGCGGCGCGCAGGGAGAGCGGAGCGAGCCCCCCGCAGCGAAGCGGAGGACCGCGACAAGAGACTTTCTTGTTTCGCGAGGAAGGCCGTCAGGCCGGGGATGAAAGTCGCGCAAGCGGTTGCGCCAGCCGACCGGGTTTCGGTCAGATCCGCCTCATCGAGAGGCCGCGCCGGCTGGCGCGAAAAGGATGCGAGACCCCCGGCCGCCCCGAACACCCGGTCATCGCCATGGCCCCCGGCACGGTTGATCAGGCTCCCACCCGCCCAGGCTCAAACCGGCGCTCAGGCTGCGGCGGGGAAGACCTTCTCGACGTCAAGGCTCCCGGCGGGCAGAGCCCGCAACAGTTCGGTCTGTGGCCGCTGAAGGTCGAGCCAAGCCGCACCGTCCTCGGGCCGAAGCACCACGATCTGCCGGTCGTGATAGGGGGCGATATCCTCCCCCGGCTCGGTGGTCAGCATGGCGAAGGCGCCCTCCTTGATCAGGCCCGCCACCCAGAAGAGCCGCTGGCCGGACAGGGTGAAGCGCCATTTGGTCTTTCGCTTCTGTTCGGGCTCGGGGTCGGTGAATTCGAAGAAGCCGTCCGCCGGGATCAGGCACCGGTGCGACCCGTCGAAGGATCGCCCATCGGAACGGAAGTTGAAGACCGGGCGTCCGCCCGGCCCTTTCCAGGCCCAGGGGGTCATCACGGCCTCGGGACCCTCCGCCCCCATCTGGATGATCGGGGCCCGATCCCCGATGCGGATCGAGGCCATCGGACCGAAGTTCGGCATGCCGCCGGGAAAGACGAGCCGGTTTCCCGTCGAATTGAACGCCGCGATCACGTCGTCGAACGGCAGGATGAGCTGGTACTCGTTGCACATCACGCGATCTCCCGGGCCCTTGAACCGAGGATTCCACGAGGCCGACCTGACCGCAAATCCCGGGGATAAGGCGGCAACCGGATTGACTCCGACGCCGCCTTAGAACCAGAACGTTTCAAGAACATTTAATCCCCCTCAAGGAGGACCCGTCCATGCAGGCCGTCTGCCCGGCCGACCTAGACCACCTGCGCGCACAAGTGCGCGCCCTGGAGCAGGCTGATCGCAGATCGGTCGGCGTGCTTCCGTTCAAGGTCGCCGCGCTGGACGCCGCGCTTCCGGGCGGAGGTCTTGCGCTCGGGGCGCTCCACGAGGTGGCCGGGGGCGGCGACGACGCGGTCGGCGGCGCGGCGGCCGCGCTGTTCGCAGCGGGCATCGTCGCCCGTCTGCCCGGACAGGTTCTGTGGTGCGTCACTCGCCCCGACCTGTTCGCCCCCGCGCTCAGCCATGCAGGGCTGGAACCGGACCGGGTCATCTACGTCGAAGTGGGCGACGAGAAATCTCTGATGGCGTGTTTCGAGGAAGGGCTGCGTCATGGCGGCTTGGCCGGCGTCGTCTGCGAGACGTCGCGCCTGACGATGACCGCCTCGCGCCGGCTTCAGTTGGCCGCCGAGGCGTCCGGGGTCATGGGCTTGGCGGTCCGACGATGGCGGCGCGCGGCCGAGGCCGCCGACTTCGGCCAGCCGACCGCCGCCGCAACGCGCTGGCGCGTCAGCGCCGAGCCTTCGGCGCCCCTGCCGGTCCCCGGGATCGGTCGGGCGCGATGGCGGATCGAACTCATGCGTTGCCGCGGCGCCGACGCGGCGGACTTCATTGTGGACGCTTGCGATGAGACGGGTCGTCTCGCTCTTCCTGCCGAACTGGTCCGTCGATCGGCTGCGACGGCGGCTGGGCGCCGACGCGCCGCCGCCTGATCGCCCTCTCCTTCTCACGGGCCGAACCGGCCGCAAACGAATCGTGACGGCCTGCAATGCCGCCGCCGCCGCATGCGGCGCGCGCGTCGGCATGGCGGCGACCCAGGCGCAGGCGCTGATCCCGGGACTGGACGTGAGAGACGCCGACCCGAACGGCGACGCCGACGCCCTGGAGCGTCTCGCCCTCTGGGCGATGCGCCGATACGCGCCGGTCTGTCAGGCCGATCCGCCGGATGGTCTGGTGATCGACATCACCGGCGCCGCGCACCTTCAAGGAGGCGAGGCGGCGCTGTTGCGTGATCTGACGGCGCGCCTCCAGGGGGCGGGCGTTAGCGGCCGTGGCGTCATCGGCCCCACCTGGGGCGCCGCCCATGCGGTCGCGCGTTTTCGCGCCGACCAGACCCTCATCGCAGACGACGGCGTCGATGCGGCCCTCGCCCCCCTGCCTCTGGAGGCGTTGCGCCTGCCGGCGGACCTCGCCGCCAGCCTGAGGCGGATGGGTTTCGAGCGGATCGCGGACATCGCTCATCGACCTCGCGCCCCGCTTCAACTACGTTTCGGCGCGATGCTGGGGCGGCGGCTCGACCAGGCCTATGGCCGGGCGGCCGAGCCCCTGGTCCCGGTTGAGGCGCCCGAAACGCCGCGCGTCGAACGGATTTTCGCCGAGCCGATCGGCGCGGCCGAAACCCTGGCGCGCTACGCCGAAAGACTTGTCGAGACCTTGTGCGTGCAACTGGAGACGCTCGGTCTCGGGGCTCGTCGACTGGACTGGCTCTGTTTCCGCATCGACAACCGGATCGAGGCTGTTCGCATCGGTCTGGCCCAGCCGATCCGGGATGTGCGCCGTCTGACGCGGCTGCTGACCGACAAGATTGAGACGATCGATCCCGGCTTCGGAATCGATCGCATGACGCTCGCGGCCAGCGCGGCCGAGCCGCTGAACTGGCGCCCCGCCGCCACGCGCCTCGGCGCGGAGGCGGCGCCGGATATCTCCATGCTGGTCGATAGCTTGTCGAACCGCATCGGCGCCGACCGGCTGTATCGTCTGGCCCCGGTCGAGAGCGAGGTTCCCGAGCGGTCGATCCGCAAGGTCGCGCCCCTGGCGGCGCCGACCGGAGCGGCGTGGACGCCAGACTGGCCGCGTCCCACGCGGCTGTTCCGCAGACCGGAGCCGATCGAGACCATGGCGCTTCTGCCTGACAACCCGCCGACCCACTTCACCTGGCGCGGCGTCCGTCGACGGATACGTCGGGCTGACGGCCCGGAACGGATCTTCGGCGAATGGAGTCGCCGCGATGCCGAGATGTGGGCGGTCCGGGACTACTTCCAGGTCGAGGACGACGCGGGCGAACGCTTCTGGCTGTTCCGCGCCGGCGACGGCGAGGACGCCACCACCGGCTCACAGGCCTGGTTCATCCACGGGCGTTTCGGATGATCGACGCACTGTTGAGTGTACCAATCAGCGCGCGACTCGCGCAAAGATTGCCGGATCCGTATGCGGTTGTTACCGTGACGCTTTCTGGGAAACCGCGCGAACATGGGGCGATGATGACCAGTCTGGCCATTCGCCTAAGCGAACTCGACGACGGGCAACTCGAAGAGTTCGTCGAAATCTGGGTGGAGCGTCGCGAGTCGAAGTACACGCAAGTCGAGCGCATCGGCGGACCCAACGACAAGGCGCGCGATGTAATTGGGTTCTACACGGCTGATCGGCACGAAGGTGCGTGGGATCTTTTTCAATGTAAGCGGAAAACCCTCGGGTCGAAGCTGGGGCGGAAGGAGGCTCTGCTCGAACTCGGAAAGATGTTCCACCACCATGTAAAAGGCGCCTATGCGACCTTGCCGTTGAAGTTCACGTTCGTGTCGCCGCGAGGGATCGTGGGGCCGCTCATGGACCTGCTGAACAACCCAAGCACATTGAAAGCTGCCTTGCTGGCCGAGTGGGACAGCATCTGCAAAACTAAGATCACCGCAAGCGCAGACGTTCCGCTCACAGCAGAGCTGCGCGCTGCAATCGCCGGGTACGACTTCAACCGGGTGACCGGCCTCACCGCGCCGCTGATCGTCAAGGATGAGCACGCACGGCCGGCACTGGTTCAGATCCTCAAGGAGCTACCAGGACACGCCCCCCAAGGTGAAGCACCGGATGTCATTGCGAACGATGAGACCGAATACTTGGGTCAGCTGAGGGCTGTTTACGGCGAAGCCGCCGGAACTGACTTTCCCGATAATGCTGCGGTGTTGGCCGATGCCACTTACGGAGACCAGCTTCGAGACCAGCGTACGCGCTATTTCGAGGCCGAGGCGTTCAAGCGATTTCACCGCGACAACACAGACAAGGCCTTGGTCGTTCAGTTTCAGAATGACGTCTACCACGGTGTGATCGACGTCCATCGCGAGCCGGCCGATACGCTGCTTGATCGGTTGGGGAAGGTGATGAAACACGCTGCGGGTCTGAATACCTCAATCGCTGGCCGCCTCGCCCGAATCCCCGTCGTGCAGGGCATTTGTCACCATCTGGCGAATGATCGGCGGCTAAAATGGACGAAGTAGCCCCCGATCTTCCACGACTGTTCAACTCTCCGCTCGAGGCAGGGATAAGGGCCGTCACCATCTTGGAAGCTCTCAGGCCGATGACGCTTGATTTAGCGGACCTCGTCGTCCTGGACCACGCCGTCGTGCATTCCGGTGATCTCGGCGGGCCGCATAGTCTCCACCCGGCTGTCCCTGGCCGCAAAGGCGAACTTCTGGTCAGACGAGCTCTCGTCGAAGAGAGCTTAATCCTAATGCGTAGATTTCACATGGTCTTGGTCTGCCCATCCGACGAAGGGCTTGAATACCGCGCTTCCGACGAGGCTGCCGCTTACGTCGAGCTGCTGGAGAGCGAGTACTCGGTGCGGCTGAAAACCGCCGCGGGCTGGATCGCCGAAGAGATTGCCTTGAAGGGCAAGGCAGGATTCCTCGGCGAGGTGAGGATGAAGCTCGACACATGGACCACGGCCTTCATCGGACCCAATGAACAGGGGACCTTGCTGCTTTGACCGCTCGCATCATCATCCGCGGACTAGCGTTTACGGGACCGAACGTCCCGCCCGTGGACATCGCTTTCAGCGACGGTCTCAACGTGGTTTGGGGCGCGTCGAACACCGGCAAATCATTTCTGGTCAAATCTCTGGATTACATGACTGGCGCCGGTGTCGAGGGCATACCGGGCATCACGGAACGGGACGGCTACGAAAAGGCGTGGCTGGATGTTGAACTAGGCGTCGGTAACGATGTTCAAGTGGCTCGAAGCCTCCGCGGCGGGGACTTCGAGTATCGCGCCGGTTGGCCCGCCCCAGGCACATCCATTGCAGCTGATCGCACGATCCAGGGCGAGCATCGAAGTGCGGAAAGCTGGTCTGCCTATCTTCTCGCGGCCATCGGCCTCAAGCCGGATGTGAAGATCGCCAGAACGCTCTCGGGTGAGAAAGTCACGTTCTCGTTCCGCTCTTTTGCGCCGTATGTCTTCATCGAGGAAACGCCGATGCTTGGCGACCTCAGCATGATCGACGTGTCCGATGGCCGGAGCGTCACCCAAGACAAGAATACGCTCAAGTTCATCCTGACCGGCGTGGACGACTCCGCCCAGATCAAGGCGCCGGGCGTCAAAGAGCAGCGGACAGGAAACCGCGGCAAAATCGAGCTGCTGGACGACATGCTGCGCATCGCTCGGGCCGAATTGGGTGACGACGTGCCGGAGGATCTGGATGAGGCCATCGAGGCGCAGACCGAACAGATCCGCAGCATTCAGCTCGAAGCCTCAGAGGCGCAAGCCGGTCTGGACAGAGCCCGCGTTACGCTTTCGGAGACCCGGGGCAACCTGATGGCGATCGATGGCATGCTCGAAGAGCTGTCTCTCACGATCGAGCGGTTCGGCCTACTGGACCGCGTGTACCGCAGCGACAGCGAGCGGCTGACGTCGCTTTTGGAGGGAAGCGACGCGCTGCTAGCGGGCGGCGCCCGCCCCTGCCCGCTGTGTGGCGCCGCTTACGAACACCAGGATCATGGCCATGGGCGTGAGGATGTTCAGGGCAGCCGTCGCGCCATCGCCGCTGAGCTGGCAAAGATCGGTAGAGAGAGGGGCGAGCTTCAGGCGACGCTGGCGTCGCTCTCAGAGCAGGCTTCGGCTGCCGACGACGTGAGAGACAGTCTCCTTGCCGACATCAGCCGGTTGGAGAAGGAGGTTCAAGCTGGCCTCCCCACTGAAGCTGAAACACGACGGCGGTTCGAACTTGTCTCCGACGCCCGCGAAGTGCTTCGGACGAGGGCTCGGCTCGTCGAGCGCGTGAAGGAGCTCGAGGAGCATCGGCGCGTGCTGGATCGCTTCAAGGCGACCCGGAACCAGGCCGGGGCCGTCGTTGGTCTGTCGGGCGGTTCGGGCTTAGCCTTGGCGACGCATGTCCAAGGCGTGCTGGATGCTTGGGGCTTCCCCGGAAATCCCAAAGTCACATTCGATTCCGCAAGCCACGAAATCCAGATCGATGGAAAGAGCCGTTCGGCCAACGGAAAAGGGGTCAGGGCGCTCATGCACTCGGCCTTCAAGATCGGGATCCTGAAATTCTGTCGTTCGGAGGGCCTGCCTCACCCCGGCTTCCTCGTGCTGGATAGTCCGCTCGTCAGTTATCGCGAGCCGCACAGAAGTCGACACGGAGCACTGGGCGCTGATGAAGCCGTCGTGAAGGCGAGCGGATTGAAAGATCGGTTTTACGCATATCTCGCCTCTCACAAGGGCGATGCGCAGTTCATCGTGATCGAGAACGATGCGCCTAGCGGCGCTACACCGGACACATTGGTTGTCTTCGCCGGACCTGATTCAGACGGGGAGCGAGAAGGCCTCTTCTGAGCTTTGGTTGCGTGCCGGTGTTTGCGGGATGTGGCCTACCTGCAGGCCAGAACATATCATGAACACATGACCAGCCGTTACGCCGAACTTCAATGCGCCTCCCATTTCTCGTTCTTGCGCGGCGCCAGTGCTTGCGACGAACTATTCGCCCAAGCCGTCGTCTGCGGCTTGGAGGCGCTAGCCGTCACCGACCGCAACAGCGTTGCGGGCATTGTCCGAGCCCACGAAGCCGCAAAGGCGACCGGCGTGCGTCTGATCGTCGGCTGCCGCCTCGAACTCCTCGATGGGGCCGCCATCATGGTCTATCCGACCGACCGGGCCGCCTACAGCCGTCTGTGTCGCCTGCTGACACTCGGCAAGGGGCGGGCGGGCAAGGGCGCCTGTCATCTCGACTGGTCGGACCTGGCCGACCACGCCAACGGCCTGATCGCCGTGCTCGTGACCGATCGCGCCGATACCCAATGTCGGCAACGCCTTTCGGCCCTGTCCGGCATATTCGGCAGCAACGCCTACTGCGCCCTGACGCTCCGCCGCCGCCCTCGCGACCAGATGCGGCTGCATCAGCTATCCGAGCTCGCCGCCGAGATCGGGATCAAGACTGTCGTGACCAACGACGTCCTCTTCCACCACCCCGACCGCCGCGTTCTCCAGGACGTCCTGACCTGTATTCGCGAGGGCTGCACGATCGACGACGTCGGTTTCAAGCGCGAGCGCTTCGCCGACCGCCATCTCAAGCGAGCCGAGGAAATGCACCGGCTGTTCGCCCGCTACCCCGATGCGCTGCGCCACACCATCGAGATCGCCGACCGGTGCCGATTCAGTCTGGACGAGCTGTCGTACCAGTATCCGAAAGAGGCCGCCCTCCCCGGCCTGACGCCGCAACAGGCGTTGGAACAGTTGACCTGGGAGGGTGCGGCCAACCGCTATCCAGACGGCGTGCCGGACAAGGTCCGCGCCAGCCTAAAGCATGAGCTGACACTGATCGAGACGCTGGGTTACGCCCCATATTTCCTGACGGTGAACTCGATCGTCCGCTTCGCCCGAAGCCGCGACATCCTTTGTCAGGGTCGGGGGTCGGCCGCCAACTCGGCGGTGTGCTTCGTCCTCGGCATCACCTCGATCGACCCCGGCCGAAACGATCTGCTGTTCGAGCGCTTCGTCAGTCAGGAACGGAAGGAGCCGCCGGACATCGACGTCGATTTCGAGCACGAACGGCGCGAGGAAGTGATCCAGTGGGTCTATGAGACCTACGGTCGCGACCGGGCGGCGCTCTGCGCCACCGTGATCCGATATCGGTCCCGCGGCGCCCTGCGCGATGTCGGCAAGGCGCTGGGACTATCCGAAGATCTGATCAAGACCCTCTCATCCCAGGTCTGGAGCTACTCCAGCGAGGGCGTCGAGGATCGGCATGCCGAGGATCTGAACCTCAACCTTCAGGATCGCCGACTGCGGCTGGCGCTCGACCTGTCGCGCCAGTTGATCGGCTTCCCTCGGCACTTGAGCCAGCACCCCGGCGGCTTCGTCCTGACGGATGACCGTCTGGACGATCTCGTTCCCATCGAACCGGCTGCGATGAAGGATCGCCAGGTCATCGAATGGGACAAGGACGACATCGACGCCCTGAAGTTCATGAAGGTCGATGTGCTGGCGCTCGGCATGCTGAGCTGCATGAAGCGCGGCTTCGACCTACTGGCCGACCACAAGGGGGTCCACCTCGACCTGGCGACCATCCCGGCTGAGGACCCGAAGACGTATGCGATGATCCGCAAGGCCGACACCCTGGGAGTCTTCCAGATCGAGAGCCGGGCGCAGATGGCGATGTTGCCCCGGATCAAGCCCCGCACCTTTTATGACCTCGTCATCGAGGTTGCGATCGTTCGCCCCGGACCGATTCAGGGCGACATGGTCCATCCCTATCTGCGGCGGCGCGAGGGCAAGGAGCCGGTCGACTACCCCAAGCCGGAGTTGGAGCGGGTGCTGGGCAAGACGCTCGGCGTGCCGTTGTTTCAGGAACAGGCGATGCGCGTCGCCATCGAGTGCGCGGGGTTCACGGCTTCAGAGGCCGACCAACTGCGGCGCGCCATGGCGACCTTCAAGTTCACCGGCGGCGTCAGCCACTTCAAGGACAAGCTGGTCAACGGCATGGTCGAGCGCGGCTATACGGCGGAGTTCGCGGAAAAGACCTTCAGCCAATTAGAGGGCTTCGGCTCCTACGGCTTTCCCGAGAGCCATGCGGCGTCGTTCGCCCTGATCGCCTACGCCTCGTCCTGGCTCAAATGTCATCACCCCGACGTCTTCTGCGCGGCTCTGCTGAACGCCCAACCCATGGGGTTCTACGCCCCGGCCCAGATCGTGCGCGACGCCAGAGAACACGGCGTCGAGATCCGCCCGGTCTGCATCAACGCCAGCCGCTGGGATTGCACCCTGGAGCCGACCGACCGTGAGGGCCGATCCGCTGTTCGCCTCGGCCTACGCATGGTGCGCGGCCTGGCGAATGCCGACGCGGGGCGCCTCGTGGTTCAGCGGCAGGCCGCCGCCTTCACCAGTGTCGAGGATGTCTGGCGGCGCTCCTCGACGCCGGTCGGCGCCCTCACCCGTCTCGCCGAGGCGGACGCCTTCCTGCCGTCACTGGGCTTGCAAAGACGCGAGGCGCTATGGGCGATCAAGGCCCTGCGCGATGATCCCCTGCCCTTGTTCGCCGTCGTCCAGGATGATGGCACGACAACGCCTGAGGTCGCGGAGGCGGATGCGACCCTGCCTGTAATGCCGGCGGGCCAGGAGGTGGTCGAGGACTACAGGCATGTAGGCCTGACCTTGCGCGAGCATCCGGTCGCCTTCCTTCGCGACACGCTCCAGTCGCGCCATGTCATGACCTGCGCCGACGCCTCGACGATGCGGGACCGCCGCCTGACCCGCGTGGCGGGCCTGGTGCTGGTTCGGCAGAAGCCCGGCTCGGCCAAGGGCGTGATGTTCATCACCATCGAGGATGAAACCGGCGTCGCCAATCTGGTCATCTGGCCCAGCCTCTACGAACAGCAGCGCCGGATCGTGCTGAGCGCCAGCCTTCTTGTCGTTGACGGAAGGGTTCAGCGCGAGGGCGACGTCGTCCACATCGTGGCGACCCGTTTGCACGATGGTTCGGATTTGCTGGCGTCGCTGGGCCGGCGCGAGCATTTCCCGCTGCCCCATGGTCGGGGTGATGAGGTCTATCGCGGCAGCGCGCCCGACGCGCGTACGCCGAAGCCCCGCGACATCTACATCCCCGATCTGTCGCTCGACGCCATCAAGGTCAAAACCCGCGACTTCCGGTGAAGCGCCCGATCACGTCGTCCAGCACCGGCGACCATCGCGGACTAGGGCCGCACCATCGGATCGCGGCGGGGCAGCAGACCGCAACGCAGGACGTCGGGGCTGGACATCATCAGGTTCATGCCGAACCCCGGTGATGCATCCAGGCTACTGGCGAGGCGCAGGAATACGGCCCGATGCTCACGACCAGGCGCATCTCCGGCCAGGCAGTCACGAGCATGCCGCATCGCGAAACCGGCGATCAGGTCAGCGGCCTGTACGCCCGGGGAACCGGTCGATGGCGTGAAGCTCAGCTCGCCGGATTCCATGAACCGATAGTCCGCCCGCGCAAGCGCGATGACGCCGTCGCCGCCCGCCAGACCTTCTGCGGCCTCTTTCGATGACCGGAGAATGTCCGCGAAATAGCGTTGGTCGTCATGGATGATCTGGACATCAGCCAGTCTGCCGCCCCTGAGTTTGTTGATGCGGGCGTAGAGATTGGTGAAGGCCGACAGATGCGGAAGAATCCACACGTCCTTGCCCGTGTGCCCCGGGTCGGGGAGCGGAAGGAAGCGCCGCTGAACCTCCGGCTTCGAGGCGCCCGCCTTCCGGAAATCCTTGAGGCTGTCGAGGGTGAAGAAACGGATGGCGTGCGCCGGATCTTCCCTCGGAGGCCCGGGAGGAAAGTCGTCGAGGACCGCACGGAAGGCGGCCTTCAGGCTCCCTTCTCCCGGCTCGCGACACGCCTGAATGAAGGCGTCGTAGACGCCTGCCGACGCCTTCTCGTGAAGTCGCTCGGCGAGCTGGGTCCGGAACCAGAGCGCCTTCGGCTCCTGATCGGACGGCGACAAAGGCCGCAGGATGAGCGTGTTGATCATGGTGGCCGAGAGGGTGAAGCGCTTGTCCATCACCTCCAGAAGGACGCCGCCACCGCGCGCGTCGATCGCGTCGAGCAGATCCGAGACCACGGCCGGTGTCGCATGACCCTTGCTCGACTTCAGTTCGACGGCCTGAGGGAAATGTCGACGCCGGATCGCCGCCAGTTGTTCGGCGAGACCGCCTTCGTCATCGATCCCGACGGCGGCGAGCACGAAGATCGGCTGGTTCTTGAAGTCGAGACCGGTCCCGGCGGTGGACAGGTCGCCGCTCGTCCCGCTTTCGTCGAGAAAGTAGCGCGCGGGCGCAATGTAGTCGGCTTGGGTCATGGCGTTGTCGCGGGTCCTCGGAGCCAAAGGCGAACCGGGCCGTCGGGTCTCCCGATCCCGGGCGCACTGCTCGCGGGCGCGGAGACGCAAGCCACGAGCAACGAGCGGAAAGCGACCGCTGGGCCTAGAAGCCCGTCACGAGCCTGATCGTGTCCGGGGCGATGCCGGGCTTGATGCTCAGCCCCTGATAGATCACTTCCAAATCGTCGCCGCCGGCCGCTGCCGGTTGCGGGGTCAGCCCGGTTTCCCGGCAGAACGCGTCCCACAGCTCGAAGCCCACGGTGGCGCCCTGGAGATCGTCACCGTGATAGGCGTGGATGGCGCGATCCACCTCATCCTTGACGCTCATGTCGTTTCCTCCGGGCTGAAATCGATCACCCCGCGAACATCGCCGGCGAGGATGGGATCGCCCTTAACAACGCCGCGGGTCGGGGTGCAGATCATATAGAGGGGTGTCGGGTTGAACGTCTCGAAGATCGCGATGACCGTTTCGCCCTCGGGCTCCTTTTCGCCGACGGTCGAGACATAGTCGCGACCATTGTGACGATAGGCGACGCGGTAGATCCGCCGTTCCGTGGGACGAAACGCCACCTTGGCCATGAACGCTTTGACCGAAGCGTAGACCTCCTCACCGGTCTCTGGCGTGTCCGCGAACGGGACGAAGAATGTCGGCGCGTCAGACATCGTCGGCGGCCTCCGACCGGAGTTGAGCCAGGCGCTCCTGGCACGTCGTCGTCGTCAATCCGCGCAAAATCTCGACCCGCTCGGTGAGCCAGTCCAGCTCCTCGCGACTGATCTTGTAGTGCTTGGAGTAGCGTGCCTTGACGTAGGCCTCGCGGAGTAGCTCGAAGCAGCGGCGCTCGAACTTGGTCTCTCGCGGCCACGCTGCAGCCAGCCTGGCGTCGATGCCCTCGGCCTTCTTACGGAGGAAGGCGAGGTTGTGCGCCTTGCCGCTGTAAAGCGTGACCACCAGAAGAAGGCAATGATACAGGTGCTCGGTCGCTTGATGCAGATTAAAAGCAGCCATCTTCGGCTTGTCTTGCATCACACAGAAGGCTGCGACCTCAGAGAAATCCTGCGAACTAGCCATCCACTCTGCGAAGAATTCCTCCGCTTCGGCCAACGCAGCCTTGGCCTTGATCGTCGCCGGCTTGTGCAGCTTGCTTGCAGGCGTGTCGTACAGGATGACGCCATCACGCAGGATGTCGGCGAAGAAGTACCGCCCGCGATCGAGCTGTTCGTTCACGTCGTCCAGACTGTGAACGATGATGCTGACGGGCGTACGGATCTCGCCCTCGCCTGGCATCGTCCGGTTGGTCGCGTCGAACCAGAACTCTCCGTCCGTCAGGTCCTCATGATCGACGATGACCAGCAGGTCGAAGTCCGAGAAATACCGGCCCACCGGATCATGGACCCAGTCGCCGCGGGCATACGATCCGTAGAGGATGATCTTGAGGATCCTGCCGTTCTTCAACCGCTCGGCGCGACGCGTCGAGATCGCTTCCTCGAAGGAGTCGCGGATCACATCGACGACGTGACGCAGTTCGGACTGCTTGGGCAGCGGCAGATGATCGAGGTTCTTCTTCACTCCGCGAGTCTCCGCGATCTGGTCGGATACAGCAAGTCAGTCATAGTCGCATCTCAAGCTTGTCGAGGTTGAGCAGCGGCGCATTGTCCTGCTCCAAATGACGAATGTCGCCAATCAGGGTCCGGGACACATAGAGCGTCTTGATGCGAGCATCGCCGCGGAGCTGGACGGCCACAGTCTCGGTGATCGCCTGCTCGCCGATCCGACCCGGAATCAGATCGCGACGAACGGTGACTGTCCTGTCCCATTGGTCCAGGTCGTCGGCCCAGCGCTGACGGAGCTCGGAGATGATCGCGCTCTGCTCGGTCATATAGCTTCGGACAAGCTTGTGCAGATCGAGCCGTTCAGGCGTCGTCGGCTCCGCGTCCCGCATCGCGCTGAACTCAGCGACGATGCCCTTCCATTTCGGGAATCCGGCGAACTCGCGCAGGTCGAGCTCGGGGCGAAACGCCTGTACTCTCTGCCGGCCCTTTTGCTCGGGCAGGTCGATCCACCGGCTGCTATAGGTCTGGCTGTTGACCGCCAGACCCTGGTGCTGCGCGTGATTACGAAGCTTCTCCATCACCCGATAGGCGAAGCTCCCGTCGTAAAGCCTGCGCTTGAATTGCTGGTGTTCATCGAGAACGACCGGCCCGTAGATCGCGCTCACCGCGCTCTCCGCCACGTGCTGGAAGGTTCGTACGCTGCTAAGCAGATTGCTTATTGCGCGGCTCATCTCCCGACGGGTGGAATGCCATCGCACGCCCGAGAAGTCGCGGCGCGTCTCACGCGAGATCAGTATCCCGGCCACGGCTCTTTCGAAGTCCGCGTAGTTGCTCACCGCGACATCGAACGTCTCTTCGACCTGCATGACGAGCGCGAGCCGCCGTAGAGCCTCCTGGACCTCGATGAAGTCGGCTTCGGTGATGGGGACCACGTCGGGCTCATCGAACGTCTCGTGGACAATCTGAAACGTGTCGCTCATCGCGAACTCTCTCCTGACGGACTGGGCGTGATCGCGCGCGTCGCGCAGTCTCCCGTCCCGCGCGCCTGCGCCCTCAGCCGCCACGAGAACCGGCGAGATCGTGAAGCGACGGTCCGATCTTCAGACACTGTCACCACCAGCCTCAGGCCGCCTGCCGCGTCGCCCATCCCAGGATGAGGACATCGAGACTGTCCAGGGCCGCCTCCGACACCTGAGCGGAATGCTCGCAGTCCTCGGCGTCACCGAACACGGCCCAGCCCGTCACCAGCGCCTGCACCGACCAGTGCATTCGGGTGGCCGTGACCTCGTCGAGTCCGAAGCGGCCCAGCACCGAGACGATCTCGGTGGCCGTGCCCTGGAACGCGTGCTTGACGGACCGGGCGCTCATCAGCAGCGCCCCCGCGTCACGGGTCGTCTCCTGCGCGCGCCATATGGCGCGCCCGAAGGCCCGCAACCAGGATTGCCAATCCTCGGAGGGCGGGATTGAGCCCAGACAGTCGCGCAACAGACGCTCGCCCATCGCTGCGCGCAGATCATCCTTATCGGCGATGTGCCAGTAGAGCGACGGCGCCTTGACCCCCAGGCTTGCCGCTACCTTGCGAAGGCTGAGGTCCTCGAGTCCCACCTCCTCCAGCAGCCGCAAAGCCTCTGTAACGATGACGGGACGGGAGAGCTGCCTGTCGGCCACATCGACTTCCTTCGATCACAAGAGCCATCGACTATCGCCACTCTTACACTGTAAGTCGATAGTTAGCGAACGCCCCGACCCACGGCGGGAATGCGGAACACGCTCATGTAAGGATATCGCGATGCCCCAAACGAAAATGGCGCTCCTCTCCGACTACGGAGACCTCGACACCCTCTCGATCGACACGGTCGATCTCCCGCCCCCTGGTCCCGGCCAGGTGCGCGTTCGCGTCGCCGGAGCGGCGGTCAATCCCGTGGACATCAAGACGCGCAAGGGCCTTCTGAGGGATTGGTTCAACCTCGCGTTTCCTGCCCAGCTCGGCAACGACCTCGCCGGCGTGGTGGAGGCGGTCGGCGAAGGAGTCGCCAAACTGCAGATCGGCGATCGGGTCGCCGGGCTTGTCGATCCGGCCCAGGGCGGCGCGTATGCGGAGCGGGCCAACGTCTATGAAGCCGCCCTCGTGAAAGTACCAGACAATCTCGACCTGATCGACGCCGCAGCGGCGCCGACCGGGGCGCTGACCGGCACGCAGTTGATCGAGAGAGCGATCCGGCCGAAGGCGGGCGACCGGATCCTTGTCACGGGCGCTGGCGGCTCCACCGGCCGGGCTGCGGTGTTCGCGGCCCTGGACGCCGGCGCCACCGTGTTCGCGGGCGTCCGTGCGTCCGGCGTCACCGCCGTCGCTGACCTGCCGGTCGCCGGTGTCGTCGTTCTCGAAGACCAGTCCAGTCTGGAGACAATGGGGCTCCTCGACGCCATCGCCGACACCATCGGCGGGGAAACGACCGAAGGCCTGTTCCGATATGTGAAACCCGATGGGAAGGTCGTCTCGATCGGCGTCCCCGGCCCCAATCCTCCTGCGGGATCCACCCAGGCCTACAGCGCCTATGTCGTCGCGTATGACGGTGAGCGCCTTGAGCGGTTCTTCACCGATCTCGACCGCCTCGGTCGCGTCATGCCGGTGGCCCGACGCCTGCCGCTGGAGGATGTCCGGGAGGCCCATCGCCTGATGGAGGTCGGCGGCCTGAACGGCAAGATCGTCCTCGTCCCCGAGGCCCATTGACCGCCCCCGGCCCGGCCGGCGGCCAGCCGTCGTCCGGACCGGGCAGCGTCGATGCGGTGCGGCCTCCCGCCGCGTGGAACGGCAGGCTGATCGTACGCATTAATTAGACTATTCAGTCTCGTTAATGGTCGCTCCGTCCCCATGAGGCGTGCGGACGACGCATCGCAAAGGTCAGTCATGAGTCATCTCGATTTCGAAGGCCGCGTCGCTCTCATCACCGGAGCGGGGTCGGGCATGGGGCGGGAGCACGCACTCCTTCTCGCCCAACGCGGCGCCAGGGTGGTCGTCAACGACATCGCCGGCGAAAAGGCCGAGACCGTCGCCCGGATGATCGTCGAGGCGGGAGGCGAAGCGGTCGCCGACACCCACGACATCATCACGGGGGCCGCCGCGCTCGTCGAAACGGCGATCGACGCCTTCGGCCGTCTGGATGTCGTCATCAACAACGCCGGCATCTCCCGGTTCGGACGCTTCTGGGAGACCGAACCGGAGGCCTGGTGGCATGTGTTCGACACCCATTTCCGGGGCGCGGTCGAAGTCTCGCGTCACGCCTTCCCGCATCTGATCGCCTCGGGGAGCGGACGCCTCATCAACATCTCGTCCAGCGCCATGCTCGGCGCGCCGCAGTTCTCGGCCTATGGCGCGGCGAAGGCGGCCATCTGGGGGCTGGGCAACGCCCTCGCTATCGAGGGCCGGGACGTCGGCGTTCAGGTCACCACCGTCCAGCCATCGGCCTGGACGCCGATGACGGAGGACGCCTTCGACAATCCCGCCATCAAGAAGGTGCTGAGAGAAAAGCTCCCGCCGGCGGCCGTGTCGGCGTTTGTCGCCTGGCTCGCCCACCAGGACACGCGCGCCTATGGCGGCTGTTTCCAGACCAGCGGGGCGGCCGCGGGGCGCGGCGTGTTCGCCGCCTATCCGCGGGTCCTGTTGGCCGAGTCCACCCCTGAAGCCTGGGCTGAAGCCGCCGACGCGCTTGAGGCGGGCGGCGCACTGACGCCTTTGACCAGCACCAGCGAATCCTTCCGCGCCGAACTCGTCTTCCTCGACCCTTCGATGGAGGACGAAATCCCCCGCGACGCGGCCGATGTGACGAAGCGCGACCCGGGCTGACAGCCGCCCCCTGACATCACGACCGGCTCGAGGTCAGACCCCGCACAGGCGGGTGAAGGCTTCGAACCGGTCGTCGAACCAATCCGTGGACTTGCGCCCGTCGAGGGCTGTCCGTGAGCCCAGGCTCTGCTGGAGACGATAGGGGGCGCCGTTGATCAGATCGAGAAGCAGATGGGCCAGCGCGCGGGGATCGCCGGATCGCAGCCGGCCCGCGTCCTGGGCGCGAACGATCAGGTTCTCGAAGGCCGACATGCTCAGATCGTGCCAGCGCTTCTGGCGGCCTTGGAGTTTGGGATTGGTCAGGGCCGCCGTGTTCAGATAGGCGGCGAAGTGGGCGTTCTCGGGCCGAACGGCGACCGTGAAATAATGGTGGGCGAACACCTTGAGCGTCTCGAGCGCCTCGCCTTCGGCGCGACCGGGCAGGATCGACGCCTGCATCCGGGCCAGTTCACGCTCCACCACGGCGTCGAGCAACGCCTCCTTGCTCGCAAATCGCCTGTAGAGGGTCTGTTTGGCGACGCCGATCTCCGCCGCGAGCCGGTCGATCGAGATGGTCGCGAAGCCGGCGGATCTCAGCGTGTCCATGGCGCGGTCCAGCACCAGGGACTCAAGCGCCGCAGCTTCCTGAAGACTCGGGCGTCCTGCCCGTCTTTGCGCCATCTGAGGCTCCCGCGAGGTCTTCACCCCTTATCCTGTCGTGCCGCCGCCAGACCAAACGGTCTGCGAAGTCGCGCCCGAGCGTCCAAGCCTCAAGGTGTGAACCAATGATCGTTGCGCGACGCTCCGGCAACGGTCAAGGGAAGCGCATTACTGTCAGGGCGTTCCACCTAAAACGCTCGCCGTCCAACCAATCGAAGAGGCCGCGAGCCGTCGGGGCCTGCTACTCCGCGCTCTCGGCGATGCTTCGGCTTGCGAGCCAAAGCCTCAAGACGCCTCCTGCGAGACCGTCGAGGGTCGCCAGACAGAAAAAGGCCGCGCGCCCCCGAAGGGCGCGCGGCGAGTTTTCCGGTCCTGACGCGGTCTATTCGGCGGCGAACCGATAGGCGTCATCGTCGGAGGCGGGCGGCTCGGTCTCTTCGCCTTCCGGCTCCGGCGCGTCCGGATCGGCCGCCGGAGCGGTTCTCAGGACGGTCGGAAGCCAGCCCTTGCCCTCGACCAGCCGCTCGGCGGCCTCGGCCATGTCGCCCTTCTTGAACCCGGCGATCCGCCCGGCCTCTTCGGGCGTGGTCGCCTCGGTCACCGCTTCCAGCACCCGCGCCTTGGACACCCGCGAGAAATAGCTGGCGGCGGTCGCCGTCCACGTCCCGGTCATGTCCAGACCGGTGACGGTCGCCAGAACCTCGGCGTGGGCCAAGGCGTCCGGCTTGCGGTCGTGCGGATCGCGCACAGCGTAGAGACCGACGCCCGCGCAGCAGGCCATCAGGTCCAGAAGCTCGGACGGCGGCAGGGTCGTCAGAACGGCCCAGAGGTCCCGCGCCTCTTCCGGCAGACGGGCACCCCACGCCTCCAGCCGGTCGGCCACCCGCCGCCCGGCGGGGCTGTCGCCGACGCCGGGGGCCAGCCGGTCCAGACCGGTGACGCTCAACCGCAATTGCAGGGGCGTCCACGTCCCCCATGCCGGATAGAAGACCTGCAGGGCGAGCGCGTGAACCACCACCGTCAGGGCGATGTTTTCGTCGGCCTGAACAGCGTCGCGCAGCCCCATCGTCCGATGGGCGGTGAGGTCGATCACCAACCGTTCCGAGAGGGGCGCCAGCCCTTCGTCGGCCTCCGCTTCGGGAGCGGGCGGGGCCTCCCCTTCCCGGTCGCCGTCCTCGGACCAGCTCTCGGGCGCTTCGGGATCGGGTCGCCGCTCTTGGACCACGTCCTCGGCCCGCACCAGACCGCGCTCGAACCGGGCCAATCCGTCATGGCCCAACAGGACCATGACCCCGGCGCGCGCCTTGACCTCGGCGGGATAGTCGAAGTCCGGGCCGAAGGCTTGCAGGGGCGCGTCGATCTCCTCGAGACGGGCGTCGGCCTCGGGCGTCAGCCCTTCCGGCCCGGCTTCGGAGACGATGCCGTCATACTCCTCCGACAGGTTGGCGATCTCGGCGGCGTCCGCGTCGCTGCGCCCGACCTGCGCCGGATAGACCCGGCCCAGGGCGCTGACCTCGGCATATTCAGACACGGCCTGAGCCCATTTCCAGCCCTCGCGCCCGCGCGCCTCCTCGGCGAGCGCGGCCAGCTTGTCGCTGACCATCCGGTCCAGAAGGGCCGGGTCTTCCAGCCAGCCGCCGCCGTCCTCGGTGAACAGATCGCGCAGCACTGTCCCGCCTTCGGCCTCATACGCCTCGACGCCGATGAAGACGGCCCGGCGGTCGTCGGCCCGCACCTTGGCCTCGGTCATGGCCCGGCGAATGGCGTGAACGGGACGGTACTCGCCCAACTGCTCGAACACCTGCCGCTGCCGGTCCTGATCGGCGCTGACGCAGAAGGCCATCAGCTGGTCCAAGGCCAGCGCCCCGTCCCGATACGCCGTCATCAGCTCCGGCGCCGCCGCGCCCAGCCGCAGACGCTGGCGCACCACGGTCGCCGTCACCCCGAACCGGGCGCCAATCTCCTCGGCGCCATAGCCCTTCTCGTCGGCGAGGCGCTTGAAGGCTTCGAACTGGTCGGCGGGATGCATGGCCTCGCGGGTGGTGTTCTCGTCGAGGCTGATTTCATGGGCGTCGTTCTCGGTATCGACGACCACCTTGACCGGATGGGTCCGCTTGATCTGCTTGCGCTTGGCCAAGAGCCGCAAGCCCTGACGGCGCCCTTCGCCGATGGTCACGAGATAGTTCCCGGTGGCGGTCCCGTCCTCGCCGCGCTCGATCTCGACCACGGGCGGCTGCAACACCCCCTTGACCTTGATGGAGGCGGCGAACGCCTCGATGGTCGCCGCGCTGTGCGGCACCTTCCGGGCGTTCCTTGGGGACGCCTTCAACCGGTTCAGCGGAACCACGATCTCCGCGCCGTGCACCGGCTCCTGAACCGCTCCGGTCGCGGCGGCGACAGCCGCCGCAGGGATACGGGCTTGGGTGGATTGAGCAGTCATGTCTGCCTCCTTTGGGCAAGGGTTGCAGGCACGCGAAACGCGCGCCTGAAACCCTGCCCGTCGGCGAGACCGGGGTAGCAAGGGCCAGGGCGGATCGGCCGGAGGGGGATCGCCCGGCCTGCACAAGCCTCGCACCGATCGCAGTCATCGCTCCCGTCGCCGGCGCGGAAGGCCGGGGAGACCGGCCGATCCGGCGGCGCAGCCGCTTCACCCTGGCCCGCGCGAGGGCGGAGCCCTTCCATGTCCTTTTTCAAGTGTCTGGACGTGCGAAAACCCCTCCGCGCCGCAGGCGCGGAGATGAGCAGGATGAGAGGTTCGTCAGGTTGGGGGCGGAGCGGCGCTGGCGACGGTCGATCAGTCTTCCATTCGCGTGTTGGTTACCGCATGAACGCTTTTCGTCGCGGGCTGGCCTCTGACTTAGATCGGGCGTCGGCACATGACCTGCCCACTGGGCTCTCGAGGATGTCCCTGACCTTCCGCTCCGCCCCCGGCCTGACGGGCCAGGGCTCGGCGCTCAAGGCGCCGCTGGCCGCACCTCTTGACCGATCGCCCAGATGAAGCCCGACAGCTCCCGAGCGATGGCGGCGATGACGACAGTCGGCCGCTTGCCGCCGGCGCTGAGCCGGCGATATCGATCGCACAGGCGCACCTGGGCCTTCCACGCCACGTCCCGCACCACCTTCGGCTGGCGAGAGACGAGGTCGGTTTTGCCGGTCGAGACCCGCGGCGGGTAGCGATAGCTCCAGGCCGCTTCCACGAGCATGCGCCGCGCTTCGCGGTTGCCGGTCTTGGTGATGCCGCCGCGCCGGATACGCTCGCCGCTGGAATGCTCCGATGGGACCAGGCCGAGATAGGCCATCAGCCTGCGCGGATTCTCGAACCGGCCGAGATCGCCGACGGCCGCCACGAAGCTGACGGCCGAGATCGTGTCGAGGCCACGCAAAGCTCGCAACGCCTCGACCAACGGCGCCAGCGACCAGCCTGCCAGCATGGCGGAGATCCGCGCTTCGAGCTGATCGCGGCGGTCCTGGGACGCCCAGACGGCCTCCACATAATCCTGAAAGACGACGCGGTGCGCATCCTGCTCGAACGCCTGACCCGCCAGCCAGCGGCGGTGCCTCAAGGTCCACGGCTTGCCGACCGGGTAGGTACGACCATGACGCAGCAGGAACGCCAGAAGCTGCTGGCGCGCCCGCATCAGCGCCATCATCGCGTCGCCCCGGGCCCGCACCAGATCGCGCATGGCCTCGTGCACCTCGTCCGGAACCCAGACCGCCGTCAGACCGCCCGCGCGATGCTGGAGCGCGAGCATCTGGGAATCCCGCCTGTCGGTCTTGATGCGGTCGCCTGGCTTGCGAGCGATCAGCGTCGGCGCCGCGACCAGGCAGCCATGGCCCATCTCCGTCAGCTGGCGGTAGATCCCGTAGCCACAGCCGCCGGCCTCGTAACAGAACTCCAGCCGACTATCAGACCGCGACAGCCGATCCGCCAGCTTGCGAACCTGTTCCGGCGTGTTGGCGACCTCGCCGCAGAACCTGACGGCGCCGTCGCGACCGTCCTCTGCAGTGGTGACGCTGATGCTCAGCTTGTGAACATCGAGCCCCACAAAGAGCCTGTCCATTCCTTCCTCCTCGACGCTGCTGAAGGCTGCAGCATCCGGCATCACGCCGGACGAGGGAAAGGACATACGGACTTAGCGCTGCGGCGGTGCTTGACGTCTCCTGTCCGCGGCGTGTTCTTCATCGCCATGCACCGCCCGCCGCCAGTTCGAGAGCGCCCGTGATCGGCCCGCGTTTCCAGCGGGGCGGCGGCATCAACGGGTCGGAGCGGGCCCTGGCCGCTCTTGCGGACCGATCATTCCTACGGCTCTGGACCTGGCCCAATCTGTGGATGAAGCAGAACAGCGAACTCGCCGACATCCTGGTGGTGTTCGGCGACCATGTGCTGATCTTCTCCGACAAGGGCGCGGCCTATCCGGCGACCGACGACGCCCGACTGAACTGGACGCGCTACTACCGCCGCGCCATCGCCGAGTCCGCGCATCAGATCAACCGGGCGGAACGGTGGATCGAGCGGTTCCCGGACAAGGTCTTTCTCGATCCCAGGCTGGAAACGCCTTTGCCCGTCCCGCTGCCGCCGCTTGAGCGGCGGGTGGTTCATCGAATCTGCGTGGCGCCGGCGGCCGCGGATGCGGCGCGAGCGGAAGGGCTCGCCGGCCTGAGGCTCGCCCCCGCCGTCGTGGGAGACGCGGAGCGCTTCGCGACCGGTCGGGTCGAAGAGTGCCGCGGCTGGGTGCATGTGTTCGACCAGATCACGCTGGACAATGTGTTGTCCGAGCTGTCAACCGCGCCTGACCTGATCGCCTATCTGACGGCCAAGGAAGCGCTTGTCGAACGCGGTGGTCTCGCCAGCGCCCCGTCCGAAAGCGACCTGCTCGCGGGCTATCTTCTGAACAATCGGCGTTTCCCGGCGGATGGAGCGCCCCTGACGGTCGCGGCCGGGCTCTGGACCGGCCTGCAAGAGCACCCCCAGTACCTCGAACGGCAGCGCCGCGACCGGATCAGCGTCTTCTGGGATCGGCTGATCGAGCGCGTGTATCGAGGCTTCGTCGCCCGGGATCTGGAGCTCGGAAACGAGATTCCGATGCCCGATCTCGAGCCGATCCTGCGTCTCATGGCGGCCGAGGACCGGTTCAATCGACGGCTGCTGTCCATGATTATCGTGGAGCGGATCGAGGGACAGGGCGGGGCCACCCTGATCCCGTCCTCATCGCCGGACCTGACCTATCTGACCTTGATCCAGCCGTATGATCGGGACGAGACCGAACGCGACTACCGGTATCGCCGGGCCCAGTCCCTGCAGCTGCGGATCATGGCGGCCAAGGCCGCCAATCCGGGCTTGCGCAAGATCATCGCGATCGGGCTCGGACAGGCGAATGCGCGGGGCGGATCGGAGGATCTCGCCTTCGCCGACACCCAGGCCTGGTCGCCCGAGATGATCGCCCACGGCCAGCGGGTTCGCGACGAGTTGGGCTATTTCCGTGATGATCGGGTGGTGCTGAACCGCCAGATCGAGGACGAGTTTCCCGAGCTGGACTGAGGCCTCGGACCTAGCCCTCGATACGCACCGAGATCGGGCAGTGGTCCGACGGATGCTCGGCTTCGGGGATGCCGCCGTAGCGGTACTCCTCGAACGACCCCGGCTCGAGGCGTGCGGTGGCGGAGGCCCCCGTTGCGATGAAGTCGATGTATTCGCGGTAGCGGGCCTTGCAGCCCGCCGGCCGGTCGCCCGAGGTCAGGGTCAGCACCGAGCCCTCGGGATCGCCGTCGTTCAGATCGGCCAGGAAGGCATCGCCCTGGCTGGCGAGCCGGCGGTTCCAGTCGCCCAGGACGACGAACGCCTCGCCGTTCCGGGCCCGCGCTTCGCTCCACCCCTCCAGCACCGGAAGCTGGTCGAACAGCACCGGGCAGTCCGGGTCGGTCGGCTCGCGGCCGGAGTTGCAGCCGGACTTCAGATGCACCGCCAGCAAGCGCACCGGCCGACCGCGCGACACGGTCACGTCCACGCCCCAGCGCAGGTCGGGATTGCCAAGGGCCAGGGCGCTCAGGTCGGGGTTGCGGGTCCAGGGCACGCCCTTGCGGATGGCGAAACCGACAGCCTGGTTCTGGATGAACAGGCCCGGCCGTCCCCGGCATTCGCCGCTCCGCGTGCTGGGCGGCCGGCCGGACATCACCACATCATAGATGGCGGGATCTAAGACCCGTTCGGCGGCAGCCTTGCTCTCCACTTCCTGGAAGGCGATCACATCGGCGCCCAGTGCGGCGGCATGATCGCGCAGGCGGGCGTAGTCGGCCTCGGTGCGCGGGCTGCAGCCCTCCCCGTCCCGCTCCGCCAGATGCTCCATGTTCCAGCTGGCGATCCTGAGGCTGCCGGCATCGCGGGTCGATGTCATGCCGACGCAGCCCGACAGGAGGGCGGCCGAGAGGGTGAGCGCGATCAGGGATTTCATCGTGGGGTTCTCGCCGTGAAGGGTGCGGCCCGGCCGACGGCGGGTCGGCGCGGACCGCGGCCGGGCGCGAGGTCGGTCGCGATCCGGCGGTCCCGCCTATCGCATCGGATCGATTCCCGCGATCCATCATCCGCCCTCTTGCACAGAGCGACGCCGTGAACATACTGGCAACACGGGAGTCGTCATGGTCGCCACGGTCAGGAAGCCACAACGGACGCTGGAACGGGCCACCGACCTGTCCACCGGCGCGACCCTGTCCAGCGACGATCTGCTGGCGATCGATCCGGATCGCTATCAGCGAATTCGACGCAATGCCGCTGCGGCCCGCCGCGAAGGCGGCGCCGCCTATGTCTGCGAGATGTGCGGCCACGCCGTCTATGCGCCGAAAGAGGCGCGTACCCTTCTTCCCTACTGGCGTCATCACAAGGGGGCGCCGACGACCTGCCCCTGGTGGACCGGCGATCCGGCGACGGTTGACCAGCGCAGCGCCGCCCAGTTCCAGGGCGCCCAGGAGAGCCCGCTGCACAGCTGGCTCAAGCATCAGGTCGGGGCGGTCCTGGCGCTCGATCCGGCCACCGAGACCGGGTCCATCCATATCGACGAATATCTGAAGGGAGAGACCGGGAGCCGCCGGCCGGACGTCAGGGCGGTCAACGGCTCCCGCAAACTGGCGTTCGAAATCCAGCTGTCGAGCACCCAGCTGCCGATCATCGACAGTCGCGAGCATTTCTACGGCCGCGAGGGCTATCATCTGATCTGGCTGACGTGGAAATTCCAGGCCGTGCCGCGTCGTTTGATGCTGACGGCCTTCCTCGACATCTTCTATTCCCACAACAAGAACCTCTTCTCACTCGACGAGGAGGTCCTGGCGCGGGCGCGCGAAGAGGGCCGGTTCCTGGTGCGATGTCATTGGGAGGAAGGCCGTGAGTGGCGCTCGACAATCCTTCCGCTGGCGGACCTGACATGGCCCGCATCCGGCCTGCCCTATGGGGTCTCGCCGTGGCGCGTCGACTTCCTGCGGCGCTGGTGTGAAGCCGTGGAGGACGGGCGCCTGCCCTGGCAGGCGCGACAGGATCTGCTGGCTGAGCTGATCGAGCACCTGGCCTTGCCGGACATGGCGCCGCGCGACCTGGATGACCTGCAGATCCCGGTGCTGATCAGCATGATCCTCTCCCTCGAGCTGGGCAGACCCGTTGCGAGCAAGCAGAGCAATCTGGTCGAGATGCTCAACACCTTCTTCAGCAACAGCGCCGAACGTCACAAGTTCGCCGGCCTCATCCGCCGGGTGGCGGGAGCGACCAACCAGGGCGTCGCCCTCGAGAAGCAGAGCGTGGCGCGCAAGCTGCGCGCCTCCCTGACCTCGCCCCAGATCACCCAGGGCTCGGTGGAGGGCCGGATCGTGCACCGGCTCTTTCCCGAGATTCTGCTCCGGCCCTCCGCATAGCACCAAGGCGCGGCGGCCCAGCCCCTCCGTCAGGCATCACCTCGCAGTTCAGCAATTCGGCATTTTGATCACGCAGGGTTCTCTTATCCGGACATTATCAAACTGATTATTTGACAAACCCCCAGTTTGTGCACCATAAGTGCTCAGATGCTAGGAAAGCTAAACAAGCTGGAACGGATGCTGCCGGAGGGTCTGGTGGTCGATTCCGCGTGGATGAATGAGCACGGCTACTACAACTCCCTGCGCGCCAAATACGTCGCCCAGGGCCGCCTCGAACAGCCGGCGCGCCGGACCTACCGTCGCCCGCGCGGCCCCCTCACCTGGGAGGTGGTGGTCCTGTCGTTGCAGACCCTGCTCGATTATCAGGTCGTGCTGTGCGGCCGAACCGCCCTGGAGATGCAGGGCCTCGGCCACTACCTCCGGCGCGAGACCCGGACGGTCCACCTGTCCGGCCCGATCAAGCTGCCGACCTGGCTCAACGATCTCCCGCTCGATGTCGAGTTCCGCCAGCAAACCCCTGCCAGGCTGTTCGAGCACTGGAAATACTTCTCGCTGCGCGGCGTTGAACCGACCGCGCCGGACAGCCCCTGGGCCTGGGGGTCGGCGGGCGTCACCGACCAGAGACTCGGGCACTGGGAACACCCGTTGCGCCTCTCGACCCCGGAGCGCGCCGTCCTTGAACTGCTGGACGAGTTGCCCGACCACGAGGGGTTCGAAGCCGTCGACAAGGTCTTCGAGGGGCTGACCAATCTCAGCCCGCGACGGCTGCAGTTGCTGCTTGAGGACTGCAAGAGCGTGAAGGTGAAACGCCTGTTCTTCTTCTTCGCCGACCGCCACGGGCACGCCTGGCTGAAGCGGCTGGACCGCGCGCCCATAGGGTTGGGCAGCGGCAACCGGATGCTGGTGCGCGGCGGACGCCTGGACCCGACCTATCATATCACCGTGCCGGAGACGCTCGATGCCGTACGGTGAGATCTACGACCGGCAGGTTCGCCTGCTGGTGCGGGTCATCCCCCTGCTCGAAACCGAACAGGCGTTCGCGCTGAAGGGTGGGACCGCCATCAATCTGTTTGTCCGGAACATGCCCCGGCTCTCGGTCGATATCGACCTGACCTATCTGCCGGTCGAAGACCGCGCGACCTCACTGGCGGCGATCGACGCCGCGCTGAAACGACTGGCGGCGGTGATCCGTGACCGGATTCCGGACAGCCACGTCGCGGAAACCGTCAGCAAGGAGGGGACGGTTCAGAAACTGGTCGTCGCCGCCGACGACGCCCAGATCAAGATCGAGGTCACGCCCGTGCTCCGCGGCGCGGTCTTCGCTCCCGTCCTGCGCCCCGTCTCTCCCCTGGTGGAAGACCGGTATGGGTACGCCGAGGTCCAGATGGTCTCGCAAGCCGATCTCTACGCGGGCAAGATCATGGCGGCTCTGGACCGGCAACACCCGCGCGACCTGTTCGACATCCGCGACCTGTTGGCGACCGAAGGGATCGACGACGCCCTGCGTCAGGCCTTTCTCGTCTATCTCATCAGCCACGGGCGCCCCCTGGCCGAGCTTCTGCGACCCAATCCCAAGGACATCGAGCGCGAATTCACCGAGGCGTTCGACGGGATGACGGATGCGCCCGTGGCGCTGGAAGACCTCCTCGCGGCCCGCGACAGCCTGGTCCTGGACATCGTCGACGCCATGCCGGAGGCGCACCGCGCCTTCCTGATCGGGTTCAAGCGCGGCGAGCCCGACTGGGAGGCGATCGGACTGGCCGGCGTGGCCGACCTGCCGGCGGTGCGCTGGAAGCAGTTGAACCTCGATCGTCTGGACGCCGCTCGGCGCGAGGCGTTGACCAACCGCCTCCGCGCCGTCTGGGCGTGAGAGGGGCGTTTGAAGTCGAGGGCGGCGTTGCCACCTCCGTTCCACCCTGTAATCTGGCGGGGACGGGTTCCGGATCGATAGGGACCGACCTTGAGCCGGGGGACGTCCCAGACGTCGGCGGCGACCGGTCCTGAAACCCCGGGCTTCCACGCAGAAGTTCCAGACCCGTCCCCCATTCGCCGTCCCGAAAGGATCGCCGTGGCCGACGAGATCACCGCAGAGGAGACGGCCCTCTACGAGGATCTGGCCGAGCGGGCCGGAGAGGTCGCGCGAAGGCTCCTGGCGGAACGCGGCCTGATCTATCTGGACGATCTCGATCCTGAGGCGGCCCGTGACCTGCTGGGGATCGCCTGGCGCGAGGCCGCGCAAACGCGGTTCGAGGGTCTGGATGTCAGCGAGCTCCACGCGGAGATTGACGCCATGATCCAAACCCTCGTCATGACCCCGCAGGGCGGCCCCTTCACCTCGATCCAATAGGGCGTCGCGCGCGTTCCTCGGCGGCGCCTTGGTTCAGCGGCAAGATCGTCCCGCGTCCGGCTTCGGCGCGCGAGCGGACGCCCCCAGCGCCGAAAGGTCGCCGCACCTGACCGCCAGGGGCTCGCAGGCCGACGTCCGCGACAAGCGTGGCAATACACGCGCGAATCTCGATAATCGCGAGAGTTGCAACCCTTCCTCTGCCCGCCCGGCGTCCGGAGTCCGCCATGACCTTCCAAACCTTCTCGGAGCATTGGGCCGGGCCGCTTTCGAACGTGGTCATGGTCCTGCTGGCGATCATCCTCCTCTATCCGGTGATCTGGAAGCTGAGCATCAGCCAGATGAGCGCGGCGTTCGAGGCCCTGAAAACGGCGAAGGACCTGCCAACCTACCTCGGCCACATCACCGAGGCTTCGGAGCGGCTGCAATCGCTCAATCGGGAGATCGGCGGCCTGCGCGAGAAGCTGGGTGAACTCGACACGATCCAGGAGGAACTCGAGATCGCCAATCGTCGGATCGCCGACCTCCAGAAGCTGAGCGAGGAGCGCCCGCCGGAACCGGTCGCAGCCGAGCCCGAAGAGATCGACGAAGTCCGCAACTGGGAGGCCGTGAGCGAGATCTGGTTCGAGGTGAAAGACATTGTGGAGGACAGGATTGGCGGCATCGCCGACGGCCGCATCCGCCGCAAGTACAACTCCATTCCGCGCTACACCTACGAGGAGATCACCCCCCTTCTCGTTCGTGACAACGCCCTGACCGCGGCGGAGGCCGAGGTCGTCAACGCCATGGACCGGACGTTCCGGTCGCTTCGGAATCGAAAGACGCCTGTGACCCCCGAACGCGTGAGAGAGTTCCAGGGCTGGCGCGCTCGCGTCGGGGGCTGACCATGACGTCGATCATCCCCGGAAATCTTCAGACAGGGCTGGGCGGCCGGCGATCACAATCGGCGGACGTCGCCGCCTGATGTCTCACACTGTCCGCATCACCGAGGCGAGCCCGCGTCTCGCCGACCTCAAGCTGTCCTGGTCGACGCCGATCTTTACGGACGACGACGGGATCGGCTCCCCCGCCTCCCTTCACCAGGCGGGGGACGCTTTCGTCGCCGTGGTCCGGTTCACCGCGGAGGGGCCGGTCGTGCTGGGAAGCGGCGTGATGGTCGGGCCCGGCCTCGTCATAACCGCGACCCATGTTCTCGATGAGTTTCGAGCCGCCGGAGCCAGCCCGGTGTTCATGACCTTCCTGCCCGAAGGCGCTCGCGCCTGGTTGCCGCTGGATATCAGCGCCGGGTCCAGGCCGAGCGCGTTCGATCCGCATCGCACGGTGACGTCTGACCTGTCACTGGTGAGTTGCACCCTGAACTCCGCCCCCCTGGAGGAACGCCCGCTGGGGCTCGCGCCCTTGAAGGTTGGTCTGCCGCTGATCGGAGATCGGCTCTGGGCCATCGGCTTTCGCCATCAGGACATCAGCGGAAGCGCGGCCCGTGTCAGTCCAATGATCTCATCGGGCCTCGTCACCCAGGCCTTCCCGACCGGCCGCGGCGACCGCATGTCGGCCGCCTGTTTCGAGGTCGACATGGAAACGATCGGCGGAATGAGCGGCGGCGCCGTTGTGGACGTCGACGGCAATCTGGTCGGCATCGTTTCGTCGTCGCTGGAGGGTGGGCCGTCCTACATGACCCTGATCTGGGACGCCCTGGGACTTCGGGTAAAGGGACCGACGCCCCGCCTGTCGCTTCAGCCGACAATCACCCTCCTTGGCGCGCAGAGTTGGCAGGTCGTCCGGATCAAGGGCGATGTCGAGCGCAATCCCTGGGGCGAAATCACGGTCCACTTCAGCCAGGACGAGGCGCGCCTTCTCACGGTTTCGGCTCCGGACGCCTTTCCGGATGACGGTCGCCGCCAACTCACGGCCGACGAGCGCATGGCGTTCATGGACGAGCACGGTGGCGAACTTGAATCCCTCGCCACCGAGGCCGTGATCGACTGGCTGGAGGGTCTCCCGCTTGATCACGTCTACGCCTTCCTCGGCGCTGCGCAGGTTCCGGCCGATCTCTTCCCTGGCCTCTCGGGGTTCGAGATCGAGGACATGGAGGGGGCGGAAGATCTGGAACTGATCACCGCAAGGGAGGGCTCGGATGGATCGCTGGAGATCGCGTTCTTCCTTCGCCTCCAGTCCTACGTCTGGATTCTGGAAATGCCGTCCGCCTTCGCCGAGGCTCATGCCGAGGCGCTCGAGGCCCATTTCATTAACATCGAGACAGAGGGTGGCGAAACCCGGATGGAGCGCGTGCAGCGCGCCTATTTCCGGGCCACGACCCGTTTCGACCGGACGGACGGAACCTTCGGCGAAATATCGGTGACCTCGAGCGCGGTCATCCCATGACCCTGGCCGAGCCCTTCGCGTGGGCCGAAAGCGAGCTTGAACGACCGGCGACGCCTCCTGCGAACCCTGCCCTGCGGCTCTCTCGCGCACTCCAGCCCTGAACCGAGGCGACCGATGCCAGACCCCTCACCGACTCTTCTGGAAGAAGCCCGCGAGGTCCCCGAGCGCGCGCTGCGCATCTACGCGCGCCTCTGGCAGTTCGAGACCTGGCTCCGGTCGATCGTCTATGTCGAGTTGCGGGCCAAGCTCGGCGACGGTTGGCGGGCGTCCTTGAAGTCGAGCACGCGCTCCTACGAGGCGGACAAGTTCCTGAAGCACATGCCGACGCCGGAGATGAACGCCCTGAGCTACGCGTCTCTGGGACAGATGACCGGTCTGATCGATGAACACTGGGACTGCTTCGCCCCGTATCTGCCGCCGAAGATCCTCTGGGACGCCAAGCTGAAGGAGGTCGAGCAGATCCGCCACAGGATCGCTCACTTCCGGACAGGCCATGCGGACGACCACCCGCGCCTTTTGCAGTTCCTCCGGGATCTCGATCAGGGCTTCTGGAGGTTCTGCACGAGTTACAACGACAGCCTGCCGGTGCTGCCGCCGGAACGCGACCCGGTCACGCGCCGGTTCATCGGCTACGATCCGCTTCCCTGGGGCGAAATCGAACCGGGCCGTTGGGCGCGCATCGGTCTCGTGGACAAGTCGGAGCCGGTGAATGTTCTGATCAGCGCGTTGCGTCGTCCCTGGGCGGAGGACGCCGCATCCATCGATGGCGCGACCGGGCGGTTGTACGACGTGGTCTTCATGGGAGGAGACCGTCGGGTCTTCGAGTACCGGAGCCTGCTGGAGAGCACCCGGGCGGACCATGACCGCCTCGTCCACATCGTCCTCGGAACAGGCGATACCCTACGCCTGACGTTACCGGCGGTGCTCGGTGCGGAGGTTGTGATCGGGATCGTGGACCGCTGGCTCCTGGCGGCGAGGAACAATGTGAGACGGGGTCATCCCATCGCGACCGAGAGCGCGAACGCCCTCGCCGCCGACTGGCCGGAGTATGTTCTCGGGCCGGGCCACCCCCTGGCTTATCTGGGGCCGGACATGCCTTGCAGCTTCTTCGACGCGTGACCTTCCAGAGGGGCCTCGAGCGCCTCGATCCGCGCGCGATGGAGCGAGCCCCAGTCGCAGAGCGGGAGCAGGGCTTCCACCAGGGACATGCCGAAGGGCGTCAGGAGATAGTCCACCTTGGGGGGCACCTGTTGGTAATCCCGCCGGACCAACACCCCGGTCGCCACCAGGTCCCGTAGCTGCTGGATCAGCACCTTCTCGCTGATGCCGGCGACCAGCCGCTTCAGGTCGCCGAAACGCCGGGGCCCCGAGCGGAGGTGATAGAGGATCAGAGGCTTCCACTTTCCGCCCATGACCGAGAGGGAGACGTCGAGACCGCATTCTGGAACCGGGTTCATCGTACAATCTTACACTTACCTTTAGGTCAGTTCTACCTTGAAGGTAATTGGTGGCCATATGGCGTGCTCCCACAGCAAAGGAGCAAGAGCATGGGCAGGCTAGAAGGCAAGGTCGCGGTCGTGACGGGCGCGAACAGCGGCATCGGTCGGGCGTCCGCCAAACTGTTCGCGCGTGAAGGCGCCCGCGTATTCATGACCGGCCGCCGGCAGAGCGACCTGGACGATGCGGTGGCCGAGGTCGGCGGAACCGCCCGCGGGATCCAGGGCGACGTCTCGAACCCTTCGGATCTCGACCGGCTCTACAAGATCGTCGCCGAGGAAGCGGGACGGATCGACGTCCTCTTCGCCAATGCCGGCGGCGGCGAGTTTCAATCCCTGCAGGATGTCACGGAAGACGCCTTCGACCGCACCTTCTCCACGAACGTGAAGGGCACGCTGTTCACGGTCCAGAAGGCTCTGCCCCTGCTTCGCGACGGAGCCTCGGTGATCCTGACGGGATCGACCTCTGCCGTTACGGGTTCGCCGGCGTTCAGCGTCTATGCCGCCAGCAAGGCCGCCATTCGCAGTTTCGCTCGCAACTGGGTGCTCGATCTCGCCGATCGTCGGATCCGGGTGAATGTGCTCGTCCCGGGCAGCACGGATACGCCTGGTCTGCGCGGACTGAGCGAAACTGACGCGGCGCACAGCGCCCTCATGAAGTCGTTCGAGGCGGGTACGCCGCTGGGACGCACCGGCCGGCCTGAGGAGATCGCCGCCGCCGCCCTGTTCCTCGCCTCCGACGAAAGCAGCTTCGTCAACGGCAGCGAGCTGTTCGCCGATGGCGGCGCGGCCCAGATCTGAGAGACGTCATGAGCGTTCAACACAACCTGTCCACGGTTCAGACCTTTCTTGAGGGGCTGGGCGGCGGACATCCGCCGGAGGCGCTTGCGACCGTGTTCGCGCCGGACCTTTCGCTGGAGATACCGGGGCAGTCCGGGGCCTTCCCCTGGGTCGGTCGGGGAGCCGGTCGTGAGGCGATGATCGCCTTCATCCGCGATCTGCGCGACCTGACCGAACCCCTGGCGTTCGATGTCGAGGACATCCTGGCCAATGAGGGCCGCGCGGTCGTCGTCGGGTCGCTCCGCACAAGGGTTAGACGGACCGGCAAGGTGATCGTCTCTCCGTTCGTGCTGATCTTCGGATTCACCGACCAGTTGGTGAGCCGCTTCCAGATGCTTGAAGACAGCCATGCGGTGGCGGAGGCCGCCCGGTAGGCTGAGCGTCGCTAAGGACCGACGCGCTCAGACCCTGCCCGACTTGCAGCGGGCCTGCGGCTGGGCGCGTCGATCAGCACAGACGGCAGGGCGTGCACCGCCACCCGCGCGGCCTGCACCTCGAGCTTTCGGAGCGCCGCGCGAGATCCAGACTTCAGGCGGGCCGTATCGGGGTGATCTCCCATGAGGTCGTCGACCAGCATCCGGCTGGTGCTGTTGAGCCAGCGGCTGAGCTCGGCGCTCGGCTTTCGCCCGCGACCGACCGAAGATCCCAGGATGAACTGCGACAGCTTTTCCTGCTGCTTGCGCAGGTGGTCGCGCATCAGCTTGGAGCGGGTGATGTAGCCGGCGTTCACGCCCGGAAGAGAGTGGTTCATGAGCAGGTGCATATCCACCTCGGACACCTCCGCGGCCTGACCGATGGTCCGATAGGTCTGGCGAAGGTCGTTGCCCCAGTGGCTGAGGACCGCCCGGTTCTCCTTGTGCTCCACCAGATGGCCGCAGGGCGCGTCGCTCGGGAACAGGAATGTCCGGCCGCTCTTCGGATAGATGATCGGCCCGATCCGGCGCAGGCGGAAGATGCACTCCATCATCGCGCGCGAGAGCGGAATGTCGAACGCCTTGGCCTCCCCGCCCTTCGGCTTCTTCAGGTGCAGGACCCGCTCCTTCAAATCCAGATCCTCGATCCGGACCTTCTTCATCACCTCCGGGCGCGAACCGGACAGGAGGAGGAACAGGTGGAACTCCCGACGGATCGGATTCTGGATCAGCGCCAGTTGTTCGAACCAGGCCGGAAGATCGGCGACGCCCATGGCTGTGTCCTTGCGATGTTCCGGGTTCCAGTCCACCGCGCTGACAGGGTTTTCGGCCGGCAGCTTTCGACAGGTCTTTCGGGCATGCCGATAGACGGCCCGGAAGCTGCGCATCGCTCCGTTGGCGATGGCGGGTCCGTTCGCCTTGGTGATCATGTCGTGCCGGTCGGCGATCAGGATCGGCTTGTCGCCGAACTCTGACAGGGGGCGATCGAGCCAGTCGGCGAACAGCCGCTCCATGTGGTCGGTGTAGCTGCGCAAGGTGCCGCTCGCCCGCTTCTTGCGCTCAAGGTGGGAGATCTTGAAGCGCTGCCATGCCTCACCCAGGGTCGGCACGCCGTCGGGCGAGGTGATGACGACGCCGCTGGCGTCGACAGATCCCGGCTTCACCCTCTTCACCCGTGGCGGACGCGGATCTTCTCCCTTGCCGATCTGGCCAATGAGCGCCTTGGCCTTGATGCGGGCGTCGCGGGAGTTGATCTCGCCGACCTCCCCGACGGCCATCCGGATGCTGGTGCGCGTGCCGTCGTCGCGATGCAGGTCGGCCTGGATGGTGAAGGTCTTGGACGTCTTGCCGATGACCACGAAGAAACCGCCCAGGTCGGTGTCGCGGGCGATGTAGGGCCGGTCGTGAGCGAGCGGCAGTCCGATCAGGTTCTTGTCGGTGAGGCTTAGACGCAGGTTCGACATTTGCTGACTTTTTCGGGCGAAAAACGGTGCAGAAAAACGGTGAGAAAAACGGTGAGATTCACGCCGCCGGTCAGCAGCGTTTCAACCCGTAAATCTACGATAGCCCACGATCGCGCGCGAAAATAATCAATTATATCAATACACTGCATCGCACCCCTTCGCTGATTCTGCGGGGTGCGGAGGACCACACATCAGGTTCTCTTAATCAGCGGGTCCACAGTTCGAACCTGTGATCACCCACCATCGTCTTTTTTGAATTCACCGACAATTTACACGAGTCCCTCGGGGCGACCGGAAGCCGGCTGGACAGGTCCTGCAGAGGCCGATGAACAGCCGAATTCCACGACGTCGCAACGTCAGCGGCCTGGTCCAACGTCGCCTGGGCCATGCCGGGCAAGACCGACACTCATCCCAACAGCGCCATTGATCCGCCTTCTGCCTATAGGCCGACCCTTTCCAGCTCATAAGAATTATTAGTTTGCGTAAATATGTATGTAATTGTTGAGTGAGGCGTCTGAAGGAAACATTCACATGACCGGACTTCCCCGCCTCAACGAACCCGCCCCCGACTTCCTCGCTCGGACCACGCACGGCGACCGCAGCTTGGCCGACTATCGCGGCAAGTGGCTGATCCTGTTCTCCCACCCCTCCGACTTCACCCCTGTCTGCACGACGGAGTTCATTGGCTTCGCGAAACACGCCGATGCGTTCGCCGCTATGAACTGCGAACTGCTGGGCCTGTCGATCGACAGCATCTTCTCGCACCTGGCCTGGACGCGGAACATCAAGGAGAAGTTCGGCGTTGAGATCCCCTTCCCGATCATCGAGGACCTCAAGATGGAGGTGGCCGAGGCCTATGGGATGATCCATCCCGGCGCCGCCGACACCTCGGCGGTACGCGCGACATTCCTGATCGATCCAGAAGGCATGCTGCGCGCCATGGTCTACTACCCAATGAGCAACGGGCGCAGCATCGACGAGTTCGTCCGGCTGCTGACCGCGCTTCAGGCGTCCGACGCCAACGGCGTGGCGACCCCGGAGAACTGGCGTCCGGGTGAACGGGCCATCGTCCCCCCGCCGAAGACCGCCGCCGCAGCTGAGGCCCGCGCCTCAGAAGGCTACGAATATACCGACTGGTACTTTTCCACGCGCGAACTTCCCGACGCACCGAAAGCCGCTTGATACGAAGCCGAGCCGGACCGCCGAGCGGTCCGGCTCGAGTTATCACCGAACTGACGACCGAGAGAGACATCATGTGCAGAGCTGTACGCTGCAGGACGTGCGGGAAAATGGGCTGGGCCGGGTGCGGTCAGCATGTCGAGCAGGTACTGAAAGGGATTCCGCCGGAAGGGCGCTGTCAGGGTCACGCAAAAACCGGCGGCGGCTTTTTCGCACGCTTCCTCAAGCGCTAGAGGACGACACGCGGCGCACCCTCCAGCGCAGATAGCCCCACACGACGAGCACGATCGGGACCAGCAGGACAGCGGCGACCATTTCCTGCTGCGCGCCGACGTATTTCACCCCAGGCTTGATGATAATATTCACCAGGCCGAAGACGTAGTAGCTCACCGCCACCACCGACAGGCCTTCGACCATGTGTTGCAGCCTGAGCTGACGGGCGCCGGTTTCCCGCATAGACGTCAGCAAGACATGGTTCTGGGACTGCAGCCTCATGTCGATGCGGGTTCGCAGCAGGGCTGTCGACCTTTCGACGCTCACGGCCAGCCGTTCCAGCCGTCCAGAGAAAGCCTCGCAGGTTCGCACCGCGGGCGTGAAGCGGCGCGCGATGAAATCCTCCAACCCCTGATATCCCTCCACGGGTTCCGACGACAGCTCGCCAAGCCGGTCGGCGACGATCCTCGCATAGGCCTGCATCGCGCCGCGCCGGAAGCCCGTTTCCTCGTCTAGAGCTACGGTGGCGGCTGAAATCCTGCTTAGCTCCTCCAGGGTCGTCCCATCGCCGTCGATCCGGGCCAGCCGCCTCGATACATCGACCAGACGCGCCTCGAGGGCGTCCAGCCTCTCACCGGCGCTCCGAACCAAGGGAAGCGTCAGCAACGCCAGGTTTCGATAATTGCCCAGTTCCTGGACCCTCTGAACCCATCGTCCAAGATCTGCGGGATGAGTTCCGCCGCTGGCGATCACCAGTCGCCCCCAGCCGTCTTCGTGAATCCTGAAGTCGGACCAGAGGCCGAGCGCCCCATTGCGAACGCTGATGGTGTCTTCCGCCTCAAGGCGGGAAACCGCCGGGACGAGCACCTTTTCGTCCTCGTCGACAACCACCTGCACGGCCCGCACGACCTGGCCGGGGGCCTGTTCCAGCCATGCGAGAAGTTCCTCTTCGAACCCCTCCGGAGAGAAGACCGCCCCCTTCCCGTGGCAGATAAGCGTGTAGGTCGACGCCTCGCTGTGTCTTTCCCAAAGCCACTCGCAAGATTTGCGGCGACCCCTGCCATGTCGGGGAAATACATGACCTTCCCGCCCCGCCAGCGTCCCCACGCGTTCCTGCTCCCGCTCCCGGTCCTCCGGCCTGACGAGAAGGACCACCTGCAGCATGCGGCAAGGACTGGGAAGCGGCGGCATGCGGCGCAGATGCATCTCGTCGACGATCTGCTCGCGCATCGGGTGGGTGTTGAGATTGACCGTCCTGGGCATCGTCACGCCTCGCCGCAAGCATGTTTCCGTTAGTCCTCGGGAGCCAGTCCGGCGCAGGTGGCGTCGCCGAGAACCGCCTGGCGACTGCACAGCGCCACGAGAGCGTCGCGATCCGCCTCGGCGCGGGCGCGCTCCGCATCGGCCAGTCTCGTCTCCGCGTCGAGACGATCGACCAGGGGCCGCTGATCCGCGTCGACCTCGTCGGATACGCTTCGGGCCGCGATGGCGCTGGCTTCGAGCGCCGCAATCGCCGCGACCTGACGCAGCCTCGCCGACCGGTCCGTATGATAGGCGGACAGCGCCCGCGCCTCTACCGCATCGCGTGTCGCCCGCGCCATGGCTTCAGCGCCGCGCGCGGTCGCGACCTGTTCGGAGACGCTGGCGGCGGTCGAACCGCTGTCGAACAGGACCCATCGCCCCTGCAGGCCGACCCGCCATTCGTCGCTGCTGTAGCCGGGAAAGAACTCGTCCCGGACCCTCGCGGCCCTGGCCGTCAGCGCGACCTGTGGACCAAAGCCGGCGCGCGCGCGGCGAACACTCGCCCTTGCGGCGTCGGCCGCAGCCTCGGCGGCGGCGATGTCCGGGCTGGATGCGGCAGCGGCGGCCAGATAGGCGTCGAGATCTCCGTTAAGCTCCGGCAAGTCGGGCAGAGGCGCGAGGGCGGAGGGGGCGCGCCCCACCAGACGTCGATATTCGGCCCGGGCGCCCTCCAGGCTCGATTGGGCCAGGGCGAGGCCGGCGGTCGCCTGGACCCGCCGCGCCGTCGCCTCGGCATAGTCCGAACGCGCGATCTCGCCGGCCTCGAACCGCTCCGCCGCCTGCCGGGCGATCTCCGCCATCAGGCCCGCCTGTCTGCGCGCCGTCTCCAGCCCCTGCTCGGCCAGGCGGACATTGGCGTAGGCCTGGGCCACGGCGACCGTCAGTTCCGCCTCGGCCGCGCGCAGAATCTGTTCCGCCCGACGCCGGTCCGCGACCGCCCCGGCCACGCCGGCGTCGAGGGCGCCGCTCGCGAACAGGGGCTGCACGGCCTCGATCGCGGCCGTCGAGGGCGTGACATCCGCCGCGTCGAACCCGAAGAAGCCGTCGAGATCGTTGCGCCCCTGGGCCGCCATGGCGTTCAGCGATACGGTCGGGCCACGGGCCGCCCGTGCCTTGGACAGGCGCGCCCGGGCGGCGTCGCCGTCGGCCGATACCGCCGCGAGACGGGGATTGCCGGCACGCGCGGAGGCGACCGCCTGGCCAAGATCATCAGCGGCCGCAGACGCGGGCGCACCGATCGCGATCAGGCCTGCAAGGACCGCCAGAGCCTTCACCGGAACACGCTGCCCGACTTCAGGCCCAGCGCCTTGAACGCCATGGCCGCCGGGCAGAAGCCGGTGAAGGCCGCCTGCATCATGTTCAGCCCCGCGAAGACCGTCAGCCCTATCCACCAGGGATGAACGGTCAGGCTAAGCCCGACGCCGATCAAGACCACGAGACCCGCGAAAGCAAGGACGGCGCGATCGATATTCATGGGAACCTCCTCTTGAGAGACCGCCGTACCGTCGACGGACACCACTGCGGAGGTCCGGCCTCCGCGCCGCGACTTCATTCCTTGAGCTTGTGGGCGCCAATCAGATCGAGCGCCATCCTCTCGTAGAAGGGCACGCTCTCGCCTCGCTTGATCTTGGAGATGAAGTATTTCTCGAAGCCGACCTTGGCGAGGTGCACCCATTTGCCGCTGGCCGCCCAGTTGATGTTACGCGGCGGAATCTGGGGCTGTGCGAAGAAGGCGACACCGCCGTCGCCGAAATCGGCCAGACATATGGCGTTCCAGGTCGCCTCGTTCGTCGGCGGCCTGCCGGCGATTTCTTCCGCGAGATTGTGCGCGATCGCGGTGACCATGCTCTCGATCATGAAACCGGTCTTCGGCACGCCCACCGGGACGGGGGTCGGGCCGAGGGGCGGAATGGCGACGCAGACCCCCAGGGAATAGACATTGGTGAAGGTCGGGTTGCGCTGGTGCTTGTCGGCGAGGATGAAGCCGCGTGGATTGACCAGGCCGTCGACACCGCGAACGGCCTCCACGCCGCGGAACGCCGGCAACATCATCGAGAAGGCGAAAGGCAGATCGTGCGTGGCCTTGACGCCGCCGCCCTCGGCCATCTCCTCAACGTGCATGAGGCCGGACTCGACAGAGGTCACCCGGGCGTTCGTCACCCATTTGATTGAGCGCTGTCGCAGCTCGCTCTCCAGCAGGCCCTTGGTGTCGCCGACGCCGTCCAGCCCGAGATGACCGATGTAGGGCTCCGAGGTAACGAAGGTCATGGGAACCCTGTCGCGGACCTTGCGCCGTTTCAGCTCCGTGTCGAGGATCAGCGCGAACTCATAGGCTGGACCGAAGCAGGACGCCCCCTGAACGGCGCCGATGATCACCGGTCCCGGATTGGCGGCCAAGGCGTCAAAGGCGTCGCTGGCCGACTCGGCGTGATCGACGTGACAGACCGACTGGGTGAATCCCCCATGCGGACCGAGGCCTTCGATTTCATCAAAGGCCAAGTCAGGTCCGGTCGCGATCACCAGATAGTCGTACGAGAGCGCGTCTCCGTTGCCGAGGTCGATCTGGTTGTCGGCGGGTCGCACGCGAGCGGCGCCACAGGCCACGAAGCCGATGCCCCGCTTTTTCATGACCGGCGCCAGATCGACCTCGATCGCCTCCCGGTCGCGCCAGCCGACGGCGACCCAGGGGTTGGACGGGACGAAATGGAAGGTGGAGCCCTTGTTCACCACCATGACCTGGGCGCGGTCCTTCACAGCGCCCTTGATTTCGAACGCGGCAATGGACCCGCCGAGGCCGGCGCCGAGGATGACGATGCGGGGCTTGGCGGCGTGGTTCATGTTGGTCCTCCCGTTTTTCTAGGTCGGAGCGCCGCCGCGCCGCGACCAATGTGACTTGACCCATACCTATTATATATAATATATGCAACTGTATAAATAATAACCCGCAACAGCAGGAGCGCCCAGTGACCGAAGCCGCAGATATCCTGAACATTCCCGCGCCAGACGCTCTCGCGGCCCAGGAGGCCGGCGCGGTGCTGATCGTCGATGTGCGCGAACCGGCCGAGTTCGCCGTCGAACGCATCGCCGGCGCGCTCAACCTGCCTCTGTCCAGCTTCGACCCCTCCAGCCTTCTAGCCGTGGTCGATCCTGGAAAGGTCATCTTTCAGTGCGGCTCGGGCATGCGCTCCATGAAGGCCGTGCTCGCCTGCCGCCTGTCCGGCCTTCCGGCGGATCGACATCTCGCGGGCGGCATCAACGCCTGGAAGCTGGCCGGCCTGCCGACCCTTCAAACCGACCCGGCCACCGGCCGGCCGCTCTGAACCCCGCCCCGGGAACGTCGACATGAACCGCACCACCGTCCGCCTCGTCGCCGCGGCCCTGCTCGCCGCCTCCCCGCTCGCCGCCTGCGGCAAGGGACCGGAGCCGGAGAAGGAGGCCTCGCCCGCCCCCGCGGCGAATTCGGTCACGGTCGTTCATCGGATGATCCCGGACATGAAGCCCGTCGCCGGCGAGATCACCACCCGCGACATGGGCCAGGCCGTCGCCCGCACGGGCGGCACCTTGATTCAGTTGAACGTCCGCGAAGGCGACAGGGTGCGGGCCCGCCAGGTTCTCGGCGTCGTGCGCGACGCCCGTACGGGTTTCGAAACGGCCAGCTATGCGGCCCTGGCGCGCGCCGCCGAGGCCGAGGCCGAACGCGCCCAGGCGGATCTGAACCGCACGCGCGGCCTGTTCGAAAAGGGCGTCTACGCCCAGGCCAGGCTCGACCAGGTCGAGGCCGCCGCTCGCGCCGCGCGCGGCAATCTGGACGCCGCGCGCGCCCAGCGCGCCGCCAGCGCCGAAATGGGCGCCCAGGGCGCCATACTTTCCCCCAGCGCCGGACGCGTCCTGCGCGCGGACGTGCCGGTGGGGTCGGTGGTGATGCCGGGCCAGGCGGTCGCGGTCGTCACCTCGGGCCCGGTCGTCGTCCGCGTCCAGTTGCCGGAGGGCCAGGCCGGCGCGCTTCGCGTCGGAACCCGGGTTCAGATGACCCCCGACGGACCGGACCAGGCGGTGGTCGAGGCGCCGGTCATTCAGGTCTATCCCGCGATCGAGGCTGGCCAGATCGTGGCCGACATCGACGCCTCGGGCCTCGACGCCTCTCTGATCGGGCGGCGGATCGGCGTTCGCCTACCCGTCGGAGAGCGCGAAGCCATAGTGCTGCCGCGCCGCCTCGTCGCGACCCGGTTCGGCGTCGATTACGTCCGCCTCGCCAACGGCCAGGAGACGCCGGTCCAGACCGCGCCCGGCCCAGACCCCGACTCGATCGAGATACTCAGCGGACTGCGGGTCGGCGACCGCGTCGCCCCGCCTGCCGCGCCCGCCGCGACCCATCGATAGGAAGCTTCCGATGAACCTGGGACTGTCGGGCCGGCTGACCTCCGCCTTCATTCGTTCGCCGCTCACGCCGCTGATCCTGATGGCGGCCTTGGCCATGGGTCTGCTGGCTGTGATGAGCATCCCGCGCGAAGAGGAACCTCAGATCAGCGTGCCGATGATCGACATCATCGCGCCTGCGCCGGGCCTGGCGGCGCCGGACGCGGTCGAACTGGTCGGCAAGCCGCTGGAGGCCATCGTCAAGGCGATCCCGGACGTCGATCACGTCTACACCTTCGCCGACGACGATCAGGTGATGGTGGTCGCGCGCTTCAAGGTCGGCACCCATCCCGACAACGCCGTGGTCCGCGTCCACGAGAAGCTGCGCGCCAGCATGGACCGGCTTCCGCAGGGCGTGCCGGAGCCGATCGTCAAGGCCAAGGGCATCAACGACGTGCCGATGCTGACCCTCACGCTCTCGGCCGACGCCGCGCACCAGGACCGCTGGGACCAGGCCACCCTGCGCACCATCGCCGACCAGCTCCAGACCGAGGTTGTCAAGGTTCAGGACGTCGGCCAGACCTTCATCGTCGGCGGTCAGCCCGAGGAAATCCGCATCGCGCCGGACCCGGCCCGCCTGGCGTTGAACGGCGTGTCGCTCGGCGGCCTGATGGACACGGTCCGTCAAGCCAACCGCGCGTTTCCGGGCGGCTATGTCCGGCAGGACGGGGGAGTTCGATCGGTTATCGCCGGCCGAACCCTGTCGTCCGTCAACGACATCGAGCTTCTGGAAATCCCGACCGCGAGCGGCGGGGTCGTCACCGTGCGCGACGTGGCTCAGGTCACCCGCGGGCCGGCCGACGACCAGTCGCGCGTCTCGCGCTGGTCGCGCGACGCGAATGGCCGCTGGACCGAGGCCCCGGCCGCAACCCTGGCCATTTCCAAGCGTGAAGGCGCCAACGCCGTGGTGGTCGCCGAGGCCGTGCTGCAACGGGTTGAAAGCCTGAAGGGCGACCTGCTGCCCGACGGACTGAACGTCGCCGTGACGCGCGACTATGGCGAGACGGCCAACGAGAAAGCCAATGAGCTACTGTTCCACCTCGCCCTCGCCACGGCCTCCATCGTCGCCCTGATCGGCTTCGCCATCGGCTGGCGCGAAGCCGCCGTCACGGCGGTCGTGATCCCCACCACCATCCTGCTGACCCTCTTCGCGTCCAACCTGATGGGCTACACCATCAACCGCGTCAGTCTGTTCGCGCTGATCTTTTCGATCGGCATTCTCGTCGACGACGCCATCGTCGTGATCGAGAACATCGCACGCCACTGGGCCATGAAGGATGAGCGACCCCGTATCCAGGCAGCCATCGAGGCGGTCGCGGAGGTGGGCAACCCCACCGTTGTCGCCACCCTGACTGTGGTCGCCGCCCTCCTGCCCATGTTGTTCGTCTCGGGCCTGATGGGACCGTATATGGCGCCCATCCCGGTCAACGCCTCGGCGGCCATGATCTTCAGCTTCTTCGTCGCCATGGTCATCGCGCCATGGCTCATGGTCCGGTTCGCCCGCAAGGCGCTGGTCGGCGACCATGACGCCGGGAGCCACGGACATGACGAGGGCTGGCTGGGGCGCGCCTATCGCCGCGTCGCCGGCGGGATCATCGCGACGCGCCGGTCGGCGTGGACCTTCCTGATCGTAGTCGGCATGGCGACCCTGCTGGCCATGTCGATGTTCTACTTCAAGGCCGTCACGGTGAAGCTGCTGCCCTTCGACAACAAGTCGGAACTGATGCTGGTGGCGGATCTTCCCGAGGGCGCCAGCCTGGAGGAGACCCAGCGGGTTCTGGGCGAAGCCTCGGCGGTGGCGCGCCGGACCCCGGAAGTCGAAGCGATCGACAGCTATGCCGGGACGTCGTCGCCGTTCAATTTCAACGGCCTGGTTCGGCATTATTTCATGCGCAGCCAGCCCGAGCAGGGCGATCTCTCGATCACCCTGGCCGCGAAGGGCGCGCGCAAACGCGCCAGCCACGCCATCGCGCTCGACCTGCGCGAACGGCTCGCCGACCTGCCCCTTCCCGCCGGCACGGCCCTGAAGGTGGTCGAAGCCCCGCCGGGACCGCCGGTCATGGCCACGCTTCTCGCCGAGGTCTACGGCCCCGACGCCGCGACCCGGCGCGCGGTCGCCGACAAGCTGAAGCAGCTGTTCGGGTCGGTGCCCTTCATCGTCGACATCGACGACAGCTACGGCGTCGCCCGTCCGCGCCTGCGCCTGACGCCGGATCGGACCCAGATCGAACGATTCGGAGCCAGCGAACGGGATGTGCTGGATTCCATCGGCGCGGTGGTGGGCGGACAGACCATCGGATACGCCCACCGCGGCGAGGGACGCGACCCCTTGGCGATCACCGTCAGACTGCCGCAATCCGCCCGCACCTGGGACGAGGCCCTGGCCTCGACACCGGTCGCCGCCGCCGGCCCAGGCGGGCGTCTGGTCGCTCTCGGCGAACTGGTGACGGCTCGGAACGAGGCGGGATCGACCCATATCTATCGTCGCGACGGCCGGGACGTGGACATGGTGATGGCCGAACTGGCCGGCCAGTACGAAGCCCCCATCTACGGCATGCTGGCGGTCGACAAGGCGGTGCGGAACGCCGACTGGGGCGCCCTGCCCCGCCCCGAAATCCGACTGAACGGCCAACCCGAGGATGAAAGCCGCCCGTCGATCCTGTGGGACGGCGAATGGGAGATCACCTGGGTGACCTTCCGCGACATGGGCGCCGCCTTCATGGTGGCGATCCTGGGGATCTACGTCCTTGTGGTGGCGCAGTTCAAAAGCTTCCGCCTGCCCCTCGTCATCCTGACGCCCATCCCCCTGACCCTGGTCGGGATCGTGATCGGCCATATGCTGTTCGGGGCGCCCTTCACGGCGACGTCGATGATCGGCTTCATCGCCCTGGCGGGGATCATCGTCAGGAATTCCATCCTGCTGGTGGATTTCATCCGGCACAGCACGACCGAGGACAAATCGCTGCGCGAAACCTTGCTCGAGGCCGGGGCCATCCGGTTCAAACCCATCGTCCTGACCGCGCTGGCGGCGATGATCGGCGCGGCCGTGATCCTGTTCGATCCCATCTTCCAGGGCCTGGCCATCAGCCTGCTGTTCGGCCTCGCCTCTTCCACGCTTCTGACCGTTCTGGTGATCCCCGCGATCTATGTGGTGCTGCGCGATGACCACCCCAGCTGATCCACAAGCCAGCGTCGATCTCCTGAAGGCCATGGCCAGTCCGGTGCGGTGGATGATACTCACCAGACTGGCCGAGGGATCCTGTGTCGTCGGACCCTTGGTGGAGATGACTGGCGAAGCTCAGTCGAGCGTTTCGCAGCACCTGCACCGCCTGCGGGCCAGCGGCCTCGTCTCGTGCCGGAAACGCTCGACCTGGCGAGAATACGCCCTCGCGACCGGTGTCGATCGATTGATCGACGAGGTGCGCCGCCTGGAACGAACGCTCAATCCCCAGACATGAGTCTGGCGAATTGGGCGGCGTCGCCCTGACGCTTTGGTATTGTCGCCTCGTCCGAATTCTTGGCAAGCCGCTGCGTCAGCGACCGGGCGTCCTTGCAGAAGATTTCATACAGCATCGCCATGACGGCCTCGGCGCGGTCATCGGCGATGGAATAATAGATCGAGCGCGACTCGCGACGGGTCTTCACCAGTCCGGACTGACGCAGTTCGCCCAGTTGCTGGGACAGCCCGGGCTGGCGGATGCCGAGGTCCTGTTCCAACTGCCCCACCGACCGTTCTTCCTGCGAGATGTGGCAGAGGATCAGCAACCGGTTGGCGTTGGCGAGCTGACGCAGCAGATCCGCCGCCTGGGGCGCCTTTTCCTTCAACTGCTCCATGACCGCCGGGTCGACGGGGCTCATTTCCGACGCTCCCGATAGTACCAGAGCTCCCCGTCCGCGAGCGCCCCGTCCACAAGCGTCGAATCCAGGTCGACTGCGGCGGGCTCCAGCAGGGCCTGCCCTTCGCTCCAGCCTTCCGGCGTGGAGGCGCCCTCGCGATCGGACGCCTGCAGGGCCTGAACCAGCCGCAGCAGTTCGGCGACCGATCGACCGACCGTCATCGGATACCAGCTGAGGGCCCGGATCACGCCCTGGGGGTCGATCACGAAGGTCGCCCTCACCGTGGCGCTGTCCGGCGAAGCGGGGTCCAGCATGCCGAAGGCCTGGCCGATCACCATCGACGGATCCTCGATGATCGGAAACTCGACCTTGACGCCCAGCCGATCGTGAATGTCCTTCAACCAGGCCAGGTGCGAATAGAGACTGTCCACCGACAGGGCCATCAGATCGCACCCGATCGCCGAGAAGTCCGCCTGCCGCCGGGCCAGGCCGATAAACTCGCTCGTGCAGACCGGCGTGAAATCGGCCGGATGGGAAAACAGAACCAGCCAGCGGCCGCGGTAATCGCTGAGGCGCTTCTGACCCTGTGTGGTGCGCGCCGAAAAGTCCGGCGCGCGATCATTGATCCGCAGGGGGCGGGTCGTCGGATTTTCGGTCATTGAGCTGTCATCCATGACGCATGGCTAAACCGGGTCGCGACGGAACGCCACGCCCAAAATACACACTTGCACGATATATGAAAAAATATATGTAATAGATCCAATCAAGAGGGATTTACGCCATGCCGACCTCTACTCGGAATCTCGCCCAGAACCATGCGGCGGCGATCATCAACAAGGCCCTGAACTCTCCCGCCGATCGCTCGGTTATCCGGTCCTTCTTTGATGAATCAACGTTCACCGTAAGTCATGTGGTCCGCGATCCCGAGTCCACCGTCTGCGCCGTCATCGACAGCGTTCTGGACTATGATCCCGCATCCGGCCGCACCTCCACCGTCTCGGCTGACGCCCTGATCGATTACGTGAAATCGGAAGGTCTCGTGGTGCAATGGCTGCTGGAGACACATGCCCACGCCGACCACCTGTCCGCCGCCCCCTATCTCCAGGAACAACTCGGCGGCCAGTTGGCGATCGGCCACGAAATCCTCACCGTTCAGCAGGTGTTCGGCAAAATCTTCAACGAGGGGACCGCGTTCCGCCGCGACGGCAGCCAGTTCGACCTGCTTTTCAGCGACGGCGACCGCTTCCAGATCGGCGGGCTCGAGGCCACGGCGCTGCATGTGCCCGGCCACACGCCGGCCTGTCTGGCCTATGTGATCGGCGATGCGGTCTTTCCCGGCGACACGATGTTCATGCCGGATTACGGCACTGCCCGCTGCGACTTTCCCGGCGGCGACGCCCGCACCCTGTACCGGTCGATCCATCGCCTGACGTCTCTGCCGGATGCGGCGCGCGTCTTCCTGTGCCACGACTACAAGGCGCCGCCCGGCCGGACGGAATACGCCTGGGAGACCACGATCGGCGCCCAGCGCGCAGGCAATGTCCATGTACGAGACGGGATATCCGAAGACGAGTTCGTGGCCATGCGCACCCAGCGCGACGCCGCCCTGGCCATGCCCCGCCTCATCCTGCCCTCGGTCCAGGTGAACATGAACGGCGGCCGCCTGCCCGCGCCCGAGGACAACGGCGTCAGTTATCTGAAGGTACCGGTCAACCAGTTTTGACGGGCCTACCGACGATCCCCGCGGCGCCCAAGATAAAATCCTGATGGAGCTGACACTCGCCCAATATGGTCTCGGAGCCGGCGCCGGGTCGCTGGTCGGCTTCTCGCTAGGCCTGGTCGGCGGCGGCGGGTCGATCCTGGCCGTGCCGCTGATGGTCTATCTGGTGGGCATCAAGGAGCCTCACCTGGCGATCGGCACCAGCGCATTCGCCGTCGCCGCAAACGCCTTCGCCAACCTGTTGAACCACGCCCGGCACGGGGCCGTGAAATGGAAGATCGCGGGCCTGTTCTCTGTCGCGGGCGTCCTCGGAGCCTTTCTGGGTTCGACACTCGGCAAGGCCGTGGACGGTCAGAAGCTGCTGTCGCTGTTCGCCGTCCTGATGCTGGGGGTCGGCGTACTGATGCTGAGAGGCCGCTCGGCCGAGGGCGATCCCGACGTGGTTCTGACCCGAAGCAACGCGCCTAAACTCCTGGGAACCGGCGTCCTGACAGGGGTCATGTCCGGCTTCTTCGGGATCGGCGGCGGCTTCCTGATCACGCCCAGCCTGATGTTCTCCACCCGCATGCCGATCTACTACGCCGTCGGTTCGTCGCTGGTCGGCGTGACGACGGCGTTCAATTACGCCCTGGATGGCTGGATCGACTGGCCCCTGGCCGCCGTCTTCATCGGCGGCGGAGTTTTGGGCGGCCTGCTGGGCGCACGCCTGGCAAAAGCGCTGTCGGGTCATAAGGGTGTTCTGAACACCATTTTCGCCATGCTGATCTTCGTCGTCGCCTTCTATATGCTTTCACGATCAGGCCTGACCGTTGGTATCGGCCATCTCTTTGAAACGGTCCTCTAGGGCGGCGAAACGGCGCGCCCCCCTTCAATCCCCGTCTGCCTTGCCGCCCTCTTCACCTTTGACCCTCGCCACCCTCCGGTGCGCGCTCGGTGCAAACGTTTGAGGGTCGATCCGGCGATACGGGCTGGCAGCGTAACGTAAAAGGATCTTGCGGACCTTTTATGCAAATGCGTCGCAATACTCTTGTCCTGAGCGTAGTTCTTGGTAGGAGTCGCGGATGCAACCGATACTCCTCGCCCTGCTGGGGTCGCTGACCGGCGTCGCCGCCGTGACCTTGCTTTACCTCAAATGGCGAGGCGACATCCGCCTTCCGGCCCTGGTGGCCTCAGCCTGGATCGGTATCGCGGGGTCGATCCTGATGTGGGGGGCGGCCTACAAGCCCGATGTCGGCGTACCGTTCGCCATCCTGGTGATGACGCTAACGGGACTTGGCCTTGTGCTGAGAGGCGCCGACCTGAAGACCCTGGCGAGATTTCCCACTGTCCGGTCTGCGCCTTCGGAACGCCCGGCGTCGGGATCAAGGTCATGGTCGGGTGCGGCGGCGCGCGCGCTCGCGGCGGTCCTGGCGGCGCCTGTCGTCGGCATGACCCTGGGTCTTCTGGCCTGGGTCTGGGCGCCGGGGCACGATTCGAACCGTTTCGTCTGGGCGGTGGTCTGTTTCCTAGTGTCGTTCGCGGCCCTTCAGGTCTGGGGGCTCAGCGCCGCGCGGCCGTGGCGTACGCTCTGCCTGATCGCTCTGGTCGGTCTGACTGCGGCCGTTCCGGTCGGTCTGGGGCTTTAGAATGACCCGTCCGATCTGGCCCAAGTCGTCCGCCGGTTTCGTCCGCCGCCTGCTCGAAGGACACAAGATACTGGGGCTCGCCCTGGCCGGCGTCCTCTACCTGATCTGCCTGACCGGCTGGATCGGGGTCTATTATGTCGAGTTCGAGCGCTGGGAGCAGCCCAATCTGCCGGAGTTCAGCGTCGTGACGCCGCAGGCCGCCGCCCTGGCGGTCGCCGACGGCCGCCGCGCCATGCTGGCCGATCCACACCGGGGGCCGCTGGACACCGATCTTTATGTGGGCATGCCCAGCGAGGCCATGCCGCGCCTGATCGGCGGATATGGCCACGAGGCGCGGGCCTATGACGCCGCCGGCCGCTATGCGGGCGACGCGCGTCACGATCTGACGCATTTCCTGACCGAGCTTCACTACTATCTGCATCTGCCGGAGACCTTCGGCATGATCGTCGTCTGCGTCTTCGGCGTGGGGATGATGGCGCTGCTGATCGGCGGAGCCCTGTCGCATCCCAAGATGTTCCGCGAGGCTTTTTCGCTCAGACCGCGCAAACAGGGGCAGTTGCCGCGCGTCGATGTCCACAACCGGCTGGGCACCTGGACCCTGCCCTTCGCACTGGCCATCACCCTGACCGGAACCATGATCGGCCTGGCCCAGCTTGTAGCCCTGGCCCTGGGAATGCTCGCCTATGACGGGAATCCGCTGAAGGCCTATGAGCCGATCTTCGGCTCCCAGGCCGAGATCGAGGCGGCTACGGGCGGACAGGCGCTACAGGGGGACCCGGCGATCCTCAACGCCATCCGGCAAATGAGGGCGGCCCAGCCCGATCAGCCGATCAGTTTCATCGCCATTCATCAAGTCGGAACGCCACAGGAATCCATCGAGATCACGACCAAGCCGCCGCATCGGCTGGTCTATGGCGAAACCTGGCGGTTCAATGCGGCCGGCGACCTCGTCGGCAGCCATAATATGTCGGACGGTCCCGCCGGGCGTCAGGTCGCGGCCAGCCTCTACAGCCTGCATTTCGGCGACTTCGGCGGCCAGCCGGTAAAGCTCATCTATGCCCTGCTCGGCCTGGCTCTCACCGTGATGATCGCCGCGGGCATGGACATCTGGCTGATCAAGTCCGCGGGCAAGGGGCGTCCGCGCCCCGCCTTGCACCGACTGTGGATCGCCCTGGTCTATGGAGCGCCGGCCGGCATCGCGCTGACCTTCGCGATCTCCATGCCGACGGGCCTTGATCCCGTGGCCCTATTCTGGAGCCAGATGGTCTTCCTCGGCGCGGCGTCGCTGATCAGCATGCGGTTCAGCGACGCGCCCGCCCCCGCCGCGTCGCGCCTGATGCGACTGGTCCTGGGTTTCTCGGTGACGGCGATGCCGGTCAGCCATCTTCTTGTTCACGGCTCGACCACGACGGCGGCCTTGCAACTGAACATTCCGCTCGCCCTGATCGGCTTCCTGCTCGCGGCGACGGCGGTTCGGGGATGGCCCAGCCTGCGTATGGGGCGCGCCGTACCGGCGGAATAGCGGCTTTCCAGCCACAGCCCATTGCGAACCGTTCTTCCCCTACGGCGAAGCATTGACCACCTCGCGTATCTTCCAATAATGCGATGCATTATCATTTGTACTTCGCGAGACGCCCGCCATGCTCCGATCCCTCCTCCTCGCCACCGCCTCGGTTTCCCTGCTTGCCACGGCGGCTGCTCCCGCCAGTGCCCAAGACAGCGAATCCGAGCTCAGCGAAGTCGTGGTCATGGGCAAGCGGGTGATCCGCGAATCCGCCGGCGCCACCGGCCTTGACCTGTCGTTGCGCGAGACGCCGCAGTCGGTGACCGTGGTGGGCGCCGCCCAGATCAAACAGTTCAATCTGACCGACGTGAACCAGCTGCTGGCGACGCTGCCGGGGATCAATGTCGAGGCGGTCGAGACGGATCGGACCTATTACAATTCGCGCGGCTTCGACGTGGTGAACTTCCAGGTCGACGGCGTCGGGCAACCTCTGGACTGGGGCCTTCAGGCGGGCGCCCTGGACGTCGCCATTTATGACCGTGTCGAGGCTGTCCGCGGCGCCAACGGCCTGATGACGGGCACCGGCAATCCCTCGGCGACCATCAACTACATCCGCAAACGCCCGACGCAGGATTTCCAGGCCTCGGCCTCGGCGGGTTACGGCACGTGGGACAATATGCGCCTGACCGCCGACGTGTCCGGTCCGCTGACCGAGGACGGAACTGTGCGCGGCCGGGTAGTCTACGCCAACACCGACAGCGACTCCTACCTCAACTATTACGGCGTCAACCGGAACGTCTATTACGGCGTCCTGACCTGGGACGTGACGCCCAAGCTGAACGCCACCGCCGGCTTCTCGCGCCAGGACAATCTGGCGACGGGCGTGAACTGGGGCGCCCTGCCGCTGGTCTATTCGGACGGGACGCCAATCGACTACGATCCTTCGGAAACGACGGGCGCGCCCTGGACCTATTGGGACACCCACCACGACATCGGTTTCGGCGAACTGTCCTATGGCTTCGACAACGGCTGGACGATCAAGGGCGTCTATACGCATCGCGAATCCAACGAGGACGCCAAGCTGCTGTACGCCTACGGCAACCCCGATCCCGAAACCGGGCTTGGCGTCGGCGGCATGAGCGGCATCTATCCCTCACAGATCGAGCAGGACATGTTCGACGTGATCGCCAACGGCGATTTCGGCCTGTTCGGACGGCGCCACCAGGTCGTGCTGGGCTTCAATACCTCGACCAACGACAGCCTGAAATGGGAAGCCTTCGCCGACTTCTTCGACTATCCGGCCTATCAGGGCGCGCACGTCGTGGCCCCTGCCGAGCCCGCCTATCCCGAGTCCTATCTGGCCGAAGAGATCGAAGATCGACTGACCCGCGCCTATGGCGCCGTACACCTGAACCTCTCCGACAGCCTGACCGCCGTGGTCGGCGTCAACGCCATCGAGGTGAAGACCACCGGCTATTCCTACAGCGTCTCCCAGGACCGGGACGAGAACAAGGTCAGCCCCTATGTCGGGGTCGTCTATGACGTGAACGACAACGTCTCGCTTTACGCCAGCTATTCGGACCTGTTCGCCCCCCAGTCCGAGAGCGACATCGACCGCAACCGCCTCGCCGCCGCCGAAGGCCGCAGCTATGAGGCGGGCGTGAAGACCGAGTGGCTGGACCGCCGGCTTTACGCCACGGCGTCGATCTTCAAGTCCGAACAGGACGGTCTGGCCGAATACGCAGGATACATCCCCGACACGCTCGACTCCTACTACATCGGCGTCGACACCATCGTCGAAGGCTACGAGTTCGAGGTCGCGGGTCGGATCACCCCCGCCTGGACCATCGGCGGCGGCTTCACCGACCTGTCGATAGAGGACGGCGACGGCGCCGACACGCGGTTGTATGTGCCGCGCCGGACCCTGAAGCTGAACACGACCTACACCCTGCCCCAGTACGCCAATCTGACGTTCGGAGGCGCAGTGCGCTGGCAGAGCGACATCTCCACGACCGACCTGGGCGTGACCGTGACCCAGGACGCCTACGCCGTGGTCGATCTGCTGGCAGGGGTGGATCTGACCGAGCACGTCCGCGCCACCATCAACGCCAAGAACCTGTTCGACGAAGCCTACTATGGCAGCCTGCAGTGGAGCCAAGCCTTCTACGCCCCGCCCCGCAGCGTCATGCTGACCCTGGATTATCGCTTCTAAGGGCCGGGTTCGCGGAGCGCCTGCGGGCGCGAAGGCGGCATGAAATTCGCCGCCTTCATATCGCATATGAAAATTATTTCATTGACAGAACGAGCCGGCGCCCGTTTTCTGCGACCCAAGGGGCCGGCCACAGGCCCCAGGGTTTCAGGGAGGCGCGGCGTTGGAGCGCAAGGATTCAGGTTTCACCGTCGATCGCCGTGTCCTGCTGCAGGGTGCGGGCGGGGTCGCCGTGGCGTCCGCCCTCGCGGGCCCTACCCGGGCTGACACGGCCTCGGACCCGAACGCCGGGCCGCGCCAGAGCGTCAAGCTGGCCTTCGACTGGAAGTTCGCACTTGGCCACGCGGCCGACGTCGAAAAGGACTTCGGCTTCGGCCGCGATCAACGCACCTACGCCAAGACCGGCGGCTCAGAGTCAACGCCCATCGCTGTGGCCGCCCTGGCCGGTTTCGACGATACCTCCTGGCGGTCTGTCCAGATCCCCCACGATTGGGCCATCGACCTACCCTATGATCCCGGCCCCGGCGGCTTCGGGCCCGACCAAGAAGATCCGCGTGCGGCGCACGGCTATCACGCCCTGGGGCGCGACCACCCCGAGAACAGCGTCGGCTGGTATCGTCGCCCGCTGGACATCCCGGCCGACTGGGCCGGGCGCCGGCTGAGCCTGGAGTTCGACGGGGCCTTTCGCGAGGTCGTGGTCTTCCTGAACGGCATCATCGTCGACGAACATGCGGGCGGCTATTCGCCCTTCTCGGTGGACATCACCGACGTCGCCCGACCCGGCGAGACCAACTGGCTGGTCGTGAGGGTCGATGCGAGCCTGGGCGAAGGGTGGTTCTACGAAGGCGCGGGCCTGTATCGCCATGTGTGGCTGACGGCGACCGACCCGGTGCACGTCCCCCCGCACGGCGTCTTCATCCAGGCCGCGCCGCGCGACGCGGGCGCCGCCGCCAAGATCCAGATCGAGGCCCGCAACCAGTCGGATCAGCCGCGCCACGCCCTGATCCGCGCCGTCGTCCTGGCGCCGAACGGTCTGGAAATGGCCCGGCGCGAGACCCCGTTGACTCTGCCGGCCTGGAGCGAGGACGCGGTGGAACAGGACCTGGCCTGGGACGCCGCTCCGCTCTGGTCGCCGTCCGACCCTCGCCTTCATCGCCTCGTCGTCGAGGTAGAAGCTGATGGCCGGGTGACGGACCGGACCGAGACGCCGTTCGGGGTCCGGTCAGCCGTATTCGACCCACAGCGGGGTTTCCTGCTCAACGGGCAGCCGCTGAAACTGCTGGGCGCCTGTTGCCACCAGGATCACGCCGGCGTCGGCGCCGCCATTCCCGACCGGCTGCAGGCCTGGCGTGTCGAACAGCTTAAGGCCATGGGCTGCAACGCCTATCGCGCCTCGCACAATCCCGCGACGCCCGAACTGATGGACGCCTGCGACAGGCTGGGGATGCTGGTCATCGCCGAGACGCGGCGGATGTCGTCGGACGAGGAGTCGATGGCGGAACTGGCGACCCTGGTCCGCCGCGACCGCAACCGGCCCTCGGTCATCGCCTGGTCGATCGGTAATGAGGAACAGGCGATCCAGGGCAATGAGACCGGTGCGGCGATCGCCCGCACCATGAAGCGGCTGGTCAACCGGCTGGACCCGTCCCGCCCCATCACCGCCGCCAAGGATCAGGATTTCGACACCGGGGTGTCGCGCGTGGTCGACGTGCTGGGCTTCAACTATCGCACGCCGCAGATGGAGGCCTATCACGCTCGATTCCCAGACCAGCCGATCCTGGGCAGCGAGACCGGCAGCACGGTGACCACGCGCGGCGAATATGTGCTGGACCCCGCCCGCCACATCGTCCCCGCATATGACCGCGAACATCCCTGGTGGGCCTCGACCGCCGAGGACTGGTGGACCATCGCGGCGGACCGTCCCTATATCGCTGGCGGCTTCATCTGGACCGGCTTCGACTATCGCGGCGAACCGACGCCCTACAACCGCTGGCCTAGCGTCGGCTCATACTTCGGCGCCATGGATTCCTGCGGCTTCCCGAAGGACAATTACTGGTATTACCGCGCCTGGTGGCGGCCGGAGCCGCTGCTGCACCTGTTCCCGCACTGGAACTGGGAAGGCCGTGAAGGCGAGGATATCGAGGTTTGGGTCCATTCCAATCTCGACCGCGTCGAACTGCTGGTCAACGGGCGCTCGGTTGGGGTCAAGGACGTGGTTCGCAACCGCCACCTGGCCTGGACGGTCCCCTATGCGCCCGGCGTGATCGAAGCGCGCGGGTTCAAGAACGGTCGGCGGGTCGCCACCCAACGGCGCGAGACCGCCGGACCGCCCGCCGCCCTGCGGCTTTCAGTCGATCGGGACCGTTTGACGGCCGACGGCGAGGACGTGGCCATGATCGCCGCCAGCGTCGTCGACGCCCGTGGCCGCCCCTGCCCGCGCGCCGGCGATCTGGTGGTCTTCGAGGTGGCCGGCGACGCCCGGGTCATCGGCGTCGGCAACGGCGATCCCGTCAGCCACGAACCGGACCGCAGCGACCGCCGACATCTGTTCAACGGACTGGCCCAGGCCATCGTCCAGGCCGGTCGCCGCGGCGGCCCGATCACCATCACCGCCCAGGCGGACGGGCTGCGGCCCGCCGTCCTTCGACTCGACGCCCGCACAACCAAACAATCGACCTGAAAATCAGGCGAGCACAGGGGGAGGTTCTCATGACCGCCAATCGCAAGACCATCGCCGCAGCCAGCGTTTCCCTGGCCGCCCTTCTCGCCGCCGCGCCTGTCTGGGCCCAGGAGGCGCCCGCCGACGACGCGGCCACGGTGGACGAAGTCGTCGTCACCGGCATCCGCGCCTCGCTGCGCGACGCGATCGCGGTCAAGCGCCGGTCCGACCTTGTGGTCGAGGCCATCTCGTCTGAGGACATCGGCCAGCTGCCGAACGTAACCATCGCCGAGGAACTGGTGCGCCTGCCCGGCGTCAACGGCACGCGCGATCGCGGCAACCAGAGCCAGGCCTCGATCCGCGGCCTGGGCCCGCGTCTGGTGCTGGGCCTCGTCAATGGTCGCGAAGTCGCCTCGTCTGAGCCGGACCGCAACGTCCGCTGGGAAATCTATCCGTCCGAGGTAGTATCGGGCGTCGAGGTCTACAAGTCCCAGTCCGCCGACCTGATTTCCGGCGGCATCGCGGGCACCATCAACATCCGCACCATCCGCCCGCTGGACTATCGCGGCCCGGCCTTCGTCGGCACGGCCGGCGCGGTCTACTACGACGCGGGCGACGACCTGCCTGACTATGATCCGCTGGGCTATCGCTTCAGCGCCAGCGTCACCCATCCGATCACCGACACGCTCGGCGTCAACATCGGCGTGACCCATCAGGAACAGAAGAACGGCTATTCGACCTTCGAGGGCTGGGGCTGGAACGATGAGAACACCGGCGGCACGCCCGGCGACGTCGACGGCGACGGCGATCTGGACGCGACCTTCTGGGGCGCCCAGAGCCAGGTCAAACGCCTGACCGAGACCCGTAACGGCGTCAACGGCGCCCTGCAGTGGAAGCCGTCCGACCAGTTCGAACTGAACCTGGACGCCCTCTATTCGAAGATCGAGATCGACGAGGACCAGAACCAGATCTGGTACGGCAACAACGGCGCCTATGGAAACTGGGACGGCTCATCCGCCTGGGCCTACGGCGATCCGGCGGCCTCCTACACTATCATCGACGGCACGGTGGTGGCGGCGACCCTGCCCTACGCCTCGGTCACCAACGTCATCGCCAAATACACCGAAGACAAGACGCTGCTGGCCACTGGCCTGAACGGCAAGTGGACGTCGGGCCCCTGGACCGTGAGCGGCGACGTCGCCTATTCGAAGGCCGAGCGCGAGAACCTGTGGCGCGCCATCTTCACCGAACACTATCCGGACCTAGCAGGCGTCGACATGACGCCGGGCCAGACGCCGTCGGCTTTCGCCAGCTATGATACGTCCGACCCCAGCTATCAGCCGCTCTATGACTATGTCCCGGGCCAGGCGGACGGCGGCAAGCTGACCGACGAACTGACGTCGGCTCAGTTCGACGTGTCGCACTATGGCGGCGAGACGGGCGTGACCGAGGTCTCGTTCGGCGCCCGCCTCTCCGATCGCTCGAAGGCCTACGAACGGGTGTTCTGGACCCAAGCGCCGATCGTCGCCACGCTTCCGGCCGAGTTGCTGAGCAGTTTCACGGTCTCCGACTTGGACACCCCGGCCTTCCTGAACGGCGACTTCAACGCCTTGGCCCAGGCGGCCTACGGCGGCTTCGTCCAGCCCGCCGATGCGGTGGACGAAGCTTCCGGGTGGTCGGTCGACGAGACGGTCTTCGAGGCCTATGTGAAGGTCGACTTTGCCGGCGACTTCGCCGGCCTGCCCGTCACCGGCAATGTCGGCATGCGCGCGGTTCAGACCGAGACCACCAGCGAAGGCTATGAATCGGTCAACAGCGGCGAACTGACGCCAATCTCGATCGACAACGACTATTTCCAACTGCTGCCCAGCCTGAACCTGACCTTCGCCCTCGCCGAGAACCGGCAGCTGCGGTTCGGTCTGGCCCGGACGATGGCGCGTCCGCCGCTGGATGAATTGCGCGCAGGCCGGACGCTGTACAACACCACCCCGCCGCCGTCGGGATCGGCCGGCAACCCGCTGCTGAAGCCCTATATCGCCAACCAGGTCGACCTGTCCTACGAGTGGTATTTCGCGCCCGAAGCCCTGTTCGCGGCCGCCGCCTACTACAAGGATGTCGAGACACACATCGGCTACTTCACCCAGCCGGTCACCATCGACGGCGTGACCTATAACGTCACCGGTCCGTTCAACGGCGACGGCGGCGGCATCAGCGGGATCGAGCTGACCTTCCAGACTCCGTTCCGCTTCGTTCCGGCCCTTGAGAACTTCGGCATCTACGCCAACTTCGCCTATGTCGATTCCGACGTGAAGGAGTTCTCGCCGGCCAATAATCCACTGGAGTCCACTGGCCTGGCCCAGGAAACGGCGACGGTCGATCTCTGGTACTCCGACGGCAAGTTCGAAAGCCGTCTCGGCTACAAGTACCACAGCCCCTTCACCGTCATCAGCGGCTGGGACGGGTCCGCGCTGCGGACGCTGGATAGCGAAGCCACCCTGGACTTCAGCGCCTCCTACCAGGTGACTTCGAACCTCGGCGTGCGCTTCCAGGCCAGCAATCTGACCGACGAAGAAGTCCGGACCTACTACGACAACGACGAGAACCGTCTGGCCAGCGAAACCCGCTTCGGCCGCCGGTTTAGCCTGGACGCCACCTTCCGCTACTGATCCGCACCGCGCCTCGCATACACGGAATTGCTCATGAAGATCCGCCGCCTCCTCCTTCCCGCCTTCGCCGCCCTGCTGGCCTTGCCCGCGCAAGCCCAGCAGGCGGTCCGGCCGACGCCCTTCTATTTCGGCGCCGACCTGTCCTATGTGAACGAGATGGAGGATTGCGGCGCGATCTATCGCAAGGACGGCCAGGCCCGCGATCCCTACGCCCTGTTCGCCGAGCTCGGGACCAATCTGGTGCGGGTGCGGATCTGGAACGACGCCGAATGGACCGACTACAGCGATCTGGACGACGTGCGGGAAACCATCCGTCGCGCCCGGGCGGCTGGCATGGAGGTCCTGCTCGACTTCCACTATTCCGACGACTGGGCCGACGGCGACAAGCAGATCGTGCCAAAGGCCTGGCGCTCGATCCGCGACGACACCCCGGCCCTGTCGAAAGCCGTCTACGACTATACGTTCGAGACCCTGCGCGCCCTGGACGCCGAGGGGCTGATGCCGGACCAGGTTCAGGTCGGCAACGAGACCAATCCCGAAATGATGGGCGAGCTTGACTGGAAGACTACCCGGCCGGGCATCGACTGGGAGCGCAACGCCGCCCTGTTCAACGCCGGGATCAAGGCTGTGCGTGACGCGGGCGCCCAGGCCAGCATCCAGCCCCTGGTCATGCTGCACATCGCGCAGCCGGAGAATGTCGAACCCTGGTTCGCCGACGCCTGGAAACACGGAGTCACCGACTTCGACCTGATCGGCGTCAGCTATTATCGCAAATGGTCGACCCAGGGTCTGGACGGGCTGGAGCAGACCATCAACCGCCTGCGCCACCGTTATCCGGCCGAGGTCGTGGTGGTCGAGACCGCCTATCCGTTCACGACGGACTCGGCCGACGACTCGCCCAATCTGCTGGGCGAAGACTCGCTGCTGCCCGGCTATCCGGCCACCTACGAGGGCCAGCGCCAGTACATGCACGACCTGACCCAGAGGGTGAAGTTCGCCGGCGGCGTCGGCGTCGTCTACTGGGAGCCCGCCTGGGTCTCGACCCCCTGCTCGACCCGCTGGGGCCAGGGATCGAACTGGGAAAACGCGACCTATTTCGACTGGCGTCGGGGCAATGAGCCGACGCCGGCCGCCTCATTCGCCCAGGAGGTCTATCAGGAGCCCGCTCCGGTCACCCTGACCGTCCAGCGGCCTCAGGGCGCGACCGGCCCGCTGTGGCTGTGGGGCGATTTCCTGGGCTCAAATGACATGATCGTCCGACTGTCGCCCGATCCGTCGGATCCAACCCTCTATCGGTTTGACACGACCCTGCGGCCCGACTCGACCGTGCGTTTCCAGGTCTATGATCGACGCCCCTTCGACAAGGGCGTGATCGGCTCCGGCGACCTGATCGAGACGAAAGTCGAATCGGAGGGCCTGACAGCAGCCTATACGATCGATCGGTAATAGACGCGGCGTGTCTGCCTTGGGATTAAACGCCCGTGCCTACTGGCTTTTTCGCGAGCTGTGCAATAATATTGCCATCTCCCGACGAAGTTTCGATTTTCTAGACTGACGCGGCGGACGTGATATTCGTGATCGCGGCCGTCCTTACCGACCATCGAGGATATGGCCGACACGACCAACAAGCTGGGGCACAAGATCGGCGTGCGCGGCGGCCGCACGCGCCAGGCCATCCTCGACGCGACCCGCACCCTGCTGAACGAGCGACATTACGGTGAAATCCGCGTCGCCGACCTGGCCTCGGCCGCGGGCGTGTCTCCGTCGAACTTCTACACCTACTTCAAGACGGTCGAGGAACCGGTTCTGGCCCTGTGCGAGACGGCGGCGACCGATTTCCAGGGCCTCACCGCCCATTTCCAGGCCGACTGGCCCGGCGACAAGGCCTTCGCCATCGCCCGCGCCTTCATCCTCGACGTCATGGCCATCTGGCGCGACCACGGCCAAGTCCTGCGGGTCGAGCACATGCTGGCTGACAACGGCGATGGCGCCTTCGTCGAGAGCCGGGTCCGCCGCCTGCGTCGCCTGCACCTGGCCATCGAACGCCGCGTCGCCCAGTCCCACGCGGCCGGACTGCATCCGAAAGACTACAACCCCCGCCTGGCCTCCTACCAGATCGCCTCCATCGCGGAATCGACGGCCGCCAGCTTCGACCTGCTGCGCCGCGCCGACACGCCGGAAGCCATTCTCGACACGGCCGCCATCATCATCGTCAAGCTGACGACAGGGCGATAGAGGCCCTCAGAGTCCCAGTGGACCGTAGAGCCAGGTCATCCAGATGCCGATCGCCAGGAAGACCCCAAACGGCAGTTTCTCGGTCGCATCGACAGAGCGGCGCACCACCAGCAAGCCGAACACCAGGCTGAGCCCAGCGGCCGAGGCCCACAACAGCACGCTGGGCAGGCCGATCCAGCCGACCCAGGCCCCGGCGCCGGCGAATAGAAACGGGTCGCCCCCACCCAGGCCGTCGCGCTTGCGGATCGCCTTGTAGAGCCAGGCCACCAGCCACAAACCCGCGAAACCGACCATCGCGCCGATCAGATGCGCCGGCATGGCCTCCCGGTCCAGCAAGGCCGCAGCGATCAGGCCGGTCGCCGCAAGGGGCCAGGTCAGGATATCGGGCAGCCAGAAATTCTCGCCATCGATCACGGCGATCAGCAGCAGCTGCCACCCCAGAACGGCGGTCGCCCCCATCATCAGCCATGAACCGCCGGCCAGGCCAGCCCAGACGCCGACCGCCGCCGCGCCCAGTTCGATAAGCGGATAGCGGAGAGAAATGGCTGTCTCGCACCGGGCGCACCGGGCGCGCAGCACCAGCCAACTGACCACCGGGATCAGTTCCCAGGGCCGCAAGATCTCGCCGCATCCCATACAGTGCGAGCGGGCGAGCACGATGTCCTCGTCGCGCGGCAGGCGAACGCTGACGGCCGCCAGGAAACTGCCGATGATCAGGCCCAGAAGGCCCAGGACGACGGCGGCGATCACGGGGGTCATGGACGGGTCCGGGCGTCAGGCATGGGCCCGCTTAGCCGCCCCCGAGCGCGACCGCCACATGATAGGTCGCGAAGGACGCCAGATAGGCCAGGCCGAACATGTAGCTGATCATGATCCAGGTCCATTTCCACGAGTTGGTCTCGCGCTTGACGACGCCCAGGGTCGCCACGCACTGGGGCGCGAAGATATACCAGGCCAGGAAGGACAGGGCCGTGGCCAGCGACCAGTGCGCCGACAGGGTCGAGGCCAGCAGGCCCGTGGCGTTTTCGGCGTCGGCAATGGCGTAGGTGGTGCCCAGGGCCGCCACCGCAACCTCGCGGGCCGCCATGCCGGGGATCAAAGCGATGACCATCTGCCAGTTGAAGCCGATGGGGGCGAAGATCGGCTCCAGCGCCCGCCCGAGCATGCCGGCGAACGAATAGTCGATGTCCGGCAGGGTCGCGTTCGCGGGCGGATAGGGGAAGGTCGCCAGAACCCACAGGATGATCACCGCCGGCAGGATGATCCGCCCTGCGCGGTTCAGGAAAATCTCGGCCCGGAGCCACAGGTTGAAACCGACGCTCTTGATGTCCGGCAGTTTGTAGGTCGGCAATTCCATCATGAAGGGCTCGACGGCGCCCCTCCAGAAGATCTTGCGGATGACCAGAGACACCACCAGGGCGCTGACGATCCCGGCGGCGTAGAGGCCGAACATCACCAGGCCCTGCAGATTGGCGAAACCCCAGACCGTCTCGTTCGGAATGAAGGCGGCGATGATCAGCGTATAGACTGGGATCCGCGCCGAACAGGTCATCAGCGGCGCGACCAGGATGGTGGTCATGCGGTCCCGCTTGGAATCGATCACCCGCGCCGCCATCACTCCCGGAATGGCGCAGGCGAAGCTGGACAGCAGGGGGATGAAGGCGCGGCCGTGCAGCCCCGCCCCGCCCATGATCTTGTCCATAAGGAAGGCCGCCCTGGCCATATAGCCGAAGTCTTCCAGAGCGATGATGAACAGGAACAGGATCAGGATCTGCGGCAGGAAGACCAAAACGCTGCCGACGCCGGAGATGATCCCGTCCACGATCAGGCTCTGAACCAGACCCCAGACGCCCGTGTCGGGCAGGATCGACGCGACCAGCCCGCCGATCCAGCCCACCCCGCCCTCGATCCCATCCATCATAGGCGCGGCCCAGCTGAACACGGCCTGGAACATGACGAACAGCAGGGCCATCAGTATGATCATGCCGCCCACCGGATGCAGCAGGACGGCGTCGATCCGGCCGGTCAGGGTGTCGGGTCGCTCGGGCGGCCGCACGCAGGCCTTCATGATCCGCTCGGCCTCTTGGGCGGCGGCGCGCAGTTCGGCCGAGTCCGGGCTGCGCCAGTGGTTCTCGCCCAGCGCCGCGGCCTCGGCCTGGGTCTCGATCTCGGCGATCAGATCGTCGATCCCGCGCTTGCGGGTCGCGACCGTGGTGATGATCGGCACGCCCAGTTCGACGCGGAGCCGTTCCAGGTCGATACGCAGGCCCTGACGCTGGGCGATATCGTACATGTTCAGCGCCAGGACCATCGGCCGCCCGACGGCCTTCAGCTCCAGAACCAGGCGCAGGACCAGGCGCAGATTGGTGGCGTCGGCGACGCAGACCACGACGTCCGGCGGCGTCTCTCCGGCCAGACGGCCCAGGACGGCGTCGCGCGTGACCTCCTCGTCCGGACTGCGGGCGCGCAGCGAATAGGTTCCGGGCAGGTCCAGCACCGACAGGGTCCGGCCGGAGGCGGCGCGGATCAGCCCCTGCTTCCGTTCCACCGTGACCCCGGCGTAGTTGGCGACCTTCTGATGGGCGCCGGTCAGGGCGTTGAACAGGGCCGTCTTGCCGCTGTTGGGATTGCCGACCAGGGCGACGCGGGCGGTCTTCAGGGCCACGTCCATCAGGCGGCTTCCAGCTTGCCGTTATCCAACTGGATCGTCAGGCTGGCGGCCTCGTGGCGGCGCAGGGCCACGCGCATGTCGTCGATCTTCATGGCGATGGGATCGCGGCCGAACAGACCCTCGTGCAGCAGTTCGACCCTGGCGCCTTCGACAAAGCCCAGTTCCAGAAGACGGCGCTCCAGCTCGACCTCGTGATCCTGATGGTGGCAGTGGGCGCCCACCTGGATGATGACGCCGCGATCGCCGCGGCGGGCCTGGCTCAGCTTGATGTTCTCGGTCAATTCAATGCTCGCACGGGCGGACGCCGCCCCCGACGACTCCGCGCTTCTTTGACACTGATTATCAGGTGCGCGGGGGCCGCGTCCAGCAGGACAGCTTGACCAATTGCCTCACTCTATATTTCTCCTATCCCGCTACCCTCTTTCGAGAGAAACCGGAGCTCCGATGAAACGTCTCGCCCTCGCCGCCCCCCTGGTTCTGACGCTCGTCGCCTGTGGACCCAGCGACCCCGCTGGGGGACGACCAGAGGACGGCGGCGCAGCAGCGCCGGCCAAACCGTCCCGAGGCTTGTCGGACGCGGAAAAAACGGTCCTGCTGGCGTCCCTGCCCGCGCCGTATGATGCGGCCGATCTGGCTAACGGTCGCCGCGTCTTCGCTCGCTGCCGGTCGTGCCACACCATCGGCGAGGGTGGACCAGACATGGCGGGACCCAATCTTCACGGGGTGTTCGGGCGCAAGGCGGGGGACCGACCGCGCTACAATTATTCCAACGTCATGCGGACGGCGACCTTCACCTGGGACGCCGAAAAGCTGGATCACTGGCTGCAGAACCCGCGAACCTTCTTGCCGGGCAACAAGATGAGCTTCCCCGGCCTGCCCGACGCCACCGACCGCCGCGACGTCATCGCCTTCCTGAAGGTGGAGACGGGCTACAGGCCCGAGACGCCGGCCACGCCCGCCTCCTGATCCTCAGCCCTCCTCGATCGGCTTGGGTCCGCCCTCGCGCATCTCCTGGGCTTCCCATTCCTCGATCTTGCGGGCGGTCCATTCCGGCGACTTGGTGAAGCGCGCCAGGACGCCATAGATCACCGGCACCACGAACAGGGTCAGGACGGTGGCGAAGATGGCCCCGGCGAAGATGACTACGCCGATGGTCTGGCGGCTTCCCGCCCCCGCCCCCTGCCACAGCACCAGCGGCAGGGCGCCGAAGGCGGTGGCGATGGAGGTCATGATGATCGGCCGCAGGCGCAGCGATGCGGATTCGATGATGGCCTCGCGGATCGACCGGCCCTGGTCGCGCAGCTGGTTGGCGAATTCGACGATCAGGATGCCGTTCTTGGCCGCCACCCCGATCAGGATGATAAGGCCGATCTGGCTGTAGATGTTCAGGCTGGACCCCGCCATCAGCAGGCCGAACAGGCCGCCCGCCGCCGCCAGCGGCACCGTCAGCATGATGACGGCCGGGGTGATCCAGCTCTCGAACTGGGCCGCCAGCACCAGGAAGACCAGCAGCAGGGCCAGGCCGAAGGCCGCCAGGACGGCGCCACCGGCTTCCTGCTGATCGCGGGCCGCCCCGCCCCACTGGGTCACGACCGCGCCCTGGGGCTGTTTGGCCGCCTCGGCGCGCAGGAACTGGATGGCGTCGTCCAGGGTCGTGCCGGGGTTCAGGTCGGCTTGAAGCGTGATCGCCCGCTGACGATCCAGACGTCGACGGTCCGGGGTGTCGCCCGAGGTCTGGGTCGTCACCACCGCCGACAACGGCACCAGCTGCCCCGCGCCCGTCGGGACGTAAAGCGCTTCCAGATCAGCGACTTCTCGACGGTTGTCGCGATCGGTCTGCAGGATGACATCATACTCCTGCCCGCCCTTGATATAGGTCGTGGCGGTTCGTGAGCCGAACATGGTCTCCAGCGTGCGGCCAATCGACTGGGCCGAGACGCCCAGGGCCGCCGCCTTCTGCGGATCGACGTCGACCAGCAGACGCGGCGAGTTGGGTTCGTAGTTCAGGCGCGGACGCGAGAAACCGGTATTGGCCTGGGCCGCCGCCAGCAGGGGTTTCAGCCAATTGTAGATCTGTTGATAGTCGGTGCCGGTCGCGATCAGTTCGACGGAGTTGGAATTGCCTCCGCCGCGCTGGAAGGCGCCGGGCGTGGAGGCGTTGACCTGGGCGTCCGTCTGGCCGCGCAGCTTGCCGTTAAGCTCCTGGGCGATCTCGGCGGCCGTGCGATCACGCTTGGACCAGTCGGAGAGGACCAGCACGCCGTTGCCGGTATTGAAACTGCCGCCGCCGAAGCCGGGCGCCGACACCAGATAGGAATCCGCCTCGCCGCTGGCCTTGTAGTCGGCCAACAAAGGCTCAAGCCCCATCATGATCTTGCGGGTGTAGTCAAAGCCTGCGCCTTCCGGTCCGGCGACGCGGACGGAGACCCGGCCCCGGTCCTCGTCAGGCACCAGTTCGTTGGGCAGGACCAGGAATATCCCCGCCGCCCCCGCCGCGATCAGGGCGATCAGGGCCGCAACGCCGATCACGGCGATGCGCCGCCCCAGCAACATGTCCAGCGACCGGCCGTAGGAGGTCTTCAGCCGATCCATGCCCCAGTCGACCCGGCGCGCCAGCCAGCCGCCGCCATGCGCCGGCTTCAGGATCTTGGACGCCAGCATCGGCGACAGGCTCAGCGCCAGGAAGGCCGAGAAGGCCACGGCCGCCGCGATGGCCGCCGCCAGTTCGACGAACAGCCGCCCGACGTAACCCGGCAGGAACAGCAGGGGCGCGAACACCGACAACAGGACGATGGTCGTCGCCACCACGGCGAAGAAGACCTGGCGCGCGCCTCGCTCGGCGGCGACCAGCGGCGGCTCGCCGTGATCCAGACGGCGCTGGATGTTCTCGACCACGACGATGGCGTCGTCGACGACCAGGCCGATGGCCAGCACCAGGGCCAGCAGGGTCAGAAGGTTCAGCGAGAAACCCAGGGGCGCCAGAACGATGAAGGTCGCCAGCAGACAGATGGGCGCCACGATGGACGGGATCAGCGCCGCCCGCAGACTGCCCAGGAAGATGAAATTGACCAGGGCCACCAGGGCCATGGAGATGCCGATGGTGATCCACACCTCGTCGATGGCGTGGGACGTAAAGACCGAGTTGTCGGACCCGACCTCCAGCGTCACGCCGGGCGGCAGGCTGGGCTGGATTTCTTCGATCATCGCATGGACGCCGTCCGAGATGGCCAGGTCGTTCGACTGGGCCTGACGCGTCACGGCCAGGCCGATCTGGTCCATGCTGTTGCCTCGGAACAGCCGACGGTCCTCCTCCGGCGCCTCCTCGACGCGGGCGACGTCGCCCAGACGGGTCACATAGGTCGGTTGACCCTGGATGATGGCCGAAGAGCCGCTGCCGGAACCGGTGGCCACGGCGGCGGAGGTCGAGGCCGAGCCCCGCGTGCCGATGGGCAGCTGGCGGAAGTCCTCGGGCCGGGCGTAGGTGCGGGCCACGCGAACAGTGTAGTCCTTGTCCGTCGATTCCAGCGAACCGGCCGGCAGTTCGACGTTCTGGTTGGTCAAGGCCGTCTCGACGTCGGTGACGGTCAGATTGCGCGCAGCCAGGGCGGCCGGATCCAGCCAGATCCGCATCGAATAGCGTTGCTCGCCATAGATATTGACCTGGGCCACGCCCGGCACGGTCGCCATCCGGTCGACCAGATAGCGGTCAGCATAATCTGTTAGCTGCAGCCGGTTCATCGTCGTCGAGCGCAGGAAGACGATGATGATGGGCTGGCTGTCGGAATCGGCCTTGGCCACCTCGGGCGGATCGGCCTGGTCCGGCAGACGACCGACGACGCGACTGACCCGATCGCGCACGTCGTTGGCGGCGTCGTCGATATTGCGATCCAGCGAGAATTCGATGTTGACGTTCGAACGGCCGTCGCGGCTGACGGAGTTGATCCGCTCGATCCCTTGGATGCCGGCGACCTGCTGCTCGATCGGCTCGGTGATCCGGCTCTCGATCACCTCGGCGGAGGCGCCGGCGTAGCTGGTGTTGACCGAGACGATCGGCGGATCGACGTCCGGCAGTTCGCGCACCGGCAGGAAGAAGAAGGCCGCGGCGCCGATCACGCACAGGACGATGGCGGCGACCGCTGCGAAGACCGGGCGCCGGACCGAGACATCGGACAGCATCATTTGGCGGCGGCCTCTTGGCGCTGGGCTCCCTCACGTGGGGCTCCCCCTCGCTGAGCTCCCCCCGGCTGGGCTTCGGGCACGCTGATCGGCGCCCCCGGCTGAATCCGATTCAAGCCTGAGCCGACGATGCGGTCGCCGATGTCCACGCCTGACAGGATTTCGACGAAGCCGTTTTCGACGGCGCCGGTCTCGACCTCGACCCGCTGGGCCGTAGATCCGTCGGCGGCGCCGGCGATGCGATAGACGAAGGCCCCCGCCCCCTCGTACTGGACCGCCGCTTCCGGCGCGGCCGGAGCCTGGCGCTGCCCCTGCTGGACGGCGACGCGCAGCAGCATGCCCGGGCGGATACGCCCGCCGGGATTGGGGAATTCGGCGCGGGCCGTGGCCGCGCGCGTGGTCTCGTTGACGCGGGTGTCGATCAGGGCGATCCGCCCCTGGAACGGCGTGTCGCCATAGGCGTCCGCCGTCGCGGTGATCGGCGTCCCGGGCCGCAGCACATTGAGGTAACGCTCAGGCAGGGGGAAGTCGACGCGGATGGTCGAGGTGTCGTCCAGGGTGGCGATCACGGCGCCCGGATTGATCAGGGTGCCCGGCGTCACTGTCGTCAGCCCCAGGGTGCCGGCGAAGGGCGCGCGGATGACCCGGTCGCCGCGACGGGCCTGGGCCGCCTCCAGCGACGCCCGCGCCGTCTCCAACGCGGTCTCAGCCTGTTCCAGCAGCACCTGGGGCGCGATCCCTCGGTCGGCCAAGGCCTTGTAGCGATCGTATTCGCGCTGCGCCTGGGCGACATTGGCCCGCGCCTCGATGATGGCGGCGTCCTCTTCACGGGCCTGCAGTTCGACCAGGGGCGCACCCGCCGAAACCGTCTGACCGTCCGTGAACAGAACACGGGTGATCAACTCCGTCGTGGAGGAGGTGATATTGACCGACCTCTGGCCGCGCGCGACGCCCAGAACCCGGATCTGGTCCGAGAACTCCCGCTGTGACACCGTCGCCTGCGACACCTGCTGACCGCCCCGGCGCCCGGCGCCGCCCCCCTGCTCGTCGTCTGCGAAGGCGACCTTCAGAACGGCGGCGAGGACCATGAGCCCCAGCAGCACGGCTGCGGCGACAAGGAAGAAGTGGCGTTTCACGCTACGGACTTTCGATTCGGAGGACACGCACGCTTAGCGGCTTCTATCCCGCGCGCAACATTACCTATCCGTAACGCCGTCGATGCCGAATTCCGTCGCAAAAATTTTGGCTCAGAACCTGCGCCAGATCGCCACAACCGGTCCCTGGACGACCGGCGTCTCGCGCCCCGCGACCGTTTGACGCCAACCGGCCTGGAGGCTCCATCGGCCGAAATCGCGCACAACCGATCCTTCCACCGAAAGCCAGCGCGCGCCGCCGTCCGCAGCCCCGCCGAAGGCCTGTCCCAGCAGCAGCCAACGCCCGTCGAGCCGCGCCCCGACAGTGGCGTCTATACGGGTCTCATGGGGCAGGCCGTCGCGCAGGCGGCGCGCGACCTGAAGCTCGACGAACGACTGGTCCATGCCCCAGCGCGCGCCTGCGTCGCCCAGGGAGCGACCGACCGACAGCCGCGCCTCCCAGTCGTGTTCGCCGACCCCAGGCGCGGCATAGCCGGCGTTACGCCCCTCGCCCGCCCAGGCGTATCCGCCATACAGGCTGACGGCATTGTGATTGTCGCGCCAGACCTGCCAGGTGGCTCCGACCTCGATTGGGCCCCGTCCCTCGTAGTCGACGAAGGCGTCCCCGCCGTCCTGCCAGTCCGTCTTCAGCACAAGGGTCGCACGGTCCGTCAGACCGTATTCGGCGAACAGACCCAGGGACGTATCCCTGCGGTCGCCCGGCAGAGGCCGTTCGTCGCCGGCGGGGTCGAAGCCCGAGTCCCCACGCATGTCCTCGTATTTGACGATCGCCTGCCCCTGGCCCTTCGGCTGGGTCCAGGCGCCGGCGGACGCCTGACCGGCCTGGCCGACGGCCAGAACGGCCAGGGCTGTGCTCAGGCGTCGTAGCCAGGCGACTTGCGGTCCAGCTGACGCAGGGCGCCGGGCCAGGCCAGGGCGGAGATGAAGCCGATGCCCCGCCCCTGTTCCTTGGTCTCGGCCTGGGCCTCGTCCGGCGCCATCAGCACATGTTCGCGCCCGCCCGACAGGGCGGCGACCTGCTGTGCGCAGGCTCTCTCCAGGAAGAAGATGCCGATCCATGCCTGCGCCGCCGTTTCCCCGACCGCGAGAGTGCCGTGATTTCTCAACAGCATCAGCGGCTTGTCCCCCAGGTCGGCGACCAGACGTTCGCGTTCGTCATGGTTCAGGGCCAACCCCTCGTACCCATGATACGCAACCTGATGCTGTAGTAAACACGCGTTCTGGCTAATGGGCAGCAATCCATGCTGTTGGGCGGCCACCCCGACCCCGTTGACGGTGTGCAGGTGGATGACGAATTTCGCGTCCTCCCGGGCCGCATGGACCGCCGAATGGATGGTGAAGCCCGCCGGATTGATGAAGTTGGTCGTCTCCTGGACGATGTTCCCCTCCAGATCGACCTTGACCAGGGACGAGGCGGTGATCTCGTCGAAATAATAGCCGTAGGGATTGATCAGGAAATGATGCTCGGGTCCCGGCACGCGGGCCGAGATATGAGTGAAGATCATGTCGTCCCACCCATTCAGCGCCACGAGGCGGTAAAGGGCGGCCAGTTCGACACGCGCCTGCCATTCGGCTTCGGAGACGCGGGATTTCAACGCGGGATTGGCGCCGTCGGCCATGGGGTTCCTCCTGGATGTCAACAGGCCTCTGATGGGCTTTGTCAGACCGTCCTCCCGCACCGCCTCCCCGTCAAGCGGCCAAGCCCCCGGCAGCGCCGATGTTAACCGTCGCGTTTCAGAGTTCGTTAACCGCGTCTTCACGTCGCGCCCGGCACAATAGCCGGGTGAATTTGCCGCGTCCGGAGTCGCCGTGTCCGCTGTCGTCCAACTGAGGCCGCCCCTGCACGCCGGGACCGACCTTTCCGCCCTGGATCTCGTCGACCTGGCCCGCAGCAAGGCCCCGGACGACCGTCAGCGTCTTTTGATCGGCGTCATCGGCCTGTGCGAGGCCACCCCGCCCTCGGCGCCGCTTCCGGCCGCGCTCGGCGAAATCTTCCTGACCCTGGCCACCCAGGCCGAACACGACATCCGCCAGCAGCTTTCGGAACGCCTCGCCGGCGCCGAATGGGCTCCTCCGGCCCTGATCGAGATGCTGGCGCTGGACGAAATCGACATCGCCGCCCCGGTGATCGCCGCCAGCCCTCTGCTCAAGGACGCCGCCCTGATCCGGGTCCTGCTGGAAACCACGCTGGAACACCAGATCGCCGTGGCTCGCCGCCCCAATCTGTCGGGCGGCGTCGTGGACGCCATCCTCGATCGCGCCGATCCTGTCACCATGACCGCCCTGGCCTCCAACCGCAGCGCCGACATCGGCGAGGCGGCGATGCATCGGCTGGTCGAGCATTCGCGACGGATCGCCGGCCTGCGCGCGCCTCTGACCCGTCACCCGCGCCTCGACGAAGCCCTGGCCCAGGAATTGTATCAATGGGTCGGCCAGGCGCTGCGCCAATCGATCGGCGAAAGGTTCCAGATCGACGACCGTCTGCTCAACGCCGCCGTCCGGGAAGCGGCCGCAAGCGCAGCCTGCTCCGCCGCCTGGCGGCCCTTGCCCGCAGGCCGCAGGGCCGAGGATCGTGAACGCCAGGAGATGGAACGTCGCCTGATCGACAAACTGCAGGCTGCGGGCCAGTTACGGCCCGGCATATTGATCCGCGCCCTGCGGGAGCAGCGCCTGGGCTTGTTCGAACAGGCGTTGGCCCAGCTCGGGAACTTCACCCCGGCTCAGATTCGCGGCGCCGTCCATTCGCCGACCGCCGAGCCTCTCTACCTCGCTTGTCTCGCGGTCGGTCTGGACAAGGCGGTCTTCCCGTCCCTGCTGGTCGAGCTTCGCAAGCTGACCGACGGCCTGCCCGCCGACGGCGGCTGGACCTCCACGCCGATGAACAGTCATTCGGCGGCCCGCGCCTTCCGTCAGATGATGGAAAAACCCGCGACGGTTTGACTTCGCGGTCAAGCTGGGGCTCACGTGCGGCCGTGAACCAGATCCCGCCCGATCCCGTCCTGGCCTTCGTCGCCTCCGACCGCCCCGAGGCCCAGGCAGCCCGCCAGACGCTGATCGCACGCTACGGCGCGGCGCCCGAGCATGAGGCCGACGTCATCGTGGCCTTGGGCGGCGATGGACATATGCTGGAGACCCTGCACGCCAATCTGCGTCGCCGGACCCCGGTGTACGGCATGAACCGCGGCTCGGTCGGCTTCCTGATGAACGACTACGACGAGGACGATCTGGTCGCCCGCATCATCGGCGCCGAACGAACGGTCATCCATCCGCTGCAGATGGACGCCTGGACCGAGAGCGGCGAGGTCCATACCGGCCTCGCCATCAATGAGGTCTCTCTGCTGCGCCAGACCCGCCAGAGCGCCAAGCTGAAGATCACCGTCGACGGTCGCGTTCGGCTGGAGGAGCTGTCCTGCGACGGATGCCTGGTGGCGACGCCGGCCGGATCGACCGCCTATAATCTGTCGGCCCACGGCCCGATCATTCCGCTGGACGCCCGCATACTGGCGTTGACGCCGATCAGCGCCTTTCGTCCGCGGCGCTGGCGCGGCGCCCTGCTGTCCCACGGCGCGACCGTGCGGTTCGATGTGCTGGAGAGCGACAAACGCCCCGTCTCGGCCACCGCCGACAACTTCGAGGTCCGCCGCGTGGCGCGGGTCGAGGTGCGCGAACGACGCGACGTCGCCCTGACCATGCTGTTCGACGCCGGCCGCTCATTCGACGAACGCGTCATGGCCGAGCAGTTCGCCAACTGACGGCCGTCGAGACCTACACCGCTTCTTAAGGGGGTGGGGATAGGCTTGGCAGAACTTCCATGGAGACCGCCATGAGCGACCCGGCGCACGTCACTCCCCCCATGCCCGCCCTTCGTCCGAAGCTGGGCGGCGGCTTCGGCATCAACGCCGACGCCATCGCCCGGGCGGAAGAAGCGCTGAAGGCCATGTCCGCCCAGTTCGGCCAGTGGCTGAACGACGAGATCGTCAAGCTGGATCAGGCCCAGGCCGATATTCGCGACAAGGGCTGGACATCGCAGACGGCCGAGACCCTCTATTTCCGCGCCCACGACCTGAAAGGCCTGGGCACGACCTATGAATATCCGCTCGTGACCCGTATCGCCGGTTCGCTGTGCCGGCTGCTCGACGACGCCGCCGCCCGCCTGGACGCGCCCATGGTGGTGGTCGACGCCCATATCGACGCCATCCGCGCCGTGGTTCGCGACCAGGTCAAGACCGACGAGAATCCCACCGGCCGCATCCTCGCCGAATCCCTGGAAGCCAAGGTCGCCGAACACAAGGCGCGCTGAGCCGCTCTATATCCTGAATGTCGAAAGGCCCGCCGTCAGGCGGGCCTTTTTCTTGGCGAAGCCGCGAGATCAGGCGGCGTCGGCCGCTGCCCGCATCGGGCGCGCCGGCGCCTGGTCCAGGCGATCCATCAGATAGGCCAGATCGTCGCGCGGCACGTTCGGCCTTTGCGTCATGAACCGTTCCAGCATCCGCTGGCGGAAGGCGTCGCTCGCCGTATCCACCCCCTCGGCCGACAGGGCGCGCCAGGTGTCCACCCCCGCGCGGAAGGCCTGGAACAGACGCGGCGGCAGGCCGGCCCGGTCATAGATGGCCTTCAGCCCCAGCGGCCCCGCATCATGGATCATCAACCAGGCACGGTGGTGCGGCGTATTGGCCAGTTCGGCCAGCCCATGTTCGAGCATGGTCATTTGCCCTCGCGCCAGCCCGCGCAGAAGCAGTGAGGCGTTCAGCACCCTGCGCTGGTTCAACTGGGCCATGAAGCCCGGCAGATCCACGCTGGACGCCGCCTGCTCGACTAGGTCCACGGTGGCCCGCTCGCGCGCATACTGCGCCAGCCGGATGGCGGTCTCGGGCGCCACGGCGTGTCGCGACACCAGATGTTCGCGCACCGTCTCGCTGGCCAGTTCAATCAGCCGTTCGGTGATGTGCAGCGGCAGAACCTGACGATAGGCGACCGCCGTGACCACGTCGGCCGAAGCCGGGAAACGATCGACGATGACGCCCAGGGCGCGTTCCGACAGATCGGCGTTGTCGTTGGCCGCCAGGATGCGAACCGCCTGTTCTCCGCCCTCGTCGGCCAGTACCTGGGCGACGTCGCGCGACACGCTGGGCCGCCCGGCGACGGCGATCTGGCGAAGATTCGAACCCGCGCGAACGATCTCGATCAGATCCTCATCGCTGAGCGCCGGCGAGGCGCCGATGATGGGCAGGGCGATACTATCGACGTCCGCCGCCAGTCGACGGGCTACGTCATTGGGGATCAGATCCGACGCTTTCAGCGTAACCGCCATCGCCCGGCGCACCAGTTCGGCCGCGTCATTGGCTAGCAGCCGCACGATCTTCTGCGCCGCCTCACGTTCTCGATCGTCCAGCTCGACCCGATCCATATTGCGGCACAGCTTGTGCGCCGCCTCCGCGCGCTCGTCGTCATCCACAGCCTTGACCAGGCGTTGGATGTCCAGTTCGGTCAAGCGGGCGCGATGGAAGGTCATGGACGGCTCGTCAGGGAATCGGACTCGTCCGACACGGTGAACCTGCCATGCTTAACGGTCGGTTTACCATGGACCGAATTGCGGGACGTCAGCTCTTTTCGTCGCCGGTCGGGGAAAAGGCGCGCCCGAATCCGGCGCCCGCCGATCCGTCCTGACCCAGCAACAGGGCGAGAAGCCCCTGCTCCTGCTTCAGCCGGTCCATGCGCGCCGCCAGCATCTGGTCGCGATCGCTGAGCTCCGGCGCGGTCGATCGCCCCTCCCCCACGCCGGCTGCGGGCGCGCCATCGCCCGCCGTTTTCTGTAGATTGGCGTGGACCTCGGCGACCGTCGCGGCGCGCCCGTTCTTGTAGAAGATGCTGCGGTTAGCCCGCGCGGCTTCGGGAAACAGGGCCGCAGCGCTACCGCCCGGATTGCGATCCATCGCACTCATCAGACTGGCGGCGCCGGCCGGGCCCAGGAAATGGGCGGCGTACAGATCCCCTGCGCCCGGCTCCTTGCCGGTGCGGCCACGCAGATAGGCGGCGTTCGACGCCGTCAGTTCGGCCGCCATGGCCGAGGCCGCATGGGGATCGAATCTCAGGTCCAGCACCACATTGCGCGCCGATCCCTCGACCCGCCAGCGCCCGTCCGACCCGCGATGGATCAGGTCGGCGTATTGGCCGTAGCCGTGCTGCGCTCCGTGCTGTTTGACCGTGCCCAGCCAAGTCTGCTCGATGAACTGGAACAGGCCAGCGGCCGAGGAAGTCGGCGCCTTGGCCGACGGGTTCATCGCGCTTTCGCGTCGCGCCGTCTTGACCAGGAAGTCGTAATCGACGCCCACGTTGGTCGAGGCGCGCCGGATGGCCGCTTCCACGCCGCCTGAAGATGGAATCGCTCGGATGCCCATGACGGGAGGAGCCTCGTCGAACGTGGTTAATCAAGCGTTAATCGTTAACGCCGGTATTAACCGTATGGCGGGAACCGACCTTGGTCGAACGGCGAACCGCCGCCGCAAAGCCGCCACAACCTGCGCGCTCACTTTCGGTTACGGGCGCTGCGGGGGCGGTGAACGAGGGAGTGCCGTCATGATGATCCGTGCCGCCGGGGGACCCGGCGCCGTCAGCCCCATCGACTTCGGGGAACGCAGGAAGCCTTTGCCGCGCTGGATGTGGGCCGCCATAGGGCTGTCCGTTCTGGCCCACGTCGGCGCCGGAATGGTGCTCTATAATCAACGGTTCGAGTTGAAAGCGCCGGACGCCGCTCCTCCGGAGCCGCCCCCGACCCTCGTCACCCTGGACCTGCCGCGTCCGAAACCACTGCCGAAGGTCGAGACCACGGCGCCGCCCGCGCCGCAGACCCCGACCCACAAGCCGCCGGTCGTCTTCCCGACGACCGAGGCCTCGCCCTTCCCGGCGCCTGACGTTCCTGTCGTCGGGACCACCCCGGGTCTGATCGTCAGCACGGCGCCCCAAGGCGTTGAGAGCGGGACGGCGCCCACGCAAACCCCCGTCCGCGCGATCTCGGTCATCAATGATCCGACCTGGGCCGGCCGCCCTTCGGCGGCGCAGATGGCGCGCGCCTATCCGTCGCGCGCGGCCGAGAATGGCGTCTCGGGCGCCGCGAACCTGTCCTGCATCGTCCGGATAGACGGGGGCCTGACCGCCTGCCGCATCGCCGGCGAAACCCCCAGGGGGCAAGGATTCGGACGGGCGGCCATGAGCCTGACGCGCGACTTCCGCATGAACCCGCGCACCGTCGACGGCCGCGCGGTGGATGGAGCGACGGTGAACTTCACCGTCCGCTTCGCGATGGAGGGCTAGAAGCGTCGAGGATCGAGGGCGCGGGCTTCCGGCGACGGCGTCCGCCCCTCGATCGCATCGGCCACGACGGCCCCGACCATCGGCCCCAGCAGCCAGCCGTTGCGGCGCGGCGCCAGGGCCAGGTACAGCGCCGTCCCGTCCGGCGCCGGCCCCGCCATCGGCAGTCCGTCCGCCGAGGCGCCGCGAACGCCCGCGCGCCATTCGATCTCCAGCGGTTCGGGCGGGCGACCCAACACCCGCCAGGCCGCCTGGGTCAACCGCTCGCCGACGGCCTCGTCCGGCGCCGTGTCCCGACGTCCCGGCTCCATCGTCGCCCCTATCACCGCTCCGCCCGTCATCGGGGCCACATAGGCCCCCGGCCCGCGCACGACGTGCGCCGTCAGATCCCGCGCCGCCGAGCCGATCTGGCCACGGATCGGCTGGATCCCGTCCACCAGGCGCCGCGTCGCCACGGGCGTTCCCACCAGCGCCGCCTCGGCCCCCGTCGCCAGAACCACGGCCGACGCCTGCAAACTGCGTCCATCCAGCTCCACGGACCAGCCGCCTCGATTGGCGGCGATCCCGGTCGCCCGCCCCACGACCACGGCCTCGCCCAGAACGGCGCGCAGAGCCGCCAGTCCCTGTTCCGGCTCGATCTGATAATCCTCTTCGGTGATCAGCCGGTCGCCGTCGCGACGCGCGGCGAACCCCAGCCGTTTCAGCCGCGCCTCGACAGCGTCGACATCGCCCCCGCGCCATTCCGCCGGGCGCCGCGCCAGGGCCACGCCTGACGCCTCGGCGAAGGCCGGCCACCGGTCGCGACCGGCGCGGAACAGGGCGGCCCTGTCGGCCGAGACATCGTCGATCGCCGCCTCCATGGCCGGCGCCACCATGCCCGCCGCGACCTGCGAGGCGTTGGCTGTTCCGGGATCGACCACGGTCACCACATGACCGCGCCGCTTCAGCTCGAAGGCCGTACTCAAGCCCAGCACGCCGGCGCCGATGATCACGATGGAGGGGGAGGACATCACGACCTCCAGATCGACCCCCGTCGCCGGGAATGCAAGCCGCCGTGACGGGACGTTTCGTCCTATCCCCCACAGCAAAACGGCCCCGGAGTTTCCTCCGGGGCCGTTCCGTTATGCGACTTGGTGATTACCGATTACTCGATGATCTTGGCGACGACGCCGGCGCCGACGGTGCGGCCGCCTTCACGAATGGCGAAGCGCAGGCCCTGGTCCATGGCGATCGGGGTGATCAGTTCGACGTTCAGCTCGGCGTTGTCGCCGGGCATGATCATTTCGACGCCTTCCTTCAGGTGAACGATGCCGGTCACGTCGGTCGTGCGGAAGTAAAACTGCGGACGATAGTTCGTGAAGAACGGGGTGTGACGACCGCCTTCTTCCTTGGTCAGGATATAGGCTTCAGCCAGGAACTTGGTGTGCGGGGTGATCGAACCCGGCTTGCACAGAACCTGACCGCGCTCGACGTCTTCACGCTTGGTGCCGCGCAGCAGAACGCCGACGTTGTCGCCCGCTTGACCTTGGTCCAGCAGCTTGCGGAACATTTCGACGCCGGTGCAGGTCGTCTTCTGGACCGGACGGATGCCGACGATCTCGACTTCTTCACCGACCTTGACGATACCCTTTTCGACGCGGCCCGTGACCACGGTGCCGCGGCCCGAGATCGAGAAGACGTCTTCGACCGGCATCAGGAAGGGCAGGTCGACCGGACGTTCCGGCTGCGGGATATAGGCGTCGACGGTTTCCATCAGGGCCAGAACGCGCTGTTCGCCGATTTCCGGGTTCACGCCGTCGGTCGCGGCCTTGGCCGAGCCCTTGGTGATCGGAATATCGTCGCCCGGGAACTGGTACGACGAGAGCAGCTCGCGCACTTCCATCTCGACCAGCTCCAGCAGCTCTTCGTCGTCGACCAGGTCGACCTTGTTCATGAAGACCACCAGGGCCGGCACGCCGACCTGACGGGCCAGCAGGATGTGCTCGCGCGTCTGCGGCATCGGGCCGTCGGCGGCCGAAACCACCAGGATCGCGCCGTCCATCTGCGCCGCGCCGGTGATCATGTTCTTCACATAGTCGGCGTGGCCGGGGCAGTCGACGTGGGCGTAGTGACGGTTCGCCGTCTCATATTCCACGTGCGCCGTGTTGATCGTGATGCCGCGCGCCTTTTCTTCCGGCGCAGCGTCGATGTCCGCATAGGCCATCGCCTTCGCGCCGCCGGCCTTGGCCAGCGTCATCGTGATCGCCGCCGTCAGCGTCGTCTTGCCGTGGTCAACGTGACCAATCGTGCCGATGTTGCAGTGCGGCTTCGTGCGTTCGAACTTTTCCTTGGCCATGGCCAAACTCCTGATGGCCCGGGTTGAGGGGCGCGATGCTGATCAAAAAACCTGGAGCGGGTAGACGGGATCGAACCGACATCCTCAGCTTGGAAGGCTGCTGCACTACCATTGTGCTATACCCGCGCGGAGACTGCGGAAGTTCTTTGGGAACGCCGCAGCCGGTTCCTCTCCGTCGTCCTGATCCGCCGTATCCGTCAAGGCGCGTGGTGGGGGAAGAAGGACTCGAACCTTCGAAGCTTACGCAGGGGATTTACAGTCCCCCCCCTTTGCCACTCGGGACATTCCCCCAGCGCGCCTTGTCGAACCGCGGACCCCTCGTTCCGCCCATAATCAAGCGGGACGAAACAAAAGCCTTCGGCTTGTCGCCTCCTCTAGGATAGAGGGGGCGCCCAGACCCGAAAGCCCTTGGGGCTCCAAATCGGAGGGCGTCTTATAGTGTCGTCGAAAACAGAACGCAACGACCGTAAAAGCGGTAAAAAACCGGTCTTCGGAAACCGGCCTTCCGGGCCGCGTGAAAAGGGCCAAAAACCTGTTTCGCAAGGATTTTCCGCACGTGAAGACGCGCCCCGCGCGCCGCGTTCGGCGGATAGAAGCAAGGCGGACGCCGATAATTTTCTCTGGGGCCGTCACCCGGTGCTCGCCGCCCTGGCGAATCCCGCCCGTCGCGGCATGGGCCGTCTGCTGGCGACGGCGGATCGGGCCACAGAGATCGAGGACGGCAAACTGGCCCACGGGCACAAGATCGAAGTGGTCGACGCCCCGACCCTGACCCGGATGCTGCCCGCCGGCGCGGTCCATCAGGGCCTGGCCTTCAAGGTCCAGCCGCTGGAAGGCGTGTCGCTGGAAGAGCTCGCTGATCCGGCCGAGGGAATCATCGTCATGCTGGATCAACTGACCGATCCTCAGAACGTCGGCGCCATTTTCCGCTCCGCCCTGGCCTTCGGGGCGCGGGGAATCATCGTCCAGGACCGCCATGCTCCGGCCCTGGCCGGCGCCCTGGCCAAGGCGGCGGTCGGCGCCACCGAACGCCTGCCCCATGCGCGCGTGACCAATCTGTCGCGAGCTCTCGAACGGCTTGCCGATCTGGGCTGGCGCGCCGTCGGCCTGGATGGCGCAGGCGAACAGACGCTGGAAGAGGCGCTGGATCGGCAGCCGACGGTTCTGGTCATGGGATCCGAGGGCGACGGCATCCGGCGACTGGTGGCCGAACACTGCGACGTCCTGGCCAAGATCCCCATGCCGGGCGGCTTCGAGAGCCTGAACGTCTCCAACGCGGCTGCCGTCGCGCTTTATGAGGCCGCGCGCGCGCAACGCGGCTGACAGAAGGCCGCGCCGGCGTTAAGGAGCGGGCATGGAATTCTTCTCTTCTCCCGAATTCGCCAGCCAGGCCACGGCCCTGGGCCAGGTCCTGCTGATGGACCTGGTTCTCGCCGGCGACAACGCCGTCGCCGTGGGCCTCGCCGCCGCCGCCCTGCCCCAGGATCAGCGTAAGAAGGCCATTCTGATCGGCCTGGCCGCCGCCGTGGTGATGCGGATCGGTTTCGCCCTGATCACCGTCCAGCTTCTGGCCATGGTCGGCCTGCTGCTGGCCGGCGGCCTGTTGTTGCTCTGGGTTTGCTGGAAGATGTGGCGCGAACTGCAGGAGCAGCGCACGCACGATCAGGCCGAGGCGGAAAAAGAGCTCGAACTGGCCCTGAGCATCGAACACGGCTCCGGTCCTTCGCCCGAAGAACTGGGGATCAAGCGCAAGAGCTTCGGCGCGGCCCTGCTGCAGATCATGATCGCCGACATCACCATGTCGCTGGACAATGTGCTGGCCGTCGCCGGCGCGGCCCACGAACATCCGTGGATCATGGTCTTCGGCCTGGTCATGTCGATCGCCCTGATGGGGCTCGCCGCCAGCTACATCGCCAAGCTGCTGCATCGCTATCGCTGGATCGGCTATATCGGCCTGGTCGTGGTTCTGTACGTCGCCCTGCACATGATCTGGGACGGCGCGCGCCAGGTGGTGGTCCGGACCGGCAATATGGAACAGTTCAACGCCTCCGCCCCCGCCTTCGTCGAGATCAGTCCCAAAGAAGCCGCCCACCACATGGGTGGTCAGCGGAGCGAGGACAGCCACGCCCCCGCCGGCGCAGGACCGACGGTCCCGGCGAAGTGACCGTCGCCACGGTAAGCGTAGAGGAGGCCGCCGCGTGGCTCCAATCCGGCGAGGCCGTGCTGGTCGATGTACGCGAGCCGGATGAGTTCGCCGCCGCCCGCATCGACGGCGCGATCCTGGCGCCGCTCAGCCAGATGCCGGCCGCCTGGGAGGCGCTGGATCTGCCGGCGGATCGCAAGGTCGTCGTCATGTGCCTGAGGGGCGGCCGCAGCCATCAGGTCTGCGCCTTCGTCGGTCCGGCCGGGCCGGAGGGTCAGCCCCTGTTCAACCTGACCGGCGGCATCCAGGCCTGGCACGTCGCCGGCCTGCCGATCATTGAAGACGCGGACTAGGCGTTTCGACGACTGTCGACTGGAGCGTCAGTGGAGGCCGGCGCTATTCCGCGCCGCCGAAACGTTCGGACCATTCGGCGACCTGGGCGTCCTCGATCTTGGCGAAGAGCACGCCCTGGGCCGCTACGGCCTGTCCCACTGGCAGCCGGTTCAGCACATCCTCGTCCGCGCCCGGCCAGCTGAGGTCGGTCGAACCGACGGAGGCCGCGATCTTCTCGGCCGAGAAGGGCAGGATCGGCGCCGCCAGTCGCGCGAACAGGGCCACGAGGTTCAGGCCGGTGCGTACGCCCACGGCCGCCTGGTCGCGGTCGGTCTTCAAGGCCGTCCAGGGCGCCGCGACCTGCAGATATTCGTTGCCCAGCACCCAGACGGCGCGCAGGGCCTGGGCCGCCTTGCGGAATTCCATGGCCTCGAACTGTTCGGTGGCCTCGGCGATCCCCGCGCGGATATCGGCTTCCAGCTTCAGCTCGACCGGCCCGGCCTCGCCGCCGTCCGGCACGACGCCGTCGAACTTCGACTCGGCGAACTTGACGATCCGGTTGACGAAATTGCCCAGCACATCGGCCAGATCCTTGTTGGTCGAGGCCTGGAAATCCTCCCAGGTGAAGGCCGAGTCCGCGTGTTCGGGGCCATAGGCCGTCAGACGCCAGCGCCAGTAGTCGGCGGGCAACAGTTCCAGCGCCTGGTCCATGAAGACGCCGCGCTTCTGGCTGGTCGAGAACTTGCCGCCGTACCAGTTCAGCCAGTTGAAGGCCTTCAGCTGGTCCACCGTCTTCCACGGCTCGCCCGAGCCGATGATGGTGGCCGGGAAGCTGACGGTGTGGAAGGCGACATTGTCCTTGCCCATGAACTGGACATAGCGGACGTCCTCGGCCCCCTCGTCCAGACGCCACCAGTCGCGCCACGAACCACCGGTCGCCTCGGCCCATTCCTCGGTCGCGGCGATATATTCGATGGGGGCGTCGAACCAGACGTAGAAGACCTTGTCCTCCATACCCGGGCGGGGGAAGCCGTCCTTCAGCACAGGCACGCCCCAGGCCAGGTCGCGGGTGATGCCCCGGTCGATCAGCCCCTCGTCCAGGTGTTTGTAGGCGATGGACTTGGCCAGGAGCTGCCAACCGGTCTTGCCGTCGACCCAGGCGCGGATCTGGGGCTCGATCTTCGTCTGCAGCAGATAGAGGTGCCGCGTGTCGCGCACCTCGAGGTTCCGCGACCCCGACACCGATGAATAGGGATCGATCAGATCGGTCGGGTCCAGCAGGCGTCCGCAGTTGTCGCACTGGTCGCCCCGCGCGCCGACGTGGCCGCAGTGGGGGCAGGTCCCCTCGACATAGCGATCGGGCAGAAACCGGGCATCGTCGATCGAATAGATCATCCGATCGACCCGCTCTTCGATCAGGCCGTTCTTCTCCAGCGCCTCGGCGAAATGCTGGGTCAGGCGATGGTTCTGCGGGTTCGAGGACCGGCCGAACCAGTCGTAGCTGAGGCCGAAAGCCTGGCCGGCTTTCTTCTGAATCTCGTGCTGTTCATCGCAATAGGTCCGCACGTCCTGGCCGGCGGCGGCGGCCGCCAGCTCGGCCGGGGTGCCGTGCTCGTCGGTGGCGCAGATATAGAGGACCTCATGCCCCTGGGCCCGCTTGAACCGCGCCCAGACATCGGCCGGCAGCATGGACCCCGCCAGATTCCCCAGGTGCTTGATGCCGTTGATGTAGGGCAGCGCCGAGGTGATGAGGATGCGGGCCATGATCGTCCAGGAGTTCGGGGAAGCGCAGGGATATAGAGCGGCGAACCCACGGCGTCACCTCCCTGCCCCCCATGGGGCCGAAAACCCTAAGCCATACGCCGGGCCACTCGCACGAACCGTCCCGTCAGAAGGGCAGACGACGCCAGGCTGGCGATGATCACCGCCCAGACCAGGCCGTCGACGCCCATCCGATGGCCAAGAACCCAGCCCAAGGGCATCATCACCGCGCCATAGGCGGTGAAATGCATGATCGTCGGCCACCAGACGTCGCCGGCCGCCCGGTTGGCCTGGGCGGCCACCACCTGAATCCCGTCCGCGACGAAGAACAGGGTGGCCAGCACCAGGGCCGGGGCGGCGATGGCCAGCAGGCCGGGATCGCGATTATAGGCGCCGACGATCAGATGGGCGCTGGGCCAGACGCTCAGGGCCACGACGAAGGTCATGGCGGTCACCACTGTCAGGCCGACCAGACCGGCCCTCAACACCCCGCGTCCGTCGCCTGCGCCATAGCTGCGCCCCACCAGCACCGCCGTCGCCGACGACAGGCCCATGGGCAGCATGAAGACGATGGCTGACACGTTCAGCACCACCGCCCAGGCCGCCGTCTCCACCGCCCCGATCTGGGCTGCGAAGAAGGTGAAGCCCGAGAAGGCCCCGACCTCGATGAAATAGGAGGCGCCCGCGCCCAGACCGACCTTGACCTGTTCATGCGCCGCCTTGGGATCGCGTGCAGGTCGGTCGAACACCCCCAGCGCCCGCGCCTCCGGCAGACGCAGGATATAGACCACCAGAAACAGGGCCAGGGCCGCGCGCGCGCCGAAGGTCGCCCAGGCCGAGGCGAAAGCGCCATCGAAACCCACGCCCAGCAGGTCCGGCACCAACAGTAGATTCAGCGCGAGATTGACGCCGTTGGCGATCCACATGGCCCACATGCCCGGCTTGGGCCGTCCCAGGGCCTCGAGGAAGAACTGGCCCGTCACCGAGATCAGATAGAAGGGCATGGACAGGGCGAAGACGATCAAGGCCGGTCCGGCGCCTTCCGCCAGTCCGTCTTCCAGGCCCATCCTGCTCAGTCCCCACGGACCGACGGCGATCAGGGCGACCATGGAGACCAGGCCGATCTGCAGCGAATAGACCATGCCCCGCCGCAGCACCGCGCCGACGGCGTGCCTGCGCCCCTCGCCCAGCATCCGCGCCGTCATGACCTGAACGCCCAGCATCAGCCCGACCGCCGTCGTCACCACGATCGAGGTCGGCGCCCAGGCCAGGGAGTGGAAGGCCAACTCCCGGCTGGAGAAATTTCCCACCACTATGGCGTCGGTCAGCCCCATGGTCATGATGCCGATGCGCGCCAGCACCACCGGCCAGGCCAGGGCCAGCAGGTCACGGAAGGCGGAACGGGTCTTGAGGCTGAGCGCGATCATCGGACGCGGCACAGGCCACGCCGTCCCGTCGCGGTCAACTCCCAAAAACTTTGTGGATTTGGCCTACCAGGCGCCCAGTTCGCGCAATTGGCGCACCAGTTCTTCCGGCGCCTCGCCCGCGTCCAGTTCGGTCATGTCCGCCGGGGCGTCCTTGGGTTCGAAATAGCGCCAGCCCTGGAAAGGCCGGCGCGCCATCGGAGCGGTGCGGATCACCTTGGGCTCAAGCGTGATCTCGCATCGGCTCTGCTTGCCCTCGCCCAGGGTGGCGATGTCCAGCACGGGCTGACGGCAGACGATCACACCCTTGACCACCCAGTACAGCGATCCGCCGTCCTCGATCTCGGTCGCCCGTTTCGGCGTCATCCGCGTGTGGACCACCAGGGGACCGCCCCTCGCCGCGCGGGCTTCCAACCATTCGACGTCAGACACGCCGACGCACAGTTTGATCATGTGAAGCGGCATGACGGCGATCTAGGCGTTCGCCGTCACGACCGCCAGGACGGTCGCCTCGGTCACCTGATCGCCGACGGTCGCGACGCTTTCGACCACGCCGTCGAACGGCGCGGTCAGGGCGTGCTCCATCTTCATCGCCTCCAGCACCACCACCGGCTGGCCTTTCGTCACGGCGTCACCGACCTTGGCGGGGGCGGCGACGATCTTGCCGGGCATCGGGGCGCGCAATGAGCCGTCGGAGACCGCGCCGACCCCGACCGTGGCAGCGCGATAAGGGGTCACGCGGCGCGCCTCGCCATCGACGAACAGAACGAAGCCGTCATCAAGGGCCTGATAGCTGAACAATCGCTCGCCCGCCTGAACCTGGTCGAACCCGACATGCGCCACGCCGCCATCTGCCCCTTGCCACCCCGTCTCGACCGGCGTCACGGACGCGGAGACGCCAACGCCGTCGACCTGGGCCCAGACTGTCGTTTGCAACGGCGCGTTCAGACGCACCCCATAGGACAGCCCCGGTTGACCGCCCCACGGGCTGAATAAATCGGAGGACCGGGCCTCGCCCCCTTCCGCCGCCGCCTCCGCAATCAGGGTTAGGGCCGCCAGCGTAGCCTCGTCGGACGCGGCGGGCTGCAAGGCCGCCTCCTCCGCCGCAATGAAGCCCGTGTCTACATCCCCCGACACGAAACGCGGATGCTGCAGGCAGCGCTTCAGGAAGCCGGCGTTGGCCTTTACCGGCCAGACCTCGACCTCGCCCGCCGCCTCGGCCAACCGCGCCGCCGCGGCCTCGCGCGTGTCTTCATGGACGATCAGCTTGGCGATCATCGGGTCGTAGAACTGGCTGACCTCGCCGCCCTGCTCCACGCCCGTATCGACGCGGATTCCGTCCGGCATGACGAAATGGTCCAGACGACCGATGGACGGGAGGAAGCCGTTCGCCGGGTCCTCGGCATAGAGGCGCGCCTCCATGGCCCAGCCGTTCAATCGGATTTCGTCTTGTTTCAGCGGCAGGGGTTCGCCCGCCGCCACGCGGATCTGCCATTCGACCAGATCGACGCCGGTGACGCTCTCGGTCACTGGATGTTCGACCTGCAGCCGGGTGTTCATCTCCATGAACCAGATCCCGTCAGACTTCAGCCCATCCGAGGCGTCGGCGATGAATTCGATGGTCCCGGCGCCGACATAGTCGACCGCCTTGGCCGCCTTGATGGCCGCCTCGGTCACCGCCCCCCGCACCGCGTCGCTCATGCCCGGCGCCGGAGCCTCTTCGATCACCTTCTGGTGACGGCGTTGCAGCGAACAGTCGCGTTCGAACAGGTGGACGACATCACCGTGCCGATCCCCGAACACCTGGACCTCGATATGGCGCGGCCGGGTGATGTAGCGTTCGATCAGGACCCTGTCGTCGCCGAAGGCCGCCGCCCCTTCCCGCTTGGCGCTGGCCAGGCCGGCGGCGAAATCCTCCGGCGCATCGACCCGTTTCATGCCCTTCCCGCCGCCACCCGCGACCGCCTTGATCAGCACCGGATAGCCGATCCGCGCCGCCTCGGCCGCCAGGGTCTCTTCCGACTGATCGGCGCCCTGATAGCCCGGCGTCACCGGCACCCCGGCTTCGATCATCAGCTGTTTGGCCGCGTCCTTCAGCCCCATGGCCCGGATCGAAGCGGGGTTCGGCCCGATCCACACCAGACCCGCCGCTGTAACAGCTTCCGCGAAGTCCGCGTTCTCGCTCAGAAAACCATAGCCGGGATGGATCGCCTCGGCTCCCGCAGCCTTGGCGGCCGCCAGGACCTTGGCGCCGTCCAGGTAGGATTCGCGCGCCGCCGCCGGGCCGATCAGCACCGCCTCGTCGGCCTCGCGCACATGCAGGGCGTTGGCGTCGGCCTCGGAATAGACGGCGATGGTGCGGATTCCCATCCGCTTGGCGGTTCGGAAGACGCGACAGGCGATTTCGCCGCGATTGGCGACCAGGACAGACTTGAACATGTCCCGGTCTTAGCTGGATCGTGCGGGTCAGGCGAGAGGGCGCACGCCCACTCGCGTGCTGCCAAAGACGGGGGAGTTTCCGTCGCCCTCGCCTTCCGCTATCCCCCCTCCATGTCCCTGCGCCCCCTCTTCGTCACCCAGGTCTATGAAGCCTCTCTCGCGGAGAGCCGAGGCTGGGCGGAGTTGAATCAACAGCTGATCGACGTCGTCCGCATGATGGCCGAGGAGGACGCGGCCGGCCGACGCTGGTGCCGCGACAACGCCTATCGCGGCTACACCTCCTACGCCTCGTTGAACGACCTGCCCCTGCGTTTTCCGGAGTTCGCCGATCTGAAACGTCATCTGGACCGGCACGCCGTCGCCTACGCCAAGGCGCTGAACTTCGATCTGGCCAGAAAGCCCCGGCTGGACAATCTGTGGGTCAATATCCTGAAGCCCGGCGGCGGCCATACCGGCCATATCCACCCCCATGCCTTCCTGTCGGGCACCGTCTATGTTGAGGTTCCCGACGGCGCTTCGTCGCTGAAGCTGGAAGACCCGCGCCTGCCCTTCATGATGGCGCGCCCCTCGGTCTGCGACGACGCCTCCGAAGCCGAACGCCCGTTCGTCTACCTGACGCCGCGCGCGGGCACGGTCCTGATGTGGGAAAGCTGGCTGCGCCACGAGGTCCCGACCAATCAGGCCAAGTCCGACCGCATCTCGATCAGCTTCAACTACGCCTAAGCCTGGCGCGTCAGCGGCTCCCAAGCCGCCATGGCCGCATCGACCAGCTTCTGCAGATCCGTCTCGGTCACGCCCTCGCGCGCTTGCAGACTCATGCCCTGGTGCACGGCCACATAGAAACGGGCCATAGCCTCCAGGTCGGCGGCCTCTGAAATCTCTCTCTCCGCCTGACCGCGTTTCAGACGCTCCAGAAACGTCGTCAGGCCCGCCCCTCGCCGCGCGGCCATCTCGGCGCAGAGTTCGGCGCCCAGGTCGTCGGGCTGCGCCGCGCTCAGCGAGGCCATGCAGCCGGCTGGCTGCCCTGGCTGCGTCATGACGCGCGCCGCCTCCCGCAGCACCGCCTCCACGCTGCCCCGCGCCGTCGGCTGCTCGAGTTGGGCCCAGACGCGACCGCCCGAGGTGGCGATGTAGCGATCCATCGCCTCGCGATAGAGATCGGCCTTGCCGCCGAAAGCCGCATAGAGGCTGGGCGCGGCGATACCCATGGCCTGGGTCAGTTCCGCCACGGACGCGCCCGCATAGCCGCGCGCCCAGAACAGCTCCATGGCCTTCTGCAGAGCTTGATCGCGATCGAAACTGCGGGGGCGTCCACGTTCGGACACAGGTATTCTCCTTTTTTTTAGCGATCGATAGATAAGCCCCTTGCGGCGGCCGGACAACGCACCACCTTTTTTGTATCGATCACTACAAATAAGGTTCTCTCGCATGTCCCTTCCCCTTTCCGGCAAACGCGCCCTCGTCACTGGCGCCAGCCGAGGCATCGGCGCCGCCATCGCACGCAGGCTGGCCGCGGACGGCGCCGATGTGGCGATCACCTATGAGAAGTCCGCCGACAAGGCCGAGAGCCTGGCCGCCGAACTGCGCGCGCTGGGCCGCAAGGCCGTCGCCGTCCAGGCCGACGCAGGTTCGACGGAGGGCGCCAATGCCGCCGTGGACGGCGCGGTCGCGGGCCTGGGCGGGATCGACATCCTGGTCAACAACGCCGGGGTCGCGCGCATGGGCGATTTCGCCGAACAGCCGCTCGAGGACATCGACGCCCTGTTGAACGTCAATGTGCGCGGTGTCCTTCTGACCACACAGGCGGCGCTGAAACATATCCCTGACGGCGGCCGGATCATCACGATCGGCAGCAATGTCGGCCAACGCGTCCCCTTCGGCGGCCTGACCGTCTATTCGGCGTCCAAGTCGGCCCTCGAATCCTTCAATCGCGGCCTCGCCCGTGAACTGGGTCCGCGCGCCATCACGGTCAATATGGTCCGCCCCGGCCCGATCGATACCGACATGAACCCGGCCGACGGCCCGCTGGCCCCCGCCGTTTTGCCTTCGGTCGCCGTGGGCCGTTACGGGCGAGGCGAGGAAGTCGCCGCCGCCGTCGCCTTCCTGGCCAGCCCTGACGCCGGCTTTATCACCGGCGACGGCATCCTGGTGGACGGCGGCGCCAACGCCTGATCTGAAGGAACGAGGCGGCGGCGGTCAGTTCTCCGTCGCCGCCAGCGTATCCTCGACCCGGCCGTCGCCCTTCGGCGCCGTGACGCCCAGCATTCGGGCGATGAAGGGCTGGACGTCGACGCTGTCGAGATCGGTCAGACGACGGCCGGCGACCACGCCGGGCCCGTGGACGATGAAGAGGGCCTGCATCTCGGGCGCCTGGTTGTCATATCCGTGTGCGCCGCCGGGGCGAGCGACCGGCCGGTCGCGGGTCGCCGCCAGCCATCCGGTCTCGATCAGACAGACGATCTGGGCCACGCGCGGGTTGGAGCCGTACACCAGCCGCGCGGGGACGTCGGCCTTGTTCCAGCATTCCATATGGGGGTGGCGACCGACCAGTTTCTGCTGCACCTCGGTCTCGCGGCCCGGCGCGGCATCGGTGGTCAGGACCGCGCCGGAGTAGCCGATCCGCAGCGCGGCCGGGTCTATGATGTCGTCGATCCACACCACCCGGTCCGGCGAGGTCGCGGCCATGCCGTGGTCGGATGTCAGGACCAGCAGTGTGCGTTCAAAGAGCCCCCTCGCCTTCAGTCCCTCGACCAGCCGACCGATGGAGGCGTCGACCGAGGCCGCAGCGGCGCGGGTTTCACGCCCTTCGGGTCCGTAGCGGTGGCCGGCGGTGTCGACGATGTCGAAATAGAGGGTCTCCAGCTTCGGCCGCTCCGCCGCCGGCAGGTCCAGCCAGGACAGGACGCGGTCCACGCGGGCGTCGCCCGGCATCGACTGGTCGAAGGGAACCCACTGGCTGGGTCGAACCCCGTGGATCTCGACCTCGGAGCCTGGCCAGAACATGGTCCCGGTGCGGATTCCCGCCTTTTCCGCCGTGACCCAGATCGGCTCGGCCTGATCCCAGAAGCCGCTTTCCTTGCTGGCCATGGTGAAGACGCCCAGCTGAGCGTCGGTGAAGCGGTTGCCGACGATTCCGTGGTGGTCCGGATGCAGGCCCGTCACCAGCGTATAATGGTTGGGGAAGGTCACGCTTGGGAAGGACGGACGCATGGGGCCAAAGGCGCCCCCAGCCACAAGACCGTCCATGACCGGCGTCGCCCCCTGCCCCAGATAGTCCGGGCGGAAGCCGTCAATGGAGACCAGGATCACCAGATCCGGACGCCCCGTCTGAACCGGGGACGAGGAGACGGCCACCGGGGCGACCGGCGGAGTCTCTACCGCCGGAGCGGCGCAGGCGGCGGCGAACAGCGCGAGAGCCAGAGGCCAAGAGCGATGCAGGGGGCGGGACAAAGGCGAACTCCGAAGCGACACGGAACCATTGCCTAAACTTAATGGACGACAGCCGCGCGACGACTTGTGGGAACGGCGTTCTCGCGCCAAGCTTGCATCATGGAAACCGTCATCGAGATACAAGGCCTCACCAAGACCTATGGGACGGTGAAGGCCCTGGACGGCCTGACCCTCTCGATCCCACGCGGCGGGGTCTATGGCATTCTCGGCCCCAACGGCGCCGGCAAGTCGACCCTGTTCCGTACCCTGCTGGGCCTGATCAGACCGACCGAAGGCACGGCCACGGTCATGGGCGGGCGGATCGGCGATCCGGCGGCGACGCGCCGCATGGGCTCGATGATCGAGACCCCGCGCTTCCCTCCTTTCATGACCGCGCGCCAGGTTCTGGTCTGGCTAAGCCACGCCCACGGCGGCGTGCCGGCCGCCGAGATCGAGGCTTGGCTGACGCGCGTCGGCTTGGCCGAGGCGGCGAACCGCCGGGTGCGCGGCTTCTCGGTCGGCATGTTGCAGCGACTGGGCGTGGCGGCGGCCCTGATGACCAAGCCCGACCTCGTCATCCTCGATGAACCGACCAGCGGCATGGACCCGCCCGGCATCCAGGAGATGCGAGCCCTGATCCGCAGCCTGGCCGACAACGATGGTGTCACCGTCATTCTGGCCAGTCACCAGTTGCAAGAGGTCCAGCGCGTCTGCGACCGCGTCGCCATCTTCAATAAGGGCAAGGTGATCACCGAGGGCCGGGTCTCCGACCTCACCGCATCCGGCGAACGGCTGCGCTTGTCGGTCACGCCCCTGGCCAAGGCGATGGCGCTGCTGGGCGATCGGGCCAGCCTGGACGGCGACGCCCTGATGGCCGCCGTGCCGCGCGCCGAGGCCGCCGCCGTCATCCGCGCCCTGGTCGAGGGCGGCGTCGACATCGACGAAGCCCGCTGGGTCGGCGCCGATCTCGAGGACGTGTTCATGAGCGAAACCGGATGGACCGGCGTGAAGAGCGTTTCCGTTACGGGCGCTTCTGTTCAGGGAGGCGACTATGCTGGCTGACGCGCTCAAGTCCGAAGCCTATCGCCTGTCCAAGAACCGCGTCGCGGTGTTCTGCAGCGTGCTTCTGACACCCCTGTTGTTCGCCTTCGGGGGGCTGTTCTACCACATCATGGTCAAGTCCAAGGGCGACGCCCTCGCGGCCAAGGCCAACCTGCCCGCCGCCGTCGGAAACCAGCCGGTAAACCTCGCCGAGAGTTTCGAATTCGCCGCAAGCAACGGAGCCAACGGCGTCCTGCTGGTCTTCATGCTACTGGCGGCGGCGGCGGTCTACGCCGGCGACTATCGTTGGGAGACCTGGCGGTTGATCAGCGCCCGAAACGGCCGGCCCTGGCTGCTGCTGGGCAAGATCGGGGTGATGAAGGTTCTCGCCATGATCGCCATGCTGGCCATGCTGGTCGCCGCCTTCGCCTTCCATCTGTCCGAAGCCCTGGTGGCCGGTCGCCCGATAAGCTTCGACCTGTCCGACTTCGAGCTGGGCCGTTTCCTGCTGCTGTGGCTGCTGTCCTATATCCGCATCGTCCAGTACGGGCTGATCGCGCTGCTGGCGGCGGTGGTCAGTCGATCGCTGCTGGCCGCCCTGTTCGTGCCCTGGGCCCTGGGATTCGCCCAATCCATCCTCGGCGGACCGCTGCTGCCCCTGATCGGATGGGAGCCCAGCGACTGGGCCGCCCAGCTGCTGCTGCCGGGCCTCGCCTATGACAGCCTGAAGGCCGCTGTCGCTCCCGCCGGCCAGCCCCTGCCCGAAGGCGTGGTGCTGAAGGCTATCGTCAGCCTGATCCTATGGAGCCTCGTACCCGTCCTCGCGGCCATCGCCTGGTTCCAGCGTCAGGATTTGTCGAAGGAATGAACAGGCGGCGGAGGGCTTCGTTCGCCCTCAGCCACCAGCCAGTCGCGAAACGCGTCCACCGCCGTATCCCTGCGCCCCTCGGGTCGCAGGAAGGCGAACCAGGATGGTCGCTCCACAAAGCCGAAGGGCGCCGCCAGACGCCCCGCGATGACATCCGGCGCGACAAAGGCCCAGGGCGCGATGGCCACGCCCATGCCGGATACCGCGGCCTCGACCATCGAATGATTATGGGCGAACTCCCGCTCCACCGTCGCCGCGGGCAGGTTCAGACCCATTAGCTCGGCCCAGGCCGACCAGGCCCGCCGGAAGGTGGCCGAGCGTAGCCGGGGCGCCTCGCTCAGGGCGGAAAGCGTCGGCAAGGTCGCCATCAGATTCGGCGCGCCGACGGGGCCTTGATACTGAGGCATGAAGCGGGTGGCTTCGGCCCTTGGATGAAGTTCATCCGATTCGATGATGCGGATGGCGCCGTCGAACCGATCACGGCGATAGTCGACCGACTGGTAGGATTCCGACAGCCTAACCCGCACCTCCGGGTGCGCCTCCAGAAAGCCCGGCAGACGGGGGATCAACCATTTCAGCGCGAAGGTGCCCAGACAGGAAATCTCGATCTCGCGGGCCTCGCCCTGTCGCGTCGTCTGGACCGCATTGATTATGGAGCTGAAGGCGGGTGTCAGGCGCTCGGCCAGCTGAACGCCCGCGTCGGTCAACATAAGGGCGTGACGAGGGCCCGAAACCAGAACCACGCCCAAGGACGCTTGCAGGGCCGCGATCTGGCGGCTGACGGCGCCGTGGGTGACGCACAGTTCGGCGGCGGCGCGGGTCATGCTTCCATGACGGGCGAAGGCCTCGAAGGTGCGCAAGGCGTTCAGCGGAGGTAGCGCGGCGGACTTGATGTGACTTCCCCTCACAGACCTCCGCCCTCCTAATCGATTTCGACGTTCGAGGAAATCGGCTCCAACCCAGCCATGCCATTTCTCGATCCGCCCCCACGCCCGCCTCGCCGCACCCCATTGGACAAGATCGCCTACGGCCTGTGCATATTTCTCATCTGGATCCTGGCCCTAAGCGAAGTCTTCGCCCGCTAGAGACGCTTCTCCATGAAGACGTCGGCGCGGGCGTAGGGGGTCGGGCGGGCTGGCAGGTGGACGAAGCCGAAGCTTTCGTACAGGGCGATGGCGGGGGTCAGGGCGCTGTTGGTTTCGAGATAGAGCAGCGCCGCCCCCGCTTGCCGCGCGGCCTCCTCGCAGGCCTGAAGCAGACGCCGCGCCAGGCCCAGGCCGCGCGCGGCGGGCGTGACGGTCATCTTCGACACCTCGAAGCCGTCGGGGATACGGATCAGGGCGCAGCAACCGACCGCTTCCCCTTCCCGCTCGGCGATGAAGATTCGGCCGCCGTCCGCGATGAAGACCCCATGCGGATCGTCGATGGAGCGCCGGTCCTTGGCCTCGATGGCGAAGCCGCCTTCGGTCAGCCAGGCTTCGTTCAGCCGCGCCCAGGCGGCGGCGTGGTGGGGGCGGTAATCGACGATGGCGACGGACATGGCCGCCTCTTGCCCCATGTCTCGACAAAGCAAAAGGGCGGCCGGATCGCTCCGGGCGCCCTTTCGGCGTTCAGTCTTGTCGAAAACGCGAGGCTCAGGCCTCGCCGTCGCCTTCATAGGCCATGACCGGACCGGAGTCCTTGCCCTTGGCTTCGACGTCGCGATCGACGAACTCGATCACGGCCATCGGGGCGTTGTCGCCGTGGCGGAAGCCGGCCTTCATGAT
>NZ_JACESA010000040.1 GCF_013912065.1 Brevundimonas sp.
GCTCGCAGGGGGGCGCCAGAACGGGGCGGGCCGGTCCGTGCGCCTGGATCAGGCGATAGGCGGCGATGACCCGTCGGAAGCGTTCAGCGTCGCCGCCGGCCTGGTCTGGCCGGGCGGCCTTCACGGCCGCGCGGAAGGCGGCCTTGAGGGAGGCGGCGTCGGTCGCGCCATGCAGGCCCAGGGTCGAGAGGGCCTCGCGGACGGCGGCGACGTCGGATCTGGAACGGGAAGCGCTCATTCGCCTACCGTTCGCGCCTTAGGGTCAACGCCGAGTTAACTGTGATTCGAATCTGGCCGGTTTGATTCCGATCATTTCCTCGCGCCCTGGGCGGGGCTAGACCATGGCCATGACCGTCCCTGTGATCCCGCCCAGCCCGTCGCGCGAGGAATACGCCCGCGACTATGCCGCCGCCCTCGCCGCCAACGGCGACGAGACCATTTTCGACCGGCCCGAGCCCATCGGCTTGTTTGTCGAATGGCTGACCGAGGCCCGGGCGCATGAAATCAATGATTCCAACGCCATGACCCTGTCGACCGTCGATGCGGACGGCCAGCCCGACGGGCGGGTGGTGCTGCTGAAAGACGTCGATGGGCGCGGCTTCACCTTCTATTCGAACCGCGAAAGCGCCAAGGGCGTCGAACTGGACGCCCGCCCGGTCGCCGCCCTGACCTTCCACTGGAAGTCGCTGCGCCGTCAGGTTCGGGTGCGAGGCCAGGTGGAGCCCGTGACGGCCGAGGAGGCCGACGCCTATTTCGCCAGCCGCGCCCGAGAAAGCCGGATCGGCGCCTGGGCCTCGGACCAGTCCCGGCCTCTGGACGCCCGCGAGACGCTGGAAGCCGCCGTCGCCCGCGAGACCGCCCGGTTCGAAGGCGAAGACGTGCCGCGGCCCGAACGCTGGAGCGGCTGGCGGGTCCTGCCCCGAACGGTCGAGTTCTGGCGCGACCGTCCGTTCCGCCTGCATGACCGGCTGCGTTTCACGCGCGACGGCGACGCCTGGACCCGCGAACGCCTCTGGCCCTGATAGAAGGTTGCGACCTCGGGATACGTAGGGCTTCGGCTGCGTTAAGACGGTCTCGCCACGGCCAAGGTTCTACATGCGTCTTCTGTCGCTTCTGTCTGCGTCGCTCCTTCTGGCGGCCTGCGCCATCCATCCCGGCAAGGTCGACCATGTAAGGTTCGCTCCAGACGCCCGATCCGTTCTGGCGACGACGGAGGCGGGAACGATGCGCGGCGTAGAAGGGGCGGGGGTGCGCGCCTTCCTCGGCGTTCCCTTCGCCCGACCGCCGGTCGGCGAACTCCGCTGGCGAGCGCCGCGACCGGTCCAGGCCTGGAACGGGGTGCGCGATGCGACCCGGATCGGGTCCGACTGCACCCAGGCCATTGGCCGCAAGGCGATCCTGGGCGGCGGGGGCGGGTTCGTGGTCGGGTCTGAGGACTGTCTCTATCTGAACATCTACACCCCGGCCGCAAAGGCGGCCGAGGCCCGGCCGGTGATGGTCTATATTCCCGGCGGCGCCTTCACCGTCGGCTCCGGCGCCAACTACGATCCGTCCAGGCTGGCGGCCGATCAGGGACGGGTCGTCGTCACGCTCAACTATCGGCTGGGCGCCCTGGGCTGGCTGGCCCACCCGCAGTTTCAGGCGGAAGGCGAAGGATTCGGCGGCAATTTCGGCCTGATGGATCAGCAGGCGGCGCTGCAATGGGTGCACCGAAACATCGCGGCCTTCGGCGGCGATCCGTCGGACGTCACCCTGTTCGCAGAAAGCGCGGGCGCCTGGTCGGCCTGCTATCTGATGGCCTCCCCGGCGTCGAAGGGCCTGTATCAAAGGGTCATCCTGCAGAGCGGCGGCTGCCTGGAGCCCTCGTCCCTTGTCAGCGCCGAGCAGGCGGCTGAATCAGGGCCGATGTTCGCCGAACGGCTCGGCTGCACGGGCGACGAGCAGATCGACTGCCTGAAGGCCCTGCCGGCCTGGCGGCTTTCTCGCGCGCCGTCGCTACGGGCGGGGATCAATGGGCCGGGGTCCTGGGGGCCAGTCCATACCGACGCGACCGTGCCGGAGAATCCCGCTGTAGCAATCCATGAGGGACGGTTCACGCGCGTGCCGGTCCTCGTCGGCACGAACCTGGACGAGGGGCGGCTGTTCGCCAACGAGGTCAAGGACATGGATCGCTATCAGAAGGAGACGATCTGGATGTATGGCGACTTCGGTCAGCGGGTGCTGGACCGCTATCCGGTCGGCCCGGACGGTCCCGCCTACGCCATCGCCGCCAACTTCACCGACCAGAGGTTCGCCTGTCCCTCCCAGGCCCTGCGTCGGCAGCTGTCTCGCCATGTGCCGGTCTGGGGCTATGAGTTCGCGGATCGGGGCGCGCCCTTCGTCCTGCCGGACCGGCTCGTGGGGCTGGACCTGGGCGCCTATCACGCCAGCGAGCTGGCCTATGTCTTTGGGACCAGCTGGGTCTTCACCGACGTCAAGCGGTTCACGCCGGAGCAGAAGGCCCTGTCCCAGCGGATGCAGGGCCTGTGGGCCGCGTTCGGTCGGGACGACTTCGAGGCGGACTGGCCCCGCATCGACGGCGCGGGGCCAGTGCGGGTGTTCGCACCTGAGGGCGACCGGCTGGATCAGACCTTCTTCGACCGCCACCATTGCGATTTCTGGGATGGCGGCCCCTTCGGCGCCGTCCACTAGGGGATCATGTGAAGCGGACCGTTACGCCCGGCTTGACCTTCGCCGCCAGGGTCGAGGCGTCCCAGTTTGTCAGCCGGACGCAGCCGTGCGAGGCGGTCTTGCCGATCAGATCCGGGTCGGGCGTGCCGTGTATGCCGTATCCGGGCTTGTCCAGGTCGATCCAGACCACGCCCACCGGATTGTTCGGCCCCGGCGCCACGACGACCCTCTCGTTCAGGTCGCCATAGCTGAGCTTGGACGGGTCATAGACATAGTCGGGATTTCGGGCGACGCCGTTGACCTTGACCGTCCCGCTGGGGGTCGGATTGTCGTTGCTGCCGATCGTGGCCGGATAATAGGCGAGAAGGTTTCCGTCGGCGTCAAAGGCCTTCACCGCCCCCTCGTCCTTGCTGACCTCAATCGTATCCACGTCGGCGGGCAGGGGTTTGTCGTTGACGGCGGGCACCAGCAGCTTCTGGCCTGCGCGGCTGAAGTCGGCGTTGGGGTTCATGGCCCGTAGCAGGTCTTGGGTTACGTGGAACCGTTCGGCCAAGGCTTCGACCACATTGGCGTAGCCCATCGACTCCGCTTCTCCCTGCGCCTTAAGCTCTGTGGGAACCGTGCCCATATAGGGCCCGGCGACATCCTGCTGCGTGATCTCGTAGGTCGTGGTCACGGGGCCCATGGCGCCGGCGCGCAGCCGCCCCATGACCTCGGCGTCCAGTTCGCCGTTGACCGTCATATTCTGCGCCTTCTGGAAGGCGGAGATGGCCTGGCGCATGTTCGATCCCGCCAGTCCGTCGATAGCGCCTGGCGAGAACCGCGCCCGCTCCAGCAGAACCTGAGCCCTTATCAAAGCCGGATCCGGCTGCGGCGAAGCCTGTGCCTCGTTTTGAGAGGCGTTCGGCTCGGGCGGGGAATAGGCGGTGTTCTCTATGGCGTCGCGTGACAGTGGGCGGGTGCGCCCCACGTCGGCGGAAGCCTGCGATTGTTCCGCGCGCTCCGTCTGTTTCGTGTTCGATGGATTGCAGGCAGCGAGGGTCAGCACGGCGAGGCTGGGGACCAGATAGGCGAAACGGCGACTCATAACGGAACTTTCAAACAGTAGGCTCAGACAGGCGATTTCAGTTCTCTTCGCCCGTGGCGGGGTCGGTCGCGGTCTCGCCGGAATTGCTGGAGCCTTCCGATCCCTTGGGTTCGGTGGCGGGGCGGGGCGGCTCGCCGTTCTCGTCCGGGCGCAGGTTTTCGTTCTCGACCTTGCGATTGTCGGGGCGGGCGTCGGTCATATGATCTCTCCAGGCGGAGCCTGTCCCCGCCATCAGGCAACGCGCGTGCGGCGGTGGGGCTCCCGTATTGGTCAAGGTCAATCGCCGTTCACCATCCCGGTGAACCGTACCGAAACGGGGCAGAGCCTAGGCTGGAAGCTGGAACGGCTCTTGCTCGCGCAAGACTAATGAGGATGCGCATGACCGAAACCCTGCAGGTCGAGATCATCAAGGCGGAGGCGATGGACGCTGCCGCGATCGCCCTGTGGCGCGACTGGACCGCGACCAATCCCGCCCTGTCCAGCCCCTATTTCCGTTGGGACTATACGGAGATCGCCGCCCGCGTCTGCCCCCGTGCAGCGGTGGCGGTGTTTCGGCGCGGGGACCGGATCGTCGGCTTCTTTCCCCACCAGAAACGCGGCGGGGCGGTGCAGCCGCTGGGCGCGCCGATGAACGATTATCATGGCGTGATCGCCGCCGAGGACGAGGTCGTGGCCCTCGAGGATGTGGCGCGTCTGCTCAAGGCGCGACGTCTGAACGTGCCGGGCTGGATCGGCGCGGCCGAGGCCGGACAGGCGCGCCAGACCGTGCAGGTCGCCATGCCGGAACCGGGATTCGACGTCTGGTACGCCGAGCGCCGGAAAAGCTTCGGCAAGTATTTCAAGGACAAGGAGCGGGCGCGCCGCAGCCTGGAGGCCGAACTGGGGCCGGTGCGGATCGAACGCGGTCTTCGTGACCCGGCCCTGCTGAACCATCTGATCGACCTGAAGGCGGCCCAGTACCGACGATCAGGCCTGCACGACATCTTCGCCTGCGGCTGGACCCGTGAGTTGCTGCACGCCCTGATGAGCGACCCCAGGGCCGATTTCGGCGCCTCGATGGCGGCCATGCACGCAGGCGACAAGCTGGTGGCGGTCGAGTTCTCGCTGCACGCCGGGCGTCACTATCATTTCTGGTTCCCGGTCTATGAGCCCAGCCTGGCGCGCTGTTCGCCTGGCATTCTGCTGAGCATGGACACGATGCGTCTGGCTTCCGCCGAAGGTTTCCGGGTTTTCGACTTCGGGTTCGAAGGCGAGAGCTACAAGAAGTATTTCGTCAACGCCCGGCAGACGGTGCGCGAGGCGGTGGTCATGCGGCCGGGCCTGACCCAGACACTGGGCGACGCGGCCGTCGGTCTGCTGAACCGGGGTGGTGGTCGAGGCGAGGCCTTGCGCGCATCGCTGCGCCGCCGTTGGTCCACCATCGAAGCCTGCGAAGCGTCTCCCGTCGGTCGTCTGCGCGGCGCGGCGGTCGCCGTCCGGTCGGCTGCGCAGAAGGCTGCGGCCAGGAAGAAGGGGCCGACGCGAGTCGCGCACGCCTAGGGTTTGATCATGACCGACCGCCGCACCCGTTATCCCGGCCCCATCGACGCGGCCAGGGATCATGCTCACACCCTGGTCGACCAGGGTTTCGCCGAGGACGCCGCGCTGGCGGCGGTTCTGGACCGCTATCCGGCCGAGCTGTTCGACATCAACCTGTATGATTACGACGACGAGGGTCAGGTGTCCTTGCGCACCGGGGCGCGCGGACGGCTGTCGGGCGAGGAACTGCTCGAGGCGATCAAACAGGGCCGGCTGTGGGTCAATCTGCGTGAGGTGGAGACGGGCTGGCCAGAGCTTTGGGACGCCGCGATGAAGGACTTCCGGGCGATCCAGGCGACCTATCCGGGGATGCGGGCGGTGCGCAACGCGGGCCAGTTGATCCTGTCCTCGCCCAAGGCGCGGGTGCCCTATCATTTCGACGCGGCGGGCGTGGTCCTGTTCCATCTGCGCGGTCGCAAGCGGCTGTTCGTCTATCCGGGCGATGAGGCGCATCTGCCGGAGCGGAACATGGAGCAGGTGGTGACGCGTCAGACAACCGAGGAACTGCCCTATGTCCTCGCCTTCGAGAACGACGCCCAGGTCATGGATCTGGAACCGGGCCGAGCGCTGACCTGGCCGCTTTACGCGCCGCACCGGGTCGAAAACCTGGACCGTTTCTGCGTCAGCCTGTCGATGGATTTCCAGACCTGGCCCTCGCGGTTCAGAAACGGCGCCCTGTTCACCAATGCGGTGATCCGCAGCCGGGGCGGTCGGCCGCGCCTGACTGACGCCATGGCGACGCCCGAACTGGCGGCGCGCTGGGCCGCGTCTCTCGCGCTGAAGCGGGCCGGGGCGATGAAGAGCCGGATCGCGACCTTCGAACGGGATTTCGAACCCGAGGTCGGCGTTGCGGACGGCGCCGGGATGCTGGGTCGGGCGCGTTAATTCGAGTTCATGACCTCGAGTTAAAATGACTCGCGGCGACGCGGCGCGCACCTTTCCCTCACATTCGGGAAAGGGAGCCCCATGAAATCCGCACTGATCGCCGCCGCCGCTGTCGCCGCCTTGACTGGAATGGCCGCGCCGGCTTCGGCCGCCGAGGTCGAGATCCGCAACGCCGTGGCCCGCGTGGTCGTCATCGTCGAGGACCGTCAGGACATCGGCGTCGAGATCACTCAGGGCCGGTCGCGACTGCCGGCGTTGCAGGTCCGGCGTAACGGGCGGGATGTCGAGATAGACGGCGGGCTGCGCCGCAGGGGGCTCTGGGGCGATAACGACGGCGTCCGCAACTGCAACAGCGGTCGCGGCGACGGGAGCCAGCCGGGGCAGGGCGCGACGGTCGAGGTGCGCGACTTAGGCCGCATTCGGCTGGAGGACGCGCCTCTGATTATCCTGCGCACGCCGCGCGACGTCGATGTCAGCGCCGGCGGCGCCGTGTTCGGGGCCGTGGGGCGTGGCGCGCGGTCGGTGGAGCTGGACAGCGGCGGCTGCGGCGCCTGGAATGTCGCCAATGTGGAGGGCGATCTCGAACTGGGCGTCGGGGGTTCAGGCTCGGTCCGCGCGGGGACGTCGCGTAGCCTGAAGGCCAATGTCGGCGGCTCGGGATCGATATCGGCGGGCGCCACCGGCGACCTGAACGTGGCTTTGGGCGGGTCGGGAAATGTGGTCGTCGCCAGGGCGAACGGCCACGGCGATCTTTCAATCGGCGGCTCGGGCGGCGTCACGGTTCGCGACGGCCGCATGGACAAGCTGTCGGTCGCCATCGGCGGCTCCGGCGACGTTCGCTATGGCGGGACCACGCGGGACCTCAGCGTGGCCATAGCCGGCTCGGGCGACGTCCGCGTCGGCGCCGCCACGGGCGCCGTGTCCCGCACCATCGTCGGATCCGGGACCTTGCAGATCGGGCGCTAAGACCCGTCTCTCGCCGCGAGAGGGAAGGCCCCCCGTCGTGGAACCCCGGGGGCCTTTTTCGTGTCCCGACGACAGGCGGAAAAAAGCCCCGGCGGATCGCTCCGCCGGGGCTCTGTTCATCCCGCGAGGGAGGCCTGTGCTTACAGGCCGCCCAAGGCGCTGACGATGGACGAGACGCCCAGACCGGCGCCGGCGCGGTCACGCGCTTGCAGACCGCCGCCGAAGCTGTAGCGAAGGCCCAGCGACCAGGTGTCCACATCGACCGTGTCGATGTCGGCGCGGGTGTAGGCGGCGCCGACCGAGAACGGGGTGTTCTCGATTTCGTACTCGGCGCCGACGCCGTAGGTCCAGGCGTCCAGGTCGCCGCCAGTGGCGTCGACGTTGTTGTAGCTGACGCCGGCGTTCAGGCGCAGGTTCGGCATGACGTAGAAGGCGGCGTCGCCGCCGACGGTCCAGATGTCGGCGTCGATGTCGTCGGCCGTCGTGTAAGCGACCTGACCGGTCAGGGTCGCCTTGGACAGGTACTTCTGGGCTTCGGCGCCGACGGTCCAGATCGGATCTTCGCCGGTGCCGATGCCGTTGGCGGCGACGAAGGCGCCGGCGCGAACGTCGGAGGTCCACATCTTGGTCAGGTGGGCGGCGGCGGCGCCGGTGGTGTCGTCTTCACCTTGGAACTCGGTCTGGTCGACCGCGCCGTTCAGGGTCACGGTCCAGTCCTTGACCGGCAGGGCGACCGTGCCGTCGAAAGTCCAGACGTCAGCGTCGACGTCGGCGGCGCCAGTGTCGAACGAGGGGTTGCTGTAGGTCACGCCGACCGAGCCGACGGCGTCTTGGGCGAAGGCCGGAGCGGCGAACAGGGCGGCGGCGGCCGAAGCGAGGAGGATCGTCTTCATTTTGTTTTTTCCTTAGCAGTCTCAACCCGGATGGGGGTCCGGGGAAGCGGATCGCTATCAGCCTGAGGACGAAGCTGAGCAATAAATCACCGTTACATAAATGTCTTGAAACTGTCGTGTGGCTTGCAGGTCACGCCTTGTGTTTTCAATGTGTCAGCAGCGGGCGTTTCTCGCGGCAAGAGGTTAATGGCGGTCAAAACCCATAATCATATAAGCATATCTTTATATGTATTGACGGCGGTGCGCGGGTGCTGTCATCTGTGACCGTCGTGGTCTCCACGCGGCCTTCGGGCCGTTTGGAGCTAAGAGGGAAGCCGGTGTGAAACCGGCGCTGCCCCCGCAACTGTAAGCGGCGAGTCGAGGGTCCATCTCGTGTCACTGGCGTTCGCGCCGGGAAGGCCGGATCCGAGGCGTCGACCCGTGAGCCAGGAGACCTGCCCCGACAGATAACGTCCTCCGGCGGGGTGTCCGGTCAGGCCGCATGCGCGCCGCCGGACCTCGAAAGTCCGCGTCGGCGTCCGCGCGATCCTGTCCGAAACCTGGCCACAACACAGGTTTCAAGACATGACCCGCCGCCCCGTCCAGGTCGCCACCCTCGGCTTTCCCCGCATCGGCCCCAGGAGAGAGCTGAAGACCGCGCTCGAAGCCTATTGGGCCTGCAAGAGCGACGCCGAGGCCCTTCTGTCCACCTCCGCCGAACTGCGCGCTCGGACCTGGGCGCGCCAGCGTGAGCTGGGGGCCGACATCGTGCCGTCGAACGACTTCTCTCTGTATGATCAGGTGCTGGATCTGACGGCCATGGTCGGCGCCGTGCCGCCCGCCTACGGCTGGAGCGGGGACCGGGTCGATCTGGCCACCTATTTCGCCATGGCGCGAGGCGACCGGGGCGAGGGCCAGGTCTGCGCCCATGGCCATGCCCAAGGTGGAGGCGAGGGCGTCCCAGCGATGGAGATGACCAAGTGGTTCGACACCAATTATCATTACCTCGCGCCCGAGTTTACGGCGGATCAGGTCTTCCGCCTGGGCTCGACCAAGGTTCTGGACGAATATCTGGAGGCGAGGGGGCAGGGGATCGACACGCGGCCGGTCCTGCTTGGGCCGATCAGCTATCTGCTGTCGGGCAAGACGCGCGGATCCGATTTCGATGTTCTGAGCCTGCTGCCCCGTCTCCTGCCGGTCTATGCCGAGGTGCTGCGGTCTTTGGCCCGCGCGGGGGCGACCTGGGTGCAAATGGACGAGCCGTGTCTGGTCACGGACCTGAACGACGAGGCCAAGGCCGCCTATGACCACGCCTATCGGGTGCTGACCGACGTCACGCCGCCGATCAGGCTGATGCTGACGACCTATTTCGGGGCGCTGGGCGACAATCTGGGCGTCGCGCTGAAGCTGCCGGTTCACGGGCTGCACATCGACCTGATCCGCGCCCCGGAACAACTGGCCGAGGTCGCGTCGGGTGCGCGGTCGGATCAGGTGCTGTCCTTGGGCGTCATCGATGGCCGAAATGTCTGGAAAGCCGATCTGAACGCAGTGCTGGACCGAGTGGAGCCTTTCGTAGCGTCGGGGCGCAAGGTGGTGCTGGCGCCGTCCTGTTCCCTGCTGCACACGCCGATTGATCTGGAGCGGGAGACGGCGCTGGAGCCCGAGATCAAGGATTGGCTGGCCTTCGCCGTGCAGAAGGTCGCCGAGTTGGCGACCCTGGCCCGGGCTCTCAATGAAGGTCGCGACGTCGTGAAGGCCGAACTGGACGCCTCCACCGCCTCGGTCGCCTCGCGCCGCACCTCGCCGCGCATCAATGATCCGAAGGTTCAGGTCCGCGCCGCCGATGCCGATGCGACGATCGCGAGCCGCAAGTCCAGTTTCGAAATCCGCCGCGCAGTTCAGCGCCGCCGGCTGAACCTGCCGGCCTATCCGACCACCACCATCGGCTCCTTCCCGCAGACGGCCGAGGTTCGAAAGGCCCGCTCCGACCACGGCAAGGGCGTCATCGACGACGCCGCCTACGCCGCCTTCCTGCGCCAGGAGACCGCCCGCACCGTCAAATGGCAGGAAGACCTGGGCCTCGACGTGCTGGTCCACGGCGAGTTCGAGCGCAACGACATGGTCCAGTATTTCGGTGAACAGCTGTCGGGTTTCGCCTTCACCAAGGCGGCCTGGGTCCAGTCCTACGGCTCACGCTGCGTGCGGCCGCCGATCATCTTCGGCGACGTGTCGCGACCCAGGCCGATGACGGTCGAGTGGTGGCGCTATGCCCAGTCCCTGACCGACCGACCGATGAAGGGAATGCTCACCGGCCCTGTCACCATCCTGAACTGGTCGTTCGTACGTGACGACCAGCCGCGGGAGGCCACTTGCCGCCAGATCGCCTTCGCCATCCGCGACGAGGTGACGGACCTTGAGGCCGCCGGCGCCGCCGTGATCCAGATCGACGAGGCGGCGCTGCGCGAGGGCCTGCCGCTGCGGCGGGCCGACTGGGCGACCTATCTGGACTGGGCGGTGGAGTGTTTCCGCATCACGGCTTCGGGCGTTCGCGACGAGACCCAGATCCACACCCACATGTGCTATTCGGAGTTCAACGACATCATCCAGTCCATCGGCGCGATGGACGCCGACGTGATCTCTATCGAGACCTCGCGGTCGAAAATGGAACTGCTCGACGCCTTCTCCGACTATCGCTATCCGGCAGAGATCGGGCCGGGCGTCTATGACATCCATTCGCCACGCGTGCCCTCGGTCGAGGAGATGTCGGCTTTGCTGACGGCGGCGGCGAGCAAACTTCCGGCCGACCGTCTGTGGGTGAACCCGGACTGCGGCCTGAAGACCCGCGGCTGGGCCGAGACCGAGGCGGCGCTTACGAATATGGTGTCGGCGGCCTACCGCGCTCGACAAGGGGCAGGGTGGTGAGGGGGCGGCGGGCGTTTTCATCGCCCCCTCCCGGCGCCCGTCGCGCGTCCGGAAACGGCCTTGCGAAATCCTGTCTCCGCCGTGGTTTCGCCGCTTGACGAAATCGGAATCAATCGTCATAAGCCTCCACTCTTGTTGGACCGGCTGTGCAGAGCAATCTGCAGACGCGGTTCGCAGGAACGACCTGAGACCCTGTTCTTTGCAGTGACCCAGGAGTTTAACGGCCTTCGCAGGCGACTGCGTGGGCCGATCGTTTTTGCGGATTTGCGTTTCCTGAGGGCCTCGTGCCCGAAGGCCTTCGGTCTTTGAAATGGTTCACAGGGACGCGGTCCTCCGACCGCATTGGAAGTTAGCACCGATATGGATCAAAGCATCCGCATCAGGCTCAAGGCCTTTGATCACCGCGTCCTCGATTTCTCGACGCGCGAGATCGTCAATACAGCCAAGCGCACCGGCGCGACCGTTCGCGGTCCGATTCCGCTGCCGACCCTGATCGAGAAGTTCACCGTGAACCGCTCGCCGCACGTCGATAAGAAGTCGCGTGAGCAGTTTGAAATCCGCACGCACAAGCGCGTGCTCGACATCGTCGACCCCACCCCGCAGACCGTGGACGCGCTCATGAAGCTCGACCTGTCCGCCGGCGTGGACGTCGAGATCAAGATTTAA
>NZ_JACESA010000041.1 GCF_013912065.1 Brevundimonas sp.
GCCAAGCGCGGCTTCACCCGCCCCCGCCCCTTCGTGACCGAACCGGCCGAGACCTGTATCGCGCCGGAGCCCTGGCTGGCGGCCAGCGGCTCCTATCCGTCGGGCCATGCCGCCCTCGGCTGGGCCTGGGCGCTGGTTCTGGCGGAGATGGCGCCGGACCGCGCTGACGCCGTACTGGCGCGCGGTCTGGCCTATGGCGAAAGCCGGGTGATCTGCGGCGTCCATTACCCCAGCGACGTCGAGGCGGGCCGCATCGTCGGCGCGGCCATGGTCGCGGCCCTGAAAGCCGATCCGGCTTTCCAGGCCGACTTCGCCGTCGCCGCCCGCGAACTGGATGAGGCGCGCCGGGCCGGGCGATAGAGGTGCGCGGCTTGGGGCGGCTCCACGCCGCCCCGGACGCTACCTGCGCTCGAATTCAGACACAGGAACCACAGGTTAGGCCCGGGGGTTGAGCGGTCACAGGACCGACAGGGAGCCGCCGAGTGACCATGCGCATCTATCGTGTTTCCATCGGAGACGAGAACGGACCGAGCCGGGAGGTGAAGGTCCCGTCCAAGACCGATATCCAGGCAGGCGACGCCGCCGCGCCTCTTCTCAAGCAAGGCGAGACCATCCTGGGGATCATTGAGACCGACGATCCCTACCAAGAGACCGACGCGCCGCCGGCGGGGACGCAGACCCACCAGGACCGGATCGTATGAGCAAGAACCCCGACAAGGACGCCGACGCCTCCGGCCTGTTGCAGGGCGGATTGGGAGGCCCCGAGGACCAACTGCTGGAGGCTGGTCAGGAGGAGGTGTTTTCCCGCGCCGAGGTCGAGAGCGGTCGGATCGAACACCACGCCGACACCCAGACCACTCCGTCGCCAGAGGAGGTCGAACCCTCGTCTCCGAACGCGGACGAAAACGTCCGAAACGGCCGCGACGGAGATGGAAACGCCGTCGCGGTCTCCCAAAACAGGACCTGACGCCTATGGGTCAGGGCTTGCGAGACGCCATTCCCGAGACGGCGGTGCATCTGTGCGTCGACATGCAGCGGATGTTCGTCGAGGACACGGAATGGCGCCTGCCCTGGGCCGAGCGGGTGTTGCCGATCATCGTCCGCCTGTGTGAGGCCAAGGCCGAACGCACCTGTTTCAGCCGCTTCATTCCGGCGGCCCGCCCCGGCCTGGGGCGTGGGACCTGGCGCGGTTATTGGGAGCGGTGGTCCAATATGACCCTGGAGGTCCTGGGCGCCGACATGGTCGATCTGGCTCTTCCCCTGCAACGGTTCACGCCGCCGGCGCGACTGTTGGACAAGCATGTGTATTCACCCTGGGTGGGGACCGGTTGGGACACCGTCCTGCGGCGCAGCGGCGTCGACACCCTGGTCGTTACGGGCGGAGAGACGGATGTATGCGTCCTGGCCTCGGTCCTCGGCGCGGTCGACCTGGGCTATCGTATCGTGGTCGTGACCGACGCCCTGTGCGGATCGACCGACGAGTCCCACGACAGCATCCTGGACCTCTACCACCGTCGCTACGGCCAGCAGGTCGAGACGGCCGAGAGCGCGGAGGTGCTGGATGCCTGGCGCTAAGACCGAGACGCCGGACTGGCGGCCCATCAGTCCCCCCGAAGCGAAAGGCCCGCGCGACGGGGCCCTGCCTGCCTATGTCTCCAACGGCCTGATCGGCCTGCGAGTGCGGGAGATGACGCTGGCGCCGGGCATGGCGCTGGTGAACGGCGTGGCCGGCGAACACCCGGAGCGGCGGATCGAGGCGGCGGCGCCCGTGCCCTATCCCCTTGCCGGCGACGTCCGGATCAACGGGGTCTGGCTGTCGGACCAGCCCTGGTGCGTGACGGACCTGAGCCAGGCCTATGATTTCGCCACCGCCGAACTAACCACCCGCTGGCGCGCCCGGATCGGGGGCGTCGAGGTCGCGTTCGAAACCGTCACCTTCGCCAGCCGCACCGCTCCCGCCGTGGTCTTGCAGGCTCTGGACGTCCGGCCCGAGGCGCCGTGTCAGGTGCAGATACGGGCCGAGGTCGCCGTCGGCGATCTTCGCGGACGGGTCGCGCGCCGTCGCACCGATACGCCGGGCGAACCCGAACCCGCCTGCGACGGCTCGATCCTGTGGTCGACCGAGGGCGACCTGTCGACCTGCGGCCTCGCCCTCTGGACCCGAACCACGCCGGAGGCCGAGCGCGACGTGGCGGCCTGGGACGCCACCGGGCCGCTGCGCACCACCCATGATCTGGGCGTCGTCGGAAAGCGGGGCGTGCGGCTTCAGCAGATGGCGGCCTTGATCTCTTCGATCGTCCATGACCGTCCCGACGAGGAGGCCGTGCGGCGCATCGCCCGCGCGGCCCAGACCGGCTTCGACGTCCTTCGCGCCCGCAACCGCGAGACCTGGCGAGAACTGTGGCGCGGGCGTGTCGTGGCCGTGGGCGCCCGGCCGGACCATCAGGCCCTGATCGACGCCGCCTTCTTCTATCTGAACAGTTCCGTCCATGCGGGATCGCCGGCCGCCACATCCATCTTCGGGCTCGCGACCTGGCACGACTACACCTACTACTTCGGCCACGTGATGTGGGACATCGACGCCTTCTGCACGCCGGTCCTGACGCTTTGCCAGCCCGAGGCGGCGCGGGCCTTGCTGGGGTTTCGCACGCGAGGGCTGGCGGCGGCCAACGCCAACGCCCGGCTGTCGGGGCGCAGGGGCCTTCAGTTTCCGTGGGAGGCGGCGCCCCTGAGCGGCCAGGAGGCGACGCCCGGCGGCGGATCGTCGGCTGCGCACGAGGATCACGGCTCGCTGCATGTCGCCCGCGCCTTCGCCCTGTTCGCCGACGCGACCGGCGAGGAGGCCTTCCTGAGTGAAGACGCCTGGCCGGTGCTGTGCGGCGTTGCCGACTGGATCGTCAGCCGTCTGACGAAATCTCAGCGAGGCTACGAGCTGAAACGCGCCACCGGTCCCGCGGAGGTTCCCGAGCCGCCGGACAATGACGCCTTCACCCTGATGCTGGCCCACGATGTTCTGGGCCGGGCGATCGCCGCGGCCGAGGCGCTGGATCGGACGCCGCCCGAAGCCTGGCGTCGGGTGCGCGACAACCTGTACCTGCCCATCCGATCGGATCGGGTCATCGCCGCCCATGACGACTTCCGCGTCGACGAGCCGAAGGGCGCCACCCCCTCTCCGCTGGCGGGCCTGTTCCCCGGCGACTATCGCGCGGACGACGCCGTGACGCGCCGCACGCTCGACTTCTACCTGTCCCACTGGAAGGCCTATGTGGGCGCGCCGATGTTTCCGGCGCTCTACGGGGTCTGGGCGGCCATGGCCGGCGACCGGGCCCTGGCGCTGAAACTGTTCGAGGAAGGCTACGCCGCCTATGACGCAGATCGCTTCCACCAGTGCCTCGAATACCGTCCAGACCACCCCGACAGCGAGACGGCGGCGGGTCCCTTCTTCGCCAACCTGGGCGGCATGCTGCTGGGTCTGATATTCGGCTTCACCGGCCTGAGCCCACGGGGCGATCCGGCCGGGTGGCCCGCCCGGCCGGTAGTCCTGCCCGAAGGCTGGGAGGCCGTCACGGTCGAGCGGGTCTGGCTCCAGGGCCGGGCCGCCTCGCTAAGGGCGGATCACGGGGCGGAGCGTGCCCAGATCGCGTTTGACTGAGGTACAGAAGGCCGCCTTGTTCCGTGCCGGCAGAGGCGATACGTAGAACGATGTTTTTCGGCTGCAATTGCAGATCGGATGTCTATGATGCTTAAGCTTAAAACTTTTCCAGCATGGCCATGTCCTTATCTTCTGCAGCCTCAAAACTCCGCCAACACCGCCCCGCGTCTCTCTGACGCTTCCCGCGCATGGCCAGTGATATCGACAGGATCGTCGCCGCCCGCCTGACCCGTCAGGAGCGACGCTGCCTGGAAGGCGTGGCGGACCATATGCAGGCCGGTCAGATCGCCGAACACCTCGCCCTGGCGACGACCACCGTAGAGTCGCATCTGGCCAGCGCGAGACGGAAACTGGACGTGACGAGCAGCCGCGCCGCCGTCCAGCTGCTCCGCCGGGCCGGCTGTCTCCATACTGGATATGGAGAGGGTTTTTCCCTGATCGTCCTGCCTGGCGAAATCGCGCCTTCTGCTCCCGCAAACGGAGCCGAAAATGATCTTACACAAACCCGATCTTCCCCAGTGGAACTGGGACGAACTGGAGACGGTGCTCCAGGAAATGGCCAGCGAGGGACCTCATCTCGACGCGGTGCTGCATATCCTGAACACGACCCGGGAGAGCGCCCGGAGCCTGTCGACGACAGACCTGTTGCGGGAGGTTTTGGCCCTGGGAGCGATCGCCCACAGTCGTTCGGCCTTCACATCCCAGCGGTCCCCCCTCGCGGCCTCCTGCCTCGGCTCGGCCTAGTTCTCATCGCCGCCTTCCTGCTGGTGGTGATGTTGGCCGTGCTCGTCTCCGTCCACACGCTGCTCCAGTAGGCCACCTCATTGGACCTCAGGAGTCTCTCATGAACCGTTCCGACTTCGGTCAGGATCTGGCCCGCCGCCTCTATTCGACAGAACACGCCCTCGATCTGGCGCTTTCGGAAGCCGCCCTGCTGGTCTCCAGCATGACGGCCGGACGCGTTGACCAGAAAATCTCCGCCGTGATCGGCCAGGACGCCCTGGCGAATATACTTCAGGCCATGAACACGGTCGGCGCCGCGCGCGGCGCCGTCGTCGCGGCGCATCACCAGATGAAGGCGGACGCCGAACAGATGCGGATCAACTGGCGCCTCGCCGGCCCCGAAACCAAGCCGGACGACGATCGCCCGATCCGCGAGGCCACGACCGGCCGCCATCTCACGGCCGTATCCTGAGCCGAGACCCTGACGCTCGCCGCCCAAATCCTGGCCTACTGGGTCCTGACGGCCGCGAGCGTTGGCTGGTGTGCGGCCCGTGGTCTGCGGCCGGAAAGACTTGCCGCCGGAACAGTCTGCGTCGCCTTCATCGCGACGCAGATCGTCACGCCGATCGAGCTTTCAGGATGGCGCGTGGGCGTTGCGGCCGTGGACGGCGCGACCTTGCTGGCGCTCTTCTGGCTGACGGTCCGGTTCGACCGCTGGTGGCTGATCATGGCGTCCGCCGCTCAACTCGTCACGGTCTTGACCCATGTGATGGCCCTGATCGCGCCACAGCTGCTGCTGCGGACCAATGTCGAAGTCCGCTGGATGCTCGGCCTCATGCTCCTCGCACTTATGGCCGCCGCACCCTCGGAAGCCCGTAGACTTCGAAACACGACGGCTCGCTCGTGACGCGCGATTCGCCTGCCCGACGGGCGTAAACAGGTCCCTTGCGATCGCAGCGTCGCTCCGAACCTAACGGGATCGTCAGGTCAGGTAGGCTCTCAGAAAGGCGTCCACGCCGCTCACGATGGCGATGTCCACGTCCTGGGGCGTGATGGTGTCGTCGCCGTGCAGCCGGCGCTCCAGCAGATCGCCCTCGATCAGCCCCCGGAAATGCATGGCGGCGAGGTAGGGGCGAGCCTGACGCAGAACTCCGGCCTCCATTTTTCGCTCCAGCATCGCCGCGAGCTTCTCCCACTCCGGGACCACGAACCGGCGCAGAAGGACCAGTCCAAGGTCCGATTGATCCGCCTGGGCGATGAGGACGCGGTCCGCCGCGATCATGTCGGTGGCGAGGCGCATGTCCATATAGGTCCTCGCGAAGCCAAGGAGCCGTTCTCCCACGTCGCCGGATGCTTCGGCCTGGTCGAAGGCGTCGCCCAGCCGGTCGCGGACCGCCTGTTCCATCGCCGCCGCGAACAGTTCGTCCTTCGACTTGAAATAGCTGTAGAGGGTGGCCTTGGAGCCGCCCACCCGCGTGGAGATGTCGGACATGGAGGTTCGTTCAAAGCCGCTGGCCTTGAACACCTCCCAGGCCGCATCCACGATCGCTTTTCGCCGCGTGTCGGTTTTTACTCGCATCCAGGCGCTCTCCCGCTGTCAGGTCTGCCCCTGCATAGCGACCTCCCGGGAGCGCTCAACCGGTAGGTACAGTTTATTTTTGAGTTTCCGGCGCGGGGGCCGAGGTTTTGTCGTTGATCGAATAGGCCCGCAGAAACGCCTCGGCGCCGAAGACGATCGCGGCGTCCACTTCCTCCGCGGCGATTTCCGGTTCGCCATGCAGCCGCCGTTCCACAAGGTCGCCCTCGATCAGACCGCGGAAATGCATGGCGACGGGATAGGGGTCGGCCTGTCGTAAATTGCCGGCGTCCATCTCATGGGAGATCGCCGCAGCCAGTCTTCGCCATTCAGGCAGGATGAATTCCGTCCTGAGCTTCATATTCAGGGCCGGCCTGTCCGCCTCGGAGATCATGACCCGATCGGCATCAATCATCTCCGGCGCGAGACGCGTCTCCAGATAGTCGCGAGCGAAGGCGGCGAGCCGATCGGCCAGGTCGCCTCCTCCCTCCATCCGGCTCAGGACTTTATCGGCCCGCTCCTTGATGGCTTGAGCCACGGCGGCGGCGAACAACTCCTCCTTCGAGGAGAAGTAGCTGTACAGGGTGGCCTTGGAACCGCCGACGCGTCCCGAAATGTCGGCCATGCTCGTTCGTTCGAACCCGTTGATTTTAAACGCCTCCCACGCGGCGCTCACGATAGCCCTCCGTCGCTTGTCTGTCTTTATCCGCATGGCGACGCGTTTCGCTCCATATCTGAACTGTTGAGTACAAAAAACCGTTGACGGCCTCTATGAAGTCCGCATATAACCAGTCCGTACGGTTCATGAAAGACCTTCGATGATGATTTTTCCCCTACGCTTCAAACCATTGACTGCGCTAATGCTGGCCGGCGTGTCGGCTTCAGCCTGCGCATCCGTCCCGAATCTCGGCTCAGCGCCGCAGATCAAGGACGCCTCCACCTACGCGGCCAGCCAGAGCTTCGCGGCGGCCACGACCGAGTGGCCCTCCGATCGGTGGTGGGACGCCTATGGCGACGCCCAGCTCTCGGCCCTGATCGACGAGGCGCTGGCCGGTTCACCGGATCTCGCCCAGGCGCAGGCCCGTGTACGCATGGCGCAAGCCGCCGCCCAGCAGGTCGGCTCGGCTCTTCGTCCTTCGGTCGGCGCGACCGGAACGGTCGGCGAGGCCAGACAGAGCTACAACATGGGCGTCCCCAAGGACTTCGTCCCGCAGGACTGGAACGACACCGGCCAGGTCGGCCTGAACGTCTCCTGGCAGCTCGACTTCTTCGGCCGGAACCGCGCCGCTCTGGCTGCGGCGACGTCCGGGGCCGAGGCCGCCCGGGCCGAGGCCGCCGCAGCCCGGATCGTTCTCGCGACCGCGGTGGCGGGGACCTACGCCGACCTCGCTCAGCTCTACGCCGCGCACGACGCGACCGTTGAGGCCGTGCGGGTCCGCGCCGCCAGCGAAGCGCTTATCCGACAACGGGTCGAGCAAGGTCTGGAAACCCAGGCTGCTCTTGAGCGCGCCCACGCCGGCCGCGCCGCCGCCGAGGCCGCCCTGGCTGCGCTCGACGAGGCTATCGGCCTTACCCGGAACGGGATCGCCGCCCTGCTGGGCCAAGGGCCTGATCGCACTCTGTCGCTCCAGCGCCCCGCGCCGGGAGCGATCCGGGCCTTCGGTCTTCCCCAGAACCTCCAGCTCGACCTGATCGGCCGCCGTCCGGACGTCCAGGCCGCGCGACTTTCAGCCGAGGCCGCGGCCAAGCGCATCGATGTCGCGAAAGCCGACTTCTATCCGAACGTGAACCTCATGGGGGTCGTCGGTCTCCAATCGCTCGGCCTGGATTCGCTGGCGGAGTCGAACTCGACCTTCGGCAGCGTGGGTCCCGCGGTCAGCCTGCCGATCTTCAGCGGCGGCCGGCTCGAGGGCGCCTATCGTGGCGCGCGTGCGAACTATGACGCCGCGGTGGCCACCTACGACGGAACCGTCGCGCGCGCCTTCAAGGAAGTGGCCGACAGCGCCGTCAGCGCGCGAGCGCTGGACGAACGCCTGGGCAAGAGCCGCGAAGCGCTCACCGCCTCGCAGCGCGCCTACGACCTGACCAAGAGCCGCTACGTCCAGGGGCTTGGGACCTATCTCGACGTCCTCTCGGCGGAGGATTCCCTGATCGCAAGCCGCCGCGCGGTCGCCGACCTCGAAACCCGCGCCTTCAGCCTCGACGTGGCCCTCATCCGGGCCCTGGGCGGCGGCTACCGCGCCTGATCCACACTCACATCCAGGAACAAACCCAATGCACACTCCCAATCCCGAAGAGCTGGACGTCATCCCGGGCGCCAAGTCGTCTCCCGCCGGTTCGGCCAACGGCGCACGCAAGAAGCTGTTCGCCGGTTTCGCCGGCGCCCTGGTGCTCGGCGGCGGCGGATTCTTCGCCTATGAAGCCATGTTCGCCGGCAAGCATGTTTCGACCGACAACGCCTATGTCGACGCCGAAACGGCCCAGGTGACCGCGCTTACCTCCGGCCCGGTGGCCGAGGTCAAGGTGCGTGAAACCCAGGCTGTGAAAAAGGGTGACGTGCTCGTCATCCTCGACGACGTCGACCGCCGTCTGGAACTCGCCCAAGCCCTGTCCTCGCTGGATCAGATCGAGCGCTCGGTGCGCGGTCTTCAGGCGACCGACGGCGCCCTGGCCGGCCAGGTGGACGCCCGTCGGGCGGATCTGACGCGGGCCAAGGCCGATCTGGCGCGCGCCACCGCCGAATACCAGCGGCGTCAGCCCCTGGCCGCCAGCGGCGCCGTCTCCGGCGAGGACCTGCAAACCGTGCGGACGGCGTTGCAGTCCGCTCAGGCGGCGGTTCAACAGGCCGAGGCGAACCTGCGCGCGGCCGAGGGCTCGCGCCAAGCCAACAATGTGCTGATCACCGGCGTCGCCGTTGAAGAACATCCTGAAGTCAGGGCGGCGCGGACCCGCGTGGACCTGGCGCGCGTCGCCCTGGAGCGGACCGTGGTCCGCGCTCCGGTCGACGGGATCGTCGCGAAACGCACCGTTCAGGTCGGCGAGATGGTTCAGGCCGGCAGCCCGCTGATGACCGTGGTGCCCGTCCAGCAGGCCTATGTGAACGCCAACTTCAAGGAGGGTCAGCTCAAGAACGTCCGGGTCGGCCAAAAGGTCGAGCTGGAAAGCGATCTCTACGGCTCCAAGGTCGTTTATCACGGCCAGGTCGTCGGCTTCTCGGGCGGCACGGGCTCGGCCTTCGCCGTCGTGCCGGCGCAGAACGCCACCGGCAACTGGATCAAGGTGGTGCAACGCCTGCCCGTCCGCGTTTCGCTGGACCCCAGCGAACTGCAAGCTCATCCCCTGAAGGTCGGCCTTTCCATGAAGGCCACCATCGACGTCTCTGAATAGAGGGGGACGTCATGACGGCGGCGACACTCGCCCGGCCGGCCGCTTTCCCGGCCGGGCCCCTCACCGGTGGCAAGCTATTGCTTGCCGCTCTTTTCATAGGCCTGGGCAATTTCCTGGTGGTGCTCGACACCACAATCGCCAACGTTTCCGTGTCGACGATTTCCGGTTCCCTGGGCGTCTCCGCCTCACAGGGAACCTGGGTCATCACCGGCTATGCGGTCGCCGAGGCGATCACCGTGCCTTTGACAGGCTGGCTGACCATGCGTTTCGGCGGGCAGAAGGTGTTCATCTTCTGCTATCTCGCCTTCGCCGTCCTATCCTTGCTTTGCGGTCTCGCGAGTTCGATGGGACTGCTGATCGGCGGGCGCGTCCTTCTGGGCCTGTTTGGGGGCCCAATCATGCCGCTCTCCCAGATGCTGCTTCTGAAGATCTTTCCAAAGGAGAAGGCTACGCTGGCGACCGTGATCTGGGCGATGACCACCCTGATCGGCCCTGTGGCGGGTCCGATCCTGGGCGGCATAATCTGCGATACGATCGGTTGGCAGTGGATCTTCTTCATCAAGGTGCCGGTGGCGGTGCTGGGCGGTCTCGTCCTGCTCAATCTGCTACGCGGGCAACCCGATCCCACGGCCAAGGCCACGATCGACAAGGTCGGTCTGGGGCTGCTGGTGGTCTGGGTCGCCTCCCTGCAGATCATGCTCGACGAGGGTCGCAACCACGACTGGTTCAACTCTCATGAGATCGTGGCGCTTGGCGTGATCGCGGCTATCGGCTTCGTCGCCTTCGTCATCTGGGAGCTCACGGAAAAGAACCCGATCGTCGATCTGCGCATCTTCAGGCACCGGGGCTTCGCGGCCGCAGCGACGACCTATGCGGTCGGGTTCGGAGCCTTCTTCGCCACCATTGTCCTCCTCCCGATGTGGCTCCAGTCGAACATGGGGTACACCGCCACCTGGGCCGGCTACGCCACGGGCATCATGGGCATTCTCGCCGTCGTCTGTGCGCCCCTGGTGGGCAAGGCGGTGGAGAAGTACGATCCCCGGCTCGTTGTCTGCCTCGGGATCGTCGGACTGGGCCTGATGGTGGTCTGGCGGATGGGCTTCACACCCGATGTGACCTTCCTGCAGATGGCCGGGCCGACACTTCTGACCGGCATCTTCATGGTCATGTTCTTCGTCCCGGTCACGGGTCTGGCCATGGCCAGTTGCGAGCCGCACGAGGCGGCGAACGCCGCGGGCATCTCCAACTTCATGCGGACGCTCGCCGGCGCCTTCGCGACCTCCCTGGTCCTTACGGGCTGGTCGGACGCCACCCGCCGGAACCAGAACGAACTGGCCGGGGCGATGACCAATGGCCAGGCGGTGATCGACGGGGCCGTGGCGCAAGGCACGCCTCACGCCTCGGCTGTCCAGATGCTCACCGGCGTGGTGGAGGGACAGAGCGTCATGTTGGCCACGCTCAACATGTTCGCCATCATCGCGCTCTGCCTGGCATTCGCCGCCACGCTGATCTGGCTGGTGCCGAAGCCCAAGGGGCCGATCGACACGAGCGGCGCCCACTGACGGAACGGAATCTGCGGGCGAGCCCAGTGCTCGCCCGCAGGATCCAACCGGTTCATCTTTTCTGTACCGAATGGTTCATTTTCCGATTGACGCGCCCGACAACCGCTTCTATATTAACTGTACAGTTCATTTATTCGTTCTTCCGAGCCGCCCGATTAAAACAGCCGGCGTCCCGGGGAACCTTCCAGATGCGAACCGACGTTCGGTTCGTTACGTCCTCCCCCCGGGGAGAAGCCCCCTCCGCCC
>NZ_JACESA010000042.1 GCF_013912065.1 Brevundimonas sp.
TATACGGACGCCACTTTTCTTCCGCAACAGCTTTCTGACAAACACACGAAACTTTCTCAGAAAATGACGGTCACCAAAACAAACAGAGCGGAGACGGGGCAAAGCCCTGGATCGCTGTCGGGCCGCTACTCCATGCGACTGCTTATGGGGCCGTTCCATGCGCGCGCGTACATATATATGGCTAGGGCTGAGTCTTCGGCGCTTCCATCCGACCCATGCGCCAGGCGCCCTGCCCGAACCTGATCACGCCGAGCATCAGCCGACCAATAGGCAGGTTCGCAGCGCCCCGATCTGTGTGTCGATTATCGGTTGTGACCGATTGACGCCGATGCGCTTGACTCTGCCGCCGTGCGACGCCATCTGGCGCAATCGGGTCATGTTGCCTTAGTGCGCGAGGTCGAGAAGGCGGCGGTTAAGTCCGGCGCGCCATTCCTGGCCGCAAATGCGCCCCTCGCCGAGGCAAGGGTCCGATGGTTGCAGGCGTTTGACGACGCCTCGGTCCTGGCGTGCGATGCGTCGGGGCAGGACGAAGGGTTCCGCCGGCTGAAGGTCGGGCGGTATGCGCTTCGCCGTGCGACCAAGCCGAGAAGAATTGGGAAGACAGCGCGGACGCGTAACCTTACGCCTCGCCAGGCATTGTATTTTTCGCCGGGGTGGATTGATCACCCTCTCCGGCTGGAGACAGACTGACTATGAACGCACAGACCGAGACGCAGGACGCCGAGGTTTCGACCGACGGGCCCCTGCTCGATCTGACCGACGCCGGCGTCAAGAAATTCATCAAACAGGCCAAGGCGCGCGGCTATGTGACGATGGAGGAGCTGAACAAGGTCCTGCCTTCCGAGGAAGTCACCCCGGACGCCATCGAAGACACCCTGGCCATGCTGTCCGAAATGGGCGTCAACGTCGTCGAGGCCGAGGAGGACGCGCAGGAGCAGCAGTCCACCGACGTCGCCGCCGCCGCATCCACCGGCGTGGCCGAGACGCCCGCCAAGGCCGCCTACGACCGCACCGACGATCCGGTGCGCATGTATCTGCGCGAAATGGGTTCGGTCGAACTGCTGAGCCGCGAGGGCGAAATCGCCATCGCCAAGCGGATCGAGGCCGGCCGCGACGCCATGATCTCGGGTCTGTGCGAAAGCGCCCTGACCTTTGAGGCCATCATGGTGTGGCGCGACGAGCTGGAGAACAACCGCATCCTGCTGCGCGAGGTCATCGACCTGGACGCGACCTACGGCGTGCTGAACCCCTCGTCCCTGCCGGGCGCCGCCCAGCCGGAGAGCGAAGAGGAAGAAGAGGCCGAGGAAAAACCGGCGGCTGAGGGCAAGCCCGAGTCCGACGACGACGATGACGACGACGATTTCGACGACGGTGGCGGTATGTCGATCTCGGCGCTGGAGGCCGAGCTGCGCGATGGGGTGATGGAGGTGCTGAACCTGATCGCCGCCGACTTCGGCGCGTTCCGGGGGCTGCAGGACAAGCTGGTTCAGACCCGCCTGAAGGGCGAGGTGCTGAGCGCCAAGGACGAGAAGGCCTATCAGGCGCTGACGACGTCCATCTCGGATCGTCTGAAGACGATGAAGCTGAACAACAACCGTATCGAGGCCCTGGTCGAGCAGCTGTATGCGATCAACAAGCGGCTGATCGGTCTGGAAGGCCGGCTGCTGCGCCTGGCCGACAGCTACGGCATTTCGCGTCCCGAATTCCTCAAGGCCTATTTCGGCGCCGAACTGGACCCGACCTGGACCGAACGGATCAAGGAACAGGGCGTGCGCTGGACCAAGTTCAGCGACAACGAGGCCAACCAGATCGCCACCATCCGCGCCGATGTCGCCGCCGTGGCCCTGGAAGCCGGCCTGCCGATCGACGACTATCGCCGCATCGTCCAGACCGTGCAGAAGGGCGAGCGCGAGGCCCGTCAGGCGAAGAAGGAAATGGTCGAGGCCAACCTGCGCCTCGTGATCTCCATCGCCAAGAAATACACCAACCGCGGCCTGCAGTTCCTGGACCTGATCCAGGAGGGCAACATCGGCCTGATGAAGGCGGTCGACAAGTTCGAGTACCGCCGCGGCTACAAGTTCTCGACCTACGCCACCTGGTGGATCCGTCAGGCGATTACGCGCTCCATCGCTGACCAGGCGCGGACCATCCGTATCCCGGTGCACATGATCGAGACGATCAACAAGATCGTCCGCACCAGCCGCCAGATGCTGCACGAGATCGGCCGCGAGCCGACCCCGGAAGAGCTGGCCGAGAAACTGGCCATGCCGCTGGAGAAGGTGCGCAAGGTCCTGAAGATCGCCAAGGAGCCGATCTCGCTCGAAACCCCCATCGGCGACGAGGAAGACAGCCACCTGGGCGACTTCATCGAGGACAAGAACGCCGTCCTTCCGATCGACGCCGCCATCCAGTCGAACCTGCGCGAAACCACCACCCGCGTTCTGGCGTCCCTGACGCCGCGCGAGGAGCGGGTGCTGCGGATGCGCTTCGGCATCGGCATGAACACCGACCACACGCTGGAAGAGGTCGGCCAGCAGTTCTCGGTGACGCGCGAGCGGATCCGTCAGATCGAGGCCAAGGCGCTGAGAAAGCTGAAACACCCCAGCCGGTCGCGCAAGCTGCGGTCCTTCCTGGACAGCTGAGAATGATCGAGGGCGGCTCCGACGGAGCCGCCCTTTTTCGTCGTCGTCGTCATCGTCGATGGGCGTACACGCCGGAGAATTCGACGACGGAATGGGTGAGATTTCGACGCTGCGAAAGACGTCCCTGCGACCGATTTTGACGATTCCGACGACCAGGCTGTCGTCATGGAACATTATCGTCTGAGAAAATATCGCGGGCCGGAAGTCTGGGCGCGCGTGCGCCAGGCCTATGAGGCGGGCGAGAGCGGCCCGTCCGTGGCCCGTCGGTTCGACGTCGGCCTGGCCAATCTGAGGAAGAAGGCGCGGCAAGAGGCGTGGAGCCGTCGTCACACCGCCGCGCGGCTGGACCGGGAATTGGAGCCGGGGCGGCCGGACGCCGCCCGGACCGTCCCGTTCGGCGGGCAGGCGGAACCGGCGCCCGTCGATCCCCGCCGCGCGGTGGAGGAGGCGATGCAGCGCGCCGGCGGCCTGCTGGCGCAAGGGCGAAGCGGCGAGGCCCAGGCCCTGGTGCGGTCGGCCGAGGCCTTGGCCCGGCTGGTGGAACGGGCGGAGCCGGCCAAGGCGGCCGCCGAATTACAGGACGAAGCCTCGCAGGAGGACGACGTCGCCCAGTGGATGGCCGAGCGCGACGCCGACATCATCGATCAGGCGACCAAGCTGGCCTGGTCGATGCTGATGGACGAACCGATGGGAAGCGCGGCCCGATACGCGGCCTTCGGCTATCATTGGCGGGCGCGCCATCTGGGTCCGCAAGCGACAGCGTGCGACTTCGCCCATGCGGTGGAGGGCGGCTGGGCGTCCCGCTATTTCGACGTGCAACGCGGGCTGAGGCCGCTGCCTGAGCCGATCACCCCCTTGGGCCTGATGGTCGACCAGCATCTGCGGCTTGCGCCCAAGATCGACGCCAATCCGAACTGGCGCGACCGCGCCGCCATGAATCTGGACTATGGCGGACCGATCCATTTCTCACTGCGAGCAGAGGACCCGGACATCGACTAGAGCCTGATTAAGGCTGGAGCGATTTATGTTTGGAGCGCCACTTTTCACTCTGAAAGTGAAAGTATTTTGGGCCAATGCTGCGATTATCGATGTCAAACGCGAAGGCATTGGCGATAGCGCCGGGAGCGGATTTTGTCACTTGGCAAAGCGCCTGACCTACCGACGGATTGACGTCGGGTCCGTCCTCGCAGCCTAACGGGAAGTGGCGCGGAGCGCGTTGGCGCTTTAGAAGTTAATCTGGCGCGTTCCAGCCGCGCGGATTACAAGATACAGGGTGTCGAGCCACACTCGACATACTAAATGTGGTGGCCAACTTGACCGATGAGCAGTTCGAACTGCCGTTTGACAGCGTTTTCGGGCTGGGCGACACGCCAGCCCTGTGGGCTCCCCGCGACATTTGGGTGCGGCTAAACCAGCGCGCAATGGAATATTTCGGAGAAGATCGGCGTATTGAATACAAGCGCGCCGATCGGATCGATTGGGATGATCTCGCTACCTATTTCAGCGCGTTCTCCAACTCGCCCGATGGAGGGGTGCTCGTTTTCGGAGCCAACAGCAAAGGCATTCCCACTGGCGCTGGGTTGCTGGCAGGAAAAACGCTGAACAGGCTTGAAAACTTTCATCTACAAATGTGTCCTCAGGCCAAGCCGGAAGTGAAGCGTGTGCCGGTTATCGTGGACGGCAACGAGGACTTCTGTGTAGCCATCTACATCCCCTATGTCGGTCGTCTTGTCGAAACCAATAAGGACGAGGCATGGGTGCGCTACGGCGATAGCCGCCATAAGATGAGCGAGGAAGAAAAGCGGGACTTTCGATCTACTCGCCAAGAGCTATCGTTTGAGTTGGATGTTGCGCCGTATGCTTATCCTGGTGAATTCGACCAGGGGATAATTCTTGATTTCTGCGATGCCTTCCGACAGCGGGAGGCACGCGCGGAGTGGTCAAACGAAGAAATTCTTGTAGATCGCCACTTGGGGCGCATCCATGAAGGCCAGTTCCAGCCTTTCAATAACCTCGTACTGTTAGCGGCTAAAGACCCGCGTAAATCTATACCGGGCTGTCGAGTGCGCGTTCAAAGGTTCAACTCTGAGTTTGAGGGATCAGGCGCCGATTACAATCCTGTCCGTGATCGCTTTATCGAGGGCAACCTTGTCCACATCATCCGGGAATCATCTACGGTTATCGAAGATACAATCTTCGATGTAACATGGCTGAACAAAGACGGAAAGTTCGTCACCACGCCAGAATATCCGCGCTGGGCATGGCTAGAGGCGTTGGTAAACGCCTGCGTCCATAGGTCTTATAGTTACAGCGGTAGCGAGATCACGATGAAGTTCTTCAGCAATCACTGCGAGATCGAAAGTCCCGGAGGCTTCGTTCCGCCCGTAAACGAGAAAACCATCTACTCAACTCGTGCCGCCCGTAACCTCCATCTCATGGATGCCATGCGGTATCTCGGGTATGTGCAGATGGCTCGGGAAGGAACGCAGCGCATCCGCGATAGCATGAAGGAGTGGGGCCTTCCCGATCCTACGTTCCGGCAAGAAGCCCTGCACGGGGTCGTCGTCAAGGTAACCTTGAGAAATGACCACGAGACGAGGAAGCGCGCGACGGACAGGGACGTTGCCCAGTTCTTCGGAGTGGAAGTCTGGCGGACCCTGCAAGAACACGAAATCAACATCGCGGCCTACGCCTTCAGGAACAAAGTCATCCAAGTGTCTGAAGCACAGCGGATTACGGGACGGACGTGGGACACCAGCAAGAAGGACTTGGAGCGGCTCACCCGACGCGGCCTCCTCGAATTTGTGAAAGGGGAATATTCCCGTGACCCGAAGGCCCACTACCGCATCAGAGAATCCAGCGATGACAGCCCAGTCTGACAAGTTCCGCGACATGGCCCGTGAGCTAGAGGCCGACGAGGACGAAGCCGCCTTTGAGGAGAAGGTGCGGCGGGTGGCGGCTGCGCCTAAGCCGGAGTCAAAAGCGGAGGACGAGAAGTGATCCGACAAATAATTTGTGGTGTCGGTTTGGTTTTAGCGCTGGGAGGCTCGGCTAGCTCTCAAGATGCAGAACAGTGTCGCTACACCGTAGACAATTATAATAATGCCGTAAGTCACATATCGTCACGAATAAGGCGCTACAGTTCGTGTGTTGCTAACAGCAATGGTCATGATGACTGCTCGTCTGAATTCCGCCGTCTCCGTTCTGCGCAATCTGAGTTTGAAACCTACGTTTCCGAGTACCAATCGTACTGTCAGTAGCGGCAGGTTTGTAAACTACATATACGCCATTCCTTTAGGCGGCTCTCCGCCTCGTGACCGATGTCGCGCGGGGAATCGGATAGGACAGGGGCATGAACTCGCTGTCCTTCTCGATGCGTCTTCTCGCCGGGCTGGCGGTCCTGCTGATCCTGAGCGGCTGCATACGCCGGCCGCCCGAGCCGTTGCGGCCGTCGCCCTATCCGGGTCAGTCGGCCGCGCCCCTGGTCGGGGGCTTGATCGACCGGCCGATCGACGGCGGGACCCAGGGCGCCGTGGTGCGCGAGGGCGGCGAACTGGGGCGGTGCCTGGCGGAGCTGACGGCGGCGCGGGTGCGGTTCAGTCCTGTGCCGGACCGGCAGAACAGCGCCGTCTGCGGGCTGAGTCAGGGCGGTGTTCTGGGGGCCGACATGGGCACGGTGGCGCGGATGGCGCCGGGGGATGTGCAGATGACCTGCCAGACCGCCCTGGCTCTGAGCATATGGCGGCGGCAGTCGCTGGAGCCGGCGGCGCGCGAAATCCTGGGCTCGGACGTGGTCCAGATCGACCATATGGGCGCCTATGCCTGTCGCAATGTGAACAATGGCGTGGGCTCGAACCGGATCAGCGCCCACGCCCAGGCGGCGGCGCTCGATTTCGCCGGGGTGCGGCTGCGCGACGGGCGGCGGATCAGCGTGACCCAGGACTGGAGCGGCGACGCGCCCGAGGCGCGCTTCCTGCGCCGTATCCGCGACGACGCCTGCCGCATCTTCGGGACCGTGTTGAGCCCGGACTACAACGCCGTCCACCACGACCATCTGCATCTGGAAGCGACGGACACGCGTTTCTGTCGCTGAGGCGCGCGCTGCTGCGTCGTCGAGCACGAGGGAACGCATGGCGCCGAGGCTGAAGGTCTTCACCTGGTCGGACGGGTTTCACGCCTTTACGGTCGCGGTCAGCTCGCGCCCCAAGGCGCTGGAGGCCTGGGGGTCGAAACAGGATCTGTTCGCCACGGGCCTGGCCAGCGAGCTCAGCGGCGGCCCCGACTATGAGGCGGCCCTGGCGGCGCCCGGCGAGGTGATCGAACGTGGCCTGACCATCGACGTCGGCAAGATCGCCAAGGCGGCCAAGCCGAAGAAAGCCGCCGGTCCGTCGAAGGCCCGTCTGGCCAAGATCGAAAAGCTGCAGGCCGAGCTGGAGGCCCTGGACGTCGAACATCAGGCGGCGCAGGCCTCGCTCGCCGACCGGCTGAAGGCGCTGGAAGACGAGCGGGGCGAACGGGAGCGGACCCACGCGAAGCGACGCAAGACCCTGACCGCTGCGTTGAAGGCGGCGCGTCGCTGACGGCCGCCCCAAGGCTGGAGTCAGGCCTCGAAGATGGTCTCGAAACCGCCGACGACCATCCGCTTGCCGTCGAACGGCATCTCCATCTCGTGGAAACGCGGATCTTCCATCATCTTCTTCTCGGCGGCGTCGCCCGTGGCCTTGTCGGGCCAGACGATCCAGGAGAAGACGACCGTCTCGTCCGGCTCGGCCTTCACCGCCATCTTGAAGTCGGTGACCTTGCCGTCGCGAATATCGACGCCCCAGTTCTCCATCACCGACAGGGCGCCGAACTCCTTGAAGATCGGCGCCGCGGCGCGGGCGGATCTCAGATAGGCCTCCTTGTCGGCCGTCTTAACGGGGGTCACGAAGCCGCTTACATAGGTCATGGCGTTTCTCCTTGGTTTAAAGTCCGGTTCAGGCATCAGCCACAGCGCGTTCCAGTGTCGCGATGTCGATCTTGCGCATCTTCATCATGGCCGACATGGCGGCCTTGGCGCGCGCCTGGTCGGGGTCGGTGGTCAACTGCATCAGGCGGCGCGGCGTGATCTGCCATGACAGGCCCCAGCGGTCCGTCAGCCAGCCGCACTGGCTCTCCTCGCCGCCGTCGGCGATCAAGGCGTTCCACAGGCGGTCGGTTTCGGCCTGATCGTCGGTCATGATCATGAACGACACCGCCGGGTTCAACTTGAAGGCAGGTCCCCCGTTCAGGGCCAGGTAGGACCGACCGGCCAGAGTGAATTCGACCATCAGCACCGTGTCGGCGCTCCCGGACGGGGTGTCGATCGGCGAGCGGTGGACCGCGTCGATGCGGCTGTCGGGCAGCAGGGAGACGTAGAAGCGGGCGGCCGCCTCTCCATCGTCGTCGTACCACAGGCAGGGAATGATCTTGTCGGTCATGGCGATTTCCTCCTTGTCGTTGGCGGGTCGGAGACTCGAGGGCCGCCGGCGTCGCGGTTCAGGCCTGTTCCGCCAGTACGGCCAGTTGATCGGCGACGGCGCCCCACCCCTGTTCGAAACCCAGGGCCCGGTGCGTCTCCATGGCCTTTTCATCCCAATGGCGGGCGACGGCGGTGTAGCGCGTGCCCTCGCCCTCGGGCTCGAAGGTGTCGATGCGGACGAAGTTCATCTCGCCCGCCTGGGGAACCCAGCCCTCGGTCATCGCGCCGGTCGAGACCAGACGGCGGGCGGGGACGATCTCGAGAAACACCCCCGAATAGGGATGACGTTCCCCTTCCGGCGACTCCATCTCGACATTGGCGCGCCCCCCGGGGCGCAGGTCCCAGTCGACGACGGGCGTGGTCCAGGGACGGGGACAGAACCATTCGCGGGTCCGTTCGACATAGATGGTCCAGACGACTTCCGGAGAAGCGTGGATCAGGCGGGTGACGCTCAGTTCGAACCGGTCGGACATGGGTTCAGGCTCCGGCGGGTGCGAGTTCGTTGGCGGCGAAGGCCTCGGGTCCGGCGGCGATCGCGGCGGGGTCCATCCACATCGTCTCCCAGATATGGCCGTCCGGATCGGCGTAGCTGCGGCCGTACATGAAGCCGTAGTCCTGGGGCGGGTTGGGGTCTATCGCGCCGCCCGCCTCGCCGGCCTTGGCGGTTATGGCGTCGACCGCCTCGCGGCTGTCGCGCGACAGGCAAACCAGCATCTGGGCCGAGACATGGGCGTCGGGGATCTGGCGATCGGTGAAGCCGCGCCATTTGTCGTGGGTCAGCAGCATGACGTGGATCACGTCGGAGACGACCATGCAGGCGGCGGTGTCATCGCTGAAGGCGGGGTTCTTCGTCGCGCCGACCCCTTCATAGAAGGCGATCGAACGGTTCAGGTCGGTCACGGGCAGGTTGATGAAAATCAGCTGGGTCATGCGTCTTTCCTCTCCTTGTTGTTTGCCAAGCGTGCCGCGCGGGATTAAAATAGTCAACCATGAAGTTAGAAAAAGTAACTGCGAAGCCTGGCCGGAAATATCATGACGCCTGCGGGGCGGCGCACGGGCTGGATCTGATCGGCGAACGCTGGGCCTTGCTGGTGGTGCGCGAACTGATGATGGGGCCGCGCCGGTTCGGCGATCTGAGGAAGGATCTGCACGGCATCTCGGCCAATGTGCTGACCCAGAGGCTGGAGGGGCTGGAGGCTTCGGGCGTGGTCCGGCGCCGCAAACTGCCGCCGCCGGCCTCGGTCCAGGTCTATGAACTGACGGAGTGGGGGCGCGAGATCGAGCCGGTCTTCATGGTTCTGGGGCGCTGGGCCGCGCGTTCGCCGCACCATGACCCGACCCTGCCGATCAGCGCCGTCTCGATCATGCTGTCCTTCAAGACGATGTTCGACGCCGGTCGCGCCGGGGACGCCGCCATGGTCGTCGGTTTCGTCTTCGACGACACCTCTTTCCGCGTCGAAATCGCCAACGGGGTTCTCGACGCGCGTCGCGGAGAGGTCGGGGATGCGGACGTGACCCTGATCACCCTTCCAACCCTGGTCGCGGCGGCGGTCTATGGAAAGGTTCCGACGGCGGCGCTGGAGGCGCAAGGCGGTCTGACCCTCCACGGGGACACCCGGGTCTTCGACAGGTTCGTCGATTTCTTCCATCTGCCGGAAAAGGTCGCCCTGGAAGCTTTGCCTTAGAAGGTTTGGTAAGAAGTCTCGCCTAGTTCCGACGTGTCAGTGCTTTCGGAGACGGGCGTGTTCAGGTCAGTATCGATATCCATCAAGCTCATGATCGCCCTGGGCGCCATGATGAGCGCCTGCGGCCTGGCGACCATGGTCGTCCTGTTCAGCCTTTACAGCCTGCAGCAGGCGGACGCCGCCGAGGCTCAGGCGGCGCGAATGAGTCATGCCGCGAACCAGGCCCTGGCGGCGGCGGTCGAGCAGCAGAACGCCATGCGCGCCTATGTGGCGACCGGCGACGAACAGTTCCTCAGCAAATACGTCGAACCCGAGGCCGCGTTCAACGAGGCGCTCCGCGCCCTGGACGACGCCAAGGGCGAGACCGCGCCGCTGACCGCGGCCGGCGCGAAATTCCACGACGAGGCCCAGGCCCTGATGGAGCAGTCGCGCGATCCCGCCGCCCGCGCCCAGGCCGTGGCGCAGATGTCCACGGCGGCCGGCCTCGCCGACATACGCGGCGCGGTGAAGTCGATCGATGACGCCGCTCAGGCCGTGCTGACCCGACGAAACGCCGAGAAGCATGCAGCGTTCGACGCCGGTTATGCGGCCCTGGTGGTCGGCGGGCTGCTGGCGCTTCTGGTCGCCGGAGCCATGACCGTATGGATGATGCGGGCCCTGAGCCAACCCATCGTCGCGATGACGCGCGCCATGGACCAGTTGGCCGCCGGCGACCTGAAGGTCGTCATCCCGGCCCAGGGACGCACCGACGAGATCGGCCGCATGGCCGTTTCGGTCGGGGCCTTCCGCGACAACGCCGTCGAAAAGATCCGTCTCGAGGCCGAAACCCAGTCCCAGCGCAGCATCAGCGAGGCCGAGCGCCGGGCCAGCGAGGCCGAGAAGGCGCGTATCGCCGAAGAGGATCGGGTGGCCCTGACGGCCCTGGCCGACGGCCTGGCGGCGATGTCGAACGGCGATCTGACCCACCGGTTCACCGTCGAGGTGGCGCCCCGGTCGGAACAGCTGAAGACCGATTTCAACACCGCCATCGCCCAGCTGCAGCAGGCCCTCGGCGTGGTTCTGGGCAATGTAGCGGGCATCCGGTCCGGCGCCGGCGAGATCAGCCAGGCCGCCGACGACCTGTCGCGCCGCACCGAACAGCAGGCCGCCTCGCTGGAAGAGA
>NZ_JACESA010000043.1 GCF_013912065.1 Brevundimonas sp.
GGGGCGCGCAGCGGATAGGGGGCCGGCCCCTGGGGCAGGGGCCCTTTGCCGTCGATGGGCTGGCCGAAGGCGTCGATAATCCGGCCCAGCCAGGCGGTGGTCGGGCGCACGCTGGCGGCCTGGTCGATGATGCGGATCTCGGCGCCGGGGGCCACGCCCTCGACCGGACCGAAGGGCATCAGCAGGGCCTTGGAGTCGCGAAACCCGACCACCTCGGCCGGCAGGGCCTCCTGGCCGCGACGCCCGATCTCGGCCCGGGCGCCGACGGCGAGCCGCGACAGGCCCCCGCGCGACTCGATCAGCAGGCCCGAGACGCCCGCGACCTTGCCGGTGACGACCAGAGGGTCGATCGCTTCGACGGCGGCGACGAGATTGCGCAAGATTGACCCCAGGAACAGGCGTTAACCAAATGGGCCATCGTGGTTAACGGGGGGTGAAGGCGGGATCATCCGCCTTAGTGATTTACGAGCGTGCAAACGCGATGAGAGGGTTGATGTCGTGGATGTCGGCCGCTTTGAGCGCCGCGATATAGAAGGCGCGGGTTTTAGCCGCTTCGACAAGATTGGCGCTTCCCTATGTGAAGCGCTCTCGTCCCAAGCTGACGGCGAGAAGATCGGCGGAGAGCCGGGCGTGTCGCCCATTGCCATTCGGGAACGGATGGATCGCGACCAGGCGGTGGTGGAACCGCACGGCGATCTCGTCAGGTTCGTAGGCGCCCTGGTCAATCCAGTATCTTGCATCGCCGAGAAGAGCACGGAGCTCGACCCCGATCCGATAGGGGGCGACGCCGATATTGCGTTCGGTGTTCCTGATTGTTCCGGCCCACTTCCAGACGCCCCCCAGCATCCGCTTGTGAAGGGCGAGAAGGAAGTCTTCGCCGAGCACATCGCGTCGCCTCCGAAACGCCCAGCGGTCCGCGTCGGCGATGCCGATCTGCTCCGCCTCGTTCAGTTGGGATCGCGTGGTGATATAGGTCAGGATAAGCTGGGCCCGCTCGTCCGGCGTGAGCGGGGTCGCGGCGTCATCTTCATCTCCGCCGTCGAACAGCGGATCGCTCACGCCTCGTCCCAAAGGCGACTTCCGTCGCGACGCAGGTCCTCGGCGAGGCGATCGATCTGTTCGGCCAGTTCGGATCTTGCGACGGCCTGATCTTCAAGTCGCATGGTGTGGTTCACACGCATAAGCTGGGCTTCGGCAAGCTTGCGCGATTGGATACGCACCATGTCTTCGAGCGGCTGGTTCGGGATGATCGCGTATACGAGGGTGCAGTTCATCGCTTCGGCCGCGGCACGTAAGCTGTTGAGAGTGGTCGTGCCCGCGATCTCGCCCTTCTCCAGAGCCGTGATCGTCGTGTGGGTTTTCCCCATCCTGGAGGCAAGCTGGCGAGAGGTGAGGCCCAGCGCGTCCCGAATGGCGCGCAACCAGCCTTTGGGGGGGCGCGCCACGCCTTTCAGCGATATCGCTTCGAACTGCCGATCAAGGTGTTTGCGCCCAAGCGCCTGAACCTCACTGCGTTTGACCATAACCAACCATCCTTGGAATTCATGGTCATTTATAATAGACCAAATGTCCAGATTTAGTTGCATTATGGCCAACCAAGAGCCTGTCCTCAGAACAGCGGCGCGATCACCCGCAGGCCGACCACGACCACGTCTTCTGCGCCCTTCAGGCCGCCGGCGTAGCGGATCAGCTGGATGTCGGGCTGGATGGTGAAGCGGCCGATGCGGTCGGCGTAGGTCAGCTCCAACCCCTCTTCGTAGTGGGCGGGGGCGTCGCCGGCGTCGGTCAGGTTGGCGCGGGCCTTGTCCGACAGCCAGCCCTGGTGGACGCCGAACGACAGCTGGCTGTCCGGGCGTCCGGCCCAGACCTGGCGCACCAGCAGGCCCGCCTGCCAGCCGCCCTCGAAATCGGTGGTGTCGCCGTCCGAAACGCCCAGTCGGCCGAAGACGTCGATCTGGGGGCCGTCCGGGTTCGCCGCGCCATGGACCTGGCCTTCCGCCAGGGCGTAGGCGCCGCGCGCCAGGCTTTTGGCCGGTTCGCCGTCGGGGGTCAGGTCGCGGATGTCGTCCTGATGCTGATCATAGCGCCAGACGCCGATCGCATAATGCAGGGGACCGCCGCCGCCCAGCTCGACGATGCCGAGCACGCCGTGGTCCAGGCTGGTGTCGATCCCGCCGTGGTCTCCGATGGTCCGGGCGTCGGCGTTGACCACCGCCGCCTGGGCGTAAAAGGTCTCCATGTCGCCGATCCTCAGTCGCGCGGCCAGGGACGACGAGGGGAAGATGGCCGGGCCGTTCGGACCGGTCGAGGCCAGTTCCGAACCGATGCCGAACGGGGGCGCCAGCAACAGGCCCGAGGCCTCGGTGGCGTAGAATTCGCTGTTCAGATCGTACAGCCCGGCCAGCAGGGTGGCGGCGCCGCCCAGATCCTGTTCGATCCAGGCCTCGAATAGGCGAGCGCCCTGTGCGCCGACCTCTATATTGTCCACGCCTTGCAGCGTGCCGGCCAGGGCGTTGGGCTCGCCGCCGCCGTTATAGAGACCCGACATGTGCAGCCGCGCTCCGCGCCAGCCGAGGGCCTGGTCCAGGTCGCCGTCCAGTTCGACGCTCAGATTGTCCAGATAGCGGCTCCCGCTCTGCACGCCGCCGGATACGACCCCCGTCACGTCTGCCGTATATTCCGCCGCCAGGGTCCAGGCCGGGTCAGCCGCGCGAGCGGCGGAAGGCTCGGCGACCGCCGCGGCCCCCAGTACGAGCGTGGCGAGAAGAAGCTTGAGGCTTCCGGGCTTAGCATTCTGCATGGCCGAATGGTCCGTTGTGTTAGCGGACCAGTGTAATTCGGCGAAATGAAAATCCTGCTTAGGCGACCATGTGGAAACGACCTAGGCGGGCGAAAATACGGCATTAACCTTACAAGCCTACGGATTCCCGTCGAATGCGCGGGGAGCGAAGCATGAACTGGACGATCGGCAAGAAGGTCACCGCGACGGGGATCGTCGTGGTGCTGCTTTCCGTCGGCACAGCGGGTGTGGGCCTGATGATGAACGCCCGGCTCGGCGCCGCTCTGGAGCGTTCCACGATGTCGGCCAACATCCTGCGCAATCATATGCAGGCCGACATGATGCACGACGCCTTGCGGTCCGACGTCTTCGGCGCCCTGTTGGCGGCCGACCCGTCGAACGGGATCGAGATCGACACCGTCGAGGCCGACCTGGCGGAACACCGGGCGATCTTCGAGAAATCCATCGCCGAGAACGGCGCCCTGGCGACGGACCCGGAAATCCAGGCCGCTCTGGCGACGGTCGAGGCGCCGCTCAAGACCTATATCGCGGCGGCGGGCCGGATGATCGATCTGGCCAAGACCGACCCGGTCGCCGCCCAGTCCCTCATGCCGGACTTCCAGGCTCAGTTCACGGCGCTGGAAACCGCGATGAGCGGCGCCGCCGACATCATCGAAGCGACCGCCCAGAAAAATCAGGACGCGGCTGAAGCTACGGCGACGACCGGACGGCTGGTCATGATCGGCGCCATGATCGCCAGCCTGTTGATCTGCATCGGCCTGATCCTGGGCGGAGTGCGCGGCCTGGTCGCGCCCATCCGTCGCCTGACGGGCGACCTGCGCGCCATGGCTCAGGGCCAGACCGAGGTGAAGCTGGGCGAGGCCCGGCGCAAGGACGAGGTGGGCGACATCGCCCGGGCCGTGGTCGACATCCAGGCCCTGATCGTGGACCGCGCACGCGCCGAGGCCGCCCAGGCGGAACAGCAGCGCCTGAGGGAGGAACAGGACCGGGTCGCCGGCGATCGCACTCGCGAGGCGGCCGCCCACGAACAGGCCGCCGTCGTCACTGGTCTGAGCCGGGCGCTGGACGCCTTGGCCCAGGCCGATCTGACGGTTCGGATCACCGATTCCTTCCCGCCGGCCTATGAGCAGCTTCGCACCAATTTCAACGCTGCTCTGGACGGCCTGCAACAGGCGATCGGGACGATCGCGGCCAATACGGGGGCCATCAACGCCGCCGCCTCCGAAATCTCCCAGGCCGCCGACGATCTGTCGCGCCGCACCGAACAACAGGCCGCCAGCCTGGAAGAAACGGCCGCCGCCCTGGAAGAGGTCACGGCCACCGTCCGCGCCACGGCCTCGGGCGCGGTCCAGGCCGCCGGCGTGGTCCAGGCGGCCCGCAGCGACGCCGACAAGAGCGGCGCGGTGGTGCGCGACGCCGTCGCCGCCATGGGGGAGATCGAACGCTCGTCCAACGAAATCAACCAGATCATCGGCGTCATCGACGAGATCGCCTTCCAGACCAATCTGCTGGCTCTGAACGCCGGGGTCGAGGCGGCGCGGGCGGGCGACTCGGGTCGCGGTTTCGCGGTCGTGGCGTCCGAAGTCCGCGCCCTGGCCGAACGTTCGGCCCAGGCGGCCAAGGAGATCAAGGCGCTGATCTCGGCCTCGACGACCCAGGTCGGGTCGGGGGTCAAGCTGGTGGTCGAGACCGGCCAGGCCCTGGACCGGATCGTGGCCCATGTCGCCCAGATCGAGGGCCTGGTGTCGGAAATCTCGTCCTCGGCCGCCGAACAGGCGACCGGCCTCCAGCAGGTCAACACCGCCGTCAACCAGATGGACCAGATGACTCAGCAAAATGCTGCGATGGTCGAACAGTCCACCGCCGCCAGCCATTCCCTGTCCCAGGAGGCGGACGTTCTGAACGCGGCCGTCGCCCGGTTCCGCGTCGGCGCCGCATCCGCGCGTCCCGCTCCGGTCAGGGGCGCCCCGCGCACCGTCGCCGCCCTGAAGACCGTCGGACGCGGCGGCGCGGCCCTGGCGCCGGTTTCCGGGCCTGACGCGGACGGGTGGGAGTCCTTCTAGGCGGCGCATTGATCAAGGGTTCTGGCCCCTGTCCGTAGAAATCATCGCCCTCGCCCTCTTGCTTCGCGGGCCGAGGCCTTATCTGTTGTCGGACACAGACTTCACGGAGCCCCCATGTCCGACTTCAGCTACGACGCGTCCCGCCATCTGAAGAAGGGGCGGGGCAAGGTCTATGACTCGATCATCGACACCATAGGCGACACCCCGCTGGTGGGCCTGCCGCGTCTGTCGGCCGAATACGCCGCCGACCTGGCGCCGGGGGCCAAGGTTCTGGCCAAGCTGGAGTTCTTCAACCCGATCGCCTCGGTCAAGGACCGGATCGGCGTGGCCATGGTCGAGGCGCTGGAAGACGCGGGCAGGATCGACAAGGACACCGTCCTGATCGAACCGACCAGCGGCAACACCGGCATCGCCCTGGCCTTCGTCGCGGCGGCCAAGGGGCTGAAACTGATCCTGTGCATGCCCGAGAGCATGTCGATCGAACGGCGCAAGATGCTGGCGCTTCTGGGCGCTCAGCTGGAGCTGACCCCGGCCGAGAAGGGGATGAAGGGCGCCATCGCCCGGGCCGAGGAACTGCTGGCCTCGACCCCGAACGCTGTCAGCCCGTCGCAGTTCGAGAACCTGGCCAATCCGGCGATCCACCGCGCCACCACGGCCGAGGAGATCTGGAACGACACCGACGGCGCGGTCGACATCGTGGTGGCGGGCGTCGGCACCGGCGGCACCATCTCGGGCGTCGGTCAGGCGCTGAAGGCCAAAAAGCCGTCGATCCGGATGATCGCGGTCGAGCCCGAGGCCTCGCCGGTCCTGTCCGGCGGCGCGCCGGGTCCGCACAAGATCCAGGGCATAGGCGCCGGCTTCACCCCCGCCATCTACGACCCCTCGGTCGTGGACGGGATCGAACAGGTGTCCAACGACGACGCCTTCGAAATGGCGCGCAGGGCCGCGCGGGTCGAAGGGATTCCGGTCGGCATCAGTTCCGGGGCGGCCCTGATCGCCGCCTTCCGCCTGGCCAGCCGGGCCGAGAACGCCGGCAAGACCATAGTGGTCGTCATCCCGTCCTTCGCCGAACGCTATCTGTCCACGGCCCTGTTCGAAGGCCTGTGACAGGCATTTCGCGCCGCGGAGTTTCGCCGATACGCGGAGTTAACCTCGCGCCGTGTAGCCTCGCACGATGAGCGAGCCCTTGGCCTTGAACGAGGAGGAGGCGGCGGGGCGGCCGGCGCTGAAGGCGCGGCACGCCCTGCTGAAGCGTCTCGCCGACGTGGTCTCGCTGCCGGCGAGCCGGATCAACGCCTTCGAGCGGGCCGTCACCGGGGATCTGCTGGTCGAGATGCTGCGCCAGGCCTCGCACGAGGAGCGGCGGCGTGTCGCGGCCCGGCTGGCCCACCTGGCCGAACTGCCGGACAGCGTGGCGCGGATGCTGCTGCGCGACGATCCCGAGATCGCCCGTCTGCTGATCGAACAATGCGCGGCCCTGACCGACGCGGACCTGGCGGGCTGTGCGCGCGACGCGGGGCCGGAGCACCGGCTGGTCATGGCCGGACGGCGCGGGCTTTCGGAAATCGTCACCGAGACCCTGTTCGGATTCGGCGAGGTCGAGACGATCGAGGTCGTGCTGCGCAACCGTACGGCGCGCCTGTCCCAGGTGGGGCTGGAGACGGTGGTCGGCCTGAGCCGGAAACATCCGAAACTGTGCGGCCCGTTGCTGAAGCGTCCCGAACTGAGGCCGTCGGGCGCCTATGTGATGTTCTGGTGGTGCGGGCCCGACGAGCGGCGCACCATATTGCAGCGGTTCGCCGTGTCGCGGGAGGTCATGCAGGAGGTGTCCGAGGACGTCTTCGCGATGGCGGCGGCCGAAGACTGGTCGGATCCGGTGGCGCGCAAGGCCCTGCAGTTCATAGAGCGGCGCCAGCGCAACCGCGCCGCCATAGAGAAGAGCCCGTATGCCGATCTGGAGCAGGCGCTGACGGTCGCCGCGCGCGACGGCCTGTCGCGCGAGATCGCCTCGGAGATCGCCTTCCTGGCCGGAATCAAGCCGCTGACGGGGGCCAAGATCCTGGGCGATCCCGGCGGCGAACCCCTGGCCATATTGTGCAAGGCGACGGGTCTGTCGCGTGAAGATCTGTTGAGCCTGTGGCGTTCGATGCGCCGACCCGAGACGACGGCCGACGGCGCCGTGCATCCGGATCTGGATCGTGTGCAGATCACCTATGAAATGCTGGCGGTCGATCGCGCCCAGACCGTATTGCGTTATTGGAACTGGTCTCTGTCATCGGCGCTGACGCCGAGTCTGCTGCGAGCGATTCGTGAGGGCGAGGATGAGGCGATCGACGAATATTCGGCGCCGGAGCGCGCCGCCATGATGGCCCTGGCTGAAGACTTCGGGCGTTAGATCAGCACTACCTGAAGTGTTGCGATGTTGACGCGAAACGCAGGATTTCGTCTGGGTTGTTTTTAAGATCAAACAACCTTAAGAGCCGAGGGAGTGCATTCGACTGGTGTTTCAGTCGAACAAATAGATCAAGAAAGAGACGCCGAGAATGGAAGAGAAGCCCGAACTGCTCGAAATGACGGCCGATATCGTGTCGGCCTATGTCGGCAACAACACCGTGACGGCTGAAGCCCTGCCGGCGTTGATCGCCAATATTCACGCCGCGCTGTCGGGTGTTTCGAACGGTCCTGTCGAGGTCGAGCCCGAGCCGAAGGAGCCGGCGGTGCCGATCCGCAAGTCGATCAGCGCCGATTTCCTGATCTGCCTGGAAGACGGTCGCAAGTTCAAGTCGCTGAAGCGTCACCTGCGCACCAAGTACGACATGAGCCCCGAAGAATACCGCGCCAAATGGGGCCTGCCGAAAGACTATCCGATGGTCGCCCCGAACTACGCCAAGGCGCGTTCGGAACTGGCCAAGCAGATGGGCCTGGGCCAGGGCGGCCGCAAACCCGCCCGCGCCCCGCGCGCCAAGAAGTAAGACCGGTCTCTACCGATAAAGAGCGCCCGCTTCCGCAAGGAGGCGGGCGTTTTCTGTTTCCGCCTCCTCAGAAGAAGGAGGGGAGATCGCGCCTAGGCCGCCTCGGCGCTGCGGCGCATGCGCCAGAAGCGCAGGGTGCGCTGGGCGACGTCGCGGGTCAGTTCGCCGTACATGCGGCCATAGGCGGCGGCCTTGCCCATCGGGTTGGAATCCGGACCCAGCAGCGAGACCGCATAGGTCAGGAAGATGGCCCGGTCGATGTCGGCCGCCTTGCAGATGATGGACAGGGCGTCCAGGTCGCGGCGATCGACGATGCTGCGCGCCGTATGGAAATCGACGTCGGACAGGCGCGACAGGGCGATCAGGAAGGGGGTGCGACCCTTCGATCGCAGGAAGCGGATCAGCATCTGGGGCGTCAGCTGGCCGGCGGCGTACAGTTCCTCGACATAGGCCTGGCTGTCGGCGAAGTCCGGCGGCAGGGCGCCGTCGTCGGCGGCGACACGGGTGCGGCCGGCGGCGATGGCCGCCTCCAGCAGGTCCGGATCCATCTGGGCGTTCTGTTCGAGGATCTGCTGACGCAGCCGGGCCTCGACGACGAAATACATCTCGTTCAGCAGGTCGGCGGGCAGGCTCTTGCGCTCGACGGTGACGACGTGGAGGCTGGGATTGACCTTGGCGCGCTCGATGGCGGTCTCGGACGCGGCGCGGGAAAGCAGGGCGCCGTCATTGCGCAGCAGGACGCCCAAGGTGTGGTCGTCGCCTCGTTCGACGATGATCTCCGACACGGCCTCGGACACCTCGATACGGCCGGAGACGGCGCGCATATGGTCCTGGCCCTGGCGGCTGACCACCCCGATCAGATCGGCGTCGGTCAACAGGGTCGAGGCGCGCAGCACCGGCCCGGCGACGTCGATCTCGTCCTCGGCCAGACGCCGGATCAGATTGACCGGCGCGTTGGGTTCCTCGGCGAACCGGGCGGCCAGCTCGGCGCGGACAGCCGTCTCCATCTCGTCGGACAGGGTTTCCAGCACCGAGCCGTAGAGCTCGGTCTCGGCCGCGCTGTGATCGACGCCGCCCAGGAAATGGTCGGTCAGTTCGCGCAGCAGCAGCCGGCGTTTCTCGCTGGACGTCTCGCCGGCCAGGGCGATCAGATCGGGTAGGCGCGAAGACTCGATGACGTCTTTTTCCACGGCGGAGGCGTTGGTCATGGCAGGTCGTCAGCCTCGGTCTGGGGCATGGCGCGGACCGTGCCGTCGCTGTTGCGGAGCAGGGCGGGCGGTGCGTCGGGCTGCGCCAGGTCGGTGGAGGACGGGGTCTGTGTCATTTCAACCGGCAGGGCGTCGAGATAGAGGGGCTGGACCGCCTGGATCGGGTCGGGCTGGCGACCCGCCTGGCGATGCACCGAATAGAAGCGGGCGCCCAGGACGGGCGCCGGAGCAAGAGCCGCCTGAACCATCTGGGGCTGGGCGGCGGCGGGCGCGTTGGAAGCCGCCGGGGTCTGGACGTCTTGCGTGTGCGTCGGCTCGGCCGCCGCCTGTTGGCGCAGACGGAAGATCGGGGCGTCGCGACGCGGGGCCATGGGATCGAACGCGGGTTCGGCCGGGGCGTTTTCGGTCGGATGGGGCGCCGCGGACGCGGGTGCGGGTGCGGGGGCGGGGGCAGGAGAGGCGGCGACGGG
>NZ_JACESA010000044.1 GCF_013912065.1 Brevundimonas sp.
CCTGTGGCATGCAGACCTTCATGGAAAAGCGTGCCATAATAAGCGGCAGGCTCCCTGAACTGTGCGAAGGGTGGCATTTGCACGCGATCTTCCGAAGGAATATAGTACGCCTCGTTGCCGCCATGCCGGCACTCAATGCCAAGGTTGCCCCAAAAGATATCGGCGTTCCGCATCCGCGCATCGTCGGACAGGAGATCGATGGTTGGTGGAGCATAACCCTCTACCTGCGCCTCGTTGAAAACGCTGTACCCCCGCGCAAACATGCGAGCGCGGCCACGCCCCTCCTGCTCGGAATCCCGGTCATCGGCATCCTCGCCGCGATCGTTGACCTTCCAGAAGACAATCGTGGTGGCCTGCTCGCCCTTGCGAACCTGGGCTCCCAGCGCTTGCCACTGACGATAGCTGGCCCAGCGTCCGGAACTGTAGCCTGCAGCCTGCGCCGCGATCCACAAGCTGAGAATGTTGGATCCCCGGTAAGCCTTGCCGGTGCCGGCGTTGATGGGGCGCGAGGTCGCTGATCCATCGTGATGCCACGGCATTGTCCACGAGCCCGCCCCTGCCTCGATGGCGGCAACGATCTCGTTGGTGACGCGCGTGTATATATCGGTGCGTTCTTTGCTGCGCATGATCAGGACTCCCGTCCTGAAATCGCACAGCAGGCCGTACGATGGTTGGGAAACAGCAGCGCGCAAAGGCCATCGACTGTCCTCGAAATGAGGACACTTGCGATGTTACATACCTCGTGGGCGAGCGTGGCATAGTAGTGGTCGAAGCCGGAAAACAGGCTGGTCGGCGGCATCGTGACGCGATCTGCAGTGGGTTCGTAGTAGGCTTCCGAACCCTGGTGGCGCAGATTGACGGGGATGGCGGCGAAGAAGGCGTCGAGCTCGGCCTCGCGCCCTTCAGGCTCGACCAACTCCAGCGTTGCAGCCGGATGGAAGCGCTCGGGCAGACCTTCGACCTGATCGGCATTGAAGACCGGGTAGGCCTTGAGCACCCGGCGGGCCTCGTCGGTCTTTTCGCCGGTGTCGGGCGCTTCAACCTCCTTGGTGTAGCTCTTGTAGAAGATCGCGATGGTCGACTTCTCGCCCTTACGGACCTGCGCGCCGAGCGATTTTGCCTGATTATAGGTCATCCAGAACGGCGATGCGTAGCCACACATGTCGGCGACCATCCAGAGCCAGAAGACGTTCATGCCGCGGTACGGGATCCCGCAGGCCCGCAAGGGCCGGGAGACCGGAACACCGCGCCACGGCTTGATCCACGGCTTCGTGCCTGCTTCCAGACGGGCGATGATTTCCTGGGTGATACGGGCGGCGGGCGACAAGCCGCTGCCCTGCCCCTTGCGATAGGTCATGATGGTTCTCCTGATTGAGGCATCCGGACAGTCGGCGACGGGTTCGCCGGTCAGTGCCACAGGGTCCCGGGCCCCCTCTGCTCTGCTTCCAAAAAGGGAAGCGGCCCTTCGGCGTGAGCCGAAGGACCGCTTCCCGAGGTGCGAGTGGCTGTGCCTGTCAGGAGGAGGTCAGGCGGCCAGCTCGCGGGGGGACTGATCTTCGGTATCGTCACCGGACTCAGCGTCGGTGGTGTCGATCTCGGCTTCGCCAGCATCCGGGGACGCGGAGGCAAACCGCATGACCTCAGGCACCCAGGCCAGGGCCTTCTCGCGTACTTCGACCTCGGTGATGTAGGTGCCGGCGAAGACGCGCTCGGCACTCATCGCGAGATCGCCTTTCTTGACCGAGGCAAAGCGCGAGGAAAGCTCGAGGCCGCCGACATCGGTCAGCGCGTCGAGGATAACCTGCTTTGACACCCGGTCGAAATAGTTGGCCGCAGTCGGTCGCCACCACTGCGCCATGTCGATGCCGATCAGGCGGCCGAGGTGGTCCTGGAACGGCAGCTGACGTTCGCCGGTCATGTTAAGGCTCGCCTCGAGCGACCGGGCAACGACAAAGCCGAGCCAAGCGGCGCGGCTGTCATCGGATAGCGCGCGAAACAAGTCGAAGCGGGAAGTCGCATCGGTGCCCGCGCGCCAGCTTTCATCGAGACCGGACCTGAGCTCGGCAAGCGCGCTGCTCGCCTGGGCATCCTTGGCTTCGAAGCCGATGATCGGGCCTGTTGGGACGGGCGCGCGCAACGTGGTCGAAGGGCGCGCCCGCCAGTCGTGGGTATCGGCATCGGCAAGCGTGAATACCATGATGTCGAGCGCGAGCCCGGGGTCGGATGCAACGTGCAATGCCAGAACATCGCGACGCTGCATCGCGAGCTCGTCGACCAGACGCTTGGACAAGGTGGTCCGGCGCTTGTCGGAACCTTCACCGTCGGGAACGACTTCGATCTCGCCGTCGGCTTCGGCGGGATCGGCCTGACGCTCGCCGTAGAACACCGGCTGGAGGACCGGCGTGCCATCGCGCGAGAGCACCAGCACCATTCCTGCCTCGGCCTTGAGCTCCGGCGCGATAACCGGCGGTCGGGCACGGATTTCCTGGCATTCGCGTTCGATGGTCTCGATGGCCGCTTCGGCCGCCGCCACGGCTTCCTCGGCGCTGTCCTCGTCCTCAAGGATCGCCGCATGCTCGTCATAGGAGGCATCGAGCTCGTCGAGCCTCGCCAGTTCCGCTTCGGTGAGCGGCGCCGGTTCGGCGGGAAGCCGGACCAGCCCTTCGACCAGATCGTGGCTGGCATAGGGATCGAGCGTGGGCTTGACCCAGGCGAGTCCCTGCTCGGCGGCGAGGGCTTTGGCCTGCTCTTCCATCTTTGCCGCCGCGAGGTTCTCCAGCAGCGCAACATCGACCCAGGATTCGCTGTCGTCGTCATCGAAGAGTTCGCGCTCGATCCGCCCCCCGGCAGCGATGTAGGCATCTCGACCAACGAGCCGGGCGCGCGGATCGCCGCCCCGGACGGTCCCGGAGAGGACCATGCGCCGGATGCTGTCGGGATTGGGGGCATAGTAGGCCGAGGAAACCTGCTCGAAGACGCGGGCCTGGATCTGCTGGTCCGAGGTCGCACCGAAAGCCTTGGCGATGTCGAGAGTGATCTGGCCGGAGGCCAGTGCCTCGAACACGACGGGCGCGAGCGTCGCGAGACGCAGACGGCCTTCGACGAAGCGGACAGTCAGACCGAAGCGGCGGGCAACATCTTCAACAGTCGCACCCCCAGACACGAGCGCGGCGAAGGCCTGGGCTTCGTCAGCGGGGTTCATGGCGAGGCGGTGGAAGTTCTCCGCGAGGCTGGTCTCGACGGCCGCTTCAGCGCTGTCCTCGAGCACGAGGCAGGTGACTTCGTGATCGCGAGCGAGGATCTTTTCGTCTGCCAGCGCGAGCATTGCGCGGCGGCGACGCTCACCGGCTTCGACCTCGAATTTGCCCTTCGCGGCTGGCCGGACGATCAGGTTCTGCAGCAGGCCGCGGGCTGCGATGCTGGCCTTGAGTTCAGCATCTGCCGCCGAATCACCGTGGCGGCGGACATTGCGAGACGACTGAACGAGGTTGTTCAGCGGGATCGACTTGATCATGGGATACACTCCTGACTGTGAGCCCGGCGCATCGACCATCGACGCCCAAATGGCTCAATCAGGGCAAGCCCCCTCCTCTCTTGGGCGATTGCTCCGAGTTTCACAGCCCGGTCGGCAATGAGAATTGACGGCTTTTGGGACTTTCCTACCATCCGATAGCGACTTGCTGAACAGCGGGTTTCGCCAAGAGCCGACGGTGAGCGTCTGTTCAACTCTACCAGCATTACAACAACAGCCGATTCGAATGAAAGACCGGCTCTCTGTTGGGATATGATCCTGCCAAGCTCGAGCGGCGAGCGGCGAGCGGCGAGCGGCGGCAATTGCAGAATCTGTGTCCAATAGTCGACATTCAGTAAGCGACCTATAGGCGGCTTTTCAGTGGCAAACTGCAAATTCCTTAAAGCAGGCAGGTATTCATGAGCCGCTGAAAAACTGAAAATGCAACCTTGGTGTCATTGGAAAATCACGAACCAAAAATGTGACCTGCGAGAGGACCAAGGCCGCAAGCTGTCGCTTCCTAATTCAGGCCACGAATAGTGGTGCGTGCTGCAGGGTCGTGTTACCAATTCAAGTACGAAAGGTGCGCACCGAACGTCGCGAGACTAGACTGTCACCGCTAACGGTGTGGCAGAGATCAGAAAATCCTCTCGTTGCTAGAGCAGACCGCGATGCGCGATCTTCGCAACGGCCTGCGCGCGTGACACGGCGTCCAATTTGCGTCGGGCATTGTCGATATGGAACCGGGCCGTCGATTCCGAAATGCCTAGGATGCGCGCAACATCCCAATCAGTCTTGCCTTCGGCCACCAGTCTCAGGCTATCGAGCTCGCGCCGGGTGAGCTGCACCGGCGGCGGCGGGTCAACCTCGGCCAATTCAATCAGCCGTTCGGTGAGCAGCAGCCCGGCCATCTGCAAGGCGCGGGTCTGCGAGGGATCTTTGTCCCTTGTAGCAAAGCCGAGATGAAGCGAGGCGATCTTGCCCGACGAACCATATGATGTGCTGCACAATGTCGATGCGATGCGCGCTTCGCTCAGTGCGTCCCAATAGCGCCCGAACCTGCGCTCGCGGCGCGGGGCGAAGTCCTCGAAGCGGTAGAGCGTGCGGTTCTGGCGGATCGCATCGAGCAGCGGGTTGCACTCGAAGCAGACGTAGCGGAACGCCTCGCTGTCCGGCCAGCAATCCGGCGCGATGCGCAAGACCACGCCCCCCGCGGAGAAGTGCCGCTCGGACGTAAGCGCACCCTCCGGTCGGCGATAGGTGCGGGTCTGGAGGTAGGACGCGCCGTAGCGTTCGGCCATTCCGAAGAACGTCCGGCTTGCGGCCTGCGCCGAGGGCGCATGCAGGATTGTTTCGAGATCGTCGGCGACTTCCGAAAGCAAGACATACCCCCCGGCCCGTGACGGTCAAAATTTGCACTGGTGCCCCGAATTGGCAAGCAAAGAAGCGCGGCGGCAGGGGCGACGCAACCAAAACCCCCCGATTCCGCCAGCTAGCTGGCGCATTGTGCGGCAGCCTATCCTTGGTGGCGGCAGAGAGGATGCCACAAGGAGGGGCGGCATGCGGAGAATCGATTGCTGGTTGGCAACCACCTTGGCCCTTGCCGTCCCTGCCGTGGGTGCGAGCGCTGCTCCGCAGACAGGGACACGGCTCGATAACGGCGCGATGATTGCAATCGAGGCGCTGGAGACTGGCGAACAGGTGCTCTTTCCTCCCGCCAGCGGCCCGATGGTCTTTGCCGGTCAGAACCTGATCCTGACGCAGGCGCAGGTGATCGGTGGCTACGCCAGCAGCTTTGCCTACCTGCTGGTTCTGTCCGGCGAAGTGCAGATCGGCGACCGGCAGATCCGGCCCGGCTCGATGCTGCTGGTGCCGCCATGGGGGGGCGAGCCATCCATCGCACGCTTCGATGCCCGGCGGCTGCTGGCGGCATGGCCCGCGCACGAGGGGCAGGCCAAAGCCCGTGCGGCTGCGGAGCGTATTGCCAAGCGCCAGCGGCTCGCCCTGACGCTCGGGCGCCTGCAACGCACGCGCTTCAACGTCGTCGCTTCGGGTGACGCCCGGAACGAGCCTGCGCGGCGGGCGGCGGTGGGCGCAAAGGCGGTGCAGAACATCCGCTTTGGCGGGCAAGGCGATCTGCCGGACGTGGTGCAACAGCTGATGACGAATGTCGCCGGTGCGCTCGTCAGCGGGGACAGCGCGACGCTGGCTCAGCTGATCGACCCCTTGCCCTTCGGGAGCGAGAGCATCGCCCCGCGCCAGCTTCTGGCGCAGTCGATCATCGCGCAGACGGATTGGCCAAAGCGGCTGCAGGGCGTGGCCATCATTCCCGGTGCCGATGACACCCAGTGGCGTCTCGCCGGTCCCGACGGGGTGACGGTGGTGCAATTGCACGCCAACGGGGAGTTTCCGTTCGTCGCCGCAATCACGACACAGGCGGCCCAGTGATGCGGAAAGGGGCATTGCTCGCCGCGGCCTGTGTGCTGGCCATTGTCGCGGTAGGTCCGGCGCAGGCGCAGGATGCACCGCCCGCGCCGCCGAAGCCCGCCGTGACCCAGTCGCGCAGTCGGGTCGTGCTGCTGGCGCAGACCTTCGACGGCAGCGTCACCCGGTCGCTCAACCGTACCGCCGGGGTGGCCGAGGCGCGGCGCGGTGCGGAGCGCTGGATCGTCGTCGATTATGGCAGCGGCGCGGTGGTCGAGCGCGGGAATGGACAGATTGCGGGGGCCGATGTGGTGAGCGACAGCGGCATCGAGCTTGGCCTCGTCTTCGACCCCGAAACCCGCGCGGTCAGCGGGGACGGCTTCATGGCGGATATCCTCAATCGTCACATTCGGCCGCTGCTCGATCGCATTCCGCCGGGCGCCGCGCAATGGACGCTGCGGTTTGGCCCCGAGGAAGCCGGGATTGCAGGCGATTTCTCGGGTGCGCTCGTGGTTCGCTTCAGTCGGCTTGCGATCAGCCATGAAGGGCGCAGCCTGATGCTGCTCCGATACGAGATCCCCGGATTTGCGCTCGGCGGCAAGGCCGGCAGCATCGCGCAATGGGGGAGCGGCGGGGTGCTGGTCGATGCGGGCGATGGCACGGTGCTGTGGTCGGGGAGCCACCACCGCGCAGTCGCCCAGCAGGAACAGGGTCCGGCGCGGCCCTATCGCGCCCAGTTCAGCACCATCGCCGTCGATGCGGCTGGCGCGCCGCTGGTCGATCCGGCGGAGATCGGCGCGCTAGCCTCGCTGCTGGAGCAGATCGACGGGGCCGAAGCGGATGCGCCGCTGCCCTTTGCCGGCGACGCCGAGGGCGCGGTGCCGCAGCTGCCGCTGCATCTTGCTGCGATCATCGATCTTCTCGCCGTCGGTGCGGCGAGCGAGGGCATCGACGCGCATGGCGCAGCCTTCGCCGGATTTGTGCTGGGCCGCACCGGCGCCAGCCGTGCCGTGACACCCGAAGCTTCCGGGGAGGAGGGGGAATGAACAAACTGATCCTGACATCGGCAACCGCTGCCATCGCCTTGCTTTCGGCTCCGCTGGCCGCGCAGGTGGCGCCGTCACCGAGCCCGTCGCCCAGCCCGGCCCCCAGTTCGCAAGGCGCGCGCGCGGCAACGCAGGGCGATACCCTCGCCTTCCCGCCCCCGCCCACTGCTGACGCCATGCGCCCGAACGAACGCGTTGATATGGTCAATCAGGGGCTTTCTC
>NZ_JACESA010000045.1 GCF_013912065.1 Brevundimonas sp.
GGATCTTCACCGTCGCCGCCCTGGGCCTGTCCGTCGCCGTCCAGCGGCGCGGGCCGGGGTGCGGCGTAGGCGGCCTTCGGAACCGCTACAGGGGGGACGGCGACGGACAGGCCCAGGGCGGCGACGGTGAAGATCCTGACGAGACGCGACATGGTTTCCTCCGGTTGTTCTTGACGCTACTCGGCTTGGCGGCCAAGGCGAAACTGTGGCGGATCAGCCGCTTGTGGCGCGCGGATCGACGATTGTGTCGTCGGCGCCATCTCGCAATCCGCTTCGGGGCTCCCCACAATGGAGAACGAGATCTAAGGGGGTGACAATGGCTGAACCGACGGCGGGACTGGATCTGGGGGCGGCCGCGGCCCTGTTGGCGGCCGGTGTCATCGCCGTGCCGGTGTTCAAGCGCGTCGGGCTGGGCTCCGTGCTCGGCTATCTGGCGGCGGGCCTGGCCATCGGGCCGTTCGGCCTGAAACTGTTCCGCGAACCCGAGACCATCCTGCATGTCGCCGAGTTCGGCGTGGTGATCTTCCTGTTCATCATCGGGCTGGAGATGCGGCCGAAACGGCTGTGGGGGCTGCGGAAGGAGATCTTCGGCCTGGGGGCGGCCCAGGTGCTGTTCTGCGGCCTGATCCTGACCCTGACGGCGATGGTGGCCGGTTTTTCGGCGCCGGTGGCCTTCGTCGGGGCCATGGGGTTCGTCCTCTCGTCCACCGCCGTCATCATGCAGATGCTGGAGGAGCGCGGCGAGGTGGCGGGCGGGGCCGGACAGCGGGCGGTGTCGATCCTGCTGCTGGAAGACCTCGCCATCGTGCCCCTGCTGGCCATCGTCGCGGTGCTGGCCGCCGCCCTGGGGATGAGCGACGAACATGCCCCGCCGCTGTGGCAGACTATCGGTTTCGCGGTGGCGGCGGTCGGCGGCGTGCTGCTGGCCGGCAGATATCTGGTCAATCCGATCTTCCGCCTGCTGGCCCGATACGGCGGGCGGGAAGTGATGACGGCGGCCGCGCTTCTGGTCGTGGTCGGTGCGGCCTGGGCAATGTCGCTGGGCGGACTGTCGATGGCCATGGGCGCCTTCCTGGCCGGGGTTCTGCTGTCGGAATCCAGCTTCCGGCACCAGTTGGAAGCCGATGTCGAACCGTTCCGCGCGATCCTGCTGGGCCTGTTCTTCCTCAGCGTCGGCATGTCTCTGGACCTGTCGGTGGTGGTCGCGGACTGGCGGCTGGTGGTCGGCGGGGTGATCGCATTCATGGCGGTCAAGGCGTTGGGCATCTATGGCGTGGCGCGTCTGTTCAAGGCGTCGCACCATGAGGCGGTCGAGCGCGCGGCCCTGTTCGCGCAAGGGGGCGAGTTCGCCTTCGTCCTTTATGGAGCGGCGGTGACGGCCGGCCTGTTCGACGCCCAGATCGGCGCCATGATGTCGGCCATCGTCATCCTGTCGATGGCCCTGACGCCGCTGACCAGCCTGCTGACTGCGCGACTGCTGCCCAAGCCCGTGGTGTCGGCCGAGCATGCCGACGGCGTCGATTTCGCCAAGGATCTGCGGGGCCAGGTGCTGATCATCGGCTTCGGCCGTTTCGCCCAGGTGGTGTCCCAACCCCTGTTGGCGCGCGACGTGGACGTGTCGATCATCGAGAACGACGTCGAGATGATCCAGGCCGCCTCCCAGTTCGGGTTCAAGGTCTATTACGGCGACGGCGCGCAACTGCACACGCTGCGGGCGTCCGGCGCGGACGAGGCGGAGATCGTCCTGGTCTGCGTCGACAAGCCGGAAATCGCCGACCGGATCGTCGAACTGGTCAAGTCCGAGTTCCCCACCACCAAGATCATGGTCCGCGCCTTCGACCGGGGCCATTCGATGCGCCTGATCCAGGCGGGGGTCGATTACCAGATCCGCGAGACCTTCGAATCGGCGCTGAAGTTCGGCGAGCGGGCCCTGATCGAACTGGGTCTGCCCGAGACTGTGGCCGCCGAGACCATCGGCGACGTCCGTCGCCGCGACGAGGCCCGGCTGGATCTCCAGCTGACGGGCGGGCTGTCGGCGGGCCGACAGCTGATGCGCGGCAATATCCCGACGCCGCAACCCGCGCCCTATATCAAGCCAAGGCGCGAGGGGCGGCTGCTGAACGAGGACGAGGCGGGTCCGGCGGCGCCGGACACGCGGCGCGAACCCGCCGACACCTGAGCTTAGGGCTGTGCGGCCTCGCGCTCGAGCCTGGCCCGTTCCAGGTTCACGCGAGCCCGCAGGCCCGGATTGGCGGCGACGGCGTCGGCGATGGCGCTGAAGCGCGCGGCGTCCAGGCCGCTGTCGGCCACGACATTGCCGATGGCGGTCTGCTGCTGAAGCGTCAGCTGGTCGTTGGGCGTGCCGGCGGCGATATCGCGCATCTTCTTCATGGCGGTGGTGTAGAGGGTCAGCTCCTGGGGCGTGACGCTGGCGGCGACCGAGCCGGGCGCCGGAGGCGGGGCGGACACGGCCCTGATCCGCGCAGCCAGAATCGGGTCGCTGGCCATCGCGTTCGAGATGGCGTTGAAGCGGGTGACTTCCAGGCCGGACTCCATCACGGCCCGGGCCATTTCAGCCTGCTGTTCCGGTGTGGGCTGAGCGCTGTTCAGAGTGTCGCTGACGGCGCGGACCTCGGTCATCGCGTCGCTGAACTTCTTCAGTTCGGCGTCGGTGAAGGCCGCCGTGGTTGTTGGCGCCGTGGTTTGGGGCGCGGCCGCCTGGGGCGCGGAGGCGGGCGCGGGTGCCGAAGACGTCTGTTGCGCCTGGGCGCCGGCTGCGGCCATCAGGGCGGCGGAGGATACAATAAGGGCGAGACGGGGTGCGCGCATGGGCGTGTCCTTTCGGTCTGGCGTCCACAGGGGGCCGTCCAGGACGGCGCCGGCGCAATCACGCCGACGCTCCTCGCATCATGTGGAGCCTGATGTGGGCCAAAAAGGAACGAGGAGCCCCTTTAACCTAGGTGCGCGACCGCGACGGGCAAGTCTTCGCGCGCCATGACGGGCTGGAGAGCCGATCAACGATGCGTTAGACGGGCGTGATCTTACGCAGGTTCCATCATGAAACGTCTCGCCATAGCCGCCCTTGCGCTCATCGCGGTTTCCGCGCCCGCCGTCACCGTCGACGCCTGGGGCAATACCGGGCACCGGCTGATCGGCGTGGCGGCGATGCGGGCCCTGCCCGAAGGTCTGCCCGCCTTTCTGAAGACGCCGGGCGCCATAGCGGACGTCGGAGAACTGGCGCGCGAACCCGACCGGTGGAAGGGCGCCGGCCAGCCGCACGACCGCGAGCGCGACACCGCCCATTTCATCGATCTGGACGACCAGGGTCGTGTGATGGACGGGCGGGGCATGGCCCTGACCGACCTGCCGCGGCTGAAATCGGAATATGACGCCGCCCTGACCCAGGCGGGTCTGGATGTCGACGACGCCGGCTATCTGCCCTACGCCATGATCGACGCTTGGCAGAACCTGAGCCGCGACTTCGCCTATTGGCGCGTGTTGAACGCGGCGGAGAAGCGCGAGACGAACCTGGAGCGGCAGGCCTGGTACCGGGCCGACCGCCTGCGTCGCGAGGCCCTGATCCTGCGTGATATCGGGGTCATGGGCCACTATGTCGGCGACGGGTCGCAGCCGCACCATACGTCGATCCACTACAACGGCTGGGGCGATTATCCGAACCCGGAGGGGTTCACCAATTCGCGCCAGACCCACGGTCAGTTCGAGGGCGCCTTCGCCAGCCGCGTTGCGCGGCTGGACGCCGTCGAGGCCGCCATGCCGGCGGCGAACCTGGACGGGTTCGACGTCAAGGCGCGCACCGTCTCCTATCTGACCACGACCCTCGGGACGGTGGTTCCCTTCTATCGGCTGGAAAAGGCCGGCGGCTTCCGCGACGCCGATGCGCGCGGCGCGGCCTTCGTAACGGAACGGCTGGCGGCGGGCGCGGCCGAGCTGCGCGACTTCATCGCCTCGGCCTGGACCGTCTCTGGCGAGGCCGCCATCGGCTGGCCGGCCGTCAAGGTCGCCGAGGTCGAGGCGGGAACGGCCGATCCCTGGCTGGCCATGGTCGGCGAGGACTGATCGGATGGAGAGCGTCGCAGCCCCCGACATCCGCCTGGCCCAGGCCGCCACGCTGGAGAGGGCCGACCGCATACCGGAGGCGGTGCAGGCCTATCAGGCGGTTCTGGCCGAGCGGCCCGGCCTGGGCGACGCGTGGTACGACCTGGGCCGCCTGCTGCGCCGAATGCGACGGCTGGACGAGGCCCTGTCCGCCTATGGCCAGGCCCTGGCCCAGGGCGGGCGTAGCCCCGAGGAAATCCACCTCAATCGCGGCGTGATCTTCGCCGACGACCTGAGCCGTCCGGCCGAGGCCGAGGCAGAGCTGAAGCGGGCGTTGGAGATCGCACCTGCCTATGCCTCGGCCTGGCTGAACCTGGGCAATCTGCACGAGGACGGCGGGCGGCGCGACGAGGCCCGCGTCGCCTATGAGGCGGCGCTGGCGCTGGAACCGAACAATACGATGGCCCTGGCGCGTCTCGCGGGGCTGCAGGCCGTCGTGACGACGGACGAGCCGCTGATCGACCGTCTGCGGACGGCCCTGGCCGCGAGCAGCGACGACAGGGTTTTGAAACGCGCCGACTTGGGCTTCGCGCTCGGCCGGCTGCTGGATGCGGCGGGCGTTCATGACGAGGCCTTCGCCGCCTATATCGAGGCCAATCGCGCCAGCGCCGCCGTCGCCCGATCCAGGGGGCTGAGCTATGATCCGGTCCTGGCGGGGCAGTATGTCGACCGGCTGATCGCCGCGACCCCGGCGCCGGTCGCGCCGCTGGACGACGATGACGACGGCGCGCCGCCGATCTTCATCTGCGGCATGTTCCGGTCCGGCTCGACCCTGGTCGAGCGTCTGCTAGCGGGCCACAGCGGGGTGCGGCCGGGCGGGGAACTGGACCTGCTGCCGACCCTGGCCGCCAATGTCTTCAACCCCTTCCCGGAAGCCCTGGAGGCGTTCGACGATGCCAGCCGGCGCAAGATCCGCGACGTCTATCTAACCGCCGTGCGCGAACGCGTGCCCGGCGTCGGCCGGGTCACGGACAAGCGGCCGGACAACATCCTCTATATCGGCCTGGCCAAGACCCTGTTTCCCCGCGCCCGGATCATCCACACGGTGCGCGATCCGATCGACAACGCCCTGTCGGTCTTCTTCCTGCATCTGTCGCACACCATGCTCTATGCGCTGGACCTGGAGCACGCGGCCCACTGGGCGGCGCAGGAGCGACGACTGGCGGCCCACTGGAAATCGGTCTGGCCCGACGATGTGTACGAGGTCGATTACGACGACCTGGTGGCGCGGGGCGAGCCTGCGGTGCGTGAACTGGTCGAGGCCTGCGGCCTGGACTTGGAGCCGTCGGTGATGGACTTCAATCAGCGCCAGGAACCGGTCCGCACCGCCAGCGTCTGGCAGGTGCGCGAGCCGCTGTACCGGCGATCCTCGGGACGGTGGAAAAATTATGCGCCGCATCTGGACGATCTGCGCGCCGCTCTGGCTCGTTACGGCCTGGAGGGGTAGGGAAGCGGCCATGTCCGTTTCCACTGATCTCACGCCCCCCGCCGTCATCCTCGACAAACCCCAGATGGCCGAGAACATCGGCGCCGTGGCCCGGGTGATGGCGAACTTTGGCCTGACGGACCTGCGTCTGGTCAGTCCGCGCGACGGCTGGCCCCAGGAACGGGCCTGGGCAACGGCCTCGGGCGCCGACTGGGTGCTGGAGGGGGTGCGGGTGTTCGACAGCGTCGGTGAGGCCATCGCCGACCTGAAAACCGTCTTCGCCACCACCGCCCGGCCGCGCGAGACCCGCCAGCCGGTGCGGACCCCGCGCGAGTCCAGCCGCATCCTTTATGACGACACGGCGTCCGGCCTGAAGACCGGCCTGCTGTTCGGTGGGGAAAGGGCGGGACTTGAGACGACCGACATCGCCCTGTGCGCCGGCATCGTCACCATTCCCATCGACCCGAAGCACCATTCGCTGAACCTGGCCCAGGCGGTGGCGATCAACGCCTATGAATGGCGCACCCTGATCCTGGACGCCCCGCCGCCCCGTTTCCGCGACAGCGATCCCCCGGCCTCGAACGACCTGCTGATCGGGATGTACGAACATCTGGAGGAGGAGCTGGAAAACGGCGGCTTCTTCTATCCGCCGGAAAAGAAGCGTTCGATGAGCCAGAACCTGCGCGTCATGCTGGGCCGCGCCGCCTTCTCCGAACAGGAGGTCGCCACCATGCGCGGCGCCATCCACGCCCTGGCGCGCGGTCGCGGCCGGGTGCTGGCCAAGCTGGCGGCCGAACGAGCGAAGGCCTCCTCGAGCAGCGAGCCGCCACGCGGCGAGTGATAGGAGGCAAGGATGAAGCCGCTAATGATCTATCCGCTGGCGGCTATGGCGGAGATCGGCGGCTGTTTCGCCTTCTGGGCCTGGCTGAAGTTGGAGCGGTCGCCGCTATGGCTGGCGCCAGGTCTCGTCTGTCTGGTCGCCTTCGCCTGGTTGCTGACCCTGGTCCCCAGCGATGCGGCGGGCCGGGCCTTCGCCGCCTATGGCGGGGTCTATATCTGCTCATCCCTAGTCTGGATGGCGTTGGTCGAGAAGACGACGCCCGACCGTTGGGACCTGATCGGCGGCGCGGTCTGCCTGATCGGGGCGGGGATCATCCTGTTTGGTCCGAGGGGCTGACCAACCCTTCTCTTTCGTCATTCCCAAGGCTCCGCTTCGCTTCGCCCGGAGTGACGAAAGAGCGGGGCTCTAACCCGTTCCCAGAAGGTCCGACCAGCGCCAGCTGCCTCGGCCCAGGGCGATGCGGGCGCCGCCG
>NZ_JACESA010000005.1 GCF_013912065.1 Brevundimonas sp.
CTGGCGACCAACATGGCCTTCAACGTGGCCCGCGCCTATCAGTGGGAGCCGACGCCGGAGGGCCGCAAGACGGTCAACGGCGGGGTGGTGGCCTTCTATTCGCTGGAAATGAGCGCCGAACAGCTGGCCATGCGGATCCTGGCCGACGCCTCGGGCGTGTCGTCGGACAAGCTGCGCAAGGGCGAGATCGACGCCACCGACTTCGGCAAGCTGCGCGACGCGGCGGTCGAGATCGGCGAGAGCCCCCTCTACATCGACGCCACCGGCGGTCTGTCCATGTCCAAGCTGGCGGCGCGGGCGCGGCGGCTGAAACGGATGGAGCATGGGCTGGACCTGATCATCGTTGACTATCTTCAGCTGGTCACGACCGGCGACAGCGGCGGCCAGAAGAACCGGGTGCAGGAGGTGTCCGAGATCACCGGCGGGCTGAAGGCCCTAGCCAAGGAGCTGTCGGTGCCGATCATCGCCCTGTCGCAGTTGTCGCGTCAGGTCGAGCAGCGCGAGGACAAGCGGCCCCAGTTGTCCGACCTGCGCGAATCCGGCTCGATCGAGCAGGACGCCGACTGCGTGATGTTCGTCTATCGAGAGAGCTACTACCTGGGCCGGGCCGAGCCGCGCGAGGGCACCGAGGAGCACCTGCAATGGCAGCAGGACATGGACCGGCTGCAAGGCCAGGCCGAGGTGGTCATCGGCAAGCAACGCCACGGCCCCATCGGCATCGTCAAACTGGCCTTCGACGCCGAGACTGTCCGCTTCGGCAACCTCGCGCACGGCTATGAGGAAGTCAGCTACGAATAGGGGTCGCGCCGGTTGACCTGGGCCGCGAACAGGCCCCTTGGGTGCGGATGGCCAGCGAAACCGTCTATATCCTCCAGACCTATGTCCAGGGCCGCGGGAAGGCCCTGAGGGCCGAGCCACAGGTCGGCTGCAAGGACGCCGAGGAGGCGCGCCGCAAGGCCGAGCGCCTGGCGCCGCTGCGGCTGGGCGTGGTGGCCTTCTCCGTCTCGGCGGATACCGAGATGGGCGATTATGACGAGCATCCGACCATCATCTTCAAGTCCGGCCAACTGCCGCCGCCGTTCGCCGACGAGGACTGAGCCCTTCCATCGCCGGAAACTTGCGCCATAAGGGCCCCATGCCCTCCCCCGCCTTGCTGTCCGTCGATCTGAGCGCCCTGGCGCGCAACTTTCGCACCCTGGAAACCGTCGCCGGCGCGCCTGTCTATCCGGTGGTCAAGGCCGACGCCTATGGACTGGGCGCCGCCGCCTGCGCGACCCGGCTGATGGCCGAGGGGGCGCGCAGTTTCTTCGTCGCACGAGCGGCCGAGGGCGTGGCCTTGAGGGCGGCGCTGGGACCAGAAGGCTCGGGCGGGCCCGCCATCCATGTGCTGGACGGGTGCGCCGGAGAGACGGCGCAAGACCTCAAGGCGGCGGACCTGCGGCCGGTGCTGAACAATCCCGATCAACTGCGGACCTGGACTGCGGCCGGCGGCGGCGCCTGCGGTCTGCAGATCGACACCGGCATGAACCGGCTGGGCTTCCGCCCCGAGGACGCGCCCGAACCCTTCGACGGCCTGGGCCTGGTGATGAGCCATCTGGCCTGCGCCAACACGCCGGACCAGCCGATGAACCGGCGCCAGCGCGACGCCTTCGCCGCCGCCGCCGCCCGTTATCCGGGCGTGACCCGGTCGCTGGCCAACTCCGGCGGATGTTTCCTGGGGCGCGACTTCGCCTTCGACGCCGTGCGGCCGGGCATATGTCTGTATGGCGGCGGGCCGGAGGGTCGGCCGGATGCGCGGATCGCGCCCGTGGCCACCCTGTCGGCCGAAGTATTGCAGGTGCGCGAGGTGCCGGCGGGCGAGAGCATCGGCTATGCGCGCGGCTTCGTCGCCGACCGTCCGGTGCGAGCGGCCGTGATCGCCATCGGCTATGCGGACGGGGTGACGCGCGCCTTCGGGCCACGCGGCGCGGTCTGGGTGGCCGGCGAGACCCGGCCTCTGCTGGGGCAGGTGTCGATGGACGTCTGCACCACGGATGTGACGGGACTGGAGGTGGCCGTCGGCGACCGCGTGGAACTGTTCGGCGCCAATCGGCTGCTGGACGAGGCTGCGGCCGCGGCCGGGACGGTCAGTTATGAACTCTTGACCGGGATCAGGCCCCGCGTGGAACGCCTCCATACCGAAGACTGCGACCGGAACTGACGCAGACCTGGGCGATACGGTCGCGCCCTCCGCCCTGCTAAGGAAGTCCATGGCTCGCGATTCCGCCCTCTATGTCTGTCAGTCCTGCGGCACGGTCCACGGCAAATGGTCGGGCCAGTGTTCGTCGTGCGGACAGTGGAACACCCTGAGCGAAGAGAGCCGGTCGGCGCCCCCCGGCGCGATCAAGCCGTCGGCGGCCGCCTCGGCGCGCGGACGGGGTCTGCAGTTCGAGACGCTTCAATCCGACACCCCCGAGCCGCCGCGCCTGACCACGGGCGTGGCCGAGTTCGACCGGGTCTGCGGCGGCGGCGTGGTGCCCGGCTCGGCCATTCTGCTGAGCGGCGATCCGGGGGTGGGCAAGTCGACCCTGCTGCTGGAGGTGGCGGCCAAGGCGGCCCTGCGCGGGTCGCGCATCGCCTATATTTCGGGCGAGGAGGCGGTCGAACAGATCCGGGCGCGGGCCAAGCGGATGGGGCTGGAGCAGGCGCCGGTCAATCTGGCGGCGGCGACGGCCCTGCGCGACATTCTGGGCACGCTGAAGCGCGAACAGTTCGACATCGTCATCGTCGATTCGATCCAGACCCTGTGGTCCGACGTGCATGAGAGCGGGCCGGGCTCGATCACCCAGGTCCGGGCCTGCGCCGGCGAAATGGTGCGGCTGGCCAAGACCCAAAGCGTGGCGGTGATCCTGGTCGGCCATGTGACCAAGGACGGCCAGGTGGCGGGGCCGCGCGTGGTCGAACACCTGGTGGACGCCGTCATGACCTTCGAGGGCGAGCGCGGCTATCCGTTCCGCATCCTGCGCGCCGGCAAGAACCGGTTCGGGGCCACCGACGAGATCGGGGTGTTCGAAATGGGCGACAGCGGCCTGCGCGAAGTGGCCAATCCGTCCGCCCTGTTCCTGGGCGAGGGCAAGGAGCGAGCGCCGGGCGCCGCCGTCTTCGCCGGGATCGAGGGGTCGCGACCGGTGCTGGTCGAGATGCAGGCCCTGGTGGCGCCGTCCGCCTATGGCACGCCGCGGCGGGCGGTGGTGGGCTGGGACTCGGGTCGTCTGGCCATGCTGCTGGCGGTGCTGGAGGCGCGCTGCGGCCTGGGGTTCGGCGACAAGGACGTCTATCTGAACGTGGCGGGCGGCCTGCGGATCAACGAGCCCGCGGCCGACCTGGCGGCGGCGGCGGCCCTGATCAGTTCGGCCCTGGACATGCCCCTGCCCCAGGGCTGCGTCGTCTTCGGCGAGATCGGCCTGTCGGGCGAGGTGCGCAGCGTCGGTCGGGCCGAGGCGCGACTGCGCGAGGCGCAGAAACTGGGCTTCGACCAGGTGCTGGGTCCGACCCTGACGGTCAAGACCAAGGGGGTGAAGGTGACATCCGCGACGCGATTGACGGATGTGGTCGAACGAATCTCGCAAAACCGCTATTAGACAAGCGCAACAGCCGCCTGGACCCCTGAGTGACCGGTTACGACGTCTTCGCCATCGTGGTGATCCTGTTCTCCGCAGCGGCCGGCTGGGTGCGCGGCGGGGTGCGCGAGGTCATCACCCTGCTCAGCGCCCTGCTGGCGGCCCTGGTCGCCCTGGTGACCCTGCCGTGGACGGCGCTTCTGGGACGCGCCCTGGTCAATCCTGACTGGGCCGGGACCATACTGGCGGCGGTGGTCGCCTTCTTCATCGTCTATTTCGGCATCCGCATCTTCGGATCCTTCCTGTCGAAGCGCGCCCAGGCCCATCCGCAGCTGGGCGGGGTCGATCGGTTCATCGGCGTCTTCGTCGGCGCGGGCCGGGCCTTGGTGCTGTTGGGGGCCATCCATCTGGTCATCGTCGCCGCCATGCCGGGCGAACGGACGCCGCGCTGGCTCAGCGAAGCGGCCCTTTACAAGGTCAGCGCCGTGGGGGCCCGGGCCATCCAGATAGTCCTGCCCGGCATAGGCCGGGGGGTCGATGCGATCACACCCGTCGTCGATTCGTCCGTGCGCAAAGGATTTTCGGACGACGAAGCCTTGCCCTCGACGCAATCCAAGACTAACTCGCCGCGCGAAGCCGCCCCTTAAGTTTCCCCGGTCATCGGAGCCCCACGATGCGCCACCATATCGCCGATCCCGTCGTTCACCGCGAGCACTGGCGCGAGCCGGAGGATGACCAGCTGCGGCTGGAGTGCGGCGTCTGCGGCGTCTGGGGCGCCGACGAGGACGAGGGGTCGGCTGTCGTGGCCCTGGGCCTGCACGCCCTGCAACACCGGGGCCAGGAAGCCTGCGGCATCGCCAGCATCAAGGAAGATCGCTTCTACACCGAGCGGCACCAGGGTCTGGTGGGCGAGGCCTTCGGCGGCGCCGACCTGATGACCCGCATGCCCGGCCGCGCGGCCGTGGGCCACACGCGCTATTCCACCGCCGGCGGCAGCTTTCTGCGTAACATCCAGCCGATGTTCGCCGATCTGGACCAGGGCGGCATCGCCATCGCCCACAACGGCAATCTGACCAATTTCAAGTTCCTGCACAGCCAGCTGGTCAGCGAAGGCGCCATCTTCCAGTCGACATCGGACTCGGAAGTCATCCTCCACCTGATCGCCCGCAGCCGTAAGGCCAAGATCGTCGACCGCTTCATCGACGCCCTGGCGCGGATCGAGGGCGGATACGCCCTGGTCGCCCAGACCCGCCACAAGATGATCGGCGCCCGCGACCCGCTGGGCATCCGCCCGCTGGTGCTGGGCCAGATCGGCGACGGCTGGGTGCTGGCGTCCGAGACCTGCGCCCTGGACATGATGGGCGCGACCTTCGTGCGCGACGTCGAACACGGCGAGGTCGTGGTCATCGACGACAACGGCGTGGAATCGATCAAGCCCTTCCCGGCCCGCGCCGCCCGCCCCTGCCTGTTCGAATACGTCTATTTCTCGCGCCCGGACTCGGTCGTGAACGGCCGCTCGGTCTATGAGGTCCGCAAGGCGATGGGCCGGGGCTTGGCCCGCGAACTGGGCGTGGACGCCGACATCGTCGTGCCCGTGCCCGACTCGGGCGTGCCGGCCGCCCTGGGCTACGCCCAGGAAAGCGGCATCCCCTACGAGATGGGCATCATTCGCAGCCACTATCTGGGCCGAACCTTCATCCAGCCCAGCCAGGGCGCCCGTCAAAAGGGCGTGCGGATGAAGCACAGCCCCAACAAGTCGGCCCTGGAAGGCAAGCGGGTCGTCCTGATCGACGACTCCATCGTGCGCGGCACCACCTCGGTCAAACTGGTCCGGGCCGTGCGCGCGGCGGGGGCCAAGGAGGTTCACCTGCGTTCGGCCAGCCCGCAGATCCTGTTCCCCGACTTCTACGGCATCGACATGCCGGAGCGGGCGCAACTGCTGGCCGCCAACAAGACGCTGGAAGAGATGCGCGAGATGCTGGAGGTCGATTCGCTGGGCTTCCTGTCCATCGACGGCCTGTATCAGGCGATGGGCGAGACGGGCCGCAACAACGCCCATCCGCAGTTCACCGACCACTATTTCACCGGCGACTATCCCACCCGCCTGCTGGATCGCGAGATCGAGGAAGGCGGCCGGGAGTTTTCGGCGCGGCAACTTTCACTTTTGGTGAGCGCCTGATACCCTGAGGTTTATGGCGCACAACCTTGCCCAAAGAGAGCAATCTGGCGACGGCCCGGCCTTTCTGGCCCGGCTCATCCGTCGCCTACTGGCCATCGTCGCACTGCTCTGCGGCCTCAATCTGTTTCTCGTTCAACATGAGGCCGCCCAATCACCTTCCGGCATTGCGGGATTGGTCTGCGGGCTGGGTATTGGAATGACGTGGCGGGCCATACGCAAAACGACCCTCCCCTCGGCGCTCTGGCTGGGTGTGGGCCTGATCGCCATCCTATTGGCCGCAACAGCCGCCTACTGGATCGCCAAGGCGCTGGTCGGCGGAAACTGAACGCCGACTGGAGCGCTTAGAACAGCATGAAAAACCGGCTCGGCTACTTCTTCATGGAGACGCCCGACGTCGAGAGGGCCCAGACCTTCTACGCCGGTCTGTTCGGCTGGACGTTCGAGCATGACACTCCGACCTATACCCATGTGCGGGCGGCCGGCGCCGAGGGGGAAACCGCATTCGGCATAGTGAAGGGCGAGAAGAAGGATTTTTCGCACCTGTTCTTCCAGGTGGCCGACGTGGACGCCGCCTGCAGGCGGGTGACGGAACTGGGCGGTCGGGCCTCCATGCCAGCCGATGCCGCATCAGGCCGCAACGCCATCGTCTGCGACGACCAGGGCGTCAGTTTCGGCCTGTGGTCGCCGCCGGCCTGATGGGCTTTGCGGTTGCGTCTGACGCGCGCTAATCAGGCCTATGTCTGAACTTCCGCTCTCTGATCGTATCGCACTCGTCGTCGGCGCCTCGCGCGGCATAGGCTATGAGAGCGCTCTGGCCCTGGCCAGGGCCGGCGCCCACGTCGTCGCGACGGCGCGGACCCAGGGCGGGCTGGAAGAGCTGGACGACGCCATATTCGCCGCCACCGGCAAGCACGCGACCCTGGTCCCGTTCGACCTGGTGGACGGCGGCGGCATCGACCGGCTGGGCGGCGCCATCTTCGAACGGTTCAAGCGGCTGGACGTCTGGGTCCAGGCGGCGGCGACCATGGGGCCGTCAGGCCTGACGCCCGTGGCCCACGCCGATCCGCGCGAATTCGCCAAGGTGGAGAAGGTGAATTTCACCGGCGTCTATCGGCTGATCCGCTCGCTTGAGCCGCTGCTGCGCGCCTCGGACGCCGGGCGGGTCATCCATCTGACCTCCAGCGTCGCCGCCACGCCCCGCGCCTTCTGGGGCATGTACGCGGCGACCAAGGCCGGGGCCGAGGCCCTGATGAAGGCCTGGGCGGACGAGGTGGAGAGCACCCCGATCCGCGTCAGCATCGTCGACCCCGGCCGGATGCGCACCGCCATGCGCGCCCAGGCCTTCCCGGGCGAAGACCCTCAGACCCTGCCCCATCCTTCGGAGATCGGGTCCCTGATGGTGGAACTGGCGCGCGCAGACCTGACGCCGCCGCCGACGGTCAGGTTCCGCGACTGGCGGGACGCGCCGACGACGGAAGCCCTGGTCTAGGCCGGGGTCAGCCCCAGGCGCTGGCGCCCGGTTCCTCACGGAAAGCGAAGTCGCCGTCGGTGGAGGCGGACAGGTCGCGCCAGGCCTCCAGCTCCGTCGTCAGACCGGCGATCTTGCCCTCGATCATGCCCAGGGCGTCCGTCCCGGCGGCCCATCGCACGGGCGGATTTTCGGCATTGGACAGGGCCACCAGAGCCTGACCCAGTCTTGCCGGATCCCCCGCCTGGTTATGACTGCGCGCCTCATAGAATTCGCGAAGCGCGGCCGAGGCCTGGGCGTAGTCGGCGATGGGATGGGCGGCGTAGACGACCGAGGAGGCGTCCAGGAAGTCGGTGCGGAAGAAGCCCGGCTCGACGATGGTGACATGGACGCCAAAGGGGCTGACCTCCTGGGCGATCGACTCGCTGAAGCCCTCGACGGCGAATTTGGATGCGCAATAGATCGCGCCGGACGCCCCGCCGACCATGCCCCCCACGGACGAGATGTTGAACACATGCCCCGAACCCTGGGCCCGCATGACCGGCAGGACGGCGCGGGTCATGTCGAACAGGCCGAAGACATTGGTGTCGAACTGGATGCGCGCGTCGTGGCTGGTCGTCTCCTCGAAGATGCCGAGGTGGCCATAACCGGCATTGTTGACCAGGACGTCGATACGGCCAAAACGGGCCATGGCCGCCTCCACAGCGGCGTCGATGGCGGCCGTGTCTGTGACGTCTAGAGCCACGGACAGGACGTTGTCGCTGTCGGGGCCGAACGCCTTGATCAGGGCGTCGCGGTTTCGCCCCGCGACGACGACGCGGTCGCCGGCGTCCAGTGCGGCGCGGGCGATGCCGGCGCCCAGTCCCCGGGCCGCGCCGGTGACGAGCCAGGTCTTTTGAGTGGTAGGTGTCATGGGAAGTCTCCTCTGTCTGACGAGGCGGAGAAGACGCCGTTTCAGCCGCACAGCGTTAGAGCGATCCGGGCGTTCTCTTGCACAATCCTGTCAAACTCCGCCCATCGGCTTGCGCGCACGCGACGACGGGCGTTGGATGCGTCCATGAGCCTCTTGCCCGAAATGACCGACATCATCGCGCGCCATGCGCCGCCGGACCTGTCGCGCTCCGCCGTGCCTGGCCTGCGCCTGTATGGCAGCGACACGCAGACGCGGATGATCGCCGTGGCCTATGATCCCATGCTGTGCCTGGTGGTGTGCGGCGCCAAAAAGACGATCCTGGGCGAGACGGTCTATTCCTATCGGGCCGGAGACTGTCTGGTGGTGTCGGCGGAACTGCCGGTGTGCGGCAGCATCGTCGAGGCGCCCTATCGCGCCCTCAGCTTCGACCTGAACCCCGCGACCATCGCCGACCTGATGCTGGAGATCGAAGCCCCCGCCGCCTCGGATCAGCCGCCGCCGACAGGAATCCGTGTGACCCGCCTGGAAGACGAATTGCTGGAGCCCATGGCCCGCCTGTTGCGCCTTCTGGATCGACCCGGCGAGATCGCCGTGATGACGCCGATGATCGAGCGCGAACTGGTCTGGCGCCTGCTCCACAGCCGACACGCCGCCACCGTCCGTCAGATCGGCTCGACCGAAAGCCGCCTGTCGGGCGTCAACCGCGCCATCCGCTGGATCCGCGCCAATTACGCCCGTCCGATGCGGATCGAAGAGCTGTCGGACATGGCGGGGATGAGCCTGTCGACCTTCCACCGGCATTTCCGCACCGTGACGACCATGAGCCCGCTGCAGTTTCACAAACAGGTGCGGCTGCGGGAGGCGCGCGCCCGTCTTCTGAGCGGCGGCGACGGCGCGGCCGAGACGGGATTCGCCGTCGGCTATGACAGCCCCTCGCAGTTCAGCCGCGAATACGCTCGCCAGTTCGGCCTGCCCCCCGGCCGCGACGCGGCGCGAATGCGCGAAGGCCTGACGGCGAGCGACGCTCTGGCGGTCTGAACCCGCTATTTTGCAGGAGGAGACGCTGGACCTACGGGCTCAGGCAGGATCGGGGGCGTCGCGTCAGCGTAGGTCAGGAAGTCGCGCCAGATCACCTGGGTCCGCTCCCGGGTCATTCGGGTGCTGCAGCTCAGGGCCATGAGGGTGCGGATCGTGCCGCCGCTCCAACGGTTGTAGACGCCGTTACAGACAATGTCCCTGTAAGCGACCCAGGCGGTCTGGCCGTTGTCCAGATAGGCGCGCTGGGAAGACGCCGGCCCGTTGTCGCTCGCGCCCTGGTCGTCGGCCAAAGCCTTTCGGCGCGCGGCGGCGAGGTAGGTTTCCATCCGCTCGGTCTCCGCCGCCAGATCCCGGGCGGCGCAGGCGTTGATCTGGGGCGTCGTCATGGCCTCGGCGCAGTCCGCGGGCGCGACGGGGCTCTGGGCGATCAGGACGGCGGCGATAAGGGTAAGCATAGGCCACCTCCGAGAAGGCCCCATCTTAACCCGGTTGCGCCCCCTGCTCCACCATCAGTCCTTCGATGATGTCGGCCAGATCGTCGGGCCAGACGGTCTCGGCGGAGGCGCGGATTTCGGCGGCGCTCCACCAGCGGTGTTCGGCCAGGACGCGCTGTTCCTCCTCGGTCCAGCCGCTGGAGGACAGGGCGAAAGCCTCGGCGCGCAACAGGAAGAATCTCTGATCCACATCGGCCATGCGGCCGTCCGGCAGGCGGAAGCTGACCCGGCGGCGCGCCACCTGCGGACCGGGATCGGCGACGGTCAGGCCGGTCTCCTCGAACAGTTCGCGGCGGGCGGCGTCCTCATAGGTCTCGCCCGGATCGACGCCGCCGCCGGGTGTGGCCCAGAATTCGGAGCCGGCGATGGGGCCCTCGAGGAAGGCGAAACGGAACAGCAGCACCCGCCCCTGCCCGTCCAGGATCAGCCAACGCGAGGTCGGCCGGTCGGGAAGGACAGGCTCGACCGCGCTCATGGCGTCACTTCTTGGCGCCGCCCTTTTGGCCGGTGCGGATACGGCCGGAGCGCGAGACCTGGCGGGCGCCGCCGCGGGCGCCCTTCTGAACCGCCACCGACGAGCCCGCCTTCTTGGACGCGCTGGACTTCAGACCGCCCAGGACCTTGGGCTGGGCCTTGCGGGTCTTTTTCTGCTCCAGCGCCTTGCCGGGCAGTTTGGACAGGGCCTCTTCCTTCTCGGCCTTCTTGACCCGGCGGGGCGCGGTCTTGGCGTCGCCCTTGTAGCGTTCGGGACCGGACTTGGCGCCGCCCTCGGCATAAGGGTTCACGCCGCTGGACTTGACGTCCAGGCGGATGGGCGTGCCGGGCAGGTCGAAGCTCTCGCGGATCGAATTGACCAGATAGCGCTTGTAATGCTCCGGCATCGACTCGGCGCGATTGGCCATCAGCACGAAGGTCGGCGGACGGGCCTTGGTCTGGGCGATGTATTTCGGCTTGATCCGTTTGCCGTCCACGGCGGGAGGCGGGTGCCGCTGGGTGGCCATGGACAGCCAGGTGTTCAGGTCCTTGGTCTTCACCTTGACCGACCAGGTGTCATAGGCCTGAAGCACGGCGGGCATCAGGCGTTCGACGCCACGGCCCGAGTGCGAGGACAGGGCCACGAACGGCGAGCCCTTCAGCTGAGGCAGCTTGTCCTCGGCCATGGCTTTCAGCTTGGCCATGCGAGCCTGGGGCTCGTCTTCCAGGTCCCATTTCGACGCGACATAGACCAGGGCGCGGCCTTCGCGCTCGACCAGGTCGGCCAGCTGCAGGTCCTGAGTGTCGAAGGCGTCGTCCTTGTCCATCATCAGGATGACGACTTCGGCAAAGGTGATGGCGCGGATGGTGTCGGCGACCGACAGCTTCTCCAGCTTCTCCTGCACCCGCGCCTTGCGACGCATGCCCGCCGTATCGACCAGACGGATGTTCTTGCCCTCGAACGTCCAGTCGACCGAAATGGAGTCGCGGGTGATGCCCGCTTCCGGCCCGGTCAGCAGGCGGTCGTCGCCGATCAGACGGTTGATCAGGGTGGACTTGCCGGCGTTGGGGCGGCCGATGACGGCGATGCGGATCGGCTTGTCCGGCTCGTCGATCTCTTCGATGAAGATGTCTTCGGAGGCGGCGCGGATGGCCTTGTACAGGTCGGCCATCCCCTCGCCGTGCTCGGCCGAGATGGCGACCGGCTCGCCGAAGCCCAGGGCGTGCGCCTCGCCGACGCCGCCGCCGCTTTCGCGGCTCTCGGACTTGTTGGCCAGCAGGATGATGGGCTTGTGCACCTTGCGCAGGCGCTCGGCGAAGATCCGGTCCAGCGAGGTTACGCCTTCACGGGCGTCCATCATGAACATGACCAGTTCGGCGTCATCGAGCGCGGCCTCGGTCTGCTCGCGCATCCGGGCTTCCAGGCTGTCGTCGGTGACGTCCTCGTAGCCCGCCGTGTCGATCAGCGTCAGATCCATGTCGCCGATATTGCCGTCGGCGTAGCGCCGGTCGCGCGTCACGCCGGGGCGATCGTCGACCAGCGCAAGGCGCTTGCCGACGAGGCGATTGAACAGGGTCGACTTGCCCACATTGGGGCGGCCGACGATGGCGACCTTAAGAGCCATGTCGGCTTTCTAGCGTAATTCGGGCTGAAAAGTCAGCGGATGCAGATCAGCTGACCATTGTCGGTCAGCACATACAGGGCGCCGTTGTAGGCGGCGGGAGCGATATAGGCGGGCGCGCCCAGGTTCAGCGTGGCCTGGGCCTCGCCGGTCTTCGGGTCGAAGGCCACGGCCTCGCCATAGGAATTGACCATCACCAGACGGTTGGAGGCCAGCAGCGGACCCGACCATTGCGGATAGATGGTGCGACGACCGAAGCGCAGGAAGCCGCCGACCTTGCGCGACCGTCCGTCGTTCAGTTCGCGGGTCCAGTAGATCTGGCCGGTATCGCGGTTGACGGTGACCAGTTGACCCGACTTGGAAACGACGAAGACCACGTCGCCGACCGGCAGGGGCGCGTTCACGCCGGTGATCGGCAGTTGCCACTTGGGCTGGCCGGACCGCAGGTCCAGAGCCGACAGGACGCCCGAGTGGCTGACGCCATAGACCATGCCGCGGCTGACGACCGGACGGCCGGCGACGTCGCGAACCTCCGACAGGGCGCTGGTGCGGCTGGTGCGCGACAGGGTCTCTTCCCACAGCGGCTGGCCGTTCAGGGCGCTGAGCGCGACGAGTTGGCCCGACGAGAAGGGGGCGATGACCGTATTGCCGGTGACGGCCGGGCTGGAGGCCCGCATCACGCGCGCCGGCTCGGCGATGCCGCGATAGGTCCAGTCCTGGGCGCCGGTGTTGACGTCGAAGGCGAACAACTGGCTGTCGACATCGACGACGAAGACGTGCGACCCGGCCACCGTCGGCGCGCCATGGATCGGGGAATCGACCGGCTGGGTCCAGACGACCGCGCCGGTTGCGGCGTCGAGGGCGGTCACGGAGCGATAGCCGGACGAGACGAAGACCTTGCCGCCCGCGACGGCCACGCCGCCGCCAAAGCCGCCGTTGCGGTCACGGTCCGCGTCCTTGACGTTGGCCTTCCACAGGATGGCGCCGGTGTCGGCGGAGACGGCCGACACGGTGGATTCGCCGTCCAGAACGAAGATCTTGCCGTCAGCGGCGACGATCGGCGCCATGACGTTGCCGACACGGGCCGAACCCTCGCCGATGTCGCGCTTCCAGGCGACCCGGAAGTCGGGAGCGGCGATCACATGTTCGACCAGGTTCTCCGCCGTTCCGCCCGGCTGGGTCCAGGCCGTCGCGGCCTGGGGACCCGGCAGGAAGAAGCTGCGGCCCGACAGGGCGGCCGACGGCGTCAGCTGCTGTTCGAACTCCAGCACCGAGATCCGGTCGCCGGCGGAGGCGGTCGCGCCGGGATCGTCCTTCTTGCCCAGACCGAAGGGCAGGTTGCGGCTGACCGCGCCGCAGGAGGCCATGGTCGTGGCGACGCCGCAGATCAGCGCGACTTTCAGAACTCGGTTCATCGGGGGCGTCCTGTAAGGGGTCGTCACTGTTGGCTCGGAGCGGCCGTGGTCGACGCATTCGCTGCGCCGGCGGCGGGCGGGGTCGCCGTCTTGGCCGCGGCGGCGATGTCCTTGAGCGCGCCCGCCGTGCCGGCGTCGATGGTGGCGACGGCGATATTGGCGCGCTGGCGCACGTCGTCGGGCACGTCCTGGCCCAGTTGCAGCAGGACCAGAGCCTCGCGGGCTTCCTTGACCTTGCCGTGTTGCAGACGGGCCAGGGCCAGGGCTTCCTGGGCGAAGGCGTGCAGCGGACGATCGTCCTCGGCCAGCGGCGTCAGCCGGGCCTCGATATCGGCCAGGGGGGCGGTGTCCATGACCAGGAAGGCGGCCTTCAGGGCGGGCGGGTCCGACAGGATCGGATCGCTCGACGCCTTGGCGGCCTCGTCGAACAGGCGGACGGCGTCGGGAATCTTGTCGGCGGTCACGGCCAGACCGGCCTGCTGCTGCAGGGCCAGAACCTTGTAGGCGCCGTTGCCTTCCTTGATCGCTTCCTCGAAGGCCAGACGGGCCTCGGCGGGCTTGTCGGCGCGCAGGGCCTCCATGCCGCGATCATAGGCTTCGGCGGCCTTGGCGGCCTTGCTCGAATTCAGGCTGTCCCAGCCCCACCAGCCCAGGGCGGCGACCAGGGCGACCACCAGGACCACGCCCGCGACGGGCAGCCAGGTGCGGGCCAGGCGCTTGTACCGGTCGGAGCGAAGCTCCTCCTCGACCTGTTCGAAGACATCAACCACTGAAACGTCGCCCCAAAATCGCTAAAAGCAAACCGGCGCGGACCCTAGAAGGTCGGCTCCCCGCCCGCAACGTCGTTCCGTTACTGCGAAGCCGGCTTTTTCGAGAAGTAGGTCTCGACTTCGGCAGGAAAACGGCGGGTTTTCACATCATTGGCGAAAGCGGCGGCGGCGCGGTCGATCTCGGTGCGCAGATCGGCGTATTTGCGGACGAATTTCGGGGTCCAGTCGAACAGGCCCAGCATGTCGTTGACCACCAGAACCTGACCGTCGCAGGCGGCCGAGGCGCCGATGCCGATGGTGGGGACGTCCAGGCTCTCGGTGATATCGCGGGCCAGCGATTCGGCCACCCCCTCGATGACGATGCAGAAGGCGCCGGCCTCGGCTGTGGCCTTTGCTTCCGCCATGACACGGTCGCGCTCGACGTCGGTGCGGCCCTTGGCCCTGAAACCGCCCTCGGCCAGAATCGCCTGGGGACGCAGGCCCACATGGCCCATGACGGGAATGCCGCGTTTGACCAGGAAGGCGACGATCTCGGCCAGTTCGATGCTGGTCTCCAGCTTCACCGCCTGGGCGCCGGTCTCCTTCATCACCCGAACGCAGGCGTCGTAGGCGGCCTCCCGACTTCCTTCGTAGGCGCCGAACGGCATGTCGACGACCACCAGGGCTCGGCGCGAACCCCGCACCACCGCCTGGCCGTGCAGGATCATCATTTCCAGCGTCACGCCCACGGTGTTCGGCAGGCCGTGCACCGCCATGCCCACACTGTCGCCAACCAGAAGCACATCGCAGTGTGGATCCAGCAGGCCCGCCATAGGGGCGTCATAGGCCGTCAGACAGACGATGGGCTCGCCGCCCTTGCGACCGGCGATATCGGGCACGGAGATGCGTTTGACGGTCTCCTGGACATGAACGGACATCGCGGGCCTCCTGACGTGAAGCGGGTCAGATAGGCGCGCCGACCGCCCGAGTCACCCTCACACCTCCTGCGACAGCTTCACCAGGCCCGCAGCCAGAACGGCGAAGACCGCCCCGGCCACGATCCAGAAGGCCATCATGCCCGAGCCGTCCATCAGGTCGAACGACCCCACGCCCAAACCGTCCAGGCTGGACTGAGCCGCGCCCTGGGCCGCGGCGGCCGCCGTTCGCATGCCTTGCGACAGAGTGGTCTCGCCGTCGGTGGAGAAGTTGAAATTGACCCCCTCGCGCACCGCCAGAACGCCGCCGAACAGGCCGGCCGCCGTCAGGGCCAGGGTCCGCCAACGCGACCGCTTCTCCATGCTGGCCTGAACGGTGGCCAGAAACAGGGCCTCGTCAGCCAGTCGCGGGTTCTGTGCGAACAGCCGCTCGATCATGGGATCGAATTCATCCGCCGACATGGGTCGACCTCCCGCCTGATGCCGCCGCCGGCTGAAGCCGGGCGCGGAGTTTATCCAGACCACGTTTGACATGTGACTTCACCGTGCCGAGCGGCAAATTCATGGCCGCCGCGATTTCGGGATGGGACATCCCCGCGCCGTGGCACAGGGAAACACAGACCCGCTCAGTCTCGCCGAGCGTCTTCAAGGCCTCGTCCAGATCCATGCTCCCCGCCTGATCGACGACCACATCGGCCTCTTCGGCTTCGACTTCCGCGACATAGCGGGCCTCTCGGGCGACGCGCTTCAGATAGAGGCGCGCGGCGATCTTCTTGATCCATCCCGCGAAGGTCCCCTGCCCCCGGAATTCCGAACAGCGCTGGAACCCTTGCAGAAAGGCGTCCTGCGCCACGTCGTCGGCCAGGGACGGGGCGGCGCCCATGCGGCGCAACAGGCCCCGGACCGCCGACCCGTGCCGGCGGACCAGTTCGCCATACTCCCGCCGCCCGCCAGCCGCCGCCTGGGCGGCCAGCTCGACGTCGTGGAGATCGCGCAAGGATTTGCTCATGACCTCACCCCCCTCAGGCCGACTTCAGGCCTTGTTGGGGTTGAAGAAGCCGAGGATGATGAAGGCGACGCCGATGGCGATCGGGATACAGGCGAGGCCGAGCAAAGCCTGTTCGCCATTGCCGCCCCATTCGCGGACGCTGGATTGCAAGACGAGCGCAAACCCGGCGAGGCCGGCGCCCCCCGCAAGGCTCAGCACGCCCTTTCGGAGGTCCTTGGTGCGCGACGGCAGGTTTTTCTGCACGTCCTTGGTCATGGCGTCGATCAGTTCGGGGGGAAGGGTCTGGCCCTTGTCGACCGCATGCCGGACCGTCAGCTGCATTTCGCGACGATCGCGATTCTTGAGGAAAGACGGCCCGACGACGACCGCGACGATCGAGGAGAAGATGATGAAAACGATGAAGATGGGGGTGGCGTCCATGAGAGATGTTCTTTCGATCCGGGTGCGACAGCCTGATGCGGCGGCCTTCTGATCACAAGAGGCTGCGGGATGAGCTCACGGATGCGCGGCGCAAGGTGAAATCTTTGTAAGGTCGGGCCGCGCCCCCCGCGTCGTCTTCTCAGCCCTGTCCTCGCGTCGAAATCTAAGCTCGACAGCCGCAGGCGCACGCGCGATCCTCGGCTCAGTTCGCTGGCGTACGTGGTTCCAACCTTTCACGCGAGGTCGCGATGCTGCTTCCCCAACTGTCCGCCCTGGGCTGGTTTCACACCCTGGGCAGCCTGCCGGCCGTGCCGCTGGCGCTCTATCTGCTGATCCGGCACGGGCGCATCCCGCCGGACAAGCCGCTGGGCAAGGCCTTCCTGATCTTCATGTTCATAGGCTCCGTCTCGGGCGTTCTCGTGATCAAGGACGCGCCGGGCGTGGCCATCTCGATCCTCAGCCTAGGATCTCTGGTCGTCGGCTCGACGGTCGGATCGATCCCGCCGCTGGCGAACCACCGCTGGTGGATCGAGACGGTGGCGCTGAGCACCGCCGTCTTCACCCTGTTCCTGCCCAGCGTGACCGAGACCCTGACGCGTCTGCCGGCCGGCGACCCGATCGCCGCCAGCCCCGCCGCGCCGCTGGTCGTGGCCTTCCAGCTGTCGCTGGTCGTCGTCCTGATCGTGGGAGTAACGCTGCAACTGCTGTTCCTGCGGCGGCCGGTTCGGGCTACGGTCCCCGCCTGACCCCGAAGGAGAGCTCCCATGACCCAAGTCACCTATCGCATCGTCGAACACGACGGGGGCTGGGCTTATAAGGTGGGGGACACCTATTCGGAGACCTTCTCAAGCCATGAGGCCGCCAAGGCCGCCGCGGTCCGCGCCGCGCGCGAACAGAAGGTGCCGGACGAGACCGCTTCTATCGAATACGAGACCACCGACGGCCAATGGCTGACCGAACGCGCCGACGGCCACGACCGCCCGGCGACCGAGGTCGAGGACTGACGCCGCCTCAGGCCTGGTCGAAGGCCGCGGCGTAAGCCTCGGGCTTGAAACCGATCAAGCGCCGGTCGCCCAGGTCCAGCACCGGGCGCTTGATCATCGACGGCTGGGCCAGCATCAGGGCGATGGCCTTGTCGCGGTCCAGGTCTGCCTTGTCCGCCTCGGGCAGTTTCTTGAACGTGGTCCCGGCGCGATTCAGCACCGTCTCCCAGCCGTGTTCGTCGATCCACTGTCCCAGCTTGCCCGCATCGGCGCCGGTCTTCTTGTAGTCCTGGAACACATGGTCGACGCCGTGCTGATCCAGCCAGACGCGCGCCTTCTTGACCGTGTCGCAGTTGGGGATTCCGTAGAGGACGACGGTCATTCGCATAGGCCTTTTAAGGGATGGAGGTCGGGGGCTAGATAATCATCCTGACCGGCGGGGAAAGACTATCTTCACGCCGGGGGATCTAGATCGTGTTCGCCCGCCAAGGACGGTCCGCGCATGATCACTTCCACAGTCATCAGACGCCTTCGTGCCTTGACCAAGGTCAGGGCTGCGCGTTTCGCCGCCCTGATGCTGGCGACCATGACGGCTGTGATCGCGGCCCTTATCATCGTGGTGTTCGAAAATCTGTCCACCATCCAAAGGGCCGATCGCTCGGTTCAGCGAACCGCGGTGATCGAGAACGCGGCGGCCGATCTGCTGGCGGCCGCGGTGGACCAGGAAGCCGGCGTCAGAGCCTATGTGGAAAGCGGCGGCGACCTCGCGTCCCTGGAGCCCTATTTCGTCGGTCAGGAGAAGTTCGCCGACCTGCTGCAGGTTCTATCGCGTCTGGCGTTCGACCATCCGTCCCAACTCGCCCGACTGCACAGCCTGCGCCAAGCCATCGATCATTGGCGCGCCGTCTATGCCGTGCCCCAATTATCGCACCCGCAAAGCCGAGTCGTCGATCCGGAAACGGCGCGGAAAGGCCGGGAGGCGATGAAGGAGGTTCGTCGCCTTCTGGGCGAGGTTCGAACACAGGAAGCCCTGGTCAGCCTGGAACGCTCGCGCGAGCGCGAGCGCGCCTACTCGACGGCCCGTTTCACCGTCGCCGGCGTCGGTCTGGGCGCCCTGGGCTTCGGCGGCGGCCTAGGTCTGTGGGCCGTCCGAGCCTCGGCGCGGCGCGAGCGAGACGCCGTGGCCTTCGCCCGGGCCAAGACCCAGACCCTGGCCATCGTCAGCCACGAAATCCGCACGCCCCTGAACGGCATGCTGGGCATGCTGCAGGTGATGGCGACCGAGCCGATGACGCCTGGCCAGAAGCAGCGTCTGGAGGTCGCGCTGGAATCCGGAGAGACCCTGACGGCTCTGCTGAACGATCTGCTCGACTCCTCCAAGATCGAGGCCGGGCGACTGGATCTGGTGGCGACCGACTTCGATCTGACCCGGATGCTGGCGCGCATTGAGGCGGCCTTCGGCGAGGTGGCGCGCAAGAAGGGCGTGGCCCTGCGGATCGAGGTCGCGCCCGAGGCGGCCGGCGACTGGATCGGCGACAAGGTTCGGATCGGCCAGATCCTGGCCAATCTGGTGTCCAACGCCGTGAAGTTCACCGATCAGGGCGAGGTGCGCGTCTCCGTCAGCGCCCCAACCGCCGACGGCATTCTAGTCGCCGTGAAAGACAGCGGCGTCGGCATGGACGAAACCACCCTGGATCGACTGTTCGCGCCCTATGCCCAGGCCAGCGCCACGACATCCCACACCCACGGCGGCACCGGGCTGGGCCTGTCGATCTCGCGCTCTCTTGCGCGTATGATGGGCGGCGAGATCGTGGTCGAGAGCGTGCCCGGTCAGGGCTCATGCTTTACGGTCTCGCTTCCGCTGCAGCGAGGCGTCGCCGTTACGGACGAGCCGCAAAACACGTCGAGCCTGTCCGACCTGCGTATTCTGGCGGCCGACGACAATCCCGTGAACCGCATGGTCCTGTCCGCGATCCTGGCCAACCTCGGCGTCGAGGTCACGGTGGTGGAGGATGGGGACCAGGCTGTCGCCGCGTGGCGCGACGGCGACTATGATCTGGCGCTGCTGGACCTGCGGATGCCGGTCTGCGACGGCTTCGAGGCCGCGCGACGGATCCGCGCGGAGGAGGCGTCGGGGCGGCGCATCCCGCTGGTGCTTCTGTCCGGCGACGTGTCCGCCCAGGTGAGGGAACAGGGCCGAGAGGCGGGGCTGGACGGCTTCGTGCCCAAGCCGCTGGACGTCCATACGCTGATCGATACGATCGCCGCCGCCCTGCCCCCTCAACGCCCGCCCGCGCGTCCGCTGGCCGCCTGATCAGAATCGTTTCGTCAGCGACAGGCTGAACACCCGCCCGCGCGTATCGGCGACGACCGGGTCGTAGCCGAAGGCGAACTGGGCCAGGGGCGGCGCCTTGTCGGCCAGGTTGACGACGCCCAGGGCCAGATCCAGATCGTCGCCGAGCGCGCGACCGTACAGCAGGTCGATCGTCGTCTGGCTGGCGATGGTCGTGTCGGTGATCCCCGCGCGGTCGTTGTCATAGCCGGAGGTGTAGTGGACCAGGCCGGTCAGGGCATGGACCCCGCCGCTCCAGCCCAGGGCGAACTCGCCGCGATTGCGCGGCAAGGACCGTCCGATATTGCCGAGATTGGTCGAGCCCACGCCCGAAACCTCGGTCGCGTCGTCGTTCAGTTGGATGTCGTAGCGATCGACATAGGTCCAGGTCGCCGAGGCCGTGGCGCGCCCGCCCCACAGGCCGCGGCCATAGCGGGCCGACAGGTCGATCCCCTGGGTCTCGATGGACGAGGCGTTGATGAAATAGAGCTGGACGAAGGTCAGGGCGCCGCTGTCCGAGCGGGTGATGCGCGACTGGGCGTCCGTGCCGGTCAGGCCCGCCGTCGTGTCGGCCGCCGCCTGATCAATGATTGCCTGGGCCGACTCCTTGACCACCTGATCCGTATAGTCGAACCGCCAGGCGTCGAGCCCCAGCTCCAGCCCGTCGAACGGACGCCACAGGGCGCCGAGGGTCAGGCTCTCGGACTTCTCGGGCTTCAGATCCGCATCGCCGGAGGTCAGGGTGTTGACGAAGACAAAGGCGCCGCGATCGAACACCGAGGGCTGGGAGGCCTGGGCGCCGGACTGGGCGTAGACCGAGGGGGCGCGGAAGCCCTGCCCCCAGGAGCCGCGCAGGGCGAAGCTGTCGAAGACGTCCCAGCGCACGGCGGCCTTGGGGCTGAACCGTCCCTCCCCGTCATAGGATTCGTAGCGCCCCGCCAGTTGCGCCTCGACCCGGTCGCCCAGATTGAGCCGCGCCTCGGCATAGGCCGCCAGCGCCTCCTGGTCGCCTTCGAAGTCGGGCGAATAGCCGGCGGTCAACAGGTCGCCGGCGTTGACCAGATCGCTCCAGTCGTGGCGGAAGGCGCTGCGGCGATACTGGACCCCCAGCGCCAGATCGACCGAACCCCCGGTCCAGTCCAGGGCCCGGCCGGCGGTCGAGGCGTCGGCGGTGATCAGGCTGGCCGCGCCGCGCAGGCCGGTCGAACCGATCAGACTGTCGATCAATTCAGCACTGTTGGCCGTGCCGGTCCCGAGATAGGCGCTGCCGAACGGGTTGAAATACTGGCAGGCGCCGACGCCCGGCCTGCCGGTCGCGGCGTCGCAGCCGGCGCCGCCCAGGCCGTTCAGGGCGTTCTGCAGGGCGCTGCCGATCACATCCGGCTTGTCATAGGCGACATGCTGACGGCTGGCGGTCGCGGCGAGGCTCCAGGTCCAGCCGCTGGAAAAATCGCCGTCCAGACCGGCGGCCAGACGCCAGGTCCGATAGTCGAACTCGGCCTTCGAGGCCCCGGCCTCGGCGCCCAGCAGTCGTCCACGAAACAGGACATCCTCGCCGAAGGGATTGTCGGGATGGGAGGCCGGCACGGTCAGCGACCGCGCCAGGATCGGCAGGGACGGCGTCTGGCGCGCGGTGGTCGAGGTCGCCGACCACGCCGCCTGCAGCGACAGGCGCATGTCCCCGACCGGTCGGCGATAGTCGGCGAACAACTGGGTCCGGGTCTCTTCCGGGGTCAGGTCGAAGAAGTCGGAATAGTCGAGACGGCAGAAGGCGTCCGTCGCACTGTTGCGATAGGCGGCGGTAAAGGCGGGATCGTCGCAGTCCGGATCGGGCGCATAGGTCCCCGTGCTGGGTCGGTAATAGGAGCCCGGCTGGCCATAGCTGGTCACGGCCGTCCAGGCGGCGCGGTCATAGGTCTCGGCCTGGGTGAAGTCCCGCTCGTCCGTGCTCAGGGCCGAGCGGTGGAAATGCGACGCGGCCAGGGTCAGGTCGCCGCCCATCAGGCCGAAACCGCCTATGGCCTCGATGACGCTCTCTTCCGATCCGTCGGCGACGGCGTATTTGGCGCCGACCTCGGGGCGTTCGACATCATGGCGGGTGATGAAGTTCACCACCCCGGCGACGGCGTCGGAGCCATAGACGGCCGAGGCGCCGTCCTTGACCACCTCGACCCTTTGCAGGGCGATCATGGGCACGAGCGAGTTGATGTCGACGAAGGCCGAACCGTCCGTGGCCACCACCGCGCTGGACGTCCAGCGCTGACCGTCGACCAGGACCAGGGTCGATCCCAGGCCCAGATTGCGCAGATTGAACTGGGCCGTGCCCGAGCTCTGCGGCTGGTTCAGCTGATCCACCTGAGCCTCCGAACCCGAGTTGGCCGTGACGAGGCGGACCAGTTGCGAGGCGTCGGCGATGCCGGCGGCGGCGATGGCGTCCCGACCGACCGTCTCCACCGGCGCGATCCGGTCGCCCCCGGCGATGCGCGAGCCGGTGACGACGATGTCGTCGATCTGGGCCCCATCATCCTGAGCTTGCGTGGCGAAAGCCGTCGCCAGCCATGCGACCGAAGCCGTCGCCATCAGGATCTTGCGCTGCGTCATCTCGATATTCCCCCACGGTTAGTGGCGGGCTTCTATCCAGTGATGCAGATTTGCGAAAGTGAATTTTTGCAACTTTGCAAATAGCCCATCGCGATTGAGGCGTTTCGCAGCATTGATCCCGCGATGTAACCGGTTACGGTACGCCAAACAAAAGAGCGGCTTAGGGAAACAGGAAGCATGGCGAACGTCCGTCTGGTCGACGTGAAGAAGGCGTTCGGCGCCGTCGAGGTGCTGAAGGGCGTCGATCTGGAGATCGCCGACGGCGAGTTCGTGGTGTTCGTCGGTCCGTCCGGCTGCGGCAAGTCCACCCTGCTGCGGACCATCGCCGGCCTGGAAGAGGCGACGACGGGCCAGGTCTGGATCGGCGACCGCGCGGTCAACGACCTGTCGCCGTCGGACCGGGGCGTGGCCATGGTGTTCCAGTCCTACGCCCTCTATCCGCACATGACGGCCTACGAAAACATGGCCTTCGGTCTGAAACTGGCGAAGACGGACAAGGCCGAGATCGACCGCCGCGTCCGCGCCGCCGCCGAGGCGCTGAGCATCACCGACTATCTGGACCGCAAGCCCAAGGCCATGTCCGGCGGCCAGCGTCAGCGTGTCGCCATCGGCCGGGCCATCGTGCGCGAGCCCCAGGTCTTCCTGTTCGACGAGCCCCTGTCCAACCTGGACGCGGCCCTGCGGGTGCGGATGCGCTACGAGTTCGCGCGGCTGCACGCCGATCTGAAGACGACGATGATCTATGTCACCCACGACCAGGTCGAGGCCATGACCCTGGCCGACCGGATCGTGGTGCTGAACGGCGGGCGGATCGAACAGGTCGGGGCGCCCATGGACCTGTACCAGCGACCGGCCAATCTGTTCGTCGCCGGCTTCATCGGCAGCCCGAAAATGAATCTGCTGACCGCAGAGATCGTCACGGCTTCGGCGACGGGCGCGACGGTGAAGACGGCGGCCGGCGAGACGATCCGGGCGTCGGTCGACGCCGCCTCGGCCCGGCCCGGCGACCGCGTCGTTCTGGGCGTCCGCCCCGAACATCTGAACCTGTCGGGCGAAGGCGACGCCCTGACGGTCGAGGTCCTGTTCGTCGAGACCCTGGGCGCGGCCACCGTCGCCCACCTGAAACACCCCGCCTCGGAAGAGACGCTGACCGTCCAGCTGCCGGGCGAAATTCGCGCCAGGGCCGGCGAGCAATTGACCCTGCGCGTCCCGGCCGATCAAACCCACCTGTTCGACGCGGAAGGTCGCGCCTTTTCGAGGCTTTAGTCGCGTTTCCGATCGTCGCCGATAAAGGCGCCGGCGACCCAGCTGACCAGACCGGTGACGATGGCCGCCCCCACCCCGGCCCACAGACCGTCGACCGCGAACCCGTCCAGGAACATCGCCGTCAGGCCGATCATGGCCGCGTTCACCACCAGCAGGAACAGGCCCAGGGTCACCACGGTGATCGGGAAGGTCAGGATCACCATGATCGGCCGCACCACGGCGTTGACCAGGCCCAGAATGATCGCTGCGGCGATCAGCGAAGCGTTGCTGCTGAACCCGACCCCTGGCACGACCTGGGCCGACAGCCACAGACCGATCATGGTGACGACGGCCTGGATGATGAAACGGATCATGATGTCCTCGACGCGGTTGAAGCGTCACCATAACGCGACATGTCGGCAAAGGCTCCCCTAGGTCTTCTTCGGCTGCTAATCGGAATCCCGACACCGATATGGAGCATGCAGATGAGCCTTCACGGCGCCTACGACCCCGACAATATCTTCGCCAAGATCCTGCGCGACGAAATCCCCTCCGTCAGGGTGTGGGAGGACGAACATATTCTGGCCTTCATGGATGTCTTTCCCCAGTCGGACGGCCATGTGCTGATCATCGCCAAACAGTCCCAGGCCCGGAACCTGCTGGAGGTCGAGCCCGAGGTCCTGGCCCGGATGACCACGGCCCTGCAGCGCATCGCCCAGGCCGTCGAGAGGGCGCTGAAGCCCGAGGGCATCTCGGTCATGCAGTTCAACGGCGACGCGGGCGGTCAGACCGTCTTCCATCTGCATTTCCACATCATCCCCCGCTGGGCCGACCGGCCGATGAAGGGACACGGCCAGGCGCCCATGGCCGAGGTCGCGACCCTGAAGCCCCTGGCCGACCGGATCGCGGCGGAACTGGCCGCATAAGGGTCGAACCGTCTTGCACACGGCCCGATCCGTCCGCATAAGGCGCGCCTGTCTAGTGTGGACGGGGCCGGTTTAGCTCAGTTGGTAGAGCGCCAGTTTTGTAAACTGGATGTCGCGGGTTCGATTCCTGCAACCGGCACCACCTCCCTATGGCGCGCGCTTCGGGTGCGACAGGATGATGGCTTGCCGTCGGCGGGAAAACAGCTCTGTATCCAGAGGCGCCCGGCGGCTATCGCGTCGGAACGGACATCCCACTGAAGCGAGCGGACGGTCATGAAGCCCACGCGCCGATTTCTGATGCAGTTTGGCGCGGCCGCGGCCGGCCTTGCGCCCGCCTCTCGTCTGGCGGCCTCGGCGCCGGATCGACGACTGGGATACGCCATCGTCGGCCTGGGCGGCTATGCGGACGTCATATTGCCGCGCTTCGCCGAATGCACGCATTCGCGGGTCGCCGCCCTCGTCAGCGGCTCGCCCGAGAAGGCGCGACGATACGCCGAACGCTACGGCGTGCCGCAGAGCGGCCTGTACGACTATCGGACCTTCGACCGGATCCGCGACAACCCGGACGTCGACATCGTCTATGTGATCCTGCCCAACGGCCTGCACCACGAGTACACCCTGCGGGCCGCCGCCGCCGGAAAACATGTCCTGTGCGAAAAGCCGATGGCCAATACGGCGGCCGAGGCGGAAGCCATGATCGCCGCCTGCCGGGCCGCCGACCGCAAGCTGATGATCGGCTATCGCTGCCATTTCGAAGCCGCCAATCGCGAGGCGATGCGGATCGTCCGGGCTGGCGAAATCGGCAGGCCGCGCGTGGTCACGGCCGAGCACGGCTTCAATATCGGCGACCCCGCCCAGTGGCGGCTGGACCGCGCCTTGGCCGGCGGCGGTTCGCTGATGGACATCGGCATCTACAGCCTGCAGGCGGCGCGGTATCTGACGGGCGAGGAGCCGACGCAGGTGGTGGCGATGGAATCCACCGACCGTTCGGATCCCCGGTTCAAGACGGTGGAAGACACCATCAACTTCCAGCTCCGCTTCCCCTCCGGCGCCGTGGCCAACTGCGTGTCCTCCTATGGTTCGCATCACAACCGCTATCGGGTCGTGGGTACGGAGGGCTGGATCGACGCCGAGCCGGGCACGGCCTATTCCGGCAACAGGCTGCGACGGCTGAAGGATTGGCGGGCCGAGGATCATCCCGTCCCCGAGGCGCCCCAGAACCAGTTTTCGGCCCAGTTGGATCATCTTTCCCAATGCGTCATGACCGGCGCCGAGCCCATCGTGGCCGGCGAAGAAGGTCTCAGGGACATGCGGATCATCGAGGCCATCTACCGGTCCGCTCGCGAAGAGCGCGCCGTTTCGCTCTGACCCTTCCCGTCTGTGGCGCTCGACCGGTGGATCGCGCCGGACGCCCGCGCCACTGCGGACAATGCGTATTGTGGCGTCCGGATTTCCGTGAACTCTGTTTTATAAACTGGGAAACGCGACAATGGGATGTGGCCCCGAATCTGCCGCCTGCGGCGAACGGTTTGTCCCGGCTAGCGCAGAGGGTGAGGAGATGCGCTCTGGCCCCGCCGAATGGAGTTCCAAGTCCAGGGAAATCGACGAACGTCGCGAACTCGGCAACACCCTGGCGCTGACAGTCGCCATTCTGGCGCGACGCTGGGCCGCCTGCCTGGACGAGGTCCTGGCGGAGACGGGGCTCACTGTTGGTCAGCTCGGCGTACTGACTATTCTGAAGGATCAGAGAGCGGGCCTCACCCAAAGAGAGGCTGCGGATCAGCTGGCGGTTTCGGAAGCGGTCATGTCGACACGCACAGCCGCGCTTCTTTCGGGAGGCTTCATCGACCGACAGCCCCTGCTGGGGGATCGCCGCGCCCACCTGCTCCAGATCACCGAAGAGGGGCGGCAGGCGCTTGAGGTCGGTTCCACCTGCCTGGTTTGCGTGCACGAACGCATAATGGAATCTGTGCCGACCCAGGACCTGTTGACCGCCTTGGCGGTGCTGTCCCGGATCGGCGCCGCCATCGAGGCGCCCGCCTGCGCCGCGCGACAGGCCTGACGGGCGTCCATAACGCCGAGTGACGGGGAATAATCTCTGGCCGCGGTCAGAACTCTTCCCAGTCCGGCTCGTCCTGAAGGGCTTGAACCCGCCCGCCGCCCACGGCCGCCAGTTGAACCGGACGCCTTCTTGGGGGCGGCGCAGAACCCGTCGAGGCGGAAGCGGAGCCGAGACGGAACCGCCCGATCATCGCGGTCAGATTCTCTGTCTCTTGACGAAGCGAATGCGAGGCGGCCGTGGACTCCTCGACCATGGCGGCGTTCTGCTGAGTGACCTGATCCATCTGGTTCACAGCCGTGTTCACCTCGTTCAGGCCTGTCGACTGTTCGCTCGCCGAGGTGGCGATGTCGGTGATCAGACCGTCGATCTCGGCGACGCGGTCCACGATGACGGACAGGGCCTGACTGGTCTCGCCGACCAGCTTGACCCCCTTGTTGACCTGTGTGGTGCTGCTGGCGATCAGCCCCTTGATCTCCTTGGCGGCTTCGGCGGAGCGTTGGGCCAGGGCCCGCACCTCGGATGCGACCACGGCGAAACCGCGTCCCGCATCGCCCGCCCGCGCCGCTTCCACCCCGGCGTTCAGGGCCAGCAGATTGGTCTGGAAGGCGATCTCGTCGATGACGCCGATGATCTGGTTGATCTCCACCGAGGACCGCTCGATTTCGGACATGGCGCCGATCGCCTCGTCCATCACGGAGCCGGAGCGTTCCGCGTCTCCTCTGGCGGTCGCGGCCACCGTCGCGGCCTGCTGGGCGTTGGTCGCGCTGCGGTTGACGGTGGCGGTCAGTTGATCGAGCGCGGCGGCGGTTTCTTCCAGGCTGGCCGCCTGCTGCTCCGTCCGTCGCGAAAGATCATCCGAGGCGGTGCCGATTTCGTCGGCGCCGGCGCGGATGGCGCCGGCCGTGGAACCGACGCTGCTCATAGTGGTCTGAAGGGTTTCGACGGCCGCGTTGAAATCGGTGCGCAGCTTGTCGAGCTCTGGAATGAAGGACTTGGTGATGCGCTGTTCCAGGTCGCCGTCCGCCAGGGCCGTCAGAGCATCGCCGATTTCCTGGACAGCCTCGACCCGACGAGTGACGTCCGTTGCGAACTTCACGACCTTGGCCACCTTGCCGTCCGGCCCCACGATGGGATTGTAGGCGCCCTGGATCGTGACGCGTCCGCCGTCCTTCTTGACCCGGGCGAATTCACCGGACTGGAACCGACCCTCGGTCAGACTCTGCCAGAACTGGCGGTAGGCCTCGCTGTCGCGATAACTGGCTTCCGTGAAGATCGCGTGTTTGCGACCCACGATCTCCTCGAGGCCATATCCCATAGCCTCCAGGAACCGTTGATTGGCGTGAACGATGGTCCCGTCCAGCTTGAATTCGATCATCGCCTGGGACTGGCCGATGGCTTCGATCTGGGCGGCGAAATCCTCGCTCGCCAGACGGTGGCGCGCATCCGCCCATTCGACGACGAACCCAGCCGGTTTGCCGCCCCGTCGCAAGGGGCTGACGAGCAGATCGAAGGTGCGAGTTCCGACACGAATCGTCGCGGCGTGGGGCTTGGTCAGAGCCGCCAGCATGTTGCGCTGATGGGACGGGTTCTTGTGAAAGACGTCGATATTGCTGCCGATCAGACGGGCGGCGCTGAAGTTCGGCAGTTCCGACCGCAAGTCCGCCTCTGCCTCATTGAGCAAGTCTCGGACTGACGGGTTCATATAGGTGATGTTCAGGTCCTTGTCCGCCAACATGACATTGGTTCGCAAGGCCTCCATTGCCGTCTCGAGCATTGCCGATGACGACCGCTTTTCTCTTCCTAACACAAGTCCCTCCGCCTTTGTCTGGACGCCCCTTACTGTTGCTAAACCACATCTGTTAAACCCTGCCTTCGAGATGCTCAGGCCCCGAACCTCTGCAAATAGGGCGCGCGATAAAGCCGGATCGACGTGGCGCGGACGACACCCTATTCTCGTGTCGGCTGCGTCGGCGGAAGGTCCGCTGGCGATTGGCGTCTGACCGCCGTTTCTGGAGATCCGCCTTGCCCCTTTCCCGTCGCCTTGTTCTCGCCGGAAGTCTTGCTGGCGTCGTCAGCCATTCCACGCTCGCCATCGCGGGATCACCCAAGAGCCATCCGGAAACCGGCGTCATCCGCCTGGACCCTGCGCTCGACCGGTTGATTGCGCCTGATGCCCAACCGGAGACCCTGGCGGCCGGATTCACCTGGTCGGAAGGTCCGGTGTGGATCGCGGACGGGGGCTATCTGCTGTTCAGCGACGTGCCGGAAAACCGCATCCATCGCTGGTCCCGGGCGGACGGCGTCTCGGTCTTCATGGACCCGTCGGGATATGACGGCCCCGACGCCTCCGGTTTCCGCGAGCCGGGATCGAACGGCTTGATCGCCGGGCCGCAGGGGTCGATCCTGATGGCTGATCACGGGAACCGGGCCATCGCCCGCGTCGATCTGGCTTCCCGGACCAAGACCCTGCTGGCCGGCCGCTATGAAGGCGCGCGGTTCAACTCGCCCAATGACCTGATCCAGGCGTCGAACGGGGCGATCTTCTTCACGGACCCGCCCTATGGCCTCAAGGACATGGACCAGTCGCCGCTGAAAGAGATGGCGCAGAACGGGGTCTATCGCCTCGATCCGAACGGGGACGTCACCCTGTTGGTGGACGATCTGACCTTCCCCAACGGCGTCGCCCTGTCGCCCGATCAGCGCACCCTCTATGTCGCCGTGTCCGATCCCGCACGGCCGGTGCTGATGGCCTATGACCTCGACGCCGAGGGCCTTGCGCGGGACGGGCGGGTGTTCAAGGACTTCGCCAGCCTGACGGGACCGTCCATGCCGGGCCTGCCGGACGGGCTGGCGGTCGATGTCGAGGGCCATCTGTTCGCGACCGGACCGGGCGGCGTTCATGTGCTGGCGCCGGACGGCCGCGCCCTGGGCCGTATCGACACCGGCGGCGCGGCGGCCAACTGCGCCTTCGGCGAGGACGGCCGCACCCTGTTCATCACCGCCGGCGACCGGCTGCTGCGGCTGCGGACCCTCACGCGCGGATAAGGCGCGTCCTCAGCCGGGAGCCTCAGGACGCGGGAGCCAGCGCGCCTTCCAGGCTGATGGTGGCGTCGGCGTTCTCGACGACGTTCAGGGTGGTCGCCTCGACCTTGCGGTCATGAAGGGCGGCCAGCCAGCCGAAGGCGGCGGTGCTGGACACATTGGTCAGGCTGAAACCCAGGCCGCCGTCGGCCGACATCCCCATGACCGGCGTCAGCCCGGTCACCCCGCCGACCTCGGCCACCACGGCCGAGACATCGACGCCGCCGGCCGCAGGATCGCCGCTGGACAGACGCCCGGTCGCCTTCTGGACCATGGCCAGATCGGCCTCGGCGACGGCGCGCGCCTCGGCCGCCTCGGCCCGCCAGCCCCAGGCCGGACGCACGATCAGCAGCCAGACCAGGACGGCGGCGATGGCCAGGGCCATGACCATCAACATGCGCCGCTCGCGCAGGGTGCGGCCCTCCCACCAGGCGGCGGCTTGAGACATCAGGCCGTTCATGCGGCGCCTCCCACGATGACTTCGCTGACGACCCGGCCGCCATCCTCAACGGTCGAGGCGTCGGACAGGGACAGCCCGGACCCGGCCAGGGCGGTGCGGATGGTCTCCAGATCCGAGAAGGCCGGATAGCTGAGGGTCGCGCGGACCCCCTGGCCCGGGTCGGCCGTCAGACTGTCCAATTCGGCGCCCTCGACCTGTTCCACGGCGGCGAACAGGGCGGCCGAGACCGTGGCCAGACCGCCGGGCGGCGGGGCGACGGCCAGCATCCGCCGCGCCTCCTCCACCGGGTCGGCGGCGCGCGCGGCCTCGGGCAGGGCCTGTTCGATCAAGGCCAGAGTCTGGCGTTCGGCGCGGTCGGCGGCGACCTGATCGCGCGCACCCGCCGCCAGGGTCAGGATCAGGGGCGAGACCACCAGGGCCGCGGCCAGTCCCGCCGCCAATCGCCAACTCCCGGTCCGGGCCTCGCGCTTGCGCTCCAGACCGGACAGAAGATCGACGGCCGGGGCCGAGGCGGCGGCCGCCAGCAACCGTTCCATGGTTTCGGCGTCGTCCATGCGGTGCAATGTTCGCCCGTCGGCGACGACCTCGACCAGATCGCCCTGAACCGTGGCCGCGAAATCCACGCCGCGCAGACCCATGTCGGCGCCGAAGACGGCGGCGTTCAGCCCCTCCCCGTCCGGCGCCGGCAGCACCAGACAGTCGGGCACGACGGCGACGGGCGTGACGCCCAGGGCGGCGAGATAGTCGATCCAGGCTTCCAGCAGGCCCGCGCTGACGGCCGCGACCAGACGCGGAGCCTCGCCCTCGGCGCCTCGAACGACGGGACCGACGGCGACCACTGTGCGGTCGGGATCGCCCGCGAGATCCTCCTTCAAGGCCCAACGGGCGGCCGCGCGAACCTGTGCTCCGCCGCCGACCGGCAAATTCAGCCAGCGCACCAGGATGTCGGCGCCCGGCGCGACGGCGACGGTGCGGACATCGGGCGTCGTGACGGGATCTTCCATCAGCAGCGATCCACGCTGAAGCACCCGTCCTCCCGCGTCGAAGGTCACGAAGGGCGCCGGCATCGAGGCGGCCGGAGGGATGATGACGATACGGGTCTGGCTCATTCTTCGGGGGTCCAGCGGCGGATGACGGTGCGCACGCCGCCGTCCGATGCGGCGTGGAGCAAGGCGGTGCGGACGGCATGGGCGCCGCCGTAGTCGATATCGACCCGAAGATCGAAATAGCGCGTCAGCAGAGTGGTTTGTGCGCGTGTTTCATCATCGGATGTGAAGGCTTTCAACGCCGGCTGATCCCAGAAGGCGTCGATGCTGGACCAGCCCAGAGCCGGACGCGCCGCGATGGCGGCGCGGGCCGTCTGCAGCCCGATCGCCCCATCGCTCAGCATCACCAGGAAGGGCGCCTGGGCCGGCGCCAGGGTGTTGACGTTCAAGGCCGCCTGGGCGGTCGTGGGCAGGGCGCAGACATAGGGGCGCAGCCGGCGATACAGTTCCGCGTCTATACTGGCCACCGCCCGCATCTCGCTGACGTCGGCCAGCATGACGCCGCCGGTGCGATAGGGGGTGGTCAGGCCGGCGTAGCGGGCGTCCTCGCCGCCGTTCGGCTGGCTCTCGGCGTCTTCGTCCATCCAGTCGGTCAGGGCGGCGGCGGCGGCGGTCATCCGCGTCCGGGACAGGCCCAGCGCCTGGCCGAGAGCGATGAACTGGGCCGTGCCCTCGGGACGGGCGAACAGGTCCTCGCCCTGGCCATAGACCAGGGAGTTCAGGTTGAAACAGGCCTGACCGTCCGTGACGACGGCGCGAATGGCGCCCTCTTCCACCGGAAACTCCATCACCCGACCGTTCCAGCGCGGCTCGATCGGGGTGCGGGCGGGGTCGGCCTTCAGCAGATCGGCGATCTGGCGCCGGGCCAGGCTTTCGGCCCCAGCGGCGTACCACTGAGCCTGGGCCTGGGTTTCGCCATTGGTGGTGCGGCGAACGGAGAAGCGGACGTCGTCCAGTATGGCCACCGCCACGACCGCCATCACCGCCACCAGCAGCAGGACGGTCAACAGGGCCATGCCCTCGCGTCTTCGCCGCATCCTCCTCATGCGGATGCGACCAGGAACAGCTGATCCAGGCGGCCGACGCCGTCCAGGGTCATGACGATGCGGACGGCGTCCGGCAGGGGCCGATCGCTGGAGGCGATGAAGGCCTGGGCCTCGGACCCGTTCTGGATGAAGGTCACGGCGGCGTCCTTGACCCCGCGATAGAGAACCTGCGGCGGCCCGGCGCGGGCGCCGTCCAGATAGGGCGAGACGCGCCGCTCCAGCCGATCCTCGACCACCCGGTATTCGACCCGCTGCAGCGACGGCCGGCTCGCGCCCTCGGGATTGGACCAACCGTTGCGGACCAGGATCAGGATCGGATCGCCCGGCGTCTCCTGCCCCATCAGGGCGCGCGGCAGGGGTCGGCCCGTGGGTGCGCGTGTGCGACGCGGCGCGGCCTGGGCCAGGTCGGCCTTCAGCAGGGCGCGCATCCGTTGCAGATCGCCGATCCGGTCGGTCTCGGCGCGGACGGCGAACCGGGTGTCGATCGTCTGGCTCAGCACCAGGGCGCCGGCCCCGGCCAGGACGGCGAAGATGGCCAGGGACACCAGGACCTCGACCAGGGTGAAACCCGCCCGGCCGGCGCCCCCACCGCTGCGCCGCGACGCCCTCATGCCCCGGCCGACCGGAACAGGACACGGTCCGCCACCTGGCCGTCGTCGGTCGAGACGCGCACGTCGATCCGCCCCATGCCGGGGACTTCCGTCCCTGTGACGACGCGCCGCCAGCGCCAGACGCGGCCGGCCATCTGGGTCTCGCCCGAGGTCTCGCCGACCGGCAGGCTCTGCGCGATCATGGCCTCGGCGGCGACATTCTCGGCCACCACCCCGCCCAGGGTGCGTTCCTCGAGACGCACCGCCGAACGCGTGCTCTCGCCCGACAGGTTCAGCAGGGCCATGGCCGCCAGGGCGAATACCGCCAGGGCGACCAGCATCTCGATCAGGGTGAAGCCAGCCGAGCGCGCTTTCGGACCACGACGATCAATCATGGATCGCCACCTCGCCCGCGCCGTCGACCACGACCGTGCGGGATGTATTGTCGCGCGTCAGACGCACCTGGGCGGGATCGGCGACGCCGGTGGGGTCGAAGACGACGCGCAAGGGCTCGCGTGGCGGAACGACGCCCTCGCCCCAGGTCCGCGCGACGAAGACGCCGTTCAAGGGGGTCCATTCCACGCCGTCGAAGCTTGAAAATCCATAGCCGGACGCGTCCACATCCGCCGCCACCGACCGGTTCGTCAGGATCGCCTCTTCGCGCGCGCGCGACAGGCGGGCGGCGAACTGTTCCGCTTCCAGACCCACGGCCGGACGCGGGTCGGGCATGGACAGAACCACGGCCCCGGCCGCCAGCCCGATCACCGCGATGGTGACCATCAGTTCGACCAGGGTGAAGCCTGATCTTCTTTTTGCACTACCGCTCGCCGCGCGGCGGCTCGCTGTTTGAGCGCCGTTTGTCGCGCTACCGCTCGCCGCGCGGCGGCTCGCTGTTTGAGCGCAGTCAGCCCTGCCAGTTGCCGAGGTCCGCGTCATTGCCCTCGCCCCCTTCCTTGCCGTCCGCTCCCAGGGAGAAGACGTCGAACTGCTGACCGTGGGTGCTCTGGCGACGATAGCGATAGGGGTTGCCCCACGGATCTTCCGGCAGGCGACGCACATAGCCGCCCTGGCGGTAGCGTTCGGGTTGGGCCAGGCCGGCGGGCGCCGAGACCAGGGCCTGCAGCCCCTGCTGGTCCGTCGGGAAGTTCAGATTATCGAGGCGATAGGTCTCGATCGCCTGTTCCAGCACCGAGATGTCCGCCTTGGCCTTGCCGACCATGGCCCGGTCCTGGCTGGGCAGGACATTGAGGGCGACCACGGTGGCCAACAGGCCGATGATGACGATGACCACCATCAGCTCGACCAGGGTGAAACCTTGACGCTTCAGACGTTTGGCGCGGTTTTCTGCAGTAATCATGACACTTCCCTTCACCCCATCGCCAGGGTGTTGATCTGAAGAATGGGCAGCAGGATCGACAGGACGATCATCGCCACGACCCCGCCCATCACCACAATGATGGCAGGCTCGAGCAGACTCAACATCACGGCGGTGAAGGTCGAGAACTCGCGTTCCAGATAGTCGGCGGCCCGTTCCAGCATCGGCTCCAGCCGCCCGCTGCTCTCGCCCGAGGCGGTCATATAGACCAGCAGCGGCGGGAAGACGTCGGCGCGGCGCATGGCGGCCGACAGACCCCCGCCCTCGCGCACCGCCTCGGCCATGGCCTCGGTCGCGCGCCGCAGCGCCATGTTGGACACGGTGCGGGCGGTGATGGTCAGACCCTCCAGCACCGGCAGGCCGGCGGCGATCATCGTCGATAATGTCCGGGCCATTCGGGCGCCGTGCAGATCGCGCGTCAGCCGGCCGATCACCGGCAATTTCAGCATCGCCTGGTCGATCCGCAGCCGCACCTCGGGCCGACGCCGCGCGACCACCCCGGCGACCACCAGACCGGCCAGCGCCAGCAGGATCAACCAGCCCCAGTTTCGCATCAGATCCGACACCCCGATCACCATCCGCGTCAGCAGCGGCAGGGTCTGGTTCATGCTCTCGAACTGATCGACCACCTTGGGCACGACAAAGGTCATCAGGATCGCGATGACGCCGAAGGCCACCATGGCGAGAACGCTAGGATAGACCACGGCGGTGATCACCTTGCCGCGCACCTGCTGATCCCGCTCCAGCCCGTCGGCCAGCCGTTCCAGGATGGGCTGTAACGCGCCCGACTGTTCGCCGGCCGAGACCATGGCGCGATACAGGGGCGGAAAGGCCTGGCCCTGCAGAGACATGGCGTCGGACAGGCGACGCCCTTCCATGACGCCCGCATGGACGCCCTCCAGCACACGTCTGACGACGGGCCGGTCAGCCTGCAGCGCCAGGGTGCGCAGCGCCTCCTCGATCGGCGCGACCGAAATCAGCGTGGCCAGCTGGCGCGTGGTCAGGGCCAGGGTCTTGGAATTCAATCGACCACCCTTGGCCGTCCGTTCGCCGCGCGGCGCGATGCGCGCGGGCGTCAGTTCCAGCGGCATCAGCTTGCGACGCGTCAGCTGATCCCGCGCCTTCGCCTCGTCCGCTGCGGTCACGGCCCCGGACACGGTGCGTCCGACGGCGTCGACGGCGACATAGTCGAAGGCCGCCATCAGGCCGCCTCAACCGAATCGGATGCGGTCTCCTGCCGAGCCACGCGCACCGCCTCCTCGACCGAGGTGACGCCTTCCAGAACCAGGGTCCGGGCGCGGTCGGTCAGGGTTCCACCGGCGCCGAAGGCGGCGGCGACCAGGGCGTCCTCGTCCGCCTCGGCCGCGATCAGCCGGCGCACGCGGTCGTCGATCTTCAGCACCTCGTACAGACCCACCCGCCCCACATAGCCCGTATTGCCGCAATGGGCGCAGCCGTGCGGACGCCAGACCCGGATGCCCGCCTTGGCCCCGATCAGTTTGGCGGTCGGCTTGTCGGCGATCTCGGGCGTGCGGCAATGTTCGCACAGACGGCGCACCAGCCGCTGGGCCACGATCAGCCGCAGGGTCGAGGCCAGAAGGAAGGGCTCCACCCCCATGTCGCGCAGCCGGGTCACCGCCCCCGCCGCGTCATTGGTGTGGACCGTGGACAGGACCAGGTGGCCGGTCAAGGCGGCCTGAACCGCGACCCCGGCCGTCTCGACGTCGCGGATTTCGCCCACCATCACCACGTCCGGGTCCTGGCGCAGAATGGCGCGCAGACCGGCGGCGAAGGTCATGCCGACCTTGGTGTTGACCTGGGTCTGGCCCACGCCGTCGATGGCGTATTCGACCGGATCCTCGACGGTCAGAATATTGCGGGTCTGGTCGTTCAGCAGAGACAGGCCGGCATAGAGGCTGGTGGTCTTGCCCGAGCCGGTCGGGCCGGTGACCAGAATGATGCCGTTCGGCTCGGCCAGGGCCGCGCGGAAGGCCGCCAGGGCGTCCGGCGCCATGCCCAGCCGATCCAGCGTCAGACCGGCCTGATCCTTGTCGAGGATCCGCAGCACCACCCGCTCGCCGCCGCGCGACGGCAGGGTCGAGACCCGCACGTCCAGCGTCTTGCCGCCCAGGGCCAGGGGGATGCGCCCATCCTGCGGCACCCGCTTCTCGGCGATGTCGAGCCGGGCCATGACCTTGATCCGCGACACCAGCAGCGGGGCGATGCGCGGGTTCAGGCTCAGGGCCTCGCGCAGCACCCCGTCGATCCGCATCCGCACCAGCAGCGCGCTCTCATAGGTTTCCAGGTGGATGTCGGACGCGCCGGTCCGCACCGCCTCGGCGATGATCCCGTTGATCAGGCGGATGACCGGAGCATCGTCGGCCGTGTCCAGCAGGTCCGCCGCCGCCGGAATGTCGTCGATCAGACTGTCCAGACCGGCCGGCATGTCCAGATCGTCGCCATCGGTCGCCGCCAGATGATCCCCGGCGTAGATTTCGGACAATTGCCGGTCGAAGGCGGCCTGACCCAGCGGCTCGACGACCAGGGGCCGACCCAGCACCCGACGCGCCTCGATCAGGGCCCTGGGGTCCGCCCCCTCGCGCAATCCCACCCGCGCCACATCGCCCGCGTCCAGCAGCAGGACGCCGTGTCGTTTGGCGAATCCATAGGGCAGGCTGGGACTGACCAGGGTGATCATCGGATCAGTTTCCGGTCGGCGGCAGGGGCGCGGTCTCGACCGGGGCCACGGGCGCCGTGACGCCGGTCGGCGCGATCACCAGGGGTTGGCCCGTCGCCGGGGCGGCCGGCGCCTGGGTCCGCATGTAGTCGCGCACCAGGGCGTCCAGACTGGGTTCGCGATCCGGCTGCACCGCCTGCTGCTGGTCGCGCATATAGCCCCAGCGGTCGGCGGCCAGGCCCTGGGCCTCTTCGCGGGTGCGGATGATGGTGGGACGCAGGAAGACCATCAGATTGGTGCGGCCGCGCTGGCGGCTGTTCGAGCGGAACAGGGCGCCGACGCCGGGGATGTCGCCCAGGCCGGGGATCTTGTCCGTCTGGATGATGTCGTTCTGGTCCAGCAACCCCCCGGCGACCGCGATGTCGCCGTCGTCGACCACCAGGGTCGTCTGCAGCTCCCGCTTGTCCAGCACCAGGTCCGTGGCGCTGCTGGTCAGCCCGCCGTTGATGGCCGAAACCTCCTGGCGCAGCGTCAGGGTGATGGAGCCCCCGGCGTTGATCTGGGGCTTGACCGTCAGCCGCACGCCGATGTCCTTGCGGTCTGTCGTGGTGAACGGGTTGGAATTGCCGTCCAGTAGGGTCTGGCCCGTGGTGATCGGCACCTCCTGTCCGACCAGGAAGGTGGCCTCTTCGTTGTCCAGCGTCATGATCGACGGCGTCTGGAGCAGGTTGGACCCCGCGTCGGTCTTGGCCGCATTGATGATGAAGCCGAACAGGCCGTCGCCGACCTCGAACCCGCCGCCGCCGACAAAGCCGTTGGCGCCCACCAGGCTGTTCAAGGCCAGGTTCTGCAACTGTTCGCGCAGCGGGTCGTCCTCGTCCAGCTGCCCCGCATAGGCGCCGCCGGCGATATTCACCAGAGGCGTCGCACTGTTGGTATAATTGGTCAGGCCCACGCCGTTCTCGCCGCCGTAAAGCCACTGGACCCCCAGTTCGCGCACGGCGTTGTCGCTCAGTTCGACGACGATGGCCTCGATCAACACCTGCTGGCGGCGCACGTCCAGCCGACGGATGACATCGGCCAGGGTCCGCTGCATGTCGGCCGGGCCGGCGATGACCAGGGCGTTGGCGCCGGGGAAGCGGGCGATGGTGGCGCGCTGTCCGGTGGCGGTGACGGTGGACGACCCTATGGCGCCGCCGTCCGTGTCTCCGCCGCCCAGGCTCGAGGCGGTGCGCGACAGGCCGCTGGACGCACCGGCCGTCGAACCGGTCTGGGCGGTCCGCAAGGATTGGCTCGCGTTCGTCGAGGTCGTGACCGGCTGGCCCACCACCTGTTGCAGCACCGGCAGCAGCTGTTCGGCGTTGGCGTGTTCCAGGAAGACGACATTGACGTCCTGGTTCGCCCGCGAACGGCCGTCCAGATCGTGGATCAGCCCCCGCACGCGGGCCAGGGCCTGGCCGTCGCCGCGCAGGACGATGGAGTTGGAGCTCTCGACCGGCGTGACGGTGACCATCCCCTGCCCGCCGCCGCCCGGCGTCGCCATGACCTGTTGCAGCACACCGGCGATCTCGCGCGCCGAGGCGTTTTCCAGGGCCACGACCTCGTAGCTCGAGCGATCGACGTCGATACGGGCGATCAAGGCGCGAATACGGGCCAGATTGTCGGCGAAATCCGCGACGACCACGCTGTTGGCGCCGGGATTGGCCAGAACCTGGCCCTGGGCGCCGACCAGGGGGCGGATGGTCTCGGCGGCCGAGGCGGCCTCGATGTTGCGCAGCTGGAAGACTTCGGTCGAGAACCGTTCGACGCCGACGGTCGATGGGCCCTGGGCGGCGCCCTGGGCCGGGCTGATGCGATAGGCGCCCGACTGGGTCGGCGTCACCACCAGGCCATTGGCGCGCAGGGTCGACAGGAAGACCTCGAACAGCTGGGCGCGGCCCAGCGGCCGGTCGCTGGTCACCGTCACCGTGCCGGTCACGGCCGGATCGACGATGAAGGTGCGGCCGGTGGTCCGGGCCACGTCCTGGATGAAGGCGCGAATATCGGCGCCCTGGACGTTCAGGGTCTGGCGGGCTTCCTGGGCCAGAACCGGTGCGGCGGACAACGGCCCCTGCAGGGCCAGGACGGCGGCGAGGGCCCCGACGCCGGAACGCAGCAGGCGGTGGCGCGGAGAGGCGGTCATGGGCGCGTCCTTATCGTGGTGGTGCGCGTCTCGCCCGCGCGTTCATACTGGATTTCGGCGGACGGGGCGCTGGCCAGCTGGCCGCGCAGGGCGCCGATCGCTTGCGGGCTGTTCAGCGCCACGCCGTTGACCGACAGAATGACGTCGCCGGCCTGCAGACCGGCGCTGCGCAGCTCCGACGCATTGCCCGCCGAGGAGACGGTGAAACCGTTGACGCCCAGGCCCTGGAGGCGCGGACGCAGCGAGGCCTGGGCCATCAGTCTTTGCGGATCGACTACGGCGCCCTGGCCCGTGGCGGTGGTCGGCGACGGGGTGACGACCTGGGGCGTCGAAGGCGGCGGCGGGGGCGCTGCGGCGCCGGCCGGCGCGTCCGCGAACTCCAGACGGCTCAGCGACTGGTCTCGGGCCAGGGTGACGAAGTCGGGTCCGACGCTCTGCAGGATCAGGCCGGGCTCGACCTCCTCGCCGACGCCGACCGAGATCTGGCGTCCGTCCGGCAGGCCTATGATGGCGGACCCGCCGCCCACGCCGCCCGCGCGGACGCCGAACAAACGCATCTGACTGGCTTCCGCGCCGGAGGCTCCGGCCAGGGCGCCGGGCGCGCCCGTACGGAAGAAGGCGTCGAAACGCGATAGAATGCTCAGGTCCACAGGGCCTGTCGGCGTCGCGACGGCGACCGCCTCAGTCTGGGGCCGAGGCCCGGCGAACAGCCAGACCAGCCGACCCGCCTGCACCAGCAGCAACAGAACCAGGACCCCTTCGAGGATCCGGCGCAGAGGGAGGCGTCGTATCGCCTGGGCCGAAGCCGGCAGGCTGAAATTGCGGAATGCAGCGATCACGACGCCATGCCCGTCCCGGCCCCGACGGCCATTGCGCGATCTAGACGAACCGTCCGTATGCGGGCCGCACGGATGTGTGAAGACATGAAGAACATGTTGTGACACTTGCGCGCTATGCGGATCATTTATCTAGAACGAAAACGACCGGGAGGCCAAGGGCCGCCCGGTCGCGAAGTCGTCGCCTGTTTCTGAAATCAGAAGCGGGCGGTCAGGCTGATCGAGGCGCTCTGACCCAGGTCATAGTTGTTGACGCGGATCTTGTTGCCCAGTTCCTGATACTCGTCGAAGTCGGTGCCGAGCAGGTTCCGCAGTTCCAGGGCCATGCCCATGTCGCGGTTCATGACGGTGAAGTCCTTCCGATAGACGAAGTCGAGGAAGACACCCGGTTCCTGGATGAAATCGGGTTCGCGGCTGGAGCCGTTGCCGGCCCCGCGCGCCGTGATGCGGTCGCTCACATAGTTGACGATGATCGTCGCTTGCGACCGGGCCGTGTCGTCTTCCCAGCCCAGTTGCAGGTTGGCGACATGCTCGGACTGGCCTTGCAGACGGCTGCCGTCCTGGATGAAGAAGGACGCCTGTTCCGGCGTACCGGCGCCGCCCAGCGTCAGGACGGTGTCGTCATCGCCGACTTCGACCTCGGAGTCCGAGTAGGTGTAGTTGGCCTGCACCAGCCAACGCTTGTTGGAGATGAAGGACATGCTCTGGTCGGGGAACTCGAAATACTTCTTCACCTCGACCTCGGCGCCCATGATGGTGGCCTTGGGCGCGTTCAGGAAGGATTGCTGACGCTGGTTGCCGACATCGACGATGACGGCTTCCACCGGCTTGTCCAGGTCCTTGTAGAAGACGCCGGCGGTGATGAACTGCTGGCGAGCGAAGTACCATTCGTACCGCGCGTCGAGGTTCAGCAGTTCGGTGTCGACCAGATAGGGGTTGCCGATGAAGATGCGGTCGCTTTCCGGATCCGTATAGGCCTGAGGGGCCAGTTCACGGAACTGGGGACGACCGATTGTCTTGGATGCGCCGAACCGCAGTTGCTGATCCTCGGCGAAGTTCCAGGTCGCCGTGAACGACGGCAGCCAGTACTGTTCGTCGATCTCGGTCGCCTCGTAAGGTGCGGCGCCGCCGAACAGGTCGCGCGGCGTGACGCTCTGTTGACCGTCTTCGAAACGAACGCCGACCGTGGTGCGAACCAGCGGGATGATTTCCGCATCGACCATGGCGTATGCGGCGTTGACCTGAAGCTCGGCGTCATAGGCGTTGGCGCCGTTGGTGCCGGCGATCTCGCGCAACTGAAGCGTCGTCGGATTGATGTTGTAATCCGAGAACAGATAGTCGATGCGCGAATGACGCTGGCTGTCCGTCAGGCCGTTGACGGCCTCGAACTGCAGGTCGTGGCGCGAAGCATCGCGGTTGTTGTCGAACGAAGCCACGCCGGCGCTGATGATGGCTTCCCGGGCCGACGAGAGCGGCAGGGTGTAGGCCACGTCCAGGCCGCCGGAGACGATGTCGTCGTCCAGTTCGCTGAACGAGATCAGATTGCCCTGGACGTTGTGGATATATTCGCCGTCCGCATCCACGCCATACTGGAAGCGCGATTCATACGGCGCGTCACGCGAGGTCTTGGCATAGGCGGCTCGCCAGTCGATTTCGAGCGCACCGTCCATGAACTGATGTTCGCCGGCCAGCTGGCTGCTGAACAGTTGGCGCACGTACCATTCGGTGTAGTCGTTGCGGATCACGCTGCCGCCGGCGTCGAAGTCAGGCCCCGCGACCGTCCGGGCCCGCTTGGTGGTGTTGCGGACGTAGAAGTTGGTCCACTTGACCTCATGGTCGGCGTTCGACAGCGACAGACCGCCGAGGAAGTTCAGGCGGATGTCGTTCTGGTTCGATTCCACGTCGTAGGTGGAGACGGGCACCAGGACGTCGCCCTGGAACTGACCTTCTTCCTGGACGCCGCGACGGGCGCGCCAGCTGTTGTCATAGCCCGCGACCGCGACCAGGCCCAGGGTGCCGAACCCCGTGTCCTGCGAGAAGCCGCCGGCCAGTTCCAGACCACCGTCGATCGGGGTCTTTTCACTCTGCAGCAGGCGCAACGGCGCATTGACCAGAGACTGACCCATGGTCTGGAGTTGGTCCGCAGTGAAGTTGGCGCTGTTGATCTGCTTGCCTTGGTCAAAGGCGATGCGGACTGCGCCCGGAACTTCGCGCGTGTCGTCGTCGAAACCGGTGAAGTCGGTGCGCGATCCGTAATAGATCAGGCTTTCCTTGCCGGTCGACTCGGTGTTGCCGCCCAGCGAAAGCTTCATGTTGAAGAAGGGCTGGTTCGGAGCGTCGATCGTGTGCAGATCGATCACGCCGCCGCCGAATTCGCCGGGGAAATCGGCCGAATAGGTCTTCTGAACCGTCACGCCTTCCAGGATGCTGGAGGGGAAGAGGTCCAGGGGAACGACGCGCTGCAGCGGCTCGGGGCTGGGCAGGGGCGAGCCGTTCAGAAGGGCCGAGGAATAGCGCTCGCCCAAGCCGCGAACATAGATGAACCGTCCTTCGACGATCGACAGGCCGGTGACGCGGGTCAGGGCGGCGGCGGCGTTGCTGTCGCCGGTGCGCTCCAGATCCTCGGAGGTCAGGAAGGCCGCGACCTCGGAGCTCTCGCGGTTGGGTTCGGGAATATAGCGGCCCAAGACGACGATTTCGCCGACGTCCGCAGGCTGTTCCTCGACCTGTTCGGCCGGGGTTTGCGCCGTCGGCGCGGTCTGGGCGAACGCCAGGTTCGGCGCAATCAGCGCGCTGCTGGCGAGAAGGACCCCGCTCAGGGTCAGAGTAAGTCTATTCATGGTCTGCGCCTTGAAGGGGTCAGGAAACGCGAAGAACCGGCGGCGACCTCATGGTCGCCGCCGGCGCAGTCATCGTCAGCAGGTGGAGCCGGCGGTCAGGCCGCAGGTCCAGCCCTGCCACCAGGTGTCGGACGCATTCTGGACGGCGCCGATGTAGGTGGTGTTGGTGAAGAACGAATAGACCGAGTTCGCGTTGACCGGGGTCACGGCGTTTTCGTTCGCGCCGTTGATGAAGGCCAGGTTCTGGTTGGTGATCGTCGTGCCCGTGGCCGGAGCGGTCAGGGTCGAGGTTCCCGCCGCCGTGACATTGGTGTTGCGGGCATTGGTGAACACCGCCGTCGAGCGAGCGACGTTGGCAGGACGGTAGGAGATCGCGCAGGACATGAAGATCGAACGCAGCGACGGCGTCGAACCGCTGTCGAAGCTCGTCTGCGTGTCGGCGTCGGCGATGTCGAAGCAGCCGGCGAGCGAACCCGCTGTCGCGGTGGCGACGATGTTGATCAGGTTCGGGTTGGTGCCGGTGTCGAAGTGCATGACCGTGTGGGCGTCGGTCGGCGAGTTACGGCCGACCAGGGTCCAGTTGGCGATCTTCGGCTGCGACAGGTAGCGCGTGGCATAGGGGGTCCCGGCCGGAGCGGACGAGAACTCGAAGCCGGCCGAACGGCTGGTGGCGTTCGGAGCGCGCTGGGTCACGATGCCGAACTGGGCGCCGCCGCGCCAGCCGGTGTCGGTGTCCAGGCCGTCGTCGTCGGCGCCGTTGATGACGATGTACTTCAGGTTGGCGTTGCCGCCGAAGATTTCGATGCCGTCGTCCGAGCTGTTGTACGACTGGATATATTCCAGGGTCGTGCCCGAGCCGACGCCGGCCAGGGTCAGGGCCTGAAGCTCGTTGCCGGTCGAGATTTCAAAGCCTGAGTATTTGATCTGGACATAGCGGATGCGGCCGGAGTTGTCGGTCGCCGTATTGCCGCCGAAGAAGGCGTTGGTGCCTTCGACCTGGCCGGTGCAGGTGACCGGGGCGGTCAGCTGGCAGTTGGCCTGGGGCGCGCGGCCCGCGAGGACGATCCCGCCCCACTGACCTTGCGAGTTCAGCGTGGTCGTGCCTTCGACGTCCTGACGGCTGGTGAAGATGATCGGGTTGGTCGCCGTGCCTTCGGCGTAGATTTGCGAGCCACGGTTAACCAGCAGATAGTCGCCGCCGCTCGAGGCGAAGATCTTGACGCCCGGCTCGACGGTCAGGATGCCCTGCGTCCCGGTCGTCGAGGCCGGATCGATGCCGCGGTCGGTGCCGACTTCGGTACGGCCGCTGATCGAGTAGATGGTGCCGGCGCGAACGGCCAGGGTCAGGTTGCCCAGAACCTGTTGCGGCAGCTGGCAGACGCGCAGGGTGTTGTTGGCGATGGTGCCTACGTTCGACAGACCCGTCGGGCAATCCGTGGCGGGGGTGCCGGGCGTGGGCGTGGTGGGCGTGGTCGGCGTCGTCGGCGTGGTGCCGCCGAAATCGCCCTCGCCGGGAGAAGCCACCTCGGCGGAGCCGCAGGCGGCGAGCGCGAGGGCGCTGGCCGCCGTCACGAGAAGGGTCTTGATCTGAAGGCCGGTCATCATCAGTCCACCATGTCTGGTCAAAGAGCTACGACAGGGGACGCCCGAGCCCATGCCCGGCCGCTAAGACGTGATCGTCCCTCCTGCCCGGCTGCATTCATTAGGGAAGCCGTGTGACGGTGCATGCGCCTGGACATGAAGGTTAGGCGGAGCTTTTACGTAGCTAACGTTTCCGTTGCGCAACGTTTCGTCTGTCATCTGACTATCTCGACATCCGCCCTAGTGGACGCCTTCCCGTGTCAGGACGGCTGGAACTGTCCGCGCCAGCAGAACCAGATAGGTCCGGACGGTCAGGTTTCGCACCAGCCAGACGTCCATGGCGACGCGGCGCGGATAGGGGATGTCGTTCCGTCCCGACACCTGCCAGAGCCCGGTCAGCCCCGGCCGAACGGCGCGATATGCGGCGAAATGACGGCCGTAGAGCGCGATCTCGTCCTCGACGATCGGGCGCGGCCCGACCAGCGACATGTCGCCCTTCAGGACATTTATGAGCTGCGGCAGTTCATCGAGACTGGAGAGGCGAAGGAAACGTCCGAGACGGGTCACGCGCGGATCCTGACGCAGCTTGCGCCGCTCGATCCACTCTTGATCGATCAGTTCCGGCAATCGGGCCTGGGCGTCGACGGTCATGGATCTGAATTTCAGACAGGCGAACGGTCGCCCGCCCCTCCCGACCCTTTCATGGCGAAACAGAGACGGCCCACCGTCCTGAAGCTTCACCGCCACGGCGATCATGAGAAGGGTTGGAAAGAAGAAGATCAGGCCGCCGAGCGCGACGACCACGTCCATAAACCGAATAAGCCCGCCCGTGATCGACGCCGCCTGAGCCTGCCCGTCACTGCCCGTGCGATGCAGCACAGCCGCCACAGTCGTCATGTCTCGCCCCCCGACAAGGCGGACTATCTGTTAAGGTTGTAAAATAATCAACCCAAAGGCGCAGGCCGGTGTGAATGCGGTTTTGAACGCGGTTGACCAGGAGCTTCACCTATCATAGGTTGCATAGTGACCTCTAATGACCGCAAAACGCGCCGCCATCCCGCCCTGCGGCTGATCGAGAAGACACCGGCCGAACCCCGATGGTCCGGCCGTCGGTCGGTGCTGGCGAGCGTCGGACTGGGGGCGGTCCTGTGGGTGATCGTGGCGGGGGCGGCGTGGCTGGCCGCACGGGCCCTGGGCTGATCAGTCGCCGTTCCACCAGCCCAGGCTGAAGGGGATACGCTCGCCCCTCACGGTCACGGCGCCGGTGATCACCGGCGTCCGATCCCCGAGATTGCGGCGAGCGGTGGCCAGGGCGCCCTGGTCGATGCGGGCGTCCAGCGTCGCGTCCTCGCTCTCGGAACTCCCCGTGGCCGGCCCGGCGACCAGATGCAGGCTGTCGTCGGTCAGGTCATAGGCGCGCGGCGTCAGCTGAATCCGGCCCTCCGGTCCCGACACGACGAGGATCAACGGTGCGGCGTCGCGGCGTCCAGCCTCCCAGGCGTCGAACGCCTCGGCCTGACCGATAAACAGGCTTTCGACCCGCCAGGCCCCGGAGGTTTCGGCGACCGGTCGATAGTCCCCGGAAACGTCGCCGCTCAGCCGATGACGGAAGCGGGCCTCGGCGGCAGGCTGCGTCTGGGACGGAGCCGGCCCCTTCGATGCCTCGCGTCGTTCACACGCGGCCAGGGCGGCCAGACAGATCAGGGCCGGGATCAGAAACCGGCGCATCAGCGATCCAGCGTCCGGTCCAGGGCGTGGAAGCCGGCGATGGCCAGTTCCGTCGCGGATATGAAGACCTCCGGCTTGATCCGGTCGAAGTCGTCGCTGGGGCGGTGATAATCCGGATGATAGTCGACGCCCATATAGAGGAAGGGCACGCCGGCCTCGTGAAAGGCGCCGTGATCCGAGGCCGAGACCCAGTTGTCCGGGCCCATGTCCTGGGGCGTATCCTTGCCGAAGGCGAAGCTGACCGGGCCGACGGCGGGTACGGGCTCCAGGATCGGCCGGAACTGCGGATGCTGATAGGTCCCCGTGACCCACAGACGGCCGTCGGTCTCGGCCCGCGCCGTCATGTCGAAATTCAGGTTCAGGGTGATGGCCGACAGGGGCATGGGCGGCGCCTTGACGAATTCGCGCGCGCCCAGCAGGCCGCGCTCCTCGCCGTCGAAAGCGACCAGCAGCACGCTGTGCTCCGGCGCCTGGGCCTTCAGCCGCCGGGCCAGTTCCAGCATGGTCGCCACGCCCGAGGCGTTGTCGTCGGCGCCGTTGTAGATCTGACCGTCGCGCGTTCCGACGTGATCATAATGGGCGCTGACCACTATATAACGGTCCGCCACGCGCGTTCCGGGGATCAGACCCAGGATGTTGGCGCCGCGGAAGGTCGTCGGCCCCTCCGGCGACCGCCCGGTCGCCTCGAACGGCTGCAGCCGGCCGAACGGCGCAGGCGCCACGCCCAGGGCCTCGAGCCGACCGACGATATAGGCCCGCGCCCGCTCCCCGCCCGGACTTCCGGTGCTACGTCCCTCCATGTCGTCGGCCGAGAGGATCCGGACGTCGTCCAGCAACTGATCATAGGCGGCGGACGGAACGGCTGCCGGCGGAGGCGACGGCATCGGCTGGACGCAGCCTGCCAGGACGAGGGACACGGCGACGACAGCGCCATGAAGCATAAGGGATCGGACGGCGAGGTGCGGCATAGGCGACTCCGGAAGCGGCGGCCAGACTAGCCTGTGGTTCGACCGCCGTCAGCCCGTCGATGCGACCCCTCTCCGCCCTCGCCCGGACCAGTGGTAATGAGGGGGCGACATGTCCAGCGCGATTCCCCCCCTCCCCGCCGTCGAAGACCTGACGCCCGAAACCGCGGCCCAGGCCCTGGCCTGGCTGGCGACCGAAATGGCCCGCCACGACGCCCTCTACGCCGAGGCGGCGCCGGAGATTTCAGACGCCGATTACGACGCCCTGCGCGCCCGGAACCTGGAGATCGAGACCGCCTTCCCCGACCTGGTCCGCCCGGACTCGCCGTCGAACAAGGTCGGCGCCGTCGCCTCCAGCCAGTTCGCCGAGGTTCGCCACGGCGTGCCCATGCTGTCGCTGGACAACGCCTTCGACGAGGGCGAGGTGCGCGACTTCACAGCCCGGATCGCCAAGTTCCTCAAGCTGCCCGCCGACGAGCCCATCGCCTTCGTCGCCGAACCCAAGATCGACGGCCTGTCCGCCAATCTCCTCTATGTGAACGGCGAACTGACCGTCGGCGCCACCCGCGGCGATGGCCGCACCGGCGAGGACGTCACCGCCAATCTGAAGACGATCACCGATGTGAAACAGACCCTGGCCGGCGCCGACTGGCCCGACCGGATCGAGGTGCGGGGCGAGGTCTACGCCCCCAACGACGCCTTCGCCGCCTTCAACGCCGCCGCCGAGGCCGAGGGCCGCCGCACCTACGCCAATCCCCGAAACTTCGCCGCCGGCTCCCTGCGTCAGAAGGATGCGCGGATCACGGCCAAACGGCCCCTGCACTTCTTCGCCTACGCCTGGGGCGAACATTCCAGCGACTTCGCCGAGACCCAGTGGGAGGCCCTGCAAAAGCTGAAGGCCTGGGGTTTCCCCGTCAACGACCGCTCGCGCCGGGTCGAGGGCGCCGAAGGCCTGATCGCCGTCTATCGCGAACTGGAACGCGACCGGGCGACCCTGGGCTATGACATCGACGGCGTGGTCTACAAGGTCGACCGCATCGACTGGCAACGCCGCCTCGGCTTCGTCGCCAGAAGCCCCCGCTGGGCCGTCGCCCATAAATTCCCCGCCCAACAGGCGACGACCATCCTGGAAGACATCGACATCCAGGTCGGCCGCACCGGCTCCCTGACCCCGGTCGCACGCCTGCACCCGGTCACGGTCGGCGGCGTCGTGGTCCGCAACGCCACCCTGCATAATGAAGACGAGATCGCGCGGCTGGACGTGCGGATCGGCGACACAGTCACGCTGCAACGCGCCGGCGACGTCATTCCCCAGATCCTGGGCGTGGTCCCCGAACTGCGTCCCGCCGACGCCGTCCCCTTCGTCTTCCCCGACAAATGCCCCGTCTGCGGGTCCGAGGCCGTGCGCGAGGGCGACGAGGTCAAGCGCCGCTGCACCGGCGGCCTGATCTGCGACGCCCAGATCGTCGAACGGCTGAAGCATTTCGTCGGCCGCCGCGCCTTCGACATCGAGGGCCTGGGCGAGAAACAGCTGGTCGCCTTCCACGCGCGCGGCTGGATCAAGGAGCCGGCGGATATCTTCCGCCTGGCCCGCGACGAGGCGCGCCTGTCCGAACTGGAACGCGAAGACGGATATGGCGAGACCAGTATCCGCAACCTGGTCGCCGGCATCGACGCCCGCCGCGTCATCTCCCTGGACCGGTTCCTGTTCGGCCTGGGGATCCGCGACATCGGCGAACAGACCTCCATCGTCCTGGCCCGCGCCTTCGAAACCTGGCCCGCGCTGAAGGCCGCCTGTCTCCAGGCCGCCTCGGGCGTGCCGTCCGACGCCTGGACCGCTCTCGCCGCCGCCCACGCCATATCGCCCCGTGTCCTGACCCTGATGGCCGAGGCTGCGCCCCCCGCCGCCGATCCCTGGCCCGAGGCGACGATGGACATAAAGATCAGCCAGGCCTTCCCCGGCATGGCCGCCCCCGCTCGCCGGTCTCTGGCGACGATGGTTCAGGACTGGTCCGGCCTGGTCGAGCTGGCCCGTGTGGCGCGCGAGGAAGGTCCGTCGGAAATGCTGAACCAGATCGCCGGCGTCACCGGCGTCGGCCCCGTCGCCGCCCTGGCCCTGGCCCACTTCTTCCACGAGCCGCACAATCTGGAAGTCGTCGCCGCGCTCGAGGCGGAACTGACCGAAATTCTCGACGCCGAACGGCCCAAGTCCGACACCCCCGTCGCGGGCAAGACCGTCGTCTTCACCGGCGCCCTCGAACGCTTCACCCGCGACGAAGCCAAGGCCCGCGCCGAAAGCCTGGGCGCCAAGGTCTCGGGCTCCGTCTCCAAGAAGACCGACTACCTCGTCGCCGGCCCCGGCGCGGGCTCCAAACTGAAGGAGGCCGAGAAACACGGCGTCCAGGTCCTGACCGAAGGCGAGTGGCTGGCCTTGATCGGCTAGCCGCGCAGCGTCGCCAGGGCGGCGGGATAGCGGCGGGACAGGGGCGCATTGACCGCCCCCAGTTCCACGGTCCAGTCGCTGGAGCCGTCGGGTTGCAGGCCGGTGACACGCTCTGAATTGACCAGCCACGAGCGATGAACCCGCACGAAGCCGAACCGCGACAGTTCGGCCTCCACCGCCGCCAGGGTCGCACGCATCAGCGGACGCCGCCCATCCGCCAGCACGAACTCGACATAGTTCCCCGCCGAACTGACGGCCAGGATGTCAGCCAGGGGCGCGCGGATGATGCGGGCGCCGTCGCGGATGTCGAAACTGACCGGCCGCACCGGTTCGTCGCGTCGCCGCCGCAGATAGGCGGTCAGCAGAAAGCCCCCGACCAGCAGGACATAGGTCACCAGGTCCTTGCGCAGCTCATAGCCGAACCGATCGCCGAACTCATAGGCGCCCGCATCCATGACGGCATAACCCAGCTTCCTCAACGCCACGAAACCGCTGACGTGCAGGGCCGAAAAGGTCAGAAGCGCCGCCAGATGAATCCCGGCGAACCGCGCCTTGGGCCGCCATCCCTCGCTTGCCGCCTCGTCCGGCGGCGCCAGGCTGGCCGCCAGCCAGGGAATCCAGATCGACGCCATCAGGGTGATTGTGCTCGACACCTCCCAGAGCATGGGCTTCCAGGCGGCCACATCCGGATTGTCCGCCTGGGCCGTCAGGATATTGACCGGCGTGTTGATCAGCGCAAAGGCCAGGGCCGCCAGGGCGCACCGCCACAGATCGCGGCCGTTCAGGCGTCGCGTGATCCGCGCCCATCCGCTCGTCACGACACGCGCGCCGTTCGTCCCGGCGACCCCGGCGCCGTCCCCGCCAGACGACCGCACGGCCCCAGACGATTGCCGCCCGACCCGTCGTTCCGCGAGGACGGGGCCTGCATCATTCGCCATGGAGTTCTCGCATGTCTGTTCCGCCCCCGCTCGTGTCGCCGTCCGCGATGACAGGCCGACGATACGATCTGGACTGGATTCGCGTCGGCGCCTTCATGCTGCTGATCCTCTATCACGTCGGCATGTTCTACGTGCCTTGGGATTACCATGTGAACAGTCCACGTCCGGTCGAGGCGCTTGAGCCGATCATGCTGCTGACGAACCCATGGCGGCTGACCCTGCTGTTCCTCGTTTCGGGCTGTGCGACCCGGTTTCTGGCGGACGGGTTCGCCGCGCGCGGGCAAAGCGGATGGGCGCTGGCCGGATCGCGCGCCCTGCGCCTCTTGCCGCCGCTGCTGTTCGGCATGTTCGTCATCGTGCCGCCCCAGAGCTATTACGAAATCCTCGAAGCGGCCAAGGGCCTGGGGATCGCCGACCCCGCGCATGGACCGGTGCTCAAGGACTTCTGGGTGCGGTACGTCACCTCGACCGGCCACTGGTGCGACGCCGACGGTTGCCTGACAACGCCGACGTGGAACCACCTGTGGTTCATCGCCTATCTGCTGCCCTACAGTCTGTTGCTGACGGTGATGATCGCTTTTCCGGCCGCCCGGCGCGCCCTTCAGGCGGCGGGGGATCGGGTCTTTCGGGGATGGGGTCTGGTGGTGTGGCCGGTCCTTTATCTGATCCTGATCCGCTGGTTCCTGGCGCCCCGGTTCGAGATCACCCACGCCCTGACCGACGACTGGTACAACCACGCCCTCAGCTTCGGCGCCTTTCTGTTCGGCTATCTGATCGCCCGGTCCGAAGAGGCGCGTCAGACCCTGATGCGGCTGCGTTGGCCGGCCCTGATCATCGCCCTGTGCAGCTGGGTGGCCTGGGCGACCTATGCCTGGGTCTATCGCGGCGACGTCAATCCGGCCGAGCCGCTCAGGCAGGCGATGCGGATCGTCTATGCGCTGGATCAGGCGGGCTTCATCGCCGCCATCCTGGGCTTCGGCGCACGATGGCTGAACCGGGGCGGCCCGGCTCTGCGCTATCTCTCGGTTGGCGTCTTCCCCTTCTATATAGTGCACCAGACCGTGACGGTCGTGGCGGCCTATAATCTGGCCACGCTCCACCTGCCGTTGGGCGTGGAGGCCGGGTTGGTGATCCTGATCACCGCCTTGGGCTGCCTCCTCGCCTACGAGATCGCGCGCCGGATCGGATGGCTGGGCCTGTTGCTGGGGGTGAGGCCGCAAAAGGAGGGGCGAACCGCGCGGTCGCCCGCCTGACGCAAGGACGGGCCTCCTCAGCCCTCCTAATTCTGGAGAAAAACCGTATACGGATCAGAGGCTTGAAAATGTTTCAAGCCGCCAACCCAGCACGATCCCAAATGGGATTATGATCGTCTCAGGTCTTTGACATCGCTATCCGTCGCGCCCTTGAGCCGGCTTGAAATTGCACCCTGATTGCACAGTGCAATTCCAGACAGATTTTTGTCCTTTTAAAACAATCTATTGTTTAGAGATTGCACTGATTGCACTGGTTTTCTTTTGCAGTGCAATTCCCCGCCGGCGCCGCGCTCGACCGAGACGACGCCGGCCGTCGGAACCTCAGATCGTCATCACGATCCGGCCCTCGATCTGGCCCCTGTGCATCCGCTGGAAGATGTCGTTGATGTTCTCCAGCGGTTCGACCGAGACCGTCGCCTTGACCTTCTCGTCGGCGGCGAACTGAAGCGCCTCCTGCAGGTCCAGACGGGTGCCGACGATGGAGCCGCGCACGGTCGTGCCGTTCAGCACCATGTCGAAGATCGAGATCGGGAAGTCGCCGGGCGGCAGGCCGTTCAGGGCCACGGTCGCCCCGCGCGCGGTCATGTTGATCGCCTGTTCGAACGCCTTGGGCGAGACCGCCGTGACCAGCACGCCCTGGGCGCCGCCGTCGGTCTGGGCCTTGATCTCGGCGGCGGGATCGTTGGACGTCTTGGCGTTTACCGTCACGGTCGCCCCCAGGCGGCGGGCCAGGTCCAGCTTGGCGTCGTCCACGTCCACGGCGGCGACGTTCAGGCCCATGGCCCTGGCGTACTGGACCGCGACATGGCCCAGGCCGCCGATGCCCGAGATCACCACCCAGTCGCCCGCCTTGGTGTCGGTCATCTTCAGCCCCTTGTAGACCGTGACCCCGGCGCACAGGATCGGGGCGATGTCGGTGAAGCTGACGTTGTCCGGCAGATGGCCGACATAGTTGGGATCGGCGATGGCGTATTCGGCGAAGCCGCCGTTGACCGAATAGCCGGTGTTCTCCTGTTCGTGGCACAGGGTCTCCCAGCCGCCCAGGCAGTGTTTGCAGTGGCCGCAGGACGAATAGAGCCAGGGCACGCCGACGCGGTCGCCCTCCTTGACCAGCTTGACGCCCGCGCCGACCGCCGAGACATAGCCGACGCCTTCGTGGCCCGGAATGAAGGGCGGGTTCGGCTTGACGGGCCAGTCGCCCTCGGCCGCGTGCAGGTCGGTGTGACAGACGCCGGACGCCTCGATCTTGACCTGGATCTGGCCCGGACCGGGCTGAGGGATCGCGACCTCTTCTATGGTCAGCGGCTTGCCGAATTCGCGCACGACGGCGGCCTTCATGGTCTGGGTCATGGCCAGTCCCTTAGGTTCGACGAAAGAGGGAACGGGCGGGCCGAAAGCAGGACACCGGCCCGCCCGCGTTACGCGTTCTCTGGAACAGCACGTCAGAGAACGATCAGAGAATGGCCGATCAGGGACCCGCCATCCTTGATCTAGATCAGAAGAAGCCGAGTTTGTTCGGGCTGTAGCTGACCAGAAGATTCTTGGTTTGCTGATAGTGATCCAGCATCATCCGATGGTTTTCACGCCCGATACCCGACTTCTTGTAACCGCCAAAGGCCGCGTGGGCCGGATACTGGTGATAGCAGTTGGTCCAGATCCGCCCGGCCTGGATGGCGCGGCCGGCGCGATAGGCGGTGTTCATGTCGCGCGACCAGACCCCGGCGCCCAGGCCGTATTCGGTGTCGTTGGCGATCTCCATGGCCTCTTCGAAGGTCTTGAAGGTGGTCACGGCCAGGACCGGACCGAAGATCTCCTCCTGGAAGATCCGCATGTCGTTCGTGCCCTTGAACACGGTCGGCTTGACGTAATAGCCGCCCGCCAGATCGTCCTGCAGCACGGCCTGGTCGCCGCCAGTCAGGACCTCGGCGCCTTCGTCCGCGCCGATCTTCAGATAGCTGAGGATCTTGTTCAACTGCTGGTTCGACGCCTGGGCGCCGACCATGGTGGCGGGGTCCAGCGGGTCGCCCTGGACGATGGCCTCGACCCGCGCGATCGCCTTCTCGATGAAGGCCTCGTAGATGTCTTCGTGGATCAGGGCCCGGCTGGGGCAGGTGCAGACCTCGCCCTGGTTCAGGGCGAACATGGCGAAGCCTTCCAGCGCCTTGTCGAGGAAGGCGTCGTCGGCATCCATCACGTCCTTGAAGAAGATGTTCGGCGACTTGCCGCCCAGCTCCAGCGTCACCGGAATGATGTTCTTGGTCGCATATTCCATGATCTTCTGGCCGACGGCGGTCGAGCCGGTGAAGGCGATCTTGGCGATGCGGGGGTTGGTGGCCAGGGGTTCGCCGACCTCGGCGCCGGTGCCCGAGACGATGTTCAGAACACCGGCGGGCAGCAGATCCTGGATCAGATCGATCACGACCAGGATCGAGGCCGGCGTCTGTTCGGCCGGCTTCATCACGATGCAGTTGCCCGCCGCCAGGGCCGGGGCGATCTTCCACGCCGCCATCAGTATGGGGAAGTTCCACGGAATGATCTGGCCGACGACGCCCAGCGGCTCATGGAAATGATAGGCGACCGTGTCGTGGTCCAGTTCCGAAATCCCGCCTTCCTGGGCGCGGATGCAGCCGGCGAAATAGCGGAAATGATCGACGGCCAGGGGGATGTCGGCGGCCAGGGTCTCGCGCACCGGCTTGCCGTTGTCCCAGGTCTCGGCCTCGGCGACGGCCTGGAGATTGGCTTCGATCCGGTCGGCGATCTTGTTCAGGATGACGGCGCGTTCGGCCGCGCTGGTTTTGCCCCAGGCGTCCTTGGCGGCGTGGGCGGCGTCCAGGGCCAGTTCGACGTCGGCCGCGTCAGAACGGGCGACCTCGCACAGAACACGGCCGTTCACCGGAGAGGTGTTCTCGAAATAGCGACCATTGACCGGCGCGACCCAGCGTCCGCCGATGAAGTTGTCGTAGCGGGCCTTGAACTTAGGGGTCGCCGCGCGGACGAATTCGGGTTTGGTCATAATACGCTCCTGCAGATTTCCTCGGGCGTCGATTGTCGACGTCGTTGGGACCGGAAGCTCGGCTCGGACGAAGCGGAGCGCCAGATGGGCGTTTCATGATGCGATGCAAACCTGTCGCAGGATTGCGACAGTCGGGGTCAGTGGGGATGATTGGCCAGGCCCAGGCGGTGCAGCTTGCGATGCAGGGTGGCGCGACTGACGCCCAGGGCTCGTGCGGCCGCCGAAACATTGCCGCCGTTCAGCGCCAGGGCGCGACGCACGGCCCCCCGCTCCGCCTCCAGCAGGTCGGCCTCGACCGAGCCAGCCCCCAGGACCTCGGACGCCGCCAGCTGGGCCGCGATCCGTTCGTCGGTGATCGACAAGGCCAGGCGCGCCGCGCGGGTGGCCCCTATGACCAGATCGTCCCGGTCGACCGCCAGCAGGGCCGCCGTATTCCGCTCGACCGGATCGCCGGCCAGGACGATCCGCGCCTGGGAAAAGGCCTGACGGAAGGTCTGCGCCTCGATAGCCCGCGCCGCATCCGCGACCGCCGCCGCGATCAAGCCCAGGACGCCCGCGGTGGCGTCCGCTCGACAGGACGAGACGTCCAGCAGTCCCGCCAGACGCCCTTGAGGGTCGTGGATCGGATGGCTGACACAGCTCAGCGCCGTGTTCCGGGTATGAAAATGCTGATCCCGATGGATCGTCAGGGGCCGGTGCTCGACCAGGGCGGTGCCGATGCCGTTGGTGCCCTCCACCGCCTCTGACCAGACGGCGCCGGGCCACAGCCCCCAGCGGTGAAAGGTCTCGTCGTCCGCCGGCGCGCCCCGCCGTTCCAGCGGCACCCCGTCGGCATTGGTCAGCAGAACGCAGCAGCCGGTGTCGCCGACGGCGAGGAAAAGCCGATCCAGCACGCCCTGCGCCGCCCGCGTCATCGGCTCCATGGCCTCGCGCGCCTCGCGCAACTGCTGCTCGGTCAGGGTCGTGGGGCGGCCTCCGTCCTCGGGATCGAGCCCGTACAGGGACAAGGAGCGCCGCCACGAGGCCGCCAGCGCCGAACGCGCGGCTCCCGCGCCATTGTCGAGCGCCTGTTTGATCAGGCTTCCGTGATCGTGTCCCGGCCGTTCGCCCATCAGGGCCTCCCAGGCGTTAGTCGCGGAATATCAGACGCCTCGTTCGAAGCAACGTCAATGCGGCCTTGGTCGGACGCCGTGAAACTTGACCTAAGGTTCAGTTTTCATTGGCTATAAGGCGCCAGTTTCGGCCTTGTTTTGAACCGAAACCCGGACCAACCTGTTTCCCAACGCGCCGTCGAAGCGGCCCGAGAAAAGGAAACGACCATGAAGACCAAGATGATGCTGGCCGCCGCGACGCTGGCGGCCGCCCTCGCCTCGCCGGCCCTGGCGGCCGACCCGACCGGCCTGTGGCAGACCCCGACCAATGGGGGTCAGGTGCGTATCGCCCGCTGCGGCGAGGCCCTGTGCGGGACCCTGGTGACCTCGAACCATATCCGCGCCGACGCCAATGCGCGCGACGAGCACAACCGCAACGCCGACCTGCGTAATCGTCCGCTGCGCAATCTGCCGATGCTGACCGGCTTCACCGGCGGTCCGACCGAATGGCGCAACGGCTCGGTCTATAATCCGGCGGACGGCCGCACCTATAGCGGCTCCATCACCATGACGAACGACAACAGCCTGCGCCTGCGCGGCTGCGTCGTCGCCCCCCTGTGCAAGACCCAGACCTGGACCCGCGTTCAATAGTCGGCGCTCAATGACGAAGGCCCGGCCGGAGCGATCCGGCCGGGCCTTTTAATGTCCGCTGGGCGACGGCAGTAGTGCTTAGCGGTTAAGGGCGGCGCGCGCAGCTTCCGCGTAACGATGGCCCACCGCGGCGCCCTTGGGGAAGACCGCATCGATCCGCGCCAGATCCTCCGGCGTCAGGACGATGTCCGCCGCCGCCGCATTCTGCTCCAGGGTGGCGATTCGACGGGTGCCCGGAATCGGCACCAGATCCTCGCCCTGGGCCAGGACCCAGGCCAGGGCCAGTTGGGCGGCCGTGACGCCCTTGTCGGCGGCGATGGTCTTGACCGCCTCGACCAGATCCAGGTTCTTCTGGAAATTCTCGCCCATGAAGCGCGGATTGCTACGGCGGAAATCGTCGGCGGCCAGATCGTCGATCGAGGTGATGTCTCCCGACAGGAAACCTCGCCCCAGCGGGCTGTAGGGCACGAAGCCGATGCCCAGTTCACGCACGACCGAGAACAGTTCGTCCTCCGGCTCGCGACTCCACAGCGAATATTCGGTCTGGAGCGCGGTGATCGGATGGGTCGCATGGGCCTTGCGCAGCGTTTCCGGCGCCGCTTCGGATAGGCCCAGGAAGCGGACCTTGCCCGCCGTGACCAGGTCGGCCATGGCCCCGACCGTCTCCTCGATCGGCGTGTCGGGATCGACCCGGTGCAGGTAATAGAGATCGATATGATCGACGCCCAGCCGCTGCAAACTGCCGTCGATGGCGCTTCGGACATTGGCCGGGCTGCCGTCGGTCAGCAGTTTGGAGCGATCGGCGTTGTAGTTGATGCCGAACTTGGTGGCGATGAAGGCCTGGTCGCGCCGCTCCTTCAGCGCCTCGCCGACCAGCAGCTCGTTGGTGTGGGGACCGTACATCTCGGCCGTGTCGAACAGGGTGATCCCCAGGTCGAGAGCGCGGTGGATGACGGAAACGGACTGGGCCTCGTTCGCGCCGCCGTAGAAGGCGCTCATGCCCATGCAGCCAAGACCAAGGGCTGACACCTCGGGTCCGTTGGGACCCAGTTTGCGCATCTTCATCTGCGCTCTCCTGTCGATGTGGGGGATCGGCGACGGCGCCGACTGACAGCAGATGGTCACCGAGGCGGCGGGCTTCAAGCCCCGGCGCGCTCTCGGATGGTACCGCCTCTCAGGCTTGAACTGAGGACCTCCGGTTCCACAAACCGGCGCTCTAACCAACTGAGCTAAGGCGGCCCGCGCATCGCGAGGCGCGTTCTCTACCGGGCCTTAGGCACGCGATCAAATGATTTCTGAAGTTCTCGGGACAAAGAAAAGGCCCCGGCGGTTTCCCGCCGGGGCCTGATCTTTCACCCGGTGTCGCGGTCTAGCCGAGACGCCAGTTGATCGGGATGGTCGCGCGCCCGACGACGGGTTGACCGTCGCGCATGGCGGGCTCGATCCGCATGGTCCGAACCGCGCGAAGGGCCGCTTGGCCGAAGCCGGCGCCCGCAGGCGATTCACTCACCACCGAGCAGTTGGTCAACGAGCCGTTCGTCTCGACCTGGCATTCCAGGACGGTACGACCCGACTGTTCACGCTCCAGGGCGCGGTCCGGGTAGAACCGGGCCAGATCGGGCTGACGCGTGATGCGCGGGTTGGAGATCACCGGAGGACGCGGCGGCGCCGGCGGAGCCGGAGGCGGCGGAACCGGCTCGACCAACTCGACCTCGACGGACTCGTCGACGTAGTTGAACTCCTTCAGCTTGAACTTCGACTGCTGCAGGAAGAAGATCAGCAAGGCGAACAGGATGGTGACGACCAGCAGGCAGACCATGAGCACGGGGTAGGAAACCCCCATGAACCCCTTAGTCTTGGGTGCGTCGTAACGACTGCGATGATATTCGACGTCTGTCATACTATCTCCGCGCTCTAATTCGTCGCCTGGTCTTCACCGACCAGTGCAACGCTGTAGAAGCCGTTATCCTGCAGGGCGTTCATGACCTGCATGAAATCGCCGTAGCGAGTGTTTTGGTCGCCCCGAATGAAGATCCGCTCATCGGCCGGATTCCGGGAGCCGATTTGCTTTTGCAAATCTTCCCCCAGCGCACCGACGCTGGTCGGGAAATCGCCCACGAAGACGTCGCCGTCGTTCTGGATCGAAATATAGACCGGCTTGGGCGGATTCGGGGCCGCCTTGGCGACAGCGATTGGCAACTCGACCGGCACCGACACGGAAGCGAGCGGAGCCGCCACCATGAAGATGATCAGCAGGACCAACATGATATCAACGAAAGGCGTGACGTTGATATCGCTGTTGGCCTCTACCTGGTTGCCAGCGCCGCCCGATTTAATCTTGGCGGCCATCCGTCTTACGCCCCCTTGTCGAGCTGACGCGAGATGCCGTTCAGCAGCTCGGCGGCGAAGCCGTCGGCGCGGGTGCCGTAACCGGCGATGCGCGTGTTGAAGTAGTTATAGAAGACGACGGCCGGGATAGCGGCGAACAGGCCGATACCGGTGGCCAGCAGGGCTTCAGCGATACCGGGAGCGACGACGGCCAGGTTGGTCGTGTTGGATTCCGCGATGCCGATGAACGAGTTCATGATGCCGTACACGGTGCCGAACAGACCGACGAACGGACCGATCGAACCGACCGAGGCGAGGAACTGTTGACCGCCCGACAGGCGCTTGGCCAGACCGGATTGAACGGCGACGACGGCGGCCGTGGCGCGGCCCATCGCATTGTCGAGGTGTTCGCCGGTGACCGAGAGGCCAGCCTGACGCGACATTTCGATTTCTTCGGTGGCCGCGGCGGCCATGTCGGCCAGCGGGTTGCCGTCGAACTCTTCTTGCGTCGCGACGGCGCGCATGTCCGCGATGGTGCGGGCGCCGCGGAAGTTCTCGAGGAAGGTGTCGGTCTTGCGGTTCAGCGAGCCGAACTCGAACAGCTTGATGAGCAGCAGGGTCCAGGAAAGGATCGAGGCGAGCAGCAGGCCGGCCATGACGACCTTAACGACCATGGTCGCTTCCATGAACATGGAGATCGGGGTGATGCCGCCGCCGTGGGCGCCGCCTACGGTCTCGCTCACGGTTTCCGGGTTTGCCGCGTCGGCGGCCGGAGCCATGGCCGTCGGGGCTTCCGCGGGTGCGGCGGCCGGGGTCGGCTCGGCCGGAGCCTGGGCCAGAACCGGCGAGCTCGCCATCAGCACGGCGGCGCCGGCCATGGCGAGGATGATGTTCGTCTTTTTGCTGTTCAGCATAATTCGCCAGTTCCTGCTTGGTCTGACTCGTGGAACCAAAGGTGCGGCCGTGTCAAAGAGCCGCCCCCCAACCTGAAATGTTTCCTTCAACGCTCGATGTCCCATCGGGATCATTCAGGCGCTGAATTCTTGGATGGAGACGTGTCCGGTCGCCCGCACCGCCTCCGATATTCGAACCGCCGGAGAACACGCCTCCTAAGAATCCGTCTGACGCCTTTAAGGGAGAGCGTCGCAACCCCTTTGGCGAACCCTTACCGGAGCGTCAAGGGACAACAGCTGGATTTCACCTAACGAGAGAAGTTCGAGTCCGATTTGCAGCTTTGCCGCCGCGCGGCGACTGAAACGCGACGTTTTCGTGATGAATATCTGCTGATTAGCGCAAGATTGCTAGAAATAGAGATTAAGGAGCAGTTTTTGCCTTCACGGCGAGACTTAACGGATCATCCGCCCTCACGCAGAGCCAGGGCGACAAGACAATACGGCCGTCGGGACGGAAACCTGACTTGATAGGGGGAGCTTGTCGGGCGCCGAAACACAAGAGGCGAAAATGGTGCCTGGAGGCGGGTTCGAACCACCGACACGCGGATTTTCAATCCGCTGCTCTACCAGCTGAGCTATCCAGGCGCCGACGCGGCGTCGCGAGAGGCGGGTCTATAGGCGAGCCGTTTCCGACTGTCCAGCGCCCTTTCAGTCCTTTTCTTCGTCATCCTCGGCGCCTTCGTCGAGGGCGGCCGGAATGGCGTAGGCGCCCGTGAACCAGCGTTGAAGATCGACCTCGGAACAGCGGCGCGAGCAGAAGGGCCGGTATTTGGGATCGGCGTCCGCCTTGTGGCAGATCGGGCACTGGGCCATGGGTCAGCTCTCTTCTATACGCCCGCCTCCGGGCGGCAGGGCGGCGTCGGCCTGGATCACGGCGCGCGGCCCCAGTCGGGCGACCAAGGGCCCCAGGACGGCCGCCTCCTCAGGTGCGCAACGCGCCGCGATGCGGGGCGACAGTGTATCAGACAGCAGTTGACGCCGCAGCCGACGCATCAGCGAAAACGCACGGGTTTCGACCGTCCGACGGCCGGCGGGGTCGAGCAGCACTTCTTCGATCGGCGTACGCCGCCACGGCAGCGAGAACTGCAGCAGGCCGAACCGGCTGACCGGACCGAAGACCGCCTGGGCTTCGTCGGCGAAGGCGGCGCGCGCCGCCTTGCCGGCCGCCTCAGCGTCCTGCCCGTCTCCAACCAGATCGACGACGACCAGTCCCGCCCAGTTCCGCAGCCGAATGAGACGCGCGGCCTGAACCAGACCCAGCTGATTCGCCGCCGCCCGCGCCTGTTTCGGATCCCGTCCAGCAGCCGGGGCATGGTCGATGTCGACGGCGATCAGGGCGCGGGTGCGTTCGATCGCCAGGTCCAGGCCGTGCGACGCAAAGACATGACGGGCGGCCAGGGCCTCCTCCTCCGCCTCGGTCACGGCGTCGATGGCGGCGACGCCGGCCACCAACTCCGCCTCGCCCGCCAGATCGCGCAGCTGGGCGGCGACGTCCGGCCCGGCTTCCAGCAGACGCGGCGGCCCCTCCCCTGGCCCCAGGCGTCGGACGACCGCGCCCTTGCCGGCGCGCGGCTCGGCGGTCACCGCGACCTCCAGCCGCTGCCCCTGGACGAGGCGGTCGTTGCGAGGGAAAGGCAGGAAGGCCGGAGCCCCGGCGCCGAGATCGACGAAACCGCCTCTCAGCCCCGGATTGACCTCGACGACCCGACCGACGCATCGGGCGCCGAGACGCGTCTGGGCCGGGCTCTCGTCGCGCTGGATCAACAGATGAGTATATTGGCCGTCGCGCATGACGGCTCCGCGCGTCTCGCCAGGCGCTTCGTCGAGGAAGACCTCGACCCCGCCGCTCATGCGCGCCAGCCGACGCCGTGCAACAGCTGGACGGCTTCGTAGAGCGGCAGGCCCATCACCGACGGATGGCTGCCGACGATTCGCTGGACGAAGGCTCCGGCCGGACCCTGGATACCATAGCCCCCGGCCTTGCCGCGCCAGTCGCCGGTAGCGACATAGGTGGCGATCTCATGGTCCGACAGCGGCTTGAAGCTGACGCGGGTCTCATTGACGCGGGACGACAGCCTGCCGTCGCGCACGACGGCCACCCCGGTGAAGACGCGGTGATTGCGCCCGGACAGCAGTTTCAGAAACCGGGTCGCCTCCGCCTCGTCGGCCGCCTTCTCCAGAAAGCGACGGCCCACCGCGACGACCGTGTCGGCGGCGATGACGACGGCGTCGGGACGGCGCGTCGCCACCACCTGCGCCTTGGACGTCGCCAGACGCTCCGCCAGACGCGGCGGCGTCTCGCCTTTCAGCGGCGTCTCGTCGATATCGGCGGGATCGATGTGGTCGGGCCTGATCCCGACCTGCGCCAGCAGCTCGATGCGGCGCGGGCTGGACGAGGCCAGCACCAGTTCAGGGCGAGCCCCCGTCACGGAAATGACGGTCGCCCCTTACTTGAAGCGATAGGTGATGCGACCCTTGGTCAGGTCGTAGGGGGTCATCTCGACCAGGACCTTGTCGCCGGCCAGCACGCGAATACGGTTCTTGCGCATCTTGCCCGCCGTGTGGGCGATGATCTCGTGGTCGTTCTCGAGCGTCACGCGGAAGGTGGCGTTCGGCAGCAGTTCGCTGACGGTGCCGGGAAACTCGAGTAGTTCTTCCTTAGCCATGCGGCCTCTCACGCCCGTTGAATATGCGTTCGACCCCACGCCGGGCGGGCGCGAGGGGCGGAATGGACGGGCCTAATGCCCCAAAACGCAGAGATAGTCGAGGTCAGCCGCGACGGTAGAGGGCGCAGAGCAACGTAAACAGGCGTCGCGCCGTCTCATGATCGACGACGATCTTGCCCTCGAGCCTGGCTTCCAGCTGTTCGGCCCCTTCGTTGTGCAGGCCGCGCCGACCCATGTCGACCGATTCGATCTGGCTGGGCGACGAACCGCGCAGGGCTTCGTAATAGCTGTCGCAGATCAGCAGATAGTCCCTCAGCACCCCCTTCAGCGGCGTCAGGCTGATGGCGTAGGTGCGGGCGAATCCCTCGCCGTCGATGTCGAACACCAGGCGATTGTCCTGCAGCGACAGTTTCAATCGATAGGGGCCGCCGTCAGCGCCCACCGGTTCGAAACTGTTCTTCTCCACCAGATCGAAGATGGCGACGCGGCGTTCGTGCTCGATCTCGGCCGTGGCCGCCGGCAGGGTGACGGTGTCCAGTTCGACCGAGGTCAGCTTGTGCGGGCCGCTCATGCCGCATTCCCTTCGTCGGGCTGATCCAGATGGGTCGGCGCGATCCGGGCCGGCCAGCGCTCGGAGATGTCGGTGACGACGGCGTCGAGGCATTCGACGTCGATCCTCAGGTCGCCGCCGCCGGCGAACATCAGGATCACCCGCCCGCCCGGCGCCTCGGTCGGCATGAAATCCAGGGCCAGCAGTTCCAGCGAGGCTTCCGGGCTGCGCGACAGTCGCCGGCTCTTGACCCCCATCACGTCGCCGAACTGCATGGCGCACATGACGCGCGTCCCGCCGCACTCCCAGCAGAAGCGGCTGAAGGCGATGGTCAGGGTGCGGGCCTGTTTCTCCCAGACGATGTCAATCGGCCGCAGGATGGCGTCCTGCAGCGCGGCCGAGATGATCTGCAGATCGTCGGCGTCCTCGGCCAGCAGGCGCAGCGGCTCGACCGGCGTGCTGGGAACGGGAGGAACGGCGTCGATCTCAGTGCTCATCACCCGTTCCCTTTATCCGACGGATCTCGGCCCCGCACGCGCCGAGCTTATCCTCCAAACGCTCGAAACCGCGATCCAGATGATAGACGCGGCCGACGGTCGTCTCGCCCTCGGCGGCGAGGCCGGCGATGATCAGACACATGGAGGCGCGCAGGTCGGTGGCCATCACCTGGGCGCCGTGCAGGGTCTCGACCCCGTGGACCTGGGCCTCGCCCGCATGGACCGAGATCTCGGCCCCCAGACGCGCCAGCTCCGGCACATGCATGAAGCGGTTCTCGAATATGGTCTCGCGCACGGTGCTGACGCCGTCCGCCGTGGTCATCAGGGCCATGAACTGCGCCTGCAGATCGGTGGCGAAGCCAGGATAGATGGCGGTCTCGATATCGACCGCCTTCAGCCGCACCTTCGGATCGCGCTTGATCACCACGCCGTCGTCGGTCGGCGTCACCTCGACCCCGGCCTCGACCATCCGGTCCGTCAGGGCGCCGATCAGATCGGCCCGCGCCTTGGTCAGCCGCACCTCGCCCCCCGCCATGGCGGCGGCGACGGCGTAGGAGCCCATTTCGATCCGGTCGGGGATCACCGACCAGGTCGTCCCGTTCAGCGACGGGACCCCGGTGATGGTCAGGACGTCGGTGTCGATCCCGTCGATCTTCGCGCCCATGGCGGTCAGGCAGCGGGCCAGGTCGCCGATCTCAGGCTCGCGCGCGGCGCGACGCAGCACGGTCGTCCCCTGGGCCAGCACGGCGGCCAGAAGGGCGTGTTCGGTGGCGCCGACCGAGACGAACGGAAACTCGATCTCCGCGCCCTGGAGCCCCTTGGGCGCCTTGGCCGTGACATAGCCTTCTTCCAGCTCGATCTCGGCGCCCAGGGCCGTCAGGGCCTGCAGGTGCAGATCGACCGGCCGCGCCCCGATGGTGCAGCCGCCCGGCAGCGACACCTTGGCCTCGCCGGTGCGGGCCAGCAGCGGCCCCAGCACGTTGAACGAAGCCCGCATCTGGCGAACCAGATCATAGGGGGCGAAGGTGGAGGTCAGTTCGGCGGCATGGAACAGGCTCTCCTGCCCGTCGGCGCCGTCGCGCTCGGTCACCTGGACCCCGAACTGGCGCAGCAGCTGGCCCAGGAACCGGGTGTCCGCCAGCCGCGGCATATTGGTCAGCAGCAGGGGCTGATCCGTCAGGATCGAGGCGGCCATCAGCTTGATGGCGGAGTTCTTGGCGCCGCTGACGGGAATGTCCCCGAAAAGCTGAGCGCCGCCCTGAATGGCGATACTGTCCATGACGTCCTTAAGCGCGCCCGAAGGAAACGCCTCGGGGGGATGGTTCTCTAGCAAGCCGGCGCGCGCTTGCCAAAGGGCGGAGCCGGCGCGGGCCGATGACTTTCAGTTGCTGTCTTTAGGCGTCGGCGACGTCCGGGCCGGCGCCTTACGCCGTCGCAGATTGGCGCGCAGGGCCGAAGCCAACCGGATCGCCCGCTCGGCCCTGGCCCGTTCCACCTCGGACGGCGCGCTCGATTCGACCGCCGAGGCGGCCACAGGCGCGGGGGGCGGCGTATCGGCGTCGTGCGGGGGGCGAGTCATGGCCGTAGAATGCCGCGATCACGGGCCATGTCCAAACTTTCTTTCAGATCGTCAAAAAGCCGCTTCCCTCCCCGGAAGGGTTTGGCTATACGGCCGCTTCCTCAGTCGGGGCCGCCGTAGCTCAGTGGTAGAGCGCATCCTTGGTAAGGCTGAGGTCGTGGGTTCGATTCCCCCCGGCGGCACCATCTGAGACTGAAAAGGCCCGGCGAACGCCGGGCCTTTTTGCATTTCTGATCCAGATGTGCCGAGCCCGTCAGTCGTAGGCCGACAGGCCCCGCCGCCAGGGATCGCGCTCGTCCGCGTCCCTGTCCTTGCTCCAGCTGAAGCCCAGCGACAGCGACTTGCTTGTGGAATCGGAATTGTGAGCGCCGCCGCGCCAACCCTCGTGAGGAGCATAGTAGCCCGGACCGCGCAGGCCATATCCGCCGCCGTAGCCATAGCCGTAGAGGTCGTTTCGGCCCTCGCGATAGGCCAGGTCCAGCCGCCCGGTCTCGCCGATCGGCATCGAGACGGCGGCGGCGTAGCTGCGATACCCGCCGGTGCCGATACCCGCCTCGACCATGCCGTGGACCTGGCGGTCGTCGGTCGGGCCGGCGGCGGCAGGCTCCTGGAAGCTGGCGCCAGGGGTGCGGCTGTCGATCCAGCGCTGGATCTGTTGTTCGGTGGTCAGGCCGTGAGGCGCGGCGTCCTGGGCCGTCGGAGCGGCCACGGCGGCCTCCGGCGCCGCCGCCAGGGCGTCCGCCAGAGTCGGGGCGTTTGTCGGCGCCGTCGCGACCACGCCGTCAGCGTCACCCCCCGACGCCATCACCGCCATACCGGCCAAGAGTCCTGCGATCAGCATGCGCCGTCTCCTTCCACATCATCCTAGCACGGCGAATAAGGCCAAGGTCAGGCGTTTCCGTCGCCTCGCCGCAACGGGTCAGGCAGAGGCTCGCCCTCGGCTACGAACGACAAGGCGACCGAGTTGATGCAATAGCGATTCCCGGTCGGCGGCGGCCCGTCGGGGAAGACGTGGCCCTGGTGGCTGCCGCAGCGGGCGCACTGGGTCTCTATGCGGACCATGCCGTAGCTGGTGTCGCGGATCTCGTGGACATGGGCCGGATCGACCGGCTCGGTGAAACTGGGCCAGCCGGTGCCGCTCTCGAACTTGGTTCGGCTGCGGAACAGGGGCAGGCCGCATTCGCGGCAGCAGAAGACCCCGGCCCGTTTCTCGCCCAGCAATGTGCCGCAGAAGGGCGCCTCGGTGCCGTGCGACAGCAGGACGCGCTTTTCTTCCGGGTTCAGGTCCGCCTCCAGCCGGGCGCGCTCGGCGTCGTCGGGCGGGGTCAGGTCATAGCCGGAGGGCGAGCGCAGGCGGTCGGACGGGGGGGCGAGATCGGTCATGAACGTCAAAATAAGAAGGGGCGGGCCGAGGTTCCACCCCCTGCCCGCCCCTCAGATGCGTCCGTCGTGGTCCGTCTTACTGGAACAGGGTCGCGACCCAGGCCCGCACGGCCGTCTCGTCGGTCGGGTTGCCGGTGTAGGTCAGGCCCTGAGCGGGGGTGAAGGGGGCGTCATTGCCGCGCTCGCGGGTCATCCAGGCCTTGTGGCCATAGCTGAGGTCCGCATAGTTGGACGGCAGGCGCAGCACCGTCGGCTCGACGAAGATCGAGTCCTCGGCCGTCACCGACCCGGCCAGGCGCACGTTCGGCAGGCGGGTCAGCAGGTCCAGCGTATCCAGGCAGCCGCTGGTGCAGCCCGCATCGACCAGGACGATCACCGGCCCGGCGACGGGGTTGGGCGCGCCGGTGTCCGGCACGGAGGCCCGGCCCGGCAGGGAGAAGGTCGCCTGACCGGCCGCCAGGGCCGAATCGAAGGCGGCGACGATCGCCTGGGTCTGTTCGATCACCGCGCTCGATTCGGCGACGAAGCGCGGATCGGCCTGCATCCGCTCCAGGGTGTCGACGAACCACTGGCGATTGGCCGGGGTGGCGCGATAGGTGATCGAGCCCGCTTCCGGCTGGCGGCTGACGGTGAATTCGGGCGTCCAGATGTGGTTGGCCAGGACATAGCCGCGTCCGGTGGCGTTCAGCGACGCGCCGTTGGCGCCGCGTAGATCGATGACGAAGCCCTGCGGACCGCGAATGGCGCCCAGTTGCGCGTCCACCGCGGCGAAGAAGGCGGCGAAGTCGGCCTCGTCGCCCAGGGTGTGGACGTGCAGCCACGGACGGCCGTTCACGGTCTCGATCGCCAGCGGCGTCGCGCCCGGCGTGTAGACGGTGGCGCGATAGGCGGCTTCCAGTGCGGCGGCGTCGGCCGGCTGGCCCTGCAGCTGATATTCCTTGGTGCGACGACCGGTCTGGAAGTTGCACAGGGGCGGCATGCCTCCCGCGAACGGATTGTTGCGGTTCCACAGCAGATAGGGGGCGGTGCGGACGCGGCCGGCCTCGGTCGTCAGATCGCCTTCCCAGCGGTCCAGGCGTTGGGCCGCCAGTTCCTCGGCGGTCTTGCCCAGGCAGTCGATCAGGACCGAACCGACCGGCGGCGCGTTGCGAACGCCCGGCTTCACGTAGGCGACGACATATTTGCCGTCGCGCCAGGCGGTGGTGACGCCCGACCAACCGGTGGCGAAGAACGGGCCAAGGCCTTCATAGGTCGGACGGACCGAGATGTTCGAATCGCGGAAACCGTTGGCGTAATAGCGCAGCAGATAGGCATGGCTGTCGCCGCTGTTGACGCGGCCCACCTTGGACAAGGCGTCGGCCAGGCCGGCGTCGATCCACTGGCGGAATTCGTCGCCGGGCGCGCCGGGCACGACGGCGGCGGGGTGGTTGGCGGCCAGGACGTCATGGACCGTCTGCAGGTCCTGTTGCGCCAGGGCGCGGAAATCCTGGGCCGAGGCCGCGCCGGCGGCCAGGGTCAGGGACAGGACGGCGGCCGAGGCGGCGGCGATCAAGCGGTTCATGGTGGCTCCGGGGCTCGGGCTGGAAGCTTGGGATGCGGCCGTTAAACCTTAAGCGAACCCTGCTTGCCAAGCCCCAGACCCGGTGAAGTCGGACCGTGCGCCTGTTTTTCGGCTTTTCTCTTTCCCCGACTAGAGGGGCGACGTCTGCGCTATGGCGCCCCCGAAGATCCTATGGAAGCTGGTCTTCAGCGCCGCATCCGCCTCGTCCATCGTCGCCAGCACGCCCAGATCGACCAGGCTGGTGACCCCATGTTCCTGAATGCCGCAGGGCACGATGCCGCCGAAATGATCCAGATCCGGCTCCACGTTCAGGCTGATCCCGTGGAAGCTGACCCATTTGCGCACCTTGACGCCGATAGCGGCGATCTTGTCCTCGCGCGACCAGCCGGCGCCCTTGCGTTCGACCCAGACGCCGACGCGGCCCTCGCGCACGTCGGCCGTGACGCCGAACTCGCCCAGTCCGCCGATCAGCCACTGCTCCAGCCCCCGCACGAAGGCGCGCACGTCTCGCCCCCGCCGGTTCAGGTCCAGCATGACATAGGCCACGCGCTGGCCCGGCCCGTGATAGGTGAACTGCCCGCCCCGCCCCGTACGGTGCACCGGGAACCGGCCCGCATCCAGCAGATCCTCGTCCCGCGCCGAGACCCCGGCCGTATAGAGCGGCGGATGTTCCAACAGCCAGACCATCTCGTCCGCCTCCCCCGCCGCTATGGCGGCGACGCGGGCCTCCATGAAGGCCTCGGCGGCGGCATAGTCGACATGGCCGGACGAAACCACCCATTCGACGGGGCGATCATCCTCGCGACGCAGTTTTTGAAGGTCGGGACTTAACGGCTCGGCAAGCATACGGCTTCAATGTGCAGCCTGGGGCGTTTCCGCAAGGGACGACCTCAAAGTGAACGAGAGCGCCCGTGTCCCAGATCAACGCCGTCAATGTCGAAATTTCCGTGGTGCTGGGCCGAATGGTGCTGCCGATGTCCCAATTGCTGAAGATGGGACGCGGCGCGGTGATTCCCCTGGACGCCGGCGAAGGCGACGAGGTCTGGATCCTGGCGAACAATCACCCGGTCGCCCGCGGCGAGATCGAGATTCGCGAGGATCGCATCGCCATCACCGTGACCCGCCCCGCCGACGTCTACGACTTCATGGCCGGCGCGGCCTGAGGCCTGAACGGCCTGGGGCGCACAAAGCGCGACCGATAAAAAAGAGAGACTTTCCTTTTCCGGCGGCTTCGTCTATTCGCCGCCGCTCCGATGCGAGCGGTCGTGGCGGAATTGGTAGACGCGCAGCGTTGAGGTCGCTGTGGGGCAACCCGTGGAAGTTCGAGTCTTCTCGACCGCACCATCTGGCTAAACAGGGCGATTCATCGGCTAACTACGGCTGGACATACCAAGGGAGGCGACAACGTGAGCACCACGGATTCCGCCTTCGCTCCAGCCGAAGCGCCCGATAACGAAGACCACGCCGCCCTGGACGAGGACTATGTCCTCACCCCCCAATTCGTCGAAAAAGTCGTGGACGCCGCCGACGCCGGAGACGGCATGCGGCTGCGGTCGCTGCTCGAGGATCTGCACCCCGCCGACGTCGCCGACCTGATGGGTTTCATCACGGCCGAGGTCCGCGCCGTGGTGGTTCTGTGGCTGCCGCCGGAGCTGCTGGCCGAGACCCTGCCCGAGCTCGACGACGGGATCCGGGAAGAAGTGCTGGAACGGGTGCCGCACGGCGCCCTGGCCGAGGCCCTGCAGGAACTGGATTCCGACGACGCCGCCGCTGTGGTCGAGGACCTGGAGCACGACCAGCGCGAACGCGTCCTGGCCGCCATGCCCGACGTCGACCGCGCCGCGATCGAGAACAGCCTGGGCTATGACGAGGAATCCGCCGGCCGCCTGATGCAGCGCGAGGTGATGGCCGCGCCCCAGTTCTGGAGCGTCGGCGACACCATCGACCACATCCGCAAACAGGGCGACGACCTGCCCGAGCTCTTCTTCGACATCTATGTGGTCGATCCGCTGAACCGGCCGGTCGGCGGCGTGCCGATCAGCAGCCTGCTGCGCGCGCCCCGCAGCGCCGCCCTCAACGACCTGATGGAGCCGATCAACGAGATCACGGTCGATCAGGATCAGGAAGAGGTCGCCTACATCTTCGAGAAATACCACCTGATCTCGGCGCCGGTCGTGGATTCGGCAGGCCGGCTGGTGGGCCAGATCACCGTCGATGACATCGTCAACATCATTCAGGAAGAGAACCGCGAGGACATCCTGCGTCTGGCCGGCGTCGCCGACGAGGATCGCGGCTCGTCCGTGTCCGAGATCGTTCGTGGCCGCGTCCCCTGGCTGGCGATCAACCTGGCGACGGCGGCCCTGGGCGCCAGCGTCATCGGCCTGTTCGAAGGCACGATCCAGCAGATCGTCGCCCTGGCGGTGCTGATGCCGATCGTCTCGGCCATCGGGGGCAATGCCGGCACCCAGGCCCTGACCGTCACCGTGCGCGCCCTGGCGACGCGCGAGCTGAACTCGGCCAACGCCATGCGGACCTTCCTGCGCGAACTGGCCGTGGGCGTGGCGAACGGCCTGGTGCTGGCCCCCCTGATCGGCGTCGCGGCGGGGTTCTGGTTCCGCGACGAGGACTGGAAGATCGGCCTGGTCATCGGGGCGGCCATGATCCTGAACCTGCTGGTCGCCGCCTGTATCGGGGTGCTGACGCCCCTGACGCTGTCGAAGCTGAAATTCGACCCCGCCGTGTCGTCGGCCGTTTTCGTCACCGCGACGACGGATTTCTTCGGATTTCTGATTTTCCTCGGCTTGGCGACCATGGTTCTGTTGTAGAAATCTGGCCCCATGCTTGCTGGGACGGCGCCATGGGCCGCGCCGCCGTCTCGCTTTGGGGCAACACCTTTGTCTGACACGACCAAACCGACCAAGATCTCTCGCGAAGGGGTCATTCTGATCAAGAGCTTCGAGGGCTTCCGCCCCCGGGCCATTCAGCGCGCCGACGGGCGCTGGACGATCGGTTATGGGCACACCCAGTCGGCGCGCGAGGGCCTGACGGTTTCGGAGAGCGACGCCGAACTCCTGTTGCAATACGACCTGATCCCGGTGGCCCAGGCGGTCAAGACGATCCAGGCGCCGCTGAACCAGTATCAGTTCGACGCCCTGTCGAGCTTCGCCTTTTCAGTGGGCGTCGATCGTTTCAAGACCTCCGACGTCCTGGCGCGGCTGAACGCCGGAGCCCCGCAGGAGGCCGCCGACGCTCTTATGACGTGGGTGGAAGACCCGGACGTCGTCACCCCGCCCCGCCGCCGCGCCGCCGAGCGCGCCCTGTTCGTCGCCGATCCCGCGGGCCCCGTGTCGCTGGCCGATCTGCTCGCCGCGCCCCTGCCGCCGCCCAGGGCCACTCTGGTGGAAAGCACCCCATCGCTCGAGCCGTCGGCCCAGACCGAGCCCTTCGAACCCGTAGAGCCGGAACCGTTCCCGGCCCTCTCGTCACACCCTGTCCCGGCCGCCGATCCTGAACCGGAGGCGCAGGCTTTCGCCTCGGCTCAGATTCTGTCCTTCTCCGCCGCTCAGCCCATGACGCGCGAGGCCGCCGTCGCCGCCCTGCTTGGCGAAGTCGAGCCCGAGGTCCCGACGGGCGATGAACCGGAAGTCGCGGCTGACGTCGCCGTCGAGGCGACCGCCGCTCCGACGCAGGAGGTTGCGGCCGAGGCCGAACTGGCGGACCTTGAACTGGTCCCGGAACAGGTCTCCGAGGCACCCGTCGAGCCGGTTCTCGAACCGACCCCGGAAGGCCCGATAACCCTCCCGCCGCACGAGACGTCGGAAGCCGCCGCGATCGCGCCGTCGCCGCAGCCTCAACCTACTGGACTGAGCACCGCCGCAGCCTTCTATTCGCCCTATGCGGTCCGCACCCTGGGACCCTTGGTCGGATTTGGCGTCCGCCCGGCGCTCGTTCGCCCGACCCCTCCGGTCCCCGCCGAAGGTGAAGCCGAGTCCGCCGACGCTAAGATTGAATCCTCGGAAGCTCCAGCTGAAGCCCCGGCTGAGGACCACCCGGCCGCGCTTCAAGAAGCCGAGCCGCCGACCGCCGACGCGCCGGCCGCTTTCCAGGCCGAACCCTCCGAGGCCTCGTCCGAGGACGCCGATCTCGACCCCTCGCCCGTCGTCGAACCGGCTCCGACCGAGACGACCCAGACGGAGACTGCGTTCCAGCTGGAGCCGGAATCCGCAGACCAGGTTTCCAAACCGGCCATTGTGACGCCGGCCTTTGCACACGCCTCGCCTCTTCCGGCCTTTCAGCCGAGCGCCATGCCCTTGACCCTCACGGGCGCGCCGGATCTCCAGGCTTCGTCGCCGGACACGCGCCTGGTCTGGCCCGAGCATGCCGACTTCTCGAATCCGGACCAGACGCCCCTGTTCGAATCGGAAGCGACCTCGGCCGACGGCCAGGCGTTGGACGTCGCACCATCGGCGGAACCGGCCCCCTCGCGCCGGTTCGAGTGGAGCGAAACCCTGACCTTCCTGGTGATGGGCGTCATCGGTCTTCTATCGTTCGGCGCCTCGATGGCGGCGTTCAGACAGGCGTCCCGGTCGAACGGCGAACCGGCCTTCATAGGTTGGGTGCTGGCCGTCATCGCCCTCGCCTGCGTCGGCGTGTCGGGCTATAATCTGTATCGTCGCTGGGGCTTGGCCGACCGCGCCTAAGACTGTTTTGCGAAAGGGGATGCACGATGCTAACCCCTTGCGCATGAGCATTCCCTTCGCGCCTCAATCCATGGAATTCGGCCTCGGCGAAAACGCCGACACGATCCGCGATACGACCGCCCGCTGGGCCGCCGATCGTCTCGCGCCCCTGGCCGCCGAGATCGATGAAACCAACGCGTTCCGGCGCGAGCTCTGGCCCGAGATGGGCGAACTGGGCCTGCACGGAATCACGGTCGAGGAAGACTACGGCGGCCTCGGCCTCGGCTATCTCGAACATGTGGTGGCGATGGAAGAGGTGTCGCGCGCCTCGGCCTCGATCGGTCTCAGCTACGGCGCCCACTCCAACCTGTGCGTCAACCAGATCCGTCGCTGGGGCACGGCCGAACAGAAGCAGAAATATCTGCCCAAGCTCATCAGCGGCGAACACGTCGGCGCCTTGGCCATGTCCGAAGCGGGTTCGGGTTCGGACGTCATGTCCATGCGCACCCGCGCGGACAGGAAGGGCGACCGCTATGTCCTGAACGGAACCAAGTTCTGGATCACCAACGCCCCCCACGCCGACACCCTGGTGGTCTACGCCAAGACCGATCCTGACGCCGGCTCAAAGGGTTGCACGGCCTTTCTGATCGAGAAGGGCATGAAGGGCTTCAGCGTCTCCAAGAAGCTGGACAAGATGGGGATGCGCGGCTCGGACACCGCCGAACTGGTGTTCGAGGACTGCGAGGTTCCTGAAGAGAACATCATGGGTCCGCTGGGCGGTGGAGCGGGCGTGCTGATGAGCGGCCTCGACTACGAGCGCGCCGTGCTGTCGGCAGGCCCCCTGGGCATCATGCAGGCGGCGCTGGACGTGGTGCTGCCGTATGTTCGTGACCGCAAACAGTTCGGCAAGCCGATCGGCTCCTTCCAGCTGATGCAGGGCAAGGTGGCCGACATGTATGTCGCCCTGAACAGCGCCCGCGCCTATGTCTATGCCGTCGCCCGCGCCTGCGACGCTGGCCTGACCACCCGCTATGACGCCGCCGGCGCCATTCTCCTGGCGTCCGAGAACGCCGTGAAGGTCACCCTGGAGGCGGTCCAGGCCCTCGGCGGCGCCGGCTACACCAAGGAATGGCCGGTCGAACGCCTGGTCCGCGATGCCAAACTGTACGACATCGGCGCCGGCACCAACGAGATTCGCCGCTTCCTGATCGGTCGGGAACTGCTGGGCGGTTGAGGTTTTCTTCCGATCGGAAGGAGGCCCCCATGCCCGCAAAATCAGCAGCCCAGCAAAAGGCCGCCGGCGCCGCTCTGTCGGCCAAACGCGGCGACACGCCCAAGTCCGAATTGAAGGGCGCATCCAAGTCGATGGTCGAGTCCATGAGCGAGAAACAGCTCGAGGAATTCGCCCATACGAAACGGAAGGACAAACCCGAACACGCGGCCAAGAAATAAGGGCCCAAGACGCGATTATTCGGATTTGTTGCCGTTCTGTAAGTGGCGGGGAAACGCCTGTTCGCCTACATGGCTCGTACCCCCAGCCGAGCGCCGTCCTGATGCCTTACTCCGTCAATCAGAACGATCTTCGGCGCTTCTCGGACGTGATCGAAGATCTGGGTCAGTCGGACGACCCGAAGTTGAAGCTGGAAGAGCTGGTCGCCGCTTTCGGCGAGCGCGGGTTCGGGGCGATGATCCTGATCCTGTCCATGCTGGCCCTGCTGCCCTGGCCGCCGGGCGGCAAGGCCGTCTTCGCTATGCCCATCATTCTGATGTCGCTGGAGCTGGCCTTCCAGCGCGACTCGATCTGGCTGCCCCGCTGGGCTCTTCGCGCCTCAATCAGTCGCCCCGCCTACCGCTCCGGGGTATCGCGGATCATGAAGACCGTCCGCTACGTCGAAAATCTGACGCGGCCTCGACTCCCCTTGTTGACCGGCGAGGTCGCCGACACGGTCACCGGCCTCATCTGCGTGATCCTGGCGCTGATCATGGCCCTGCCCATCCCGTTCGGCGACGCCCTTCCCGGCATCGCAATGATCTTCTTCGCCCTCGGCATGATGCAGAGGGACGGAATCGCCATTCTGCTGGGCGCGCTCGCGACCGGCGGATGCGCCCTCTACCTGTTCCTCATCTGGCACACGGTGTTCGAGGTCACTCACCACGCCGCCGGATGGTTGGCCCAGATATTCCACTAGCCGAGCCATACAAAAGGGCCGCCGCGTCGCCGCGACGGCCCTTCATTGTCTGACCGCGAGCGGCCGGACCACAACACTCAGCCTGAAAGGATCAGGCCCGGACCTCTCCGAGGACCAGGGTCGCGGCCACCGCACGCGATTGATGACAATGAGACACTGGATCACCTCCTTTCGACTGTTAAACAGGGAGGTGAAAGGTAAGACGCCTCAACGTCTTGCAGCAATAGGCTTCGCGATTTCGTGAAGCGGACCCGCCTCAGGCCGCCTGCTGGGCCCCAGCGGACAGGCCCTGCATCATCATTCGGTTGATGTCGATCAGGTCCTGGAACGTCTCTTCCCCACGCATGACCGCCGAGGAGTGACGATTGACGAACAGACTCAGCGAAATGATCTGCGCCCGCATGGGCGCAGGCAGAACATTCGTCGGCTCGCTGCAATCCGTGGCCAAGGTCGACCACAGGCGACGATTCCAGTCGAGCGCATCTATGCGCGTCGCGAGATCGCCCTCATCGACCGTCGAGGCATGAACCAATGCGCGCGTCACCTGGCCGAACAGTCGGTACTCCAGGTCGCGCGGCGTCTCAGCCCGCGACGTCGCCGCCTTGTACGCCTGAAGCGACATTCAGCACCTTCTCTTCGTATTCGACAATCTTCCGGGCGGCCATCAGGGCCTTGTAGTATTCGCGCGCCAGCACGTGCCGCGACGCCGACACGCATTCGGCGAGAATAAGGGGGTTCTTGGTCGCGCTCATGAACTCGGAAATACGCAGCGCCAACTCGTCGTAGAATTTGGCGGCGGAAGCCTCGTCCAGGTACATCATCATGATCGGGAAATAGATGCGTCGGGCAGGCGTCGTGACCTCCTCCGCCTGCATGATGTCCTTCTCGCGCAGCACGCTGGCGCGGTTCTGAAGGATCAGCACGCCACGACGGTCGCCGTTCTGGACCACTGCGCCGTTCAGAACGAACTTCTCGCCAGGCTTCAAAGACAGCTTCAGAGCCATGGACGACCGAACTCCCGACAGGCGCGATCGACCTTATGGACCGCCTCGATGAATGGACCTTAAGGCGAGATGGTTAACCATCCCTTGTCTCTGTGATCGGTGGAACAGCCTCGGGGACGGAGCGTTTCATCCGGGTACAGGAGGCGACAATGCCGGATGATGATTATCAGGACGACCAGGCGCAGTCCGAGGTCTTCGACGAGACCCATATCGACGACGAAGGCGACGGCGACATCCTGCTGGACGAGGCCGACCAGGTGATCGATGTCACCCAGACAGACGACGACGCCGAGGACTTCGACGAAGACGACCTCGATATCGACGATCAGTTGGCGTTGGACGGCGTGGAGCGCGACGCGGACGCCCTGTTAGGGATGGATGGACAGACGATCAGCCAGACCGACGCCGACAGCAATGGACTGCGGGCGAACGACGAGATCGAGTTGGTCTATTCCGGCCTGATGGAAAACGAGCGCGGGGCCCAGGCCAGCGCCGCCCACTGGGAAGCCAGGCGTCTCGATGACGACGACATCGAACAACTCGGCTACGCCCCCGACCCCGAATCCGATCAGCCCCCGCGCTAAGGAGACAAGACATGGAAGACCACAAGAATAAGCCCGACGAATCCGCGAACACGCCCTATGCCAAGACCAGGGTTCCAGAAGAAGGAAAGCCTGATCAACTCGCAGACAGGCTGCGGCCCGGGGAGAGCCGCGAGGAGGCGCTCGTGGACGAAGGCGTCGAAGAAACCTTCCCCGCCAGCGACCCTGTTTCGGCCAAGCATATCACCTGATCGCTGTTCATATTTGATCCAATCGGCTAACCCGCTTCGTGACATTCACGGAGCGGGTTTTTCATGAGCCGGTTCGAAGGCACAGATCGCTATATCGCCACTGCGGATCTCAAGGTCGCGGTCAATGCCGCCGTGGCCCTCGAGCGGCCGCTGCTGATCAAGGGCGAGCCGGGCACGGGCAAGACCGTCCTGGCCTATGAGATCGCCAAGGCCTTCGACGCCCCGCTGATCACCTGGCACGTCAAGTCGACCACCAAGGCGCACAACGGCCTCTATGAATATGACGCCGTCAGCCGGCTCCGCGACAGCCAGCTGGGCGAGGCGCGGGTTCATGACGTCCGCAACTATCTGAAGAAGGGCAAGCTGTGGGAGGCGTTCACCGCCCCCGCCCGCCCCGTTCTGCTGATCGACGAGATCGACAAGGCCGATATCGAATTCCCCAACGACCTCCTGCAGGAGCTCGACCGGATGGAATTCTACGTCCAGGAAATCGACGAGACGATCCGGGCCGAGGTTCGTCCCATCGTCATCATCACCTCGAACAACGAGAAGGAACTGCCGGACGCCTTCCTGCGCCGCTGCTTCTTCCACTATATCCGCTTCCCCGACGCCGAGACGCTGACGTCGATCGTTGACGTCCACTTCCCCGGCATCAAGCCGCGCCTGGTCTCCGAGGCCCTGAAGACCTTCTACGAAATCCGCGACACGCCCGGCCTGAAGAAGAAGCCGTCGACGTCCGAGCTGCTCGACTGGCTCAAGCTTCTGCTGGTCGAGGATATCGACGCCGAAACCCTGCGCGAGAAGACGCCCAACCGGCTGATCCCTCCCCTTCACGGCGCCCTGTTGAAGAACGAGCAGGACGTGCACCTGTTCGAGCGATTGGCTTTCCTGGGACGGCGCGAAGGCGGGCGTCCCGGCGGCTGATCGGCATTACCGCGATTTCACTGGATCATCCTCTCGCGTCGCCCAGAATGAGCGCCATGCCCGTAACCGCCCCGCATCGTTTCGTGATCGCAGGCCTCATGGCCGCCGGCCTCGGGGTCGGCCTGGGCGGCTGCGACGGCGAGAACGCGGTCCGGATCACCACCACGACCAGCTCCGACGGCGAGACCAAGGGCGTTCTCAGGGTCGTGGACGCCCTGAAATGCCCGGACACCATGGGCGTCCTGACCCGCAAGGGGTCGGCCAATCCCGGTGGAGGCTCCTGCACCTACGGCGGACCCCGCGGCGCTGAGGTGGTCCTGTATCTGATCCCGCTGGACGAGCGCTCGGCGGAGGAAGTCTTGCGGGACTACGAGCGACGGTTGTCGGACGAAATCCCCCGGGCCGCGGTGCGGATCGATGCCCGCCAGGCGGGGGGCCAGGAGGAAGCCTCGGTTCAGGCGCCCGGCGTCGATATTCAGACCAAGGGCGAAGACGCCACCGTCAGCCTGCCCGGTATTCACATTCAGACCCAGGGCGAAAACGCCACGGTCCGTATCGCCGGCATCAACATCCAGTCCAAGGACGGCCAGGGCGTGCGCACTGAAAAGAGCACTGTCAGCGTCCAATCCGATGGTGAAACGACCCAGGTCCGCACCCAGGCGCCCGGCGAAGCCACGCGCATGACCTTCGTGCTCATCGACGACAGCGTCGAGCCCGGCGCCTGGAGCCAGGTGGGTTTCGAGGCGCGAGGTCCGGTCGGCGGCCCGCTGGTAGTCGCCACGGTGCGGTCCAAGGCGGCCAAGGATCGGGTCTTTGACGCCGCCAAGGATCTGGTCGCCCTGAACGTCGGCGACTGACGGATTTTTTCGGCTCGATCTCTCGCTCACAGCGACAGGATTCGGCGCGACGCCTTGATCCTCGGCTCGCTTTGCGTCACCTGACCAGCCCACAAGCGATCAGGATCGACGATTTGGCCGAGCGCCCCAAGAAGAAGACCGAAGTCCGCGCCTGGCAGCGCATGCTGTCCGGCCGCCGCCTTGACCTGCTCGACCCCTCACCCTTCGACATCGAGATCGAGGACATCGCCCACGGCCTGGCCCGCGTCGCGCGCTGGAACGGCCAGACGATCGGCGAACACGCCTTCTCGGTCGCCCAGCACAGCGTCGTGGTCGAGGAGATCGCCGCCCATATCAAGCCGGGCCTGGATCCGAAATGGCGGCTGGCCGCCCTGCTGCACGACGCCTCCGAATACGTCATCGGCGACATGATCTCGCCGTTCAAGGCGGCGCTCGGCTCGAGTTACAAGGATTTCGAGGCGCGGCTGGAGGCAGCCATACACGTCCGCTACGGCCTGCCGCCCAAGACGCCCCAGACGATCAAGACCCTGATCAAGAAGGCCGACAAGGCCTGCGCCTATTTCGAGGCGACCCAGTTGGCGGGGTTCAACGAGAAGGAATCCCTCAGCCTGTTCGGTTCTCCGCCCATCGACTACAGCCTGACGATCGAGCCCCAGCCGGCGTCGGTCGCCCAGGCGCGGTATCTGGAGCGCTATCAGGTCCTGGCCAAGGCGGTCGGCCTCCTTCCCGCCGACGACGCCTGGCACACGGAATAGTCATGGCGGGCGCGGCGGATCAGGGCGTTCGGATCGGCCTGTCGGTCGTCGTCATGACGCTGAAGGACCGCAAGGCCGTCGTCCTGACCACCCAGGCCGAGGACGGGGCGCGGGTTCTGCCCTTCGGCCCCTTCGATCCGGCCCGCGACCGCACCTTTGAACGCGCCCTGCGCGACTTCGTGACCCAACAGACCGGCTTCCGGCTGGGGTTCGTCGAACAGCTCTACACCTTCGGCGACGCCGGCCGCGGCGGCGCCTCCACGCCTGGACGACAACGCGACGTCTCGGTCGGCTATCTGGCCCTGACCTCCGACGCGGCCGAGGGCCAGACCCACGACGCCCGCTGGGACGCCGTCCTCGACGTCTTCCCCTGGGAAGACCGCCGCACCCCGGGCGCCGACCTGCAACAGGCCCTGGTCGACGGCCTGACCCATTGGGCGGGCGGCGACGACCGCCGCTGGGCCCGCGCCCGCGCCCTGTTCGCCCTGAGCCCCGAGCACCGCTGGAACGAGGAACGGGTGCTGGAACGCTATGAGCTGTTGTACGAGGCGCGGCTGGTCGAGGAGGCCTGGCGCGACGCCGGGCAGACCCCGCCCGACGCCGCCCCGCCCCTCCCCGGCATGACCATGGGATCGGACCACCGCCGCATCCTGGCGACCGGCCTGGGGCGGCTGCGCAGCAAGCTGAAATACCGACCGGTGCTGTTCGACCTGACGCCGAACGTCTTCACCCTGTCCGAACTCCAGGCCGCCGCCGAAGCCGTCTCGGGACTGACGCTTCACAAGCAGAATTTTCGTCGCGGAGTCGAACGGACCGGCCTGGTCGAACCCACCGGACGACTGTCCTCGGCCACCGGCGGACGCCCGGCGGAACTGTTTCGATTCAAGGGCGTCGATCCCCAGACAGGCGCCGCTCCGGGCCTGTCCCTGCCGGCGCAAAGATAGGGTCCGATTTCTTTCAAAGACCGCTTGCGGTGCAGGCCGCCTGCCATTAGAGAAGCCGCTCGCTCGACCAAGCGACTATGCACCGCGGAGAGGTGGCAGAGTGGTCGAATGTACCGCACTCGAAATGCGGCGTGCCTGGAAGGGTACCGTGGGTTCGAATCCCACCCTCTCCGCCATTTCCTATTGATTTAACTCAAGAAAAAGCCCGCGCCGGGGCCTTACCCATCAATCGGCCCATCATCGCGATTTCTTCCCTCTGAACGGCGTCCGCGCTCGTATCTGAGGTGCAGGCTGTGCTTCAATCGCGGTGGCTTCTCGCCTTCATGCAGCGTGCGTAACAGGGTCTCACCGCTCAACCGGGGGTGCGTCACGTGGTTCATAAGGTGGATGTGCGGACCGGCCACCCAGTGCTCCCCCGACGTATCCCGCTGGTCGAAATAGAGCAGGTGCCACTCGTGCCGAAACTCCTCAAGCCAGAAGAAATGCGCGTTGAAGAGCCGCCTCTCCCGAAACGTCGCCATTACCTTATTGACCGTTGTCTGTGCCCCGCTTGAAAGCCGGCCGACGCCATTGGTCGCTAGCGCATCCAGGTTCTCGGGCGACAGATGGAGGTGCGGCGGGTGGTAGTGTCGGTGGATCGCGATGTGACCGATAGGAATGGCGCCGACATCGCTCGCGAGGATGAGCCCTGTTAAGTCGTCATCGCGAACCGTGACGTCCCTAGCATAGGCCTTTAGGGCCTGCTTGTCGGCTATATCCAGGAACTCAAGGAAATCTAAGGTCTGCTGAGATGCCATCGCGGCAGCGTAGGGCTAGGCCGCGAACGACGAAACCCCGCCTCTTGCGAGACGGGGTATTTCCGTTCATCGTGTCCGTGGGCGTAGAAACCCGGACTGAAGATAGGTCGAGCGATCCGTTGGCGCGGAAAGCCGACTGAATGCGGAGCTTGGCGGCTCTCGCGACGGTAGAGGTTGGCGCCTCTGACCGACCGACATCCTATGTCGGGAGGCTGGCGCCATACAATACCCTCGCGGGAAAATCGTCAGGCCTGTCTCTTCAGCAGGTTTCTACCCTCCCGATACCAGGCGGTCCCTGGTGATGGCCGTAGAAAGCCTGAACCTGAAGAGCTACCCATGACCCACATTATCGCCCTCGACGGGCAATGGGAGGGCCTGCGCGCCTTCCCCCGCACACTTCGCACACCTGACCACCGCAAGCGCTTGGAGGCCGCCCTAGACCGGCTTGGCGGACTATATGAGCAGATGGCGACCCGCGCTGCCCTGCTGACCGCGGGTATGGATCGGGTGGATGGCCTCCGAGCCGGGATGATCGATCAACTCGACGCGATGGACGGCGACGCCGACCTAGAGCCGACACTGTGCCACCCCGGCGCCTGGGGCAGTGACCACCTCGACGGAATTGAGGACGATCGCTCTGACTTCGAGCCAGACAGCGACGGTGAACCTGATAACGACGAGGAGCCCAGTCTCTGCGGCGAGATCGGGCTGCCCCACCAGGGCCATGCCGTCGGGTCTGGCGTTACAGGGTTCGGGTCCTTCGGCGAGATCACCTACGACCTAGAGGCTCAGTGCGAGGACGAAGGGCACGAAAGTGACCGCGAACCGGAGGACGGCGAATGATCGCCGCCAACGACAACTGGCCGCCCATGACGTCAGACACCCGGGCGGCGATGGTCGAGGCGATCCTTGAAGAGTTCGACTTGCTCTGCCTCGGCACGCCCTCACCTGATCGGATCGAAGCGGAAATCCGTCAAAGGACGATCCACTAGGGCGGCGGGGGGCTGCCGGGATTTCGGCAGCCCCCTAGCCTAGCTTGGTGCACCGCTCTGAAGCCCCCTCAGGGCAAAGCGCTCGGATCGTGTAGGGCCGCAGCCTGCCGTCCGGCATTTCGGCCATGCATGTGACGGCCTGGGGCAGATCGGGGCTCACAACCATTGGCTCAGATCTCGACGGGCGCGCCATGGACCACTCCGCATCTGTCGCCGCCTTCAGCCTCAAACCCACGATGCAATGAGCGGCGAAATCTGCGCCTTTGATGCTGCCGCCTGTCTCGATGCGGCGGTCCCGCTCATTGGTCGCCATGAAGACTACCAACAGCGCTACCACGCCCGCCACGACCAGGAGAAGGACGGCGCCGCCGCAACCTACAGCGCCCTTCCCCATCGACTTCCAGCTATCGCCCGCCATTGCTCTTCCTCATCGCCGCCGGCGAAGTCGTAGCAGAGCCATCGCCCGTTCGCACCAAAGGAGCGCCAGGGCGACGGGGCGTCCTATCCGCTCGGCTCGGCGGTTCATGCGGATGCGGTGAAGCGTGACGGCCAGATTCCCATGGCCGGACATCAGCACCCTCAAGCGATCCTGTTCTGCGCCGTCGATGGGGCCGACGGTCCAGCTCTCAATATGGACCGATCCGCCCGGCGAGGTCGGAGCCCGAAGCACGAACGCCAAGAGGTCGCCGCCCAGCAACAGTGGGTCCGATGCCCCTTCGACCATCGAAAGATATTCTGAGCGGGCTCGCTTCTTTCGGTCATCGGCTACCTGGCGCGCGACGATTTCAACCATCCGGTCCACGCTGCTGCCTGTCGCCGGCATGGCCTCCAGTTCTGCAACGTCAGAAGGCGGGGGCTTAAGCGTATACCCGTCACCCAGGGCCACCGGCTCGAAACCGTCGCGGGAGTGCATAATCCAGCCCTGGACACGCTGCGCCTGTCGGCTCCACCCCCAAATAAACATCGACGACCGATGGGCAGACTGATCATCCAGCGCCGAAAGGGTGCCCTTCAGCAGCGCCGCTTGGGTCGGCAGGACATCGTCGAGATCAGCCCCCAGCGATAGCTGCAGGTGGGTGAGCCATCGGTCGAACAGGTCACCGCTGCCTGTGGAGGCAATGAGGACACCCAGGCGCTGGATAGGCACGACCTTGCTCGCGAAACCCGTTGGTCCCACAGCCCGGAAGGTGCCCGCCTGAGTGTCGCAGACCACCAAACAGGCCTCAGCTGTCAGAAGGGAATTCACAAGGCTCACAGAATCACCTCCGAGGGGCCGCTGAGCGTGATGTATGCCCCATCGCCATCTGGCGTCAGCCCCATGGCCAGACCGCCGTTGGCGAAGCCCGGCAGACGTCCACCGTTGATCATCTCCAAAAGCGGCAGGTGCTTGCGGGTCTGCTCGGCGTTGATGACAAACTCGCCGTTCGAAAGACGGGCCAGGATGCTGTCGGACTTTTCCGACCCTGGCCCACTCACCCGTCCGCCGCCCGCAAAGCCGAGGAACCCAGCGATTTTCGTAAGCCAGGACGCCCCCTGCGCCGCGCCCTGTGACGCGCCAACTGCCTTAGCTCCGACTGTGGCGCCGTTGCCGCCGCCGAACAACATGCGGGCCAGCGGTTCGGTGATCGACTGGCGGACCGCGATCGCTGCAAGATCGGCGATGATCTGGCGGGCGACATTGGAGAACACTTCACCGAGATTGCGGCTGTTCACGATGGCGTCCACCAGGCCGGCGTTGAGCGCGTCTAGCCCGCTGGCGGCAACGTCCTCATAGGCCTCCCGTATCTGGTCGGCATCGGTGAGGGCGCGCTCCCTCCACTGATCCAGCGGCCCCATGGTGTCGCGGATGACGCCCTCGGTTTGCGCTTTGAAAACCCGGTCCTGGTCAGCCAGCATCGCAGCTTGTGTCTGTGGCGAAGACTTAAGGAAGTTGGGGTCGCGCTGCATGTCCTCCCGCGCCCGGCGTTGCGCCTCCTTCAGAAGATCAAGCTCGATGACCCGGCGCGCCGCCGCCGATTTCGCGGCTCCCGCCTGCAACGACAAGAGCTGGACCGTCAGATCGCTGACCATACGCTCCTGGGCGATCCGTTCATCATCGAGATCGCGAAGGAGAATGGCGTTGCGGACCCGATCCTCGCGGAGAGCGACTTCGCGGTTCGCGGCGTCCAACTGCTGACGCTCCGCCTTCGTGATGTCCTTTCGTGCCTCTCGGCTGTCGAGTTGCGCTTTCTCCGCCGCTCGCTCAGCAGCAAGTTGGGCGGTTTCAGAGTCGAACCTCTGCTGCACGGTCATCGTCTCTTCGTCGATGATCCCCAGCGCGCGGGCGCGGAGCTTGTTGATTTCGGACTCCACCCTTTCGGCGCGACGAGCCTCCCGTTCGGCCGAGCGATCCACCGGGACGCGGGGGGCTGGAATGTCCAGTGTGCCGCCCGATGTCCGGTCGGTCCGCTGCGGCGCGGCCGTCAGTGCTCGCTCATTCTTCAGCCGGTAGATCTCGTTGATCTGTTCTTGGTTGCGGGTGAATGTCTCGTAAGCGTTCGGCCCCATGCTGCGCGCCATGATCGCGCCGCCCGCCCCGGCTGCGCCGCCAGAAGACCCAATCACCGTCGGACGGTCCGCCTCACGCCCCTTCATGGCGTCGACGGACCCATATCGGAGCATCAGGTTGGAGTTCTCTACGGTCAGGCGCTGAAGCTGCCGGTCGAGGCCGCGCGTCGTTCGGTCATCCAACTGGCGCCATGCGTCCATAGCGTCACCGAGAGCGACAGCTAGTTGCGCCACCCATCCCACCACCGTCATGATTGCGGGCACCAGGTCGATGAAAGCCGACTTTAGCTGGATATCGATGATCTGGCTGAGCGTGTCGAACTCGCCTTGGGCGGCGCTCGCTCGGCGGATCATCTCCTGGTCCATGACGATGCCCAGGCTGCGGGCTTCATCTCTCAGCGTTGCGACATCGACGGCGCTATCACGCAGGGCGTTGGAGAGCGGGCCAAGGCCTAGTTGTTCCGCAATCGCAGCCCGGTCCGCTTCCGACTTCAGGTTCTTGATCGCATCAGTGACGAAGTCGAGCGCTTCCTCGGTGGACTTGAACCCGCGCAACTCTTCGGGGCCGATCTTGAGGAAGCCGAAGGCCTTCATGGCGGATTTCGAGGTGCCTGCCGTGGCCTGCGCCAGCTTGTTGGCGAAGCTGTCTAATGCCTTGTCGGCGTCCTTGGCGTCGGCGCCGGTTTGCTGTGCGACGAACCGCCATTCCTGCAACGCATCGGTGCCAACGCCCACCTTCCGCGCACTGTTCGCCAGATCGTCCGCCATGCGGAGCCCTTGGACGCCTAGGTTCAGCGCCCCCGCCACCGCGAGCCCGAACAGGGTCACCAGACCTGTGACCACCGTCGATAGCTTCCCGACCACCCCTGAGAGGGCGTCCCCGATGCGGCTTCCGCCGGCGCCAGCTTGGGCTTCCATCCTGCCGGTCGACATTTTCAGGTCGAGTTCGGCGGCGTCCAAATCCTGCTTTAGTCTGTCCTTCGTCGCGCGAATCTCGAAGGAAGCGCTTCCGACTACCGGACCGCTCATGTGTCACCTTTCAAAGAATAGCCCCCCGCGACAGCAAGCGCGGGGGGCAGTTGATGCGGCGGCTCCGAACGACCAGAACCCGCCGCTACGCCGGAAACCCTCAAGAACCGGCGCTCGGACATCAGGCCACCTCAGAGAAGGTCGGCGGCTCGATGCCCAAGTCATTCGCTGCTTTGCGAGCGCCACTGGCGAGGCCAGGGAGCAAGCTGCGCAGGATTTCGTGCGACCGATGGAAGGCGCGCTCGTCTTCGCAGTGCTGGCGGTGACGCTCGGCGGCTTCCTTGATCGTCTGATATTCGGCGACGGCGTCTGCGTGGGCTGAGACGCAGCGCTGCAGCTCGTGTTCGGAGCGTGCGCGGTCCGCGTCCTCCTTTGCGGCGGCGCCGCGCTCAGCCTGCAGGCGGCTCTTTTCGATGAAACCCCAGACGTGGCACGCTTCGACGATTAGGTTCTGGTGCCGCAGCTGCGACTGATCGCGTGGGATCAGGCCGCCGATGCCATGACGCGCCCGCCACGAAGCCTCGTCGGGATGTTCGAACCCGACCGGCCGCTCTTCGGTGAAAAACCGTTCCCGGAGCGCTTGGCGTTCGCTGGCGCTTGGCGCACGGAGCGGCCCGTTGCCAGGATGAAGTTGGTCGCGGATTTGCTCGATGCGTTTTTCCGCATCGCCGTCCCTGATCATCAGCGGGTCCGGGTTCATCGGATGGATCGGCGGCCAAGCCGGGCAACCGGCCAGGTCCGCGCCATAGAACTCAGCCGGATCCAGGGCCATCGACAGATCGATCACCGGCTTTACGTCTTCGACGTCCGCCATGGTCAGTCCTCCGCCTTCGGCAGTTTGTAATGGCTCTGCGAGATCGGCTTGACGGTGTTTGTCACCTGCTCACCGTCGTGGATCGCTTTCGGCGGCGTGTGGCCTGGGCGGTCGGCGGGAAGCCGATATCCGAGGCGGCTCTTGTCTGCGGCGTTAGCGACCGCTTGGCCGCCGGCCGGCAGCCGGAAACCAAACGGGCCGGCAAGGCGCTCGGTGTTGACCACGGGCTGAGCCTCGGCCTCTTGGCGGCCCAGCTCCTTGCCGACCTCCATAGCCACCAGCAGGCCGATCTGCGCAGCCAGCGTGGGTTCGCCTTTCGGCTTGTCGTTTGTGATCGCGGTCTTGGTCATGGGTATTCCTTTCAATGCAGGGAGAAATCACCCTCGGCCCGCTCACGCATGGCGTGCTCGGCGAGGATCGGGTTGATGAGCGTTGCGATAGCGTGGCTGACTTCGGCTTCCGCCTGGGCCTGGCCGACGGCGTCGCGACGGGCTATTTCGGCGGCCAGGCGTTCGACTTGCTGACGCAGGCTCTCGAAAGCCTCGTCCGAGACCTCGTCATTGACTGACGGCGCGGGGGGCTGGTCCGTCATGCTGACGCTCCTGACGTGTAACGGGGCGCAACGCGGGCCGATCTCTGAGCGCGGCCGTCGCGGAGGCCTGATTTGAGGAACAGGGCCACGGTCGAGGTTTTGCGGGGCTGGATCAGCGACAGCACACCGGCAACGGCGTTGGCCAAGTCGTCATGACCGTTAGGGGCGTGGTCGATCGAGTCCTTGCCACCCCTCGCCACGCGACGCTCCAGGCCCACGATCTGGGTCACCAGGACGGGGTTATCGAGCAGGTCCGCCGTCCGGCTGTTCAGGCCGGGCAGCATGTCGCGGTAGAGATCGCTCCGGGGCCGGTCTGCGATGTTGTAGGCGACACCGTTCTTGCGGAAACGCTCGCGGGGCCACTCGCCGGCGTAACGGTCCCCGGTGACTTCGGTGATCCCATATTCCTTCAGCAGGCCGCAGAAGTCTTCCACGACAGCCTCAGGGCTGAAGGGCGGCTTGCGCTCTCTCACGGCGTCCAGGACCGCCGTCTCGCCATCAGCATGGCCAATGGCCAGCGTCATGGCGTCGTTCGACCCACCAGATGGATCGACGAAGGCGAAATAGCTGACCCAGCCCACCGGCCGGCGCTCGGTGACGCCCTGCGAAACGCAAGCGTCCACTACGTCCCGGTCGATGAAGGCCTGAACGTCGTTGCGGAACTCCCCGCCATATTCAGACGCCGCCGCCGCCGCGTCACGAGCGTAGGCCCGATCAACGACCCGCTGAGGAAGTGTCGAGTTGAACTCGCGCGATGCCCCCTTCGCGACGAGAACCACGGGATCGCCATTGGCGCCGTAGTCGCGGCGGAAGGTACCATACAGTTCACCCCGCTTGGCGTAGGGGCTGGAGATCACGAAGAGCGGACCGCCTGTCGTCGCAAGGGATGGACGGAGGGCGTTCAGGATCTCGCTGTCGGGGTTCGCAGCGCCCTCAATCTGCCAGAAGGCGATTTCATCCGCGATGGCCGCCACGGCTGTGATCGACCGCACGGTGCGGAAGTTGGCCGGCTTCACCTCGATGTCCACCAGCGTCGATAGACGGATGGTATCGGCCGTGGGCTCGCCTTCGATCAGGTCAGCCAAGACCGGCGAGTGCTGAAGGATGCCCTTGGCATGCATGAAGGCCCTGCCCGCCTGGGTGACGCTCGCCGCCAGGATGGGGATGACGCCCCGCTCGCCTGGGGCCAGGAAGGGGGCGTGATCGCAGAGACCACCCACGTATGCAGCGAGGGTGCCAGCAGCGCGGGTCTTGCCGCCTCGACGCCCCACGATGCCCCATAGCTCTTCGACCTGCTCCAAAGGCTCCAGATCGCGCTGGGTCAGGGCCGTGTAGATGGTCCGCTCATCTTGGGTCAGGGGCTCGCCCATGGCCGCGATCAGCAGCGTCCGCCAAGGGCGCCAGCTGTCACCCTCGATGGCCCCGCCCAGCAGGTTGGGATCGGTCAGGGCTTCGCGCATGGAGACGAGGGGCTTCATTCGGCCGCCTCGGGGACGTGCGCCACGCTGGCGCGGGTTTGGAGATAGGACGACACAGAGGCCGGGGCCGGTCGCCTGCGGCTGGGCTGACGCCGGTTCAGGGACGACAGGGCGCGGATGGCTCCGTTGGCTGCCCTGGTCATCTCTTCGGCGGGGACAGTCTCTCCGCGCGCCATCCGGGCTGTCAGGTCTTCGACGTGAACCTGCATCGATGCGGCGGCCCTGATCTGGAGCCGCGTCGCTTCTGTCATGGGCGTGGGCTGCTCGCTGGTCAGGGCTTCCACCAGGTCACGGTAGCGGCGGGCCGTCACCGACCGGCCGTCCACGCCAGGCAGCGAGGCAGAGCCGTTGGTTACACGGCTGCGACCACACCCCTTCCTGACAGCTTGGACCGACCTATGCACCGGCGAACAGACCTCGTTATTGATGGGTGGCATAGTGGGTGCAATCTCCCTCTAGGTCAACGATGGCGTGGCGGCTGGGGTTATCGGGGAGACAGTCTCCGCCCAACGTCTCAGCGGGCGGGAAAATGTCAGTGGTTCGGGCTGTCTCTGGGCACGGTTCCCAAGCCCACCTCTGGACCGGATCACCCTCGTGGACCTCGACGCAGTCAATCACCTGCAAGCCGGGGACATCCCCACCTGAGTGGAGACGGGACAGACGGGACACACCCCCTATAGGGGTGTCCCCTTTGTCCCCCTCAGGACATGTCCCCCGGGACAGTTTGTCCCCCATCATTTGTCCCCCTCTTCAATGATCCAACACAGGGGCTCAGCGACCCCGACTATCCCCTTCGCCACCAGTTCCTTGACGGCTCGGGCGAACGACTTTTTGCGGGCCTCTGGAGACGCATCGCTGATCTCCATGCGGTATGCGTATTCCCGCCACAGGGTGACCTTGACGACCTGGGCCCCGTTTGGGATCGGTCCGCCTGGTGACCGCTCGCCGCCTTCGGACACCGCCTGATTGAGAGCCTTGAGCGCCACCTTCTGCGACGCCGACAGACGCGGCCCCTTGGCACGCTCCCGCGCCGCTGGAGCCTCAAGGATCTCGAACCGGCCGCCATCTGAGGCGAGATGGAATGTCAGGCCGACGCGGCTGTAGTTGCTCTTCGTCAGGGTCAGGGTCAGCAGGCGCCGCTCATCAGGGTCCGACTGCTCTTCGTTGACGGTGAGGTGCAGGAACGCCCGCGACTGGTTCCGCCAAGCCGTGGAGCCAGACGTGCCCCGTCCGCCCTTCATCCCATCGACCGACGGGTGACCGAGCAAGAGGATCGAGATGTCGTGTTCCTTCGCGATGGCATTGAGCCGGCGCATGAAGGCCGAGACCTGATATCGATCGATCTCGTTTCCGCCGAAGATGGCCGCCGCATAGTCGAGGACCAGCAGGTTGGCGCCCACCTCTCGGACCTTGGCCAGCAGGCTCTCCATGAGAGGCGTGATGACCAGGTCGCCGGTGTCGGCGAAGTAGGCGACAATCGTGTCCATCCCCACGCCAGGCAGAGCGGTGATGAGGGGAGCGACCTTTTCGAACTCGACGCCGGCGCCGTCGCAAATGCGGATGAGGCGGCGCACGATCTCGTCGGTGTCATCCTCCGCGAAGAGCCCGACGGATTTCCACCCCAGGACGGTCGTGTCGAGCCATTTAGCGCTGTGCTTCGACGCCATGCAGACCATCAGCCAAAGGGCCAGCAGGGTCTTGCCGGAACCGCCGTCGCCATAGAGCGAGGTGACGCAGCCGCCTGGGATCAGTCCAGGGACAAGGAAGTAGCGATCAGCCGGTTCGCGGCCCACCCACGATGCCAGATCAATGAAGGGAAGCGCGGGGTCGTTGGCCGCAAGCTCGACGGCCTGGCCGGCGGGGCTGCGTGAGGGCACCCACTGCTCCCCGGTGAACACCTCGCCGCCACCGAGAGGATCGGTCCGAGTGTCACCCTTATTTGCCAGGGCAGAGCCCATGGATCACCCCGCCGCCTGAAGCTGTGTCAGGTGACGGCGGACTTCGCCCACGTTCCAGGCAGTCACCTGGGGGCCGAGTTTGCGGGGCTGTGGGAAGCCGTCGCGTTTCACCCAGCGCCAGACACTGGCCGGGGTTGCTGAATAGAGGCGGGCGACGGTGCCGATGCGCACGAAGGCGGCATCAGGAAGGGTGTCAAACTCCCTAAGCGCTGCGTCGTCGTTGTTATGGGTTGTCACTGTGTGGCTCCCGTTGAGAGGAAGCCGCACCATCTATGGGGAGTGCCCGGTCAAATAGACGACACGATTATTCTGGCGTTTCGATACGCCTACCCGTTTCGATTACTCGGCTCTACGGCCGGGTTTGCGCCATGTGGCAGGGGCCTCGTTCGCCCAGACCACTGTTTCGAAACGGCGCCTGGATAGTCCGGGGTGATTACGTCGCAGCGCCACAAAGGCCTCGTCCTTGGTCATCTTGCCGCTAGCGGATCGAACCATCCCCTTAAACTCGGCCCGCACCCTGGCCTCGGCCACAGACGATGACACCGGCGTCGCGAGATCGTTTGCGGCGACCGGCTGAGCTTCACGCCGCTTCCGGTCACTCTCCGCAGCAGCCAACAGCGCGTCCAGTGGATGCCCGGCCACCCGGCTTTCGAGCAAGAGCGGGAACCGCTCGCCGGAATCGCTGATCAAGGCGCCCGCCTCGACGGCCGCCCTGGCCCCATCGTCCATCCAGCCCGACGGCGCTGCCGCGACCAGTTGGCCGTCATGGTCGCGGACGTATGCAACGACAGCCCCACTGGCGAGGTAGCGTCCCAGCTTGTCGATGCCCCAGATCTCGCGGACCGCATCAAGCGTCACGATCCCCACAGGCAGAAACCCGCCGGTCATGCCGCACCGTGGAGCGAGACGACCTCGCCGCTGACCGCCGGCCGGGCGATGAACCGGGCCCAATCCTCCATAAGGCGCTGGCGCTTCCCGAACAGGTCTCCGCGCCGATAAGCGGCTTCGACTTTGTCTCCGATGGTGTGGGCCAGGGCCATTTCCGCAACATCGCGGGGGTAGTTGGTCCGCTCAGCCGCCCAATCGCGGAAGGTCGAGCGGAACCCATGAGACGTCACGTCCACGCCCATGCGCCGCAGCACGGCCGTCAGCGTCATGTTCGAAAGCTCAGTCCGCCGAGCCGAGGGGAACACCAAATCCGTCCCGGCCATCCGGGGCAGGCCGTCCAGCAGGGCGACCGCGGCGTCGGACAGAGGGACGCGATGCTCCTTGCCGGCCTTCATGCGCTCGCCAGGAACGGTCCAGACCTTGGCTGCGAGATCGATCTCGGACCACTTTGCGCCTCTGACCTCGCCGGTCCGAGCTGCGGTCAGGACGACAAACTCCAGGGCACGGGCGCCCAGACCTTGTGCAGACCGGAGCCGCCCCATGAACTCGCCCATGTCATCGATCGGCAGCGCTGCATGGTGCTGGGTCTTTGCTATGCGCTTGGGCGCCGCAAGCTGCTGGTCGAGGTGATCGCGCCAGCGCGCCGGGTTCAGGCCGTCACGATAGCCGCGTGACGTGGCCCACCCCATGATCCGCTCAATCCGCCCCCTGAGGCGCGTCGCGGTTTCGGTGCGCTCTTTCCAGATCGGCTCCAGGACCGAAAGGACATGAGCGACCTCGATGTCTCGCACCGACAGCTTGCCGATCTTCGGCGATGCGTAGGTCGCGAGCGTGTTTTCCCACTGCTGCCGATGCTTGTCGTTGCGCCAGCTGTCACCGTGCGCGGCGATGTAGGCCTTGGCGGCCTGATCGAACGTGACGACCTTGGCCGTCTCGGCCTTCAACGCGCTCTTGCGGGCGCGGCGGTCTTCAATCGGATCGACGCCGTCTGCAATCTTCTCGCGGGCCCGTCGTGCGGCATCGCGCGCGCCGGCGAGCGTCACATCAGGAAATCCGCCTAAGCCCATGTCCCGCCGCTGTCCGCCGACCATGGCGCGCAGGATCCACGACCGGCCACCACTCGGGAGAACCTGAAGGTAAAGGCCCGCGACGCCGCCGACGGCATGGAGGCCGGGGGCTGTCAGGCGGGAGACCGCCAGGGGGCTTAATTCTTTCGCTTTGCGCGCCATCAGGACACCCAACAATCAACCCATCAATATGGTTGCGACTGGTTGATATGCGTTGCGACGGGTTGCGTCTAGCTATTTCAGCGCTGACGGGCGTTCTGAGGGCCTGTTGCGACGGGTTGATACGGCGTGGAGTTCGGCGGAGGCGGACACCCTCTCCGCCATCGTCCTGGCGCCCTCGAAATCGAGGGTGTGCAGGTCAGAGACCTGATCAAAATCTTGCATCATCCATTGTCGTCGCAGGATCGTGGCGACCCGAAGCTCATGAGCCGGGCCGCCGCCTGGCGATTGGCGGCGGCCCTTGTCATGTATCTGGTTACTGATTCAGCCCCGCCGTCCTCAGCGCCGCCTGAACCTCCGCGCGTGCGGCCTCCATGTCGCGGCGGAAGGCTTCCGAGCGCTGTTCGGCGCCATAGATGACCATGCCGGACTGGATGCCGGCCTCGACGGCGCTGTAGCTGTGGGAGCCGCAGATGTAGCGGCTCTCGGCGAACTCCCGACCGCGCGCGTACAGGGCGTCGGCGCGCTGGGGCGCCAGTTCGGCCAGGATCATTCCCACATGGACGCCGTGGGCCGAGTGGCCGGACGGATAGTCGGGATTGCCGGCCAGATGCTCGCTCTTGGCTTCGCAGATCGGCTGGTCCGTGCCGATATAGGGGCGTTTCGTGGCCCAGTGGGTCTTGGCGTCGCCGACCACCGAACGATCTTCGCCCGCCCGGTCCAGCAGGGCGGTCAGGACCGGGGCGGTCTGCGGGGTCAGACGGACGCCCAGGGCCTGGGCGAAGTCGTCATAGACCTCGCCGGAGACGTCGGAGGTCGCCAGGGCCCAACGGGGCGTGCCCTGCAGGACGCGGGTCTCCATGAAGACACCCCTGTCGGCCACGGCGCGGGGCGAACCGGGCTCGGGCGGCGGGGCCAGAACATGGGTCAGATCGGGCCGGTCCTGCGCCGCCAGATAACCGCGCGTGGGGGCGCCGTCCGTCAGTTCGACGGCCAGGCCGTCGCAACGCCCCTCGGTCCGCACCGGATTGCAGACAGCGGCTGCGCCTCCCGTCAGCCGGACCGCATAGGCCGGGAAGCGCGGATCGGCCCACATATAGTCGGTCGAGACATATTGGGCCCCGCTGGCGAAGGCGGCGCTGCGGCTGGACACGTCGCCGACGCGGGCCTCGACCGTATCGGCGTCGGCGCGGGTGCGGACGATGAAGCCGGCGCGGACGGCGGCCTGGATTCGGGCCTGGTCGGCGACAGGATCATTGAGCGTCAGATAGGCGGCGGCGGGCGAGGTCTCGTCCGTATTGACGAAGAAGACGCGGCCCTCCAGCGAACGCCGCGCGCCGCGATAGGCCGCGACCTTCTCGGGCCCTTCGTCGAGGGCGAAGAAGACCTTGCCCCGCGCCGCGCCCAGTATGGGCCAGCCCCCCGCCAGAACGGCGTCGCGCAGGGTGGGATGGCGGCCCTGCACCAGGTCCGGCGTGATCAGCTGGTCGGCGGAAAAGACCGAACGGACCTCGGCGTCCAGAGCGTCCCAGGCGGCGGCGTCGAAATCGAGCGGCGGCGTCCCGCCCGGCATGGTCGCGTCGCCCGTCTTGACGTTCAGCATGATCAGGATCGGCGCATGGTCGGGGTGGGCGCGCGACCAGTCCCGGATCTCGGTCAGACAGGCCACGAAGGTCAGGCAGCTGCTGCGGAAATCCACGTCCGGCATGTGCAGGGTCTTGAACCCCGGCCGGCCCATGGCTTCGGCGAAGGCGGCGCTGGTCGGGGCGACCTGACCCGGCCGGCCGAGAGCCGACAGCGGATGGGCGTAACGACCGCCCTGCGGGTCGTTCAACACGTCGATCTCGATCTGACGGGCGCCGACGTCCAACTGTGTGCTCAAGGGGCGGTGAGAATAGTCCAGGGCCACGGCGCTGGGCCGCACGGCGATCATCGCCTGAAGCTCGGCTGCGGGGATGGCCAGCTTGTAACTATTGTGGGTGCCCACGGCGGTCACGTCGTTCATGCCCAAACGACGGTCCATCCAGGCGGCGGCGCAGGCGTCGCCCCCGGCCGCGCGAACATCGGCCGCGCCGAGATCACAGGCGGGCTGTGCGACGCCGAGGGCGGAGCTCGCCAGAAGGGCGGCCATCAGGTTGAACATCTAGGACTCCATGGGTCGTGAAACAGGATGAGCGATATCTATCGGAGCGCCGCGAACGCCCCGGCAGACGCAAACGTCATTGCAGGGACCAGCGCAGGCTGGCGGTCAGGCTGGGACCGACACGACCGAGTTGCAGCAGGCGGCGCGTGTCGTATTCGTAGGCCAGATCGGTCGTGTCGGTCAGGTTTGAGGCCGCGATCACCAGTTGCCCGCCCGAGCCGATGTCGACAGAGGCCTGGGCGTCGAGATAGCCCGCGGCGCCCACGGTGAAGTCCGACACCCCTCCCCCCTGCATGTCCGCCTCGGAACGGAAGGCCGAGCGCCAGGACCAGGAGAGGCCGGCGGTGATCGGTCCGCGTTCGAAGAAGGGATTGATCGAATAGGCCAGGCGCGAAACCCCGGCCAGACTGCGACCGCCGGGGCCGTGGGCGTCCGTCAGGGTCGCGCTGGCCCACAGGCCGAAACCGGACGGAAGCCGTCGGTGCAGGCCGACCTCCAGCCCACGGCTCACCGCCTGGCCCAGATTGGCCGGCCGCGACATCACCACCTCGGTGCGCACCAGCGGACCGGCCCGCGTCTCGAACACCAGGTCCTCGGGAACCGCCACCACGCCGATGAAGTCGTCGATCGTCTTGTGGAAGACGGCGACGCTGAGCGCGCCCCGCGAAAAGGTCCATTCATAGGAGGCGTCGAGATTGATCGACATATAGGGATCGAGGTCGGGGTTTCCGCCGACGCCGGTGAAGAGCGAGCCCGGCGACGGGTCGTCGATCTCCACCTGGCCACGATCATAGATGGCCGAGACGAGCGAGCTGGCGGGGGCGGTCGCCAGACGAAGGTCCGCCAGCGAAGGCCGGGTCATGGTCCGCGACGCCGCCAACCTCAGCCTGCGGCCCTGATCGAGATCGAAGGCGATGTTCAGACTGGGAAGAAGGCGAAGATCGGAGCCCACATGGGACTCAGGACGGATCGCCGCGACACCGTTTTGATCCGCAGTCAGGAAAGCCCCGTGCACGGTCGTTCGGGTCGTGACCAGGCGCAGACCCAGATTGCCGAAGAAGGGCGTCGCATCGGCCTGCCCCTCGAAATCAACGCGGCCATAGGCGGCCCCCACCCGCTCGCGGACCTCGTAGGAATTCTGCATGTCCGCGCCGGTGGGCGTCAGGTCGTCGGGATAGACGCCCAGGCCGTCGCTTTCTCCGGGAATGACGAAGGCGTCCTGAAAGGGATCGAAGTCCGCCACGGCCCAGCGGCCGGGATGAGCGCGTATCAGCGCATCGAAGACGCCGTCGTGAACCTGCAAGCCGAGGAAGGTGGGCGTCACGGTCGCGCCCGGCCGCAGAGCCGCTTCGCGGTCGCGCCGCTGATAGTCGCGGGATCGGTCGCTGACCTGACCGCCGAAACGAACATCGACCAGGCTGAGCGGCCCGATCCGGCGGTTCGCCGTGCGGCGGATATCCAGGAGGGCCGTAACATCGTCGTCGACGGACTCGATCGCGCGTACGCCCAACCGCTTGAACGTAAAGGCCATGGGGTCGCCGAGATCGAGATCGGTCTCGATCAGTGCGGCCTTGCGGCTGGATGCGGCGTCGCCGACATCGAAACCATAGGCGTTCGGCTGGCTTGAACGGAAGGAGATCCGCTCCAGCGGCGTATCCAGTCGGGACCGGGCTTCGGACAGGCTGACACGTGGCGTGAGCGTCCAATCGCCCAGGATGATCGTCGCGACGCCTGAAACCACGATGTTCAGATGCGATTGTTCGGAGAATTCGGTGTTGTTGTCGATCGTCCCGGCCCGGACGGAACCCCCGGTGACCACGCCGTCGGTAATGGTCGCCGTCGCATCCGGCGCCGCGACCAACTCGCCCAGTCCATAGACGACCCTGTCCTCGCGGATGGCGTTGTCGAACGTCGAGACCAGGCTGTCGAACCGCAGGTGAACCGAGTCCGACGGACGCCATTCGCCGCCGAGGAAGGCGCTGCGGCGCAGACGGTCTTCCTGTTCGACGGTGGTGCGGACGTCGCTGGGCGCAACGACGTTTTCGCCGCCGATCGTCACCGGCAGATATCGCTGAATCTGAAACCGATCATAGAGGACCGTGCGCCCCTCCTGCGACAGTCCTCCGACCAGTCCCCAGGCGCCGTCGGCGGAGACGAAACGTCCGGCGATGGACAGATCGGCCTCGGGCTGGTGCGTGCGCGCCTCCGTCGCCACCCCGGCGCGAAGGCTCAGGAAGGGGTCCCCGTCCAGGCCGCCGACGGTCTCTATGTCGATGTTCGACCCGATCCCCCCTTCGATCAGATCCGGCGTCGCCGACTTGGTCAGTTGCGCGCCCGCCAGCAGATCGGCCGAAAGCGCGCGGAAACGGAACTGCCGACCGCTCTGGGTTGAGTTGCGGATATTCTCATTGAAGGCGACCGGGGCGCCGTTCAGCGTCACAGATTGGAACAACGGCCCCAATCCCCGGACGCTGACGAACTGGCCTTCGCCCACCTCTCGCTCGATGGCCACACCGGGCACACGCTGCAGCGCCTCGGCGAGATTGGCGGCGGGCAGTTCGCCGATCCGGGTCGAAGACGCGCTGTCCGAAATGACATCGGCGATCTGCTTGCGACGCAGCGATTCCTCGATCTGTTCCGACAGGCGTCCGATGACCGTGATCGAATCCAGTTCAGTGGCGACGACGGGGGGCGGACGGGCGGCTGTGGGGGGCTCCAGCCACACCCGCACCCCCCGTGCGCCGATGAAGCGGTGTCGCAGGCCGGTGCCCTCAAGCATTCGAGCGACCGCCGCACGCCAGGACATGCGGCCTCGAACCGGTCGGCTGCGCTGCACCTCGCCCGTGGGAGAGATGAAAGCCAGTTCGCACCCGGCGGAAATACAGAGCTCCACCAGGGCGCGCCGGGCGTCCTGGGCGGGAATATCGAAGCTCTGCAACGCCTGTTGCGCCCGAGCCGGCACGGGGAAACCGCCGAAAGCCAGCATGGACACGACGACCGCCGCGACAGTGACACGTCGCGCACCGAGCGGCGTCGATGGTGCGAACGGTTTCAAGCGTGCCGTGCCTTGCGACAAGAGGGCGAACAATCAGTGACCGACCCTTACCGCGACCGCATGACAGCTCTGCGATAGACTTAATCCGCGTGTATCAGCGCGCGTCCGTCGGCAGTGTGTTCGATGGAAATCGGCAACAGATCGTCCATGCGGTCGACCAGCCCCGTTTCCCCCGTCAGAGGCAGAACAGCCGTCACCCGCATCTCGGCCAGGACAGGGTCGGCGATAACCATCGGCATGTCGACATAGCGTCCCATCTCCTCGATCACGACCGACAATGGGACGTTATGGAAGACCAGCCTGCGGTCACGCCATGCGGTGGCGGTTTCGACATCGACCCGGCTCAAGCTCACCCGGTCGAGACCCGGCTTGAAAACGGCCTGCTGACCCGGCGCCAGGACCACGGCGCGTTCGAGCACGCGCGACTTGCCGACATCAACGCGACTGATGGCGACCCGACCCTCCAGCAAGGACACCTCGGCACGATCCCGCCTCAGAACCGTGGCGAAGCGGGTGCCGGTCACGATCACATGTCGATCGGCGACGGCGACCTGGAAAGGCCGCTCCGAATTGTGCGCGACATCGAAATAGGCCCCGCCCTGCAACAGTTCCACGCGTCGAGCGTCCGGACCGAACCGGACCTGTATGCGCGAGCCCGAATCCAGGGTCACACGAGACCCGTCCTCGAGCGCGACGTCAGTGATCTGACGCGGCGCGCTGGCGTAAACACGACCGCCCGCTTCGATTGGGGCTGACGACAGGCCGGGCAGGACCAGGGCGGCGACGGCGAAGGCGGCGACAGCGGAGGCGGCAAGCCCGCCGGCGATCAGGAAGCGCCGCTGCGGATTGGAGGCGCGCCGTCCCCGCAGCCGCGCCAGGTCGTTGGCGAAGACAGACGCCAAAGGCGTCAGACCAGCCAGGTGGGCTTTCGCAGCCTCGTACTGACGAAGATGGTCTTCATTCTCTTCAAGCCACTCGAGGAAGGCCGCCTGATCGCGCGCGGCGACGTTTGGCCGGCGCATCCGCGCCAGCCAGGATTCGGCGGTTCGCGGCCGACGATCGAACAGGGATGTCAGGCGCTGAATCATGCGCGAACGATACGCTCCGGGACGTGGCAGGGGGATAGGGCGCCGACGCCTTCAATACTCACAACGACGGTTGCGCCAGACACCTCAGTCATCTCGTGAAATCTTCAGCTGACGGAGGGCTTCGGCAATATGTTTCTCGACCATGCTGACGGACACGCCCAACCGCGTCGCAATCTGGCGATAGGTCATCTCTTCGAACCGGTGAAGCAGGAAGGCGTCACGCGTGGATCTGGGCAGAGCGCGGATGACGGCGGCGGCGGCGGCCAGGTTTTCTCGCCCGATCAGATGCTGGTCAGCGGCGGGCGTATCGCTGGCGACCGCGCGCGGTCCGGCGTCCAGGGTATGGATGTCGTCGGTGCCGCGCACGCCCTTGCGGCCAGCGGATTTCCACCGGTCCATCTGCAGGTTGCGGGCGATCACGAACAGCAGGGGGCGCGCGTCGGCGCCGGACATGTCGTGGCCGGCGCGATGAAAGCGAACGAAGGCCTCCTGCACCACATCCTCGGCGTCATCGGGCGACAGGCCCCTACGCTGGAGATAACCCATCAGGTCGCGGCGCAGTTCGGTGAAATGACGATCAAGCGCCATCGTCCCCTCCTCCCGATCTGACGCGAGCCATGAACGCACGAAAACGTCCCCTCCTCGCGGAGGGGACGTCGCGCCAGGCCGACCTCTGGGGGATCAAGAGGCCGACCTGGTGTCTATCGAATGAGGTTCAATCCGAGAAATGGATCAGAACTCCATCCGCAGGCCGAAGTTGATGCGGCGACCCGACAGCTCGTACATGGTCGGGAAGGACGGATCCATCGTATAGCCCTTGGTGGCTTCGTCGGTGACGTTGATGCCTTCCAGGTTGATCTGGAGGCTGTCGGTCACATTGTAGCTGGCCGACAGGTCGAGCTGACCATAGCCCTCACGCCAGATCGGGTACATCTCGTAACCGATCCCTTCGACATACTTGTCCTTGTAGTTGTAGGAGGCGCGCGCCTGGAACTTGGCGTTCTCGTAGAACAGGGTGACGTTGTAGGTGTTGTCGGCCAGACCGACCGGCGGGGTCGGGATGCCTAGGGTGGACGAGCCGGAGAGCGAGCTGTCCAGCACCGTGTAGTTGGCGTTGATCCCGAAGCCTTCCAGCGGGGCGTAGAACTGTCCGAACGGCACCATGGCGACCAGTTCGACACCGCTGACGTCATAGGAGCCCGGCTCGTTGATCGGCTGATAGACGTCGAACTCATAGACGCCGTCGATCGTGCCGTTGGCGTTGTACTTGGTGACGTTCGGCACCGTGCCCGTCAGGGCCTGACGCACGACGCCTTCGATTTCCTTCCAGAAGTAGGAGACCGCCAGCAGACCGCCGTCGCCCAGATACTGTTCCAGACCGACTTCCCACTGCTTGGCGTAGGTCGGCTTCAGGTTCGGGTTGCCGTCCGTGAAGCGGAACGAGTTGAAGCTGGCCGTGCGCTTGTAGGCCAGGTCGGTCAGAGCCGGACGGATCAGGGTCTCCGACGCCGCGGCGCGGAAGATCAGGCTGTCCGTCAGATCCGCCGTGATGTTGATGCTCGGCAGGACCTTGTCATAGCTGCCGTCGCTCGACACCGGATCGGGCGTATAGCCGGTCGAGCCGTTCGGGTTCTGGATCTGGTGATAGCCCGAGGAGGTGATCGAGGTGTCGATATACCGGGCGCCGCCGTTGACCGCGACCGGAACCGGACCCAGGTCGAAGTTCAGATCGGCCATGGCGTAGAGCGCCAGAACCTCTTCCGTCACTTCGTAGTAGTCGCCCACGTTGAACGGGGTGAAGAAGCCGTCATAACGGAAGGTGCGACGGGCGTATTCATTGGAGACCTGGTTCCAGGTCAGGTCGCGGACGTTGAAGTCGCCGCCGGGGACCAGGTCGCCGATCGGCGTCAGCTCGCTGTCCGCCAGCGTGCGGGTGTTGAGCCAGGCGGTGCTGCCCGCCGAGGGTCCCTGGATGTTTAGCGAGCCGTACTGACGCTGCTTGGACTTGTCCGTATAGCGGGCGCCGACCTGAACGCTGGTCAGGGCCGGGAAGAAGTCCAGATCCAGGTATTTGGTGAAGTCGACCTGGGCGGCGTACTTGTCGTCGTCGATGGCCTCGTAGTTGGTCTCATAGGCTTCGAACAGATAGCGTTCCGGCGAGTTGTACATGTCGAAACCGGCGGACGAGGCGCTCGGGATCGTCTCGCCGCCCTCGGCCGTCCACCGCGTCCGCGACGGCGCATAGGCGACGTGCTTCAGGTTGGCGTTGTCCAGGGTCTTCTCGGCGCCGGAGTAGCCGGCGATGGCGTGCAGCTTCCAGCTGTCGCCGCTCCAGTTCAGCTCGGTCCCGAACTGCTTGTAGTCAGTCTCGTTGATCCGCTCCTTGCTGAGGAACTCGTGCTGGGTCGCGGTGTAGGAGACGTCGCGCAGCACGACCATGCCATAGTCGGCTAGGGTGGTGTCGTCGTACTCGTGGATCGTCTCCAGGGTCGAGCGGCTGGAGGCCGAATAGGCCGCCGCGTCGTACTCGTCCTCGGTCGTGTCATAGCTGCCGACCATGGCGTCGAAGGCCAGGCTGAAGTTCGACGACGGACGATACTGCAGCGAGACCGTGCCGCCCCACTGATCCTGGGTGTTCAGATAGGCGCGGTCGCCGACCTTGTCCTGGAAGATGATACGGTTGGTCTCGTTCGTGTCGGCGCGATTCTTGACAATGACGCCGGCGTCGCGGGCCAGAACGGCCGCGGCCTGGACGCCACGAGCGCCCGTGGAGGTCGCCAGGAAGCGGGACATCGGGCGGAAGTTGATGCCGGATTCCGAGTCGGTGCGGTTGGTGCGACGAGCGGTCGAGAAGGACACCAGCGCGCCGAAGTCGCCCCAGGTGTCGCTGGCCAGGAAGGCGATCTTCGGATCGACTTCTTCGGAGATCGAGTTGTAGGCGCCTTCGACCGAACCGACCACCCGTCGTCCGGCGTAGTCGAACGGACGGGCCGTCGAAATATTGACCGAGCCGGCGATGCCGCCCTCTTCGTCCGAGGCGCGCGGCGACTTCTGGACGGTGACCTGCTGGATGATTTCCGAGGCGAAGATGTCGAACTCGACGTCACGGCCGCCGCTGCCCGAAGCCGTCGCCAAGCCGTTGATGCTGACGAAGGTGAACTCGCTGGGCAGGCCGCGCACGTTGACGCGCTGGCCCAGGCCCTTGTTGCGTTCGATGGTCACGCCGGGGATGCGCTGCAGCGCCTCGGCCAGGTTCTGTTCCGGGAAGTTGGCGACGTCGGTCGCGACGATCGAGTCGGAGAAGCCGACGGTCTTGCGCTTGATGTCCACCGCCTCTTCAAGGCTGCGGCGGTACGAGCCGGTGACGACGATTTCGTCGACGACGGCCGCTTCGGCGCCGGTCTGCGCGGTCATGACGACTTGGTCGGCCGATTGCGCCAGGGCGGCGAACGGCGATGCAGCCACGACGGCGAAGGCCGTGGTGCCAAGGATTCGGTTCTTCATTTTGGATAGCCCCCAGTGAGTTCTAGGCGCTTCAACGACGGGGTCTCCCGGCCCCTCAATGTGTGACAGGGCTTTTCATTCAATCTTCACGGCGCTGTCGCGTTCGACCGGCTTCGGCACGAAAAACGGCCCGCAGGCGCATCCTGCGGGCCGTCGATAAACGCCTCCAGTGGCCGACGACTATCCGCCGTAGCTGCGCCCGCCGCCGCCGAAGCCGCCGCGTGACACGACGGTGGTGCGGCTCTGGACCCGCGTGGGCGCCTGGCGGGCCACGTCGCCGTGCTCGCGGGCGTTGGTGACGGTCCGGCCGCTGCGATAGTCGCGATAGGTGTAACCGCCGCCATAGCCGTTCGAATATCGGTTCTCACGGTCGCGATACAGCGGCCCGCCCCCGCGATAGCCGCCGCCGTTCAACAGCTGTCCGACCACGAACCCGGCCAGAAGCGGCGAGAAGAACGAGCCCCCGCCCCCGTTGTTCGGCTGACATTGGGACGGCCCCCACTGGCCCTCGCATTCCTCGCGGGTGGCGTAACGCGGCGCGGTCTTGGCCGCCTCCTCCCGGGCCTTGGCCAGGGCGGCGTCGCATTCGTTGTCGGGTATGTCGTCGGCGGCCCGGCATTCGTCCAGCGAGGCATAGGCCAGCGTCGGCTCCGGCGGCGGCGCCGGAACCTGTTGGGGCGAGCCGCAGGCGGCCAGAGAGAAGCTGGCGGTCGCCATCAGGCTGCTGACATGCAGTACGCGCGACCGCTTCAGCCGCCGCATGGTGTCGGTTTTGGGCAGGTCCTTGGGATCGGTCATGGCGGTCACGACGTCATGCAGGCGGCGTTGAGCAGCCCGACGCAGATGGAGATGGAGGCCAGATAAACGGCGGCGGCGATCTCGCCCGCCTCGATCCGGACGACCAGATTGCGGAAGGCCAGGCGGCTGATGGCCACGAAGACCACGATCTGGATCACGCCGGCCAGGAGGGCCCAGGCCGCGAACTCCATCAGGCTGACCGTGTGCGACAGGGCCGAGGCCAGAGGCAGGACATAGCCGATAAGCGCGCCGCCCAGCGCGATGGCGGCGGCCGTATTGCCTTGGCGGATCAGCGTACGCTCGTGATACGGCGTGACCCACTGGTAGACCAACTTGAACGCCAGGGTGAAGGCGCCGGCGACCGCGAAGGCGATCAGGAAGGCGACCGCCCCCTGCTGAAAAATGAACCAGTCGAACATCGTCTTATCCTTCTTGGATCGCGCTCAGGCGCGGAACTCGGCCATTTCCAGTGGAATGCCGATCATGATTTCGTGGGTGGTTTCGCCGCCCTCGGGCTGCTGTTCCAGGGCGATCATCAGTTCGCGTCCTCCCGCCAGATCGCGGGCGTACAACATGCAGGTCTGGAAGATTTTCGCATAGGGCGTCGTCGCGGCTCGGTCGTCCCAGATTGTCTCCCACAGGGTCACGGGCGGCTGGACGGCGTCGCTCTCGGCGAACCAGAAACGGGGATAATCCGGCAATTCTTCGGCCGCCCCATGAAAGACCGGCGCCGACAAACGGTCGCGCCACACGCGCCGCTCGCGCTCGCCGGGCGGATAGGCCGAGGTCCAGGGGATGAACAGGCTGAAGTCATAGCTTTCCAACCCGGCCTCGTCGTCGCTCATGGCCTGAAGCATGACGTGGTCGTCGGTATAGAAGCGGTGCACATACTGGCCGCCGTCCAGGCTGACCAACCCCTGGGCCGAGATGTCCAGCACGTCGCGATCCAGGGCGAAATGAGTCTCGTCCCCCAGCCGGCGCCAGGCCAGCGGGTCCAGCGAGACGGTCCGACCCACCGTGATGTTACGCACCGTCGCCAGCCGCGCTGTCGGCTCGGTCTTTTCCGACGATCCGAAGAGTTTCTTGAACATCGATCCTAGCTTCCGGCCAGACTGGCCTGCGCCAGTCGAACGGCCGACACATAGAACAGGCGGTCGCCCGGCTCCACGCCCGTTTCAGGCGGCGGATTGAAATGCGGCGCCTCGGCCCCCTGCGGCTGGTGCGCCAGCAGGGTCGCGCGATGGTGGAGAAGACGCTGAGCCAAGTCGCCGAATGACCGCGCCGCGCCCTGCCAGGTCAGGCTGAACAGGGTGGCGCTCACGTCCAGTTGGCTGGTCAGGGCGCTGATGACCTGGCTGGAGCCCGGATCGCGGGCGGAACGCGCCAGCATCTCAGGCCCTGAAGACAGGACGATCTCGACCTGCGGGCAGTGCTGGGCCAGAAGGCGGGCGCTGTCGGCGTCGTCGAAGAAACAGACCACATGGGCCGTCTTCGGCGCGGCGGCCGAGGCCGCAAGCGTGGCCGTCAGCGTGTCGGCGTCGCTGTCGGCATAGACCAGAATGCGACTGGCGGTCGCCGCGCCCGCGCGCGCCAGAGCATCGGCTGAGGTCAGACTTTCGCTGTGCACATAGCGAACCCGCGAATCCAGATCATTGACCACGTGGCGCGTCACCAGGACCAGGGTCTGCGCCGTGTTCAACTCCGCGCACAATTCGCTGATCATCTTCGGCGTGCGGGTCGGGTGATAGCCGATCATAATGATCGTGTCGGTCATCTTGGAATAGTCTCCCTTGCCTGCACGCCTCAGACGCCAGATGTCGCCGATGGCGCCCAGCACCTTGGCCACCACCGTCGTGAAGGCCGCTATGGCGCCGGGGAAAATCCAGATGGCGGTGATCAGGCGCCCGGCGACGTCTTGCGGACTGAGGTCGCCATAACCGACCGTATAGGCCGTTGTGGCGTACCAGTAGATGAAGGTGACCGGCGAATGCAGCTCGGTTTCGCCGGCCAGGGCCAGCAATAGCCAGGACGAAACCGCGTGAAGCAGGATCAGTCCACCCAGCATCCGCCAGTGCGTGTCGGCCATGGCTTGGAACGCCCGGTCGAAAATCAGCGCCAGTTTCATCCTAGGCAGCAACATGCCATTCCCTTCGTCTCAACCAACTGACCGCAAACCCCTAGGCGAAGTCAAGCGTTCATGTTACGCGTTACATGAAACATGACCACGACCGCTCCGCCCTCCTCCGCCGCCAATGATCGCATTCGTGCGTGGCGGCAGGCGCGTCGCGAGGCCGGGCTGGTCAAGCTGGAGCTCTGGGTGCCTGAATCCGCCCGCGACGATGTGAAGGCCGCCGTTCGCGCCATTCTCACAGACTCAACGCGTGGCCCCCAGCTTGCCGGCCGCGCGCGCCGCCCCACTTCTCATTCCATCCCCTCTGGAGACGACCACCATATGGACGCCGTGATCGAAACCCCCTGGACCGTGCCGGCCATCAAGACCGCGCTGGAACAGTCCCCCCTGCTGCGCGACGGGGAAATGAGCCTGCGCGTCGTGGAGGGGGCGGACCCCGTGCTGCTGGCCACGATGCACGAATACGGCGACCTGCCGATCTATCTCAGCGTCGGCGGCGCCCAGATCGTCTGTTCGGTCCTGTTGTGGCCGGTCGCCGAACAGGCCGACCGTCACGCCTTCAACGAGTTCTTGCTCAAGGCCCAGCGCGTGGTGCCGCTGTCCGCCTTCGCCATCACCAATGTGGGCGGCGAAGACGTGTATGAGTTGATGGGCGAACTGTCGTGCAAGACGACATTGCAGACCATCCTCATCGAACTGCGCACCCTGGCCGAGAATGCGATCGACGCCACCGAACTGCGTGAAACCTTCGGCGCCGACGCCGCCTGATCCGGAGACCCGACCATGTCCATGCTCAGAAAACTCTCCGCACTGTTCCGCGGCTCCGCCCATGACGCCGCCCAGGGCGTCGTTGACGCCAATGCGCTGAAGATTCTCGACCAGGAAATCCGCGACGCCGACAACGCCCAGGGCAAGGCGCGCGACGACCTCGCCGGCCTGGTGGCGCGCCGCCGCATGGCGGAAAACGAAATGGCCAGCTTCCGCGACCAGATCGCCAAATACGAAAGCTCGGCCCGCACCGCCCTGGGCCAGGGCAAGACCGACCTGGCGCGCGAGGTCGCCTCGCGCATCGCCGAGCTGGAGGTCGAGATCACCAGCCGCGGCCCGCTGATCGAAGACATGAAGACGGCCGAAACCCGGCTGCGCACCGCCATCGCCTCGACCGACCAGAAGATCGAGACGCTTCGTCGCGAGATCGACATCGTCAAGGTCAACGACTCCGTCCAGCGCGCCCAGACCTCGGTCGCCCTGAACTCGGCCGGCGCCCAGTCGCGCATCGGCTCGGCCGCCGACAGCCTGCAACGCATCAAGCAGCGCCAGGCCATTCAGGAAGAGAAGCTAAACGCCAGCCAGGCCCTGGAAGACCGCCGCACCGGCGCCGACCTGGACGCCAAGCTGCGCGACGCCGGCATCCTGCCCGGCCATTCCTCGGCCGACGACGTCCTGGCCCGCCTCAGCCAGCCCGACGTGACCGTGGTCACGCCGCGCATCGGCCAGTCCACGCCCGACAAGGACCCGGCCTGACCCATGGAGCGTCTGCGCCTCGAACCCCGAACCGACTGGGACGCCAAGGCCGAGGAACTCGGCTTCACCTGGCGCCACACCGACGGCAAACCCTATTGGGACGAGACGGCGGCCTACGCCTTCTCGCTGGCCGAGATCGAGGACGGGATCGAGGCGCCGACCGCCGAACTGCACGGCCTGTGCCTGGATCTGGTCAACGACGCCGTTCAGTCCGAGCGGCTGATGGAGCAGCTCGATATTCCAGAAACCATGCGGGACTATGTGGCCGACAGCTGGAAGCGGGGCGACCCGTCCCTCTATGGCCGGTTCGACTTCGCCTATGACGGCGCTGGCCCGGCCAAGCTCTACGAATACAACGCCGACACCCCGACCAGCATCTATGAGACGGCGGTGTTCCAGTGGCTGTGGCTGGAGGACCAGATCGCCGCCGGCGTCCTGCCCGCCGACGCCGACCAGTTCAACAGCCTGCACGAGAAGCTGGTCGACCGGTTCCGCGCCATCTTCCCCGACGGCGGCTTCATCCATTTCGCCTCGGACGCCGACTTCGTCGAGGACCGCCAGACGGTGCGCTTCCTCGAGGACCTGGCCCGTCAGGCCGGTCTGGACCCCCAGTTCGTCGCCATCGACCAGATCGGCCTGAACGAAGAGGGCCGGTTTGTCGATCACGAGAACTGGATCATCCAAGCCCTGTTCAAGCTCTACCCCTGGGAACAGATGCTGCGCGATGAATACGCCACGCCCCTGCCCACGGCCGACGTCCGCGTCCTTGAGCCGGCCTGGAAGAGCATCCTGTCCAACAAGGCCATCCTGCCCCTGCTGTGGGAACGCCACAAAGGCCACCCCAATCTGCTGGAAGCCTATTTCGAGGGCGATCCCGCCGAAGCCGCCCTGGGGGCCTCCTATGTGCGCAAGCCGCTGTTCTCGCGCGAAGGCGACAATGTCGAACTGATCGACCAGGGCCACAGCGCGGCCGACGTCGTCGACGGCGGCTATGGCGAGGGGCGCTACATCCGCCAGGCCCTTTGCAATCCGCCCCTCTTCGACGGCAACCACGTCATCGTCGGCTCCTGGGTCGTCGGCGAGGAACCGGCGGGCATCAGCCTGCGCGAGGACCCGGGCCGGATCACCCGCAACACTTCGCGCTTCGTGCCCCACTTCATCCGCGACTGAGGCCGCTTTCCCGCCGTCGCTCAGAACCAGGCGTCACGCATTTCCAGGGTCGTGTCGTCGCGACGGATCAGCAGGTCGAGCTGAGGCTCGACCTTGGGCAATTCCCAGTGGAAGAAGTACCGCGCGGCCTGACGCTTGCCGTCGTAGAAGTCGCCGGTCTTGCCAGCCGCCGCCAGCGCCTGTTCCAGCCAGATCCAGGCCAGGACCGCATGGCCGACGACCTCCAGATAGGCCGAGGCGTTGGCCAAGGCCCGTTCGGGATCGCCGTCGCTCCAGACCGCGGCTGTCGCCTCGCCGATCCGGGCCATGGTCCGCATCAGGGCCTCGCCATACGGCTGCAGTTCCGGATGATCTGCGGTCCGGGCCACCGTCGCCAGAACCGTCTCGCCCAGCAGTTTCAGCCCCGACCCGCCGTCCATGATCGCCTTGCGGCCCAGCAGGTCCATCCCCTGGATCCCGTGCGTCCCTTCGTGGATCGGGTTCAACCGGTTGTCGCGATAGAACTGCTCGACCGGATAGTCGCGGGTATAGCCGTATCCGCCCAGCACCTGGATCGCCAGGCTGTTGCCCTCCAGGCACCATTGTGACGGCCAGCTCTTGGCGATCGGCGTCAGCATGTCCAGCAGCCGCCGCGCCCGGTCCCGCTCGGTCGCCGCCTCGGCCGTGGCTTCATCGTCGGTCAGGCGCGCGCAGTACAGGTTCAGCGCCAGCGCTCCCTCGGCATAGGCCTTCTGCGCCAGCAGCATCCGCCGAACATCGGCGTGCTCGATGATCGGCACGGGCGGACTGGCGGGATCCTTTGCCGAGACCGGCCGGCCCTGCGGCCGTCCACGCGCATAGTCCAGGGCGTGCAGATAGCCGGTATAGCCCAGGGCCGCCGCCCCCGCCCCGACCCCGATCCGCGCCTCGTTCATCATGTGGAACATGGCGGCCAGCCCCTGGTTCGGCACCCCGACCAGTTCGCCGACGGCGCCCGCCTCGCCCCCCGGCCGGTGCTTGCCCTCGCCGAAATTCAGCAGGGTGTTGGTCGTGCCGCGATAGCCCATCTTGTGGTTCAGCCCCGCCAGGACGACGTCGTTGCGCTCGCCCGGCGCACCGCTCTCGTCCAGCCTGTGTTTGGGAACCACGAACAGAGAAATCCCCTTCACCCCCGCCGGCGCCCCCTCTATCCGGGCCAGCACCATATGGACGATGGTCTCTGACAGGTCGTGATCCCCGCCCGAAATCCACATCTTCGAGCCGAACAGCCGATAGGTTCCGTCGGCCTGCGGAACCGCGCGGGTGCGTATATCCCCCAGCGACGAGCCCGCCTGGGGCTCGGACAGGCACATGGTGCCGAAGAACCGCCCCTCCAGCATGGGCCGCACATAGGCGTCGATCTGCGCGGCCGTGCCGTGGGTCTTCAGCAGATTGGCCGCGCCTATGGTCAGGAACGGATAGGCGGCGCTGCCGACATTGGCGGCCTGGAACCAGGCGAAGCCCGCGCGCTCGATCACATTGGGCAGTTGCAGCCCGCCCAGATCATAATCCTGCGACGCCGAGAACAGTCCGGCCTCGCGAAAAGCGGCCACAGCCTGCGCCACCTCGGGGATCATCGTCACCCGTTCGCCGTCAAAGGTCGGCTCGTTCTGGTCGGCCTTGCGATTGTGCGGGGCGAAATGGTCGGCCGCGATCTGGGCGCAGGTGTCCAGAACCCCGTCGAACGACACCCGATCATGATCCGCGAACCGCGCCCGCTGCGTCAGCCGCTCGACCCCCAGCCATTCGTACAGGATGAAATCCAGGTCGCGCCGTGACAGGATCAGCGAGGCGTCAGACATTCAGAACTCCGAAAACATGCGCCTTTCGGCGATGCGGGCGGGCAGCCTAGGTCGGCCCTCGCCCGGCCGCAAGCTGTCGGCGAACGTCACGCGGCGACCCGCCCCCGGCCCTATTCGACCAGCTGCTAACGCAATTTCGGAAATGATCCTTCATCTTATCAAACGGTTCGAAATAAGTCTGGCCATCAGACCGGCGCCCTCCAGACCTGTGTTAGGCTTGGGGTCATGGTCTTTGGCATCGTGATCGAACCGACTTGGACTCTTGGACTCGTTAGACTGTTTTTTCCAAGTCCAACTTCGCCCTCGCCCTAGCCGAGGTCGTCCGCCACCAGATGCTGAAGCACGCGCTTTTCCAGCACCAGCAGGGCGCCGGCCCGGTTGGTGCGCATGACCAGGCCTTCGGCCAGCGGCCGCGCCGCCTGATGCACGGCCCCGGCCAGGCGCTGGAAGTCCGCCTTTCCTTCTCCGGCGATCCCATGCAGGCCGCACAGCTGACGCCAGTCCTGGACGAAGCCTTGCAGCATCAGATCGAACCGGGCGGCCCGGGATCGCACTTCGGGAGTATCGGCGGCCAGGGTGATTTCGGCGCGCAGATCGTCGATCAGAAGCTGCACCTCCGCCGCTGGCATGACGGACGAGCGCTGATCGTGCTCGGTCAAGAGTTGAGACCGGGCCGAAGGCTCCCAGCCCACGGTCCGCCATTGCTCGCGCGGCGGCGTCGGCCCGCAGGCGAACTGCCAGAAGGCCGCCGTGCCCGTGGTGTCGGCGACCAGATGGACCCGCTCCGCCTCGGACCCGTTTTCCACATGGTGGCGGCGCCAGTTGTCGAAGATCCAGGCTTCGCCGGCGCCCATGTGCACGACCTCGCCGTCGCAGTGGAACCGCACCTCCGGCCGGGTGAAGACCGGAATGTGCAGCCGCACCCGCGTATGCCAGTGATAATTGATGTCGGCGTGTTCGGGCACGACGGCGCCGGGGGCCAGACGCATCAGGCGCGACCGGCTCCACACCACCCCGAACCCGGCCAGCACCTGGCGCAGATAGGGCGCCTCGTTCAGCCAGCGGGTCGGCAGCATCTGGCCATGAACCGCATCCGTCTCGCAGCCCCCGGCGCTGATCAGCCGCGAGGCGCTGTTGCCGGGCGCCCGATCGGGATGCGGCCCCCAGGCCTCGACCGGCAGGGCCGCGACCTCGGTCTGCAGCCGTTCGACATCGAACAGGACAGGAAGCTGGAAGAAGGGTCGAGAGAGGCGCATCGGGTCAGTCCCTGTAGCCGGTCAGCGCATCGCCCAGCGCCGCTTTCAAAGGCCCGAGCCAGGGCTCGTACCGCCGCCATTGATCCAGTCCGTCGCGGCCGATCGGCCGGCGCACCTGTTCCGAACTGGGGGTTCGCACGCTGCGCCGGGTCTGATGGAAATCGAGACAAGCCGGTTCGAAGGCCAGGCCGCAGTGCGCCAACATGCGCCGCACCTGCCCGTCCAGATCTTCGACCACGTCCTCGTACTGCACCCTCAACACCCGCCCCGGCAGCACCATATCCCAGTGCCGCATCATCCCCAGATAGGCGCGGTAGTAGCGGGCCATGTGGTCGACGTCATAGACGAACTCCTGATTGGTCGTCCCGAACAACTGCTTCAGATTGCTGAAGCAACAGGCGACGGGCTCGCGTTTCACATCGATGATCCGCGCCTTCGGCAGGATCAGATGAATCAGGCCGATGTGCCAGAAATTGTTCGGCATCTTGTCGATGAAGAAGGGCCGACCGTCGCGGCGATAGATGCGGGTCTCGGCCAGAAAACGCTCGCCCACGGCGCGGACCTCCGCCGCCGACAGCCGATGGGCCGCCTCGGGCTGAACAGGCAGGCCGCACGCCGGATCGCGCCCGAACAGTTCGCCGGCGTAACGGCCGATCTCGGTCAGCTCCTGCGTCCCCTCCACCTGGGAATGCGAGGCCAGGATTTGTTCGATCAGGGTCGAACCCGAACGCGGCAGCCCCAGGACGAAGATCGGATCGGCCTCCGCCAAGCCCCATCCCTCGCGCGCGGCGAAGAAGTCGGCGGTGAAGGCCTGGACGGTCGCCAGGGCGCAGGCCTCCGCCGCCTCGGGACTGTGCCGACTGGCCCGACGCCGCACCCCGTTGCCCTGCTCGTACCAGCGCCAGGAGGCCTCGTATTCGGCGCGGTCCTCCATCGCCTTGCCCAGGGCGAAGGCCAGATAGACCCGGTCCATCTCCTGCAGATCCGGCCTTGCCGCCGCGGCCTTCATCCGCCCGATGTCGTCGTCGGTGAAACCATGGGTCTTCAGATTGGCCAGGCTGAACCAGGCCACGCCATAGTCGGGCCGGGCGGCCAGGGCGGCGCGATAATCGGCCACCGCCTCCTCGGTCCGCCCCGTGATCTTCAGGGCGTTGGCGCGCCACAGCCGCAGTTCGGCGACCTCAGTCGCCGACGACGTCGGGCCGTCCAGCAAGCGCTGATACAGGTCGATCACCGGCTCATGGTCGCCCAGGGCGACACAGGCCGCGCCATAGAGTTTAAGATCGTCGCGATTGACCGGCGCATGGGCCAGCAGCCGTTCGGCCTGCTCCCGCGCCTGCCGGGGCTTCTGCCGCTGCAGCAAGACCATGGCGTAGTCCCGGCGGGCGGCGTGATAGTCGGGGGAGCGATCCAGCACGCCTTCCAGCAGGGTCTCAGCCTCGTCCAGCGCGCCGGCCGCCATGCGGATACGGGCCAGCAGACGCAGGGCGCCCGTATTGTCTTCGTGCCGCTGCAGGAAGTCGCGGATCACCGCCTCGGCCGGCGCCAGATCGCCGTCGGCGAACAGACTGTCGGCCATCACCACCTCAGGAGGCAGCGACCGCAGCGTGGCCAGCCTCTGGGCCGCCAGCCCCGCCCGGTCGCCGTCGCCCCCCATCCGGTACAGCTGCTCCAGCATGTCCCAACTGGCGGGCAGGCTCGGGTTCAACCGAACGGCCTCATGCAGGGCCTCGACCGCAGCGGGCGCGTTCCCGAGCAGAACCTGGCAATGGCCGCGCTCCTGATGAAGCCGGCTGAAGCGCGGATGCTCGGCCTGCACGCGCGCCAGAACCGCCAGGGCCGCCGGAACACGTCCCGCCGCCCGGTGCGCCCTCGCCTCCTGCATCAGGCGGTCGCGCTCGGTCGAGACGGCGTCGATCCCGGCCGGCGCGTTCATCGGGCCGCACCGGCCGTCAGCAGCGGCGCCAGCCAGCCCGGTTCGGGCTGATCCGCGTCGTAATACTCGAAGATCAGATGGATACGGTCCGTGTCGCCGCCATTGCGCACCCAATGGGGCCCCAGGTTGTTGACCTCGACCGCCTCGCCCGCCGGGAAATGGTGCGTCTGCTCGCCGAAGAAGGACGTCACCTGCGGGTTGGTCGTGATCGGCACATGGATCTTGTGCGGCCATTTGGCCGCCGGATTGGCGTCGATGTGCGGGTGGATCACGCCGCCGGCCGGCATCCGGGCCAGCATCACCCGGGGAAAGACGCCGCGCGCATACCCATACTCCCGCACCGCCTGGGTCAGCACCGGCTCGACCAGACCGCGCCATTCCGCCCAGGCCGGCCGATCATGCGATCCCCGCCAGTCGCGCGGACTGTCGATGAAGCGGAACACGACATGTCGGGTCTGGCCCAGAGCCTCGAACTTGTTCGGCTTGCTCCTGTTTTCAGTATCCCAGACGGCCTCGGGCATGGCCAGCACGGCGGCGCTCAGAGCGCCGATATCGACCGGGCCCAGCTGGCGAACCGTTGCGGTCTTGCGCGGATTGCCCACTGGCGCAACGTTCATGGGATCACCGCACCCCTTCGAAGGTGTAGCCGAACAGTTCGATGTCCTGAGCATAGCGCGCGGCGACGCCGTCGATCAGGTCCTGTTCGTAATAGGCGCGATAATCGTCGCGTCGGCTGCTGTTCACCCGGTCCAGCGGGCGCGAGGGAATGCCGATCCGGGCGCAGATATCGTCGTAAGAGGCCTGCATCTCCTCGACCCGCCCGAAGGCGTCGGTCAGCAGCGTCTTGCCATCCTCGTCCACCAGCAGCGAGGCCTGGGGCTGAAACAGGATGTGGTGCTCCGGCGGCTGCTGGAACAGGAAGTGGCGCATCACGTCACGCGGCCGTTGCTGGAACACGTCGCCGTCGCGGAGCATGAAGGCGCAGTAGGAGACGAAACGGTCGAACGGGTTCCGCACGAACGCGAACTTGAAATAGCCGGCAAAGGCCTCCTCGCCGACATAGGGCCGGACCTGCTGCAGAGACAGGTGGCCATGGCGGATCGCCGCCAGATCCTCCCAGGGGAAGCGCTTGTCGATGAACAGTCCCACCTGTTCGACGTCTTCATCGCCCAGCTGTTCGCGCAGAGCCTGCCGAACCGAATGGGTTCCGGTCTTGGGCACGGCGGCGAATATGAACCGGTGACGATGGGAAACGATCATACTTCCGGACATCCAGAAAAGGGCGCCCCACTCCTCGAAAGGAACGGGGCGCCCAGCCTAGTCTAAGCTTGGTCTCAGAACTTGTAGGTCAGTCCGGCCATATAGGTCGTGCCGCTCTGGTTCTGATTGTACAGGTACTCGTTCTGACCCCAGAACTGGGTGTCCTTCTCGTTCGTCAGATTGACGGCGTCCAGCGTGAGCTGCAACTCGTCAGTGATGTTGAAGAAGGCTGCGGCGTCGATATAGGTGCCGCCCTCGAAGCCGCGCGTGCTGGCGCTCATGAGGCTGTCACTGCGACCGCTATACCATTTGTCACGGTGGTTCAGCGAGGCGCGCGCGCCCCAACGGTTCGTCTCGTAATAGACTGTGGCGTTGTAGCTGGTCTCGGATATCCCGGTCAGGACGTCGTCCGCATCGACATAGGTGTAGTTGGCCACTACGCCCAGGTTGTCGAACGGCGCCGGCAAGAAGGAGAGCTGGCTTTGCGCCGCCAGTTCCAGACCCGTCAGCTGGTGGTTGCCTTCGACGTTGATCGGCATCGAGAACTCGGTGACGATCGTGGAAGCCGTCGCGCCCGGTATCGTGGAGAAGGGCACGCCGGTCTCGCTGAAGGGAATGTTTTCCAGCGTCTGTGAGCCGATGAAGTTCTTGATGTCCTTGTGGAACACGCTGGCGGACATCAGTCCGACGTCGCCGAAATAGTACTCGACAGCGAAGTCCAAGGTCGTGTCCTTGTAAGGCTCCAGATTGGGGTTGCCGCGCGACGCGGTGATCTCGCCGGTGTCCGGATCCTGGAAGGCGCTGCCTTCGGCCGCCATCGAGCCGAGGCCCGGACGGTTCAGGTTTTGCGTCGCCGAGAAGCGGACCAGGACGTCCGGCGTGACTTCCAGCACCGAGTTCATCGCCGGCAGAACGCCATCATAGCCGCCCTCGACGTCGGTCGTGCCGAGATAGGCGTAGCTGTCGCCCTGGATCCAGCCGGTGCTGTGGGTGTCGGTGCTATAGCCGCGCAGACCGATGTTGCCGCGGAAACGCCGGCCGCCGAGGTCGCTGTCCCAATCCGCCTGGATGAAGCCGGACAGGGTCTCTTCGGTGGTTTCGTAAACGTTCTCGATATCCTGCAGCGCGCCGCCGGTTCCGTCCTTGTTGGTCTCCAGCCGGTGGTATTCGTTGTATTTGGCGAAGGCCTTGTCGTAGTCCCCCACCAACCATGATCCGAAGGCGTTGGTGAAGACCGAGGTCACATCATTTACAGCCGTCCCGCGCATCTTCGACCGGGTGCCGTTGACGTTGTCGTCGTAGAAGAGGTCGATGCCTTCCTGACGGAACTTGTGATAGGCGACGCCGGCGCGCAGGGTCCAGACATCGGTCATCTCGAACCGCGCGTTCAGTTCGCCCTCGTGCAGCTCGGATTCGTTGCTGAAGGCGCGATAGTAGAACGAGTCCATCGCATAGTTGGCGGGGTTGGTCGGATCCCAGTTCGGATATTCGAACGAAACCGAGCGGCCGTCCGCGCCGTAGTCGGCGACCAGATTTCCCTTGGCGCGCATGTACAGCTTGTCGTCGTAGGGTGTGTCGTAGGTCGACTTTTCCCAACCGACGTGACCGTCGATCTTCAGGCGATCCGACATCTCCCATTCACCGGTCAGCACGACCTGATTGAACTCGTTCTCGTTCAGCGACCGGCGATGTTCGCTGCCGAAGGTCGTGCCGGTGACATCGGTCATGGTGACGTAGTTGTCGCTGTCCCAGGCGATGTCGTTGATCACCGACGGCGACTGGAATATCGCCGGCCAGACGCTGCTCGCAGCCGTGTCGAAGGCGACAGAGCCGGTCGAGGACAGCGGACGCGTGGCGAGATGGTATTCATTGCGGCGCGTCGTGAACTCGCCGTGCAGAACGTCGAGGGTCAGTTCCATGCCATCCATCGGACGCCACTGAGCCGCCGCCGTGAGGCCCAGCCGTTCCTGTTCGGCGTTCCACGACGAGATACGGTTGCCGTCGGCGAAATACAGATCGCCGGACAGGAACTTGGCCTGCTGGGCGGACGACAGGTTCGAGATGTCCAGGCCACGGCCGACCAGGGTCTGAAGCGTGGAGGCGCTAGGCTTGGAGTAGTTGTAGGTGTTGTGGCCCTGCTCCGTCGTCTCGCGCTTACTGTAGGCGGCCGAGAAGGAGACGCCGAAGACGTTGTCCCAGTTCTGGGTGAACAGGGCGGCGACGCGCGGCTGGGTGTCTTCAGTATATTCGTTGGTGCCGACCTTGACCGAAATGGCGCCGTCGGCGCCGACGCCATAGTCGAACGGCTTGCCGGTGAACAGGCCGACGGTGCCGGCCATGCCCCCTTCCTTCTGCGCGGCTTCGAAGGTCTTCTCGACCTCGACCCGTGAGAACAGTTCAGACGCGAAGATGTTGAAATCGAAGGCGCGGTCACGCGAGCGCTGACCCCGGCTGTCCTGGGCGGAGTCGACATTGCCCAGCACTTCCATGCCGTTCAGCTGAACGCGGGCGAAGTCCGGGCCCAGGCCGCGCAGCGAGATGCGACGACCTTCGCCGGCTTCACGGTTGATCTGCACGCCGGGCAGGCGCTGCAGCGATTCAGCGAGGTTGAGGTCCGGGAACTTGGCCATGTCCTCGGCGACGATGGCGTCGACCTGGATGACCGAGTCCTGCTTGATCGCGCGCGCGTCGCTCAGCGACTTGCGGAAACCGGTGACGATGACCTCATCCACCTCGGCGGAGGGCGCCTCCTGGGCGAAGGCGCCCGTCGCGCCGGCGCCGGCGACGACCGCCGACACCGAGACCAGAAGAAACTTCTTGAGGTTCGGACCCATGACCCGAACGGGATATCGCTTCGACATTCTATGTCCCCCGACAAACTGGTGTGAACCAAGTTGCGCGATCCGGCGCACGACATCCGTGACACCGCCATCAACAGCGACACTCAGTAGGGTCGCCGGATTGCAATCGTGTGACGGTTTGAGGGATTTATGTTGAATTTTGTGGTTATGTGTGGGAATCCCACATAGGCGATGGCTCGGCAGTACCTATGAATTATTAGAGCCTTACCGAGGAAACTCTCCTTCTGGACCGATATAAGCGGATATCGGATGATTTTCAGGCTCATTCCTAAACTGTGGGATATGAAGCAGTTAGGTGTCTATATGTGGTTGTGTGTGGGATTTGGCTTTGATAGGGAGCAATCATGAACCGCCCCAGCGCCAAAGAATCGAGAAGCATGAGCCAGGGCGCTCGTCTGGCGGAGATCCTCCAACTGCTCGAGGACAAGCTGTTCTGGACCGTGGGCGAGCTCGCCGAACGCTTCGACGTCTCGGAGGAGACGATCCGGCGAGACGCGCGTCAGCTCGAGCGCAGCGGCGTCGTTCAGAAGGTGCACGGCGGTCTCTCGGCGACCAATAATCTGATCGAAGCCCCTTATCGTATCCGCCTGCGCGAGAATGCGGAGGCGAAGCAGAAGATCGCCCAGAAGGCGGCGTCCCTGGTCAGCGAAGGCATGACCCTTCTGCTCGATTCGGGCACGACCTGCCACTGGCTCGCGCGCAGTCTCGCCTCCGTCCGCAACCTCACAATCGTGACCAACAGCGTGGAAATCGCTCACGAAGTGCTGGGCAATCCCGGTCAGCGGCTGCTGCTCGCCGGCGGCCAGATCAACACCGTCCACCACGCCGCCTTCGGGCCGGAAGCCAAGTCCTTCTGCCGGCGCTTCGCCCCCGACCTGACCATTCTCTCGATGGGCGCCGTGGACGCGGATCGGGGATTCCTCGATTTCGACGCCGACGAGGCGTCGTTCAAGCAAAGCCTGCTCGAGCAGGCGCGGCGCGTCGTCGTGCTGGCGGATCACACGAAATTCGCCAAGTCTGGCTTTATCCAGGTCGCCGCCTTCCGCGACGTCCAGGACCTAGTGACGGACCTGCCGCCCCCCAACACGACACTCAGGGCAGCCGCCCAGTGGGAAACCAGGCTCCATGTCGTGGAAAGCACGGCCGGCGCGCCCTATAGAAACGGCGCAGACCGGGCGGTCTAGGCGGCCTCAGCGGACACGAGTGTCGACGCTGATCCGAACCGCATCGTGACGCCAATATTCCTGATCGAACTCGACGACACGGCCCTGGCCGTCATGACTGGTGCGCTGGACCGACAGGCCCGGCAGACCGGTCTTCACCCGTAAGGCCTCGGCCTCGTATCCCGTCAGGGCGCAGGGCTGCATGGTGACCTGGTTGCGCGCCACCGAGAGCCCGTAGGCGCTCTTCAATATGTCGGTCAGCGACTGATCGAACGAAAATCGCAGCAGGTCCGGGGTCAGGGCGGCGTCCACGATGATCCGTTCGACGAGGACGGCGCGACCGTCCACGTAGCGCCGCCGCAAGATTTTGTGCAGCGGAGCGCCCGTCGGTCGCCCGAAGACCTCGGCCAGCAGAGGATCGGCCAGAATGGTTTCGGCCGAGATCGTCTCGGTCGCCGGAACCCGTCCCTGCGCCTCCACATAGGAGATGAACCCCTCCCATCGCGTCGGATCATAGACCACGGGAGGGGGCGAGACATACCAGCCGCTGCGATCGCGCCGATAGATCAGCCCCTCGGCTTCCAGCTGAAACAGACCCTCGCGGATCGTGCCGCGCGCGACCCCCAGTTCCCCCTGCAGCCGGCGTTCGGACGGCAGTTTGTCGCCGGCCCTCAGTTCGCCCGAGGCGATGCGACCGGCCATATGGTCGCGCATGCCCAGATAATGCAGGCCCTCCAGCTTCTGGTCGGGAGTGGGGTTCGCCATTCAAATCCTGAGGTTAGCCGGACGCCTTGATCCGACTCCGGCCGGGCCGCGTCAAGCCGCGACCGACCGTGCCCTCTTTTCACGAAAGCTTCGCCAAAGCCTGTATCAGATTTGGTATGTACCAGATCGATTTGTACGAGGCCCATCCTCGCCCTGCCGCCCGCTGAGCGCCTGCCCGTCCGACGGACGAACCGCCTTCGCCCTCTTCATCCTGGGAGCCTTCCATGAACACCCCCATTCGGCGCATGACCCTGCTGGCCGCAGCGCTCGCCGTTCTCGCCGCCCCGAACGGCGCCGTCGCCGAAACGGCCCGCAAGGCCGGCCATGTGATCATCATCGGCGTGGACGGCATGAGCCCCGACGGGGTGAGGAACGCCGAGACGCCGATCATGCATGACATGATGGCGCGCGGCAGCTGGAGCCTGCACGCTCGCGGCGTGATGCCGACCACCAGCGGCGCCAACTGGGCTTCGATCATCGATGGCGCGGGCCCCGAACAGCACGGCGTAACCAGCAATGACTGGCAGGTGGGCGAGTTCAACTTCCCAACCTCGGTGACGGGCTCGGGCGGCTATTTTCCTTCCATCTTCCAGGTGCTGACCGATCAGCATCCCGAGTGGGAGATCGGCTCGATCTATCACTGGGAGGGCTTCGGCAACCTCTACGACCACCGCTTTGTCGACTACGACATCCACGGCCCGACGGAAGACGAGACCGCCGCCCTGGCCGAGGCCTATATCAAGGCGAAGAAGCCCCAGTTTCTGTTCGTGCATCTCGATCTCGTCGACCATGCCGGGCACGAATACGGATGGGGCACGCCGCAGTACAATCAGGCGGTGGCCAAGGCCGACACCCTGATCGGCCAGATCCGACAGGCGACCGTCGAGGCCGGCATCGCCGATGACACCGTCATCCTGATCACCTCCGATCACGGCGGCGTCGGCAAGGGGCACGGCGGCGAAACCATGGCCGAGCTGGAAATCCCCTGGATCGTCTCCGGCAAGGCCATCAAGCCTGGCGTCGAGCTGGATTTGCCGATCAATACCTTCGACACCGCCGCCACGGCGGCCTGGCTGCTGGGCGCCGACATCCCCTACGCCTGGATCGGCCGGCCGGTGCGCCCGATCGAACGCGGCGAGGCGATGCCGGTGCAGGCCTATCGCTCCAGCAGCTTCTACGCCTCGCCCGTGATCCTGCCGGAAGGCGACGGCAATGCGCCCTCGGGAGGTCTGTTCATCGATCGGACCGCGCAGATGAGCATCCGCAACCCCAACGATGTGGGCGAGGTTCGCTACACCCTCGACAGCAGCGTCCCGACCGCCCAGTCGCCGCTGTTCACCGCTCCGGTCGCGATCACGCGCAACACCATCGTCCGCGCCAGCCTGTTTATCGACGGCGTGGCGGCCAGCCCGCCGGCGACCGGCCAGTTCCGTATCGTCGACACCCATGGCCAGGCGCGGGGCGTGCGCTACAGCGTCTATCTGCTGCCGGAATCGCCGGTGCGTCTGCCCGACTTCGCCCGGATCGAGCCGGCGGCCACGGGGACGACCTATGAGATGGCCCTCGACGGCGTGACCTTGCCGCGCGAGGACGCCGTCGCCGTGGTGTTCGAAGGCGAGCTGGAGATCACCACCGCCGGCGCCTACACCTTCTCCCTCGCTTCGGACGACGGCAGCAAGCTGTACGTCGACGGCAAGACAGTGGTGGACAACGACGGCGACCACGGCGTGATCACCAAGGCAGGGAGCGTCGAACTGCAACCCGGCAAGCACCCCATCCGCGTCGAATGGTTCAACGGCGGCGGCGGCGCCTGGCTGGGCGCCTATTACGAAGGCCCTGGCGTTCCGCGCCAGTTCATCGACCCGAACCGTCTGTCGCCGCGTTGAGATCGAGACCGGCCGGACGGAGGCTCCGTCCGGTCGAACATGCCTGTACGGCCAGTAGCGACATCTGGTATAGTCCAGATAGTCGCTAATGGAGACGCTCATGACCCGCCCCCAATCCGCCGAAGATTTCGTAGCCACCATCTTCGACCTGTTCGATCGCATGGGCGGGGACCACTACGGCGAGGCGGTGACCCAGCTGGATCACGCGCTGCAGACGGCCCATCACGCCCGCGAAGCCGGCGAACCGGATGCTCTGGTGGCCGCCGCCCTGCTGCATGACATTGGCCATCTGCTGCAGAAACACGGCGAGGACGCCGCCGATCGCGGTATCGACACCCTGCACGAACGGATCGGCGCCGCCTGGCTGGCCCAGGCCTTCGGCCCTGACGTCTCGGAACCGGTGCGGCTGCATGTGGAGGCCAAACGCTATCTGGCCACCCGTGCTCCAGGCTATGTCGAGGGCCTCAGCGCCGCCTCTCTCCAAAGCCTGCAATTGCAGGGCGGCCCAATGGGCGAAGCCGAAGCGGCGGCGTTCGAGACCGTCGCCCATTTCGACCCGGCCGTACGCCTGCGTCGCTATGACGAACTGGGCAAGGCGGAGAAGGTCCAGATCGCCCCCCTCGCCGCCTATCGCGACCTGCTGACCGCACTTGCCCGCCAAAACGCCGCGACCTGAACTGGCCCGGCGATCAGCCCCGTCGAGCGGCCTCGGCTTTCAGGCCCGGCATCAGATCGGCGACCGTGTCGATGACGAGGTCGGCGCCGGCCGCATACAGCCGCTCGGCGGCCTGCGCCAGCAGATCCGCGCGCTCGCCAGGGTCCAGATCGTTCAGGGCCTGGGCCGTCAGGCCGACCATATTGCCTGACGCGGCGACACCTACGGTGAAACAGCCGGCGTTGCGGCCTTCCGCCATCCCGACCTCGGCGTCATCGACCTTGACCACCCGCGACAGCGGCCAGACGTCCAGATCCAGACAGGCCTTGTAGATCATCTGCGGCGACGGCCGCCCCTGCGGCGTCTCGTGGGCGCAGATCACCGTGTCGGGCGCATAATCCTGGTCCGCAGCACGGGGCAGGACGGCCTGCATCATCTCGCGCGTATAGCCGGTGCAGGAGGCGATCTTCAGACCCTCGGCCCGGAGTTCCGCGACCACTTCGGCCGCCCCCGGTATCAGGGTGGCGGTTTCCCGCGCCAGCCGGATCATCGGCGCCTGAAGGGCCGCCATGACCCGGTCGACGGCGGCCTGATCGGGATCGGCGCCCTGGGCCTTACGCCAGGCCAGGGCGACCGCCGGCTGTTCGAACAGGGCGCGGACATGGTCGGCCTTGGCCCGGCCCATGTCGCGGCGCGCCTCCGCCTCGTCGACCGTAACGCCGAGGGCCGCGAAGGCCTCGACCAGGGCCAGGACCGGAGCCCGGCTGCCGAAGTCGATCATGGTGCCGGCCCAGTCGAACACCACCATGTCGAAACAGTCGTTAATTCGGGTCATGGTTCGATAGTCTCCTCGAAAAGATCGGCGATCACTTCCTCGCCGAAGGCGAAGGCGGTGGAGGCGCCATTGCCGGCGGTGACGAGCGCCAGACGGACGCGGGGGTGGGGCGCGGCGATCACACTGCCCTCCGCCCCCTTGGCGTAGGTTCCGACCCAACGATCGACGACCGGGGGCGCGTCCCGCCCGGTGGCGGCGCGCCATTCGTCCAGGATCAGACGTTCGACGGCCGCGCTGGCGAAGGGATTCGGAGTGGCGGCGTCGTGGTGGCTGTCGCCGACCACCAGGGCGCCGTCGACGTCCTGCACCGCGATCAGGTGAACCCCGTTGGCCAGGGCCTCGCCCTGCTCAGCCTCCAACCGTGCCCGCAGGGCGGCCGCCTGGGGCAGGTCGGCATAGCCGCCGTAGCGGACGAGGCCGAGGTCCGACATCACCGGAGCGGCCAGAACGAACCCGGGCGACGCCAGCCGCATCATCTGCAACTTGCAACGGGTCAGACCCGCGTCGGCCAGATGTTCGGGATAGAGGCCGTTCAGGTCGTCGCCCGGACAGACCACCACCGCCTCCGCCTCCACCACGCCGCGCCCGGTGACGACGCGCGGCGGCTCGATCGTATGGACGGCGCTCTGCCGGTGAAAGACGACGCCGAACTTGTCGGTCAGCCAGGTCGCCAGACGCGGTATGGCGCTGCGTGAATCGACCCTCAGCTCGTGCGGGCTCCACAGGGCGGCGACGGTTTCGGGACCGGTGACCTCCGGCGCCCGCGCCCACGCCTCGTCTGCGGACAGAAGTCGGCATCCCTCGGCCATCTCGGTCGCCATGAAAGCGTCAAGCACAGCCTCGGCCTCCGGGCGTCGCACCGGCAGCCACAACCCACGTTGCAGGACCGCGATCCCGGCTTCGGCGGCGACCTCTTCCCAGACCTCGCGGCTGCGACGGGCGCGGCGCCAGATCGCCCCTCGGGGCTGGCCCGTGATGGTGACAAAGCCGAAATTGCGGATCGAGGCGCCGTTGGCCTGGGCGTCGCGGTCGATCACCACCACCGAAAGGCCACGCCGGGCGGCGGCCAGGGCGGCGGCCAGGCCGACGATCCCCGCCCCAACGACCGCCACGTCATATCGCGCCTTCATGCCTCGCCGTCCCGTCATTCATCTGTCGCAGCACTGGTCTAGACCACGATGACGCAACAGGAGCAAGACAGTGATCGAACGCCTCCGTCTCTGGCTGGCGCGGGCCAATCCCGTGGCCTTCGTCCTGTTCGCCGGTCTCGCCGGCTTCTGCGCCTATTTCTCGATGTACGCCTTCCGCAAGCCCTTCACGGCGGCGACCTTCGATCTCGTGCCGGGCTGGGATTTCGCGCTCGATTACAAGGTGGCCCTGGTCATCGCCCAGGTCGCCGGCTACGCCTTGTCGAAACTGGCGGGCGTCAAGCTGATCGCCGAAATGCAGCCCGAAAGGCGCGCGGCGGCCATCGTGGTGCTGATCGGTTTTTCCTGGATCGCCCTGGTGTTGTTCGCCGTCGTCCCGGCGCCCTGGAACGTCGCCGCCCTGTTCCTGAACGGCCTGCCGCTGGGCCTGATCTGGGGCCTGGTCTTCGGCTTCATGGAGGGACGGCGCACCAGCGAGGTGCTGGGCGCGATCCTGTGCGCCAGCTTCATCCTGTCTTCCGGCGTGGTGAAATCGGTCGGCAAGGCGCTGATGGATTCAGCCCAGGTCAGTGCCTTCTGGATGCCCGCCGCGACCGGGGTCATCTTCATGCCCCTGCTGGCGATCTCGGTGCTGGCCCTCGCCGCCCTGCCCCCGCCCAGTCCCGCCGATGAGGCCGAACGGGTGGCGCGTCGACCGATGATGGCCAAGGAAAGATCCGCCTTCCTGTCCGCCCACTGGCCGGCCCTGCTGCTGCTGGTCGCCGCCTATGTGCTGCTGACCGCCTTCCGCGACCTGCGCGATAATTTCGCCGCCGAAATCTGGCGCGCCCTGGGCTATGGCGACGCCGCCGCCGTCTTCACCGCCAGCGAAGGGCCGGTGGCGGCCCTGTCGCTGGTGTCGATGGGCGTGCTGATCTTGGTCAAGAACAACGGCCGGGCCCTGTTGCTGATGCACGGGGTCATACTGGCGGGCTTCGCCGTCCTGGGGCTTTCGACCCTGGCCTTCCAGAACCATCTGCTGTCGCCGATCGCCTGGATGATCGCCAGCGGCGCGGGGCTTTACCTGGCCTATACGCCGTTCAACGCCATGCTGTTCGACCGGATGATCGCCTATACGGGCACGGTGGCGACGGCGGGTTTCCTGATCTATGTCGCCGACGCCTCGGGCTATATGGGTAGCGTGGTCCTGCTGCTGGTCCGCAACTTCGCCGCCATCGACCTGCCCTGGCTGCCCTTCTTCGTCACCGCCGCCTATGGCGCCAGCCTGGCCGGCGCGGCCCTAGTGGCCGCCGCGGCGGTGCTTTTCCTGCGAGAGCGAAAGAGAACCTCCGTGCCGGCCTTGCAATAGGCCGGCACCGAGCCAACTAGGGCCGCAGCCTCAGTCTGCCTTCAACACCTCGGCCGGCAGGTTCGGGACGTAGGTTGCTATGACTTCACGTGTCTCGTTGTTGATGCCGTAGAGCACGCGGGGTTCTGTTCGGTCCCACGCCCAACCCTGCCCGGGGATGGGAACCCTGAAGGTCGCGACGTGGACGAGCATCGATCCTGCGTCCGGCAGGCGAAGAACATAAAGCTCCGGGGCGTCGTGGCCGGTCATATAGATAAGACCGTCATCGCCGAAACCGCCGCCTGACGTGGATGTCGGCGCCAGGCGCTCCAACACCGAAGCCGGAAAAGTCCAACTCTGGGTGCGCCGCCACTGATCGTCGAAGCGCACCAGTTGACTGTACGAATGATCCCGTCCCGGCTCGCCGCCGCGGCCGTCATAGTTGGCGAAGGCGGCCCACCAGGCGCCGTCCCGACGATCGACCCAGGTAAGCGACCCGATCTGTTCGCCCAGTGCGACCGAGCGGCGATGTTCTAGCGTGCGGGGATCGAAGAATTCCACCGAGCTTGTCATGGGAACATGCGGAAAGTTGGAATGGGCGCAGACCAGATCGTCTTCCAACACCAGACAGGCGTTCAAGTGGACGAACTGCGTCCGGTCTCCCTGCCATTCCGCCAGTTTGCGGCCGTCGGCCTTGGCGTAGCGGCCTATGCGCGTGTTGACGACGGCATAGAAATCATCGCCGCTCGCGGCCGCCCCCTGGCCGGCCTCGGCGGCCGGGTAACGCCGCAGTTCGATGGCCTGATAGACCGGCGCTGGGGGGGGCGCAGGGATCGGCCTCTCTTCGCGCTTAGGAAAATTACGCAGCACAGGCGGCTCAAGCGGAGCGGCTTCCTGCGCTACGGGCGTCCGTGCTCCGAGCTCGGTCGGGGCCGGCGTTTGAGCGGCGGCGGACTGAGCCGCCATGCCGATCATGGCTGCGGTGCAGAGGAGAAGGCGCTTCATGGTTGGACATCCGATCTGACGGCATCGCGTCGAGCGAGATAGGTGGAGAGAGCTTGCGGCGCATCGGTCTGGATCATGCTGGCGCCGAGGTCGATCAGTCGCCCCCAATGCGCCTCGGGCGCCGCGACGGCGTCGACATCCAGGTGACCCGCCGAGTGATTCGGGCTGAGAGTGTTGACCCAGGCCCGTCGGCCGACCGCGTGGAGAGCGCGAGCGCTGTGCGCAAAATAGGCTTCATCTCGAAAGAGCACCTCGACGGCCACGGGGGACAGGGGCTCGAAGACGGCGGCCGCCCGCATCAACTCTCCCTGAGATTCATCGATGATGGGCATGAAAAGGGCCTTGCGGAACAGCTCGGGAAAGGCGTCGCTTCCTGACGGTGCGTTCCCGGTCTTCATCAGCACATGGTCCGCGAGGTCCATACGATCGAGGAGGATCTGCACGTCCTCGAACACATCGGCCTTGGCGTCGATATTGACCAGAACACCGCCTCGCGCGGCCTCCATCGCCTCTTCCAGCGTTGGCGGGCGGCGAAGGGTCAGAGCAGCATTCGTCCCGCCGGCTCCGGCACGCAGTCTGAGGGCCTGAACCTGAGCCAGCGTCAGGTCCGCCACGGCGCCTTGGCCATCGGTGGTGCGATCCACCGTAGGATCGTGCATCAGGACGAGATAGCCGTCGCGCGTGCGGCGCACGTCGAGTTCGACCATGGCGACGCCCAGTCGCCTGCACGCGGCGATGGCGTCCAGGGAATTCTCGGAGGTCTCGGTCCAGCAGCCGCGGTGGGCGATGACCAGAACGGGTCCGTCGGGATCACGCACCTGCGCGCGCAGGGTTGAAATCCGGTCTGGGGACTGGACGGCCGGATCCCTGGTCTCGGCCAAAGCCGCGAACGGCGTAGCCAGCATGCACAGGGAAAGCGCCAGAAGGGCTGATCGCGCTGATGCGAAACGCATGGACGCCTCTATTCAAAAAATCATGGTCAGAGCGGCCGGGGCGCCCATCGGCGCCCCGGCCAGGGGATCAGAAGCGCATTGCGACGCCGGCCCAGAGCTGACGCCCATAGAAGCTGACGTCGGTAGCCAGCTCATAGTTGCGACCGCCCGACTCGACGTTGCGGTAGGTGACCTTCTCGTCATCGATCAGGTTGCGCACCTCGCCGATGATCTCGACGCGGTCATTGATGGCATAGCGCGCCTGCAGATCGACCTGATGCGACGCTTTCAGCACTCGATCGGTCGCCGGGGTTACACCGACCGACGTATAGGCGTCATCGACATAGGCGTAGCTGATCCGGCCGCGGAAACCGTCACGTTCGTAGAAGATCGCGGCATTGCCGAGGAAGTCGGACTGGCCGGGCAGGAAGTCGATGTCACGGCTCACGCCGTTGGAGCCGAGGACCGAAGTCTCGGCGTTCAGCCAGGTGGCGTTGGCGGAGACGCCGAAATCGCTGAGGATGCCCGGAAGGAAGTCCAGATTGTTGCGGATAAAGTTGAGCTCAAGCCCGCTGACCTCGGCTTCGGCGGCGTTCTGGGGCTGGGAGACATCCACCTCGGTCCCGTCGATGACTTCCCGAGTCAGCAGCGTGTAGATCTCGTTATCGATCTTCTTGTGGAAGACGCCAATCGACATCAGCCCGTTGTTGCCCGGCAGATAATACTCCAGCGACGCATCGTAGGACTTGCCGTCCCGGGCCTGCAGGTCCGCGTTGCCGCGCGAGATGCTGCCGTCGTTGTTGAGGACTTCCGCGCTCCCCAGTTGGCTGGGGTTCGGGCGGCCGACACCCTCCGAATAAGCGAGACGAAGCTTGATCGCGTCGGTGAGGTCGTAAGACAGGGTCGCCGACGGCAGGAAGTTGTCGTATTCGGCCGACGCGGAAACGGGGGTGAAGTCGGCAAGACTGGCTCCCGTGCCTTGACGCCGCATCCGGTCGATGTCCGTTTCCGTCTGCTCCCAGCGGCCGCCGAAGATGAAGCGATGCCGCTCACCGCGATGCTCGGCCAGGGCATAGAGCGCAAGCACGTCCTCCGTCACCACCCAGTCGGAGCCTATCGTATTGATATTGGTGCTGGCCTGATTGACGGTGAAGCTGGCGCGGTTGGCTTGGAAGAAGTCGTTGAAGGCGTCGAAGTCGATGATGAGCTGATTGAACGACGCATAGAGGGGCGTGTAGCTCGCGCCTGTGTCGAAGGCGTCCAGCGTCAGGGGCGTTGCGCCGGTGTAGGCGCTATAGACCGTCTGGGTGCGTTCGTTGTCACGCTCCGTCTGGCGCAGCTTGACACCGGCCTGGAAGCCCCACCCCAGGCTGTAAGCCTCACGGTTGTAGGCATAGTCCAGCTGGACCTCCGAAACCATGTCCTCGGAATCGTCGGTATAGGGCGAATAGCTCTGGAACCGGTATTGGGTCGGGTCCGTGAAGCGTGCGGAGATGTCCGTCGCGTAGGGCGTGCCGTCGCGAACCGCGACGTTGAAGGTGGGAGCGGCGCCCGTCAGGTTGAACTGAACCTGATTGGAATTTTCCAGGAAGGTCGCTTCCGAATACGACGCTCGTCCCGTGATCCGGTGCAGTTCGGCGGGGCTCCAGTCGAAGCCGGTATTGACGATGGTCAGCGGCTTTTCGAGCGGGAAGTCATTAAACCGCACGAAGCTGCTGCCGGCCGTGTTTTGCAGCTGATGCGACAGGCGCAGTTCGTTGTCGTCCTGCTGATAGTGGGAAGCTGTCAGGAAGCTGTAGAAGGAGTCACTGGGCTTGAACTCCAGCTTCAGGGTGGCGCCATAGCGATCCACGGTGTTCGGATAGCCCTGGTAGAGGAAAGCGGCGCCCGGTGCGGCGGGGGCCGGCGTCTCATTGGTCATCGTGTGGTTGGGGCTGAAACGTTCCTGGTCCCGGCGTTTGACGCTGTAGTTGGCGCTCAACAGGACGCCGAACTGATCCTGATCGCCAAAGGTCGTCGAGATCGCGCCGTCGAAGCGGTAGTTCAGACCGTCGTCGCCATCGCGATTATAGCCTTCACCCGGAACGGCCGTAGAGTTGGAGCCTCCGACGAAGGCGTTGGCGACGGCGTAGAGGCCGCGCTGGTCGAAGGCCGAACGCGTACGCAAGTTCACCGTCCCGCCGATCGCATTGCCGTCAACGTCCGGCGTCCGCGACTTGATAACATCCAGTCCGCCGACCGCCGTGGACGGAATGGCCTCCATGTTGAGCTGGCGACCGCCGCGCTCGGCCGTAGCCATGGTCGCGCCGTCGAAACTGCCCAGCGTATAGCTCGGGTTCAGACCCCGCACCGAGACGTAGCGGCCCTCGTCCTCATCGAAAACGGTCTGAACGCCTGGCACGCGGCGGAAGCTGTCGGCGATATTGTAGTCAGGCTGTTGGCCGATGTCGTCGCTGGTGAGAAATTCGGCGATGCGCGGATCTTCGCGCTTGGTCGCCACGGAGCGTTGGTTCTGAGCGCGGTAGCCGAGCACGACGATTTCGTCGATCCCGCCGGCCTGGGTCCCCACCTCCTGCGCCAGGACCGGCGAAGCCACGGCGCCTAGAACCGCGGCGCTGACAGTGGCGAGCAGATAGTTCGCCGTTTTCGATGTTGCACTAAAAGACATGACCGATCCCCATAGTTACGGTGGCCTGCCCATTAGTTATCGCTCATGAAGCTTTTACGTCTGACTCAAACATCAACCATGAATAAAAACGTCTCTGTCAATTTTATTGAAACAACACGATTTTGTCTGGATTTGTTCATACTTAAATTTACCAGCCAGCGGCATTGACACCATTAGAATATCTAGTCTTTTCTGATGATTACCACGGCAATGTGGCAGCGTTCAGCGTCAGGAGCGGAACCATGCACCCGCACAAATACTGTGCCCGTAAGGGAGCCTTCGCCCTCTCTCTCGCAGCGGCGCTACTCGTTTGCGGGTCTGCTTCGCAGGCTCTGACATCGTCCCAAACTCCCCCCTCTGCGACTGCGGCTGCGTCGATCCAGCCTGGGCCGGACCTCTCCTACCGCCCCCTTTCGAGCAACTCTCCGCTGCAGGATCTGAACTTCTACCTGCTCACCTTGCTGGAAGGGACGCCCGAGGCGCGGGCCGCGCTGCTGGTCGATCCGGACCTGCGGGCCATACGCCAGGACGCCGCCAGACGGGCCGTGGGAGCCGCCCGGGCTTGCGAGGCGGCAATCGAGGCTGCCGGACAGAACCGCGCGGCGGAAGGTTCGAACGCCTGCACGCCCGAGGCGCTACGCTGGACCGATGCGGAACGCGCGCGGGCGGCCGAGGCGATCGGACGGATTTACGACCGTTCTCCCGCCGTGCGTCGCCTCGTCGCCGAGCACATGCGGCCGTCCGGCCGTTTCCAGCGCGACGCATCGCTCGGCGATCGGGCGCTGACGATCCTGGCCTGGAGCGAAGCCCAGAACAACCTGGACCGGATAATCCGCGTCTATGCTTTGGGCGAACAACCCCGATACGCTGACATCGACTCGGTCATCTATCCGGTCGAAGGCCGATACTATCAGGGCTTTCTCGGCCAACTGATCCGCGAGGTCGCTCGCCGGGCGAATGAGGATCAGCCGGCTTATGATCTCGCCAGGGCCTTCGCGCTGGAGCTGATGGACGCCAATCGTCGGGACGACGCGGTGCGTCAGACCGCCCTACAGGAGCGCGAGAACGCCGCCACCTTGTCCAGGTTGTCCGCGATCCGCTGGAGCGATTTCCCCTACGCCGCCATTCTCGTGCCCGGATATTCACCCGAGATCGCCTATGAGCCGCTGAACCCGGCGGCGAAATTGCGCCTGCGACGTGGAGTGGATCTGTACCGGGCAGGCAAGGCTCCGGTGATAATCGTTTCAGGTGGAACGCTTCGCCCCATCGGAACGGGCTTCAACGAGTCCCTGGAGATGAAGCGCTTTCTCGTCGCCCATTACGGCGTTCCGGCAGAGGCCATACTGATTGATCCGGTGGCGCGGCATACCACGACCAATATGCGCAACGCCGCACGCCTGATTTTCCGCATCGGCGCGCCGGCCGAGATGAAGTCGCTGGTCACAGGCCAGGTGTCATACATCGGCAGCGAGGTGTTCTCCGCGCGTTGCCGACGCGACTTCGGCTATGTACCCTATGTTCTGCACGATCGACTGGATTTCGACACCTTCGAATTTACGCCGGTTCTCGCCTCGCTTCACCGCGAGGCGACGGACCCCATGGATCCGTGAATGCGCCATGACGCCAAGACGGCGCCGGACGAAGAGGTCTCGATGGATGTCGTAGAATGGCTATCCCTCGAAATCCTTCCGCATGAGGCAGAGGCGAGAACATTTATACGCGCCGCGGCGCTCAACCCTGCCGAGGAAGACGACATCGTTCAGGAGGTCTATTGTCGGCTGCTTGAAATCGGCTCGGCCGCGCGGCCTCGTGACGGACGCGGCCTCCTTCTGCAGACCGTTCAGGACGCGATCCAGGACTACCTTCATCAGAGCACGGTCGTGCGGATAGACATCTCCAGCATCGTCCACAGCGTCGCCGCCCCTGAAGCGATTAACTCGCCCGAGTTCATCGCCCACGACCGACGCCTCCTGGCCGAGGTGCGGGAGGCGATGACGGCCCTGCCCCACCGCTGCCGGGAAGTTTTCGAGTTGCGAAAACTATGGGGACTGACACAGAAGGATGTCTCCCGGCGGTTGAACCTGTCGGAAAAGACGGTTGAAAAAGAAACGACTCGTGGGCTTAGGCTCATCATGCTGGCGATGGCGGACCGAACCCCGTCGCCGCGAACGCGAAGGATAAATGGCGCAATCCCACTCCCTCGGCGTGATCGACGCGGAGGCCGCCGAATGGGCGGTCAAGGTCGACGCAGCCCCTTTAAGCTCGACTGAAGAGCTCAGGTTGGAGGCTTGGCTGGCCGCCGATCGGCGCCACCAAGGCGCCTATGCCCGCGCGCGCGCCATCTCGCGCGCGGCTGAACGCCTGTCGCCCGAAACGTCCGCCATCCGACGTCCGGTGCAGGTCGATCGCCGCGCCCTGTTCGTAGGCGGCGGCGCCGCCCTGGCCGCCTCGGTCGTCGGCGGCCTGATGGTCTGGAACGGGCGGGGCTCCATGACCATGGCGACAGGCCTTGGCGAGACCCGTCGCATCACCCTGTCCGACGGCACGACAGCGGAGTTGGACAGTGCTTCCGCAGTACGCGCGACGATGCGAGACCCTCGTCAGGTGGAACTTAGGGGCGGCGAAGCCTGGATGTCGGTCGTGGCCAATACCAGCGGCCCCTTCCTGCTCACCATTGGAGGACTCCGCGCCAGCGTGCCGGCGGCGGCGGAAATCGTGTTGCGGCTACGCGACGACCAGGCGCGGCTGACACTGCTGCAGGGCGCGGCGCACGTCTGGAGCAGCGATGCGGGAGAAACCAGTAGTCGTCTGCTGGACGCGGGGATGGAGGCCAGTCTTCCCCATTCCGGAGCACTGCGCGCGGTGCGCCTTCCGGCGGCTGTTCTTACGCGGCGCGTGGGATGGCGAGAGGGGCTTCTCATACTGGACGGAGAGACGCTCGCCGAGGCGGCGCGAGAGTTCAATCATTACAATACGCACCAGATTGAGGTCTCTGGCGCGCCCGCCGCTATCCGCGTGGTCGGCGCGTTCCGCAACACGGATCCCCAGGCGTTCGTCGAGACGGTGGGAAATTTGTTCGATGTCCGCATCCACCAATCAACAAATCTGACGCGCATAGATTGAACTTCGCGCATGTCGCGAAACGGTCGCTGAAATACATCAAGCCGAACGGCGACGCTGTCGCACAAGGGAGTTTGCGGTGAGGCGTGTGGCGGACGCTTTACAAATGCTTGCGATGGCCAACCTGGTCGTCGCGGTCTGCGCGTCCGTGGCGCTGGCCGATGCGCCCGTCGCCTCGGCCTTCAATATTCCGACCCAGCCGCTTCGCGGCGCCCTGGCCGAGTTCGCACGCCAGTCGGGGGTGCAGGTCATGGTGTCGGAAGCAGATGTCGCCGGCCGCCGGTCCCCAGGCGTCCGCGGTCGCATGACGCCGGAAACAGCCCTCGAACGCCTTCTTTCGGGATCTGGTCTTGCCGCGCGCCGTGTCAATGACCGTGCCATGGTGGTCGCTCGAGCCTCGCCTCCGCCCGTGCGAAGCGCGCCTCCTCCGTCCCCACCGGCGGCGCTCATGCCGACAGCTCGGATCGACGAGGTGGTCGTGACGGGCTATCGTGACCAGCAAACGGACGCTGTCGAGGCCAAGCGCCGGGCGATCCAACTGATCGAAGCGCGCACCAGCGACAGCATTGGCCAGCAGCCGGACTACAATGTCGCCGACAGCCTGCGCCGTCTGCCCGGGGTGCAGACCGTCTTCGACGAGGATGAAGGCCGCTACGTCTCCATTCGCGGCCTAAATCCCAACTATACGATCGGCTCGCTCGATGGAGCGGGCATGGCGACGGCGGAAAGGAACAACCGCCAACTCAATATGGAGGCCCTCCCCTCCTCCGCGGCGACCGCGCTCGAGGTGATCAAGACCCGAACGCCCGATATCGACGGCAACGCCATAGGCGGGGCCATTAATCTGCGTATTCGTTCGCCGCTTCGAGAACCGGGATTGACGGCGGTCGGCAGTTTTGTCGGCGGTCTTTCGGATTCAACCAATGGTCCGGGTCGCGGATATGGCCGTCCTTTCGACGACGGCGAAAATTTTCGTTTCGACGGTTTCGTCTCAACGACCTTTGGGACCGAAGACCAGGTGGGCCTGCTGCTCAGCGCCAACTATAGCCGTCGCAGCCGGGACCAGGAGCGGTTCAGCGCAGGCGGCCACGCGGTGACGTCGTCGGACTTCACGCCGGCTCCTCGGGGCGCCTTCATAAACTCACGGGTCTACCCAAACACCATCAACCGATATGGCGCGCTGGCGAAGATCGAAGCGCGCCTGACCGACGACGTGAAGTTGGGGTTCTTGGCGTCGCGTTTCCAACAAGACGACAACGAACTTCGACTGGGCCACAACCTCGTCAACGGCTCGCCTGGCCTGGTCCAATTCAATAGTTTTCAGATCGAAAAACCGATCACGACCCTGCAGACCAGCCTGGACTGGCGGCCGGACGGCGGTGGCCAACTTTCACTGCGGGCTTCACGGTCCCGCGCGCGCTTCTACGAGCCTTCGCCGGAACTCACCTTCTCCTCCTCCGCCACGGCCCGTTTTGATATCGCGCTTCGAAACGGCGTCACAGTGACGTCAGGCGCGGACGCCAGCCTGTTCGACCCTGCCCAATACGCTTTCAGCCGATATTCACCCTATGTTGATGACTCGCGCGAAAGCGTCGACGAGTTTCAGGCGGACTATGCCGTCAACCGAGGCGCCGGCGCCAGCGGCTGGGGCCTGCAGATCGGCGCCAAGCACCGCGATATGACACGCGAGTTCGATCGCTCGCAGACTGTCTACGTCCGTTACGCGCCGGGTCGTCTCGGTCTCACGGACTACCTCACCCCTGACCAATACAAGCCGCTGTATGCGGACTTCGAACTGCCGGTCATCGATTATGACGCATTCCTACGCTTCTTCGAGACTCACGCCGACAGCTTCGTGGTGGACGAGGCGGCAAGCGCCGCCAGCGTCGCCAGCACGGACTATAGGGTCAGCGAACGCGTCACCGCCACCTACGCCCTGGCCGAACACCGCGGCGAACGCCATGCTCTGATCCTGGGAGGGCGCTGGGAGATGACGTCGACGGGCGTGATCTCCGTGCGCTACGACGCCGGATCCACGACCGTGACCCCGGTCAGCTATGCCGCCAGCTTCACGGATTTTCTTCCGTCCGCTTCGCTTCTCTATGATTTCAGTCCGGACCTTCGCCTCCGCCTGAGCTTCTCCGAAGGCCTTGGAAGGCCCAGCCCCGGCGACCTCGGGGCGACGGAACGGATAGCCGACAATGGCGGCCTGGTGGGCGGGAACCCCGCCCTTCGCCCCCGGCGGGGCCGTAGCTACGACCTGTCGATCGAGCGCTATTTCGACAATCGCCGCAGCCTTGTGGCCGTCAACCTGTTCCACAAGACTGTGCGCGGGGAAATCTATCGCTACGCCAGCCAGGAAGTCATCGATGGGACCCCCATCACCGTGCAGCGTCCGCGAAACTCCGGCAACGCCAGCATCGACGGTGCTGAGTTCAGCATCTCCCGAAGAAGCCTCCCCCATCTTCCTGACATGGGACTGGCGGCGAACCTGACCTGGATGCGTGGACACGCCCTGGCGATCGGCGCAGATGGCGCGCCTCGTCGCCTCGACTACCTGCCGCAGCAGTCCGACTGGCTGTTCAATCTCATGCTGTTCTACGAGAAAGGCCCCGTGGGGGCCTACCTCAGTCACGCCTATGTCGGGGACGCGCGTACGGTTGTCGGCGCGACGCCCGATCTCGACGAGGTCCTGCTGGCCAGCAACCAAGTCGATCTGCAGTTCCGGTATCGTCTGCGCCCCAACCTGCGTTTGATGGGCGAAATCCGCAACCTGACCGGCCAGGACAAACGAACCATGACCGGCCCCGACGCCGTCATTCTCCGCGATCTCAACATGTACGGCCGTCAGCTCTGGTTCGGCATGAGCATAAAGCGGTGAAGCCGGATCCAGCCTCGGCGCCGCACTATCGTGTGCGCCGGATTCGGATGGGGTCTCCCATCATGACCCGTGCACGACGCAGCCGGCGGCCGACGGGCTCGGCCCCCGGAGCCCAACGGAACTCTTCATGAACTGCTGCACACTCGCGCAACATAGTCAGCGTGCGACGGCATGATACCCACGCATTGACCGATCACCTTCTCCACGTCGTGGAGGAAACGATGAATCTCTTCCTCTGGCGTCACATCGACCAGAGGATCGTAGCCTGTCGGGATGATCCCTTGCCCCAGCAGGACCTGGATCCAGCTCTCCTCGGCGAACAACTCGTCGTCCTCGCGGAAGATGCGACCGTTGGCGCGGAACAGGTCCACCTTGCGTTCCAGCGTGTCAGGCACATCCATGTCGCGGCAATACCGCCAGAACGGCGTGTCATCCCGTTCCGTCGCCTTGTAGTGCAGGATGATGAAGTCGCGGATGCGCTCGTATTCGAAATCGGTCTGGCGATTGAACTCGGCGATGGTCGCGGGATCGAAGCCGGCGTCCGGCATCATCCGCACCAGCCGGATCAAGACCGACTGGATCAGGTGAAGGCTGGTGGATTCCAGGGGCTCCAGAAAGCCGGAAGCGAGACCCGCCGCAACGCAGTTTCGGTTCCAGATCTTGCGCCGCTTGCCGGTGACGAAACGGATGCGGTTGGGCTCGGCCAGTTGTTCGCCGTCCAGGTTCGAAACCAGGATCTGTTCCGCCTCCTCGTCGTCCATGTAGCGGCTGGAATAGACGTGGCCGTTGCCCGTCCGGTGCTGCAGGGGAATACGCCACTGCCAACCGGCCGGGCGGGCGGTCGCGCGGGTATAGGGAGTGAACGGCTCCGTCCTCGCGCAAGGGACGGCCATGGCTCGATCACACGGAAGCCAGTGGGTCCAGTCCTCATAGCCGGTGTGCATCGCCTGTTCGATGATTAGGCCGCGAAAGCCCGAACAGTCGACGAACAGGTCGGCGGAAACCACCTCTCCATCCTCCAGGGTGACCGATTCGACGAAGCCGTCGTCGGGCCTCAACTGGACCGAGGCGACCTTGCCTTCGCGCCGCCGCACGCCGGCCGCCTCCGACATGGTCCGCAGGTATTTGGCGTAGAGGCCGGCATCGAAATGGAAGGCATGGGCGATGTGGCCCAGGGGCGAGGTCGGTCTCTTCGGATCCGCGCGCATGAAGCGGTTTTCGAGGGCGGCCGCCGTATTAATCGAATAGGCAGCGAGATCCGACGCCTTGCCGGCCTGACGCATCTTCAACCAGTATTGGTGACAGCGCAGCCATTCCAAGTCGCGGCCGATGACGCCGAAGCCATGGATATAGCTCGATCCGACCCTGTCCCAATCCACGAACTGGATACCCAGTTTGAAGCTGGCTTGGGTGCGCCGCATGAAGTCGTTTTCATCCAGGCCGATGAGATCGTTGAACGTCTTGATCGCCGGGATCGTCGCCTCGCCCACCCCGATCGTGCCGATTGCCTCGGACTCGATCAGGGTGATTTCATAGAGGCCCTTGAACAGTTTGGAGAAGAGGGCCGCCGCCATCCAGCCGGCGGAGCCCCCGCCGACGATCAGGATTTTCTTGAGCTGACGCAACGCCGTCGCCTCCCAGATTGTCAGTCGACAGGGTCGCAGGCGCCTGGCGTCGTCGGCAAGGGGAGATTGCCGGTGGTCGACGGTCGCGCATAGCTCAGACCGAAGCCCCGTGCGAACTGCACCACATCGCCGGCGTGTTCCCCGGTGCTGCAGGCCGATCCGGGCCAGGCGAAGGACAGCCGGCCGGTGAAGTCGTAACGGCCGCCCAGCAGCACGTCCGCCAGGCCCTCGCCCTCTGTGCCCGGCAGGAAGGCGGCGACGAAGGCGTCGGACAGGTTGATCAGGTCGTTGGCATAGGCCGGACGCCCGGAATAGAGCACCGACACGACCGGCACGCCCTTGCCCGAGACCGCATGCAGCAGGGCTAGGTCGTTGGGGCGACGGTGGCTGTACTGGATCGGGGCGGGGAAGCGGACGTCGCCGTGGTATTCGGCGTAGGGCGTCTCGCCCAGCACCACGACCACCTTGGCGAACTGGGTCACATCCACGCCTACGGCGTCGCGGGAATAGACGACATTGTCCGCGCCCAACTGCGTCTTCAGCGCCTCCAGCAGGGTGCTGCCAGTCGCGAAGTCGCCATTGACGTTCTCGGTCCCCTGCCACGTCAGCGACCAGCCGCCGGTCTGGTTGGACAGGCTGTCGGCGCTGTCGCCTACGACCAGCACCTTCTGACCCCGCGCGAGCGGCAGGGCGCCGTCGTCATTCTTCAACAGGACGACAGACTTGCGGACGGCCTCACGCGCCAGATCGGTGGCCACCACGGCGTCCGCCCGGCCATTGTAGCGGCTCTCCGACGGCGCGCGGTCGAACAGGCCCGACCGCATCTTTACACGCAGGATGCGGGTCACGGCGTCGTCGATGCGCGACATGGGAATCCGCCCGGCTTCCACATCGGCGATGGTGTTCTGAATGAAGGCCTTCCAGTCTTCGGGGACCATGATCATGTCGATCCCGGCGTTGACGGCCTGCGGGCATTGGGCCTTGGTGCAGCCCGACACCTGTTCGATGGCGTTCCAGTCGGACACCACCAGGCCGTCGAAGCCCAGACGCGCCTTCAGCACGTCCGTCAGTAACTCGCGGCTGCCGTGAATCTTGCCGTAGTCATGGCCGGCGGCGACGTCGTTCCAACTGCTGTAGGAGGCCATGACCGTCTGCACACCGGCCTCGATGGCGGTGTAGTAGCCCGCGCCGTGACGGGTGATCATCTGGGCGCGGGTCGAGCGCGTCTCGCCCTGGTCCTGGCCATTGAAGGTGCCGCCGTCGCCCATGAAATGCTTGGCCGTGGCGACCACGTCGCCGTCGCCGGTCAGATCGCCCTGAAGACCCCGCACCAGGGCCTCGCTGTATTCGGCGACCAGTCGGGAATCGCTGGAATAGCTTTCATAGGTCCGACCCCAGCGACGGTTCTCGCCGACCGCCAGCGTGGGCGCGAAGACCCAGGTGATGCCGGTGGCGCGCACCTGACGGGCCGTCGCCCGACCGATCCGCTCGATCAGTTCGGGATCGTGCGCCGCCCCCAGTCCGATATTGTGAGGAAACAGGGTCGCGCCCGACACATTATTGTGGCCGTGGACGGCGTCGGTCCCCCAGATCAACGGGATCTGCACCGCCATGTCGGTGCGCATCGCAGCGTCGTGATAGCGGTCCGACAGCGCCGCCCATTCGGCCACGTTGGCGTGCTTGTTCATGTCCGGCCAGGCGCCGCCGCCGTTCAGGACCGAGCCGATATAATACTGGGCCACCTCGTCCGCCGTGATGTAGCGCACATCCGGCTGGGTCATCTGCCCGATCTTCTGGGCCAACGTCATGCCGGCCACGATCCGAGCAATGCGGGCCTCCATGGCGGCGTCCGGTGCATACGGCTGCTGCAGGGTCGGCCAGTTCGACCCGTCCAGAGCCGCCGCCGGGGTCATCGGCGCCACGGCGCATCCGGCCAGCAGCAGCAGCGGGAGAAGCTTCGTCTTGCGGAAGGTCATGCGCCGTCTCTCGGTTACGCGTATCGATCAAAAAATAGGGCGAGACGGCGTGGCCGCCTCGCCCCAGAGGCTAAGGGCTAGGAGAGGACGCCCTAGAAGCGATAGTTGACGCCGAACAGGAACTGTCGGCCGTATTCCTCATAGGTTTCCGGCAGGGAGCCGCCGTCCGCAGTGGTCGTGCCGCCACTGTCGAGGCCAAGGCGCGTCCGATAGGGCGAGTTGGTCAGATTGTTCACCTGGAACAACACCCCAAGCCCTTCCAGAGGCCCTTGCTCGAAGGTGTAGCCGATCTGGGCGTCGATCTGCTCGTCATCGAGGATTTCAGTGTAACCGCGCGTCGCGAACAGTTGCACCACTTCGCCCTTGAAGGCTTCGCGGAACCGCTTGCTGATCCGCGCCTGGAAACCGCCGCGCTCGTAGTAGCCGGTGATGTTGTAGACGGTTCCCGAGAGACCGGCGATGCGGACCTCCTGGCCATCCGGCGCCGGATTCAGGTCCGACTCGGTGAAGGAGATGCTGCCCAGCATGCCCAATCCGTCCAGCGGAGCCCAGACCGTGCCGAAGTTCAGCGCGCCGCTGACCTCCAGCCCCTGCACCGTGCCGCCGTCGCCATTGGCCGGCAAGCTGATCTGGCCGATCGGGCTAATGGTCACGTCTGACGGGATCGACGAGGCCGTCGAAGGCAAAGGAATACCGCTGAAATCGAAGGTTCCGTTCTGGACGTAGATGTAGGTTTCCAGATCCTTGTAGAAGCCCGCGATCGACAGGTACGTGGTGGAGTCGACGTACCACTCATAGGCCAGGTCGAAGGCGTTGGCCCGCCACGGCTCCAGCTCTGGATTGCCGCCCGAGGCCGACCATGGATTGACGGTCGATCCCGGAGGACAGGGCTGGCCCGAACAGACCAGGGAGTTGAAGCCCGGCGTGACGTTCGCCCTCATCTCGTCCATGCGCGGCCGCGCCATGGTGCGCGAGGCGGCGAAGCGAAGCCGGTGACCGCCGCCCAGATCATAGATCAGATTGAGGCTGGGCAGGATGTCGAGATAATCCGCTCCTTTGGTGACCGAGATCGGATCGATGGGTGCACCCGGTTCGGTCCCGTTGATGACGACGCCGGTCGATTGCTGATCCTGGACGACGGCCTGCATGCCGACGTTGCCGCGCCAGTTTCCGCCCTCGAAGTCGAGCTTGACGAAGGCCGTGGTGACCTGTTCCTCGATGTCCCAGTTCTTGTCGAAATAGTTGGCGTCCAGGATCGGCGCACGATCGTAATAAACGTCCAGCGCGCGGCTCATGTCGACAGCCAGCACGTCGCCGAAGCCCGCCCAGGCCAACGACACCGGCGTCTCCAGATACTGCGGGTCGACATAGACCTGCTGGCGGCCGTTCTTCAGGAACAGGTCGTAGTCATCGACGCGCTTGGACTTCTCGCGCTTGGCGTGGTTCACGCCGGCGGTGAAAGTATTGAAGAAGCCGTCCATGTCGCGCTGGATCTTCAGATCCGCCGAGGTGATGCTCTCCTCCACGTCTGGGAAACGGATGGCGCCGTCGTGGCCCCAGCCGCCCCAGGGCGCGCGGTCGCCCAGCGAGACCTGCGAGGCGTCGGCATAGTCGAGGCCTTCCGAATAGGTCGGATAGCCGTCGTCGTTGACCGTGAAACCGATGACGTCAGTGGTGCGGCCGATGTTCGGCGTCCCCGGCGTCACGCCCCCCACGCCCAGCCCATAGCCTGCGTAGGTTTCCAGAATGGTCTCGCGACGCCGGTTGTTCGAATAGGACAGGTCCGCGACGATCCGCGTCCGGTCGTTGATCTCATATTCGGTATTCAGCCCAATCGAAAAGATCTCATCTTCACGAGTATTGTAGTCGTTACGCAGGATAGGCACCGCGTTGTTGATCGTGCCGCTGCGGCCGAACAGCGAACCGCCTCGTTCTTCGGTGACCACATCAGTGAAATAGGCGTCGTCGGCATAGGGATTGGAGAACCACTGCGCGCCGCGCGTAGTCTCTTCCTGTTCGAACTTGGAATAGTAAACGTCCAGGGTCGAATGAAGTTGATCGGTTGGACGCCATTCCAGGATGCCGATGACGGCGTCGCGCTGGTTCAGGCGCGATGTCGCGAACACCTCCTGGCCGTTGAGGAGCAGCGCGGTGTCGGCGCTATCGGGTTGAACAGAGTCAATAGTGCAGGTCGCGCCGGGTGCGCTCGGTTCGCACGCGCCGCCGAAAGCCTCGTAGCCATAGGCCTTGTAGTGCTTGTTCTGCGAGGGCGAATCCAGGTGGGCATAGCCCAACGCCACGCCCAATGTCCCGTCGGCCAACTGGTCGATATAGCTGATCGAGAAGCGGCCGCCGTAGTTGCGGACATCGTCGTTCAGCGCATCGTCTTCGATCATCTCGCCGCGCATGTTCACCGCCACAGCGCGGGTGCCGAACGCCAGCGGGCGGACGGTGCGCAGGTCGGCGGTGCCTGACAGACCCATGCCGGATACTTCAGCGTCCGGCGTCTTGTAGATCACCACGCCGGACAGAAGTTCAGACGGATACTGATCGAATTCGACTGCACGGTTATCGCCCGAGCTGGCCTGCTGCCGGCCGTTCAACAGCGTGGTGGTGAAGTCCGGGGCCAGACCGCGGATCGAGATCACCTGGGCCCGGCCGTTGACCCGCTGGGCGGCGAGACCGGGCAGACGTGCGATCGACTCGGCGATGGACACGTCGGGAAGCTTGCCGATGTCCTCGGCCGAGACCGCCTCGACGATCGAGGTCTCCCGGCGTTTCGTGGCGATCGAATCGGCAAGACCGCGTCGCAGGCCAGTCACGACGATTTCGTCGACCTCGGTCCCTTGACCCTCGTCCGTCACGGACGTGGTCGCGCTCTGTGCGACGGCCGCGCCCGGTATGGCCATGGCCAACACCAGGGCTGACGCCGTCAGGCGAAGACGGCTGCTGATTGGACGAATGGAATTGGACCCAGCAGATATGCTGCGCATGTGATCTCCCCTCACGTTTCCCTCGGCGTGGATCCAATAGACCGCACGTCATTATTTTGCGCGCGACACATTGGAAGCGCTTCCAACATATTATCGCCTCATCTGGTTTGCGCAACACAAGATTATCGAGGGCGGCTCCAAACGTAGGTTGCGGCGCTGTTTGAGGGCAGAATCGCCGGCGAACTGCGGCCAAATTCGCCGACTTCGAACGCGGCTTCCGAATCTGTTCCGTTCAGGACGATCACTACGCGGCTTCCGTCAGGATTGATGAAGCCGACCGCGTCCAGGCCGGACGGCGTCGTGACGGCGACACGGCGCGCGCCCTGTCGCACAAACCGGCTGGCATGACCGAAGGCGTAATATTCCTGGTTTCTTTCGACCGCGCCGGTGCGGCTGTCGATCGTCACCACTCCACGGCAGTCGCTGCATCCGCCAGCATGCGGCCCATGATTCTCATCCAGGGCGATGTTCCACATCAGCACCCCGCGCGCCTGGTTTTGGACCGCCCCGACGATTAGATTCTTCATCGTCCAGACGAAGCTGTCCTTGAAGTCAGCGGCCCACGCTCCTCCGGAGCATTCCGTGAAAAAGACGTCCTTGTCCGGATAGGCGTCATGGACTTGCGTCTGGGCGACGACGTCCCCCGCATAGCAGTGCCAGGCCACCCCGGAGACGTAGCGCCGGGCCATGGGATCGTTCAGCACGCCCAACGGTTGCTCCGGCTGATCCCAGTTGTGATCCCAGTCGAGAATTTTCGTCTGGAGCCCTTCCCGCTCCAGTCGTGGCCCCAGTTCGCGGCCAATGAAGCGCGCCCGCCCTTCCGCTCCCCAGCGCATGCCGGGATAGCTGTCCGGTTCGAAGTCCGGCTCATTTTGAATACTGATATAGTCCGTCGGCACGCCTTCAGCCGCCGCCGCCGCGATATAGAGCATCAAATAATCGGCGTAGGTCGAGTAGTACTCCGGCTTCAGCTGGCCCTGGATCATGGATCCGGTCGTCTTCATCCAGCCCGGCGCGCTCCACGGCGTGGCCATGACCTTCAGGTCGGGATTGATCGCCAAGGCCTGACGCACGGTCGGGAAGACATAGGTCTCCATCGGCGCCGTCGAGAAGGTCGAAAGCGTCGGATCTGGGGTCTCCGCAAGACTGTAGTGGCTCAGCGAAAAGTCCGACGCGCCGATCGTCACTCTTGTGAAGTCGAACCCCAGACCCTCGCCTTCCCGGCCGAACAATTCGCGGAGCAAGGCCTCGCGCTGAGCCTCGGACATCCGCGCCTGAACGAGATAGGCCGTCGCGTCCGTCACCGCGGCGCCGAAGCCGACCATGGTCTGAAGCGGCTGGTTCGGGTCAAGGATGATGGCTGGGCCTGATACGCTGACACCGTCACGCATCAGGAGCGGTTCGGATGCAAGCAACCGCGACCGGTCGCCCGTGGTGACCCATGCGCCGCCTTGAGACGAGGCGCATCCCGTCAACAGCGCCGCCAGTCCCAGAGCGAAAGTCGCCTTCCGCAAACCATTCTGCCTTGTCATCCCGGATCCTCCCTATGGACGCATCGAGGCGCCTCGTGGCTATTGGAAGCGCTTCCATCATGACGCAGTTGAGTGGGTCGTCAAGTCGTGCTGGTCGTCGTTTCCTGTGCCTGACCGGCGGATTCACGCACAACGACCGTATGGGGCAAGGTTCGGAAAAAGCATTCGCCCTGTGCTCCGCCGATCCGGCTCGACACCAACCGGACCGCCTCGCCGCCCATGGCCTTCAGGGGTTGGTGGACAGTGGTGAGAGGGGGCCAGACGATGGCGGACACCGGCGTGTCGTCGAAGCCCGCGATCGACAGGTCAGCCGGCACCTGCAGTCCGCGCGCATGCGCCACCGACAGCGCCCCCGCCGCCATGTCGTCATTGGCGCAGATCAGGGCGGTCGGCCGCGGCGACCGATCCAGCATCCGGGATGTGATCAATCCCCCGGACCGGAAGGTGAAATCCCCCCGCTCGACCACCAGCGTCTCGCCACTAAGCCCGGTTTCGCGCATGGCGCGCCTTACTCCTTCCAGCCGTCGTTCGGCGGACAGGTGCCCTGCGATGCCCCCTAGGTAGCCGATCCGACGATGCCCCAGATTCAGCAGGTGGCGCGCGATATCATGCCCCCCCGCTTCGTCATCTATGCCTACGCCGTCCACGATCCGGAGCCCGTCGCCGCCCGGAGAGATGGCCGCCAGATGAACGCCCCGCGCCCGTAGCCCCTCGATCAGTTCGGCATTGTCCGAAAAAGGCGGGGTCAGGATGGCGCCTTGGCAGCGCTGACTGGACACTGTCTCCACGATCTGCCGGATCGCAGCCGGATCATCCTGCGGCACATGGCGCGTGATCAGTTGATAGCCGGACTGAAGACACTCCCGAACGGCGCCTAGCTCCAGCGCCGAGGCGTAAAAGGAGTTGGGTTCGGCATCCAGATCCGAGGCGAGCACCAGGGCCAGGACGCGGCTCCCTCCTCCCGCCAGTGACCGCGCCTGCGGATTGACCCTGTAGTCGAGCGCCGCCACCGCAGCCAACACCTTGCGCCGCACCGGCTCTCGCACGTTCGGCCCGTCGTTGAGAACACGCGACACCGTCGTGCGGCCGACGCCCGACAGGCGCGCCACATCATCGATGGTGGGCTTCCTGGTCGACATCACCCCTCCGGCACAGACTTCATCTCTCGATGGAGCAGGACCGCGACCGCTGCAAGACCGCGTGCGGCACACGGTGTCAGCGGGGTTCGCGAGCAGCCTCAGTTTTCCACGACATCGTCGCTGCGCGTTGAACCGGGAATCTCGCCCAGCGGCAATGTTCGCCGGGGTTGGATCGTTGTAGCCGACGCTTGTTGAGCGGACAGCGATCATACGCCACGGCCTACATGATTGCGGCGCGCAACAGCCCACCCCGGAGCCAGAAAGGTTCGGAATGGGCTGTCGCCGCTTGCCCTCACCGAAGCGAATTGCCTCGGCAACGGCAAGTTTGTCGGCGGAACAGGGAGAAGCCCCGGCTCCGTCTATTCGTCTCAGTTCGGCAACGGCTCCTGCCTCGGCACGCCATCCTGCCCCTTGGAGAGACGGAATCCGTCGAGCAGACGTCCCGTGGCCGTAAACGCCCGATAGAGGATCGCGTCCTGGGACACGTCGAGCGTCTGGAAGGTCTGGGTCCGCTCGGCGGTGCGCTCCGCCCAGGTCAGTTCAGCCATCGGATACATCTTCGGTCCGGCGACCGAAACGACATAGGTCGAGCCGTGATCCGACCTGTGGCCTGGTCCCGCATTGCCCATCACGCCCTCGCCTATGGCGCCGCGCGCATAGCCGTGGTCGTGCGCCTGGAGCACCAGATCCACGCCATACTTGTCGATCAGCGGCTTAAGCGCATCGCGGACCCGCGCATTGTCCCGGTCGGGGTCGATCGAGAACAGGGGGAAATGCAGGAACAACACCGTCCAACGGTTGGGGTTTTCGGCCAGCAAACCATCGAGCCAACGGACCATTTCGCCCCGCATCGCTTCGTCGCCGTGAAACAGCGGTGCATCGATCGAGATCAGGCGCATGCCCTGATAGTCGACGGTCCAGGCGGTTTCCTTCAGGCGCTCCACGCCCGCCGGACCAGTTTCCGGCAGGGTGAACTGGCGACGCCATTGAGGGTTCAGGATCGGTCCACGACCGTATTCATGATTGCCCGGCGTGGGCATCTGCGGCGTCTGACCGTAGAGGAAGCCGCCCGAAGCGAACCATTCGCCCCATTCGTTGTCGCTGTCGTGCCGGTTGATCAGGTCGCCGGCATGGATGACGAAGGCGGCGTCGCCGGCCTTGCGGAAACCCATCCTCAGCGTACGGGACGCTTCGCTCAGGACGTTGTTCTGCATGTCCCCCATGTAGAGGAAGGTGAAGGGTTCGGGCGTCTCCGCCGCTGTCCGGAACTGCAGCCATTCCGACCAGTTCTGGCCCGACCCCACACGATAGACATAGACCGTCGCCGGTTTCAGCCCGGTTAACACCGCCGAATGATAGGCGGCCCGGAACTCGGCCGACTCGCGCACAGCCAGGGTCGCATCGTCGGTCGTCGCCGTCACGCGGACGGCCCTTGCGATGAAGTCTGGCCCGTCCTGAGCTTCCGCGAACTCCACCTGCCCACCCACGCCGGACGCCGTTCGCCAGGTGACGGCCATTTCGTGGGCCGGATTCGCCGTCAGGTTCAGGACGATCCGTTCGGGTTGCACAGTCGCCGGGGCGATCGGACGGTCGGAAGCCTGGACCGGCGCCGGCTCGGGACGCTGCTCGACCTGAGCCAAAACCTGCCCCCCGCTCAGAGCCGCGAACGCGGCTCCGAGCATCAATGCGGTCATGGACTTAGAAGACATAGGTCAGGCTCGTCGTGATCGAACGCCCATTCTTGATATAGGCGCGACTGGAGCCCGTGTTGGATCCTGCCGTGTTCCAGTAGGTATGGTTGTCGAAGAGGTTTTGCACCTGAAGCGAAGCCGTCGCGCCGCCCCACAGCTTGCGCCGCACGTTCAGGTCCACAAACTCATAGTCCTGCTCGTACGGATTGTTGCCGAAGTCCTGGATGCCTTCCAGGAATTCCGACTGATAGCTATAGGCCGCATAAGCCTCCCAGCCCGAGTACTGCCAAAACAGCTGTACGTTGGCGATCGCCTCAGGCGTCTCCATCAGCGGCAGGGTGTAGCCGTCCGGATGCCAGGAGATTCCCGTCTCGGCTTCCGATTTCTGCACCGTCAGGTTTACGCTCGTGCCCAGGCCGGACAGAGCGCCGGGCAGCCAGTGGAATATCTGCTGAGCGCTCATCTCGACGCCATACACCGTGGCCCATTTGCCGTTGTTCGGCATGGAAATGGTGACGCCGTTGGGGCTGACGTTCAGACCCGCCGTCCCGTCGCGGATGTTGCTGGACGAGGAGCGGAACAGGAAGTTCTGGATATCCTTGTAGAACAGGCCAACCGAATAGGCGCCGGTCTTTCCGTTGTAGCGTTCGATCGACAGGTCGTAGTTGATCGCCCGCATCGGCTTCAGGTCCGGGTTCCCCTGTTCAATGGCGACCAGCAGCCATTCCGAGGTGGGGTTTGTCTTACCATCGCCGTCGGGATCGACATCGTAGCTATACTCCCGCGAAGAGGACATGCGGGCGATGTCGGGGCGCGCGAAACTGGTCCAGATCGCGGCACGGATCATCGTGCTGCGATCAAGCGCATAGTTCAGATGGATCGACGGCAGGACGTTGACGAAGTCGCTCTTGTCGGTGGTGAAGCCCGCACCCTGCACCCGGTCCAGCGCATAGGCCGAGATGTCGTTGCGGGTGCTTTCGACCCGAAGGCCGCCGAGGATCTGGGCGTTGCCGAACCGCGCCGTACCCATCAGATAGGCGGCCAGGATGTCTTCCTTGAACTCGAAGCTGTCCTCGCCGTTCAACTCAGCCTGCGAAGGGTCGGTGGCGAAGCCTTCGAAGAAATCGCTGTCGCCGTTCATGGCGCGCTGCAGCTCAGCCAGCATGGCCTGATTGTCGATCACCGTGCCCAAGCGGTAGAGACCGGTGTATTCCCCATCGAACAGATCGGTGACCTCCTTGCCGAAGAAGGGCGAGAAGTCGGCCAGGGTGCCTTCGGCGTCCAGGTCCAGGAACTCGCCATTATAGGTCGAGCGTTTGGACGAATAGAATTTCGCGCCGCCCTTGACCGAGTCCAACCAGGCGGAAGCCGGCTTCCATTCGACGTTGAACTGGCCCTGCCACAGTTCTTCTTCGGCACCTCCGACCTCGCCGGACAATCCGGCGTAGTTGTATTGGGCCGGGTCCTGCACCGCCGCCATGCCGGCGTCGTTCAGAACCCATTTGGGGAAGCGGCTGTCGCCGAAGTTGACGACGTCGACGCCCTTGTTGCCTAGCCAGCCGTACTTGTCGCTGCGGAACTCCATCTCGTAGCTGTCGTCGGTATTGTCCTCGGACTTGGCGTAGGACAGGTCGTAGTCGGTCTTGAAATCTCCGAAGCGGCTGACGCCGCCGAGGTTCAGCGACATCACGGTGCCGGTCTCGCGCGAGCCTTCCCAGAAGCGACGCAGGCGGAAGCCCTGCGGGTCCCAAGTCCCGGAAGCGCCGTTCAAAGTATAGTAGGAACGGGTCGAGCGGTCGGCGTCGGTGATGATTCCGTCGCGGTCACGGTCGACGATCTGGGCGGTCGTATAGGAGTAGATATTGCCCCGGACGGGGTCAGACCCGATGATGGAGTCGTAAGGATTGGCCAAACCCGTGACGCTGGTGTCCACCTGCGACAGGCGCGCCGAGTTCCGACCGGTGTCGTTGCGGAAGTTCAGGCGGTTGCCGAATTCATCCTTGGTGTATTCGTTGTAGTTGCCGCGAAAATGGAAGTCGTGGTCGCTGCCACGATAGTCGAGACTGGCGTTCAGGCCCTTGCGTTCGACCTCGGTCTCACCGAAGCCCAGGTTCATGCCGCGTAGCACGAAGCTGTCAGTGTCCCAGCCCAGGCTTTCGCTGTTGGCGTACCAGACGGGCGGCTGGTTATCGCCATCGACGCCGTTCTGTTCGAACTGCGACTTGCGGCGCGACCAGCTCGCGGTGACGAAGACGCCCCAGTTGTCGTTGAACTGTTGGCCGAACGACCCGGAGATCTCGCCCGAGGTCTTGTCGTCGAACTTGTCGAGCATGCCGGCCGAAGCCGACAGAACGCCATAGGTCTTGTCGTGATCAAAGGCCGTCGGCGTACGGATGTCGATGGAGCCGCCCAGGGCGTCGCCGTCGCGATCTGGCGTCAGGCTCTTGATCACCGTTATGGAGTCGATGCCTTCCGGCGGCAGGAAGCTGAGGCGAACGCCGCGATAGAAGTTGTCGTTGGGCGAACCGGCGCCGCCGATACGGACGCCGTTCATGGTGTAGTTGTTCAGCTCGGTCGACAGGCCACGTATCGTGATCCGGTCCCCCTCGCCCGTCGTGTGATTGCGCACAGCATTGACGCCCGGCAGGCGTGACAGTGATTCTGCGATATTGTTGGCCGGCAGGTTCCCCATGTCGTCGGCGCTGATCACGTCGGAGATGAAGTCGGCGTCGCGCTTGGCGTCCAGCGAGCGCAGCATGCCGGCGGCGTAGCCGATCACCTCCACCTCCTCGACCACGGCGGCGCCGCTCGGGGTCGAGATATCCGCCGATTGCCGCACCAGGGTGATCACGCCACGAATCTCACGCGCCTCCACGCCTGAGCTGGCGATCATGCGACGCAGCGCTTCGCGCGGCGCCATCGACCCCGAAACCGGCCGAGAATTCAAGCCCCGGGTGACACTGGGGTCGTGGACGATCTGCAGCCCGGTCTGCCGCGAAAGGGCGCGCAGGGCCTGATCCAGGTCCTGCGCAGGCAGATTGATGCTGACCCGCGCCTCGGCGCTCGGCGTGACCTGCCAAGCTTGCGCCGGCGCCGCTGCGGATGCGAGAACGGCCGCGGCCGCTGCGGCGAGCAGCGCGGTTTTGCGATACGACATAGAAACATTCCCCCGAGGCCGAAAGTGACCGCTACAGGGGAAGACGACGCCGTCCGCGAACCTGACAGCCGTCGCAAAAACTTGCTCTTATCGTCACCTAAGCTTCTGACAGAACGTAGTGATCCGCCCCTCGACGGGTCAGCTTGTAGCCGTGTAGGCGCGCGATCGCGGCCAAGGCGTTTTCAGGCTGGCCATAGGCGAAACGCCCGCTGACCAGCGCATCTCCCATCCCGTTCCTGGCCAGTTCGACCTTGACGCCCGTGGCGCGGTGCAGATCGTCGATCACGCTAAGCAGGCTCGCTTCGTCGAGTTCCAGCCATCCCGCCGTCCAAGCGGGCAGAGCGGTTTCACTGTCGGGTTGGTCGAGTACGGCGTGCTGGACGGCGCCCTTGAGAACCCGCACCCTCTCACCGGCCTTGGCCCGTGTGACCGCCCCCTTATTCGAGACCACCTCTACGACCCCTTCGAGCACCACCACCTCGACCAGGGCGCCTTTCGGCGTATCGTGCTGCTCGACATTAAAACGCGTGCCGACGGCGGTGACACGGACGCCGCCGGCATCGACGGTGAACGGGCGACGACTGTCCGGGGCCACCTCGAAAAATCCTTCGCCCTTGAGGCGCAGGTCGCGCGCATCCCGGCGTAGATCGGCCCGAACCTCGCTGGCGCCGTTCAGGCGAACGATGGACCCATCGCCCAGGGTGATGGCCTCGACGTGGCCCCGCTCGCCACGGATCCGCTCGCCTCGCGGCATTGTGTCGATCAGCACCACACACGCCAGGCTGGCCGCGACCAGGCCCGACGCGGTCGCCCAGGGAAACATCGCCCATCGCCGAGCCGGGAGGTCGACCGCGCCCTGTCGCGACACGCGCTTGGCGGCCAGCAGCATGGCGGGATCCGCGAGCAGCAGTTCATGGCGCGCAAGCAGGGCCTGACGATCCGGTCGGCCGGCCAGCCAGGCCTCCAACTCCGCCTGTCGCGACGGCGCCAGGCCGCCACCCAGAAGTTCGTCCGCCCACAGCGCAGCCGTGCGGTCATCCGTCGGATTAGTCCGTTCAGTCGGCATGTCAGCCCTCCACCGCTTGCCGCAACATCAGCGCGGCTCGGCTGTAGTGCTTCTGGACCGCTTCGGTCGATAACTTCAGGTCTCGTGCAATGACATCATAGGCTTGCTCCTCGACCCTGCGTCGAATGAATACTTCCCGGCGAAGGCGGGGCATGGCCTCCAGCGCCGCCTGGAAGAGTTGCAGGCGCTCGGTCATGTCCAGGGCCTCCAAAGGCGTCGCGGCCGCGTCGATGGGCGTGTCCACGCCCTCCAGATCGTCCAGAGAAACCGGCGGGCGCGTTGCGCGTCCGTTGTCGATCAGGATGTTTCTCGCGGTCCGCATCGCATAGGAAAGCGGATCCGCGATAAGCGAGCCCCGCGCGCGCGACAGCACCCTGGCCATTGCTTCCTGAACGACATCTTCCGCATCGGCGGCGGAGCGCAGGCGTCGGCGCACATAGGCCAGAAGTGTTCGGTTATGCAGGACAAGCGCACGTCCGACCTCCTGCTCATGACTCGACACGCCCGCGTCCCCCCCGAAATCAACGCCCCGCTCTAGAAGCGTTGCGTTACGAGAACCGCGAACTTTCGTGTCAGTTTGAATGCGAAACTAAAAACGTCACTCGAGAGATCCTGACCAACAAGAAACCCTCGACGCCTTCGGGAAGGTCGTCCATTTCCTCATCGGCGACGTGGATCGTGTCGAACACAGGTCGATGTTCGGGCTTCGACCTTCAATATCGCAAGCCTTCACCGTGCCAAACCCGCCCAATGACACGCCTGGCGCGGCTGGATTTGGCCAAATGGCCGCAACTTACTGATTTCATTGAAAAAATGGCGGAGACGGAGGGATTCGAACCCTCGGTACCCCTTACAGGGTACGACGATTTAGCAAACCGTTGCCTTCAGCCACTCGGCCACGTCTCCAGCGAAGGGCTCGATAGCCGAGCCTGCGGCGTCGTGCAATCCGGTTCGGCGCAAAGTCCTGTTGTTAACGCGACATAGAGGCGGGGCGTGCAGGATGGCGGCCATTCTGAAATCACGGATCGCCATGCCTGATTGCGCCTCTCCCCTCGCCGCGACCGAAGTTGCGACGTCGATCGATCGCGCCGCCGGCGCGCGTGGACCGTTCCGGCCCGAAGCCTGGCTGAACGCCCGACAGCGGTCGGCGGTGCGGCTCGCCGTCTATGGGTTCCGCGCGGCGGATATCGCAGCGGTGGTCGGACTGGCTGTTCTGGCTCTGTGGTCGCTGGGCTCCGTCGATCCCAGGACGGTGACGGTGGCCGCCGTACTGCCGATGGCGGTGGGGACGGTTACAGCCCTGAGTCTTCTCCGGGGCCTGGGCCTATACCGGTTCGGCCGGGACGGAGCGCCCCTGATCCACCTCGGCTGCGTGGTCGCGACGGGCTTGCTCGCCACCGGAGCGGCGGGCGTGGTCGGACTGTTGTTTCAGGATCATGGCCTGGGCGCCGTGATACCCTGGGGTGTGGCGACGACGGCGGCCCTGATGGGATTGCACGGCCTGTGGCTGGGATTGACGACACGCTGGCGGCGACAGGGCATCCTGTCGCCCAATATCGTGATCGTCGGCGCCGGCCGCAGCGCCGAGGCCCTGATCGAGCGGGCGCTGGAACGGCGCGATCTGAATGTGCTGGGCGTATTCGATGACCGTCTGTCGCGCACGCCCGACCACCTGGCCGGGGTGCCGGTTCTGGGTCCGGCCGACGCCCTGCCGAACCACCGGATACTGCCCTATGTCGATCGGGTCGTCCTGGCCATCGACGCCGAGGCCGGACCGCGCGTTCGCGAACTGACGCGTCGGCTGGAGACCCTGCCCAATCCCTTGACCGTCCTGGTCGGGGCAGAAGCTGGTCGCGAAGCGGCCATGGCCCGTCTGGCCGAGGCGCCCCTGGCGACGATCGGCGACGGCGGAGCGGCGGACCGGCGCGCCTTTGCCAAACGGATGCAGGATCTGCTCATCGGCGGCCTGGCCCTGGTCCTCGCCGCCCCGGTCATGGCGGTCATCGCCGTGGCCATCCGACTGGACAGCCCCGGCCCGATCTTCTTCCGCCAGCGCCGCCACGGGTTCAATCAGGAGGCCGTGGTGGTGTGGAAATTCCGCTCGATGCGCCACGCCGCCGCCGACGCCACCGCCAGCCGCCAGATCACCGCCAACGACGACCGTGTCACCCGTGTCGGCCGCTTCATCCGCGCCACCAGCCTGGACGAGCTGCCCCAGATCTTCAATGTCCTGACGGGTGAGATGTCCCTGGTCGGCCCCCGCCCCCACGCCATCGGCATGAAGACCGGCGAGACGGAATCCGCCCTTCTGGTCGCCGAATACGCCCATCGCCACCGGATCAAACCGGGCATGACCGGTTGGGCCGCCATCAAGGGATCCCGCGGCCCCGTCGCGACAGAGGCGGAGGTGCGCCGCCGCGTCGCGCTCGACATCGACTATATCCAGCGCCAGTCCTTCTGGCTGGATCTGTGGATCATCCTGATCACGGTCCCCGTCCTGCTGGGCGATCGGGCGGCGGTCAGGTGAGCGAGAAACACATGTTCTGGCGGGGCGTCTGGGGCTATCTGCCGGCCCAGATCGTCCAGGGCGTGGTCGGCTTCCTGACCATCGTCGTCTTCACCCGCCTGCTCAGCCCTGAGGATTTCGGCCGCTACGCCCTGGCCTTCTCCGTGACTACCCTGGCCCACACGGCGACCTTCAGCTGGCTGGAGGCGTCGATGGCGCGCTTCTGGGCGGCCGAGCGCACTCCCGAAGGCCTGGCGACCCATTTCGCCAGCCTCTATCGCACCTCCTTCGCCCTCATCGCCGTCTTCGTCCCCGTCGCCGCCGTCGCGGTCTGGCTGCTGCCGCTGACCCCAGCCCTGAAGCTGGCGGTCGGCTTCGGCCTGGCCGGAGCGCCGATCCGCAATCTGGCCAAGCTGGCGCAGGAGCGTTATCGCGCCGCCGGCGAGGTGTCCAAAGCCGCTTGGGTGGACATGGCCGTGGCCCTGCTGGGTTTCGGCGTCGGCGCCGGATTCGCCCTGGCCGGCGGCGGCGCGGCCTCGCCGATGCTGGGCCTCATGCTCGCCCCGCTGTTCGTCCTGCCCTTCATCCTTCCCGGCGAACTGCGACGTTCGACCGGCGGTGCCTTGGATCGCCAGAGGTTGAAGGCCTATGCCGCCTATGGTTATCCGATCGCGGCCTCGCTGACCCTGGCCCTGGTCCTGGCCTCGACCGATCGCTTCCTGCTGGCGGCCTTCATGGATACGGGGGCTGTCGGCGCCTATCACGCGGCCTACACTCTGGCGAACCGAACCCTGGACATCCTGTTCATCTGGCTAGGCGCGGCCGGAGCGCCGGCCATGGTGATGGCGCTGGAGCGCGGCGGGCGCGAGGCTTTGAGAAGAGCGGCGCTGGAGCAGGGCGAGATTCTCATCCTCGTCGGCCTGCCGGCAGCGGTCGGACTGTCTCTGGTCGCTCGCCCCCTTGCCGAACTGATGATCGGCCTTGATCTGCGCGCCGCCGCGGTCATGGTGACGCCCTGGATCGCCGCCTCGGCCCTGATGTCCGGCCTGATCGCCTATTATTTCGGGCTGGGCTTCACCCTGGCCCGCAGGACAGGGCTACTCCTGGTCACCATGGCCATTCCGGCGGTCTGCAACATCTTGCTGAACCTGCTCCTGATCCCGCGGCTGGGAGTGCAGGGCGCCGCCATATCGACGGCTCTCAGCTTCCTGATCGGCTTGATCGCCTGTTTGGTGATCAGCCGTCGCGCCATCGCCCTGCCCATCCCTTGTGAGGCGCTGATCCGCTGCGGGATCGCCGCAGCCGGCATGACCGGGGTGGTGTCAGCCCTGCCGCCGCTGGGCGGGCTAATCGAACTGGCGCTGGATGCAAGCGTCGGAGGGATGGTCTATGCGGCGCTGGCCGTGACGCTTAACGCAGCCGGGGTGCGCGACCTGCTGCGCCGCCTGATCCAGGCTCGACGGAGCGCCCCGGCATGAGTTCCTCGCGCGCCGACATTCACGACAATATTGGCTGGGCCGATGCCCGGCCCGTCGTCTCCGTCCTCATCCCCTTCCTGCGCGACGACCCAGAACCCCTGTTGCGCCAACTGGATACCGAGGCCGCCGCGCTGGCGGGCCGAGTGGAACTGGTCCTGCTGGACGACGGCACGGGCGACGCCGCCCTGACCGCCCGGTTGAAGGCGGTGATCGACGCCCTGGCCCTGCCGGCCCGGCTCGTCACCCTGTCCGACAACGAAGGCCGAGCGCGAGGCCGCAACCGCCTGACCATCGCCGCACGCGGTCACGCCTGGCTGTTTCTCGACAGCGACATGAAGCCGGACGATCCCCGCTTCCTGCAGATTTGGGTCGATCTGGCTGGGCGCGACAATCCGGCCGTGGCCTTCGGCGGCTTCTCGCTGAAACAGGCGCCGCGCGACCGCCGCTTCGCCGTTCACCGCGCCCTGTCTGGCGCCAGCGAATGCGTGCGCGCCGCCCAGCGCGCCAGGACGCCCGAGAAATACGTCTACACCTCCAACCTTCTGGTCCGGCGCGACGTCTTCGGCTTCGAATCCTTCGACCCCGGCTTCACCGGCTGGGGTTGGGAGGATGTCGAATGGGCCATGCGGGTGTCGCGCCGTTTCGCCGTGGTCCATATCGACAATCCAGCCACCCACATGGGCTTGGACACGGTGACGGACCTGGCGCGCAAGTTCGACCAGGGCGCCGCCAACTTCGCCCGCGTCGTCGCCCTTCACCCCCAGATCGTCCAGACCTATCCCAGCTACAAGGCCGCCCGCGCCCTCAAACGCCTGCCCGCCCTGCCGATGGCCCGCCGCCTGATGAAGGACGCCGCCCTGTCGCCGCTGTTGCCGACGCGAGTTCGCGCCTTCGCCCTGCGAATGTATCGGGCGGCCGTCTATGCGGACGCGATCTGATGCGGGATGTGGCCGTCGTCATCCCGACCCTGCGCCGCCCGGTCATGCTGGAGCGGGCCCTGCGGTCGGTCTTCGCCCAGGTCGGGTCGCTGGACCGGGTCGCCGCCGTGGTCGTCGCCGATAACGACCCCGACGGATCGGCCGCCGCCCTGGTCGAACGGCTTCGCGCAGAGGCCCCGGTTTCCCTGATCTACGCCCCCGCCCCCGTCCCCGGCGTGGCCACGGCGCGCAACATCGGCCTCGCCGCGACGGCCGCCCCGTTGATCGCCTTCCTCGACGACGACGAAGCGGCGTCGCCGGGCTGGCTGGCGGCCCTGTTGCAAGCCCAGGCCCAGACCGGAGCCGACGTCGTGTTCGGGCCGATCCGGGGCCGCGTGCCCGACGGTACGGGCTGGACCACCGCCTATCTCGAACGCTTCTTCGGCCGCGACGGACCGGCCGAGACCGGTCTGACCGACGAGATCCACGGCTGCGGCAACAGTCTGATGGTGCGCGCGACCGCCCTGCCCGGCCCGGCCCCGTTCGACACCGCCATGAATGAGACGGGCGGCGAGGACGACCGCCTGTTCACGGCCCTGCGGGCGCGCGGCGGGCGTTTCGGCTGGGCCGCCGAGGCCTGGGTCGACGAGTTCGCGCCGCCGCACCGCGCCACCCTGAGCTACGCCCTGCTGCGCGCCTTCGCCTATGGCCAGAGCCCCAGCCAGATGGCCGCCGACCGTCGCGACTGGCTCGGGGTCGTGCGCTGGATGTTGATCGGCGCCGCACAAGCCGGGGTCTGGGGCCTGGTCTCGTTGGGTTTGACCGTCCTGCACCGCCCCGCCCGTGCGGAAACCCTGGACCGTATGGCGCGGGGCCTGGGCAAGCTGTTCTGGACCAAGGGGTTCGAGCCGAAACTCTATGGCGCGGCGATGCTCCGCAAGCAGGCTTAACCCGCCAATCGACCTAGAAAACTGGGCGGACGATAGGTCGAACGGTTCATAACCACGCCGGCTATTCGTCCGCCGACGGCCTCGATTTCATCGCGCAGGATCACCGGCTCATGCGCGGCCGTGCTGCCCGCCGCCACGACCAGGACCGTCACGTCCACGAAGGGCGCCAGGATGATGGCCATGTCGTTGCGGTCGGCCGCCGGGCTGTCGATGACGATGGTGTCCGCGTGCGGCCGCAGGGCGTCCCAGTAACGCGGCTCGCCCACCGCCTCGACCCGATGGCCGGAGCGCAGGGCCTCCATATGGAACCGCGTGGTCCATAGACGCCCGCCCAGGCAGGGTCGGGCCGTCAACAGACGCGCGGGCAGGATCGGCTTGCCGTCCTTGCCGGTCGGCGCGGGCGTGACGGCGAAGAAGCTGGAGCCGTCGGGCGAGGCCTGGGCCGGCTTGCCCAACTGACCGAAACGGTCGGGTTCGGCCGCTATGGCCTCCAGTTGCCCTTGCTGGGCCAGGTCGCCGTCGACCAGCCAGACAGGCTTGCGGGCGCGCACGGCGGCCAGACGCGAAAACTCCCGCGCGACGGTCGAAACGCCTTCGCCGGTCGCGGCGGAGGCGAACTGGACCACGCGGGCGCGATAGGCCGGCGCCGGTCCCAGCGCCGCCCAGAGGCCGGCCATTTCGGACGTCAGATCGACCATCGAATCGCTACGCGCGCTCCACCACGACCCAGCCTATCACGCGCATGGACCTAGTGCGCCTTCGCCGGGGCCACGGCCAGAACCGGCATGTCCAGCGTTCGCCGCACCGAGTCCGGCGTCGAGAAGCCGCGCCGTGTGAAAATTCGCAGCAGGCCGATGCACAGGGCGGTGAAGGCCGCGAACAGGAAGACGGCGGCCAGGGCCGGCGCCTTCAGGCTCTTGCCGGTTGACGGCGGCTGGGCCCGTTCGATGACGGTGACATTGTCGGCGCCGGCGGCCACCAGGGCGTTGTCCGCCCGGCTCTGGCTCTCGCGCTGCTGGAACTCGCGGATGTTGGCGGTCAGGACCTCGCGGTTGCCGGCCAGGGTCGCGTTCTCGGACTCAAGAGCCGTCAATCGGGCCTGTCGCGTCCGAATGTCCGTCAACTGACGATCCAGCGCCGACAGCCGTGCAGCCAGAGAATCGCGGTCCGCCTGGGTGTTGATCCGGGTGGTCTCCAGCTCGGTCCAGACGGGGTTGGGCCCGGTGCGGACCTCCTTGGCCCCGACGGCGGTGCCGGTCGAGACATAGGACTGCAGCCGCGCGATCCGCGCCTCTATGTCCTTCACCGGCTGGGCGTCGGCCTGATAGCGCGACAGCAACTGTTCGCGCTCGGTGCGGAGTTGCAGGATCTGGTCCTGGGCGGAAATGTTCAGATCTTGCTGGAGGGCCACTTCGGCGGGCGTGCCGGCCTGTTGCGCCACCAGGGTGTTCAGTCTCTGGCTGGTCTGGTTCAGCTGGCTCTGCGTCGACATCCTGTCGGTGAAGACCGTCTGATAGGTCGCCGCCAGGGTCGCCTTGGCGGCGGCGAAATCGCCGATGTCGTTGGTGGTCAGGAACTGCTCATAGGCGCGATCGGCCTCCTGCAGGTCCCCTTCAAAGGCCAGCCTCTGGGTGGCGATGGCCGGGGTCTTGTCCTGGAAGACCTCGCGGCGATAGGCCAGATACTGCTCGATCACGGTGTTCAGTATCCGCGCCGCCCGCTCGGGATCGTCCGCCTCGTAGCTCAGGCGAATGACCGCGCTGCCCGGCGCCGTCCCGACGCCCAGACTGCCGCCGATCAGCTTGCGCGCCGCCGCCTCGGCTCTCTCTTTCGAACCGCTCGGCTGTTTGCCCAGAATGGCCGCCGGTCCCAGCGCGTCCACCACCCGCTGGCGCACCTGGCCCGAGCTCAGGATCGCGGCTTCCGAATTGGCGACCTCGTCCCCCTGGGGCGCCTGCCCCCGCTCGGCCGTGCCGACCCGCGGCTGATAGACATATTCCTGTCCCACCCCGGCGAAGACCGCGCCCTGGGCCGTATAGGTCTTCTTCAGGGTGAAGGCGGCCGCCGCTCCCAGCGCGAAGATGATCAGAAACACGATGATCATCAGCACCAGTTCGCGGAATAGCAGCCCGACGACATCCAGCACGCCGTAACGCGGTCGGGTCGTGACATAGGCCGTCGAACGCATGGGCGGGGCGAATCCTGAAACTCTTGCTGGAATCCACCCTTGGCCCACCGGCGTTAACCAGCAGTTACCCATAAGGGGCGAGGCTGGCCCTCAACGCCCTTTTCGTCGGACAGACCGATTCCATGACCCCAGATCGCCGACTGTTCCTGCTGGCCCTCGGATCGGCCTCAGCCGCCCTGGCAGCGTGCGGCGGCGGCAACGCCGCCCGGATGCCGCGCCCCTCGGCCGGGGTGCAAAGGGTCGAGACGGCCGGTCGCGGCGACTTCCCGACCATCCCTTTCGCCGACTGGACGGACGAGGAGCCGGATTATCTGCTGTATCCGGGCGACGAGATCGAGGTGGCGACGCCCACGGCCACGGAACTGACGCGCACTCTGAAGGTCGGTCCCGACGGTCGCATCGCCCTGCCCCTGATCGGTCAGGTCATGGCGGCGGATCGCAGTCTGCCGGAGCTGGAGCAAGAGGTTTCCGCGGCCTACGCCTCGCAACTGGTGCGGCCGGTGGTCGAGGTGACGCTGCGCCAGGCCGGCCCCATCCGGGTCTGGGTCGACGGCGAGGTGCGCACGCCCGGCGTGATCGAGATGACCGGCGACCTCGACGCTCATCAGGCGATCGTTCAGGCGGGCGGTCTGCTGCCGTCCGGCAAGCCCGAACGCGTTGCGCTGATCCGTCGCGGTCCCGGCGGGTCGCGCATGCTTCGGGTGGTCGATCTTCGTCCGCGACGCGGCGAGGTCGTGGCCTTGCGTCGGGGCGACATCATCTTCGTGCCGCGCTCGACCTTGGGCGAACTCGCCGCCTTCTTCACCCAGGTGCGCGCCGCTCTGCCCATCGGCTTCAGCTATTCGATCAACGGATCGAACGGCAACGGCTACGCGACCTTCTGAAATCAGGCGGCCAGACGGACCACGCCCATGTCGATGTAACGACGGGCGGCCTTCTGGGCCTCGGCGATTTCTTCCCGTTCCATCTCCTGGCTCATCTCGCGGCGATAGACGCGCGCCTCGATCGAGCCCTTCATGGCGGCCAGGTTGAAGATCATATGGGCCGAGACGCGGTCCATCGGGCACCCGCCCGAGCCGGCCGAATACATCATGCCCAGCTTGAACAGGTCATCGCCCGACATGTCGGTCGTCGGCAGCGGCAGGGTCTCGGCGTCCGAGGCGGCCTGCGGGTCGTGCGCCATTTCTTGCGCGTTCATCACCGTATCTCCTGAACGGATGCCGTTCTGGCCCCGTCTCTGATACCGCATCAAATACCGCCGGTTTGAAGTTAAAGTTAACGGCGAAGCGCGTCACAAAAGTTTTCAGTAAAGCAGAAATGAATACTCCGGCGTTGATTCAGCATTCTGAAATCTCTCGGAAATCTCTTGTTTACGCCTTGAGCGCGCGCTGACCGAACAACAGCCTGCGCGCCGCCTCGGCGTCCTTGCCCGAACCGCCCGCGTTTCCTCGCCTTTCCTCCAGCAAGACGCGGCCTGCCTTGACCGCCGGGCGCGCGCCGACCCGTTCGACCCAGGCCGCCAGATGGGGGAAATCGGCGAGGTTCTGACCCTGCAGCGCCGGCAGGATCCAGGGCCAGGCGGCCATGTCCGCAATGGAATAATCGCCGGCCAGATAGTCGCGATCCTTCAGGCGGCGATCCATCACCCCATACAGCCGGTGGGTCTCGTTGGTGTAGCGCTGGACGCCATAGGCGATCTGGCGCTGGTCGCGGATCATGGCGGGCGCATACTGGCGGAAATGATGGGTCTGGCCCGCCATCGGACCCAGTCCGCCCACCTGCCAGAACAGCCACTGATCGACCTCGACCCGCGCCCGCCTGTCGCTGGGATAGAAGCGGCCCGACTTGTCGCCCAGATATTGCAGGATCGCCCCGGATTCGAAGATCGAGATGGGCTGCCCGTCCGGCCCGTCCGGATCGACGATGGCGGGCATCCGGCCGTTCGGGCTGATGGCCTGGAAAGCCGGCTCGAACTGTTCGCCTGTGCCGATGTTCACCGGTTTGACCTCATAGGCCAGGCCCATCTCCTCCAGGGCGATGGAGACCTTCCACCCGTTCGGCGTCGGCCAGTACCAGAGCTGGATCGGTGCGGTCATGGAGAAGGCTTCCTGAGCGGGACAGCCTTACATCTGGGGCCCCGTCCGCGCGACCGCAACGCCCATTTCAATCCTGACACGGTCGTTCAGGAGGCGTTCAGACGGGGAGGACGACCTTCAACGTCATTAACGGGCCAGTTCGTCGTTTCCGTCGGCGGCCCAGAATGGAGCACGCTGATGAACCGCCTCACCAAGGCCGCCGTCGTCGCCCTCGCCCTGTCCACCACGGCCGTCCCCATGCTGGCCGAGGCCCAGAGCCGCGACCGCCGGGAATACCGCCAGGACCGCCGTGACGACCGGAGGGACTATAACTCGGAACGCCGTGACGACCGTCGCGACTGGCGCGAGGCTCGTCGGGATGACCGACGCGACTATCGTGATGACCGCCGCGACGACCGACGCGATTACCGTAATGACCGCTGGGACCGCAACAATCGGGACTGGTGGCGCGGGCGGTCGGACTTCCGGGGCTATAACGGGCCGCGGTCCGGCTACTGGTATGCGCCGAACTATGGCTACTACCGGGTCGCGCCGCGCTACTCGAGCTATCGCTGGCGGACGGGCGGCTATCTGCCGGCCCAGTATCGCAGCTATTACGTGAGCGACCCCTATTTCTACGGCCTGCGTCCGGCCCCGCGCGGCTATCGATACGTCCACGCCGGTAGCGACATCGTGCTCATCGCCGTCGCCACGGGTCTGATCGCAAGCGTCCTGTCCAACGTCTATTGAAACGCCCGCCTTTGACCCAGAAGGCCCCGCGACGTGCGTTCGCGGGGCCCTACCGGAGAACTGCCAACTGAAGCCCTGTTCGCCAGGGCTCATCCTCGAGACTGAGAAAACACCCGAGCCGGCGGAGAACCGGCGTCCAGGAACAGAAGACCATGAAACGCCTCTTGATGGCTTTCACCGCCATCGCCGCCGTGGCCGGCCCGCTCTCCGCGCCGCTCTCGGCACTCGCCCAGGACCGTCGGCCCGATCGCGAACACCGCGACGCCGACCGTCCGCAACGCCCCCAGACCTCGCGCGGCGAGCGTCCGACGCCGAACCGGCCGATGCAATCCCGCCCGGAAACCTCGTCGCCGCCTGATCAATCCAGCGGACAGAGGCAGGAACGATCCAGATCAGACGATGCGCGTCCAGACCGTCCGGCGCGTTCAGAGCGTTCGGAAGGCCGCTCAAACCGCCAGGACCGTTCCGACCGGCGAGATCGCGCCGAACGCCCGGACGGCGGCTGGAATCAGCAGGATCGGCCCCGTACCGATGACAGGCGTTCGGATCGACCCCGCGACGACAGCGCTCGGCCCGGCCGTTCCGAAAACGACCGGAACCGCTCCGATCGCCGTAACAACGACCAGACGCGGTACGGAGAGTCCCACCGCTCAAACTCCGATTGGAACAGGAATCGGAACCGCGACCGCCACGACGACTTCCGTCGACGTTTCAACAGCGAACAGTGGCGGCGCGACTTCTATCGCAATCACAGGTCCGACTGGTGGCGCAACGACAGACGGTTCCGGGGTTACAGCGGCGTCCGTATCGGCTTCTACTTCGCGCCGGGCTGGGGCTACTACAGCGTCCCTCGCTCGTATTGGGGCCGCTATTGGTCCGTCGGTCAGTACCTGCCCGATACCTTCTGGCGTTATCGGTTGGACGACTGGCGGACCTATGGCCTCGGCTATCCGCCGGAAGGAACCCGCTGGGTGCTGGTCGACAACACCATCTATCTGATCGACGAACACGACGGCTATATCATCGACGTCATCCGCGACGCCTGGAACTGGTAGCCATGAGGAAGGGCCCGGAGATCGCTCTCCGGGCCCTTTGTTTCACCTAAAGCCCCAGCTTGGCCTTCAGGATGTCGTTGACCGCCGCCGGATTGGCCTTGCCGCCGGTGGCCTTCATGACCTGACCGACGAACCAGCCGAGCGCCTGGGGCTTTTCAGCCACCGCCGCCGCCTTGTCGGGGTTGGCGGCGATGATGTCGTCGACCGCCTTTTCGATGGCGCCGGTGTCGGTGACCTGTTTCAGGCCATGTTTCTCGACCACCTCGGCCGGGCTGCCCTCGCCGTTCCAGACGTGGTCGAAGACTTCCTTGGCGATCTTGGACGAGATGACATTGGTCTCGATCAGTTCAACCAGTTGCGCGACGTGCGCCGCCGGCAGCGGGTTCTCGCTGAAGTCCTTGCCGTCCGCCGCCAGGCGCGCCGAGACCTCGTTCGTGACCCAGTTGGACACCAGTTTGGCGTCGCGCCCTTTCGCGGCGGCCTCGAAATAATCGGCCTTGGCCTGTTCGGAGATCAGCACCACCGCGTCGTATTGCGACAGACCGTATTCGGCCATCAGCCGCTTGCGCTTGTCGTCCGGCAGCTCGGGCAGAGAGGCCTTGATCTCGGCGATCCAGGCTTCTTCCAGGTCCAGAGGCAGCAGGTCCGGATCGGGGAAATAGCGATAGTCCTGCGCCTCTTCCTTGGACCGCATCGAGCGGGTCTCGCCCTTGGTCGGATCGAACAGCCGCGTCTCCTGGGTGATCGAACCGCCGTCCTCCAGGATCTCTATCTGGCGGCGCGCCTCATACTGGATCGCCTGGGAAATGAAGCGGAAGCTGTTGACGTTCTTGATCTCGCAGCGGGTGCCCAGATAGCCGAAGTCGCCGGTCTCCTTGAACTTGTCGTAGTTTCCGGCGCGGCAGACCGAGACGTTCACGTCCGCCCGCAGATTGCCCTTCTCCATGTCGCCGTCGCAGGTGCCCAGATAGACCAGGATGGTGCGGATCTTCTTGACGTAGGCGACCGCCTCTTCCGGACTGCGCAGATCGGGACGCGAGACGATCTCCATCAGGGCCGTGCCCGCGCGGTTCAGATCGACATAGGATTCCGTCGGCGACAGGTCGTGGATCAGCTTGCCCGCATCCTGCTCCAGGTGCAGCCGCTCGATGCCGACGTTGAAGAAGCTGCCGTCCTCGGCCTCCACCTCGACCACGCCCTCTCCGACGATCGGATAATAGAGCTGGCTGATTTGATAGCCGGTCGGCAGGTCGGGATAGAAATAGTTCTTGCGATCGAACTGGCTGCGCCGGTTGATCTGGGCCTGCAGCCCCAGGCCGGTCTTCACCGCCTGTTCGACGCAGTGCTTGTTCAGGGTCGGCAGCATGCCGGGGAAGCCCGCGTCCACCAGCGACACCTGCTCGTTCGGCCCCGCGCCGAAGCCGACGGCGGCGCCGGAGAACAGTTTGGCTTTCGACGCCACCTGGGCGTGGATCTCCAGCCCCATGACGATTTCCCAGGCGCCGGTCCGGCCCTGGATCAGTTTCGAGTTCGTAGCGGTGTCGATCATGGCTTCGTCCTAGCGCCGTCGTCGGCGGCGAGAAAGGGGGTGTCTTGAGGCTGTCGCGAAATCGCGCTCAACATTGGTCGCCTCAATGGAGAATCCCATGTCCAAGACCCTGTTCGCCGCTGCTGCGGCTTCCCTGCTTCTGGTCGGCGCCGCCTCGGCCCAGACCGCGCCGGCTCCTGCTGAAGATCACGCCCATGACGAAAATCATGCCGAACATCCGACCATCGAGAGCCCGATCGAGGCCCTGGTGGCCGATCCGGCGACCAAGGCGGTGCTGGAGAAGCACCTGCCCGGCATGGACAAGCATCCTGCCTACGGCCAGTTCAAGGGCATGAGCCTGCGTCAGGTCGCGCCCTATTCCCAGGGGGCCATCACCGATGAGAAGCTCGCGGCGATCGAAGCCGACCTGAAAGCGCTTCCGGCGGCCTGAACAACGAGGGGCCAGCGAGATAGCGGGCCCCTCCCTCTCCCGGCGGGAAAGGGAAAGGCAGGTCAGAAGACCTTCCTGCCGCCCACCCAGGTTCCGACCACCTTGCCCTGGAGCCTGCGCCCGTCGAACGGCGAGTTCTTCGACTTCGAGTGCAGCGCATCCGCATCGACGATGATCGGGGCGCCGGGGTCGAACAGGATCAGGTCGGCGGGGGCGCCCTCGGCCAGGACGCCGGCGTCGAGGCCCAGCAGGGCGGCGGGGCCCTGGGTCAGGGGGCGCAGCACGTCCAGTAGGTCCAGACCGTCCTCATGATACAGGGTCAGGGCGGCGGGCAGCAGGGTCTCAAGCCCCACGGCCCCGGGCGCGGCCTCGGCGAAGGGACGGCGCTTGTCCTCGGCGGGGGCTGGGGCGTGGGCGGAGGTGATGACGTCGATCAGGCCTTCGCGCACGGCCTCGATCAGGGCTTGCCGGTCGGCTTCCGACCGCAACGGCGGGTCCAGCCGGTAGAAGGTGCGATAGTCGCCGATGTCCACCTCGTTGAAACACAGGTGGTTGATCGAGACGCTGACGGCGACTTCCAGCCCCTTGGCGCGGGCGCGGGCCAGGGTCTCGAGCGCGCCCTCGGTCGAGATCTGATCCACCAGGAAGCGGGCGCCGGTCTGTTCGACCAGGGCCAGGTCGCGCTCCAGCCCGATGCGTTCGGCGATGGCCGGGCTGCCGGACAGGCCCAGCCGGGTCGCCAGCTCGCCCGAGGCGGCGACCGAACCCTCGGTCAGCCAGGGGTCGGACGGACGGCAGGCGATCAGGGCGTTGAAGGCGGCGGCGTAGCTCATCACCCGCTGCAGGGTGCGGCTGTTGACGATCACCTTGTCCACATCGGTGAAATAGAGGGCGCCGGCCTCGTCCATCAGACCGATCTCGGCCATCCGCTCGCCGCCCAGGCCCTGGGTGGCGGCGCCGGCGGCGCGGACATTGACCAGGTTCAGAGCCGCGCCGCGCCGCTGGACGAAGTCGATCATCGCCGGGTCGTCGACGGCGGGATCGGTGTCGGGCTGGACGACGATGGTGGTCACGCCGCCGGCGGCGGCGGCCAGGCTGGCGGACTTCAGCGTCTCTTTCGGTTCAGCGCCCGGTTCGCCGGTCTTGACCCGAATGTCGATCAGGCCGGGCGCCAGGCACAGGCCGTCGGCGTCGATCACCTGATCGGCGTCGAGGGCCGCCGCGCCGTGGACGACGCGAACGATGCGGCCGTCTTCGATCAAGACGCCGCCCGGACCGTCATAGTCGGTCGCGGGGTCCAGCAGGCGGGCGTTGACGATGGCCAGGGTGTTCATCGGGCGTCTCCCCAGCGGGCGGAGAGGGAGGCCAGCACGGCCATGCGGGCGGCGACGCCCATCTCGACCTGATCCTGGATCAGGGAAACGTCCAGGTCGTCGGCGACGTCGGAATCAATCTCGACGCCCCGGTTCATCGGGCCGGGGTGCATGACCTTGGCGCCCGGCTTGGCCCAGGCCAGTTTCTCGCGGTCCAAGCCCCAGAAGCGGAAATACTCGCGGGTCGAGGGCACCAGGGCGCCGGCCATCCGCTCCAGCTGAAGCCGCAGCATCATCACCACGTCGCAGCCCGCCAACCCCTCGCGCATATCGTGGAAGACCTCGCAGCCCCAGCGGTCGGCGTCGCCGGGCACCAAGGTCGGCGGGCCGATCAGGCGGACGCGCGCGCCCATCATCTGCAGCAGGGCGACGTTCGATCGCGCCACCCGGCTGTGGGTGATGTCGCCGCAGATGGCGACGGTCAGGCTGGTCACGTCGCCAAACGCGCGGCGCATCGACAGCAGGTCCAGCAGGGCCTGGGTCGGGTGTTCGTGCCGGCCGTCCCCGGCGTTGACGACGGCGCAGCCGACCTTCTGGCTCAGCAGTTCCGCCGCGCCCGAGGCCGAATGGCGGATGACCAGAATGTCCGGCTTCATCGCGTTCAGCGTCACCGCCGTGTCGATCAGGGTCTCGCCCTTCTTCACCGACGACGAACCGACCGGCATGGTGACCACGTCGGCGCCGAGACGCTTGGCCGCGATCTCGAACGAGGAACTGGTGCGGGTCGAGTTCTCGAAAAACAGGTTCACGACCGTGCGGCCGTGCAGAACCTCAAGCGCCTTGGACGACTGGCGATTGAAGTCGACGAAGGCGTCGCCCAGATCCAGCAGCTGCGGGGTGACGAAGGGGTTCAGATCCGACGCGGCGAGGAAATGTTCCTTCGGAAACGGGATCAACCGCTCGAGGATGGTCTGATCGGTGACTGGCCGGGTATGGGGGGAGGGCTGGGTCATCGAGACGCGGCTATAGGCGCGGTTCACGCCAAATGGAACAGGGCCAGAAACAGGGGCATGGTTATCGCGCCGCCGACCGTGGTCAGGGCGATGACCCCGGCCATCAGGGGCGCGTCGCCGCCCATCTGCCGCGCCAGCATATAGGAGGCCGCCGCCCCGGGCGTCGCGCCGCACAACATGGCCAGGGCCTGGGCCAGCTGATCGCCGCCCAGCGCCCGACAGACGCTCCACATCAGCAGGGGCATGACCAGCAGCTTGACGATCGAGACGCCCGCGACGGTGATCCGGCGACGCGCCACCTCGGCGAAGCTGAGTCCCGCCCCGGCGACGATCAGGCCCAGCGGCAGGGCGGCCCCGCCGATCAGCGCCAGAATGCGCGACAGGACCGGAAAATCCGGGGCGCCGACGAAATTCAGCGCCAGACCGATCAGACAGGCCATCAGGATCGGGTTCTTCAGCATGGCCACAAACAGCGCGCGGGGAGAAACGCCGCGCTGATCGGCGCCCCAGCGGGCCAGCACGGCGACGCAGGCGATATTGGTCACCGGAATGATACAGGCGATCATGACGGCGGCGACGGCCAGACCCTCCGCCCCGAAGGCGGCCTGGACCACGGGCAGGAAGACGAAACTGTTCCACCGGATCACGCCCTGGAAGACGCTGGTATAGGCCGGGCCGTCGAGGCGGATCATCGGCTTGGCCGCCAGGGTCAGCAGACCGATGACGATCACCGAGATCACCGCCGCGCCCCCCGCCGGCCCGGCGCTGTCGCCCGACAGATCGGCGTGCCAGATGGCGGGGATCAGAAAGCCCGGATAGAGCAGATTGATCGACAGTTTCTCGATCGGCCGCCAGGCTTCGTCCGGCAGGAAGCCCGACTTGCGTAGCCCATAGCCGATGGCGATCAGAACAAAGACCGGCGCGATGCCGAGGACCAGCCCGCCCATCAGACCCCCGTCAAACCCAGGTCGCCTGATCCCGCACCCGGTCCAGCGCCCCTTGCAGGATCCAGGCGGCGGCGGTGCGGTCCACGACCTGGGCGCGGCGCTTGCGATTCAGGTCCAGGTCCTCGATCAGGAACCGTTCGACCGCGCTGGTCGACAGCCGCTCGTCCCAGAAGGCGATATTGATGGGCCGCAGCCGCTCCAGATTGCGGGCGAAGGCGCGGCACGACTGGGCCCGCGGCCCCTCGGTTCCGTCCATGTTCGCGGGCAGGCCGATGACCAGGGCCGAGACCTTGCGATGGGCCATCAGCTTGAACAGCTGTTCCGCTTCATGCGTAAACTTGGATTTGCGGATCAGCTCTAGCGGCGAGGCGATCAGACGCGTCGCGTCCGACACGGCGACGCCAATGGTCTTCTCGCCCAGATCCAGCCCCATCCACGGCGTGTCGGGCGGGCAGGCGGCGGGCAGGTCGAGGAGGTCGAGAACGGGCACGGCCTGCGGTTAGGACCGGCGCGGGGCGAAGTCAAAGGCGATGAGTTGAGGAAGCGGCGTCAGTCGGACCCCAAGATTGGCAGTCGCCACGTGCCAGATGCAAACGCCGATCATCAGACGCCCGCGTTAAAGCGGCGTCCTCAGACCATCAAAATTTATGTATCGCCCGCTCCATACGGCGTCTGCGCAAGGGTTTGAGGCCGATTTTGCGCCCCCAACCCATCGGTCCCTCAGGCGCGGTTATAGTGTCGGGTCGTAAACGCGGGAGGCGGGCTGTGAAGTGGATTTGGCAGGTTTGGCGCCTTTGGCGCCTTGTCACCCTGTTTTCGTGCCAACCGCCATGCGCCACCGGGGTTGAAGGCGAACACGGCCTCGTTCTTGTGAATCCCCGCCTGTGCCGCTAATCCCGCCCCCTAGACCCCATTATCGACGTGCATTGGAGGGCCGCATGGCCATCGACGCCGCGACGGTGCGCAAGGTTGCGCATCTCGCCCGCATCAAGACCCCTGAGGATCGGCTGGAGCCGCTGGCCCAGGAGCTGAACGGCATCCTGCAGTGGATCGAACAGCTGAACGAGGTCGATGTCGAAGGCGTCGAGCCCATGACCTCGAACGTCGCCCAGCCTCTGCGCCTGCGCGACGACGTGGTCACCGACGGCGGCAAGATCGACGCCGTCCTGTCCAACGCCCCGAAGTCGGCCGACGGCTTCTTCGTCGTGCCCAAGGTGGTCGAATAGTCATGAGCGACCTGACCAAACTGACCCTGAAGGGCGCCGTCGACGGCCTGAAGGCCAAGGAATTCACTTCGGCCGAAATCACCCAGGCCTTCCTGACCAATATCGAGGCCGCCAACCCGACCCTGAACGCCTATGTCGAGGTGACGGCGGACAAGGCCATGGACATGGCCCGCGCCTCCGACGCCCGCATCGCCTCGGGCGAGGGCGGGGTGCTGGAAGGCGCGCCGCTGGGGATCAAGGACCTGTTCTGCACCGAGGGCGTGCAGACCACGGCCGGCTCCAACATGCTGCGCGGCTTCGTCCCGCCGTATGAATCCACTGTCACCGCCAATCTCTGGCGTGACGGGGCTGTCATGCTGGGCAAGCTGAACATGGACGAGTTCGCCATGGGCTCGTCCAACGAGACCTCGGCCTTTGGTCCCGTCAAGAATCCGTGGAAGTCCACCGGCTCCAACGCCGATTTGACGCCGGGCGGCTCCTCGGGCGGTTCGGCCTCGGCCGTCGCCGCCGACCTGTGCCTGGCCGCCACCGCGTCCGACACCGGCGGGTCGATCCGCCAGCCCGCCGCCTTCACCGGCACGGTCGGGATCAAGCCCACCTATGGCCGCGCCAGCCGCTTCGGCATGGTGGCCTTTGCCTCCTCGCTGGATCAGGCCGGCCCGATCACCAAGACGGTCGAGGACGCGGCCCTGCTGCTGCAATCCATGTGCTCGTTCGACGCCAAGGATTCCACCAGCCTGGACGTCCCAACGCCGGACTGGACCCAGTCCGTCGGCAAGTCGGTCAAGGGGCTGCGTATCGGCGTGCCGCGCGAATATGTCGTGGACGGCATGCCGGCCGAGATCCAGGCCCTGTGGGACCAGGGCGTGGCCTGGCTGAAGGACGCCGGCTGCGAGATCGTCGACATCAGCCTGCCGCACACCAAATACGCCCTGCCCACCTATTATATCGTGGCGCCGGCCGAGGCCTCGTCGAACCTGGCCCGCTATGACGGCATGCGGTTCGGCCACCGGGCGGAAGAGTTCAAGTCGCTGGACGACCTCTACGCCACCTCGCGCGCCGAGGGCTTCGGCAAGGAGGTTCAGCGTCGCCTGACCATCGGCGCCTATGTGCTTTCGGCCGGTTTCTATGACGCCTATTACGTCCGCGCCCTGAAGGTGCGTCGCCGCATCGCGGAGGATTTCGACAATGTCTGGGGCCAGGTCGACGCCATCCTGACCCCCTCGACCCCGTCGGCCGCCTTCGCCATCGGCGACAAGCAGATCGACCCCCTGACCATGTATCTGAACGACGTCTTCACGGTCACGACCAACCTGGCCGGCCTGCCGGGCATCTCGGTCCCCGCCGGCGTCGATTCCGGCGGCCTGCCCCTGGGCCTCCAGGTCATCGGCAAGGCCCTGGACGAAGCCACCGTCTTCCAGGTCGGCGCCGCCCTCGAACGCGCGGCAGGCTTCACGGCCAAGCCCGGGCAGTGGTGGTGAGATAAAACTCCCCTCTCCCGATGGGATAAGGCTAGAACGCTAAACAACTAGAAAAACACAACATTTTTTGCTATGATATCGCTACACGATGTCTGCACGTCACGGTAGATCAATGACTTAGCGCCGCGATGTGCACGAAATCTGCACGACGATGGAGGCTGTCATGGCGTTTGTCACGGACAAGGAAGAACTGAAACCCGGACTGGTCATCTTCCGGCGTGGTGATTTGCAGACGCGGGATTGGTACTGCCGTGTGAGGCTGCCGAAGGCGACGCGCTACAAGACCATCGCCTTGAAGACGCCGGACATCACGACGGCGCGCACCCTGGCATACGACCACGAAAGCGAAATCCGCTTCTCGTTGAAGCGCAATCTGCCGGTGTTCAACCGCCCGTTTGCGACGGTAGCGAAGGACTATATCGCAGAGCAGAGACTGCGCGCGCAGCGAGGCGAGATCACTCTCGGCCGGGTCAAGCTCATCGAGTCGGTCGTGAAAAACCAACTCAACCCCTATGTCGGCAAGACCCAGATTGACCTGATCGCGCTGGATCGCTGGCAGAACTATCCGTCTTGGCGACGGTCGCTCGGTCAAGGGCGGATGACACGCCACGGTAACGTGCGCCCGATGACGGAGGTCGAACGCTCTGCCGCCAAAGAGGTGGCCGAAGGCAAGGCCAAGGAAAAGCTTCGTCGGGACGGCAAGCCGCCCGAGACGAACCCCAAGGCGGAGCAAACGGAATGGATCATCGTCAGCGACGCCACCATCCGTTTCGAGATGAAGATCTACCGCGCCATCATCAATGACGCGGTTTCAAAACAGGAGGCCCCGCCCCATCACCGCATCGAGGGGATGCCGTCGCTGGAGAAGCAGCGCCGCGATGCCTTCACGCTGGAGGAATACCGCCGCCTTCACACCTACGCCCGCACCAAATGGGTCGGGGCCGCAAAGACCAAAACCGCCCGCTGGTATCGGGAGATGGTTTATCAGTTCGTCCTCATCATGTGCAACACGGGCATGCGGCCCTCAGAGGCGCGTAACCTGCGTTGGCGCGACGTGATGGAGGCGACCGACAAGAACGGCAAGCCGGTCACGGTGTTGTCCGTGCGGGGCAAGGCCAAGTCCCGCCAACTTGTCGCTCCGAGTAGCAACGTCGGGAAATATCTGGACCGCATCCGCGCCATTGCGGTGAGCACCGCTCCAGAGACGCCAGTGTTCAGCAACGCTACCGGCAAGGAAGAACCCACCCTCTATAAGGCTTTCATCGCCGACTTGCTGGACGACGCGAACCTGCGTGTTGGCCCCTCCGGCATTCTTCGCTCGACCTATTCGTTCCGGCATACCTACGCCACCATCCGGTTGACCGAAGGCGTTAGCGAGTTGCTGCTGGCCGAGCAGATGGGAACTTCGGTGCAGATGATCCAGGAGCATTACGGCCATGTGGACACCATCAAACATGCCGACCTCGTGTTGCAGGGCATGAGCGATTGGGAGCCGCAGGAGTCGGTGGCCACGACTGAGGAAAAACAAAGCGTTCAGATCAAACGCGCCGCGCGGGCCAAGCGAACGACAGAACCGCGCAAACCCCATTGATGTCCTGCCGTCGCCGCCGAGGAGCCACGCACCGAGTTCGGTGCGCCGCTGATGGCGAAGGGCTGGTCTGAACCTCTGCCATACGTCCGATGCGCAGCCTGCGCCCTTGATCGGCCGGTTGGCGAAGCAGGCCGGTGGAGTGAGCCGTGTCGAGATCGATGCGGCCCGCAGGCCTGCGTCTTCCGCCGCTTCGTCCCGCGCGCCGTGGCGCTCTTGGAGGGGCGATAGCAAGGCCTCATACTTCGGATTACTGCTAACGTCAGTGTATTGAGGTCACTCTAAAGACGTGCTCGTGGGCCGCAAGCGCAGTAGCGGCATGCTCATCGATCTGCTCGTCCTTTGACGGTCTCCCCCGCTGATGATCGCCGGTCCACGGTTTGCGCGCGGCCTCGCGGATAGCCGGATCAGAAAACGGGCAGTCTAGGCCGCTGTAGCTCCAGCGCCGAACAGATCGTCCAGCTTGGTTTGATCAGTGTGGCCCAAGTTGGCGACAATGAGGGTATCCTGGGCTCTGGAGCAACACACATAGAATAGGTTTCGGGTCCGCCTCAGCCGGTCATTGCTCTTGTCTGCCCCAGCGAGGAGATTTCCAAAGGAGTACTGGTTCCAGTTGGCTCCAGCGTCGTCGAGTACAACCAGCACGTTTTTGAACTGGTCGCCTTTGACACCGTGCTTGGTCGAGTACGGAAGATTGGATTCCAATACGGCCCGGTAAATAGCGACCTCCTGGTAAGGGATATCCATAAGTGTCGTCAGAAGGATCTGATTTTTCGCGGCGGAGCTACCCTCCTCGACGGCTTCAAACTTTCCAGCCGCCGCGATGTCCAAGTCATCAAGCAACGGCAGTAGCTGGGCCACCTGAATGTGGCGCAGCACGTCCCCGATAGTTGCTCCGCTGTCTGCCAAAGAGACAAGCGTGTCTAGGGCCTTTTTGACCTTCGCCTTTTCGCCCTGCGAGGCGATTGGTTTCTTCCTGCTGCTGATAAATGAAATGGCCCGGCCGACCTTCCCGCCCCGCCAGGCCTCGACTACTGGATCCACATTTTTGGTCAAGAAAGCCGCGATCTGATCTTCCCCGGCTTGGAAGGCGTCCTTGGCGAAGCCGCCGCGATCGTTATAGGCCGTCCAGAGAGCCTCGTAGCCCGCCTTACGGGCAATGAGTCGGTGCGTCAGAAAAAGGACTTTGACCTCGCCCTTAGTCTCGATGCCAAGTTCGTCCTTGGCCTTCGCGAGCGCAGCGCTTGTCACGTCACTCTCGGGATCGAGGCCCACTAACCCAACGTAAACTGCAGCGCCCTCGACGTTTTCTCCCGAAGGCACCTGCTTGATGTCGGTCCGCACCTTGTTGAGAACATCAATCACCGCTTTTGAACAGCGGTAGTTTTCTTCTTTCTGGATGATTTCTAGAGCGCCCTGATGCTCAAGGGAAAGCTCGCCTACCCCGTCTGGATAGATGCTCTGAACTTTGTCTCCGAAGAACCCGATCAGAGGCGGTCTATCGGCCTTGATGAGGTGATCCATAAGGATTGAAATCACACACTCATGAGTGTCTTGGTACTCGTCCACAAAAATGAACGGAAACCCTCGTCCAAAGCGCCGACGCGCAAGGCGCCCGGCGGATGTCCTCAAGACAGCGATGCTACGTTTGCCAATCAACCTGCGGGACGTGTTCGTTCTCCATCGCTTCGGCGGCCTGAACTACGATGAGATCCGATTACATCTCGGAATGACGCCGGAAGCTGTGCAGGCGGCGCTCGCCGCCGCGCTGGCACGGCTCGTGCGGGCGGTCAGGATTACCGAGCGGTGAGAGCGGCCTACATCGGAGATGCTTGAAACAGCGAGTCATGGCCGTGGGCGATCCGCATGAAGGCGCGGCGGGCTTTAGACTTCGCCCTGAGCTTCCGGCTGCGCCGGTGATCTCAGCCCATTCGGGCGACAATCCCTATCGCAAGAACTTGGGGCCTTGCCCCTGGCGCGCTTCAAAGCGCCTTCCGCCCAGCTTCTCTTGCCTTGCTCGTTGCAGCCGGTTCCCCGCGAAGGCGCTCCTGCGCTTGCACCCCCATTCTCGCCGAAGGGCAAGGGTTCAGACGAACCCAAATCCCCGAGGAAGAGATGACCCGCGACTACACGATCAGCCGCAGCCATTGGAACGGCATTGAGATCGAAATCAGGTGGAACCCGGACTACGTCGTCTATGAGGACAAGACCCGGATGGCCCATTTGGAGGTGGAGAGCATCTCACCGAAGAGAGCGCCCCTGCCGATCACCGAGACGGGATACAGGTCACACTTCACACCCGTGTCCGCCGTCCAGATCTATGTGACGCCGGAAGATTTTGTGGAGGCGTGGCTCGATCAGGCGTCGCGGTCGTCGCAATGGCGAGCCTTCGATCAGGCGAACAGGCAGTTGTCACTGTTCTAGGCGGAGTGAACGTTCAAGCGGTTGGCGCCAACGACCGATGTCCACATCACGCCTTGGGCTGGCGCGGTTTGCGCGCTTTGGGCGCAGCTTCCACGGCGGCTTTCGCCTGACGCCCCTTCGAACCCAGACCGATGGCGCGGGCCAGTTCCGATCGCTGGGCGCTGTAGGTCGGATGGACCATCGGATAGTCGGACGGCAGACCCCATTTGGTTCGGTAGTCCTCAGGCGTCATACCGCGCGTCCCGAGGTGGCGTTTCAGGCTCTTGTATGGTTTGCCGTCCTCGAAGCTGATCAGGGCGGTGTCGCCAATCGACTTCTTGATTTCCGCCTTGGATTTACGATCCGGCGCGGGCGTTTCCGGCTCGACGACTGTCGGCGATGCATCGAGGCTCGAAAGGGTGGCGAAGGTTTCGCGGATCAGGGCCTGAAACTCTTCAGCCGTCAAACGCGTGTTGGTATTCGAGACGTAGGCGCTCACCAGTTCGATGGTGCCATCCCGCGCGTCGGATGCAGCGGTATATGTTTCATCAGCCATGAGTGGTCCTTATCCAGAGCAGACACTGCTTAGGACGGTCTTCGGCGTCTTGCCAACCTGGTCCTGTCCCACCGGTGATATGAACTGACATCTCGGAGGCATTGGACGCTGCCGCCGATTCAGGCCATCTTTTCGGGGAACGTGAAGAACAATCTACACGAGTTCTGCACGACATTTTACCGCATAGAAATCGTTTTAGTTTACAATCGGCTATGCGGACGACAGGTGCCTATCTTTCTCCCGCCGGGAGAAGGAAGAATCGATCAAGCCGTCAGCATCCGCTTCACCACGGCCTTGAACGGCGCCGTCGCCTGTCCGGCTCTCAGCGCCGCGCCGCGCGCCAGGCGCGCCGGGGGCGTCTCGTCAGTGAACAGCCGCACCAGGGCGTTGGTGCCTCGGTACAGAGGCCAGCTCGCCAGGCGGTGCTCGCGCTCATAGCGGGCGAGCAGCCGGCCCGAACAGATGTCGCCGCTTTTCGCCGACCGGATCACCTTGGCCAGGGTCTCCTGTCCGCGAAGACCCAGGTTGAAGCCGTGGGCCGTGACAGGATGCATGCCCACGGCCGCATCGCCGATCAGGGCGAACCCCTCGCCGGCGAACCGACGGCTCCAGGTCGTGGCCAGCGGATAGGCGTGGCGTGTTCCGACCAGTTCCAGCCCGGTCAGCCGGCCCTTCAACCGCCGCTCCATCTCGTCTGCAAAAGCTTGGGGCGACAGGCCCATCAGCCCGGCGATGGCCGGCGCCGCCAGGGTCAGAACCACCGACGACACCCTTTCCTCGGCGTCGGCGACCGGCAGCAGGGCGACGGTCTGGCCATGGTCGAACCATTCGGTCGCCACATGGCCGTGCGGCTGGTCGTGCCGCATCCGGCAGACCATCATCGACCGCCCCAGCCGATCCATCTCGACCCCGACGCCCAGTTGGTCGCGCACGCCTGAAAAGCGCGAATCCGCCGCCACGAGCAGCCGGGCCCGGATGGTCGTCCCGTCGTCCAGGTCCAGCCAGGCGCGTCTTTCACCCTCGCCGACGCCGCAGGCCGTCACCCGCCGCCCGGCCATCAGGGCGATACCCGCCTGACCTTGGACAGTCTCGAACAGGGCGCGCCGGATCAAATGGTTGGGAATCAGCACGCCCAGACGGTCCGCCCCGTCCGCGCCGAAGGTCAGGGCGAAGGCCGAACCGCCGTCCAGAACCCGCGCCTCGCGCAGATCCGAAATCTCGGCCGCGGGAATCCGGTCCCAGACGCCCAGGCTTTTCAGCAGCCGCATCGAATGATGGGTCAGGGCGATCTCCCGCCCGTCGAAGGCCGGGTCGCGCAGGGCGGCCTCGTGCTGCCCCTCGATCAGGGCCACGCTCAGGCCCGCACCGGCCAGGGATCGGGTGAAGGCCAGACCCGCCGGTCCGGCCCCGACAACGACCACATCGAACATCAGATCATCGCTCATGGTCGTTCCTCGCCCGATCGCGATCCCATCGCCTTGATGCAGCGCAATCCTCAGCCCGGCCGGCGGCAGGTCGCGGCCTTGGCGACCTCGGCGCCCAGCACCGATTGAACCGCCAGCGGCGTGTCGGTGGCGATAACGGTCACGCCCTGACGGAACAGGTCGCGATATTCCGACACGTCGCCGTCGGCGGCGTAGCGGTCGTCAAGGCGACGTCCTGCGGCGCCCAGGGTGCCGAACTGGACCTCGACGCCGGCCTGACGCAGGGCCGACCACATCTCCGGCCTCTCCTCGCGCGTCCCGGTCCAGGCCAGGATTTGGGCCGAGTTCAAGCCTGCCAGACCATCGACCCCGCTCAAGCCCGCCGAAATCATCATCTCCGGCGCCAGGGCCGCCACGGCGCGGGCGTCGGCGTCGTTGTAGGTGATCAGGATGACCCGGTCCGCCGCGCCTGACCGGCGCACCTGGTCGATCACAGCTCGCGCCAGGTCCACCGTCGTTCCACCCTCGGCTGGCTTCAGGTCCAGGCTGGCGATGGCGCCCACGCGTCCTGCGGCGTCCAGCGCCTCGGCCAGGGTCGGGGGCGCGGCGTCGGTCAGGGCGCCGTTGGACGCCTTCAGCCGCGCAGCCTTGACCTGGACCAGGGTCAGGTCGGCGACGCGTCCGTGGCCGGTCGTGGTCCGGTCCAGGGTCTCGTCGTGCATCAGCACCAGATGACCGTCCTTGGTCAGGACGGCGTCCAGTTCCAGGATGGCGCCCGGAATGGCCTGGCCCGTCGCCTCTATGGCGGCGATGGAATTTTCCGGCTGGTCGGGCGCCGACACGGCGCGGTGGGCCGAGATCGCCACGCCGCCATCGCGGACACAGTCGAAATAGGTCGCCATGGCGGGAGCGCCGGCCGCCGGCGCTCCCGAGGCGCCGACGGACGAGGCAGCGTCGACGCAACCGCTCGCGGAGAGCAGGACGACAAGGGCGGCGGCGGTCGTGAAGGGGCGCATCGGACTCTCCAGGAAATGGCGCGAGACCTGACGCGCCCCAATCTTCGGGTCAAGAGGTCGGATCGTCCTTGCTCCGGGCCGCGCGGCGACGCATTTTGCCGCCACAACTCGTGGGGAGCGAATCAAGGTGCAGGATCTGGCAGGCCCCGTGCTCGGGACCTTGGCGCTGGTCGCGCTGGGCGGTTATCTGCTCGGCTCGATTCCGTTCGGCGTCGTGATCACCCGCGCCGCCGGCGCCGGGGATGTGCGCAACATCGGGTCCGGCAATATCGGCGCGACCAATGTGCTGCGCACCGGACGCAAGGACCTGGCCCTGGCCACCCTGCTGCTGGACGCCGGCAAGGGCGCCGCCGCCCTGCTGATCGCCCGCGCCTTGTTCGACAGCGAGGCGGCCGGCGCCATCGCCGGCGGCGCGGCCTTCGTGGGCCACCTGTTTCCCGTCTGGCTGAAGTTCAAGGGCGGCAAGGGGGTCGCCACCTTCTACGGCCTGCTGATCGCCGCCGCCTGGCCCCTGGGCCTGATGGCCGGGGCGGTCTGGCTGATCAGCGCCTTCGTCTTCCGCTATTCGTCGCTGGCGGCCCTGATCTCCTCGGCGACCGCGCCCCTGCTGGCCCTGCTGCCGCTGGCCGCCGTCGGCCTGCCCGTGCCCATGCCGATCCTGACCCTGACCGTCTTCGCCGCCGTGCTGATCTGGATCCGGCACCACCAGAACATCGCCCGGCTGCTGAAGGGCGAGGAACCGCGTATCGGGGCCAAGAAGACGTGAGCCTGTCGGCGGACGAACGATTCGCCCGTCTGCGGCTCGCCCGCACCGACCGCATCGGTCCCGTCGCCTTTTCCCAGCTTCTGTCCCGCCACGGCTCGGCCGTTCGCGTGCTCGACATCCTGCCCGATCTGGTGCGCAAGTCCGGCGCCGCCTCCGTTCCCCCGCCCGTCGCACGGGTCGAGCGTGAACTGACCGACGGCGACCGGATCGGCGCCCGGCTGCTGGTGCTGGGCGACGCCGACTATCCCCAGATGTTGGCCGCCCTCGATCCGCCACCGCCGATTCTGTGGGTCCGAGGCCGCGCCGAACTGCTGAATGCCCCCAGCGTCGCCGTCGTCGGCGCCCGCATCGCCTCGGCGGGCGGCCAGCGGATCGCGCGCGGCCTGGCGCAGCAACTGGGCCAGGCCGGTCATGTCGTCGTCTCGGGCATGGCGCGCGGCATCGACGCCGCAGCCCACGAAGGCGCCCTGCCCACCGGCACGGTCGCGGTGCTGGGGGGCGGGGTGGACGACGTCTATCCGCCCGAACACGCCGACCTCTACGCCCGCCTGACGGACCAGGGCTGCGTCGTCTCCGAAAGCCCCGTCGGCGCCCGCGCCCAGGCGCGCGACTTTCCCCGCCGCAACCGCATCATCTCGGGCCTGTCGCGGGGCGTCGTGGTGGTCGAGGCCGAGATCAAGTCGGGCTCCCTGATCACCGCCCGCCTCGCCGCCGAACAGGGGCGCGACGTCTTCGCCGTGCCGGGCTCCCCCCTCGACCCGCGCGCCCGTGGTCCGAACGAGCTTCTGCGCCAGGGTGCGATCCTGTGCGAAGGGATCGAGGACATCGAACGCGCCTTCCATACCCTGCGCACCCTGCGCGAGCCGCCGTCCGATCCAATAGACTATGGCGACGTCGATGACGCCTTCCTGGACCGCGTCTCCGCCCTGCTCTCGCCCACTCCGACGCCTCGCGACGAGATCGCCCGCGCCCTGAACGCCCCGATGGGTCAGGTCGCGGCCGCCCTGCTGGAGCTGAGTCTGGCCGGTCGCGCCGAACTCCTGCCGGGAGGCCTCGCCTCGATATAGCGAAGTCTCTTCCGGATTCTCGCTCAATCCGTGATAGTCAGCCGCTATTCCCACCCAAGTTTACGGACGTCCGGCGGCCGGTGCATTGACACACGGCTCCGCTCCAACCACGTTCGCGCCCTTCCCGAGACCGGACACGCATGAACCTCGTCATCGTCGAGAGCCCCGCAAAGGCCAAGACCATCAATAAGTATCTAGGCTCGGACTATGAGGTCCTGGCCTCGTACGGCCACGTCCGCGACCTGCCGTCCAAGGACGGGTCGGTCCTGCCGGACGACGACTTCTCCATGCACTGGGAAGCCGACGCCAAGGGCGCCAAGCGCCTGTCCGAGATCGCAGAGGCCGCCAAGCGCGCCGACCGCGTCATTCTCGCGACCGATCCCGACCGCGAAGGCGAGGCCATCAGCTGGCACGTGCTCGAGGTGCTGAACAAGAAGAAGGCGCTGAAGGACACGCACGTCGAACGCGTCACCTTCAACGCCATCACCAAGTCCGCCGTCCTCGAGGCCATGGCCAATCCGCGCCAGCTCGACATGGAGCTGGTCGAGGCCTATCTGGCCCGCCGCGCCCTGGACTACCTCGTCGGCTTCACCCTCTCGCCGGTCCTGTGGCGCAAGCTGCCGGGCGCCCGTTCGGCCGGTCGCGTCCAGTCGGTCGCCCTGCGTATCGTCGTCGATCGCGAGATGGAGATCGAGAAGTTCAAGGCGCAGGAATACTGGTCCATCGAGGCCGACCTGAACGCAGACAGCCCGCCCTTCACCGCCCGTCTGGTCAAGCATGAGGGCAAGCGGGTCCAGCGTCTGGACATCAAGGACGAGGCGACCGCCAGCGCCGCGCGCGCGGCCATCGACGCCGGCGACTTCACCATCAACTCGGTCGAGAAGAAGCCCGTCCGCCGCAACCCGGCGCCGCCCTTCACCACCTCGACCCTTCAGCAGGAAGCCGCGCGGAAACTGGGCTTCAGCGCCCAGCGCACCATGCAGGCGGCGCAGAAACTGTATGAGGGAGTCGACGAGACCGGCGGCCTGATCACCTATATGCGGACCGACGGCGTCCAGACCACGCCCGAGGGCATCGCCCAGGCGCGCGAGGTCATCGGCAAGGAGTTTGGTCCGGCCTTCGTTCCGCAAGAGCCCCGCTATTACAAGACCAAGGCCAAGAATGCTCAGGAAGCGCACGAAGCGATCCGGCCGACCAACATCGCCCGTCATCCCGACAGCCTGCGCCTCGATTCCGATCTCCAGCGCCTGTACGAGCTGATCTGGAAACGGATGGTCGCCTCGCAGATGGAGGCCGCCCGCCTGGACCGCACCACGGTCGAGATCGAAACCCCGGACGGCCTGACCGGCCTGCGCGCCACCGGCCAGGTGGTCACCTTCGACGGCTTCCTGGCCGTCTATGAGGAAGGCCGCGACGAGAAGCAGAAGGGCGCCGAAGGCGACGACGAAGGTGACGACACCAGCCGCCTGCCCGCCCTGAAGGAGGGCGCCAAGGCTAAGGTCGACGCCATCCGCACCGACCAGCATTTCACCGAACCACCCCCGCGCTATTCGGAAGCCACCCTGGTCAAGAAGCTGGAAGAGCTCGGCATCGGCCGCCCCTCGACCTACGCCTCGACCCTGTCGACCCTGCGCGACCGCGAATACGTCCGCGTCGACAAGAACCGCTTCTATCCCGAGGACAAGGGACGGCTGGTCACGGCCTTCCTGGAGCAGTTCTTCAGGAAATGGGTCGAATACGACTTCACCGCCGCGCTGGAGACCCAGCTGGACGAGGTGTCGGCCGGTCAACTGGACTGGAAGGTGCTGCTGCGCCAGTTCTGGCAGGATTTCCACGCCGCGACCCAGGCCGCCGGCGAGCTGCGCACCACGGCCATTCTCGACGCCCTGAACGAAAGCCTCGGCGCCCATATCTTCCCGGCCAAAGAAGACGGGTCGGACCCGCGCGAATGCCCCCTGTGCCACCAGGGCCAGCTCAGCCTGAAGACCAGCCGCTTCGGCGCCTTCATCGGCTGTTCGCGCTATCCCGACTGCAAATACACCCGTCCGGTGGCCAGCCCCTCGGCCGAGGACGGATCGGCCGAGAGCGGCGACCGCGAACTGGGGATCGACCCGGCGACCGGTCAGCCGGTGCAGTTGAAGATCGGCCGTTTCGGACCCTATGTCGAAATCACGCCGCCGGAGGGCGACAAGCCCAAACGCTCGTCCCTGCCCAAGGGCTGGTCGCCCGCGTCCCTGACCCTGGACCAGGCCCTGCGCCTGTTGGCCCTGCCGCGCGAGGTCGGGGTTCACCCCGAGGACGGCAAGATGATCACGGCGGGCCTGGGCCGTTACGGACCCTTCGTCCTGCACGCCGGCACCTACGCCAATGTCTCGGACATCGACGAGGTGTTCGAGGTCGGCCTGAACCGCGCCGTAGCCCTGCTGGCCGAAAAACGCGCCGGTCGTCCGGGTCGCGGCGCCGCCACGGCCCCGCTGAAGGACTTGGGCGCCCACCCGGAAACGGGCGAGCCGATCCACGTCATGGCCGGCCGCTTCGGGCCCTACGTCAAGTCGGGCAAGATCAACGCCACCCTGCCGAAGGGCACGGCGCCGGAAGACCTGACCCTGGAAGCCGCCCTGCCCCTCCTCGCCGCCAAGGCCGGCGCCGCGCCGAAGAAGAAGGCTCCGGCCAAGAAGGCGGCCGCGCCGAAGAAGGCTGCGGCTGCGAAGAAGCCGGCCGCGAAGAAGGCTCCAGCCAAGAAGGCCAAAGCCAAGACGGAAGAATAGACCCTCTCCCGCTGGGAGAGGGCTTGAGCGCCCGAGAGCGTAGCGATCGATCTTGTGCGAAAGGGTGAGGGGCGCGGTGGTGCGAGTTGGCCCACCGCCGGTCCCTCATCCGGCCCTGCGGGCCACCTTCTCCCCATGGGAGAAGGATCAGTTGAGGGTGATCCGCCGCGCGCCCGCCGGTATCACCAGCTCATCGCCGGTCCACCGCGCCGCCCGCCCATCGATCCGCACCGTGTCCGGCCGCCCCTCACCGGCCGGCCATTGCAGCACATACCCCCCCGGCGGCGTCGCCGCTCCGCCCAGGGTTAGCACATACCCCGCCCCCTGTTTGCGATAGGCATAGGTCAGCGGGCCATAGGCCGTGCGCAGGTCGCGCACCCCTACGCCCTCAGCCGTATCCAGCCACGCCTCCGGCACGCCCGCAGCCAGAACCAGGGCGTGATCCCGGTCCCGCTCATAGGCGAATAGGTCGAGAGCCGAACGGATATAGTCGGAGCTGATCCAGGCGTGCGGCATGTCGCCGATGAAGCGCGGCTCGCGCTTGTCGCGCCCCACCACCTCGGCCCAGCCGTTCCAGGCCTCGGGCCGGCGGTCGGCCATCAGGAAGTTGAGAACCGCCAGAGCGCGGTCCTTCTGGCCCAGCCGAACATAGGCGCCGACCAGCCGCCACTCATAGGGGGTGTAGTCCTTCCACGCCGTGCGATTGTTCAACCGGTTCTGGAAGTTTTCCCAATACAGATCGAAGGTTCGCGCCAACAGCTCAGGCGGCAAATCATCCTTCTGCCCCGCCGGCGACAGGGCGATGGTGGTCGAGGTGGCGTCGAAATCGCCCCGGTCGGCGGCGCCGGCGATCCAGTCGATGTCGTGGTGGTCGGCCGTCGCGACGATGGAGGCGCGGATGTCGGCGGCGAATTGATCGCGCGCTGCAGCGAACCGGGCGGCGGCCTCGGTCTCCCCCAGAGTCTCGGCGATGAAGACCGCGTCCTTGTAGCCCAGCAGGCCCCAGAAATCGTCCCAGTAGGAATAGGCCGCCTTGTCCGAGTAACCCTCATGGCTGATCGTCGGGGGCAGCAGGCCGTACAGATGGCGCTGGTCGGCGGTTTGGAAGGCTGCGGTACGGGTCGAGGCCCGCAGGTCGTCCATATAGGCGATGGCCTTCTGCACCTGGGGCCAGACCTGACGCAGCAGGGCCTGGTCGCCGGTGTAGCGATAGGTCTCGGCGGCCAGGAAGACGAACTCCCCGTGGCTGTCGTTCTCGGGCACCGGATCGGCGCCGCGGGCGTCGACGCAACACGGGACCTTGCCGTTGTCGAACACATAGGGGGCGTACCAGCGCAGATAGTCGGCGGAATGATCGGCCATGCCCAGCCGGTTCAGCCCCTCGGCCATCATGGCCCCGTCGCGGATCCAGGAGCGGTTGTAGCTGCGGGTGCCGGGCTGGAGGATCGGGCCCTGACGCGACATCAGCATATGGGCCAGGGACGACTTCAGCGCGTCCTCGATCCGCTGGGCGGCGGGCGGCAGGGTCAGGTCCACCCGGTCCAGTTTCTCGCGCCATTCGGCGGCCAGGGCCTGCTCGGCCCGGTCCAGGGCGGCGACATCCTGCCCGGTCTGCGGCGTCTCGCCGGCCAGCGGCGACAGGAAGCCGAAGGTGCGCGTCTCGCCGGGCTGAAGCGTCACTTCATACAGCAGGGCGCCGGCCGGCAGGTCTGTGGCGTCGGACACCACGACCGGTGCGCCGGCTGGGCGTCGTGCCGACGGCAAAATCAATGATTGAGGATCCGCGCCAGAATCGAAGCTGGAGGCCGCCACGGCGTCCGGCGGGGTCAGGGCGTGGATGTGGACATCGTCGTTCAGCGTCAGGCTCGCGCCGTCCCAGGCGATCCGCTCGACCGGCGCGACGCCGCCTGGAATGGCCAGGAACTGGACCGGGCCGTTGACCTGGAATGGTCGCGCCGTCAGGGCCAGGGTCAGGCTGCGCGACCGGTTCGAAGTGTTGGTCAGGTCATAACGGCCCCACAGCCGGGCCTGGTCCGGCGTCCCGTCGGCGAAGGCCGTGATCTTCAGCGTCCAGTCGTCGGCTGTCCAGGTCACCGACGGGATCGGCAAGTCGCCGTCCTCCAGCCCCTGCTCAATATTGACGTCAGCCCAGGTGATCAGCCGGCCGTTGTCGACGACAAAGGGTTCGATGCTGGGGCCAGCGCGGCGCAGTTCGATGGCGCCGTCCTCGCCGATCAGGCCGCTCTCGCCGCCGCCGTCCACGCCGACCAGGGTCCAGTAGGGCTGTTCGCCAAAGAAGCCGCGCGGATAGAGGCCGCGCCGGTTTTCTTTCGCCACGGCCTCGACGAAGGCCGTGGCGTCCTCGCCGAAGGCCAGGGGTTCAACCTCGATCTCGTTCAGGGCGTAGGCGGTCGCCTGCCCCGCCCCCAGTCGCTGGCCGGCGCCGGAGGAGCCGACCACGTCCGAGGCGGGGACCGGCCTCAGCGGCTCCAGCCGCAGCCAGCGCGCGGTCGTCTCGGGCGTGCGCAGCCAATCGACGCCGCCGTTTCCGCCCTGCACGGACGTCAGTTCGCGCCAGTCCCGCCCGTCTATAGACGCCGAAATCCGATAGTCGGCCGCCGCGCCCCGCTCGCCCCAGCGCAGGGTCAGGCCGCCGAACTCGCGTTCGTATCCCAGGTCCAGCGTCAGGGCCGAGGCTTCGCTCACCAGCGGGGTCCAGGCGGTCTTGGGGTCCAGATCGACGGCGTTGGCGGCGGTCGTCTGCGGTCGGCTGTCGGCGGCGACCGGCTGCGGCGGCACGGCGGGATCGACCGGCAAGGCGCGCAGGCTCAGTTGGTCGATCTCGACCGCCCCCTTGCCGCCTTCCACCGCGACCACGACGAACTCGACCCGCTCGGCGCGACGCAGCACCGTCTCGGGGCTTGGCCCCCAGGCCTTGGAGACCTGGCGGCGCTTGATGACGAACTTGGTCCAGCCGTCGGGGAAGTCGTAGCGCGCCGTCTGTTTCCACCAGACGTTTTCGGCCGAGGCGTCGGTCAACTTGACCTCGAAGGTGTTGATCGGCCCGGCGCCGCGCACCCAGAAGCTGATCTCGTAATTATCGGGCAGGTCGAACGGCAGGGGCCGGCTGAGCACCGCATAGCCCGCCTTGCCGTCGAAGTCGTAGTCGAGCCGGACCGCGCGACCGTCGTGTCCCGCCACGGCGCTGACGGCGGCGTGAACGTCGGTGGAGGCGCTGGCCTGCCATCGCGCGGCGTCGTCCATGGCGTCGAGGACGCGCGTGTCCTGCGCGACGGCGGGGGCGGCCATCAGGGCGGCGCTGAGCGCGAGGGCGGAGGTCAGGATACGCATTCGGAGTACTCCAGCTAACTCCCCCAACCCGTCATCCTCGGGCTTGTCCCGAGGATCCATAGACTCCGTCGAGGACGGGACGCACGCCTTGGACACCGGGCGTATGGATCCTAGGCACAAGGCCTAGGATGACGGTTTTGGAGGGGTGGGTATGGGAACAGACATCACCCCTTCACGCTGCCCGCGAGCATGCCGCGGATGTAGTAGCGTTGCAGGGCGAGGAAGAGGATCAGCACGGGCGCGACGGTGACGACGGCGCCGGCCATCATCAGTTCGACGTCCTGCACATGTTCGCGCGACAGGGCGGCCAGGGCCACCGGCAGGGTGTAGTTCGACTGGTCCGTCAGGACGATCAACGGCCACAAGAAGTCGTTCCAGCTGCCCAGGAAGACGAACAGGCCCAGGGTGACGATGATCGGCTGCAGCGTCGGCAGGACGATACGGCGGAAGATCTGGCCCTCGCCGGCGCCGTCGATCCGGGCGGCCTCCAGCATCTCGTCGGGAATGCTCAGCGCATACTGGCGCACCAGGAACAGGCCGAAGATCGAGGCCAGCCACGGCACCAGGGCCCCGGCGTATGTGTTCACCAGCCCCATCCCCTTCAGCATCAGGAACAGCGGCAGGGTGCCGATCTGGGCCGGCACCACCAGGGCGGCGACCAGCAGCTGGAACAGCCGCTCGCGCCCGGCGAACTTCAGCTTGGCGAAGGCGTAGCCGGCCGGGACGGTGAAGCTCAGGGCCAGGATCGTCGCCAGGGTGGCCAGGGCGAAGCTGTTCCACAGATACCGCCCCATGCCCTGATTCAGGAACAGGTCGCGATAATGCTCCAGCGTCCAGCGCGACGGGACCAGGGGCGGCGGGAAGGTCGCGGCCTCGCCCGTGGGCATGAAGCTGACCAAGGTCATCCAGACCAGCGGGAACAGGACGATGAGGGCGATCAGGGCCACGGCGAGGTTGAGGAACAGGCTTTTGATTTTCATCGCCTCACCCCCGTTCCCGTCGCTGTCGCCGTGCCTGTCGTCCTGCTTCTCGCCTTCCCAATCGCCGTCATCCTAGGGCTTGTCCCTAGGATCCATACTCCCGGTCTAGGAGTGGGGGCACGATCCAGCCACCTGGCGTATGGATCCTCGCCACAAGGGCGAGGATGACGGGTGTGTAGGACACGAGAACGGGCGACCATCACTGATACGCCCCCACCCTTTTCGCCACCGCCAACTGCACCAGGGTAATCGCCAGAATGCACAGGAACAGCACGAAGGCGACCGCGCTGGCGGAGCCCAGGTTCCACCATTTGAAGCCCTCCTCGTACATGAAATACAGCACCGTCACCGTGCTCTGGGCCGGGCCGCCCTGCGTCATCACATAAGGTTCGGCGAACAGTTGGAAGAAGCTGGCGACCGAGATGATCGAGACCAGCAGCGTCGTCGGCGCGATGGCCGGCAGGGTGACATGGCGGAACTGTTTCCACGGCCCGGCGCCGTCGATGCGGGCGGCCTCGTACAGGTCGTCCGGCACGGTCTGAAGCACGGCCAGAAAGATCAGCATATTGTAGCCGAAGATCTTCCAGACCACGAACATCAGGATGGCGGGGATCGAGGTCGAGGGCTGGCCCAGCCAGTCCACCGCCGGCAGGCCGATGCTCTCAAGCCCCCAGTTGATGACGCCGTAGCGGGTGTGCAGCAGATAGCGCCACACCACGGCCGTCGCGACCAGGGTGGTGACATAGGGGGCGAAGAACATCACGCGCCAGATCGGCCGCCACTTCACCACCCGCGCATTCAGCACGACGGCGGCGGCCAGCGATGCGGCGATGGACAGGGGCACGCCCAGGACGGCGAAGGTCAGGGTGTTCTTCATCGCCCCCCAGAACAGCGGATTGGTCATCAGCCGTTCGTAATTCTGCCAGCCGACGAACCGCAAATTGTCCAGATCGGCCAGGGCGTAGATGTCAAAGTCGGTCAGGCTGAGCAGCAGGGCCGCGACGACCGGAATGGCGAAGAACAGGCCGATGGCGATCATGGCAGGGGCGACGAAAACCCAGGCCGCGCGCTCGCGGGCGCCGGGTCCGCGCGACGGCTTGGCCCGCGCCAATGTGGGATCGGCGACGGTCATACGGCCCTGCCCTGTCCCATCATCCAGCGGCGCTTCTCCAGCAACCGGTCGGCGCGGCGGTCGATCTCCGCCGCGGCGGTTTCAGGCGCATATTCGCCGCGCACCATACGCTCGGCGACGATCTGCATTTCAGTGACGATCCGCTCCCACTCCGGCACCTTGGGCACGGCCTTGGCCCGCTCCAACTGCCCGCGGAAGGGCGCCAGCATCGGGTCGCGCTCGATCGCCGCGATCTCCCACGCGCTCTTGCGGGCCGGCAGGTCGCCGACGATGGTGTTGAACCGGGCCTGGACGATGGGCTCGGACAGATAGCGGACCAGGGCCCAGGCGGCCTCCTGGTGCGGCGACGACTTGAACACCGCCAGGCTGGATCCGCCCGGCGCCGAGGCGCCCAGACCGTTCGGCCCCGGAACCCCCGCCGTGGCCCAGTTCGGCTGGAACGACGCCGGCAGACGGCTGCGGAAATCCCCCACGCTCCACGGACCGGAGAAGTAGAAGCTGAAATAGCCGCGCGCGAACTCGGTCCAGACGTTCGAGATCTGCGCCGCCGAGGCCAGGGGCGCCAGCCCCTCGGCGAACAGGCTGCGATAGAAGGCCAGGGCCGCGATGAAGCCTGGGTTGGAGAAATTGCCCCGCGTATTCTCGTCTCGCAGCAGCGGCTCGTCGCTCTGCAATCCGAAGGTCAGCAGTTGCTCGAACTCGTTCAGCGGCAGCAGGATGGCGAAATTCCCCTGCCCCGCCACCCGCTTGACCCCGTGCATGGCCCGCTTCCACTCGGCCCAGTCGCGCGGCGGCGCCTCGAAGCCGGCGCGGCGCATCAGGTCGGTGCGATAGAACAGCAGACGCGTGTCCACATACCAGGGGGTGGTCATGGCCCGGCCGGCGACCTGATTGGTCTCCAGCACCGCTTCGAACTGGTCGGTCAGCAGGTCGGCGGCGGCGGGGGGCGTCGGCGACAGGGCGCCGATGGCGGTCAGTTCCGACACCCAGGTATTGCCGATCTGGCTGACGTCCGGCAGCGACGACCCGGCATAGGCCGTCAGCAGTTTCTCGTGCGCCGCCGTCCACGGCAGGGGCTGGACCGAGACGCGGACGCCCGGATTGCGCCGTTCGAACTCGGGCATCAGTTCGCCCACCGTCCCGCCCTCGTTGCCCATGGCCCAGAAGCGCAGCACGGTCTCGCCCGCACGAGGCGGCGTGCAGGCGGCGGCGGCCCCGCCCGCAAGCAAAGCAAGAGCGCCTCGCCTATGCGGGCCTGATCTCATGCGCTCAACCAGCCGCCGGTGAAGCCGGCTGTCTCCAGCGCCTTTCGGATATGCGGTTCGTCGCGCATGTAGCGCCAGATGAAGTCCGAGCGGTGGTTCTCGGTCATGCCGACGATCGGCCCCTGGTCGATGCCCAGATAATCGTCCGCCACCCAGCCGACGCCGTCCACGATCTTGCCGTGCAGCAGCGGCCCGTCGCGGAACGTCAGGGTCGGGTTGAAGCTGTCGAGGAAGCCCCACTCGGTATAGATCCCCGCGCCGAACCGGCTCTTCATCGCCTTGACGCAGGGCACGACGATCTCGGGCGCGAAGGCGATGGAGCTGGCCGCCGCCGTCGGCGCGATGGTGCCGTCGTCGCGGTCACCGGGGCCGCGCGCGGAATAGCTGAAGAACTCGCGCTCGACGCCGTTGATGACCTGTTTGAAATCCCCCGGCCCGTCGCAGGCCGTCAGACCCCAGGTCTCGGACGAATAGCCGACCCACTGTCCCGGATTGTCGTGGCCGTACTTCTGCTGGGCGTAGACCGCGCGACGGCTGTTCTCGAAATAGTCCAGATATTCGCCCAACTGGGCCGATTGCCCTCGCATCCAGGCGTCCTGGATGCCGCGGAAATCGACGTACATATGGCTGTACTGGTGGCCGAAGATCGGCGCGAAATTCAGGTGCCAGCTGCCCCAGCGGTCGGTCCAGCTCTCGTCATAGCTGGCGGCCCATTCGTGCCAGACATTGACCGAGACCGGATGGGTCGGGCTGCCGATGGCCAGCAGCAGGATCAGCATGCCCTCGTTATAGACATGCCAGTCGGACGGGATGAAGCCGGTCTCGGGATGCCAGCCCATGGTGATCCGGTTGACGCGCACCACGGCCCAGGGCCATTCGATCCGCTCGTACAGGGCCTGGACCACGCTGCGGATCTCGACCTCTTGCGGATGGTCGCCGTTGAAATAGCGGGCGGCGAACAGCATGCCGGCGATCAGCAGGGCCGTATCGACGGTCGACAGCTCGTTGGTCCGGTACCGAAGTCCCGTCTCCATATCGAGGAAATGATAGAAGAAGCCCTTGTGTCCCGCCGTCCCGGTCGGTTCCGGCCCCTGCGGCAGGCTCTGGAAATAGCGGACGGTGATCAGGGTGCGCTCGCGCGCCTCGTCCCGGCTCATCCAGCGACGCTCGACCCCGATAGGCCAGCAGGTCAGGGCAAAGCCGACGGCGGCGATGGAGCAGAAAGACTTGCTGGGCCAGCGGTCCGGCGTCAGGCCGGTCCGCCGGTCGGTGACCTTCTCGAACCAGCGGAAGGTGCGTTCCTGAAGCTCGTCGATCTCGCGGTCCAGCCGCAACGGCCGCCGCTGGGTCCCGTTGACCGCGCCGCTGCCGCGCTGCGCCGCATCCGCCTGCTGCGCCAAACCCGTCTGCTGCGCCATGGCCTGACTCGCAATAGCGCCGCCGACCGCCATGGCCGCCGCTCCAGCTGTGGTTCGCATCAGGAAGTTTCGACGGTTCATCGTCACGCTCACTGGGTCTGTATCTAAAAAAGAAGGCCGCCTCCCGCGCAAGCGGAAGACGGCCCAGGCTCAGGGGGAGTTAGAAGGAGTAGCGCGCGCCGACCTGGAAGGTCCGGGTCGGGAACAGCACGCTGCTCGGGTTGCCGAACCTCGCCGAGGTCGTGCTGCCGTCGAAGCCGCTGTAGTTCTTGAAGTCGAAGATGTTGATGGCGTCGACATAGAGCTGCAACTCGCCCGCGCCACCCATGTCCAGATTCTTGGTCAGACGCAGATCCAGATTGCGATAGGCGAAGGCGTTCGGAATGAAGAAGTTCTCCTTCTCCGGATAGGCGCCGTACGGGCGGAAGTAGAAGGTCGATTCCGAGCCGTCGAAGACGTTGAACGGCGTGCCCGACCCCAGGGTCAGGATGCCCGACAGCTGGAAGTCCAGCGGCAGGTCGACGATGCCGTTGGCGACGATCCTGTGCCGCTCGTTGTTGGCCGAGTTCCGCATGGGCGAGCTTTCGACCGAGAAACAATCGAAGCAGAAGTTGTCGTTGCCGCCATTCTGCTGGGAATCCGACAGGGTGTAGGCGATGTTCACGCCCCAGCCGGAGTCGCGCGTGTAGGGCTTGTCCAGCTTGACGTAGAGGGCGGTGAACTCCCGCTCCTTGTTGTGATCCGACACCAGGTAGGAGCGATATGGGTTTGCGGCGCCCGGCCCGCAGAAGCCGCCGTTGTCGCCGAAGCCGTCGCCGTCGTTACCGTAGTTGGGTTCGCGGCAACGGTTCAGATACTGCCAGGTGAACTCGTTCTCGGTCTTGCCATAGGCTAGGGTGAACTCGGTCTGCCAGTCGCCGATCCGTTGACGAACGCCCAGATTGAACTGGTCGGTGCGCGGCGGCTCATAGTCGTTCTTCAGCAGGAAGGCTTCGCCCTTGGCGGGAATGGTCGCCAGCAGCGCGTCCAGGCCTTCCGTGGTCATATAGGACGGATCCCACAGGAACGGATTGGCCGAGCTGCCGTCCTGCACAGCCCCGGGCGTGGTCGTGAAGAAGGCGTTCTTGGAGTTGTCGAACGGCTTGGCGATCTCGTCGAAGGCGAAGTTGAAGTTCACCCGGTCGTAGTAGCGGCCGGCGCCGCCAAAGATCACCGTCCCGCGATCGCCGAAGACGTCGTAGGAGAAGCCGATGCGCGGCTGGAAGGCGTTGGCGAACGGATCGCGGTTGTCGCCGGTCGAGATATAATCGTCGATGTTGAACCAGCTCGGCGCATAGCCGGCCGGCTTGCCGCCGTCGGTGGAGGCGATCCACTGGTTCAGTCCGTCGACGACCGACTGGGGCGTCACATAATCCGGGTTGCTGGCGTTGTCCTCATAGTCCCAGCGGATGCCGAGGTTCAGCTCCAGCTTGTCGGTGATCTGCCAGTCGTCCTGGATGTAGACGCCATAGACCTTGTTGGTCAGATCGACGGTCGGGAATGCATTGCCCAGCTGGACCCGATACGGCACCGAGGCGTCACCGCTGGCGCCCCCGTCGATGTCATAGAAGAACTCGGGATTGCGACCGAACTCCTTCTCGACGTGATAGTCCTGGTTGGAGAACTTCACGCCCATCTTGATGGTGTGGAAGCCGTTGAATTCGATGTCGGTGAAGGTCAGGTCGTTGCGGAAGGTGACAGCCTCGTCGGTGATGTCCTGACGCGTGCTGGCGCCACCGATGTTCAGGATCGCCGCGCCGCCGAACGGGTCGTACTCGTTGTCAAACACCCGATAACTGGCGCCCGGCGTATCGAAATTGGCCGCTGTCGGATTGTAGTTGTAGTTCCGGTAGTCGATGGCGAACTCGTTCAGGAAGCCCTGACCCTGCCACTGATAACGCAGGTTGGCGCTCTTGGTCGTCTGCTGCAGCCCCGTTGCGCGTTCAGCCGTGTTGGCGCCGCCCACATTGGTGACATCGCCCTCGTCCCGATAAGTGACGCTCAGATCGATGAGATGACCTTCGGCCGGTTGGAAGCTCAGCTTTCCGAAATAGAGATCTTCTTCAAACGGCGTTGCCACGGTGCCGAGGTATTGCGCGAATTGCTGCTGATATTCCGGATCTTGACGCCCCAGGTTGACCGTCGCCGCACGGTTCTCTTCTTTGTGCTCATAGCTGCCGAAGAAGTGCAGACGATCCTGAATGATCGGTCCGCCCAAGGCTGCGCCATACTGCTTGACCGTCAGATCGGCCTTCTCCTCGTTGCGCCTGTCGGCGAACACGTCCTGGGTCACCATGCTTTCATCACGATAGGTGCCGAACACCTCGCCATGGAACTCGTTCGTGCCTGACCGGGTCACGGCCGTAATGATTGCCGAAGACGCCTGCTCGTACTCCGCTTTGAAGTTCTGGCTGACGACGCGGAACTCCTGGATCGCAGCCTGCGGGAAGGGATTGCCGCGGCTATCGTCCTGACCGGCGATGCCGCCGGCGATGATGTTGGACTTCAGACTAGCCCCGTCGATGAAGGCATTGACCGATTCGGCGCGTTGACCGCCGGCCGAAATGGTGACTTCAGTTTCGTTCTGAGAGACCCGAACGCCAGGCGCCAGGGCGGCGAAGTTCAGGAAGTTGCGGTTGATCTGCGGCAGCGTCTGAATCTGCTGGGTCGTGATATTGGTGGCGCTCTCCGGGGTGCGGACTTCCGCCAAGCGGCGCCCGACGACGACGATTTCGCCCAACTCCGACGCGCCGGCTTCGGCGGTCGTCGGCGCCGCGACAACTAGATCGAGGCTGCCGACCTGACCCACACCCACAGACACTGTGTCCGTGGCCGTATCGCCGTCCGCCGTGGTCACCGTCACCACATAGGTGCCGGGACGAAGGCCGGACAGGGTGTAGCCCCCTTGGGAGTTCACCGTCGCGCGGTTGGTGAAGCCCGAGTTGACGTCGCGCGCGACGACGACGGCTCCGGCCTCAGCCTGGCCCCCATCGGTGACGCTGCCGCGAATGGTCGAGGTCGCGACCTGCGCCGAAGCGGCGCCGGCGAAAGCCGCGGTGATGGCGAATGCGGATACGGCCGCTAGGGCCGCGCTACGGGTATTGAACTTGATCATCCTGGTGTCCCCTCCTGATGGGCCCGATCTGTGACGGCGACGCCGTTCAATCGGGGTTTGACCCGGCGGTTGAAGCCGCCGCGGTGGATTGTCGTTCGACCAGAACCGGCCGGACGATTTCGCAAGCGGCGTCGGCGTCGGCGTTGGGGCCGGCCTGGACGAGGCCGATCAGGCGTTCGACGCCCCTTCGGCCCATCTCCGCGATATTCACTCTGAGCGTGGTCAGGGTCGGCCGCACCAGGGCGGCCAGGGGCACGTCGTCGAAGCCGACGACCGCCACATCCTCCGGACAGCGCAGCCCGGCCTCCTGGAAGGCCAGCAGGGCGCCCAGGGCCATCATGTCGTTGGCGGCGAACACGGCGTCCGGCCGCGGCTCCAGCGCCATCAGCCGGGTCGCCGCCCGGTGGCCCGCCGCCTGGGAGAAGTCGCCCTCGACGATGATCGGCTCCTGGTCGACCAGGGCGCTGGCGTAACCCTCGGCGCGAATCTGGGCTTCCAGGTTGCCGGCGGCGCCCCGGATATGGGCGATGCGGCGGCGGCCGGTGGCGATCAGATGCTGGACCGCGGTTACGGCGCCGCCGTGATTGTCGACGGCGATCGACGGCCGACCGGTCTCGTCCATCCCGCCGTTCATGACCAGAACGGGCGTCCGCCCCGCGACGTCGGCGGCCAGGTTGGCGGCGCGCACATGGGGGGACAGGACGATCATCCCGTCGACCCGTCCGCGCATCGAACGCAGGGCCGCCAGGGTCTCCTCGGTGTCGCCGTGCGAGCTGGAGACGATCAGGTGTTTGCCGTGGGCGCGGGCGGCCAGGTCCATGCCGCGTATCAGTTCGGAAAAGAACTCGCCGAACAGGTCGGGCAAGATGACGCCGATGGTGTCGGTCCGGCTGGTGGACAGGCTGCGCGCCCCCACGTGCGGCACGTAGTGCAGGAAATCGACCGCATCGAGCACGCGACGGCGCGTGGTTTCCGTGATGGCGTCGGACCCGTTCAGCACGCGCGACACCGACGCCACGGACACCTGGGCCCGTTCCGCGACGTCGCGGATCGTGGCGGCCTTGGCGACCGGCGAACGTCCGTTCGCGGATGATGGGGCGACGATATCCAAGGATTCCTCTCCAAACTCATCGTACCGGCCCTCTTATCGAAGGTCCGTCGATAAATAATGTAATCGGTTACATGACACAGGAGCAATGTGCCCCGCAAGCGCCACAATGTCGCTTTGTGTCGATTTGTGGCCCGGCCGCCGCAGCGCCGGGCCACGAAACGCCCCTCTTTCGCGGCCGGTCCGAAAGAAGGGGGGCGACCTTGGGCGGGACGATTCAGCCGTTGATAACTACTACATCTGGTGGCGCGCCCCACAGGAACGCCGTAATGTAGTCGGACGCCTTCGGGGAGACGCTGGCCCATGCGCTTTCAATCCGGCTTCGTCGCCCGCGCTCGGCGGGTCATGATGGAGACCCGCGCCATCGAGCGCGCCGCCACGATCCATGAGGTTCAGGCGCCGACGGCATGGTCGGACGCGCGGATCGAATCCTGGCTCGACTGGTGCGAAACCCTGTCGCTCGCCGCCTCGCCGACCGGCGACGTACTGAACGGCGGCGTGGACGCCTGGGCCGAACGCCTGGCCGCCAAGGGTCTGGCCGAAAATGTCTTCGCCGACCCGGCCGAGGCTGAGGCTTTCGCCGCCGAACTGGCGGCGACCGTCTGGCTGGGTCTCGCGGCTCCGGCCGGATCGACCGTCTCCGCCCAGATCGTCAACCTGTCCGATCCCGCCGCCCAGACGCGGCTGGCCGAACACAGGGCCGACCGCATGACCGCGCGACTGGCGCTTCAGTCGGCCGAGACCCTGGCGGACGCCTTGCGCGCCGTCGCCGACGCCGTGGATCGCTGTGAGGGACCGCACGGCGACTGCAGCGATCCCTCGCGCAATCCCGCCCTTGGTCGCGCGGCCGCCACCGCGCGCCGGCGCGGCGCGACCGACGCCGACATCCTGCGCGCCGTCGACGGCGAACGGCCCGCCCTGGCCCTGCGTCCCTTCGACGAGGGCGCGCCCCTGGTCGCCCTCGCGTCCAGGACCCAGATCGCCGCCGGCGCGCCCGAGGCCCTGCTGGCCGCCGAGGCCGCGTTGGACGGCGGCCTGATCCTGACCTTCGATCCGCGCGACGCCGAGGTCCTGGCCGAGCCGGCCTTCAGCGGCGCCGTGCTGGATCTGTCGGCCCTCGCCGCCCTGGAGAATATCGAGGGCATCGCCGGGACCTTCGACCTTCTGCCCGATCTGGTGCGGCTCTGGATCGTGGCCCTCGATCTCCAGGGATCCGGCGCCGTCGTCGCCCTGGGTCTCGAGGGTCTGGCTCCTGCTCTGGCCCCGGCTGACGGCGACCTCAGTGCGCGCGCCGAAGCGGTCGCGGCCCTGGTCGCCGCATCGGCGGCCCAGACCTCGGTCGAACTGGCGCGGCTGCGCGGCCCCTGCGCCGAATGGGACGGCCTGAAGAGCCAGTTGGCCGATGTCGACAAGGCCCGCCGCAACCGGCTGAAGACCAATGCCGATCCCCTCTCCGTTGTCGCCGCCAAGGCGTCCGTCAAGACCGCCGCCCCTCGCCGCCACGCCGCGATCGGCCTGTTCATCGACGACGCCGAGGCGCGGTTGCGCCTGGGCCTGGGCGCTCCCTCGGTTCTGGATGTCTTCCAGACCGCCGACGGCGAGATCGGCCGACGTCTGTCTCCCTGGCTGGCGCGGGTCCTGACCGGCGCGGGTGGAGACGTCCAGGCCGCCGAGCGGCGGCTTTTCGGACGCCGCACCCTGGTCGAGGCGCCCGGCGTCGACCATGCCGCCCTGCGCGCCTTCGGCTTCACCGACATCGAACTGGCGGCGGTCGAACAGGCGCTGGCCTGGGCCGACGGCTTCGACGCCGTCTTCGCCGCCCCCGTACTCGATCCCGGCTTCATTCGCGATGTGCTGGGGCTGGAGGACGGCGACGGCCCCCTGCTGAATCTGCTGGGCGTGCCCGAGGAGGCCGAGGCCGAGGCGGCGCGCTGGGTCTTCGGCTGCGGCGACCTGAAGGACTGGCCCGAGGCGCCGCCCGCCGTCGCCGCCCTGCTGGCTGAGCCCGCCTTGCTGGAAGCCGAGTTGCGCCTTGCGCTGGAGCCGTTCAGCGACGTCCCCGACACGAGCGCCGAGATCCTGGACTGGCGCGCGACCGCCGCCCAGGCCGCCCGCCGCCTCAGCCAGGCCGCCGGCGAGGGCCGACGCGCGATCCGCCTGCGCCGCGCGGCCCCGCCGCCCGGTCCCTTGCTGACTCTGCCCAAGACGGATTCGGCGCCGCGCTTCGACACGCCTCGTTCACCAGCCGTGGCGCAACCTGTCGCGCCGCCGACCGAACGGATCGTCGAACGCGTTATCGAACGCGAACGGGCGCGGCGCAAACTGCCGGACCGGCGCAAGGGCTATATCCAGAAGGCGGCCGTCGGCGGCCACAAGGTCTATATCCACACAGGCGAATACGAGGACGGCGAGCTCGGTGAGATCTTCATCGACATGCACAAGGAAGGCGCCGCCTTCCGCAGTCTGATGAACAATTTCGCCATCGCCATCTCCATCGGCCTGCAATACGGCGTGCCGCTGGACGAGTTTGTCGACGCCTTCGTCTTCACCCGGTTCGAGCCGGCTGGACGCGTCACCGGCAATGACTCCATCCGTTCGGCGACCTCGATCCTCGACTATATCTTCCGCGAACTGGGCGTCTCCTATCTGGACCGCGACGAACTGGCCAACGCCGGGCCCGAGACCCTGAATGCAGACGGGCTGGGCGATGGGAAACCCGACGAGGGCGAGGCCGTGCCGGCCGCCCGCTTCATCTCCAAGGGGTTCGCCCGCGGTTCCGCGCCGGACAATCTGGTCGTCCTGCCCTTCGGCAAGAAGGCCGAGCCCGACGCCAAGGTCGCGGCGGCCACCGAGGCGGTCGCCTGCCCCGCCTGTGGCGACTTCAGCCTGCAGCAACGCGGTCACGCCTGGGTCTGCGACACCTGTGGAGCGTCGCCGGCGCTTCAGGGCGGGGATCAGGGCTAAGTTAACGGCTGGGGCCTAGACTGTCTCGATGCGACGCCTTCGCTGGAGCGACCCGATGTCCCGCCTGACCGCCCTTTCCTTCGCCCTCGCCGTCCTCGCGACGGCCGCCACGCCCGTCCTGGCCCAGAACGCGGGTCAGATCGCCTCTGTGAAACGCGGCGCCTCCTGCCCGGGCTGCAATCTGTTCCAAGGCGACTTCTCGGGACTTGAGGCGCGCGGACTGAACCTTTCCGGCGCCCGCCTGCGTCAGGCGGATCTGAGCCTCAGCGTCATGAACCGCACCCGGTTCTCGAACGCCGACATGCGTGATGTCGAGGCCTATGGCGGCGTCTTCTCCAGCTCGAACTTCTCGGGGGCCGACCTGACCAACGCCGGCTTCGTCGGCGCCTATCTGCAGGGCGCGGCCTTCTCGGGCGCGAACCTGACGGGGACCAACCTCTCCGGCGCCAACCTGTCGCGCGCGACCGGCCTGACGCAGCCCCAACTGAACCGGGCATGCGGAGACAGCTCGACCGTCCTGCCGGGAAACCTACGTATTTCCGCCTGCTGACGGCCTGTCTTCTTGCTTGGTTTTAATGAAATTACCTCGATTTAAGTAGGTATGGCGGGGCTTTCGGGGCATTCAGACTGGGTGAAACAGATTGCTCGCCACACACCGTTCTCTCTTAAGGTCTCCCTGATCGCTACGGCTGGACTGCTGCTTGCCGGCCCCGCCTTCGCCGGGGTGGAGATGACGCTTCAGGATCGCGATGTCGCCCGTTCGGTCTCCCTGGGCGGATCCTGCAACCGCTGCGAACTGTCGGGCCGCAATCTGTCGGGCGCCACCTTCACAGGCGCCAGCTTCATCAACGCCACCCTGGTCGGCGCCAATCTGCGCGGCGCCGAGATGGTCGGCTCCAACTTCACCGGCAGCGATTTCAGCCGCGCCAATCTGGCGGGGGTCGAGATCGTCGGCGCCAACCTGACCTCGACCAATTTCACCTCTGCCGTCCTGACGGGGGCCGAGGCCCAGGGCTCGTCGTTCGTCCGCGCCAATCTGAGCCGCGCCGACCTGTCGGGCGCCGAACTCCACGGCGTGAACTTCAACGGCGCGACCTTGGCGGGCGCCGATTTCTCGGAGAGCGAACTGTTCGGCGCCACCCTGGCCAACGTCCATGCCGTCGGCGCCAACTTCAGCGATGCGGAGATCAACGCCTCCAACCTGTCGGGCGGCGACTTCTCCGGCGCCTCGTTCCGCGACGCCAGTCTGGACGGCGCCCGCCTGACCGGCGGAACCTTCGCCCGCGCCGACTTCAATGACGCGTCGCTGCGCCGCACCGACATCCGGGGCGCGGACCTGTCCAGCGCGCGCAACCTGACGCAGGACCAGATCAGCGAGGCGTGCGGCGACGGCTCCACCCGCCTGCCAGGCCGCCTGACGGCCCACGCCTGTCGCGGATCCATCCGGGTGATCCGCACCCCGCCCGCGCCCCCTGCGCCGCCCGCCCCGCCGCGCGTCCGCAACTTCGCCAGCGCCGAACACTGATCAGCAAAAAGGGGACGCCTCGCGGCGTCCCCTTCTTCGTTGTCTTGCGACTGGCGGGCGATCAGACCTTGATCGGCGGCGCCGTGCGGATGTGCAGTTCCTTCAGCTGACGCTCCTGCACATTGGCCGGGGCGCTCATCAGCAGGTCCTCGCCCTGCTGGTTCAGCGGGAAGGCGATCACCTCGCGGATGGCCTGCTGACCGGCCAGCAGCATGACGATCCGGTCGATGCCGGGGGCCAGGCCGCCGTGCGGCGGGGCGCCGAAGCGGAAGGCGTTCAGCATGCCGCCGAACTGCTCCTCGACCACCGAGGCGTCATAGCCGGCGATCTCGAAGGCCTTCAGCATGATCTCGGCCTTGTGGTTCCGGATCGCGCCCGAGCACAGCTCATAGCCGTTGCAGACGATGTCGTACTGATAGGCGCGGATGGTCAGCGGATCCTGGTTTTCCAGCGCCTCCAGCCCGCCCTGCGGCATCGAGAAGGGGTTGTGGCTGAAGTCGACCTTCTTCTCTTCTTCAGACCATTCGAACATCGGGAAGTCGACGATCCAGCAGAATTTGAACTGGTTCTCGTCGATCAGCTTCAGCTCCGTTCCCACGCGGGTGCGGGCCAGGCCGGCGAACTTGGCGAAGACCGAGGGCAGGCCGGCGACGAAGAAGGCGGCGTCGCCCTGGCCCAGACCCAACGAGGCCATCAGCGCCTCGGTCGGTTCCTGCCCCAGGTTCTTGGCGATCGGGCCGCCCCAGGCGCCCTGGTCCTCGGACCAGAATATATAGCCCAGGCCCGGCTGGCCCTCTCCCTGCGCCCACGAGTTCATGCGGTCACAGAAGGCGCGCGATCCGCCGGTCGGCGCCGGGATCGCCCAGACGGCGTTCTTCTCGTCGGCGCCCAGGATCTTGGCGAACAGGCCGAAGCCGCCGTCGCGGAAATGGTCCGACACCACCTGCATCTTGATCGGGTTGCGCAGGTCCGGCTTGTCCGAACCGTACCAGGCCATCGACTGGGCGTAGGTCAGGCGCTCGAACCCCTTGTGCTCGAAGGTCTCGCCGAAATCGTTGGTGAAGGTGTGGACGCCGTCGATGGGCGACACAGGCTTGCCCTCGCCGAACTCCTCGAACACGCCGTGCATGACGGGCTCGATGGCGGCGAAGACGTCTTCCTGGGTCACGAAGCTCATCTCGACGTCGAGCTGGTAGAATTCCAGCGACCGGTCGGCGCGCAGGTCTTCATCGCGGAAGCAGGGCGCGATCTGGAAATAGCGGTCAAAGCCCGACACCATCAGCAGCTGTTTGAACTGCTGCGGCGCCTGCGGCAGGGCGTAGAATTTCTCGGGATGCAGGCGCGACGGCACCAGGAAGTCGCGCGCGCCTTCCGGCGACGAGGCCGTCAGGATCGGCGTCTGATATTCCAGGAAGCCCTGGGCGAACATGTGGTTGCGGATCGACTGGATCACCCGCGAACGCAGCACGATATTCTTGTGCAGGGTCTCGCGGCGCAGGTCGAGATAGCGGTGCTTGAGGCGGATTTCCTCGGGATATTCCGGCTCGCCGAAGACCGGCAGCGGCAGTTCGGCGGCTTCCGACAGAACCTCGACGCCCTGGACGCGGACTTCGATCTCGCCGGTCGGCAAGTTGGGGTTCACCACGCCGGCTTCACGGGCGACCACTTCGCCGTCGATCTTGATCACGCTCTCGGCGCGCAGACGCTCCACTGCGGCGAAGCCGGGCGTCTCGGGGTGCAGCACCAGCTGCGTCAGGCCGTAGTGATCGCGCAGGTCGATGAACAGCAGGCCGCCGTGATCGCGCTTCCGATGCACCCAGCCGGACAGGCGGACGGCGGAACCGGCGTCGGAGGCGCGCAGGGCGCCGCAGGTATGGGAGCGGTAGGCGTGCATGAAGGGACCGTCTGGAGACTTTGGCGGTGGAATCTGACGCCGTCGGCGCCCGAAATCGAAGCGGCGTAGGGCGCATCATCGCCCCGGAAAGTCAAGGTTTCAGCCGTTGCAAAGGCGTCGGCGCCGCGCGATAGCCTTGGTTGGTTGAAACCGCGAGGCCGCCCATGTTCATCGTCACCATCACCTACACCCAGCCGATCGAGGCCATCGAGGCGAAGACGGTCGAACATCGCGCCTGGCTGGACCTGCATGTCGCCAGCGGCCTGATCCTCGCCGCCGGCCCCATGGTTCCGCGCACCGGCGGCATACTGGTCGTGCGTGGCGGCGGCACGAAGGAAGAGCTGGAAGCCCTGCTGAAGGCCGACCCGTTCCAGGTTCACGGTCTGGCCGATTACAGGATCACCGAGTTCAAGGCGGGCAAGCTGAACCCCGTCCTGGCCGATTTCGCCTGATTTCATCCACAGGGCGGGTCTTCCCTCCCCGCTACCAACAGGCCCCAGCGACGCAGCTGGCCTTCGCCTCTGCTATGACGGCCTCATGCCCGCCCAGCGCGCCTTGATCCGACCGACCGCCCAGCAGCTGCGTCTGCCGCTGGAACGCCACCTCGTGGGCGAGGCCTTCGTGACCTCGGACAGCAACGCCGAGGCCGTGCGCGTCCTGGCGGGCTGGCCTGACGGCGTCGGCTCGGTTCTGGCCCTGCACGGGCCGGCGGGGTCGGGCAAGAGCCGGCTGGCCGCCGACTGGGCCGAACGCGTCGGCGCCGTGCCGCTGAACGGCGCCGAGGCCGCCTTGGTCGATCCGCTGGAGCTGGAGGGCCGCCCGGTCCTGCTGGACCGCGCGCCGGACGCCGACGACGAGAGCCTGTTTCACCTGATCAATCTGGCCAACGCGGGCGGCGGCGCCCTGCTGCTGGTGTCGCGCTCTGCGCCGCGACGCTGGTCGGTGGCCCTGCCCGATCTGCGCTCGCGTCTGGACGCTGTCCGCACGGTCGAAATCGCGGCGCCCGATGATCTTGTCCTGTCCGCCATCCTGCGCGCCCGGTTCGCCGAACGCAGCATCACCCCGGCCGAGGATGTGATCGACTATCTGGTGCGACGTCTGGATCGCTCGGCCGACACGGCCGCCACCGTGGTCGAGCGCCTGGACGCCTTGCACCGCCCCGTCACCCGTATCCTGGCCCGCCAGGCTTTGGACCAGATGGCCGACCCGACCGGCGCCGACAACGACTGACCCGTCCAGCGTGGCGAAGACGTCAGATCTTGCGCCGCGGCCCGCGCACGAACCGACGCTTCAACCGCCGAAAAATCCGCTGAGGCGTCGGCTGTCCCGCCATGTCCCAGACGATGACGGTTGCAGCTACGCCCACAACCAACGTCCCAAACACGAAGACCACGACACCCTCTGCAATCTTTACCCAACGGGAAAACAACCTTAACCATAAATCAGGCCTGACGAACAGCCGCTCAGGAAAATGTCAAACCCCCGCTTGCGGACGTCACAGTCGCGGGCGAGAACCGGCCCATGACCGACGCCGCCATCCACGACGCTACCCGGGGCGAGGAAGTTCCCGCCTCCCGCGCGCCCCAACTCGCGCTCAACGAGGAATTGATCGCCTCGCCCACGCGGTTCTTCAACCGCGAGATCTCCTGGCTGGCCTTCAACGAGCGTGTGCTGGAAGAGGCGGCCAATCCGAACCACCCGCTGCTGGAACGGCTGCGGTTCGTCTCCATCTCGGCCAATAATCTCGACGAGTTCTTCATGACCCGCGTCGCCGGCCTGAAGGGCCAGTTGCGCGAGCGTGTCCGGGTTCTCTCGGCCGACGGTCTAACCCCGGCCGAACAGCTGGAGCGGATCAATATCTCGGCCGGCGAACTGATGGCCGAACAACAGGTGCGCTGGCGCCAGTTGAAGAAGGAACTGGTCACCGCCGGCATCGAGGTCGTCGATCGGAATCGTCTGACCAAGACTGAAAGGGAACGGCTGGAGCCCGAGTTCCTGAACCACCTCTTCGCCGTCCTGACCCCTCTTGCCATCGACCCGGCCCACCCCTTCCCCTTCCTGCCCAACCTGGGCTTCTCCCTGGCGCTGAAGCTGAAACGCAAGGGCGAGACCAAGACCTTCTACGCCCTGGTGCCGGTGCCGACCCAGGTGCGGCGCTTCTGGGAACTGCCCACCGACGGCCGTTCTGCGCCGGGCCGTAAGCGGTTCATCACGCTCGAAAACGTGCTGCTGCTGTTCATCGACCACCTCTTCCCGGGCTGCGAAGTTCTGGAAAAGGGTCTGCTACGCCTGATCCGGGACAGCGACATCGAGATCGAGGAAGAGGCCGAGGATCTGGTGCTCGAGTTCGAAGAGGCGCTGAAACAGCGGCGCCTGGGTTCGGTCGTCCGGGTCAAGATCGAGGCCTCGATGCCCGCCGATCTGCGCGACTTCATCGTCGGCGAACTGGAGGCGGCGCCCCAGGACGTGGTTCTGGTCGACGGCATGCTGGGCCTGGCCCAGCTTTCGGACCTGATCCCCGGCGGCCACCCGGACCTGAAGTTCAAGGGCTACGAGCCACGATATCCCGAGCGGGTCCGCGACAACGGCGGCGACGTCTTCGCGGCGATCCGCGAGAAGGACATGCTGATCCACCATCCGTTCGAGAGCTTCGACGTGGTGGTCCAGTTCCTGCGCCAGGCCGCTCGCGACCCCAATGTCCTGGCGATCAAACAGACCCTGTATCGCACCTCCAAGGACAGCCCGATCGTCGCCGCCCTGATCGAGGCGGCCGAAAACGGCAAGAACGTCACCGCCCTGGTCGAGCTGAAGGCCCGCTTCGACGAGGAGGCCAATCTGCGCTGGGCCCGGGCGATGGAACGGGCCGGGGTCCACGTCGTCTTCGGCTTCGTCGAATACAAGACCCACGCCAAGGTCAGCGTCGTGGTGCGCCGCGAGGGCGACGGTCTGAAGACCTACTGCCACTTCGGCACCGGCAACTATCACCCGATCACGGCCAAGATCTACACCGACCTGTCGCTGTTCTCGTGCGACCCGGTGCTCGGTCGCGACGCCAGCCGGGTGTTCAACTACATCACCGGCTACGCCACGCCGGACGAGCTCGAGGCCCTGGTGGTCTCGCCGCTCAACATGAAGTCGACCCTGATCGAACTGATCGGCAAGGAGATGTCGGCCGCCGCCATGGGCAAGCCGGCCGCCATCTGGGTCAAGCTGAACTCCCTGGTCGATCCCCAGATCATCGACGCCCTGTACCGGGCCAGCCAGTGGGGCGTGCGCATCGACCTGGTCGTGCGCGGCATCTGCTGCCTGCGTCCGGGCGTGACCGGCCTGTCCGAGAACATCCGCGTGAAATCGATCGTCGGCCGTTTCCTGGAACACAGCCGCATCGTCTGTTTCGCCAACGGCAAGGACCTGCCGCACGACAAGGCCAAGGTCTTCATCTCGTCCGCCGACTGGATGACGCGCAACCTGGACCGCCGGGTCGAGTTGATGACCCCCATCCGCAACGCCACCGTCCATGACCAGGTGCTGGACCAGATCATGGTCGCCAATCTGAAGGACGATGCGCAAAGCTGGGTTCTGGACGCCGAGGGCCGCTACACCCGCGTCATCCCCGCCGATCCTGAGCGGCCCTTCTCGGCTCACCAGTATTTCATGACCAACCCCAGCCTGTCGGGCCGCGGCCGCAAGGTGAAGACCCTGCCCGCCGTTCTCCGTTACGAGCGTCCCGGCCGCTGATGCCCGACATCCCGCTTACCGGCCGCGACGTCGCGGCCATCGACATCGGCTCGAACTCGGTCCGCCTGGTGCTCTATCGGCTGGAGGGCCGGGCGATCTGGACCGTCTTCAACGAAAAGGTCCTCGCCGGCCTCGGCCGCGACCTGCCGACGACCGGCAAGCTCTCGCCTGAAGGCGTGGTCATGGCCATGACCGCCCTGCGCCGCTTCGCCGCCGTTCTGGAGGGGGTCCGGCCCGACGCCACCCTGATCGCCGCCACCGCCGCCGTGCGGGAGGCTCTGGACGGACCTGAATTCTGCCAGCGGGTCGCCGCCGAGACCGGATTGCGGATCCGCGTCCTCTCGGGCGAGGAGGAGGCGAAATACGCCGCCACGGGCGTGTTGGCCGGCGCGCCTGACGCCCACGGCGTCTCGGCCGACATGGGGGGCGCCAGTCTGGAGCTGACCCGGCTGAACGCAGACGGCGTCGAGCATGGTCTTACCCTGCCGCTGGGCCCCTTCGCCCTGGCCGACGGCAAGGGGTTCGATGCGGACCGCATCAAGACCCGCATCGACCAGAAGCTGAAGCCCGTCGCGGACCGGTTCCAGACCGACCGGCTCTACGCCGTCGGCGGCGCCTGGCGCACCCTGGCCCAGGTCCATATGGCGCTGAAATCCTATCCGCTTAAGGTCGTACATCAGTACGAGATGGGGGCGGACGAGGCGCTGGAGACGGCCCGGCTGGTCGCGCAACAATCGGTCGCCAGCCTGATCAAATTGCCGGGCGTGTCCAGGAAGCGCGCCGAGACCCTGCCCTACGCCGGCCTGGTGCTGGAGGGTCTGATCAAGCATCTGAACCTCAAGCGGATCGAGATGTCCGCCTGGGGCGTGCGCGAAGGACTGCTGTTCGATACCCTGGACGAGGTCACCCGTTCGACCGATCCGTTGTTGGCCGGCTGTACGGCCCTGGGCGGGCGGCAGGGCATCGACCCCGCCCTTCCCGGCGCCCTGAACGGCTGGATCGCCGACGTCGTGGCGGCCCTGCCCCCGGCCTTCGGAGACACCCGCGACGCGGTGCTCGCCGCCGCCGCCTGCAGCCTGTCGGACCTGGGCGCGCGCCTGCATCCCGACCACCGTCTGGAACTGGTGTTCGACCAGGTGCTGCGCGCCCCGGTCGCCGGCGTCAGTCACGCCGAACGCGCCTTCCTGGCCAGCGCCCTGAACGCCCGCTACGGCGGCGGCCCGGCCACGCCCCAGCCCGAGATCATCACCCGCCTGCTGAACGACGACGCCGCCAAACGCGCCCGCGCCCTCGGCCTCGCCATCCGCCTGGCCTGCGACCTGTCGGGCCGGTCTCCGCAATTGCTGGCCAACGCCACGGCGACGGTGAAGGGCGGCGACCTCCAACTGACGGCGACCGACGGCTACGCCGACGTGCTGCTGGGCGAACAGACCCGGAAACGCGCCAAGGCCCTGGCCGAGGCCATGGGTCTGGGCCTGTCGATCTAGACAGGCGGACGAACAGGGTTCAGCCTCTTCCAAATTCAAGGGAGGCGATCATGCCCGTGACCGGAATCGGCGGCTTCTTCTTTCGTGCACAGGACCCGCAGGGTCTGGCGGCCTGGTACCTGACCCATCTCGGCGTCGGCGCACCGGAAGGGCAGTTCCTATGGGATCAGCAGGCGGGTCCGACCGTCTTCTCGCCCTTCAAGGAGACCACCGACTATTTCGCCGCCGACAAGCGCTGGATGCTGAACCTGCGGGTCGAGGGCCTGGACGACCTGCTCGCCTCGCTCAGGGCGGCGGGCGTGGACATCATCACCAAGGACGAGTGGGACGCCACGCCCGAGGTCGGTCGCTTCGCCCGCATCCACGATCCCGAGGGCAATCCCATCGAACTCTGGGAACCGCCCGCCACGACCGCCTGACGCCTCCCCGCTCCGCGGGGAGGAGACGGATCACCCCTCGATTTCGACCACCTCGACCCGGGCGCCGCTCAGCACCAGGGCGATCTCGCCGCGCTTCAGCTTCAGCGCGTCCTCGCCGAAGATCTGACGTCGCCAGCCCTTCAGCGCATCGACGTCGGCGTCGTCGGCGACGGCGATCTTCTCCAGGTCGGCGACGGTGGCGATCAGCTTGGAGGCCACCCCGGCGTTGTCGCTCTTGGCCTTCAGCAGCACTTTCAGCAGTTCTACCACCGACGGCGGCGCCGGCTGACGGTGCGCCGGGCGCTCCATCTCGGGAGCATGGGATTCGGGATCGGCCAGAACCCGCTTCAACTCCTCGGCCAACTCCAGACCCAGGCGCGACCCGCCGAAACCCTTGGGCACAGACCGCAGACGGTTGAAGGCTTCCGGATCGGTCGGCGTCTGCTGGGCGACCTCGTCTATGCCCTCGTCCTTCAGGATGCGGCCGCGCGGCTGGTCACGTTCCTGGGCGGCGCGTTCGCGCCAGACGGCCACGGCCTTGAAGGCCGCCAGGTATTTGGCCGAGAATTTCTTGGGCTTCAGCCGCTTCCAGGCGTTCTCCGGGTCGGTGTCATAGAGGGCCGGGTCGATCAGGCTCTCCATCTCCGACATCACCCAGTCCAGACGTCCTTCCTTCTTCAGCCGGTCGCGCAGCTTCGGATAGAGGGCCGCCAGATGGGTCACATCGCCCAGGGCGTAGACCAGTTGGCTGTCCGACAGCGGCCGCCGGCCCCAGTCGGTGAACCGGCTGCCCTTGTCCAGTTCAACGCGCAGCATCTGCCGCACCAGCGAATCATAGGCGACCTGTTCGCCGAACCCGGCGGCCATGGCGGCCACCTGAGTGTCGAACATCGGCTTGGGCATGGCGCCCAGCCGCACGAAAATCTCCACGTCCTGACGACAGGCGTGGAAGACCTTGATGATGTTCGGATCGCGCAGCAGGTCCAGGAAGGGCTCCAGGTCCAGGCCTTCCGCCATCGGGTCGATGATTCCGGCGTGGTCCGCGGAGGCGGCCTGGATCAGGCACAGCCGGGGCCAGTAGGTCGTTTCCCGCATGAACTCGGTGTCGACCGTGATGAACGGGGCGGTGGCGAGGCGGGCGCAGAAATCGGCCAGCGCCTCATTGGTGGTGATCGGCGTCATTCCGATGCTATAGCCCCCCGCAACCCACCTGTGGCAAGAGCCGCGCTGCATTTCCGCCCCGATTCCAGGCCTGATCACCATGAGCGACCCCCAAAAGCCTCTCGAAAACGGCCTGACCTACGCCGACGCCGGCGTGGACATCGACGCAGGCGAGATGCTGGTCGAACACATCAAGCCCCTGGCCAGGTCGACGGCGCGCCCCGGATCGGAGCCCTCGCTAGGCGGTTTCGGCGCCCTGTTCGACCTCAAGGCCGCCGGTTTCGAGGATCCGCTGATCGTCACCACCACCGACGGCGTCGGCACCAAGCTGAAGATCGCCATCGAGACCGGCCGTCATGATGGCGTCGGCGTCGATCTGGTCGCCATGTGCGTCAACGACCTTCTGGCCCAGGGCGCCGAGCCGCTGCTGTTCCTCGACTATTACGCCACCGGCCGGCTCGAAATCGACGCTGCCCGCCGCGTCGTCGCCGGCATCGCCGAGGGCTGCCGCCAGGCCGGCTGCGCCCTTGTGGGCGGCGAGACCGCCGAAATGCCGGGCATGTACACCGACGGCGACTACGACCTGGCCGGCTTCAGCCTCGGCGCCGTCGAGCGCGGCCACGCCCTGCCCTATCTGGACCGTCAGGCCGCCGGCGACATCATCATCGGCCTGGCCTCCACCGGCCCGCACTCGAACGGCTATTCGCTGGTGCGCAAGGTGGTCGAAAAGTCCGGCCTGGCCTGGGGCGACGACGCCCCCTTCGCCAAGGACCGTTCGCTGGCCCAGGCCCTGATGGAGCCGACCCGCATCTATGTGAAGCCGGTCCTGCCGCTGATGAAGGCGGGCCTGGTCAAGGGCGCGGCCCATATCACCGGCGGCGGCCTGATCGAAAACCCGCCCCGCTGCATCGCCGAGGGCCTGAAGGCTTCGTTCGACTGGAACGCATGGCCGATGCCTCAGGTCTTCCAGTGGCTGGCCGAAACCGGCGGCATCAGCGACCACGAAATGCGCCGCACCTTCAACTGCGGCGTCGGCTTCATCCTGATCGTCTCGCCCGAGAACGCCGAACCCGTCCTGGCGGCCCTGCTCAACGCCGGCGAGGTCGCCTTCGTCTGCGGACAGCTGGAAGCGGCCTGATCCCGTGAAGACGCGCGTCGCGGTCCTGATCTCCGGGACCGGCTCCAACATGGCGGCCCTGATCGACGCCGGTCGGGCCGCCGACAGCGGCTATGAGGTCGCCCTGGTCGTGTCGAACGTCGAGGGCGCGGGCGGTTTGGCCATCGCCGCAGCCAAGGGCGTGGACACGCTCGCCATCCCCCATGCGCCGTTCGGCAAGAACCGCGAGGCTCACGAACACGGGGTCGACGAAGCCCTGCGCGCCGCAGGGATCGAGGTCGTGGCCCTGGCCGGCTATATGCGTATCCTGACGCCCTGGCTGGTGCGCGCATGGGCCAGCCGGATGCTGAACATTCACCCCAGCCTGCTGCCCCTCTATCCGGGCCTCGACACCCACGCCCGCGCCATAACCGCCGGCGACGCCGAGGCCGGCTGCACCGTCCACCTGGTCACCGAGGGCGTGGACGAGGGCCCGATCCTGGGCCAGGCCCGCATTCCCATCCTGCCCGTCGACACGCCCGCCAGCCTGGCCGAACGGGTCAAGACGGCGGAACATGAGCTGTATCCGCGCGTGCTGAGCGATTTCTGCAAAGGCCTGTCGCAGACCTGACCTTCCCAAAGGAGCGCACGCGCGTTTGGCGCGACCTCTGGCTCCAGACGCAGAAAAGGCCCGGAGCAGACGCTCCGGGCCTTTTCCATGGGGCTAAGGCGACGCCTTACTTGGGCGTGGTCGCCGCACCCGCGACAGCGCCGATCGCGGCGCCGGCGACGGTCGAGCCGGTGTTGCCGCCAACCACCTGGCCGGCGACCGCTCCGCCCAGGGCGCCGGTGGCGGCGCGTTGTTCCATGGTCTGGCCACACGCGGCCAGCAGGGCCACGGCGCCGATGACGGGGGTCAGTTTCAGCAGGGTCTTCATGAGGTGTTCTCCAGGGACATCGGGGAAGCGTCGATGGAGACCAAACAAAAAGGCCCGCGTCCGGTTCCGGACGCGGGCCTCTATAGCGTTGTTATGCTCGGGACGCGGTCCCTTGCAACTTGAGCGCCTTAGCCGACGATCTGGTCTTCGGTGAAGAACTGCTCGATCTCGAGCTTGGCGTTGTCCTGGCTGTCCGAACCGTGGACCGAGTTCTCGCCGATCGAAAGGGCGAATTGCTTGCGGATAGTGCCTTCAGCGGCCTGTTCCGGGTTGGTGGCGCCCATGACTTCACGGTATTTGGCGACGGCGTTGTCGCCTTCCAGCACCTGAACGACGACCGGTTCGGCGGTCATCTGGTCGACCAGTTCGCCGTAGAACGGACGCTCGGCGTGAACTTCGTAGAATTTCTTGGCCTGGTCGGTCGACAGCTTGACGCGGCGCTGGGCCACAATGCGCAGGCCGGCGCCTTCGATCACGGCGTTGATCGCGCCGGTCAGGTTGCGGCGGGTCGCGTCGGGCTTGATGATCGAGAAGGTGCGTTCGGTCATGGGAATTGACTTCTTGTTAGGGAGAATAAGGTCGCGGGCTTATAGCGACGCCCCGCCCCCGCGCCAAGCCGTCTTTCAGCAGGCGATGGCGCGCACGTGACCGGCGGCGGCGTAGTCGAGAATGGCGCGGTCGCGGGTGGTCAAAGTCAGATCCCCTTGGCGGGCTTGTGCAACCAGCATCCGGTCGGCCGGATCCTTATGAAAGGGTTCAGGCAGATAGGATGCGGCGAGCGCCGCCTCACCGTCCAACGGCAGTTGAAGCACTCTGGTACGCTCTGTACTCCGCACCCACCATCCAATTGGATCGGGCCCCAAGCCAAGCGTCGGGCCCGTATGGGTCGAATCCGCTAGTAGTCCAATCTCCCACGCCGTCACGGCCGAGACCCAAAGACAACGATCGGCGGCGGCGCGCTCAATCGCATCCATCGCTTCTGAGCGGAGCTTTGCGCCAGTGACGATGCGGATGAAGGCGTTGGTATCGAGAAGGATTGCCGTCATGTGCCGTGTGTCAATCCACGAAGTGGATCGACCACACCGTGAAGCTCAGGATCATAGATCGGGCCATCAATGTCCAAATCGTCTGGCAGAGTGGTTTCATTCTTCATACAGCCAAAGATGCTGCGAGGATCCCAAGGCTCCGCCACCTCGCCCTTCGGCGTGATTAACAGGCCAACTTCCTTGCCGCGTTTGGTGATGCGAACCCTGCGAATCTCGCCCGAGTTCACGCGGTCCAGCAGGTCCAGGCACTTGGCCTTGAACTCCGTCGCCGTTATGACGACCTCGCCGCTTACAAGATCATACGTCATGACTGGTCATATAGAGATGACCAGTCAGAAAGTCCATTGCGCCTCCCATGCTCCAGATCACCGACCTGACCTTCAACGCCTGGGGCCGCAAATTCCTCGTCGACGCCTCCGTCAGCCTCCCGCCCGGTGCCAAGGTCGGTCTGGTCGGCCGCAACGGCATCGGCAAGTCGACCCTGTTCAAGCTGATCCTGGGCGAGCTTCACGCCGCCGGCGACGAGATCAGTCTGCCCAAGACCGCCCGCATCGGCTCGGTCGATCAGGAACACCCGGCCACGCCGGTCAGCGTCATCGACACCATTCTGGAAGCCGACGTCGAACGCCACACCCTGCTGGGCCGGCTGGAGACGGCGCCCCCCGAGGAGATGGGCGAGATCTGGTCCCGTCTGATCGAGATCGACGCCGACGCGGCCCCCGCCCGCGCCGCCGAAATCCTGGTCGGCCTCGGCTTCGACCAGGAGAACCAGGCCCGGCCGATGTCCGAGTTCTCGGGCGGCTGGCGCATGCGCGTCGCCCTGGCCGCCGCCCTGTTCGCCGAGCCGGACATGCTGCTGCTCGACGAGCCGACCAACTACCTCGACCTGGAAGGCGCCCTGTGGCTGGAGGCCCGCCTGAAGAAATACCCGCACACGGCCCTGATCATCTCCCACGACCGCGAGATGCTGAACGAGGTCTGCACCCATATCCTGCACCTCGCGAACCACACCCTGACCCTCTACACCGGCAATTACGACGCCTTCGAAAAGGCCCGCGCCGAAAAGGCCCGGCTGCAGCTGTCGGCCAAGGCGAAACAGGACGCCGAACGCGCCCACCTGCAGTCCTTCGTCGACCGCTTCAAGGCCAAGGCGTCCAAGGCCGCCCAGGCCCAGTCGCGGATGAAGCGGCTGGAGAAGATGCAGCCCGTGGCCACCACCATCGAGGAGCGCGTCGCCCCCTTCACCCTGCCCTCGCCGCCACGCCCCCTGGCGCCGCCGCTGATCCGGCTGGAGCGGGCCAATGTCGGCTATGACGTCGGCAAGCCGATCCTGCGCAATCTGAACCTGCGCATGGATCTGGACGACCGTATCGGCCTTCTGGGCGTCAACGGCGCCGGCAAGTCGACCTTCGCCAAGATGATCGCCGGCGCCCTGAACGTCTCCGAGGGCGAATTGCACCGCGACCGCAAGATGCGCGTCGGCTGGTTCCACCAGCACCAGATCGAGGCCATGGACCCGACCGACACGCCGCTGGAGATCATCCGCCGCGCCATGCCGGATGCGCCCGAAAGCGCCCGCCGCTCCAAACTGGCCCAGTTCGGCCTGGGCTATGAGAAGCAGGAGACCACGGTCGACAGCCTGTCGGGCGGCGAGCGCGCCCGCCTGCTGCTGAACATGGTGGCCATGGACGCGCCCCACGTCCTGATCCTCGACGAACCGACCAACCACCTGGACATCGACAGCCGCCGCGCCCTGCTGGACGCCCTGAACGACTATTCCGGCGCCGTCATCCTGGTCACCCACGACCGGTCACTGATGGAGATGGTGGCCGACCGCCTGTGGCTGGCCGCCGACGGCACGGTGAAGCCCTTCGACGGCGACATGGACGACTACGCCAAGTTCGTCCTCGACCGCGCCAAACAGGCCATCGCCAAGCCCAGCCAGATCAAGAAGGAAGAGGCGGCGGCTGCGCCGGTTCAGGACAACAAGAACCGAAAGAACGACAAGAGATCAGGGCCTTCGCCCTCGACCCTGCGTCACGCCGTCAAGAAGGCCGAGGAAAACATGGCCCGCCTGACCGCCGAGATCGCCCGTATCGACGACGACATGGCCACCGCCTCGGTCAATAATCCCAAGGCCCTGGAAGGTCTGACCCGCGCCCGCGCCAAGACCGAAGCCGACCTCGCCGCCGCCGAGGCCGCCTGGGTCGCCGCCGAGGAAGCGCTCGCCGAGGTCGCCTGATGATCAAGCCGATCGAATTCTCCAAGGAAGAACGCACCGCCGCCACGGCCAGACTGCGCGACTATTTCAGCCGCGAACTGGATCAGGATCTGGGCCAGCTCCCGGCCGAGATGCTGCTGGACTTCATCGGCAAGGAGATCGGCGGCGTCTTCTACAATCGCGGCGTCCACGACGCCCAGCAGCTGGTCCAGCAAAAGGCCGAAGACATCGTCGAGGCCCTCTACGGCCTGGAGCGCGCCACGCCCACGCGCTGAACTCGCCGACCTTCAGTTCGTCCGTTCGTTCAGGGACGCCAGGTGGTCGGCGCCGCGAACCTCGCGCCCCTGTTCCTTCCGCTCGCTGTAGCGATCCACCAGATGGTCCGCCTTGCCGCGCGTCAGCAGGGTGAACTTGACCAGTTCCTCCATCACGTCCACCAGCCGGTCGTAGTAAGGCGACGGCTTCATGCGGCCGTCGTCGTCGAATTCCTGATAGGCCTTGGCCACGCTGGACTGGTTGGGAATAGTGATCATTCGCATCCATCGGCCGAGAATACGCAGCGCGTTCACGGTGTTGAAACTCTGCGAGCCCGCGTTCACCTGCATCACCGCCAGGGTGCGGCCCTGGGTGGGCCGGATCCCACCCATGTTCAGCGGCAGGTGATCGATCTGGAGCTTCATGACGCCCGAGATCTGCCCGTGGCGTTCGGGGCTGCACCAGACCATGCCCTCCGACCACAGGGCGTGTTCACGCAGTTCATGGACGGCGGGGTGATCATCCCCCTCGATCAGATCCGTCAGGGGCAGATCGGACGGATCGAAGATGCGGGTTTCGCACCCCATCAGCCGCAGTAGCCGCGCCGCCTCCTCCACGCAAAGACGGGAATAGGACCGCGCCCGCAGCGAACCGTAGAGCAGCAGGATGCGCGGCGGATGATCCGCAGACCCCAGCCCCAGGGCCGGCGCATGCTCCAGGAAGGCCGGATCGAGCGCGGGAAATCGATCAGGCTCGGGCAAGACGCGAAGGCGGCTCATGCCCCCTCATCCGCCGGCGCGGTCGCCGGGAAATATCGGCGGCCCAGCCACAGCGCGACCGACACCAGCATCACCAGCACCGGCACCTCCACCAAGGGGCCGATCACCGTGGCGAAGGCCACCGGCGAGGCCAGGCCAAACGCCGCGATCGCCACCGCGATGGCCAGTTCGAAATTGTTCGAGGCGGCGGTGAAGGCCAGGGCGGTGGTGCGCGGATAGTCCACCTCGATCAGCCTGCCCATCAGGAAGCTGACCACGAACATGATGAGGAAATACAGCGCCAGCGGCACGGCGATGCGCAGGGCGTCCAGCGGCAGGGCCAGCACGTCGGCGCCCTTGAGGCTGAACATGGCGACGATGGTGAACAGCAGCGCGATCAGGGTGATCGGCGCGATCCGGTCCAGCACCCGCCGTTGATAGCCCTCCTCTCCCATGCGCGGGATCAGAATGCGTCGCGTCAGAAAACCGCCCAGAAACGGTAGACCCAGATAGATCAGCACGGCTCCGGCTATAGTCCAGAAGGACACGTCGATGACGCTGCCCTCCAGGCCGAACAGGGGCGGCAGGACGGTCAGGAACAGCCAGGCATAGACGCTGAAGAAGGCGATCTGGAATATCGAGTTGAAGGCCACCAGCCCCGCCACATACTGGCTGTCGCCCTTGGCCAGTTGGTTCCACACCAGCACCATGGCGATACAGCGCGCCAGACCGATCAGGATCAGCCCCGTCATATAGGCGGGCTCGTCGCGCAGGAAGATCACCGCCAGGCCGAACATCAGCACCGGCCCCAGGACCCAGTTCTGGAACAGGGACAGGGCCAGCACCCGCTTGTCCGCGAATACCCGGTGCAGTTCCTCGTATTTCACCCGCGCCAGCGGCGGATACATCATCAGGATCAGGCCGATGGCGATGGGAATGTTCGTCGTGCCGATCGACAGCCCGTCGAGGAATTGCGGCAGGCTCGGAACGGCCACTCCCAGGAAAACGCCCCCCGCCATAGCCGCGAAAATCCAGAGAGTCAGCCAGCGGTCGAGGAAGGAAAGACGGCGGCCGGGCGTGGCGCTCACTCGGGCCTCCGGCCGTCGGCGTCGATCACCACTTCGCCATCCTCTTTCGTGAACGCGCCCAGCGCCCCCTCCGGCAGCAGGTCCAGCACCGCTTCCGAAGGACGGCACAGTTTGACGCCCAGCGGCGACACCACCACCGGCCGGTTCATCAGGATCGGGTGCGCCGCGATGGCGTCCAGCAACTGATCGTCCGTCAAGGACGGATCGCCCAGCCCGAGTTCGGCAAAGGGCGTCCCCTTCTCGCGCAGCAGATCGCGCACAGCGACGCCCGCGCGCTGGGCCAGTTGCGCCACCATCGTCCGCGACGGCGGGGAGTTCAGATATTCGATCACATGCGGCTCGATCCCCGCATGGCGGATAAGCGCCAGCGTATTGCGCGAGGTGCCGCAGGCCGGGTTGTGATAGATGACGATGTCCATGGCGCGCCCTAGCAGCAGGTCAGTTCGGCGAGCAGCGGCTCGCACAATTCGGATCGGCCCTGGCAGCAGTCCTTCAACAGGAAGACGATCAAGCCCCGCATCCGCTCAAGATCGACCCGATAGATGATCGACCGGCTATGGCGTTCGGCCGTGATCAGCTTCGCCCGCGTAAGAACGCCGAGATGGGCCGACATGGTGTTGGCGGGCACAGCCAGCGCCTGCGCTATTTCCCCGGCGGGAAGACCATCCGGTTCGTGTCGCACCAGAAGCCGGAAAGCCTCCATCCGCGTCGACTGGGCAAGGGCGGCGAATGCGAGAATTGCTTCTTCGTTTTCCATATTTCCGAGATAATGGAATAAAACAGCGAAGCAAGCGCTTTCCCGCATCCGCCTACCCCCGTCAGGGCTTCATGCGAACATCAAAGCCGCCGCTTTCACCCGCCTCGATCCGCCTGACACACACGTCCCCCGTGGAGGGGAAGGGGCAGGCGAAACGGCTATCGTCGAAACTCAGTTCGACAGGGCCTTCAGCGGTCGCCTGATACTCGCACCGCCCGCTGACGATACTCCGTGAGGCGATGACTTCGAGACGGTCCCGCCGCCCCTCTATGTCGCGCTCCAGGGTGCGTCCATCCACACGCTGCAAAGTGCAGTGCGCCGTCCATCCTGCGGCTCCCTTGCCTCGCAGAGCAAAGAACGCCGCCTGTTGTGTTTGAGCGAACGCCGCCGTTGCGACGAGACCGAGCGCGAGCCCGGCAATGATCGTCCTCATGATGACCTCCCACCATTCACGGGCAGAAGCACCCGTATTTCCAGAATGGTGGAATCATTAATAATCTCGCCAGACGACAAATCGCCGACAGAAAAATGACAGCGGCGCGGGTTTCGTCGATGATAACACCCACCGGCTTGCCGGAGGATTTCCGGCAGCAGGGCCGCCTTCACCAAGGAGGACGGAGAACCTCCGCCGATTAACGCCGCCTTCGCCCTCACGCCGGGCAGCGCGTCTCCGTCTGGCTGGAGTCCAGCTTGATCTCCGACACCGACACCGTCAGCGTGCCGCTGGTCGCCATGTGGAACGGGACCTCGACTCGCGACAGGTCGCCGCCATCGGTGCGGAAACAGGTCAGGGGGATGCGAGCCTCGCGCCATTGACCGACCGGGGCCGACCGCAGCAGGCCGGTCAGGTCGGTTGCTCCGCCACCCAGCAGGAAGCGCACGGGCTCCGACGGCGCGGCGTCCACGCGATAGCGGAAGCCCAGCGCCACCGCCCCATTGGCCTGGCGCGTCAGATCGACGGGCGTGCCCCAGATCTCGACGCTGGCCGGCCCCTCGCCGGCGAAGACGAACTGCTGGCCGCTTTCCTGGGCCAGGTCGTCGATCGGGCGCGAGGCGACGCCGCCGCGCGGGCTGGACGAGACCTTGGCCGTGCCGGGCCGGGTCTGGCCTCCGGCGTCGTTCAGCAGCAGGCTCCACGGCGAGACGAACCGCCCGTCGACGAAATAGCGATCCAGATTGGTCGCCTCGGCCGAGACGCCGCTATCTTCCGACAGCATCCCGACCCGTGCCGGCGCGGCGTAGGTCAGGCCGTATCCATAGGCGAACTGGGGATCATAACCGGGCTGGCCGTGGTTCAGCGGCGTCCCGGTCGCATCCTTGGGCCAGCTGAACGACAGTTTGCCGTGGAAGTCGTTGCGCGGTTTGCCGTCGGGCCCGCCCACCAGGATGTCGGCGACCCCGCCGCCCTCGGTGCCCGGCAGCCAGGCGGCGACGAAGGCGTCCGACTGGTTGATCTCCGGGTTGGTCCACATCGGCCGCCCGGACAGGAAGACCGACACGGTCGGAATCCCCGCCGCCTTCAGCCGCTTCAGCGTCTCCAGCGGCGCATCGGGCACATAGTCCAGATTGTCCACATCGCCCTGGAACTCGGCATAGGGGGTCTCGCCGAAGACGACGATGGCCACGTCCGGCTTCTGGGTGAACGACCCGTCGGCGCTCAGGGTGGCGCTGCCGCCCCCGGCCTTCACCGCCTCCTCGATCCCGCCCCAGATCGACTGGCCCTGGGGGAAGTCGGCGTTGGAATTGCCCGTCCCCTGCCAGCTCAGGGTCCATCCGCCCGAGGCCTGACCGATATCGTCGGCCGCCGTTCCGGCCACCAGCACCCGGGCATCGGCCCGGACCGGCAGGACGCCGTCGTTCTTCAGCAGCACCAGCGACTTGCGCACCGCCTCGCGGGCCAGGGCGCGGTGGGCGGGCGAGGCCAGTTCCTCGAACCGGCCCTCCATCGGCCGCGCCGGTTCGAACAGGCCGGTCTTGACCTTGGCGACCAGGATGCGGCGTACCGCCTCGTTCACCCGCGCCATCGGGATTTCGCCCGACTTCGCCTGGGCCAGGGTCGAGGCGTACAGCGGCTTCCAGCTGTCGGGCGCCATCAGCATGTCGATGCCCGAATTCACCGCCAGGGCGCAGCTCTCATTGGTGCAGCCCGGCAGTTGCCCATGGGCGTTCCAGTCGGACACCACAAACCCCTTGAACCCCAGCGGCCCGCGCAGCACGTCGGTCAGCAGGGTCGGATTGCCCGAGTGTTTGACCCCGTTCCAGCCCGAGAAACTGGCCATGATCGACAGCACGCCCGCATCGATGGCCTGAACATAGCCGCCCAGATGGACGTCGATCAGCTCCTGCTCGGTCCCCCGGAAATCGCCCTGATCCTCGCCCTCGAAGGTGCCGCCGTCGGCCAGGAAATGTTTCGCCGATCCGGCGATATGGCCAGGCGCCAGCGGGCGGCCCGGTTGCAGTTCGCCCTGCAGCCCCAGGGTCATCGGCCCGGCGTAGGACCGCTGGACCTCCGGGTCCTCGGCATAGCCCTCATAGGCGCGGCCCCAGCGGTCGTCGCGCGGCACGGCCAGGGTCGGGCCGAAGGTCCATTCCGCCCCCGTGACCGCCACCTCCATCGCCGTCGCCGCCCCGATCCGCCGGATCAGGTCGGGATCGCGCGCGGCGCCCAGGCCGATATTGTGCGGGAAGATGGTCGCGCCGGGGACGTTGTTGTGCCCGTGCACGGCGTCGATGCCATAGATCAGCGGGATCACCGTTCCGCCGCGCGCTTCGTTGGCCGCGCGGAAGGCGCGGGCCAGGTCCAGCCACTTCTGCGCCGTCGCCTTGTCGTCGCCCCACGGACCCGAACTGCCGCCCGCCAGGATGGAGCCCAGCGGATAGGTCTTCAGATCGTCCGGCGTGATCGAGCCGATGTCGGCCTGGATCAGCTGACCGACCTTCTCCTCCAGCGTCATCTTGGCCATCAGTTCGGCGACGAAGGCCTCGGTCCGCGCGTCGCTGATCGCCGCCGGCGTCGCCGCCTGGGGCCAAAGCGCCGGGTTGGCGCGCGCCGCCTCGGGAACCTCGGCCGTCTGGGCCAGGGCTGGGGCGCCGCCGCTCACGGCCAGAGCCAGAACCATCAGGGAAACAGTCGCGCGCATCGGATTTCCTCGCAGGGTGAACCAGGAGGACGTGCGTCTTGAGGCTCGGGAAACACGCGGAAAGACGCGGGGGAACGGCGTCGTCCCGGCCCTGTCGCCCTGTGCGTCTGCTCCCGAACGATCGATCCGCCGCCCTTGGCGCGGATTAAGGAACGGGTCGCAGCGACCCGTCAAGCCATTTTTGAGAACGTTCTCATACTCGCCCCGCGCAAGTTGACGCAGGGCGACAGCGAACCGTCTTTACCGCCTGGGCGTCGCCAGCAGACGCCCGTCGCCATAAGCTCCGTCCAACCGCCCTGTCCGCGCCCAATCCAACACGGCCTGGTAATAGCCCGGCGCATAACCGATTGAGGTGCGCCGGCCGTCATCCGCCGTCTCGAACCTTACGATGCCGTGGTCGGTGTCAGGATACTCCAGCAGGGTGATCGGCCGCCCCAGGCCCGCCAGGTCAATCAGGCGTCGACGCGTGGCTTCGGGCGGCGCGCCGGTGTCGTCTTCCGCCTGGATCCACAGCATGGGCGCGTCCAGACGGCTCAGCACCGGCAGCGGATCGTAATCCCACGAAGTTCCGACATCGAGCACCGGGGCCATGGCGACGATCTGGTCGTTCGGCGTGTTCAGCAAAAGGCCGGTGAACTCGCCCCTGATGTCGGCGAACCAGGGCTGGGCCCGGTATTTGGCCCGCACGGCCTCCAGACCGTCAAAGCCGACCGCCCCGTGCGAGGCGATAAAGGCGCCGGTCACATCGGTGATCTCGCGCGCCTGTCCCAGCACATCATCGCCCCACCCCTTGGCCTTGAGATCCAGCATCACCTGGTCGCTGTCCTCCGCCAGCGCGCCATAGGCCAGGCCGAAGCCGACGATGACGAAGTCCGCCGGCGTCCGGCTGGCGGCCAGCGGCGCGATCCAGCCGCCCTGGCTCGCGCCATGCAGACCCACCC
>NZ_JACESA010000006.1 GCF_013912065.1 Brevundimonas sp.
CTCTTCTGTGAATCTCGCTCGCTTCATTCCATCCGTCCTTTCAAGGGCCGGACTCTAGCGCCGCGTGGAGGAAATTCTCAGGGGCAGGTCACCAGGTTTCAGGCAATCGATGGAGTTCTCGACGAAGGTTAGGCCCTTCTCAATAGAACCCAGATGTTCGAATGCGCAGGACGACCAACAAAAATCGAACCCCGTCAGTTCCGACGGAATGTGATTCATATCGCAAGTTTGGAAGCTGACTAGTTGGTCGAAAAGGTCATCTGGGCAAATGGTCGAACGGCGCAAGGCTTCCTTTTCATTGGCGTGTTGAGCCGAATTGACCCACCCTAAAGCCTCTGCGCCTTCCGATCCCAAATCCGTTCCTAAGATTTCGCATCCGTGAGCGGCGAAAAGGGCGGGCAAGGGTTCTCCGCCGACCCCGAAGCCAAGGCCGCGTGCGCCGGGACGCAGGAGGCCACGCTCCCAAAGGCCTTGGCAAATGAACATGAACTCCCAAAGCTTGCGGTGGTAGCGCAAACCGGAGCGAATTCTCCACGTCCAATAGCGAAACCAGGGTTGCGTAAAGTCCTGCTCGCGACAGAAGGTCGATTGGGTGATCGCCTCCATTGCCGGCGCGCCTGGCGAATGTCCCGTAGGATTGTCCCACGGTGGAATCCGCGGCGCACTTGCAATATGGATCAGCCGCGCTTCTCTCTGATGTTGTTGGAATGCTTGCTCCAGCACGTCCAGTCGCTGAATCACGTATCGAAGACGATCTGGCATCAAAATCAACCGACGATAAATCGTCCGCACCAGTTTGAACTTCTGGAGCGCGCGTAAAAGCAGCGCATGTAGGCGCTGGGTGAAGCTCAACATTGGGATTTCCAGGTGCGCGTCTGGCCTAGACGCAGGTAACAGCCCAGCGATTTCTACGGACAAACACGCAGGTCGTCTACGTTTGAAAACAACCTGTGATCAACGCAGGCATCAGACGTAAAGTCTTCAGGACAAGGATTGAATCACAGTTACGCCGCCTCGCATCCGTTGATGCACCTAGCCGACCCATAAACCCGCCTGGAGGTTTATAAACAGAGCAAGAAGCACCCAGATCGACAACCTATCGGGTTCGCTCCAGAATTAGGTTCGCACGTGTCTGACCCACGATGCGATACTGTTCTAGGACTTGCGGGATAACAGGAAGCTGTCTCAAGCTATTGATCGTAAAATCGTGTGAAGCCTCAATAATCACCCATTGCGGCAAGTACCGGCCACCGCCGATGAGATCATTGAGGACTTTCACATCCTCACCTTCCAAATCGATGCTCAGAAGGCCAAAATCGAATGGGACGTTCTGTTCCACAAGAATTGGTTCTAGGCGGCGCACCTGAACTTCCACCGCTCCTTGAACGTCACCCCAGGCGCCCGCGCTTTCTCTGCTGAGTGATGATACGTCGTCATTTACGCCAATATGGAACTGGGCGGTCCCTTCGTAATCCGAGACAGCACATTCCACCAGGCTGGCGTCGAGACCCATGAATTCCGCTTGGATGATTGGGATAAGTCGTGGGTTGGCCTCGACCAGAACCCCGCGCCATCCGAAAACATTCATCAGGTCATAGGAGTTTGAGCGCGCGCGGCCCCTTGCACCGAGATCCACGACAGTGCGCTTTTCGCACCCAAACAGGCATAACCGCTTGATGAGTATTTCGAACTCGCCAAACTGACTGTGATCAGCGGTAAAGCGCTGATGTTCGAGGAGACGGTTTTGATACTCATCCGACACAGCAAATTCACGAACCAGGGCGTTCGCGGACACTTCTCCCGCTAGAAGTCGACGAGCCTTTTCTGCAGCGGCGCCGTCCGGCTGGCGTCCGAGAATATGTTCATAAAGAGCTGTGACCAGCTCGAGCGAATCGATCGTGACAAGCGACATCGAGGCGTCCCCAAAGTTTAGCGGAGCAGCCCGCGGTCGTAACGGAAGGCAGAGTGGAACGGTCCGGGCAGCGGAAGCGGACCATTGCTTCCATTGGAGCCGCTTAGCAGCTTGCGCAACAATTTTTCGACCCCTTCGTCAGACTCGACCTTCGGCTCGATTTTCTTGCGCTCTGCGTCCGTGGGGAGACGGCCTACAATCATTTGATAGGTGGCCTCGATAAAGGAGTGAAAGCCGAGCCGGTTCTTGTGGTCGATCGCGAAGGGAAGGATCTGTTCCACTTCGGCGCGCTCTCCCGCCGCCCCCAAATTCATCACCCCTGCAATATCCATCGTCGCAACCTGCTGGACGGCCGCATCGAACACTTCCGGCCCCAATTTCAGGATCGCAAGGACATCGCCCGAGGCCTGGCATCGTACCGTGACGTCAGATCCGATAGCTAAGGCTTGTGCAAGGCCGGGCAGTTCGAAGCCGCACCATCCAAAACGCAGACCGCGCGTTGCGGCATCTGCAGAGAACCGACTTGCGCGCACCACGCTTATGAGATCCGATCCCGCTTGGAGCCGAAGAGCCGTCGGCTTGATCCCGGCGCGCGGTGGAGCAATGCCGCACAGCCGATCCGTCTGCGACGACACCTCAAACAGAGCGACGCGCGCATAGACTTGGGTGTCTTGAATCATTTCCGCGTCCTCACCCACTCGGCGATTGGCCGATAGGCGCGATCCCAGCTCAACGGTTCCACGCGTAGCATTATGTCCTCTAGCGCCTGCTGCGACGAGCGCGTCTGGGCCGCCCGCAGTTCAGCGATCCGCATGGCTTGCGAAAAATCAAAAACGTCCAGCGGGTCGAAGAAGATGGATGCCTCGGGCGCTACTTCCGGCAGACTTGAGCTATTTGAGCAGACGGTCACCTTGCCGAGCGCCGCCGCTTCAAGCACGGGTAGACCGTAACCTTCAAACCGTGATGGATATACGCAAAAGGCGCTGTTCAACATGAGAGTTAATTTCTCAGCGTCGCTCACGTAGCCTGTGAAGGTGACGCGACTAGGATCGACGCCACTACGCCCAAGCAGATCGAGCAGTCGTTCCTTTTCTTCGAGCCAACCATCCCGACCAATGAACACAACACGATAGCGCGATGCGAAGCTGGGATTCTGCGCCAGATACTCAAACATCAAAGCGCCGTTCTTGCGGGGCTCCAACGTGCCGACGATGGCGACATAGGGCTCGGCAGTCCTCCCCCACAGGCTCGCCAAGCCGGCGGAAACGTCGGCGGGATCGAAAGCCACCCCCATCTCGATGACTGAGACCTGTTCATCGGGAAGACGGAAATAGGCCTGAACATCCGACAAGGTCGCCTGCGATATGCAGAAGACATGATCGGAAGATTCCATGTCGCCGCGGATCCGATTGGCGAAATGGCCGATGTTGGCGGCGCTGTGGAACTCAGGCGTCAGAATAGGGCTGAGATCGTATACGATTGAGGCTTCGTGACCGAAGAATCGGTGCATCGGCTTGATGTTGGGATAGATCCCTACCGCGTCCGCAGCTTCGGCCGGTGAAATTTCGGACGCCTCCCAGACGCGGCCAGCCAGCAACCCAATACTACCGAGACCCGAACGCTGATCAAGCAACTCCCGGATACGATCATCTGGAATCCGAAGCGTCTCGTAGCAGAAACTCCAATCGATCAACGGGTCTTCCAACGCTCGGACCGCGATTGAGGCGATCACCGTACCGATACCGGTCCAGTTGTCCTCGAATAGCCCCCCCACCTCCAGAAAGGCCTTTGTCATTGTTCCAGTTCTCCGGGGATGCCGAGGCGTTTGGTCAGACTCTGGAAGGTTGCGGCGAACCGGTCCAGACCATAGAGCGCCTTAACCCGCTCCAAAGCACCCTGCGAGAGCGAAGCATAGTCCGTATCAGAAAGGCTCTGCGCTCGAGTCAGGGCGTCGCAAACCTTTTCCGGTGTCGTGAAGTTCGTCTGGATTCCGTAAAGGCCATAACGCGCTGTCAACCTGCGGCCAAACGGCCGATGTTCGGACGCAATGGTCACCGCAGTTTCGGAATCGATATAGGCGTCCATAGCAGTGCCGTCGGTCGAGACAGGAACCACGCCACGACCCATTGCCTCGATCAATGGCAGGTTCTGGCCCTCTGCGTGCGACGTACAGACGTAGTAGTCCGCCACGTCATACAGAGCCACCATCTCCTCGCGGGTAAGCAAATCCCGTGTCAGCCAAATCTTTTCACTGATGAGCGGGGGAGTGAGACGGTCAAGCTCTAGGAGTTGCTCACGAAACAGCACATCGTTGATCTCAGACCCTCTATCAACAGTCGTGACCTTGCAAAGCAGGATGGCGTTGGGCTGGTTTCGCGTTAGCTCGATGAAGCCTCGCAGCATGGGCGCGATCTGTTTGCGATAGTCGTGAGCGTTGAAGACACTAACGAATATAGTCGGTGCCTCCCCTTGGAAATAGGTGTCGAACAAGGCCGGAAGACGGAGCTCGCGCGCCTTCGATCCAAAATTCATATGGGGCTGAATGCGCGGCAGGATGGCCAGAGGCCGCCACGCGACCTGGTTTAACCGTCGTACCACCTTTTGCCGGCTATAGACGTCAGCGCGACCCGCGCGAGGCGCCTGCATGATGTTGTGGAGGACCGGCGCCGGAACCTCGTAGACTGGAACCGTAACGTCGGAACGCACCGCCTTGACGCCATGGGCTGAAGGCATCCAGATTTCATCGGCGAGGTTCAGCATGCGCGCCTGGGATGCAAACGGATGCGCCGACAGTTCCTCGGTCTCGCTACGCAGCCGATCGAACTCCCACGCGAAGCAATTTATATTGTAGGCGCCTTTCAGCAGACGCATGCGCTCCGGTGGATAGAAGCTGAGATGGATGTTTTGGCGCGCGTCAGAGCGTTTGCGGATATCCGAGATATATTCCGGATGCTGAATGACCTCGTGGTCAATTTCCATAGCCGTCAAGGCATCGACAAAACCTCGCATAGCAAACGCATAGGAGTAATCGCCATGACCCAGGCCAGCCGCCAGACTACTGCGTGTCCCCTCACTTACCGCTCCCCCCGGTACAGAGAGAAAAACACGCAAAGACGGAGCCCTAATAGCTGGTTGAGATTGCCGTACAGCTCCAACCAGCCTCAGCAACTTACGCTCAAAGGCTATACTCTCTGAATCCGCGTAACCGAGATCGAATGCTCGAACGAACGCCGCATCCGCCTGTTCTAAATTGCCCTGAAACTTGGCGACGTGAGCCAAGTGGATCTCCAGCTCGGCCCTAGAGCCACCCAAATCGATCGCTTTTAGATAGGCGACCCGCGCACGCTCATGAAAACCGATCTCCTTCAAGGCATGAGCATACTGGGCCCAGTTGCCAGCCCGGTCAGGCTCCAGACCGCACAACAGACGACGATAAAAGGCATCCGCATTGTAGTCGCGCCTCGATCGCGCCTGATCGGCCAGAGATCGCAGATCAGCAAGGGAGCGGGTTCCGCCGCCATCTCCAATCGAGGCTGTTGGCGGGTTCAATCGTCTCAGTACGGCCCGCGTCACGCGTCGCTGTCGATTCATTAAGGCACCAAAACTCCGAGACATTCTCTCCGGGATCAGCGACCGGAACGCGCTTCGAGGCATAGCTATGCTAGACTCGAATGTCGGGGTGGGCTTCGGAATACCAATCGTAGGTCCGCTTCAGGCCTTCCTGAAGTGAGACCTTGGGAGAAAAGCCTAGAGTATTCAACCGCGAAACGTCGTAGTTGCGCAACATCTGGCCGTCAGGCTTGGTTGAATCCCATTCGACCACATCGACACCGCTGATGGCCTGAAGAGTTTCCACCACCTCGCGAATACGGACCGTTCCGCCGGTCGCGACATTGATTGGTCCTTCATGGTGTTCGCCGATCATCGCCAGGGCCACGGCAGCATCCTCGGAATAGATGAAGTCACGTTCTGCGGTCCCCGTGCCCCAGACCCCCACCGCCCCACCATCTCGCGCGGCGGCATGGAATTTGGCCACAAGCGACGGAACCACATGACCGTAGCGGGGGTCGAACCGATCATGGGGACCATAGATGTTGGTCATGATAGGATAGGCATAGGCCAATCCGTACTGAGCTTCATAAGCCTCGAGTTGAGCAAGCATCGAGCGTTTGGCCTGTGCATAGGCAGCTTCGGACGCGTGAGGGCGGCCCTCCCAAATTGAAGCCTCGCTAACGGGCCGAGGGGCGTCCGACGAATAAATGGCGATGGTGCTGACCGCCACGATCTTTTTCGCCCCGCATTCATGGGCCGCGTGCACGACGTTGCTATTAATGCGGATATTATCGAAATACATCTCAGCCGGGTACTTGCTGTTGCCGCCCAGGCCGTGAACACGGCCGGCAACGTGGAAGATGATCCTCGGCGTGAACTCCTTCATGTATGCGGTCGTCGCTGCGCTATCGCATAGATCCACATCTGCACTGGACAGGGCCACGACCTCTTCCCCGGTCGCTCTCAGATGGTCGGCGAGTGCGTGTCCCAGTACGCCGCTTGCGCCCGTTATAACTATCATGTCCCAGTTCCTTTTCCCGACCCCTCGTCGCTCTCGGCACTCTCAAGAGAGACCGCTCGCCATCCCTCGCCCCTCTCCAGAACGCCCACGCCGCCAATCGCCACGCCGAGTAGCCGACCGTCAACCACATTATGGCTTTCATCAAAAACAGCCTCGGCGTGGTGAGCTTCCACTTCTACCCAAAGACTGGAAACCGCAGTCTGCTCCGGTGCCAGATCAATTGCGTAGTCGTGCATGCCCTCCTTAAGGATGAAAACACCCTCCCTTTTACCGCCGACCTTGACCGCCACCTTCTGAGGGGTGCCGCCCACTACCGAATTGCGGCCGCTCAGACGCAGGACCAGGCGCGGCCGGACAGGCTGACTGTCGAGTATGAACCGCAGCGCGCCCTTTGCGCCCGCCACCCAAGTGAGATTGGGCTCCGGCAGGTGAAAACCCTGGGCCAGGGCCTCAGCGCCTCGCTCACCTTCAATTGTCTTGTAAATCTCCCCGACACCGAACATCGGCGGCGCGAAGGAGCGGGGGATCAAGATCATACTGCGTAGCATGATGCTCAGACGCCGCGGGTCGACGATCGTTCCATTCTCATCCAGTACGGGCTCCGAATGGTCTGGCACGATTTCCATCTGAACATTGCGCGCGCCCCTTAGGGCCATCGGCGGGATCGGGACGTGGACTTCTGTCTCGTGTTCGGGAACGCGCAGGTAGGCGACGAACTTGCCGTTGATGGCCACGTGGCAGTGTTGCTCGCGGCCCGTCTCCACGGATCGTCTTCCCCGGACCCGCAGGACGAGTTCGTGATCCTCAAAACTCGCCTTGGCGGCGGCCCCGATGGAGAAGGAGACGACCCCGCGTTCGCCGGCCAGCCAACTGTGCTCGGCCTCGGGCGGCGAGAAGCCGTTCATCAAATAAGGCAGCGCCGTGCCGCCGGCCGCAGCCGACAGACGACGGCCGAGGGGGATTTGGTGAGTGATCTCGAAAGGCGCGGAATAGTCCGTCCAACGGATCGGAGTGGCTGGACCGGTTGAATAGACAGCTTGTGGAATGTCACGATGCGTGCCCAGCATCATGAGCCAGCGCGGGTCCCGGGCGAAGGCGTCGCGGATGTACTGCCGCTGCTGCTCGACGGGCTCTTCGCCCTCCATCGCGACCACCAAGCTCTCTTCGTAAACGTAGCTTGTGTAGTTGCTCTGGGCGAGCGGGCCGGAGACCGCGGCGGCCAGGCGGAAATAGTTGTGCGTTTCGCCGTCCAGTAGCGTCAGGAGATGTTCGGGAGCCGTCTGGGTCAACGCGGTACGGTACAGGAACCGTCCCGACTGATTGTCGCCCGTCGCTAGGAGAAGGGAAGGAATGTCCGTAAACTGCGCATTCTCGAACCGACATTTTTGCTCACCAGCCAGGTCACGAGAGCGGCTGATCATGCCTGAACAGGCGAACATCGCTTCCGGCTGATCGCTCAAGGTTTTAGCCAAACTTGCAAAGTGATCCGAGAACAGGCTGTCGCGCACATCGAGGAAGGCGACCAGCGGCGTGGTTGGAACCGCTAGGACTGGCTTGAGTAGAGGTCCCATCCGGTCATTTCGGGTGGGCACCCCGTCAAAGCGGGCGCTGTCGGAACTGAACTGGCCGGTATGAAGGGTCACGAATTTTACAGCCCCCGATCCGACGATCAGTTCGGCCTCATGATGTTTGGCGAAACGCCGGTCACAGACGATGTGCAGATTGATCGCAGCGCGAACCTGGCGCGACAACTCACCCAACCGCTCGCGAACGTCCTCGATCGCCGCCTTGCGTGCATCTAGGATGACCGTAACGCTGGCGTCGGTCAGAAAAATTGACTGAAAATGTTGCTGCCGGCCCCTGGTCTCCTCGAGCAGCGCGCTCAAACTGCCCTCGAGTGAGCATTTCTCACGCAGTATATTTTGGCCGAGGAGCACTCGCTCACGCGCCTCTTCAGGCCGGTCCCGGATTCGGTGCAGAGCTTGCAGAACCTGCTGGCCGAGGATTTCCTCGCCCCGAGTGTCATCGACCAGATAGACGACGTCCTTGAACAGCTTGTCGATCAGAGGATTGGGCGTGGCGATCACGGCGGCGCCGCCGGCTAGCCCCTCGAACAGGCGGTTACTCATGATGCCGGCGTTCTTGTGCGGCAGGGACGAGAGCGCCAGACAGATGCCGGCCCGATTGATCGCATCCTTCACACTCAGGCCGTCAAACGGAAGTTCGCCCCGATAGCTCTCGAAGCCAGCCCAAGGCGCGACCCCGTGGAGCTTCTCAGGGCCATAGATGTCCAGCAAATCCTTGCTGTCGAGAGCGTTCAACACATCGTGGAACCGGCCTTTGGGACGGCCCAACCGCTCCCAGTTGATGCCGATGTAGAACAGGCGCGACTTGTTGCTGATTCGCGGCTCCAGAAAGGGCTCCGGTAAGGTGTGGTACATCTGCGGCAGCGGCAGCGGAGGCTGCCGGCCCAGCGCCGAAAAGATGTTCAGCGCATGGGCGTCCGCCAGATCAGATGCGCATGATATCAGATCCAGATGGGTTGCGAACTTGGCTATACTGCCGTGATATCCAAAATCATGATAGAATTCAATTGGCTGCCAAATTGCATAGTAAGAATACTTGTCAATCACGCGTGGCGACAGGAAGTGCAGCGAAAGAACGAATTCCACGAGATCTGCATTCAACGCTTTACCGGGGCTAGCCGCAGAATCCTGACCGGCCCAAAGGACCTTGCCGTTGTCATCAATGACGATCGCATCCGCGCCGATGTTTTCCGCAGCGCTGAGAATCCGTTGGAGCACCTCGTATTCAGCATTCTTCAGATCAGGCCAGGTATGGATGACAGCAAAGGCGTTCCTGGCGCTGACCGGAACGGCGACGCCCTCCAGCACGGCCCCGGAAACCGCGGCAGGCGCCTCGATTGATTTGATCGGCTTCTTCAATCTGCTCTCTCCGTTTCGCCGCCGTCCGCTTAGTTCAGCGGCTTTAGGGAAAATGATGTGAGGTCGCCGAGCCCGCGCGAACACCACCCGCTCAAAGTCCACACGTTGTCCGTCCAGACAAACTGGCTGACGACGATCAAGGGTGCTTGCGAAAGACCCACGATCCATAAGGTCTGCTCGCGCAGGACCCAGATGCCGGTCTCGCCGTCCGAGGTTCTGATCCGACTGTCGCGCGTTAGCTCAAAGGAGACGTCGCTATCCAGAAGGTACAGGGTCCACTCCCCCACGCAATTTGCCCGCCCGAAGGTGATTCCGGCCTCCGCCGGCGAGATTTCGGCGGCCTGTCGCCAGTCGTCCTCGGTGTCGAATCCTCCGAAATCCAAGACAGGCGCCGCGCGGGAATCCCCGTACGCTACCTGCCGTAGACGACCCACCACCGGCGCGCCGTCAATGTCCATAAGGACGTATATCCTCTTCGACAGTCGACGCAATTGGTGAAAGCGGTAGTCGTGGCGCGCCCACAAACCCGGAGGGTCCAGCACCTCCTCCGCTGTGAACGCTCCGAGCAGGGCGACTTCCATCCGGGAGGCTCCGGTACAGACGATCGGCGCTAGAAGCGCATCCCGCCAGCAATCACTATCGATAACAGGCATGACATCCGTCCGGGCCGACGGCAGAGCGAAAACGTCAATGTCGAGAAACACGCCCCAACCGGTATATTTAGAAACGACTTCCTCTGGCGGTAGCGTCACCCGCCGGCCGTTCGCCGTCAGAGCGCCATAGCGTTTCACACCCCAATCCTTGTTGAGGAAAACGATTTCGAGCGCCCCGGACGCCGTCCAAGACCAGTCACCCATCCTCACGCCGTCCGCAGTTTCGAGCATCCCCTCCGCCAGAAACACGATTCGGGCGAACGGCTCGCTGAACAGGTCCCGCAACTCAGCGACAAGCCCCGGCAGGATATCTTCCAGCAGATCCCTGGGCGTCCAGCGCTTCGCTGTCGGAGCACCGGTCCGCTGATTTCCGATCAGCGCGACATAGTAGTCCGCATGTCCGCGATCAGCCTCGATCTTTTTGGCAAAGAACTCGGTGAGTGCTGATCCTAGCGGATTCGTCTTGCGGATGAACAGTCTCTTCTCGACGTCCGCCGCGTGGGACGCAGTCCGGAGATCCGAATCCAACGCCAGGCCGGTCGCGGTTCGAAGGTAAAGGTGCTCCGCGTGGCCGGCTAAACCGTATTTCGGCGTCATCGCCACGGTGTCGAAGAAATTCATCTCCGGGCCGAACCCCAAGTTCATCGCGGAAAACAGCTCAAAACATTCGGGGTTGGCGTGAACCTCACGGGCGAGTTTGGGCGTCGTTAGAATAAAGGGATCTCCCGTCCGAAGATTATGTGACGAAAGAACCCCGTGAACCCACCGCTCCACCACCGGATGGAGTCTACGACTATAGGTGGCCATGGCCTCAGACGAGACATCCACAAACTCCATCAATCTCCCAAAGGACATCCACCGCATATCCGCCGCATATCCGGATATCGAATAATTATGGGAAAACGATCTATTTCTGTCCGACATAGGAAGCGGGCCGGGCGAGAAATTGAACGCCACCTGATCCTTACGGAAATCGGAGCTGTCGAAGATTCCTTTGTAGGTCGAGAAAGCGTGGAACGGCTTTCCGTCGCAGTTCTTGAAGACGGCGCCCATGGCGTCATCGAACAGTGCAGGCAGATCCTCAACAAGCTCGGGCGGCCACTCCTGATGCCAGATCGGCGGAGCAGCCAAGCCCGGAAAACGTTCGGTGAAATCGGAACGCGCCAGAAGGGCGCAAATCTCGGACGGCGGCAGAAGTGGATAGGTGCGATTGCAGATGACCTGCAATCTATCGCCGTCCGAGGCCCGCTCCCCGAAAGCTTTGAGCGCCAGGAACAGGTTTTGGAACAGCAGACGTTGGCCGCCCCAGACCACCGTCGGGTTAAAGATGAACTGGAAGCGATCAAGCATCAGGGGAATGCTCGTCACGCCGAGGTTCGGCGGCAAGCCATCACCCCCGATGGATACGATCGGCACGATGTGATCGCCAGACAGGGCGCTCAGAAGGCTGAGTAACTGATAGGGGTCTTCATGCCACGTGATGAAGAACCACAAATCCACCATTTCGGCAGTGCGCGGCGTGTCCAACACAGCCAGAGCAGCGCGCCGAAGACCGGCTATGGCTTGCCAGATGGCGCTTTTCGGCTTTCCTACCCCGCCATGGGGCGTCACCCGGAGAAATTGTGCAAACTCCCCCGCCCGCCACAGCCGGGCCCATTCGGTCGCCGCTGAGGGCGCGGCTGACGTCGATCGGACGGGTGGACGTTCGAGCGCCAGAAGCCAAACGTCCGCGGCGAGAGACGTCGTCGTCACGCCCCCTGCCGGATCGATCAACGCCATCTGGTTGAGAGCGACGAGGGCTTCCATCGGTAAGCCCTGCGCAGTCCATTCCTCGACCAGAATACCGGAAGGAGCTCCGCAGGCCAGAGCGCGCGCCACCGCCCGGCAACAGGCGCGGTAAGGTCTGGCCCAATTGTGATGCCGCGAAACTCTAGCGCAGAAGACTGCGCGCGTCAGGAAGCTGGCCGTTGCAGCCTGCTGGTGGGAAACAGACGCCAGAGCCTTCTCCAGGCAATCGATCTGTGTCCACTCGTCCATGGCCAAGATGGCATGGTCCAGAAGCGTTTCCGCCACGGAGGTTGGCTCAGTGGCTGGGGCCGTTGTCAGCAGGGCCAGCCGTTCCGAATAGGGCCCTGAAGAGCCTACGGTCTGGCTCGCCGCGACAAGGTCGCCTCCCGTCACCGCCGCGCGGGCAAGCCGATCGAGGGCATCTGCATAGATGCCTGGCTCGCGACGATATACGTCCATAAACGGTCGCAGCAGGTCATAAATGATCTGATGCTCGGTAACGGGATCCGCATAGGCAGATAGCGCCACTCGGACGTTATAATCGTGCGGACTCAGTTCGACTACACGCTGGAAATCCGCCCTCGCCTGGGAATGCCTGCCCTCAGCTCGATGCGCATTTGCGGAATCATGCGCCACCGCAATAAGGACCCCGTCGGCCCAACAGAGCTTCGGATTCGCAAGCCGCCGCTCTATCGCCTCCGCCAGCGAGCTTTCCCGGATCGAAAGACGAATTTCGCGACTTTCGGCCGTCCCTGGACCGATTTCCGGCCAGTCGTCTGGCCGCAAGACGTCGATTCCGTCAGCCAGGAAGTCGAGAACGCGCGCGACTTCGATAGGCGTCATGGATGCACCGGATGCTGGGCCGTTGAAACCTGGTCCGCGAGCATACCGAGCCTGTGGGCTTCCAGGACCCCTGCAAGACCCTCGCGAAGGGAAACGTGGGCCTGCCAGCCGGGAACAGGCGTATCATTGACCCACGGAGTCATGACCTCGCGGTCGCGATAAGGTCGGCCGCCCCATTGAATCGGCAAGGCCACGCCAGCAACCTCTTCGAAGACGGCAACGATGTCCTTGAGCCGATAGCTCTCACCGGACCGGACGGCGAATGTCGCCTGCTCCCCCGGGTTGTCCTTCAGCCAGGTCGCGGCGGCCAGATACGCTTCGACCACATCATCCACATGGACCATGTCGAGGACCTGCTCGCCCAGGCTCATGCTGAGAGGATCGCCATGGCGCAGAACCCGCAGCAGCAGTGGGATAATCTTGCTGCGCGGATCAGAGGGGCCATAGACGTCGAAAAGTTTCAGGTTGGCGACTCCGATGCCGTGAGCGTCATTGTAGAAAGCGGCGATGTCCTCAAACGCCTGCTTACTTGCGGCGTAGAGGTTACTTGCTAGATACAGTACGCCGCCGTCATGATGCTGCCATGACGTGCCAGTATTGACGAAACGATTAACGCCATTGCGCGCCATCGCATCCAATAGCTGGGTCGGAAAGGTCACATTAGCCTGGACAATGTCGGCGATGGCTTCCGGCGAATGTTCGATGACAACCGCTGAAGCCACGTGGAAAACCACGTCTGGGGCCGCGTATGCGACGATATTGGCAAGCGAAGCTGGGGCGTCGATGCGAGCGGCCTTCGCACGAGGGTCGAGACGACCGGCCGGCTCACCGCGGATGAGCGCGGTCACCTCATGTCCATCATCAAGCAGGCGAGAGAGAAGGCGACCGCCTATAAAGCCGCTACCGCCGGTTACCAGCGCCCGCACTTTAAGGCCTCACGCCAAGAGACAATGGGCGCTTAGGGCTTCGCATCGAAAAAACCGCTAATCGTTTCGATCATATAGTCGAGATGCAAGGTCGTCAGCCCCGGATAGACGCCGATCCAGAACGTACGATCGACGATCACGTCCGCGTTTGTCAGATTCCCAACGACTCTATATTCACGGTCCTTCATGTAAGGCTGGCGCAACAGGTTGCCGCCGAACAGAAGGCGCGTAGCGATCTTCTTTTCGTTCAGCATCTTGACCATGGCGTCACGTCCGCCTCCCGGCGCGCTCTGGCGCAGGGTCAGCAAGAAGCCGAACCAGGAGGGGTCGCTGTTGGCGGTCGCCTCAGGAAGGATCAGGAACTCCTCAAGGTGCTTCAGACCAGCCTTGAGATAATTGAAGTTGTCCCGACGCGCCTTAATGAAGGATTCCAGGTGATCCATCTGAGCCAGACCGACCGCCGCCTGCATGTCGGTGATCTTCAAATTATAGCCGAGATGTGAGTAGGTGTATTTGTGATCATAGCCGTAAGGCAGGTCCCCCAACTGCCAGTCGAAACGCCGCTTACAGGTGTTGTCCATGCCCGGCTCGCACCAGCAGTCCCGCCCCCAGTCACGGACTGATTCCATGGCGCGACGGACTGCAGGATCCCGCGTGAACACGGCGCCGCCCTCGCCCATGGTGATGTGGTGGGCGGGATAGAAGCTGACAGTGCCGACATCCCCAAAGGTGCCGACCAACTTATCATCGTAAGTTGCGCCTAGAGCGTCGCAACAATCCTCGACCAACCAAAGATTGTGCTTCTCCGCGACCGCCATGATCGCTCCGAGGTCAAACGGATTGCCGAGAGTGTGGGCGACCATAATCGCTTTGGTTTTGGGAGAGATCGCTTCTTCGAGTTTGGAGACATCCATGTTGTAAGTCGGGATGTCGACGTCGAGGAACACAGGCACCAGATTGTTCTGGAGAGATGGGTTGACCGTGGTCGGAAAGCCGGTCGCGCATGTGATGACTTCGTCACCTGGCTTCAGGGCGCGATCGCCATGTATGTGCGAGGTGAGGCCGGTCAGGGCCACGAGGTTGGCCGAAGAACCCGAGTTGACCGTCTGAACGCCCTTACGGATGCCGAGGAATTGCCCCAGACGCGCTTCGAAGGCCGTGTTGAAACGACCGGTGGTGAGCCAGAAATCCAGTGAAGAATCTACGAGAGAAACCATGTCGGTGTGATCATACACCTTGCCCGCGACAGGCACCGGAGACTCGCCGGCCACAAAGGGTTTCGGCGCGTGCGCCATTTTCGCATACTCGGCGGTAAGCGCGAGAATTTCTCGCCGCAGCTCAGCAGCGGACTTGCCTTCGGTAGACATTAGTTCTTTTCCAGTTGCGCCGACGACGTAGCGAAGTAATCGGAGATTTGTTTCTCGGTAAAAGCGACGAGGTCCTTACCCGCGGCCTCCGCTTTGTACCAACTGACGGTGGCTTGGATCGTCTGGTCGAAATTCCAAGCCGGCTCCCATTTCAAAAGCCGTCGAGCCTTGGATGAATCCAACTTGAGATAACCAGCTTCATGAACGTGCGCACCCCCGTCGCGTCGCCATGCTGCGCCGTCGCCCCAGGCGGAGCAGACACTGTTGACGACATCAAGAACTGTCCGTTCTGACGATGCGCCAGGACCAAAATTCCAGCCCTCCGCCATTGGTCCGGAGGGCTCGGCGTAAAGGCGTTCCGCCAAGGCGATATAGCCGGACAGAGGCTCCAGTACATGTTGCCATGGACGAACCGCCAGGGGATTCCGGATCGGAACCTCCTGGCCAGCCAGAATGTTGCGAATGAGGTCCGGCACAAGGCGGTCCTCCGACCAATCCCCGCCGCCGATCACATTGCCAGCCCGACCGGAACCGAGACCTACGACGCCAGCATCGCGGAAGTAGGAATTCCGAAAGGCGCTCACGACCAGTTCTGAGCATCCCTTGCTGTTGCTGTAGGGATCATAACCGCCCATCGGCTCGTTCTCACGATAGCCCCAAAACCATTCATTATTCTCGTAGCATTTGTCGCTAGTCACAGCGACCACGGCCCTAACGCCTATGGCGCGCCGGACGGCGTCCAGAACATGAACCGTGCCCATCACGTTTGTGGAATAGGTGCCGACCGGATCCCGATAAGAAAGACGCACCAAGGGCTGGGCCGCAAGGTGGAACACGATTTCCGCACCGCTCTTTTCGAGCGCGGCGTCCACCACTTGCCGATCGCGAATGTCGCCGATAACTGATGAAGCGAAGGCACCTGCGCGCTCAGCAGCCTTGAACAAGTTCGCCTCACCCTCGGGGGCCAAGGCCAAGCCGTGGATTTCCGCCCCCCAGCGATGCAACGCAAACGCCAGCCAAGATCCTTTGAAGCCAGTATGCCCGGTCAGAAGAACTCTTTTGCCGCGCCAGAACGCCTCCCGGTCCGCCCGACTCACCACGTCTTCCACGGCGCCTTGCCGGACTCCCATAGCCCTTCGAGCGTCCGCCGGTCGCGCAAGGTGTCCATGCACTGCCAATAGCCATCATGGAAGAAGGCGTGGAGATCGCCCTCTCGGGCGAGACGACGCATCGGCTCCTGCTCCCAAATGGTGGCATCGCCTTCAATGTAGTCGATGACCTTCGGCGACAGCACGAAAAATCCGCCGTTGATCCAGGCTCCATCACCGACAGGCTTCTCCTCGAACGAATCGACCGCCGCCCCAGTGAGGGTCAGGGCTCCGAAACGGCCGGGCGGTCGGACGCCCGCCAAGGTGGCAAGTCGGCCATGCGCCTTGTGAAAAGCGATAGAAGCAGTGATGTCCAGATCGGCGACACCGTCGCCATAGGTCATGCAGAACGCTTCTTCGTCCTTCAAATAGGGAGCGACCCGCTTTAATCGCCCTCCGGTCATAGAATCGGCCCCAGTCTCGACCAGAGTGATTCTCCAAGGCTCGGCAGCGTTCCTATGAATCTCAAGACTATTATGCGCAACATCAATCGTCACATCAGACGTGTGAAGAAAATAGTTAGCAAAATACTCTTTTATGACATAACCCTTGTAACCAAGGCACACAATGAAGTCATTGACGCCATGACTGCTATACATTTTCATGATGTGCCAAAGTATCGGGCGCTCACCGATATTGACCATGGGTTTCGGCTTAGTGTCGGTCTCCTCGCCTAAGCGAGAGCCTAGACCGCCAGCCAATAGAACCGCTTTCACGATCGTTTGCCCCATCAATCCTGAATTTGAGGCCCTCGCACTAGCAGAACGAGCACAGCGTTATCAAGTGTCGGAGTCGCCCCCCTGCACGCCCAGCGAACTATCCGCGCCTGTCACACTCAGCGTGCGCCAAATGCGCTTGTCAGCAAATTTCTGTTGTCTAGCGACGCGCTTGCCCTCTATTTCACGCTTCTCGCTAAAGCTGGAGCCTTAGGCAATGATGAAGAAGTGCGCAGTTGTGACCGGTATCACAGGCCAAGACGGCGCCTATTTGGCGCAACTGCTGCTTGAAAAGGGCTACAAGGTCGTCGGCGTCGTTCGCCGGTCGAGTCATTTCGGCGTCGCGACGCACCGACTGGATTGGCTGGGCATCACGGACCAGGTCGAATTGGTGGACGGGGATCTTCTCGATTTGGGCGGCATGGCCCGGATCATCCGAGAACACCGACCGGACGAGGTCTACAACTTAGCTGCACAATCCTTCGTGAAAACCTCCTGGGACCAGCCCAGCTTGACGTCACAGGTCACTGGCGTTGGCGTAGTCAATGTTCTTGAGGCAGTTCGCCTCGAAGCGCCCGAGGCCCATTTCTATCAGGCGTCCTCATCCGAAATGTACGGCCTCATTCAGGAGCCGCAGCAGAGCGAAAAAACGCCCTTCTACCCTCGGTCTCCCTATGCCGTCGCCAAGCTCATGGGCCACTGGATGACCGTGAACTATCGCGAGAGCTTCGACATGTTCGCTTGCTCGGGCATCCTGTTCAATCACGAGTCGCCCCTACGAGGCCTGGAGTTCGTCACTCGCAAGGTCACCGATGCGGTGGCGCAGATCAAGCTTGGCAAGCTGGACAAGCTGCCGATGGGCAATATTGACGCCAAGCGCGACTGGGGTCACGCTAAGGACTATGTTAAAGCGATGTGGGCGATGCTGCAGCATGATGTGGCCGACGACTATGTCGTGGCTACCGGACGGACCGTCACCGTGCGAGACATGATCACCGTGGCCTTTGATCACGTCGGCCTCAAGGCCGATAATTATGTCACTATAGACCCTCGCTTCTTCCGTCCAAGCGAAGTGGATGTCCTGTTGGGAGATCCGGCAAAGGCGACCAACACCCTCGGTTGGAAACCGATGATAACCATGGAAGAGATGATCCAAGAAATGGTCGATGCCGACCTGGTACGTCACGGCTGGCGCGCCTAAGCTCGGACCGAAACGCGACCAAAACACAGGCCCGCATAAAAATGTCCGAGCTTGCGACAGAGTGAAAGTTCTCATCACAGGCGCTTCAGGGTTCGTCGGCCGTCACCTTCTGGCCGGGCTTCCGACAGCGATGCCTCAGGCCGATATCCTGGCCGTTCGCGGCCCGACGGGGCGGGGGGACGGCCCCGCGATTGATCTTGCTGATGAAGCCGCCACTCACGCAATTGTCGAAACGTTCGCTCCCGACATGATCGTGCATTTGGCCGCCCAGTCGTCTGTCGGACACGGCTCTCATTCGCCCGACGCCGTTTGGCGGGCCAATTTCGATGGCACTAGAGCGTTGGCCGAGGCTGGTCGAAAGCTTGGAGAACGGAAAGGGCGTGCTGTTCGCTTCATCTTTGCCTCAAGCTCCGAGGTTTACGGGATGCAGTTCAATCATGGACCATGCGATGAGGATGCCGGCTTCTCACCACGCTCCGTCTACGGACGAACCAAAGCCGCATGTGAACTGGCTCTCAATGATCTAGCCGGACCCGCCCTTAAAGCCACATCCTTGCGGCTATTCAACCACACAGGCCCTGGGCAAGACGCCCGCTTCGTTGTTCCTGCGCTCGCACTGCGCGTGGCGGCTCTCTCCGCTGGAGAATCGGGGCCCATCGCCGTCGGAAACCTCCAGGCACGCCGAGACTTTACGGATATCGGGGACATCATCGAGGCCTATTTAACGGTCATGAAGCATGACCCCCCGCAGGAATCCGCCTTCGCCGCATTCAATGTGGGTTCAGGCGTTACGCGGACGATGCAATCGATTGTCGATCGGCTGGCCGAAGTTCGCGGATCTCCCGTCGAAGTTCGGCAAGAAGGGGCGATGCTTCGGCCCGGCGAAATTCTTGTCACCGAAGGTCGATTCGAACGATTCTCAGAAACATACGGTTGGCGACCAACGCGCCCTTTCGACGACACTGTTCGTCAAATGCTGGAGCACGCGTACGCCAATACCGCAGCCTCCAAGGAGCTTCCATAAGCGCCTGGACCGGTAAGATTTCAACCGCACCCCCCGTTCAAGTTCGGCTTGCGTGGGTCATTACATTCAGTATGGTCCGGCCGCATGAGGACGTGGCGAATTAAACTTGATGGCGACTCGATACAGCCTTTTCCCAGCACCCACCTGGGGTGGGTTTTTCAATGACGACTAGGCCCCTCAAGCATGTCAAGATCATAGGGGCTCTGATGATGCGGGAATTGTCGACCCGGTTTGGCCGGGACGGTTTAGGCTTTGCCTGGCTGGTTGTTGAGCCTTTGGCGTTCTGCGTTGGGGTCATTCTGCTCTGGTCGTTGCTGAAACCTGAGTATGAACATGGCCTTCGAACAACGCCTTTTATCTTCACGGGTTATACGTCCATCGTCCTAATCCGACACTTAGTCAGTTTTTCCATGAATTCGCTCGCGGCAAACGTTGGGCTCCTACACCATCGTGATGTCACAGCTGTTCATATCTTCCTGAGCCGGAATTTCCTTGAATTCGCTGGCGCAACTCTCTCTTTCATCCTCGTCTATTTAGCCTTGTTCTCATTTCAACAGATTGGCGCTCCGCATGATCTGCTGCTGCTTTACTGTGGTTGGTTCCTGTTAGGCTGGGTAGGTATGGGGTTTGGCCTAATGTTGGCTGGCTTAGCCATGCAGTTCGATGTGATCGAACGAATCGTCCCTGTAGTGACGTATCTTTTGATCCCACTGTCCGGCGCTTTCGTGATGGTCGAGTGGATACCCTACCAATGGCGTGAGCTCTATCTGCTGTTGCCCTTCGCGCATGGGATAGAAATGATCCGCAGTTCGGTATTTGGTGAGTTCACAAAAACCCACTACCACCCGGCCTATGCCGTGGCCTTAGCGACTGTGATGAACGTCCTGGGTCTACTCCTGATATCTATTTCCAAGAATCGCGTAGAAATCGAATAATGACGCCCCCTAACCCTGTGATACACGAATGACCCAGACCAAGCTGGAATACGTGGGGGCCGGTCGGAGTCTTCCGACCGCTCCTGAGCGGAAATGGTGGCAGAAAATCCCTCTGTCGTTACTCATTGTCGTAGGTGCTCCGACTCTAATCGCCGCGATCTATTATTTCGGCATCGCCTCGCCCCAATATGTTTCCGAGGCTCGTTTTACTGTCAGGTCCGCCAACCAGTCGCAGCCGTCTTCGATCGGAATTGCACTACAGGGCGTGGGACTGTCGCCTGCGGCGACTGATTCCTTTGCTGTGCACGAGTTCATCAACTCGCGTGACGGTTTGAACTACCTCGAACAGCGCATCGACGTGAAGTCGGTCTTCGCCCCCCCCAATGCAGATATGTTCTCTCGCTCACCCCGGCTTTGGGAAGGCCATACGGAAGAAGACAAGTTCTCCGGCTTGAAGCGGTTCGTGACCGTCGGTTATGATTCATCGACCGGCATCAGCACGCTTCGCGTTAAGGCTTTCAGCCCAAACGACGCATCTGCCGTGGCGAATGCTCTGCTCGACGGCGGCGAAAACGTAGTCAACTCTCTCAATGAGAGATCGTCCAATAACGCCATCATCGAGGCGCGGGCAGCGTTGGAACGCGCGCGTGCTAAAGTTGACGTCACCCAAACGAATATCGCGGAATTCAGAGCCCAAAGACGCTTTCTCGACCCCGAAAATAGTGCACGAGAATCCGGCAGTCTAATAGCGAACCTTCGTTCGACCCTGGCCAACCTCAACGCTGAACGCAGCCAGTTGATGAGCGAAGCCCCTAATAGCCCTCAGCTTCCGATCCTCAACGGCCGCATCGCTTCCTACGAGCGACAGATCGCGGACGAGCGCGCCAAGATCGTCGGCGAGCCGGGATCGCTTGCTCCGCAGATCGGGGTCTATGAAGATTTAATGATGCGTCGCGAACTTGCGGGCAAGGAATTTGCGGCAGCGACGACCGCCCTGACTTCGGCCGAACAGGATTCTCGACGGCAGAAACTCTATCTGGAACGGATTGTTCGCCCCAATACACCAGACAAAGCGATCGAACCTCAAAGGTTGATTATGCTGCTGACGATTTTCCTTTCAACTCTTCTCGCGTATGGCCTCGGCTGGCTAGTCTACGCCGGCGTCCGGGAGCACAGGCAGACCTGATGAACTCCACGCCATCGGACATTGGTCTCTCGGTTTCCGATCTGTCCCTAAAATACCACACCGCGCACCGGCCCACCTTTTCGGGACTGTCTTTCGATCTTGCCCGAAATGGCCGGCTAGCGATACTGGGCCGCAACGGTCAGGGCAAATCGACGCTTATCAAGCTGCTTGGTGGCGTGATCCAGCCCACCCAGGGAAGTATCCGCTGGGGAATGACCGCATCCTGGCCAATTGGCTTCGGTGGTGGGTTTCAGGGCAGCACCAGCGGCATCGATAACTTAAAGTTTATCTCCCGTCTGTACGGCCGCGACTACAGGGCCGTCTTAGAGTTGGTCGATGATTTTGCCGAACTGGGCACGATGGCCCTCAGAATGCCCGTCAAACACTACTCCTCGGGAATGCGTGCTCGCCTTGCGTTCGGGATATCTCTAGCCGTTGAGTTCGATTGCTATCTGATCGATGAATTGGTCTCCGTCGGCGACGCCCGGTTTCAGCGCAAATGTGACGAAGAACTCTTCAGCAGGCGGGCCGATCGCGCGTTCCTAATGGCTTCGCACGACGTAAACCTCATCGCGACCCATTGTGAGCGGGCACTGATTATAGAAGGCGGCAAGGCCAAGGTCTTTGACGACATTCAGGAGGCTGTTGATGTTTATCAATGGCTCAGAGCAGCATGATCAACGACTCGACACGCGGACCGGAGAATAATCAGGCTGGGCTGCGTGTCGTCGGCGTAGTCGTCGTTACTCCGTCAGCAACCTATCATCCGTGGAACGCCGCTCTAACGGACGGGATCAGATCCGCTGGATATGAGCCGATTCCCTATGGGGGCGAGCCCCCCCAGCTGTCAGCCTCAGATCGCCCAAAGATCATCATCACTCATGACCCACTTCTAGTAACCGAGATAAAACGGGATTGGACCGTCGCCATACTGGGCGATATTACAACGTCTGCAGCTCAGTGCGCTTCGTTGTTCGGCGCCGCGCCAGAAGGCGGCTTGCAGATCGCTAGCTTGATCTTGGCCAATTCCGCCCTTCTGCCTAGAGACACCGTCTACCTTCCCAATAGCTTTACCCGTCCGACTGTGACCATCGGACCAAACATTGAGATCGTCGTTCCCACTACACGAGAGGAATGGCCTCCCCTCACGGCGGAGCAGGCCTTTCAGAAGGCGCTGGCGCTCTATCAGGGTTGGCCGGATACGCCCCAGTCATCCGCACGCTGGGAGCCCGAGGTGTTTCGGTTCGATGACCGCCACAGGTCCGCCTCCCGACCGGATTGGATTGTCGAGTTGGCTGGTCGAGCACGAGCCCTCGTATATGGCCCCTACATAGGACTACGACCGGGCCGCTGGTCCATCACCGCCCGGTTCATCGTAGACAAAGACGCAGCCCTGCATCGACTGCGTTTTGAATGGGGCCACACAAGCTCCACCACGAGCTTCACCCAATCTCCAGAGCGTCCCGGCGAGTTCGCCGTACGGCTCACCCATGAGTGGCATGAGCCCGCAACAGCGGAGTTTAAAATCATCGTCGCCCAAGGCTCTCTAGGCGGTGAACTGGAATTCCAAGGCGCCGATTTAGTACGTGAGGGTGACCCCATAGCGATCACGGATTGTGCAACCGAACTGGAAACGAGCAGCTAGGGGAGACGCAGGTATGTTTAGCCTGAAAACACGCGAGAAGGCGGCTCCTCGGAACCCTCTAGAAGGCCGGCTTCTCGACGGGCGGAGCGTTGAATCTTCACCGAATCTGATGGATCACTGTCAAAACGCCCTCAACGATGGTTCCTACCTCATGCTCGCCAACGCCTTTCCGTTAGGTGTGGTAGCTCGGCTGAACCTTCAAGACGGGAGCTATGTCGCGGCGATCGCGCTTGATTCCGACAGCCAAGGGGCAACGATCTACTCGCTCCATCAGACGGAAGGACGTGATGAAGAAGTCGCCCGGCAGATGGTCGCTACGATCTTCAATCCAGCCTAAAATTTATAAGCCATGGAGTGATTGCGAACTAGGAACCTACGGCTTGCAGACAGATCGCTCCCACGCGCACTGCTGGACCGCTTAGCCGCGACGGCGAGGCAGCTAAACAGGATGATCGGCCATCCTCCACAAGGGTCACCCGTATTTCGCTATTATGGCATGTTCTGTGCCGCCGCATTCGACACAAATTATGCTTAGCATAGCCGCATAATAGCAGCGCCTATATGAGATGCGGGCGTCGCAGTCGGTGATCTGCTAATCGCTTTTTCCTGGAAGAAATTCGCCAAGCGGAAAATGGGTGGACCCGCTTCGCGCTTGACCTATTTTTATATCAACTGAGTGGATTTCGTTGGACAACAGCACTCTGAAACGGCGGCTCGCCCGCTTCACCCGGTCAATGCGGGTCTCCATGGGCCTTGCCTCCAAGGTCGGACATGGCCCTGCAAGCCTGCCATTTCGGCGGGAAACGCCACAGGGATCGGGAACGAAGAGTCGCGTTGATGCACTTGAAGTTGATCTCGAGCGCTTGGTGAGGGGGTGGGATCAACACCTGCCGCAACTGATTGCCACGGTCGCTAATGTTCGCGCCGATGTATTTGAAGCGGCACAACTCCAAATCCGATTGCAGCGACTCGAGGAGGCTGTCGCACGGCTGGAATCTGAGGCTGGCGTTTCGGTGAAAGCAACCGCTCGGGAAGCGGGCAAAAAGAAGAGGCAGGGTTGATGTCGACCACAACCGGTCGACGCATTGTCATCATAAGCCCATCGCTTCTGGCTCAGGATGCGGTCGGGAATGCAACGACGGAATTGTATCAGGCGCTGGAGAGCGTTCCTGAAAACAATGTGACGTTGTTAACACGCGGCACCAACCGTACCGATGTTCCCGTGACGGTCATTACAACAATGACCGACATGATGTGCAATGATACGTTCCTCCGCGCCGATGTGCTGATCTACACCTACGCCATCTTCAGTGATCTTTTCGACATCATGTTGATTGGGAATGGTAGAGCCGCTCAGGTGGTCCGCTTCCACAATGTAACCCCGGCGAATCTGGTCGCGGAACGGGATCGACCTTTGATCCAGCGGTCAATGCGTCAAATCCAAGTTTTCCGCTCTGTAAATGAGGTCTGGGCGGACAGCCAAGAGAATGTCGCGGAACTGATGCAACGGGGAATCCGTCCTGAACGAGTGCGGGTCATGCCGCTCGGGGTCAAAACGCTGGCCCAGGGCTCGTTTTTGAGCAAGCGGTCCGGCCCGGTCCGGTTCATCTACGTCGGCCGAATCGTACCGGCCAAAGGGGTGGACGAGTTAATCGAGGCGGCCGGGCTCCTTCATCGTGATGCGAAATTCGATTTTAGTCTCGACATATGCGGCAACCTGAAACACTCGTCTCCAGAGTTCATCGACCGCTTGAAGAAGCGAATTTTGCAACTGAACCTGTCCGATAAAGTCGTGCTTAGAGGTTCAGTTTCGAATGCAGAATTGGCCAGCGCTTACCGTGACGCCCACGCCTTCGTCACGGCATCACATCACGAAGGGTTTTGCGTGCCGGTGATTGAGGGCTTGGCCGCTGGCTGTGTGCCGATCAGTTATTCCAATAGCAATCTAAGATACATCCATGGTGGATTGGGACGAATGGCGGACTCCGCCACACCCACGGGCCTAGCTGAAGCAATGAAGTCCGTAGGTGACGCCATGACAAGATATTGGTCCGGCGACCCGGTTACGCTGAACTTGGCTGGGGGCACGATGAGCTTCGAAGCGTTCTCTGCCGCCGCCGAAATCTATGTCGCCGAATTCGATCCTGACCTTAGAGCGAAGAGCGTGAGGGATCGCGTGACGGCCTTAACCACCGATATTGACCCAGCCCTAACAGTCCAGTCCTCCCGGATCTGAAATCCAATGCGCTTCTAAGGGTCAACGCCGACTTCGACGACTCTCTCAAGTCCCACCTTCACAGAAGCGGGTAGTCGAGCCTCAGGATTCCCTACTTCTATAGTCCTTTGTGCGCCAGAAGTGTGGGTTCAACCGCACAGACGTTCATGTATTTCTGTAAGCTAATGATAATTCAGCGCCTTCAGATTTCCTGATTGAAGGCACCGATTTCGGGATAGGCGGCCAGGCGCGGCTTGATCTCCTTGCGGAACAGGTCGCGCATGTCGTCCTCGGAGCGCATGCTCTCGACCACCACCACCAGCTCGGGCTTGTTCGACGAAGCCCGGACCAGGACCCAGGAGCCGTCCTCCAGGTGCACCCGCACGCCGTTGACGGTGATGGCCTCGAGGATCTTACGTCCCAGGATCTCGCCGCCGGCCTCGGCCAGATTGGAGTATTCCTTCACGATCCGCTCCAGCACGCCGTACTTCAGCTCGTCGTCGCAGTGGGGCGACATGGTCAGGCTGGTCCAGGCGTCCGGCAGGGCGGCCTTCAGTTCGCTGAGTGTTTTGCCCGGATTGCGGTCCAGCATGGCCAAAACCGCCCCGGCGGCCACCAGACCGTCGTCATAGCCATGGCCCAGATCGCCGGCCATGAAGAAATGGCCCGACTTCTCGAACCCGGCCAGGGCACCCAGTTCGGCGGTCTTGCGCTTGATGTAGGAGTGGCCCGTCTTCCAGTAGACCACTTCGGCGCCATTGGCCTTAAGGATTTCGTCGGTCTTGTAGAGGCCGGTCGACTTCACATCGACGACGAAGGTGCTGTCCGGATAGACCTTGGACAGGTCGCGGGCCAGCATCAGGCCGATCTTGTCGGCGAAGATCTCCTCGCCCGTGTCGTCCACCACCCCGCAACGGTCGCCGTCGCCGTCGAAGCCCAGGGCCAGGTCGGCGCCCGTCTCGCGCACCCGCTGGGCCATCTGCACCAGCATGGCGTGATCTTCCGGGTTCGGATTGTACTTGGGAAATGTGTAGTCGAGGTCGGTGTCCATCTCGATCACCTCGACGCCCATCCGGCGCAGCGCGTCGGGGGCGAAGGCGCCGGCCGTGCCGTTGCCGCAGGCGCAGACCACCTTCAGCGGCCGCTTGATCCGAACCTTGGAGGCGACGTCGGCGACATAGGTCTCGCGGAAGTCCTCGACCCGGACCAGTTTGCCGCCCGGCCGGGCCACGCCTTCGCCGTTCAGCACAATCTGCTTCAGCCGACCCATCTCTTCCGGCCCGAAGGTCAGCGGCTTGTTCGCCCCCATCTTGACCCCGGTCCAGCCGTTCTCGTTGTGGCTGGCGGTGACCATGGCGACGCAGGGCGCGTCCAGCTCGAACTGGCCGAAATAGGCCATCGGCGACAGGGCCAGACCGATGTCCAGCACCTCCATCCCGCCTTCCAGCAGGCCCAGGATCAGGGCCTGTTTGACGCTGAGGCTGTAGCTACGGAAATCATGCCCGACGACGATCTTCGGCGCGACGCCGATCTCGTGAACATAGGTGGCCAGGCCCAGGCCCAAGGCCTGGATGCCGAGGAGGTTGATCTCCTTCTCCAGAATCCAGCGGGCGTCGTACTCTCGGAAACCTGTCGGCTTCATCAGGGCCTGGGTCTCATAGGCCGCTGTGTTCGGCTTCAGGTCTGGGCGCGGCTTGAGCATGGCTCTTCCTTGGGCGATCTGACTTAAGGTGATTGATGACGCGCGTCCGCTCAGGCCGCGGCGCGCTTTCTGATCCGGGCGATGCGGCGAAGGCGGCGCCAGAAGCGGCCGCGCTCGGGTTCGGGGTAGGGTTCAAGGTTTTCGACGAACTGCTCGGCCGAGGCGCGCCAGCTGAACTTCTCAGCGTAGGCGCGGACGTCGCGGCGGTCGAGCTCGAGACATTTCAGGCAGGCGGTCTTCAGATCCTTGTCGACCACCCCCGCGTTCGAGCCCGGTATGATGTCGATCGGCCCGTGGGCCGGATAGGCGGCGACCGGCGTGCCGGCGGCCATGGCCTCGAGAATCACCAGTCCGAAGGTGTCGGTCCAACTGGGGAAGACGAAGACGTCCGCGTCGCGGAAGCAGCGGGCCAGGTCGTCGCCGAACCGGGCGCCCAGGAATTTGGCCTCTGGATACTTTTCCTGAAGCTCGGCCCGCGCCGGGCCGTCGCCGACGATGATCTTGGTGCCCGGCAGGTCCAGTTCGAGGAAGGCCTCGATGTTCTTCTCAACCGCCACCCGGCCGACATTGAGGAAGAAGGGCCGGGGCCAGTCCTTTCCGCCCATCTCGTCGTAGATGCGATCCAGGTCCGGGTTGAACATCTCGGTGTCGACGCCCCGCGACCAGGGCGAGACGTTCTTGAAGCCATGCTCGACCAGTTCGTCGCGCAGGGTCGGCGTCGCCACCATCAGCCGGCCGGACGGCTTGTGGAACCATTTCATATAGGCGTAGCCGACCTGGACCGGAATCGGGAACCGGGCCGAGACATATTCGGGGAATTTGGTGTGGTAGCTGGTCGTGAACGGCAGTTTCCACTCCACGCAGATCCGCCGTGTGGCGATGCCGATAGGACCCTCGGTGGCGATATGGACGGCCTCGGGCTCGAAGGCGCGCAGCATTTCGCGAATCTCTTCCTCCGCCCCGAGCGCCAGCCGGATTTCCGGATAGGTCGGGCAGGGAATGGTCTTGAACAGGCTGGGTTCGATGACCTCGACCTCATGGCCCATGCCGCGACATTCCGCGACCGTGCGGGTCAGGGTGCGGACGACGCCGTTGACCTGAGGTTCCCAGGCGTCGGTGGCCAGAACGATGCGCATTGAGGCGGGCGGACCCTGAGCCGTTAAGTAAGGGCGGAACTTCTAGACGGTTCGAATGACGAAGGCGAGACGGATACGAGGCATCTCAGAACAGTTCGAGCGCCGAAGTCAGTTCTGGTTTGAGGGCTCCAAGCGACATCCTGACTTGAGCGTAGGCGGCCATGATGTGGTAGAAGGAGCTGGCGGGGGCCGGTTCGTCCATGAAGCTCCCTGTCTCCAGCATCTTGTCACGCCACAAACCGGCCGGGGTCAGGTAGAGCCAGAGGGCCTTCTGCGCGCGCTCGGCTTGAGTCAGGCTCAGGTCCCGACGACCGTCGTCGGTCAGAATGGCGAGGATCAGCGAGGCCTTCAGCCATTCGGTCTGCGGCCACAGTCTGGCCCTGGCGTTGCGGACGCCACCCTCCACATCGAGGGCGTCGATCGCCACGCCACGCTTCGGATCGACTCCTTTCAGTCCGCCTTCGTAAAGACGCCAAGCGACCTCCAGGACGTCGGGCGCAGAACGGGCACGGGCGTAGCGGGCGAGCAGCCAGGCCCATTCGAACTGATGTCCCGGCTCCACGAGCGAACCATCCAGGCCGGGGGCTGGGGACCAGTCGGACGAGAAAAATTCTCGTAGCAGTCCGGTTCCCGCGTCGATGAACTTTGAGCGGGCGAGGATGACGATCCGATCGGCCAGCACATTCCAACCTGAGTCGCCGCCGGCCTCTTCCCAGGCCAGGGCCGCCTCCAACAAATGCATGTGGGCGTTCGACTGATAGGGATGAGGGCCGACCTCGATCAATCCGCCTTCCGAAGGACCGTTTTCGAGCAGATGATCCCGGATCGCGACGGCCTGCTGTTCCGCGACAAGTTCCGGCATCGTCTGCCAGGCGCCGGCGAGGGCGAACATCAGGAAGGCCTGGTCGTAAAGCGCGACCGTTTCATCCAGCGGATCACCAGACGCCGACAACTGAGCCCGCATGAGTCCTTCAGAATTGAGCGAGCGTCGGTTCAGCCATTCCAGGCCGCTCCTGACCGTCGCCTGCCAAGGCCCCGCCCATCCGAGACGCCCTGCTTCGGCGTAAACCTGTATCTGGCGCGCTTGGACGCGGGCCCGCCGCACCGCGCCGAGTTGTCGTCCGTCCTGCCCCAGCAATTCCTCAAAACCGCCCTCTGTATTCTGACCTAAAGTACACCAGGTAGGCAGCGCCGCCTGTCGCATCCAGGATGCGAACCGAACGGCCCCGTCGGCCAAGGCCTCTTCCTGGGGAACAGGAAAGTCCAGGTGATGTGGTGAGAACGTTTTCAGACGTTCGACAACCTTCTTGACGTCTTGACTGCGTTTGAGGTCGGTGACCAGGACAGCGTCCTTCTCGACGATAATGCCGAGATTGGAAACGCCGATGGCCGCCACCATCACGCCGTCGCAGGCACGCACCAGGCAATTGTCAGCATCTTCAAATATATGAAGTCCGACATCGCCTTCACCTGTCTTATGCACCGAATCCCAGGCGCCGAGATCGGACCATTCGAAATCGACCGGGAGGACCGACGCGCGTCGCGTCTTTTCCATGACGGCGTAGTCGATCGAGATCTTGGGCGCGGTGGCGAAGCGCCGGCTCATGAAAACGGCACCGCCGTCTAGGGTCGCCTCGTCCAGGGCTTCCGCCACCGTCTCCGCCAATCCCGCTGTCGTCTGCGTGATCTCGTCGCGGAGAATGTCGGCCCGGACTATAAAATTGCCGCTGTTCCAGAGATATCCTTCGGCGATATATCGCTCAGCAGTGGCGACATCGGGCTTTTCAACGAAAGACTGCACTTTGGACAAGCCGGCCGAAACTGGCGCTATATAGCCATAGGCGGAGGAAGGACCGGTCGGGACTACGCCGAGTGTGACGATGCGACCTTCGGCGGCCGCCTCCCCGGCGATCTTCGCCGCTTCCCGGAAGGCTGCGTCATCCGGGATGTGATGATCGGACGCGACGAACAGGTTCACAGCTTCCGCATTGTGGCGGAGTGTCCAGATCGCTGCGGCAGCCATGGCCGCCGCCGAATCCCGGCCTTCGGGCTCCAGTAGAACGACTGCGTTCCGGCCGATTTCATTTAGCTGGTCGCGAATGGCCTGATGGTGGACCACTCCACCCACAACGATCAGTTCGCCTGAAGGTCCGATCAAGGGAGCGACACGCTCCACCGTCTCTTGGAACAACGAACGGTTGCCTGCGAGAGGAATGAACTGTTTTGGCCTGGAAGGGCGGGACGCGGGCCAGAGACGCGTTCCGGAACCACCACACATGATCACGGGGAAAATTACCGGCATCGATTCCTCGCCACCCAATCCATCCAACAGACCGAGGCTTTACGAGACTGGTTCGCGAACGTCACCCCAATAAAATCACCGCAAAGCTTTATGGTTGATGCCTTTCGCGTGTGTTTTACAACGGCAACACCGTCGTCGATTTCACCTCCTCCAGCACCGCATAGGTCCGCGTCTCCCGGACGCCGGGCATCCGCACCAAGACGTCGCCAAGGAAGGCGCGATAGGCGTCCATGTCGCCGACGCGGGCCTTGATCAGATAGTCGAAACCGCCCGCGACCATATGGCATTCCAGTACTTCGGGCTGGCTGCGCACGGCGACAGCGAAGGCGTCGAAGACGTCGCCGGTGGTTCGGTCCAGCAGGACCTCGACAAAGATCAGCAGATCGCGGCCGACCTGGGTCGGGTCGACCATGGCGGCGTAACCGGTGATGATCTTCTTTTCGCGCAGGCGTTTGACCCGCTCGAAACAGGCGGCCGGCGAGAGGTTGCAGCGTCGCGCCAGCTCGGCGTTGGAGATGCGGGCGTCGGTCTGAAGCACTCGCAGGATGCGGCGATCGACCGCGTCAATATCACTCATCGGAAAACAAATCACATGGCCGAAGAATCATCGGCCCAGGCGCATATCATACGAAGCACCTTCCCGAAACTCGGGGATATACGGCGGAAATCCACAGGACATGACAAGCCCATGACGCCCGCCGCCTTTTCGCCTTCGAGCCTGGCCGTTTGGGACGGGCTGGACCATCGTAAATTCCACGACGAGCGCGCCGCCGTCGCCGACAATCTGGCGCGCACGCCGCTGGACGCCGCCGAGCGCGCGGCCGTGGTCGCGGAAGCCACGGCCCTGGTCGAGCAGGCCCGCCGCAGTCAGAAGAAACAGGGGGTGGTCGAAAGCTTCCTGCAGCAGTTCAGCCTGGGCACGCGGGAGGGCCTGGCCCTGATGTGCCTGGCCGAGGCCCTGCTGCGCGTGCCTGACGAAGAGACCCGCGATCGGCTGATCGCCGAGAAGATCGGCTCGGCCGACTGGGCCAGCCACCTGGGCCAGTCGGACAGCCTGTTCGTCAACGCCTCGACCTGGGGACTGATGCTGACGGGCAAACTGGTCGATGTCGACGACGAGGCGCGCAGCGACCTGCCCGGCTTTCTGAAGCGGATCGCCGGCCGCCTGGGCGAGCCGGTCATCCGTCAGGCGGTGGCGACCGCGGTCAAGATCATGGGCGAACAGTTCGTCGTCGGCCGCACCATCCAGGCCGCGCTGAAACGGTCGAACAAGGAAGGCTGGCTGTGCAGTTTCGACATGCTGGGCGAGGGAGCCCGCACCGTCGCCGACGCCGACCGCTACGAGAAGATCTACGCCGACGCCATCGAGGCCGTGGGCAGGACGTCGAAGGGCCAGGGGCCCGAGCACGGCCACGGCGTCTCAGTGAAACTGTCGGCCCTGTCGCCCCGCTATGAGGCGACGCACGAGGACGGGGTCTGGGACAATCTCTATCCCCGCGTCCTGCGCCTGGCCCAGATCGCGGCGAAACACGACATCAACTTCACCATGGACGCCGAGGAGGCGGACCGACTGGCCCTGTCGCTGAAACTGCTGGATCGGCTGGCCCATGAGCCCAGCCTGGGCGGCTGGACCGGGCTGGGCCTGGCGGTTCAGGCCTATCAGAAGCGTGGGCTGGAAACGGTCGAACGGGTCGCCGACCTGGCCCGTCGCTCGGGCCGCCGGCTGATGGTGCGTCTGGTCAAGGGCGCCTATTGGGACACCGAGATCAAACGCGCCCAACTACATGGTCGAACGGACTATCCGGTCTTCACCACCAAGGCGGCGACCGACCTGAACTATCTGGTCTGCGCCCACGCCATGATCGCCGCCTCGCCGGCGATCTATTCCCAGTTCGCCAGCCACAACGCCCATACCCTGGCCGCCGTGCGTCGCATGGCGCGGGACCGGGGCGTCGCGGTCGAGCACCAGCGCCTGCACGGCATGGGTGAGGCGCTTTACGACGCCGCGCGCGAGGCCTGGACCGATGAGACCGTCATCGTCCGCGCCTATGCTCCCGTGGGAGGGCATGAGGAGCTGCTGCCCTATCTGGTGCGGCGCCTGCTGGAAAACGGCGCCAACTCCTCCTTCGTCCACGCCCTCCTGGACGAGCGCGTGCCCGCCTCGGCCGTGGCGGCCGATCCCATCTCCCTGGTCGAGCAGGCGCCCGACCGTCACCCCAAGATTCCGGTTCCCAAAGACATGTACGGCGATCGTCAGAACTCCCTCGGCCGCGACTATTCCCAGGCGGCGGATCGCGACGCCCACGCCCGGGCGCTGGACATGCTGGATCGCGAAAAACTGACCTCCGGCCCCATCGTCGGCGGCAAGTTGCGCGCCGGGATCGCGCCCCAGGACGTGACCAATCCGTTCGACCGGTCCCAGGTTCTGGGTCATGCGTCGGAAGCGGAAGCCGCCGACATCGACGCCGCCGTCCACGCCGCGGCGCAGGCCCAGGTCGGCTGGGACCGTCAGGGCGGGGCCAAACGCGCCGTGGTCCTGCGGGCCATGGCCGACGCGCTGGAGGCCGATCTGGATCGTCTGGTCGCCCTGCTCAGCCGCGAGGCGGGCAAGACCCTGAACGACGGCGTCGCCGAGGTGCGCGAGGCCGCCGACTTCTGCCGCTACTACGCCCTGCTGGCCGAACGCGATTTCACCGCCCCCCAGACCCTGAAGGGCCCGACCGGCGAGACCAATCAGTTGATCCTGCACGGCCGGGGCGTCTTCGCCGCCATCAGCCCGTGGAACTTCCCCCTGGCCATCTTCACGGGCCAGATCGCCGCCGCCCTGGCCGCCGGCAACGCCGTCCTGGCCAAGCCCGCCGAACAGACGCCCCTGATCGCCGCGGAGGCTGTGCGCCTGTACCACAAGGCCGGTCTGAACCCCGACCTGCTGGCCCTGGTCCCCGGTCGCGGCGAGACGGTCGGCGCGGCCCTGGTCACCAACCCCGGGATCGACGGCGTCGCCTTCACCGGCGGCACCGAAACGGCCGCCGCCATCAACCGCGCCATCGCCGCCCGCCCCGGCGCCATCATCCCCTTCATCGCCGAGACCGGCGGCCTGAACGGCATGTTCATCGACACCACGGCGCTGAAGGAACAGGTCATCGACGACGTCATCCAGTCGGCCTTCGGCTCGGCCGGCCAACGCTGCTCGGCGCTACGCGTCCTCTATGTGCCCAAGGACTCGGCCGACGCCCTGATCGAAGGCCTGAAGGGCGCCCTGGCCGTCCAGACCGTCGGCGACCCCGCCGATCCCAGGACCGACATCGGCCCGGTCATCGATCCCGAATCTCGCCGCGCCCTGGAAGCCCACGTCGAACGCCTGGCCCGCGAAGCCAGGATCGTCGCCCGCGCCGACCTGCCCATCGGCTCAGAGAAAGGCGACCTGTTCGCCCCCACCATCGCCGAGATCCCGACGCCCGACTTCCTGGAGCGCGAGGTGTTCGGCCCCATCCTGCACGTCTATCGCTACGACCCTTCCGACCTGAAGACCGTCGCCTCCAGACTGGCCACGCGCGGCTACGGCCTGACCCTGGGCGTCCACAGCCGCATCGAGGCCTTCGCCGCCGAAGTCGTCGAGCTAGTCCCCGCCGGCAACGTCTATGTGAACCGCTCCATTACCGGCGCCGTGGTCGGCGTGCAACCGTTCGGCGGCGAGGGATTATCGGGCACCGGTCCGAAGGCCGGCGGCCCCAACAGCCTGATCCGCTACGCCGCGGAAAAGGCGATCAGCGTGAACATCGCCGCCCAGGGGGGCGATCCAGCGCTGTTGAACTTGTAATATCCTTCCCGCGTGACTTCCCCCCCATCCCCCGCTATCTCGCGCCCGTGATGAACGAAACAGAACGCCAGTCCGAGGAACGCAGCTGGGAGACGGCGAAGACGCTCGCCGAGGCCCTGCCCTATATCCAGGTCTATGACCGCGAGACCGTGGTCATCAAATACGGCGGCCACGCCATGGGCGAGAGCGCGGTGGCGCGTCAGTTCGCGGCCGATGTGGTGCTGCTGAAGCTGATGGGGGTCAACCCGGTCGTGGTGCACGGCGGCGGGCCGCAGATCAGCGCCATGCTGGAAAAGGCGGGGGTGAAGTCCAGCTTCGTCGACGGGCTGAGGGTCACCGATCCGGCGACGATGGAGGTGGCCGAAATGGTCCTGTCCGGCGCCGTGAATAAAGAGATCGCCCACTGGATCACCATGGCGGGCAAGGAGGCCGACGTGCGCGGCGTCGGTCTGTCGGGCAAGGACGCGGGCCTGCTGACGGTCGAAAAGACCCGCCGGACCAAACGCGATCCCGACAGCATGATCGAGCACGAGGTCGATCTGGGCTATGTCGGCGAACCCACCAAGGTGGATCCCAAGCTGATCAAGGGGCTGATCGCGTCGGAGACCGAGGACTGGGTTCCGGTCATCGCCCCGATCGGGGTGGCCGAGGACGGACAGACCTATAACGTCAACGCCGACACGGTGGCGGGCGCAGTGGCGGGTTCGTTGGGTGCCAAACGGATGCTGCTGCTGACCGATGTGGCCGGCGTCAAGGGCGCCGACGGCGAGATCATCCGCCAGATGACCCTTGAGGAAGCGCAAGGCCTGATCGACACCGGCGTCGCCAACGGCGGCATGATCCCCAAACTGGAGACGGCCATGGCCGCGGTGCGCGCCGGGGTCGAGGCCGTGGTCATCCTGGACGGCCGCCGACCGCACGCCATGCTGGTCGAACTGTTCACCGAATTCGGCGCCGGCACCCTGGTGAAGGCGTCTTGAACGACCTGTCGCATGTCCGCGCCTGGGTGTTCGACATGGACGACACCCTGTATCCGCGCGACCAGGGGCTGATGTCCCTCGTCCAGGCGCGGATCAACGCCTATGTGGTCGAGGCCGTCGGGTTGGAGCCGCAGGAGGCGCGGGTGCTTCAGCGCCAGTTTCTGGACGAGCACGGCACGACCCTGGCCGGATTGATGGCCAATTATACGATCGATCCCGAGGACTTCCTGCACGCCGTCCATGATGTGCCGCTGGACGGGGTCGAGCCCAATCCGCGCCTGGCCGAACGGCTGAAATCCCTGCCGGGGCGCTGTTTCGTCTTCACCAACGGCGCGCGCGACTATGCGCACCGGGTTCTGGACCGGATTGGCGTCGCTGACTGTTTCGAAGGGGTGTTCGCCATCGAGGACGGCGACCTGACGCCCAAGCCTGCTCCTTCGGCTTTCCGCCGCATGATCGAACGATTTGATTTCGAACCCCGCAGCGCCGCCTTCTTCGAGGATACGCCGAAGAACCTGGAGCCGGCCAAGGCCCTGGGCATGGCGACCGTCCTGATCGGCGACGGCCACGGCAAGCCCCTCGGCGACCACATCGACCGGATCGCCCCCGACCTTCTGGACTTCCTCAACACCCTGACCTTCAAGGACGCCGCATGACCGACCTGTCGCATCTCGAATCCGTCATCGAGGCCGCGTGGGAAGACCGCGCGAACGTCTCGACCGCCACCCACGGCGACGTGCGCGACGCGGTCGAGACGGCCTTGGCCCTTCTCGATTCCGGCGAGGCCCGGGTCGCCTCGCGCGGCGAGGACGGCGTCTGGACCACGCATCAATGGCTGAAGAAGGCGGTGCTCCTGTCCTTCCGCCTGAACGACAACCAGATCATGCGCGCCGGCGACCGCGGCCCGACCAGCCATGCGCCGGGCGTCGGTCCCTATTGGGACAAGGTGCCGAACAAGTTCGGCGACTGGGCCGCCGCCGACTATCAAGCGGCCGGCTTCCGGTCCGTGCCCGGCGCCATCGTCCGCCAGGGCGCCTATATCGCCAAGAATGTCGTGCTGATGCCGTCGTTCGTGAACATCGGCGCCTTCGTGGACGAGGGGTCGATGGTCGACGCCTGGGCCACGGTCGGCTCCTGCGCCCAGATCGGCAAGAACGTCCACCTGTCCGGCGGCGCGGGCATCGGCGGGGTTCTGGAGCCGCTCCAGGCCAACCCGACCATCATCGAGGACGGCTGTTTCATCGGCGCCCGCGCCGAGGTGGCCGAGGGGGTGATCGTGCGCGAGGGCGCGGTCCTGGCCATGGGGGTCTATCTGTCAGGCTCGACCAAGATCGTCGATCGCGCCACGGGCGAGATTTTCCGGGGCGAGGTGCCGGCCTATTCGGTTGTGGTGCCGGGCGCCCTGCCGGACCCCAAGGGCGGTCCGTCGCTGTATTGCGCTGTCATCGTCAAACGGGTCGACGCCCAGACCCGGGCCAAGACCGGCGTCAACGAACTGCTGCGCGACTGATCAGGCGGCGACGCGACCCGCCTCAAGGCGAGGCTCTTCAAAGACCGCTTGAAGCGTAAAGGCGGACCCTTGGCCGGGGATGGACGACACGGTGATCTCGCCACCCATCATCCCCGCCAGCCGCTGGCAGATGCTCAGCCCCAGGCCGGTGCCGCCGAACCGGCGCGTCGAGGAACCGTCCACCTGAGAGAAGGGCTGGAACAGCCGCTCTACATCCTCGGCCGCGATGCCTATTCCCGAATCGATCACGCTGAGGCGAAGGCGCGTGCGCCCGTCCGCCACGGGTTCGCCCTCCAACACCAGTCGAACTTCACCTTGCGAGGTGAACTTGATCGCATTGCCCAGCAGATTGTGCGCCACCTGGGCCAGCCGCAGCGGATCAAGCTGTAGCAAGGGCGGGACGGCCCCCCGGGTTTCGGAAGTGAAGACCAGGCCCCGCGCCTCCGCCTGGGCTCTGAAGGGCCCGATCAGTCGGGGCATCAGGTCGCTGGTTCTCGTGTCAGCCAGATCGAGATCCATCTTGCCGGCCTCGATCTTGGTCAGATCGAGAATATCATTGAGCAGCACCATCAGGCCCTCGCCCGAGTTGCGGATCACGCTCACGAACTCCTTCTGGCGATCGTCGAGCGCCGACATCTGCAGAAGCTGGGCGGCGCCGAGTACGCCGTTCATGGGCGTGCGCAGCTCGTGCGACACCACCCCCAAGAAATTCGACTTGGCGATACTGGCGGCGTCGGCCCGGTCGCGCGCCGCCTCCAGTTCGGCGATCAGTTCGGCCTGCCGACGGTTCACAGCTTCCAGATCATTGTCCTTCATCTGGGTGATCGCCACCTTGATGATCAAGGCGAGGGCCAGAACCGGCGCCATGCTGAGCATGACCCAGAATCCGGACGTGCCCCACAGCAGTATGAACAGCACAATGACAACCAGAGAATACGGGGTCGACACGATCAGCGCCTCGCGGGGCGCGGCGCGCATCTGAGTGAAAACCAGCACATAGCCGGCGATCAGCAGGGCCACTCCCAGAACCACGCCCTGAGCTCCCCCATACAGAAAGGCCAGCAAGGGCGCAGCCGCCCACGCCACGCAGGAGATCGTGGCCACGCCCAGCTTGACGCGCTGGTGGCGAACCGTATCCGCCATCGCCAGGCCGCGATCGACAAAGGTTCGAACGAGGCCAAAAGCTGTCGCTGACGCGAACCACCCAACGGCCATCCCGGCGCCAACAACGGTCGAGAGCGCCAAAGCCCAGCTGCCGATGATCCAGTAGCGCATGTAGCCCGCAGCGACCAAACGCTGAAGCGCGGGTCTAGCGGTGGGGGCTGACTGCGTCATGGGTGGGTCTCCAAAGCCAGATCGAACCTGGATCGCCCACAACTAACATACAGTGAATGCTTGTCTTTTTCAGACACCAGTGTCCGATACCGGACATTCCGTCCGAAGGCGGGGGCGGCCGCAGCCGCCCCCCGAGAGGCTCAGGCGGCGCTCTTCATCGCGTCGGCGTTGACGGCGGCGTCGGCGATGCCGGTCAGGTCTTCGTCGGTCTGGGACTCTTCCTGCAGGGTCTCGTCCAGCAGGGATGCGGCGTCCTTCATGCCCAGAACCAGGGCCCAGCGCTTCAGGGTGCCGTAGCGGGTGATCTCATAGTGTTCGACCGCCTGGGCGGCGGCGAGCAGGCCGGCGTCAAGGGCGGGGTTGTCCTTGTATTCCTCCATGATCTCGTCGCCCTCGGCCAGGATGCCTTCGATGGCGTCGCAGGTCTTGCCGCGCGGGGCCTTGCCGATGATCTCGAACACCTGCTGCAGGCGTTCGATCTGGCCCTCGGTCTGATCCTTGTGCTTTTCGAAGGCCGCCTTCAGCTCCGGCGACTGGGCCGCGCGAGCCATCTTGGGCAGGGATTTCAGGATCTTGCGCTCGGCGTAATAGATGTCCTTGAGCGTGTCGTGGAACAGATTGTCCAGCGTCTTCTCGGCCATGGTGCGATCTCTCTTTTGATGGGGCGCGGGGGGCGCACACCACCAAAAGAGATGCGGGGGACGAATGTTCCTGTGTCCGAAATCGCGCTTAGGCCTCGGCGGCCCGCTTCAGGTCAGGCGGCGTCGCCTCTTCGGTCAGGATGCGCAGGGCTTCCTCGACCGTGACCACCGTCTGGTCCTGAGAGCCCAGACGACGCAGGGCCACCATGCCCTCCTCGGCCTCCTTGCGGCCGACCACGGCGATGACCGGAACCTTGCCGACCGAGTGTTCGCGGACCTTGTAGCCGACCTTCTCGTTGCGCAGGTCGATCTCGGTGCGCAGGCCGGCCGCCTTGAACCTCGCCACAACTTCGCGGGCATAGTCGTCGGCGTCGGAAGTGATGGTCGCCACCACCGCCTGGGTCGGAGCCAGCCACAGAGGGAAGGCGCCGGCGTAGTTCTCGATCATGATGCCGATGAACCGCTCGAAACTGCCCAGGATCGCCCGGTGCAGCATGACCGGGCGGTGTTTCTGGCCGTCCTCGGCGATGTAGTTGGCGCCCAGCCGTTCCGGCAGGACATAGTCCAGCTGGATCGTGCCGCAGGTCCATTCGCGGCCGATGGCGTCCTTGACAATGAAGTCCAGCTTGGGCGCGTAGAAGGCGCCGTCGCCGGGCGTGACCACCGGCTCGGTCCCGGCCGCACGGGCGGCTTCGGCCATCAGGGTCTCGGCCTTGTCCCAGAACTCGTCCGTCCCGGCGCGGTTCTCGGGCCGGGTGCCCAGGCTGATATAGGCGGTTTGCATGCCCAGGTCGGCGTGGACGCTGCGGGCCAGCTTGATGAACTCGGCCGTCTCCTCGACGATCTGGTCCTCGCGGCAAAAGATGTGGGCGTCGTCCTGGGTAAAGCCGCGCACCCGCATCAGGCCGTGCAGCGAACCGGACGGTTCATAGCGGTGGCAGGCGCCGAACTCGGCCATGCGCAACGGCAGTTCGCGATAGGACCGCTGGCCCTGGTCGAAGATCTGGACGTGGCCGGGGCAGTTCATCGGCTTCAGGCTCAGTTCCTCGCCCTCGACCGTCTCGCAGACGAACATATTGGGCCGGTACTTGTCCCAGTGGCCGCTCTGTTCCCAGAATTTGCGGTCCAGAACCTGGGGCGTCTTGACCTCGACATAGCCGGCGGCGTCCAGGCGGCGGCGCATATAGGCCTCCAGCACCCGCCACAGGACCCAGCCTTTCGGATGCCAGAAGACCATGCCGCGGCCTTCCTCCTGCATGTGGAACAGCTCCATGGCGCGGCCCAGCTTGCGGTGGTCGCGCTTTTCGGCCTCTTCCAGACGCTGCAGGTGGGCGTCCAGATCCTCCTTGGTCGCCCAGGCGGTGCCGTAGATGCGCTGCAGCTGCTCGCGCTTGGAATCGCCGCGCCAATAGGCGCCGGCCAGCTTGGTCAGTTTGAAGGCCTTGCCGACATGGCGGGTCGAGGGGAAGTGCGGGCCCCGGCACAGGTCGATCCAGTCGCCCTGCTTGTACAGGGTGATGGTCTCGTTCTCGGGCAGGTCGCGGATCAGCTCGGCCTTGAACTTCTCGCCCCGCGCCTCGAAGAAGACGATGGCCTCGTCGCGGTCCCAGACCTCGCGTTCGAACCGGGCGTCGCGATCGACGATCCGGCCCATTTCCTTTTCAATGGCGGCGAAGTCGTCGGTCGAGAAGGGCTCGTCGCGGTAGAAGTCATAATAAAAACCGTCCTCGATGGCCGGGCCGATCGTGACCTGGGTGCCAGGGAACAGGGTCTGGACCGCCTCGGCCAGGACGTGGGCCGTGTCGTGACGAATTGTATAGAGGGCGGCGGGGTCGTCGCGCATGATCAGGCGGAAGTCGCCTCCGGTCTCCAGCACCCGGCCCATGTCGCGCTGCTCTCCATTCAGCTCGGCAAGCACCGCCTTCTTGGCCAGGGAGGGCGAGATCGAGGTCGCGACGTCGCGCGCCGTCGAGCCGGACGGATACTGACGCACGGCGCCGTCGGGGAATTTCAGATCGATCATGACTGTTCTTTTTCGTCGGTCTTCAGAGGCGGAACCGGGTCATAGCCCGAACCGCCGAAGGGGTGGCATTTACAGAGGCGGCGCACGGTGAGCCATCCCCCCTTCAGCGGACCGTGCTGGATCAGGGCGTCGCGCCCATAGTCCGAACAGGTCGGCAGAAACCGGCACTGCTGGCCGATCAGGGGGGACAGCGTCAGCTTGTAGCCCCGATGGGCCGCGCGGACGCCGCGTTCATAGAGAGACATATGTCCCTTCGCCGGGGGCTGGATGGGTTCGCCGCGCTTATCCCCTGTCAAGCCAGGGGGATCAACCGGTCAGAGCCCGTCAGGCCGCGCCGGCGAGACGAGTTCGTTCGGAAAGCGCTTGTCTGACCGCCTCCAGCGTCGCCTCGACGGCCACCAGGGTCGAGGCGTGACGGGCGGGATAGTCGGCGACCTGTTTCAGCACGCGCAGATCCTCGAACCGGCCGGTCGGGCCGTCGCCGCCGGATTTCAGCATGGCCGAAAGCGCGTCGCGCGCGTGCGCGATCTCCTCGACCGAGGCGCCGATCACCGACTGGCCCAGCACGCCGGCCGCCGCCTGGCCCAGGGCGCAGGCCTTCACGTCCTGAGCGAATTCGGCCACGCGACCTTGGCCATCGAGCGTCACATCCACGGTAGCCCGCGATCCGCACAGTTTGGCGACCCGTTCGCCGGTCCCTTCAGGCGACGGCAAACGCCCGGCATGCGGCAGGTTGGCCGCCAGCGTCAGGATGCGTGCGCTGTAGAGATCGTCGATCATGCGCGGAAGATAGGAGGCGGCGGTCTTGAGGGAAAGCCTAGGCGCGCGGGTGGGCCGCCGCATAGGCGTTCAGCAGCCGGTCGGCGTCGACGGCGGTGTATTTCTGGGTCGTGGACAGGCTGGCGTGGCCCAGCAGATCCTGAATGGCGCGAAGATCGGCGCCGGCGCCAAGCAGATGGGTCGCGAAACTGTGGCGCAGGGCGTGGGGAGTGGTGCGCTCGGGCAGGCCCAGCCGGCCGCGCAGCCGCTGGACCGAGGCCTGGACGTGACGGGGGCTCAGTGGGCCGCCGCGCCGCGCGCGGAACAGGGCGTCGGCGGGCTGGAACGGGAATGGCTGCAGCGCCAGATAGGCGTCCACCGCCTGGCGCACGGCGTCCAGCACCGGCACGATCCGGGTCTTTGACCCCTTGCCCATGACCCGCAGGGTCTCGCCGAGGGGCGCGTCGGCGCGGGTCAGGGACAGGGCTTCCGATATCCGCAGGCCGCAGCCGTAGAGCAGGGTCAGGACCGCCCGGTCGCGCGCGGCCTCCCATGGCTCGGCGTCGGGGTCGGCGTCCGGCTCGGCCAGCAGGCCCCGCGCCTGGTCCTCCGTAACCGGACGCGGGAGGGACGGCTTGACCCGGGGGCCGCGCACCAGGGCCAGCTGGGGCGAGGCCGTGTCCAGCCGCCGGTCGAGAAAGGCGTGAAAGCCGCGAATGGCCGACAGGGTCTGGCTGAGGGATCGGGCCGCCAGCGGATGGTCCCCGGATCGCCGCTGGGCCATGTGAGCGCGCACCTCGGCCGCGGTGACGGTTCCCAGGTCGCTCAGCCTCAGGGTCTCGCCGCGATGGTGTTCGAGAAACCCGACATACAGCCGGCCGATATGGCCATAGGCCTCCAGGGTGCGGGGCGACAGACGGCGCTCGTGCGCCAGATGCTCGAGCCAGGCCGAAAGGGCGTCGGCGGCGGTCAGATCAACACCGGCCATCGCTCAGCCATCCGTTCCACGACCCGCGCGATGAAGGCCGCCAGCTCGCAGCCCATGGCCGGAGTGAACCCCTCGGCCTCGGGCGAACCGAAGGCGCACAGACAGGGGCGCGGCGGCTCGCCCGGCGTCAGATGCGGCGCCATCCGGACTAGGGCGACCGACTTGACCTGGTCCTCGACCGCGCCGAACAGGTCCAGCCCGTCGAACATCGGCCCCAGCCAGGTCAGGCCGTGCTCGCCCAGCAGATTGTCCACCGTACCGGCCTCCAGCGCGCGCCAGCCGAACGGAACTCCGCCCGGCTTTTCCAGCGCGATGGCGGCGCCGACCAGGCCGAACCGCCCCTGGGCCGCGCCGTCCAGCCGCCGGGCCAGGTCGGAATGACTGCGCGATTCCATCAGATCCAGGGTCGCCACATGGGTCTGGGTCTGGGCCGCGAAATTGGCGCGGGCGATCATTTCGATCTCGCGTCGCGCCCCGGCCTCGCGCTCGACCACCGCCTCCAGACGCGTCAGGGCGGCGGCGCCGAACTCGACCACGTTGCGGCCGTGCGGGCGCAGCCCGATCTCCTCGAGCAGGGAGCGGTCGTCCAGCAGGGTCTGCGGATGGGTCTGCAGCCAGCCGCGCACATCCGGCCAGTGCAGGCCGTCGCCGAGGTGCGGGCTTGCGTCCGTTTCCGACGTTTCGAACAGGTCCAATGAGCCGCTCAACAGACCTCTCCGGAATACGCGGTGTTACAGAATAGACTGACCGGTCTTGCCCCAGTCGGCCATGAAGGCATCAAGACCCTTGTCGGTTAACGGGTGCTTTACCAGGGCCTTGAATGTGTCGGCGCCGAAGGTGGCGGCGTCCGATCCCGCGACGGCCGCAGCGGCCACATGGGCGACGTTGCGCAGCGAGGCGGCCAGGATCTGGGTCTCGAAACCGTGGACGTCATACAGGACGCGGATCTCTTCCAGCAGGGCGATGCCGTCGGCGCCATTGTCTTCCAGCCGGCCGACGAAGGGCGAGACGAAGGTGGCGCCGGCCTTGGCGGCCAGCAGGGCCTGGGCGGCCGAGAAGCACAGGGTGACGTTGGTCTTGATCCCCTTGTCGGTGAAGACGCGGCAGGCGCGCAGGCCGTCCCAGGTCAGGGGCAGTTTCACCACCACGTTCGGGGCGATGGCGGCCAGCTTGTCGCCCTCCTTGACCATGGTCTCGAAATCGAGCGAGACGGCCTCGGCGGAGATCGGCCCCTCGACGAGCGCGCAAATCTCAGCGATGACCTCGGCGATGTTCCGGCCCGACTTGGCGATCAGCGACGGATTGGTGGTGACGCCGTCCACCATTCCGGTGGGGACCATGTCCTTGATGACGGCGACGTCGGCGGTATCGAGAAAGAGTTTCATGGACGGCTTCATAGCCGAGGGCGCGTTTCGGTGAAAGTCGCCTCGGTCCTCATTCCCCTGCCGGTGCCGGAAGCCTTCGACTACGAGGTTCCCGAGGCTCTGAGCCTGGCGCGTGGCGATCAGGTCGCCGTGCCCCTGGGGCCGCGCCTGATGCGCGGGATCGTGTCCGAGGTGTTCGAGACCACCGGATCGAACCGGCGGCTGAAAGCGGTCGATTCCCGGCTGGACGACCCGGCGCTCCCCTCCCGCGTCGTCGATTTCGTCGAATGGGCCGGGCGCTGGACCCTGTCGCCGCCGGGCGAGATGGCGGCGACGGCGCTGAAGGGGCTGAGGGCGCCGCGCCCCCGGCCGGAACGCCGGGTCCGACGTATCGGCGACCGGCTGCCGGCCCGCGCCACCCCGGCCCGTAATGGGTTGCTGGAGGCGCTGGGCCAGCGGATGATGGCGGGCGCCGATCTGGCGCGGGCGGCCGGGGTTTCTTCCGGCGTGATCAAGGGACTGATCGACGAAGGCGTGCTGGAGGTCGTCGAGATCGCCGCCGAGGCCGCCTTCGATCCGCCCGACCCGGACCACGCCCCCGCCGCGCTGAACGGCGACCAGGCGGCGGCGGCGGCGGCCCTGGCCGAAGGGGCGGTCGGCGGCGGCTTTCGTCCCTTCCTGCTGGACGGGGTCACGGGCTCGGGCAAGACCGAGGCCTATCTGGAGGCGGTCGCGCGGGTTCTGCGCGCCGATCCGGCCGCCCAGATCCTGATCCTCCTGCCCGAGATCGCCCTGACCCAGGCCTTGATCGAGCGGATCACGACCCGGTTCGGCGCGGCTCCGGCCGAATGGCATTCCGGCATCGCCCCGCCACGCCGCCGCCAGGTGTGGGAAGCCGTGGTCGCCGGTCGGTGCAATATCGTGGTCGGGGCGCGGTCGGCCCTGTTCCTGCCCTTCGTCAACCTGCGCCTGATCGTCGTCGACGAGGAGCACGACGGCTCGTTCAAACAGGAGGAGGGTCTCGTCTATCATGGCCGGGATCTGGCGGTGGCGCGAGCGCGGATCGAGGAGGCGGCCGTGGTCCTGGCCTCGGCCACCCCATCGCTGGAGACGCTGTGGAACGCCCAGTCCGGTCGCTACGACTGGCTGAAACTGGGCGCGCGGCACGGGACGGCGGTCCTGCCCGACATCGACCTGGTCGATCTGCGCCAGGCCCCGCCCGACCCCCAGACCTGGCTGTCCCAGACCCTGCGCCTGGCCGTGGCCGAGACCCTGGCGCGCGGCGAGCAGAGCCTGCTGTTCCTGAACCGGCGCGGCTACGCCCCCGTGGTCCTGTGCCGGGCCTGCGGCCACCGGCTGACGGCGCCGGACACGGACAGCTGGCTGGTCGAGCATCGCTATACCGGCCGTCTGGTCTGCCATCTGACCGGCTTCTCCATGGCGCGGCCCAAACTGTGCCCCTCGTGCGGGGCCGAGGATTCGCTGGTCTCTGTCGGCCCCGGCGTCGAACGGGTCGAGGAGGAGGTGCGCCAGCTGTTTCCCCAGGCGCGGACGGCGGTGTTCAGTTCGGACACCGTGCCGGACGCCAAGTCGGCTCGCGCCCTGATCCAACGGATGACCGACGGCGAGATCGACATACTGGTGGCCACCCAGGCGGCGGCCAAGGGGCACAACTTCCCCCGCCTGACCCTGGTCGGGGTAGTGGACGCGGACCTCGGCCTGCGCGGCGGCGACCTGAGGGCGGCCGAACGCACCTATCAGCTGCTGGCCCAGGCGACGGGACGGGCGGGACGGGCCGACCGGCCTGGGCGCGCCCTGTTGCAGACCTGGACCCCCGAACATCCGGTGCTTCAGGCCCTGGCCGCCGGGGATCGCGACGCCTTCGTCGAGGCGGAGATGGCCGAGCGGGAAGCCGCCTCCCTGCCACCCTATGGCCGGCTGGCGGCGATCATCCTGTCCAGCGAGAATGCGGCGGCGGTCGAGAAGGTCGCCGCCGACCTGGCCCAGGCCATACCCAACGCCGAACGTCTGGAGGTCTATGGCCCCGCCGACGCGCCCCTGGCCCTGGTGCGCGGGCGGCGGCGCAAGCGTCTGCTGGTGCGAGCCGATCGCAACGTCAATCTGCAGGCCTTCCTTCGCGCCTGGCTACAGCGGGTCAAGGTGCCTGCATCCGTCCGACTGACGGTGGACGTGGATCCCTATTCCTTCCTCTGAGAGAGGATGGAGGCCTGGCCTCCGAGTCGAACGGAGGGTTTTCGGGCTTGCAAGCCCGCCGCGTAGCCACTCCGCCACCAGGCCCTGACGCGTTCAGACTGCCACAAGCTTCGCCGTGGCGTGTGTCGTCGGCGTTTCGATGTGTAACGGACCGTAGCGGCGAAATGGGGCGCGTCTGTTCGCGTTTCGCTGATCGCCGCAGGCGTCCGTTCGCGAACCCAGGACGTTCATTCCCGCATGTCCGATGGCGGCGGCGCGGCGTCGACTTCAGGGTGAGGTCATCGAGGGCCGGTCGTCGGCCCGGTTCGAACAGGACGCCGCCCCATGAAGACCCGTTCCGCCCTTTGGGCCACCGCCGCCCTTTCCGTCGCCGCCCTGGCTTCGGCGCCGGCCTTCGCCGCAGACATCACCTTCGACTTCGATGTCGCCGCGCCGACCGGCCGGATCATGGTCGCCCTGTTCGACAGCGAGGCCAATTACGGCGGCGAGGGTCAGCCGGTCCGTTACGCCATGGTCGAGGCGGCGGACGCCCAAAAGACGGTCACCTTCGAGAACCTGCCAGACGGCGACTACGCCATGCGCGCCTTCCACGACCTCGACGGCGACGGGAAGATGAACACCAATCCGTTCGGCATGCCGATCGAGCCATTCGCCTTCTCGAACAATGCGGCCGCAAACATGGGGCCGGCGTCCTGGGCGCGGGCCAAGTTTGCGGCGACCGGCGCGGTCGTCCAGTCGATCAGCCTGAAATAGCCAGAACTCGCTTCGGAGCCCGACCATGATCCCGTCCCGCCGTTCCTTCCTGATGGGCGCCGCCGCCCTTTCCGCCGCCGTCGCCACGCCCGAGATGGTCCGCGCCGCCGCCGCCCTGGATGTCGCCGCCGACTGGGCGATCGCAACGCGCGACGTCGAGGACGATGTGGCGCGCCAGACGATGCGTCTGATCCACGGCCGGGCGCCGACCGGCCTGCAGGGCGCCCTGTTCCGTAACGGGCCCGGCCGGTTCCGGCGACCGGGCGGCTCGGTCACCCACTGGTTCGACGGCGACGGCCTGATGCGCGCCTTCCGTATTCACGACGGGCAGGCGACGTTGGAAGCCCGGTTCGCCGACACGCCCAAACGCCGCGTAGAGACCGAACTGAATGCGGTCGTCACCCCCGGTTTCGGCACGCGTGGCGACCCTCGCGCCCGCGTCGGCTCAAACGACGACGCCAACGCCGCCAACACCGCCGTTATGGCAGTCGGAAATCAGGTCTGGGCCCTGTGGGAAGGGGGCTCGCCGCTGGCGATGGAGGCGTCCGATCTGTCGACGCGAGGCTTCGTCACCCTGCGCGACGACCTGAAGGCCATGCCGTTCCAGGCCCACCCTCGCCGCGCCCCGGACGGCTCCATCTGGAACGTGGGTACAGCGGGCGACCGGGCGGTGATCTGGCGGCTGAACCCGGACGGCGGCCTGAACCAGGCCGAGGTCATCCGTCTGCCCCGCGCCAGCTATATGCACGACTTCACCGCCACGGACCGCCACCTGATCCTGGTGCTCCAGCCCTGGGTGTTCGAACGTCAGGCCCTGCCCGTCATCGACGGCTTGGCGTGGCGGCCCGAGGCGGGAACTCAAGTGATGGTGCTGGACAAGGACGACCTGACCCGTCGTCGCCTCTACGATCTGCCGGGCTTCTTCCACTTCCATCTGGGCGACGCCTGGGCCGAGAACGACGGCACGATCCGCTTCGATGTCGCCGCCAGCGGCGATCCGCGTTTCGCCGTCGATGGCGCGCGGGTGCTGGTCGAGGGGCATGGCGTCGTACCGGGCGACCCGGCCAGGTTGAGCCTGATCACCCTGCGCCCGGACGGCCGCGCCGAGATGGCCACGACCGAGGCCATCGGCGAATTCCCCAAGGCCGATCCCCGCCGCCAAGGGCTGAAGCGCAGTCTCACGGCTCACACGAGCGGCGAAACCCAGGGGCGGCCACTGCCGACCGGCCTGGCGGTGCAGGACTGGGACAGCGGCCGGTCGCGCGGTTTCCACTTCGGTCCGCATCATGTGGTCGAAGAGGCGGTCTTCGTGCCCAAGCCTGGCGCGACGGCCGAAAGCGACGCCTGGCTGGTGGGGCCGTCGATCAATCTGCAGGCCGGTCGAACCGAACTGCATGTCTTCGACGTGGCGCGGATCGAGGACGGGCCGGTCGCGACCTGGCAGGCGGACCTCGCCCTGCCCGCCGGCTTCCATGGGGCTTGGGCAGGGTAGGCGCCCGGCGGGTACGGAGTTTGCGGGCCTTCACGGTTCACAAAGCCTGACGTGCCAAGGTGAGACCATGACCCCCGTCCAGACTCCCGCCGATCTTCGCCCCATCACCGCACTGCGCTTCGGCGCGGCGATCTGGGTGGCGGTCTATAGTTTCTGGGAAAACCTGGCCGGCGCCGGCGCATCCGAGCTGGTCGCCAAGGGCTATCTCGGGGTTGAACTCTTCTTCGTCCTGTCCGGCTTCATCCTCAGCCACGTCTATCTGCAGGCGGCGGGGGAGAAGCGGTTTTCGTATCGCGGCTTCCTGTGGGCGCGGGTGGCGCGGGTCTATCCGCTGCATGTCGCGACCCTGGCCGGGGTGGGCCTGCTCGCCGCCGCCGCCCTCACGGCGGGGATGAGCGTTGACGCCAACGTCCTGTCCTGGCCGTCCCTGCCGGCCAATCTGCTGATGGTCCACGCCTGGGGCCTGGCGCCGGTCGCCGGCTGGAACCATCCGTCGTGGTCGATCTCGGCCGAATGGTTCGCCTATCTCTGCTTCCCCCTGTTCGCCTTCGTCTTCTGGCGCCTGCGCGACCGGCCCGTCGCGGCGGTGGCCGGCGCGGCGGCCTTCCTGGCGGGGCTGTATGTCGTGTTCGAACAGGTCGCGGGCTTCTCGCTGACCGAGGCGACCATCCGCTGGGGCGCGCTGCGGATCGTGCCCTGTTTCGCGCTCGGCTGCGCCCTCTACCTCGTCTATCGCAAGGCGCCGCTAAAGACGCCCTTGATCGCTTCGGCCGTCTCGTTCGGCCTGATGGTGCTGAGCGCGGCCCTGGGCCTGTGGGACGGGATCACCGTGCTGCTGGCCGGCGCCCTGATCCTGTCGCTGGCCTCGCTACCGAACGAACGCGCCGGATGGCTCGCCTCCAAACCGGCGGTCTATCTGGGGGAGATCAGCTATTCGGTCTATATGGTCTGCGTGCCGTGGAAACTGCTGGCCGTGGGCCTCGCGGCCAAGCTGACGGACGCCCCCGACAAGCAACTTCAAATTTTCGTGTGGTTGGCGATTCTGGCCCTTTTGCCCGTCGTCGCGGCCGTCTCCTACCACCTGGTGGAACGCCCGGCTCGCAAGGCTTTGAGAGGGGTGGCCGAACGGCGGAAAACGGCGTCAAGCGCCGATACGCCTGACGGCGGTACGCCGAAAAGGGTTTTTCAATCCTAATTCCCTATGATCTAACAAGATCATCGGCAGTCGGGATACAGCCTCAGCATGACGAAACGGCTCAAAGCCGCCGCGGTTGCGGCGACCCTCGGTTTTTTTGCGTTGGGCGTAGCTCCCTCTTCCGCAAAGGCTGATGAGCCGTACTGGCAATGCGTAACCTTCGCCCGCATGTTCTCGGGCATCAACATCTTCGGCGACGCTTGGACCTGGTGGCGTCAGGCCGCCGAGAAGTTCCGCACCGGGGACGCGCCAGAGACCGGATCGGTCCTGGTTTTCCGTCCGGAGGGCCGCATGAGCCGGGGCCACGTCGCCGTCGTTTCCGACATCCTGACCGACCGGGTGGTGCGCGTAACCCACGCCAACTGGGGCGGCAGCCGCGGCAAGGTCGAGGAGAACGTCACCGTCGTCGATGTTTCGCCCGCCAACGACTGGTCGCAGGTCAAGGTCTGGTACAATCCGATCAGCGACCTGGGCACGACCGTCTATCCGACCTACGGCTTCATCTACAAAGGCGCACGCGACGCCTTCGACACCGGCCGCCAGATCGCGTCCAACGCCTCGGCCCAAGGCCAGCACTAGGCCGGCTTGCGCCTCCGCTCCTCGCGGGCGATAGCGGCGCATGACCCAATCTCCCGACATCACCTACGCCAGCTATCTGGCGCTCGACGACCTGCTCTCGGTCCAGCATCCGCTGTCGGACCAGCACGACGAGATGCTGTTTGTCGTCATTCACCAGACCAAGGAACTGTGGCTCAAGCAGATCCTGCACGAGGTGGCCCTGGCCCAGTCCATGGTGCGGGCCGGCGATCTGGTGCCCGCCTACAAGAGCCTGGCCCGCGTCAGCCGCATCCAGGCGGTCATGACCCAGAGCTGGGACATCCTGTCGACCATGACCCCGGCCGACTATCTGCGGTTCCGGGGTTCGCTAGGCTCGTCCTCGGGCTTCCAGAGCGACCAGTTCCGCCGGTTCGAGGCCATGCTGGGGCTGAAGGATCCAAGCTTCCTGAAGTTCCACGCCGACCGGCCCGAGGCTCTGGCCGCGCTGGAAGCCGCCATCGCCGCCCCCAGTCTGTACGACGACGCCCTGGCCCAGCTGGCCAAGGCTGGTCTGCCCGTGCCGGCCGAGGTGCTGAACCGCGACGTGACCCTGCCCTACGAACCGTCCGAGGCGGTCGAGGCGGCCTGGCTGGAAGTCTATCGCGACACCGAGCGCTGGTGGGCCCTGTATCAGCTGGCCGAGAAACTCGTCGATCTGGACGACGCTCTTCTGACCTGGCGGCACAAACATGTGGTCACGGTCGAGCGGATCATCGGCCGGCGGCGCGGCACCGGCGGCACCGAGGGCGCGGCCTATCTGGCCTCGACCCTGACCAAGCGCTGCTTCCCCGAACTCTGGTCCCTGCGCACCGCCCTCTGACGCGGTCTTGATCGTCCGCACCGGGTCATATCCGCAACCTTCGCCGCGTCCGGCCATTTCGCGTCTGACCGCCACAGCGGAGGAGTCGACGAGATGACCAACCCCAACCTCCATGACATCAGGGTTCTGAACGGACTGATCGAGACCACCCTGGACAGCGCCGACGGCTATCGACAGGCCGCCGATGAGACCCAGGACCCTCATTACCGCAGCCTTTTCGAACGTCGCAGCGAAGAGCGCCGTCAGGTGGTCGAGGACCTGTCCGCCGCCGTGCGTGGCCTGGGCGGCGACCCCGAATCCCACGGCTCGATCCTGGCCAAGGCGCACCGGGCCTTCCTGGACATCAAACACGCCCTGCTGCGCAACGACGACAGCGTGGTCGGCTCCATCGACAGCGGCGAGGGTTTCATCGCCACGAAGTTCGAGAAGGCCCTTGGAGACGCCGAAATCTCGGCCGCCACCCGCGAGACCATCCGACGAGCCTATGAATCGGTGAAGACCGGGCACGACCAGATGGAGGGGCTGAAACACAGTCTGGAAGGTCAGAGGGACGCCTCCAACCCGCTGTTTCCGAACTGAGAACAGGCCATTGAAAAAGGCCCCGGCGTTTCCGCCGGGGCCTTGGTCATCGGGTCTGGAAGCCTGAAATCAGGCCTCTTCGCCGCCCTTGTCGGCCGAGCCCGTTTCCGGAACCACGGCGCCCTTGGCGGGACGGACCGTCTGGCGCTCGGCGATACGGGCCGACTTGCCGCGACGATCGCGCAGATAATAGAGCTTGGCGCGACGCACGACGCCGCGGCGCTTCACTTCGATCGATTCGATGTTCGGCGACAGAATGGGGAATTTGCGTTCGACGCCTTCGCCGAACGAGATCTTGCGGACGGTGAAGGTCTCGCTGATGCCGCCGCCGTCACGGGCGATGCAGACGCCTTCGAAGGCCTGGACGCGCTCACGCTCGCCTTCCTTGATCTTCACATTGACGCGCAGGGTGTCGCCGGGCTGGAATTCCGGGATCTTGCGCTCGCCTAGGACGCGGGCTTTTTCTTCGGCGTTCAACTGTTGAACGATGTTCATGTCATTCTCCTCGGGCTTTTGCGCCCTTTAGCTGTGATTTGGCGAGATGGGCCGCCCAGAGATCTGGACGTCTCTCCCGCGTAGTCTCTTCCCGCTGCGCCTCGCGCCATTGCGCGACCTTCTTGTGGTCGCCCGACAGCAGCACCTCGGGTATCTCAAGCCCCTCGAACGTCCGCGGTCGCGTGTACTGCGGGTGTTCCAGAAGCCCGTCCTCGAAACTCTCGGACGACAGGCTTTCCGCCGCGCCGAGCACTCCGGGGATCAGTCTTACGCACGCCTCGATCACGACCATGGCCGCCGCCTCGCCGCCGGCGAGCACCGCGTCTCCGACCGAGACCTCCTCGAACCCGCGCGCGTCGAGCACCCGCTGGTCCACCCCCTCGAAACGGCCGCACAGCACGACGATGCCGTCGGCCTTCGCCCATTCCTTGACGCGCGCCTGGGTCAGGGGTCGACCCCGGGCGCTCATGTACAAAAGCGGCCGCTGAGGCCCCGGCAGGCTATCCACCGCCCGAGCCACCACGTCCGCCTTCAACACCGCTCCCGGACCGCCGCCCGCAGGGGTGTCGTCCAGGAAGCCGCGCGTATCTGTGGAAAAGCCGCGAATGTCAACCGTATCCAGGCTCCACAGCCCCTTCTCCCGCCAGGCCGTGCCGATCAGCGACACGCCGAGCGGGCCGGGGAAGGCCTCGGGAAACATGGTCAGGACGGTTGCGGTGAAGGGCATGGCGCGCGCCCTTTACCGCCCCGTGACTAGAAAGGCGAGCCGGGTCAGGTCGTCGGCGCCCCGCCGCCCGCCGCGATCCAGGCGTCGACCTGGTCTTCCAGCACGTCCAGCGGCACCGAGCCGGAACCCAGGACCACGGCGTGGAAGTCCTTGATGTCGAACCGATCGCCCAGCGCCGCCTTAGCCCGGTCGCGCAACTCCTCGATCTTCAGCTCGCCGATCTTGTAGCTGGTCGCCTGGCCGGGATTGGTGATGTAGCGCTCGACTTCCTTTTCGATGTCGCGTTCGGACAGCAGGGAGTTCTGGCGGAAATAGTCCATCGCCTGTTCGCGGCTCCAGCGCTTGGCGTGCAGGCCGGTGTCGGTCACCAGACGCACGGCGCGCCACAGCTCGGTCGAGAGACGGCCGAAGTCGGAATAGGGATCCTGATAGAAGCCCATCTCCTTGCCCAGCTGCTCGGCATACAGCCCCCATCCTTCCGCGTAGGCGCCGTATCCGCCGAACCGGCGGAACCGCGGCAGACCCTCTATCTCTTGGGCGTAGGCGATCTGGAAATGGTGGCCCGGCGCCCCCTCGTGATAGCTGATGCCCTCGATCTGGGGTTTCAGCACCTGGGTCATGTCCGACAGATTGACGTAATAGATGCCGGGTCGCGACCCGTCCGGCGCCGGCGAATTGTAGAAGGCGATCGAGGCCGTCGCCTCGCGGAACGGCTCCACCGCCCGCACCTCCAGCGCCGCCTTGGGCAGGGTCGAGAACCACTGCGGGGCCGCCGCCATCACCTGGGCGATGAAAGCCCGCGCGTCGGTCAGATACTGTTCCTTGCCCTCAGGCGTATTCGGATACTGGAAGCGCGGATCGGTCTTCAGGAAGACGAAGAATTCCTGCAGCGAGCCGGTGAAACCGACTTGGGTCTTGATGGTCTCCATCTCGGCCTGGATGCGGGCGACCTCGGCCAGACCGATCTGGTGGATCTGGTCGGCGGTCAGGTCGGTGGTCGTCGAGAGCTGGAGCCGGGCGTTGTAATAGGCCTCGCCCTGCGGCAGGCGCCACACGCCCGCATCGCTGTCGGCCTTGGGCTGCACCTCGGCAAGGGCCGTCAGCACGGTCTCGAACCCGGCCTTGTAGGGGCCGGTCAGGGCGGCGCGGCCTTCGGACAGCAGCCGGTCCTTGGTCGCCTGATCCGCCTCCAGCGTCGCGACCTTCTTGTTGAAGTCGGCCCAGACGGGATTGTCCGCCCCGTCGTCAAACGGCGCGCCGGAGATGACGTTGCGGGTATTGGCGATGGAGGGTTCGAAGACGAAGCGGGGCGAGACCACGCCGGCCGCCGCGCGCTGGCGCAGTTCGTCGGCGACCTGGCCCATCTGGACCTGGGCGGCGCGCAGCCGGGAGACATAGGCCTCGGCGTCCGACACGCTGGAGACGCGGTGATTATTGATCAGGAAGACGGGCAGGCTGGTGGTCGGATTGCCGTTGGCGGCGAACTGAAAGCCCCAGTCGCGCCACTGGTTCGACAGCCGCGCCTGCTGGACTCCATATTCGAACATCCGCCACGACAGCTGCGCCTGAGGCCCCAGCTTCTTGGGATCAAACTCGGCCTTCATCCGGGCCAGCTGACTCTCGGACAGAGCCAGGGCGCGGTCGGCGGCGGCGTCCGACACATCGTCCAGCTTGTCATAGTCGGTCTTGATCCCCAGGGACGTCATCTGTTGCGGGCTGAGGGCGATGCGCGCCTGGAAAGCCTCTTCGAAGAAGGCGTTCAGACGCGCGTCCTCGCTCTGGGCCTGGGTCTGCGCCTGGGTCGATGGGACGGCTGCCGGCGCTACAGTTGGCGTTTGGGCGACGGCCGGAACGCCGGACAGCACAGCCAAGCCGGCGGCGGATGAGATCAGAAAACGACGCATGAACAACCCCTCGAAGAACAGGCTTTCACCTTCGAGGCGTCGGCTGGCTCTTGCAAGCGTCAACACATCGGCATGTCCTCAGCCAAGAAGTATCCGTCGAAATCGGATATGGCGCCGCTTGATGCAACCCAAGGCCAAGCTCGGCGTTTCGACGGAGCTTAACCATACCAACAAGGGGTTTCACCATGCGCAAGATCATCACCCTGTCCCTCGTCGCCGCCGCCCTGGCCGTCTCGGCCTGCAACACCATCTCGGGCGTCGGTCGCGACGTCTCGGCCGCCGGCTCCGCCGTCAGCCAGGGCGCCGAAAGCGCCAAGAACTAGGCTTGGGATTTCGTTCCGACAGGAAGGCCCGCTGATCCGGCGGGCCTTTCGCGTTTCAAGACGGCTGGCCCTCGGTCGCCGCGACGGCCGGGTCAGGCTCTTCTGTCTCTTGTCGGCCCTGAAGGGCGGTCTGTTTCGCGGCCACGACGAAGGCCAGGGCAATTCCGAACAAGCCGATGACGAAGGAATAGAGGAAGAAGGCGACATAACCGGCGCCGAGAGCGGCCGGGCTGACGCCGCTGGTCGCCGCGCCCGTAGTCAGCACGCCCTCCTGAAGATTGGCGAACAGGCCGCGCAGGCCAGCGAACGGCCCATTGCCCTCCGCCGCCCGCGCCGAAGCCTCGACGATCCGCCCCGACTGCGAAGCAATCAGCTTGCCGGGCAGGGCGTACAGGGAGGTGAACAAGGCGTACTGGGTCGCGGTGAAGCCGATCGACGTCAGACTGGACATATAGGCGATCAGGGCCGTGCCGGCGTATCCGCTGGAACTGTTGTCGATGCCGATGGCGATGGTCAGGGCCGACAGGCTGTGGCCCTGGGTCGCCAGCCAGGCGAAGATCAGGTTGGAGACCGGGCTCATGAAGGCGCCGATGACCATGGTCCGGATCAGGCCCAGACGGGCCACCGACCAGCCGCCGATGAAGACCCCCAGCGTGGTCATGATCACGCCAAACACCTTGCGCACCTCGGCCAGCTCCGTCTTGGTGAAGCCTAGGTCCAGATAGAAGGGCGGCATGATGTTCAGCACGAAGTCGGCCAGCCGATAGACGCAGATCAGGGCCAGTATCAGGGTCGCGACGCCCGAGAACCGCTTGTAGAAGTCCGCCACGGGCTGCCCGAACGACCCGGCCAGATAGGCGCCGGGACGGGTCTTCACGCCCGGCAGGGGCCAGCAGGCCAGGACCATCACCGCCAGGCCCAGGAAGACCGAGGCGAACTGCAGATAGACGCCCTCGGGCCTGGCCGACAGGGCCGCCGCCACCGCCGCCTTGCCGTCCGCCCCCAGACCGAACAGGCCGAACAGGGCGTTCAGCGGCGCCGACTGACCGGTCAGGCCCGAGCCCAGGAACATCGCCGCGGCGCCGATCACCGCGAGACGGGCGATCCATTCCGCCACTTCCAGTCGGGGCCGCGAAGGCACGTCGCCGACCGGAATGGGGCGGATCGAATGAGCTTTTTCGCGCGGCGCGAAGAGGACGCCGGCAATGCCGAACCCCATCAGGGCGGCCATCACCGCATAGGAAAGGTTCCAGTTGTAGAGATCGGCCAGCACCAGGGGCACGGCCCCGGCCACGATCATGGCGACGCGGTAGCCCATCTGATAGGCGGCGGCCATCGCGCCGTGGCGGCTGTCGTCGGCCGCCTCGATCCGCCAGGCGTCGATGACGATGTCCTGGGTGGCGCCGAAGAAACCGACCAGGGCCGCGAAACCGGCGACGGCGATCAGGGCGTTCCCGGGGTTCAGGGTCGAGATCGACCACAGGCCGAAGACGATTACGCCTTGCGTCACCAGCATCCAGGCGCGGCGATGGCCCAGAAGCGGCGTCAGCAGGGGCACGGCGGTGCGGTCGATCAGGGGCGCCCAGACGAACTTGAGCGAATAGGACAGGGTGGCCAGGGCGAAGAAGCCGATCGTCTCCAACGTCTGGCCGCTTTCACGCAGCCAGGCCGACAGGGTGTCGAAGATCAGCAGATTGGGCAGGCCGGCCGAAAAGCCCAGCATCAGCATGATGAAGACCCGCCGCTCGCCATAGACGGCAAGGCCGCCAAATCGACCGGCGGACCGGGCCGGAGCGGACGGAGCGGGGGTGGGCTGGTCGGTCATGCACGGCTCCGGCGGCGGCCGGTACGCGGCGCCTAAAGGGAGGCGACCTTGGCGCGGATGTCGCGTTTCGTCCAGCGGGCCAGGGCGGCGCGCAGGGCGTCGGCGTCCAGGGGCTTGACCAGATGGTCGTCCATCCCGGCCTCCAGGCACAGGCGGCGGTCCTCGGCGAAGGCGTTGGCGGTCAGGGCCAGAATGGGGGTCTTGTCGCCGGAGGCGCGGATGGCGCGGGCGGCGGCCGGTCCGTCCATGCCGGGCATCCGCATGTCCATGAAGACCAGGTCGTAGCGGGCGCGGGCCAAGGCGGCGACCGCCTCGGCCCCGGTGGCGGCGGTCTCGACGGTGCAGCCTTCGCGCCGAAGCAGGGTGCGGGCCAGCAGGGCGCCGACCGGATTGTCCTCGGCCAGCAGCACGCGGACCCCGGCGAATCGGATGGGGGCGACCCGGTCGTCCTCGGGCGGGGGGGCGGTGGGGGACACCGCCGAATCTCCGACGCCAGGGCCTCCGCCGGCCCCCGCGGCCGCCAGCACCCGTTCGGCCAGGGAGGCGCGGCGCAGGGGTTTGATCAGATAGGCGTGGAAGCCGGCGGCGCGATAGGGGGCGATCAGCTCACGTTCCGAGGGCTTCAGCAGGACGACTCCGCGCCCGACTTCGGGCAGAGGCTGCAGTTCGCCGGGCGGGGCGTCGGCATGATCGACCAGGGTCACCTCGGCTGTCTCGGCGACACGGCCGCCGGACGCCTTGATCTGGGCGGCGGCGGCGGCTCGGACGAAGAGGTCGGGCGAACAGACGGCGACGGTGCGGCCCTTGAGCGGACGGTCGCGGGCGCCGCCGACGGCGTCGAAGGCGGCCTCGAACCGGAACCGAGCGCCGGGGCCTTCCGGTCGATCCTCGACGGTGACGGTCCCCTCCATGGCTCGCGCCAGTTTGCGCACGACCGCCAGACCCAGGCCGGCGCCGTCCTGGCGCACGGCGTCGGAGGAATCGGCATGGCCGAACTCCTCGAAGATGCGGTTGCGCGCCTCGGGCGCGACGCCGGGGCCGGTGTCGTCGATTATGAAGGCCAGGCGGGGACGGGTGCGATCGGCCGGTTCCGCGGCGGCGGCGCGTTCGACGGCGATGCGGACGCCGCCGGTCTCGGTGAACTTGACCGCGTTGCCGGCCAGATTGAACAGGACCTGTCTCAGCCGGCCCTCGTCGGCGACAATGTCGGGGGCGTCGTGCGCGATCGACCAGACGATCTCCAGACCCTTTTCATGAGCACGCGGGCTGAGCAGTTCGGCCACGCCCCGCACCAGGGCTTCCAGATCGACCGGGGCCATGTCGAACTCGAGCGCGCCAGCCTCGAGCCGGGCATAGTCCAGCAGGTCGTTGACCAGGCCCAGCAGATGCTCGGCCGACTGCCGCGCGTTCTCGGCATAGGCCCGTTGGGCGCCGTCCAGCCGGGTGCGTTGCAACAGATTGATCATGCCCAAGACGCCGTTCAGCGGCGTACGCATCTCGTGGCTCATCAGCCGCAGGAATTGCTGGGCCGGATCGGGGGCCGAGGCCGCCTGATCTTCGATATGTTTCTGCGCCGCCCGTCGCGTCATCTCGGTCTCCGTGGTCGGTGGACCTTACAGCGGACCGGTTAAGGAACCGCCTTTCCGGGCCTAGCCGGCTCACGAATAGAGAAAGGGCGCCTGGCTCAGCTCGTCCCCTCCCCGCACTCCGAGCGACGGATCGCCCCGCTGGGCCACGCGCCGATCGAAGTCGGCCTCGGCGCCGATGGAGTTGCGGCGATAGATCAGGGCCTCGGCGATATGGCGGCGCAGGACCCCGGTGCAGCCGTCCAGATCGGCGATGGTCCGGGCCAGCCGCAATGTCCGGGTCCAGCCGCGGGCCGTCAGTCCCCCGGCCTCGCCCGCCCGCATCAACAGCATCCGCCCGGCCTCGTCCGGCGTGGCGAACCGGTCCAGGGTATCGCCCGAGGCGCGGGCGTTCAGGGCCTGGGACGGGTCCAGTCCGGCCGCCCGAGCCCGGTCCTCCTGCATGGCTCGCGCGGCGGCGACGCGAGCGTGAGCCTCGGCCGTGCCCTCGGCCGGCGGCGGCAGGGCCATGTCGGCGGCGGTGACGGGCGGGGTCTCGACCGTCAGGTCGATCCGGTCGAACATCGGACCGGAGATCCGGTTCTGGTAGTCGCGCTGGCAGCGAGGCGCCTTGCCGCAGGCGCCCCGACCCGCGCCCCCCATGCCGCAACGACAGGGGTTCATCGCCGCCACCAGCTGGAACCGCGCTGGATAACGGACGTGGGCGTTGGCGCGGGCCACCACGATCTCGCCCGTCTCAAGCGGCGCGCGCAGCGAATCCAGGGCTTGGGCGCTGTATTCCGGCAGTTCGTCCAGGAACAGGATTCCGTTGTGCGCCAGGGAGGCCTCGCCCGGTTTGGCCCGCAGGCCGCCGCCGGTCAGGGCCGCCATCGAGGCCGAATGATGCGGGCTGCGGAACGGGCGGTCCCTTGTCAGGGCGCCGCGTTCGATCAGGCCGGCGACCGACCAGACCATCGAGGTCTCCAGCAGTTCCTGAGAGGTCAGGGGCGGCAACAGGCCCGGCAGCCGCTGGGCCATCATCGACTTGCCCGATCCGGGCGGGCCGATGAAAAGCAGATTGTGGCCGCCCGCCGCCGCGATCTCCAGCGCCCGCTTGGCGCCCTCCTGGCCCTTGACCTCGCGCAGGTCCGGCACGGCGCCGCCGGTCGCCAGCGGGCCAGGCTCGGGCGCGCGCAGCAGCTGGGTTCCCTTGAAATGATTGACCAGGCCGATCAGCGAGCGCGGGGCCAGGATGCGCGCCCCGCCGGCCCAGGCCGCTTCCGGCCCCGTCGCCTCGGGACAGATCAGGCCCAGGCCCAGGGCGTCGGCGGCGACGGCTGCGGGCAGGGCTCCCCCCACCCGCGCGATCTGTCCGTCCAGCCCCAGTTCACCGATGGCGGCCCAGCCGTCCAGGGCGTCGGGGGCGATCACTCCCATCGCCGCCATCAGGGCCAGGGCGATGGGCAGATCGAAATGACTGCCCTCCTTGGGCAGGTCGGCGGGAGCCAGATTGGCGATGATCCGCTTGGCCGGCAGGGCCAGGCCTATGCCGGCGAAGGCGCCCCGCACCCGTTCGCGGCTCTCGGCCACCGCCTTGTCCGGCAGGCCGACGATGTTGAACACCGTCTGCTGGTCCTGGCCGACCAGCTGGACCTCGACGTCCACACGACGGGCCTCGACCCCGTCGAAGGCGACTGTGACAACCCGCGCGACCATGACCGTTCTCCCCACCCGCAGAGAGAACGAACCATGAACTGAAATCTAATTCAAGTGGCGTTTACGCAACCTGTGCGGCGCACCTCTTCTCGATCACGTCCCACATCAGGGCCGTGGCGTCGATACCGGTGAAGGTCTTCAACTGCTGGGCGCCGGTGGGGGAGGTGACGTTGATCTCGGTCAGATAATCGCCGATCACGTCGATGCCGACGAAGATCAGGCCGCGTTCCTTCAGGGTCGGGCCGATGGCGGCGCAGATCTTCAGGTCGCGCGGCGTCAGCTCGACCGGCATGGCGGTGCCGCCGACGTGCAGGTTGGAGCGCACGGCGCCGGCCGCCGGGACCCGGTTGATGGCGCCGACCGGCTCGCCGTCGATCAGCAGAATCCGCTTGTCGCCCTTGGACACGGCGGGGATGAATTTCTGGATCACCAGCGGATCGCGGCTGCCGACGGCGTGGATCTCGATCAGGGCGTCCAGATTGGGGTCGTCGGCCCGCAGCTTGACCACGCCCGAGCCGCCGTTTCCGTGCAGCGGCTTCAGAACCACCTCGCCGTGCTTCTTGTGGAAGGCGGTCAGGGCGACGGGGTCGGCCGAGATCAAGGTCGGCGGCTGAAGACCCGGGAAGGCGGTGACCAGTAGTTTCTCGGGCGCCGAACGCACCTGAGCCGGGTCGTTGACCACCAGGGTCCTGGGATGGACCGTCTCCAGCAGATAGGTGGCGGTGACATAGGCCATGTCGAAAGGCGGGTCCTGGCGCATCAGGATGACGTCCACGTCCTCGGCCAGGTCCAGCCGGACCCAGTCGCCGAAGTCGACGTGGTTTCCCACCTCGCGCCGCACGGTGATCGGCCTGGCGCGGCAGTAGAGGCGGCCGTCCTCCAGGGCCAGGGTGCGGAAGTCGTAGACCCACAGCTGGTGTCCCCGCGCCTGGGCCGTCTCGGCCATCAGGAAGCTGGTGTCCCCGGCGATGTCGACGGCCTCGATCGGGTCCATCTGGATGGCGACTTTGAGGGTCATGCTTGGGCCTATCGCGCTTCGCGCTACTTGAGGCCCGTCAGGTGTTTGGGGCCTTTGCGTAAGGTTTGGGGTGGGCGGCGGGCGGGATGCCTTAATCCAGCTGACGAGCTTCCTCGGCCAGCATGATCGGCACGCCTTCGCGGATCGGATAGGCCAGTTTGGCGCCGGCCGAGATCAGTTCGCCCGCGTCGCGGTCGTAGGTCAGCTTGCCGCGCGTGACCGGGCAGACCAGCACCTCGAGCAGACGGGGATCGACGGACACGGGCGTGTTGAAAGCATCGCTCATTGTGGTTTCCTGAAAGCGTGGCCGCTTATTGCATGGACGGCGACGCGTCGTCACCGCCGTCGGCGGCGTCGATGCGGAGGAGGGCGGTCAGGGCCTCGGCGCGGGGCATCAGTCCCATGGCCTCCAGCAGCGCCTGTTTCTCGGCCGGTTCGAACGGCAGGGCCATCGACAGACTGTTCACCAGGGCCTCCATCGGCGCGGTCTCGGCCGTTTCCCAATCAATGTCGAGGGCGCGGTGGGCCATATAGACCCGCAGGGCGTCGAGGAAGGCGTGCCGGTCGAAATCCGGCTCTTCCGGCGGGGGCGCCAGATCGTCCTCATAGGCCTCGAAGGCGGCGCGCACCTGGCGATAGGGCGTCTTGGACGGCAGTTCGGCGGCGATGCGGAACCGCGACACACCCGTAAGGGTGATCAGATAACGGCCGTCGGAGGTCTCGGCGAAACTGGTGATCCGTCCGGCGCATCCGACGGGCGACAGGCTGGGCAGGGCCGGCGTCCCTCCCTTGGGCTGGACCAGGCCGATGATCCGGTCCCCAGCCATGGCGTCGTCCACCATGTTCAGATAGCGGGGCTCGAAGATGTTCAGCGGCAGTTGCCCGCGCGGCAGCAGAATCGCGCCGCCCAGCGGAAACACCGGGATCACCTGAGGCAGGTCGAGCGCCCTGACATAGCCCTGGGGCATGGGATCAGCCGATCTCTAGGAGAACAGGATGGAGGAGAGGCGCCGACGACCGTCCTTGGCCACGTCGGAACTCAGTCCCGCCGCCTCGAAGATCACCAGCAGCTGTTTGCGCGCCGCTTGCTCGTTCCACTCGCGGTCGGCCTTGACGATATGCAGCAGATTGTCGACCGCGCCCTTGAAGTCGCCGGCCGCGCTCTGGGCCTCGGCGAGCTCGAAGCGGGCCTGATGATCGTTCGGATCGGCCGCGACCTTGGCTTCCAGCTCCACCGAGGCGCCCGAAGGAGCTTTCGCCGCCAGCGCCAGTTGGGCGCGCACGCTCTGGACCGCCGGCTCCTTGGAATCCTGGGGCGCCATGGCGATGGTCTGGGCGGCCTGTTCGGGATCGCCGCCGGCCAGATAGACCCGCGCCATGCCGGCGATGGCCTTTTCGTTCTCGGGCTCGATCGACAGGACATGGGCGAAGGCCTGTGCCGCGCCGCCGAAGTCGTTCAGGCCCAGCGACTCCTCGCCCAGCTCCAGCAGTTGCGCCGTCTCGGTCGAACCGCCCTGACCGCCGGTCAGCTTGTCGATGAAGGCCTTGATCTGGCTGTCGGGGATGGCGCCCTGGAAGCCGTCTACCGGCTGGCCGTTGACGAAGGCGTAGACGGTGGGGATCGACTGGACCCGCAGCTGGCCCGCATAGGCCGGATTGGCGTCGACATCGATCTTGACCATTTTCACCGCCCCCTTGGCGGCGCGCACGGCCTTCTCCAGCGCCGGGCCCAGGGTCCGGCACGGTCCGCACCAGGTGGCCCAGAAGTCGACGATCACCGGCTGATGCTTCGACGCCTCGATGACGTCGGTCATGAAGGAGGCGTCCGTGCCTTCCTTGATCAGGTCGCCGGAAAGGTCAGGGGACAGGGTGGGATCGACGAGGGTCATGGCGGGTCCGTGCAAGCAATCAGTCAGGGTCAACGGCTCAGATGGCGTCGGGATGCGCCGTCATCAAGCGGTGATTTCGCCGCGTCCGGCCGCAGGCGGCGTCGGCCGGCGGGATTTCAGACCCGGGCCCAAAAAAACACAGTCTGAATCGTCTGAAATCGTCGCCGTTCCGCCTGTTGCGGCGGCGTCCCCGAGGGGGAGATGGGGCAACGAAAACGATCGTCAAGCGGACCTGTCGAATATCTGACGGGGGTGGAAGGCGGAAGTTGGCAGGTCCGCTCCAGGACCTGCCTCCCGTGCCTAATCGATCAGTTCAGACGCACCGATACGCCGCCGTCCACGATCATGGGGCTTCCGGTCATGAAGGAGGAACGATCTCCCAGCAGGAATAGCGCGGCCTGTGCGATCTCGAGCGGAGCGGCCATGCGCTTCATCGGGTGCAAACCGGCGACGAAGGCAAGGACATCGGGATTCCCTTCGCCGCCCATCGGGGTGATCGTCCCTCCCGGAAGCAGGGCGTTCACGCGCACGTTCGCACCGGCGTGATCCGCCGCGAGGGACTGCGTCAGTCCAATGAGGCCGGCTTTGGAGGCGGCATAGGCCGCCATGCCCGGCAAGCCGGCATTGCTATAACCGACGAAGGAGGATGTGAAGACGATCGAGCCGCCGCCCCGCGCGGCCAACACCGGCGCCTGGGCTTTGGCTGCGAGAAACGCGCTTGTCAGATTGGTGGCGAGCACGTCATTCCAGTCGGCAAGTTCCATCTCGCCTACCGGGCCCATAGCGCCCACCGTTCCGGCGTTGTTGAACGCGCCGTCGAGCGAGTCGAACGCGCCCAGCGCAAGATCGACCAATGCCTGTGCATAGCCTTCGTCCCGCACGTCGCCCGCCAGGTAGACGGCTTGGCCGCCCCGAGCGCTGATGCGCTCAGTGATGATTTCGAGATTGTCGCTCCGTCGCGACCCGAGAACCAGCCGCGCTCCCTCTGCGGCGAACAGGTCGGCCGCGGCCTCTCCGATCCCGCTGCTCGCACCCGTAATCACGATTGTCTTGTCCATCAGTTCCATAGGCCGTCCTTAACCGTTGACGTCGGCCGCAGGGCGCCGCCGACGAGGCTGTGGTAGCGGGAAGGACTGGATCCCTCTGGCGAGTTTCGGCCCTGCAATGGCCCGGGAAAGGCTGGGACTGTGGCTTCCGTTGCCAAGAGGAGCCCACAAGGCCGCCAGCACGCCCACCGCACCGAATCCCCATCGTCGGTAACCGGACCGGCCTTGCCGCATTAAGGGAGCGCCCTATCGTCGAGCTTGCCGGAGACCCATGCCCGATCCCTATATTCTGATCCTGTTCGTGGTGGGGGCGCTGGTCGCCCTGGTGGCCTGGCTGCCGCTGGTGTTTCGCCGCGCGCCCCTGTCGCTGCCGATCATCTGCGTGATCCTGGGGGCGGGGCTGTTCAGCCTGCCGCAGGCGGGGTTCGACCCCCTGCCCCAGACTTTTCCCGACATCACCGAGCGGCTGACCGAGTTCGTCGTCATCGTGGCCCTAATGGGGGCTGGGCTGAAGATCGACCGAATCTTCAATCTGAAGCGCTGGGGCGTGACCTGGCGGCTGCTGGGCGTGACCATGATGCTGTCGATCGCGGCGATCGTGGTGCTGGGCTGGACGGTGCTGGGGCTGGGGCTGGCCGGAGCGGTCCTGCTGGCCGGAACCCTGGCGCCGACCGATCCGGTGCTGGCGTCGGACGTTCAGGTGGGGGCGCCCCGCGAGGGGGGCGAGGACGAGGTGCGGTTCGGACTGACGTCCGAGGCGGGGCTGAACGACGGGCTGGCCTTCCCGTTCGTGAACCTGGCCATCGCCCTGGCCCTGGCGGCGTCGGGGCAGAAGACCGACTGGTTCATGGACTGGCTGACGGTCAATGTGCTGTGGGAGATCGGCGCCGGGCTGGCGATCGGCTGGGCTGTCGGCTGGCTGTTCGGCTGGCTGACCTTCACCATTCCGGTCAGCACGCGGCTGGCGGCGACGCGGGACGGGTTCATCGTGCTTGCGGCGACCTTCATCTCGTATTCGGTGACCGAGATGCTGCACTGTTACGGGTTTCTGGCGGTGTTCATCACGGCCCTGGCCTTCCGGCACGCGGATCGGGACCACGATTTCCACGTCGAGATGCACGACTTCATCGAGCAGATCGAGCGGATGGCGATGATGGTGGTGCTGGTCCTGTTCGGCGGGGCCCTGGTGTCGGGCCTGCTGTCGCCGCTGAGGCCCCTGGACGTGGCGGTCGCGGTGGTGATCGTGCTGGTGGTGCGGCCCGTGGCCGGAATGATCGGCTTCATCGGCTACAGGCGGCCGCTGCGGGAAAAACTGATCCTGGCCTTCTTCGGCATCCGCGGCGTCGGGTCCTTCTATTATCTGGCCTATGGGCTGAACGCGGCGCCGTTCGAGGGCGGCGACCGCCTGTGGGCCATCGTGGGCCTGATCTGTCTGATGTCGATCCTGCTGCACGGGATCACGGTCACGCCCGTCATGCGGTGGTTCGACAGGAGCCAGGGTCGCGACCCGGACGCCGACGCGGACGAAGCCGAGACCGCCGGGCGGGGAATGTCGGTTTGAGCCCGGCCGCTCAATCCAACGCGCCGAAGTCCAGCAGCACCGGTTGCCGCCCCAACAGATTCAGCACCCGCCGGAAGGCGGACTGATCCAGGGCGGTCGTCGCCGTATTGGTCAGGGGGTGAAAGTTGACGATGTCGGCCTCCCACAGACGGCGGTCCAGGACGAAGGTCACGCGGCGGTCCGTGTCGTTGATCAGGGCCAAGGCGGTGACCGAGCCGGGGCTGACGCCCAGGGTTTCGAACATCAACGGCTCGTTTCCGAACGACAGGCGGCCCGAACCCATTGCGACGGCGGCGGCTTTCAGGTCGATGACCGTGTCCTGTCGGGCCGAGATCAGCCAAAGACGGCCCTTATGGTCCTTCAGGAACAGGTTCTTGGTGTGGGCGCCGGGCAGGTCGGCCTTCAGGTCCAGCGCCTCTTCGACGCGGAAGACGGCGGGGTGGTCGTGGGTCGTGTGATCGACCCCGTTCTCGGCCAGCCAGGCGATCAATTTATCGCGGTCGAAAGCGGGTTCTGTCGTCATGGTTGAGCCGTCGGGTTTCGGGCGGTAGGAAAAGCTCATGATCGATACTGTGCAGACGCGCTCGCTGGAACTGGAATGCTATCCGATGACGGCGCGGCCGCCGGATCTGGTGCCCGGCCGCCAGTCGCGAAACTGGATGGACGCCTTCATCAGCCGCCACCCCTATCGCTGCCTGCCGCTGAACATGGCCAACACCACGGGGTGGGAGATCCTGTGCCCGTTCGGCTTCTCGGCCGAATGGAACGGCGGGCCGCGTCAGGAAGACATCGTCATCACCCCCGACCGGCCCCAGCACGACCTGGCCCATTTCGTCACCTCGCACTTCTCGCGCGGCGTCCTGACCATGCACCCCCAGTACCTGTTCCGCACGCCGCCGGGCTGGGGGATGATGTGTTCGGGGTCGCCCAACCACGTGAAGGACGGGATCCAGCCCCTGGTCGGTCTGATCGAGACCGACTGGCTGCCCTTCCCCTTCACGATGAACTGGATCTTCACCCGGCCGGGTCGGGTGACGTTCGAGAAGGGCGAACCCTTCTGCTTCATCAATCTGATCGAGCACAAGAAGGTCGAACAGTTCCAGCCGGTGATCCGGACCCTGGAGTCCAATCCGGTGATGAAGGGGCAGTTCGAGGCCTGGAATCGCGCCCGCACCGACTTCAACCAGCGGCTGGCCGGCGGCGATCCGGACGCGGCCAAGGAGGCCTGGCAGCGCTATTATTTCAAGGGCGAGGTGCCCGAGGATCTGGGCGCCGCCCCCGCGACCCATTCGAACAAGCGCCGCCTGAAGTCCCCGCGCGTCGGCTGACGCCGGTTCTCGGCCCGATCAGAGGGCCATCACCGTGCCCAGCAGAATACGCGCGCCGGGACGGCCCAGCGTCGTGTTGGTGGCGGCCTGAAGATCATTGGCCAGCTGGTCGATGTTCGGCACGACGCCGGAGCGCAGGCCGTTGGCGAACCGCTGAACGGCGGTCGTGTATGCGGCGCGCAGCCGGGGCGTGGACTGCTGGGCGCGGGTGCGAAGCGCAGCGTCGGGCACATCCACCCCCGCTTCGACCGAAAACACCCCACGCCGACCGTCGGGATGCAGGATCGAGGCGGTGATCACCGGCAGGCGGAAATAGCTGTCGGGCGAGACGGCGGCGGCGCCCCCGCTCGACGAAGCCCGGGCGGGGGTCGAGGCGGAGGTCGAGGCGGCGGCCGTCGCGACGACGGCGAGACCGAGAAGGGCGCGGCGTTCCATGCCCGGCATCCTGACGGCGATCGCTTAAGAAACTGCTGAGCCCCTGCATATAAGGATATCCTTATGGGTTTGTTGCTCCTTGATCCTCCACGGGCTATGAGGGCTGAAAACCCCCTGCGGCCAGGAGCCTCCCATGACCGACTACATCATCCGCGACCTTTCCCTGGCCGACTGGGGCAGGAAGGAAATCGAAATCGCGGAGACCGAAATGCCGGGCCTGATGGCCCTGCGCGCCGAGTTCGGCCCAGACCAGCCGCTGAAGGGCGCCCGGATCGCCGGCAGCCTGCACATGACCATCCAGACGGCCGTGCTGATCCAGACGCTGGAAGCCCTGGGCGCCGAGGTCCGCTGGGCCTCGTGCAACATCTTCTCGACCCAGGATCACGCCGCCGCCGCCATCGCCGCCGCCGGCACCCCGGTCTTCGCCGTCAAGGGCGAGACGCTGGAGGAATACTGGGACTACGCCCACAAGATCTTCGAATGGGCCGACGGCGGCTATCCGAACCTGATCCTGGACGACGGCGGCGACGCCACCCTGCTTTGCGTGCTCGGCCCGAAGGCCGAAAAGGACATCTCGGTCCTGGCCAATCCGCAGAACGAGGAAGAAGAAGCCCTGTTCAAGGTGATGAAACGCTACATCGCCGAGAAGCCCGGCTTCTATTCGGCCATCCGCGACGCCATCGGCGGCGTGTCGGAAGAGACGACCACGGGCGTGCACCGCCTGTATCAGATGTCGGAACGCGGCGAGCTGCCCTTCCCGGCCATCAACGTCAACGACAGCGTCACCAAGTCGAAGTTCGACAATCTGTACGGCTGCCGTGAATCCCTGGTCGACGCCATCCGTCGCGGCACCGACGTCATGCTGTCGGGCAAGGTCGCCGTGGTCTGCGGCTACGGCGACGTGGGCAAGGGCTCGGCCGCCTCGCTGCGCCAGGGCGGCGCCCGCGTGATCGTGACCGAGATCGACCCGATCTGCGCCCTGCAGGCCGCCATGGAAGGCTATGACGTCCAGACCCTGGACGATGTCGCCGACAAGGCCGACATCTTCGTCACCGCCACCGGCAACAAGGACGTCATCACCGTCGATCACATGCGCCGGATGCGTCACAACGCCATCGTCTGCAACATCGGCCACTTCGACTCGGAGATTCAGGTCGCGGGCCTGAAGAACTTCAAGTGGGACGAGATCAAGCCTCAGGTCCACCACATCGAATTCCCCGGCGGCAACAAGATCATCCTGCTGTCGGAAGGCCGTCTGGTGAACCTGGGCAACGCCACGGGCCACCCCTCCTTCGTGATGAGCGCCTCCTTCACCAACCAGACCCTGGCGCAGCTGGAACTGTGGACCAACAAGTCGGCCTATGAGACCAAGGTCTACACCCTGCCCAAGCATCTGGACGAAAAGGTCGCCGCCCTCCACCTGGGCAAGCTGGGCGCCAAACTGACGGTGCTGAACAAGGAACAGGCCGATTATATCTCCGTGCCGCAGGAAGGCCCGTTCAAGCCTGAGCACTATCGCTACTAAGCCCCTGATCCCGGAGCCGGTCTCGTGAGCCGGGCGTCGTTCGACGTCCTGGTGGTCGGGGCCGGCGCCGCCGGCATGATGTGCGCCGCCGAGGCGGGGCGGCGCGGCCGTCGGGTTCTGGTCGTCGATCATGCGGCCAACCCCGGCGAGAAGATCCGCATCTCCGGCGGCGGACGGTGCAATTTCACCAATCTGGGCTGCGGACCCGCGAACTTCCTGGGTGAGAACCCCAGGTTCGCCACCTCGGCCCTGCGCCGCTTCACCCAGCACGACTTCATCAAGCGCGTGGACCGGGCCGGCATCGCCTGGCACGAAAAGACCCTGGGCCAGCTGTTCTGCGACGACAGCGCAAAGCAGATCGTCCGTATGCTGACTGACGACATGGCGGCGGCGGGCGTGGTGCTTAAGTTGAAGACCGGCGTGGAGCGGCTGGCGCATTCTGGCGACGGCTGGACGGTCGGCCTGTCGGACGGATCCGAAGTCCAGGCCGCCGCCCTGGTCGTGGCGACCGGCGGCAAGTCGATCCCCAAGATGGGCGCCACCGGCTGGGCCTACGAGGTCGCGCGTCGGTTCGACATTCGCGTCACCGAGACCCGGCCGGCCCTGGTCCCCCTGACCTTCGAGGCTGGACTGCTGGAGACCCTGACGCCGCTGGCGGGCGTGGCCGTGGACGCCCGCGTCGCTTCGGCGCCCGAGGGGAAGGCGCCCGATACCAAGGCGCGAAAGGCGGCCTTCGATGAGGCCATGCTGTTCACCCATCGGGGTCTCAGCGGGCCGGCGATCCTGCAGATCAGTTCTTACTGGCGCGAGGGCGAGGCCATCGTGGCGACCATGGCGCCGGGGCGAAACGTCTTCGAGGAACTGAAGGCCGCCAAGGCCACGAACGGACGGCAGGCCGTGCATACGGCAGTGGGCCATATCGTGCCTCGACGCCTGGCCGAGAGCCTGTGCGCGCGGGAGGGCGTGGCGGGCAATCTGGCCGACCTGTCCGACGCCACGCTGCGGCGGCTGGAACAGGCGGTCAACGGCTGGAGCGTCAAGCCGGTGGGGTCGGAAGGCTATCGGACGGCGGAAGTCACGCTGGGCGGGATCGACACCGCCGCCCTGGACCAGCAGACTCTGGAGGCGAAGGCGGTTCCGGGCCTCTATTTCATCGGCGAGGCGGTCGATGTCACAGGCTGGCTGGGCGGCTATAATTTCCAGTGGGCCTGGTCGTCGGGCTGGGCTGCGGGCCAGGTCTGCTGACGCGGGCGGCCTGTGGCGCCGCGACGCATGGCGGAGACTTCATGCGATCCCTAGCTTGATTTGGCGGGACGGGCCCCTCTGGCGGCGTTCAGCCTGACGCTTCCCCTCCGTCAGACCGCTCGACGCGATGTCGGACCGCACGCGCGTTGACGCGACGGATTAGATCCCCCTCCGCCCGTCGCGTCGACGCGTGTTCGCAGAAACGACAATGGAGCCCCACATGCCTCTTCTAATGTGCCCGAACGACAACGCCGCCATGCAAACGCTGGATCGCGACGGGGTGCAGTTCGACATGTGCCCAACCTGCCGCGGCGTCTGGCTGGATCGAGGCGAACTGGAGAAACTGATGGCTTCAGCCGCCGAGGACGGCCGCGCCTCGGCCCCGCCCGTCGCTCCGCCGACCCAGCCCCAGGCCCAGGCCCAGCCCTGGAATACGCGGCGGACCTATGAGGATGACCGGGGGTATCGAGACGACAAATATCGCGACGATCGTCACGACGACCATCGCTACAAGAAGAAGAAGCGCGACAGCATCTTCGACATATTCGACTGACGTCAGGCCTTCACGCCCGCCGTCTGCAGCAGTCCCTGGAGCGCCGTCATCGCCTCCGGGTCCGCATTGACCGCCTGGCGTATCTCGGGGATGCGGAGCATTTTTACGGCTTCCGCGCGCGAGCGGTCAGCGACAGGCCCGAACGGCGCCGTCTCGCCATTGATCATCTTCAGCAAGGCCATGAGCTTCTGCACCGGCGTAGCCTGGGCCCGTCCGATCTGGCTCAGCAGGCCGGCGTCCGCCTCCAGGGTTCCCCCCAGGGCGCCGATCGCCGTCGATATCTCCCGTTCGTCGAGTTCGCCCAGTTGGACGGCCCGAACCGAACGCTGCAGTCGCGCCAGCACGAGCAGTTTCTGCGAGACGCTGGGCCCGCCCGGCTGCGTCTGACGCATCTCGTTTTCCAGCCTGAGGGATGTGACGCAGCCGCTCAGCCACCGCGCCGCCGCCCGCTTGTTGGCGCCGCCTGTGACGTTTTCGCAAAGCCGTGTCAGGTGTTCGGCCTCGGACAGGACGTTCGGGCAGTGCTGAACATAGTTGCCGACGAAATCGGGCGTGACCAGGCTCTTGGAGCGTTCCACGAAGGCGTTCTGGACCTCTTCCAAGGTCAGCAGCCGCCCCGCCGCCGCAGTCAACGCCATGGCGAGCGTTCGCAGGATGTCGATTTCGCCGACAGGGTCGGTAGGCCGCAACCGGCGGGGGATAGCCAGTTCTCGCGTAACCATCTTCGCCAGGGAGGCCGAAAGCACCGGGAAGGCTCCGGCCGACAGGTGGCGGCCGAGGCGAGCGGCGGGACCTTCGACCGTCGGCGTCATCAGCGCCATCTTCGGGTCGATGCTGATGAGTTTCTCGACCTCGCGAGGCGCCACCATCCGCACGATGGCGGCGAGGCTGGCGCCATGATCCAGCGATGGGCCGAGAATTTCCGCGAGGTTGGATCGCGTCGCTAGCATTTCCGCCGCGATCTGTTCGACCGTCGTCATGACCAGGGCGCGCGGCGGACCGTCGGACGGCGCGGCCTCGATCAGGTCCATCAGGCCGTCCAGCCGTTCGCGCGTTCCACGGCGGTCGGCCAGACCCTGGGCGATAACCCCGCCCATGATGAAGGCCCTGTCCGGTGTTCCGCTCAACCGGTGAGCCAGGTCGGCGATCGACTGATTTTCAAGGGAGGGGAAAGCACCCGAACGGCCGGCCTTCAGCAGCCGCGCGACGGCGTCTTCCGCAAGACGCTGATAATGTCTGACGACGCTGTGCAAATCCTGACCATTGGCCTGACTTTCCGGAACCGCGACCTTCTGGACGGCATGCTGCAACTCCACGCCGGACGCATCGAGGCGCTCCGCAAGATCCGGCCGATGCAGCAGTTCGAACGCCGTGACGCCCTGACGTTTGAGCCAATCCTCGAGCACGCGCCCGATCAGGGCTCGGGAATGGGCGGTATAGAGTTCGGGCGGCGCGCTGCATGCCGGACGGGCGTCCGCCTTGGGCTTGGGCGCCTTTTTCTTCTCTTCCGGCGCGCCGATCGTCAGGATGGTCAGACTGTTGAATTCCATCGTGTCCGGATCCAGCGTCTCCTTGGTGACGCGGGCCGCGGCGGCCAGGCTGCCTCTCAACTGGTCCTCGGCCGTCTCCAGAGCGCGCTTGCGATCCTCGGTGGCGATGAGAAGGGTCCAGGCCGCCGGAACGGTCTTTCGGATGTAGACTTCGTAGTGGATCGGTCCTGCCATGCCGACCAATCTAACGGTCAAGCCATTAAAGCCGGGTTTTCACGGTGAATTTTCATTGCGCCGACGGAGGCGAACCCGTCTATCGTTGAAACAGACGGCTTGGCGGCCCATCTGCCTTAGCCCTAATGTGACCCAGATCGAACGGTTACGCTTGCCGTGCGTTCCCTTCTACGGGAACGGGAAGTTCAGGAGAAAACAACCTTGGCCAACATCACCCTGGTCGATGACGACGAGAATATCGTGGCGTCCGTCTCGCTGGCGCTGGAAAGCCATGGCCACAAGATCACCGCCTATCACGACGGGGCTTCGGGCCTCGCCGCCCTGGAGGCGACGCCGCCCGACCTGGCCATCCTCGACGTCAAGATGCCGCGCATGGACGGCATGGAAGTGCTGCGCCGTCTGCGTCAGACCTCGCAAATCCCGGTCATCATGCTGACGTCCAAGGACGAGGAGATCGACGAGATCCTCGGCTTCAACCTGGGCGCCGACGACTATATCCACAAGCCGTTCAGCCAGCGGCTGCTTATCGAGCGGGTCAAGGCCCTGCTGCGCCGGACCGGCGCGGACGGCATCGAGCCCGAGCCGTCGGCCGAAGTGTCCGGCAAGGCGATCAAGCGCGGCAAGCTGAGCATGGACCCGGCCCGCCATGAATCGACCTGGGACGGCAAGCCGGTCAAGCTGACCGTCACCGAATTCCTGCTGCTTCAGGCCCTGGCCCAGCGCCCCGGTTTCGTGAAGAGCCGCGACAACCTGATGGACGCCGCCTATGACGATCAGGTCTATGTCGACGACCGCACCATCGACAGCCACGTAAAGCGGATGCGCAAGAAGTTCCGCGCCGTGGACAACGAGTTCGACGCGATCGAGACCCTGTATGGCGTCGGTTACCGCTACCGCGAAAGCTGATCTTCCCGGCGCTCCGGAGCCGGAAGAGACCCCTTGGCGTCCGTGGTTTCGCTTCGGCGGATCGCGGCTGGGCGCGTTTATCCTCGCGCTCAACCTGCTCAGCCTGCTGATCCTGTTCGGCGGCGCCCTGGCGCTGAACGAATGGCGTCAGGGGCTGATCGAGGCGCGCCAGGAATCGCTCACGGTCCAGGCCGAACTGCTCGGCAATGTGCTGGGCGAGCTGGGCATCAGCCGCGGCGTGCCGACGCCCGAGCTGGACGTCGGCGAGGCGGCGAAATGGCTGCGCGACAATTTCGTGCCCGCGGGACAGCGGGTCCGCCTGTACGACATCAACGGCCTGCCGGTCATCGACAGCTATGAGGTGACCGAGAACATCCCCGGTCGCATCCTGCCGCCGGCCCGGCCCGCCGGCGCCCCGGTTCCGGCCGACCTGATCAAAAAGATCGACCGCGACGCCGAGCACAAGCGGCTGGTCGAGGCCGAGGTGGCGGCCGAGGTCGAACGGGCCCTGGCCGGAGAGCCTCAGACCACCGTCCGGCGCAACGAGTCCGGTGACCGGGTCGTGTCCGTCTCCATTCCGATCCGCCATGTCCGCCAGGTCCTGGGCGTCCTGACGCTGGAAGCCGGCAATGTCGATGAAATCCTGGACGACCAGAGGCGGGCCCTGGTGCCCTTCGCCCTGGTGGCCCTGGCCGTAAACCTGTCGGCCTCTCTGTTGCTGCACCTGTTCGTGGCGCGGCCCATCAGGCGACTGTCGGCGGCGGCGGATCAGGTCAAGCTGCAGCGCGCCCGCGCCATCTCCCTGCCGGACCTGGAGGAGCGCAAGGACGAGATCGGCGACCTGGCCCGGTCTCTGGAATCGATGACCGACACCCTGTCGACGCGAATGGACGCCATCGAACGGTTCGCGGCCGACGTGTCGCACGAGATCAAGAACCCCCTGACCTCGATCCGCTCGGCGCTCGAAACCCTGCCCCTGGTCAAGACGGACGCCCAGAGAGAGAAGCTGACCAATCTGCTGCAGCAGGACGTGCGGCGTCTGGACCGGCTGATCACCGACATATCCAACGCCTCGCGGCTGGACGCCGAACTGTCGCGGGACCGCCCCCGCGCCATCGACCTGAACCGGCTGCTGGGCGACATCGTCGGCGTTTACGAGACCACCATGAGGCCCGGGGAGGTTCCGGTGCGGCTCGAGCGTCCCCCCCACGGGCTGAAGGTCGTCGGTCGCGACGGCCCCCTGGGCCAGGTCTTCCGCAACCTGATCGACAATGCGCGCTCCTTCAGTCCGGAGGGCGGCGAGGTCCGGGTCGTGCTGGAGGAGGTCGAGGGCGACCTGCCCATCCGCATCCGGGTCGAGGACCAGGGTCCCGGCATTCCGCCCGAGAACCTCGAGACGGTGTTCGAACGTTTCTACACCTCGCGACCTAAGGGCGCGGCCTTCGGTTCCAACTCCGGCCTGGGCCTGTCCATCGTCCGCCAGATCGTCGAGGCGCATGGCGGGCGGGTGACGGCGACCAACCGCGCGGACGCCGCCGAGGGCGGCGCGGGCGCGCGGTTCGAGATCGTCCTGCCCGCCACGCCCCCCGCAGGCCGACGCTCATGAACCCGCAACAGCCCGTTCACGCCACCACGGTCGCCATCCGACACGCCGGCGAATGGAAGGCTGTGATGATCCTGGGCCCGTCGGGCGCCGGAAAAAGCGATCTGGCCCTGCGGCTGATCGGGCTGGGGTGGCGGCTGGTCAGCGACGACTACACCCATGTCTGGGCCTCGGGCGGCGCGCTCCGTGCGACCGCCCCCACCGCCATAGCCGGTCAGATCGAGGCGCGAGGCGTCGGAATCGTGTCCTTCAGAACACGGCTGGTCGCCAGACTCGTCCTCGCCGTCGCCTGTGTTCCGGAGGCCGTCGAACGGCTTCCAGAGCCCCAGACGCGGCGTTTCGCGGGCATGGACCTGCCCCTTCTAGCGCTCGACCCTCGCCCCCCCTCGGCCGTCGACATGGTCGCAGTCGCGCTTCAGACGCTTTGAACCCGCGCATAACGGGTCTATGACACGCGTCTTGCGGTCCCGAGAGGATGCGCCCGGCCTCCCTGCCGGGCACGGGGAAGTCCAGGGATGGTTCGGGGTGGGATGCGAGTGAAATCCTTATGATTGGCCTGGTTATCGTCACCCATGGGGGACTGGCCTCGGAATTTCTTTCGGCGATGGAGCATGTGGTCGGGCCGCAGCGCGGCGTCGCGGCCATCTGCATCGGGCCGGAAGACGACATGGAGCGCCGCCGTCGCGACATCGTCGACGCCGCCGCCGCCGTCGACGACGGCGACGGCGTGATCCTGCTGACCGACATGTTCGGCGGCACGCCCTCCAACCTGGCCATCTCGGTGATGGAACAGACCCATGCCGAGGTGATCGCCGGGCTGAACCTGCCGATGCTGATCAAGCTGGCCAGCGTGCGCGGACGTGAAACCCTGGAGTCCTGCGTGTCTCACGCCCAGGAAGCGGGGCGCAAATATATCTCGGTCGCCTCCTGGGTGCTCGCGGGCGAAAAATGAGCGTCACGGCCACTCTGGACATCTGCAACACGCGCGGTCTGCACGCCCGCGCCTCGGCCAAGTTCGTCAAACTGGCCTCCAGCTTCAACAGCGAGATTCACGTCACGCGCGACGGCGTCACGGTCGACGCCCGGTCGATCATGGGCCTGTTGATGCTGGGCGCCGGCATCGGCTGCAGCATCGACGTCGCCGCCGAGGGGTCTGACGCCGAAGAGGCGATCGAGGCCCTGAAGGACCTCGTCGCCCGCAAGTTCGACGAGGATCAGTAGGGCCTTAGAGCCCCAGGGCGCGGCGGATGTCGCGCCAGTCCACATATTTGAAGTTCTGCGTGCCGACGTCATTCACGTCGTCCTGTATCACCACCAGGCCTTCCGGGAAGGGACCGACCGCGCCGCTCGCGGCCGCGAGACCATCCGTGCCGGTCACGCCGTCCACCACGCCGTCCACGATCTTGAACCGCCCCTTGTACTCCGGCGCGGCGCCGTCGATCCGCCACACCGGGAAGGTCGAGTCGCCCTGGCTCGAGGCGATCAGATAGCGTTTGCCGCCATCCGTCAGCGTCGTCAGGCCTTCGGCGTCGGCGACCAGGATGTCCTTGGCGATCGGCTGGACCAGGGTGCGCGCCGCGCCGGTCGCCGGATCTAGGCCGTAGCGCCACAGGCCGACGTTCTCCTCAGTGATATAGAGGGCGTCCGTAGCTTCGTCGGCGGCGCAGCCCTCGGAAATGGTTCCGATCTCGGCGCGACGCACCTCGCGCGAGACGGGCTGTCCGGCCGCATCGACGGTGAGCACGAACTGACGCAGTTCGCCCTCGTGACCGACCAGGATGGCGTGGATCTCGGCTCCCCGCCGAGCGAAACAGAAGCCGTAGGGTTCGACCACGTCGGTGGTGATCGCGCCCCAGTGGCGCACGCCGTTCTGGCCCGTTCCGGCCGGGTCGAACAGGTAGAGGGAGACGCCCGTCTTGCCCGGCGTGCGGTCGCTGGCGCCCAGGACGACCTGGGGCCTGCCGCCGACGCTCAGACCTTCGACCAGATCGACATTGTTCAGCAGGCCCTCGGGCATGAACTGCAGAATCTGACCGTCCAGCCCATAGATGTAGAGGCCCGACTTCTTGTCCGTGCCGGCGACGAAGCCCGAGATGGTCTTGCCCATCACTGTCGCCGGCGCGGCCGAGGCCCAGACGGCGGGATCGTCAGCGGCGTCCTGGCCGGCCGTGCCGACCGACGGCGTCTCCAGCACCGCCTGGACCGGCGCTCCCGGGCCGACGAAACCTTCGCCCTCGCCCTGGAAATCGACCTCGTGCGTCGCGCAGGCGGTCAGGGCCAGAAGACAGACGGAGGCGGTCAGCGCGCCCGCGCGCTTGAGCGACAGATTCATCGGATTTCCCCTTCAACGACAACATCGGAGACCACAGGCCTCCGGCTGGGGTCAAGAACGAAGACGTCGCAGTCTGTGGCGACGAACTAAAGTTAATCTTTAGTCAGATCATTTGTCGCAAAATCTACCCACAACATCCCCGTAGACGTCGCGTAATATTCACGGACGCGTCGTTCCTCAAGTCTAAGCGCGGCTCATTCGTCGAAGGCCACAGCCCGACGTTGGGGGACTTATCATGAGACTGAAACTGCTCGCGGGCGCCTCGCTCGCGTCTCTGGCCTCGCTGGCCTTCGCCGGCGCCGCCTCCGCCCAGAATTCAGGCACGAGCCAAATGCCGGCCACCGCGCTTGAAGAGGTCATCGTCACCGGCGAGCCGGCGATGCGCAATCGGACCGACGACGTCGTCCCGACCCTGTCCTACGACCTCGACTATTTCCAGCGCTTCGAGCCGCTGACCGCCGGCGACGCCCTGAAGCGCGTGCCGTCGGTGACCTTCCTTTCAGACGTCCTGGAATCGGACGGTGTCCGTATGCGCGGCCTGGACTCGGCCTATACGCAGATCCTGATCAACGGCGAGCGCGTCCCGGGCGCCAATCTGGACCGCTCCTTCTTCGTCGACCGCATCCCGGCCGAACTGATCGAACGCGTCGAGGTCGTCCGTTCGTCCTCGGCCAACCGTTCGGGCGACGCGGTCGCCGGCGCCATCAACATCGTGCTGCGTGACGCCCTGTCGCTGGACGGCGGCTATGTCCGGCTCGGCGCCCTGCACTGGAACGACAGCCAATACGGCGAATGGGGCGGCACCTACGGCGCCGTCTGGGGCGGCCAGGTCGGTCCGGGTCGCCTGCTGATCGGCGGCAACATCCAGGACCGTCGCAACCCGAAGGAGAAGTTCTCGCAGCGTTTCGACGAGCCGGGCGCGGAACTGAACGATACCGAGGTCCAAAGCGACGTCCGTGACGGCACCGACTATTCGGCCAATCTGTCCTATGAACTGCCGGTCGCCGGCGGCGATCTGCGCCTGTCCGGCATCTTCGTCCGCACCGATCGCGTGCAGGACGAGAACTCGATCGAATATGATGAAGGCGACATCAACGATCCGGCGAAGATCAACGCCAATCCCCTCGACATCCTGACCGACAACTGGTCGATCAATGGTCGCTATGAGCGCGAGATGCTGGGCGGTGAAACCACCTTCAAACTGGGCTACGCCACCATCGAAGACAGCCAGTTCGAGCAGGAAGCAGAGCTCGACATCGGCGACGAAGTCATCGAGGGCGAACGCACCGACACCGACCTGACGGACGAGGAAATCCAGGCCGCGATCGAGCACAAGATCCAACTCGGCGGCGGCATGGAACTGGAGTTCGGTGTCCAGTATTCGGACAAGAACCGCGAAACCTCGATCTTCTCTGCCGAAGCTGAAGTCGAGGACGAGGTTACCTTCCGCGCTCTGCTGGACAGCGAGTACGAGGACTACGAGGCGGTCGCCGGCGGCGTGAACACCATCGAGGAAACCCGGATCGACCCCTATGTCATGCTGTCGGGCGAGAACGGTCCCGCCAAGTGGGAAGCCGGTCTGCGTTATGAGATGACCGACGTCAGCATCACCGATGAAACCGTCGATGACGCCGACCGCGTGAACGACAAGGATTATGGCATCCTGCTGCCGTCGGCGAGCATCCGCTGGAAGCTGTCGGACGCGAACCGGATCACGGCCTCGGTGGCCCGCACCGTGCGTCGTCCGAACTTCGACTACATCTCCCCGGCCGTCCTTGAAGGCGAATACGGCGACAACGACTTCATCGGCAATCCGGATCTCGAGCCGGAAACCGCATGGGGCGTAGACTTCGGCTTCGAACGTCGCCTGGGCCGTCGCGGCGTGTTCGGCGTCAACGCCTTCTACCGTGACATCACCGACCTGATCGAACTGACCAACACCGGTGAGTACTCGGACGAAGCCCAAGGCAACTATGACGATGCGATCGACGATGGCGCCACGCCTGAAGAGGCCGCAGAAGAACTGACGTCCTTCGTCCTCACAGCCGAAAACGTCGGCGACGGCCAAGTGTGGGGCATCGAGTTTGACCTGTCGACGCCGCTGGACTTCATCGGCATGGAGCACACGGGCGTCTTCCTGAACTACTCGTGGCTGGACAGCTCGGTCGACGACTTCATGGGCGACCGTCGCTTCAACTCGCAGTCGGACTATGTCTTCAATGTCGGCTTCACCCAGGACATCCCGACCTGGGGCGCGGCCTTCGGAGCCACCTACCGCAAGCAGGGCGACGCCGAGAGCCGGATCGTCGGCGAGGAAGTGGTCACCACCTACGGCGCCGACCTGGAAGTCTTCATCGAAAAGCAGGTCGCCTCGAACGTGGTGATCCGTCTGACCGGTTCGAACCTGCTCGACTCGTCCAAGGACGAGGTCTTCGATAAGTTCAACACCATCGAAGACCAGATCGATCGCGACTACGACGAGTACGAACTGGAAACCGAGAGCGCCGGTCCCTGGTACCAGATCGTGGCTCGCATGGCCTTCTAAGGCCGACCAAAGACTGAACCGAGAGGGCCGGACGGCGACGTCCGGCCCTTTTTTCATAGGCGGCGAAGAAGACCGCCTCGGCGGCGCTTGACGGCGCCCGCCCTGATGACGTCTGGCTGTCGGCGACAAGGACTTCCCCCATCGCTGGTTCAGCCCTTGCAGAGCCGGGGCGCGAGCGGGCGATCGACGCCCCAAATTGAAACGGATCGATTGATGTTCCTCGAAGGCGAGGTCGACTGGACGCTGATCTTCGGCATACTGGCCCTGGTGGGCAACTTGGTCGCGGCCGTCGCCATCTGGTTCGCCGTGACCCACGGCGCCCGTCACGCCAGCGCGACGGACCAGTTGGACATGGTTCAGAAGGTGGCCGAAACCTCGGACCGGCGCCTGTTCGAGACGATGAACGCCGTGCCCGTCGCCATGGTCGAGACCGACAGCTCCGGCAAATTCGTCTTCGCCAACCGCGCGGCGCACCAGTTGCTGGGCCGTCGCGACGCCGAACTTCTGGGCCTGCGCTTCCACTCGGCGACCTGGGGCATCACCTTTCCCGACGGCAAGCCGATCCCCGCGGACCTTTTGCCCAGCGCCCGGGCCCTGCGCGGCCAGACGGTTCGGGGTTTCCAGCACCTGATGATGAACGCCGCGACCCGCAAGAAGATGCTGGTCTCGGTCACCGCCATGCCGATCGAAAACGACCGGGGGCAGATCAGCGGCTCGATCGCCGCCATCGTCGAAACCGACATCCTGACCACTCCGGCGATCGAGCCCGCCGCCCCGCCGCCCCCGCCGCCGGTCCGGCCGAGCGTGGCCGATCGGGTCTTCGACGCCGCATCCAGCGCCCTGGTCGTCGTCGATCCCGACGGCCGCATCCGTCAGGCCAACCGCACGGCCCTGATCATGCTGGGCCGCGGCGAGGGGGTGGCGGGGTCCGATTTCGCGGACCTGTTCCTGCCGCTCGACCGCCGGACCGAGGGCCGTCAGGCCTTGCGCGCGGCCCTGACCTCGACCGACAATCCCGACGGCGAGATCGGGCTGATCGAGACCGTGGACGCGGACGGGGCGGCGATCCGCTGGACCCTGCTGCCGCTGACCGACGACATGGACCGGGTCGACGCCGTCCTGCTGGCCGGAACCGCGGTGGCCGAAGCGCCGCCGGTCGAGACCATCGCCGAGCCGGCCGTCGCGGAGGTGGGTGAGACGTCGGCGGACGGCGTCCCGGACTCCGGGGTTCTGGACCCCGTCGCCGAGGCCCTGCAAGCGGCACAGGCCGACTTCGCGCGGCGCGAAAGCGAAATCCTGGCCGCCCACAACCAGGCCCTGCTCGACACCCTGGCGGAGGCGGCGCGCGCCGAGCGCGAGGTCCGGGCCGAACTGGAGGCCGAACGCCGCATGGCCAATGTCGGCCGTCTGACCGGCGGCGTGACCCAGGACTTTAACGCCCTGCTGGGGGTCATGACCTCGGCTCTGGACATGATGCTGCGCCACGCCGATGAGCCGGAACGCGTTCGCCGTCTGGGCCAGGCCGCCCTGGCCGCCGGTCAGCGTGGCGAGCGTCTGACCCGTCGTCTCAGCGCCTTCTCGCAGGACGAGGACCGCACCAATCTGCAGACGCTCGACGCAGGGATCTTCCTCGCGGGGCTGGAGACCAAACTGCGCCTGCTGTCGGGCCCCGGCATCGACCTGATGATCGAAACCCCGGCCCAGCCAGCCTTCGCCCGGATCGATCCCTCGGCCTTCGAGGCGGCGGTCCTGGCTCTGACCCGCAACGCGGTCGAAGCCTCGAACGGCGCGGGCTCGGTCGCCGTCCGCCTGGAAATCCAGCCCGATGGGCAGCTGAGGCTCAGCGTGCGGGACTCCGGCCCCGGCATGGACGCCGACACGTTGCGTCGCGCGCCCGAACCCTTCTTCACCACCCGGCCGGACGCCGCCGGCCTGGGCCTGTCGCAGGCCTTCGCCTTCGCCCGCCAGTCCTCCGGCGTCCTGGCCATCGACAGCGCGTCGGGCGAAGGGGCCGAGGTCTCCATCACCCTGCCCGCCGAGACCGACGCGGACAGGGGCGGTCCCGTCGATCAGACCGAGGACGGGGCTGCCTAAAAACGCCTCCTGACGGCTTCATCCCCCTGCAAAGGTCGATTCCGCGTCCCATATGTGACCCGGCGGTTGACCCCTGCGGGCTCGACGCTAGTGTCCGCCCGCTCCGCCCCGCGCCAGAAGACCAGAGGATATCATGGCCGAAGCCCCCGTTCCCTACGACGTCGTCATCATCGGCGGAGGGCCTGGCGGTTACAACGCCGCGATCCGCGCCGGCCAGTTGGGCCTGAAGGTCGCCTGTGTCGAGATGCGCGCCACCCTGGGGGGCACCTGCCTGAACGTCGGCTGCATGCCGTCCAAGGCCCTGTTGCACGCGTCGGAAATGTGGAACGCGGCCAACAGCGAATTCGCCAAGATCGGCATCGAGGTCCAGCCGAAGCTGAACCTGGGCCAGATGCACAAGGCCAAGGACGAGAGCGTCACCGCCCTGACCAAGGGGATCGAGTTTCTGTTCAAGAAGAACAAGGCCGACTGGATCAAGGGCAAGGGCAAGATCGTCGGAAAAGGCAAGGTCGAGGTGACCGCCGCCGACGGATCGGTCCAGACCCTGGACGCCAAGAATATCGTCATCGCCACCGGCTCGGAGCCGACCCCCCTGCCGGGCGTCGCCTTCGAAGAGGGCAAGGTCATCGATTCCACCGGCGCCCTGTCGCTGCCGGCCGTGCCCAAGAAGCTGATCGTGGTCGGCGCGGGCATCATCGGCCTGGAGCTGGGTTCGGTCTGGCGCCGTCTGGGCGCCGAGGTCACGGTGGTCGAATTCCTGGACCGGATCACCCCGGGCATGGACACCGAGGTCGCCACCGCCTTCCAGCGCACCCTGACCAAACAGGGCATGATCTTCAAACTGGGCGCCAAGGTCACGGCCGCCAAGTCGGGCAAGGACGGGGTGGAGCTGACGGTCGAACCGTCTGCCGGCGGCGCTGCCGAAACGATCAAGGGCGACGTCGTTCTGGTCGCCATCGGCCGCCGTCCGTATACCGAAGGCCTGGGCCTGGAGAGCGTCGGCGTGACGCCGGACAAGCGCGGCTTCGTCGACCATGACCACTTCAAGGTAGCCGACGGGGTATGGGTGATCGGCGACGTGACCCACGGCCCGATGCTGGCCCACAAGGCGGAAGAAGACGCCGTGGCCGTGATCGACACCATCGCCGGCAAATATGGCCACGTCGACTACGCCCTGGTCCCCAGCGTCGTCTACACCTTCCCCGAAGTGGCCTGGGTCGGCCAGACCGAGGACCAGCTGAAGGCGGCGGGCGTCGCCTACAAGAAGGGCAAATTCCCCTTCACCGCCAACAGCCGCGCCAAGATCAACCACGAGACCGACGGCTTCGCCAAGGTCCTGGCCGACGCCGCCACCGACAAGGTGCTCGGCGTGCACATCATGGGACCCCAGGCCGGCGAAATGATCCACGAGGCCGCCATCACCATGAGCTTCGGCGGCGCCTCGGAAGACATCGCCCGCACCTGCCACGCTCACCCGACCCGTTCGGAAGCCGTCCGCCAGGCCGCCATGGACGTCGAAGGCTGGATGATGCAGGCCTGATCGAACCTCGCAGGGAGCGATCCCTTCGACGAAAGGTCGCAAGACAAAGGCCCGCCCGGCCGTCGCCGGGCGGGCCTTCTGATTTCAGACGAGGCTCAGCCGATCAGGCGGCCCAGACCGCCCGATCCGGGTGCGCGGCGCCGGCCTGGGCCTCGACGTCGATGCGGAAGCGGGCGACCAGATCCGCCAGTTTTTCGGCCTCCTGGCTCAGGGCCTGATTGGCGGCGGTGGTCTGTTCGACCATGGCGGCGTTCTGCTGGGTCGTCTGATCCATCTGGGTCACCGCCGTATTGACCTCGGCCAGGCCCACGGCCTGATCCTTGGCCGAGGCGGCGATCTCGCCGGCTAGCTGATTGATTTCCGCTACCTGGCCGATCAGGGCGCTGAGGGCGCCGCCGGTCTGGGACACCAGGCGGGCGCCTTCGCCGACGCTGGCGCTGGAGGCGGCGATCAGGGTCTTGATCTCGCGCGCGGCCTCGGCCGAGCGCTGGGCCAGGGCCCGGACTTCGGAGGCCACGACTGCGAAGCCGCGACCGGCCTCGCCCGCACGGGCCGCCTCGACCCCGGCGTTCAGGGCCAGAAGATTGGTCTGGAAGGCGATCTCGTCGATAACGCCGATGATCTCGCCGATCCGACCCGAAGTGGTCTCGATCTCGCCCATGGCGGCGGTGGTGTCGGCGATGATCTGTTCACGGGCCTCGGCGCCGCCTCGGGCCTCGGCGGTGATGTTCGCCGCAGACTGGGCGCCCTCTGCGGTCCTGCGGACGGTGACGGTGATCTGGTCGAGGGCGGCGGCGGTTTCCTCCAAGGCGGCGGCCTGGCGCTCGGTGCGGCGCGACAGATCGTCGGTGGCGGTCGTGACCTCGGCGGTGCCGGCGCGCATGGCGCCGACCAGATCGATGATGTCGCCCATGGTTCCCGCCAGGGTGTCGGCGGCGGCGTTGTAGTCGTCCTTCAGCTTGCGGCTGCGCTCCGCGAAGGCGGTCGTGATCCGATAGGTCAGGTCGCCGCGCGCCAGAGCCGCCAGTCCGTCGCCGAGCGCCTCGACCACCACCGCGTCCTCCTCGGCCAGCCGTTCGCGTTCGGCCTCGCCCGCCATCTGCGTCTCGCGCGCCGTCGCGCGCATGGCCTCGGCCTCGACCTGGGTCTCCTTCTGGCGCACGGCGGCGTCGCGGAAGGCGAGCACGGCGCGGGAGATCTGGCCGATGTCGTCGCCGCGCGAGACCCATGGAGCGTCAAAGTCCGTGCGGCCCTGGCGCAGGGCCTCCATGCGGTCGCACAGGCCTTTCAGGGGCGAGAACATCCTGCGCGACAGGAAGAGACAGGCGCCGACGATCAGCAGCGCCACGACAAGGCCGCAGACGAACAGGGCCAGCATCACCTGGTTCACCGAGGCCATGAAATCGACCTTCGGGATGCCGACATAGAGGACGCCGATGGTCTGACCCGCGGCGTTCTTGATCGGATCATAGGCGACGAAATAGGGTTTTCCGAGAATTTCCGTCTGGCCGCGGTACGCCACGCCGGACTTGAGCACGGCGTCATAGACCGGGCCGGGTTTCAGCTTGGTGCCGACCGCGCGCGACCCGTCGTCCTTGACCACATTGGTTGTCACCCGCACGTCGTTCAGAAAGACGGTCGCGGTGCCCCCGACCAGCGCCTTGATCCGATCCACCGGTTCGACAAAGTCGTTCATCGGCGTCGAGCCGACGTATAATTTGCCGTCCCGCGCGGAAAAGCCGTCGCCATAGTCCGACAGAACGTCCCAGGCGACCCGCATATTGGCCTCTTGCCGTTCCGTGGCGCGCGCCTCGGCGTCACGACCCAGCAGGAAGGCGGCCACCGCCATCAGAACAATGGTCAAGGCGCCGAGGGCGGCGACGACCATCAGGGCCGTCTTGGCGGAGAGAGAGAGGGCGCTGAACTTCATGATCAGGTCCGAAACGGATCGGCCGACATCTAGGCCGAGACTGAACCTCTCACCGATATGGTTAAGATTTCCAGACCCTAAGGATTTCCACCTATTTCTTCCCCGCGAGGGCCTTGAGCCGATAGAGGGCCTCCAGCGCCTCGCGCGGGCTCAGGGCGTCCGGATCCACGGCCTCCAGCGCCGCCTCGACCGGCGACGGCACGAAGATCGGCTCGGGTTCGGCGACGGCGAAAAGCGGCAGGTCGTCCAGCCGCGCGACGGCGGCCTTCTCGCCTTCCAGACGGGTCAACACGGATTTGGCTCGGGCCACGACGGCGCTGGGCACCCCGGCCAGCTTGGCCACCTGAACGCCATAGGACCTGTCGGCCGCCCCCGGCGCCGCCTCGTGCAGGAAGACGAGGTCGCCGTTCCATTCCTTGGCCGCCATGGACAGGTTGCAGACATGGTCCAGCCGCGACTCCAGCTGAGCCAGCTCGTGATAGTGGGTGGCGAACAGGGTGCGCGCCCGGTTGACGTCGTGCAGGGCCTCCGCGGTGGCCCAGGCGATGGCCAGGCCGTCATAGGTGGCCGTGCCCCGCCCGATCTCGTCCAGGACGACGAAGCTGCGCGGCGTGGCCTGGGTCAGGATGGCGGCGGTCTCGACCATCTCCATCATGAAGGTGGAGCGGCCGCGCGCCAGATCGTCGCCGGCCCCGACCCGGCTGAACAACCGGTCGACCACGCCGAGCCGCATCGACCGCGCCGGCACGAAGGCCCCGGCCTGGGCCAGGATCACCAGCAGGGCGTTCTGGCGCAGGAAGGTCGACTTACCGGCCATGTTCGGGCCGGTGACGATGGCCAGGCGGGCTCCCGCTCTTTCGGCATCGGCGGCGCCGGATCCGTCCAGCCGGGCGTTGTTGGGCGTATAGGGATCGCCGGCCGCCTTGACCGCCGCCTCGACCACCGGGTGGCGGCCGGCTTCGACGCAGAAGACCAGACTGTCGTCCACCACCGGCCGGGTCGCCCCCGCCTCCTGGGCCCATTCCGCCAGGGCCGCATGGGCGTCCAGTTCGGCCAGAGCCTCGGCGACCGCCTGCAGCGGCTGAGCCAGGCGCGCGACCTCGCGCCGCCAGCCCTCGAAGGTCTCGGCCTCTATGGCCAGGGCGCGATGACCGGCCTGACTGATCTTGGCGTCCAGTTCCGACAGTTCGACCGTGGTGAACCGCACCTGGCTGGCCAGGGTCTGACGGTGGATGAAGGGGCTGTCCGGCCCGGCACGCAGCAGGCCCTCCGCGGCCTTGGCCGAGGTTTCCAGGAAATAGCCCAGGACGGCGTTGTGTTTGACCTTGAAGGCCACGCCGGATTCGGCGACGGCGCGCGCCTCCAGATCGGCCACCACCCGACGGCTGTCGTCGCGCAGGGTGCGGGCGGCGTCCAGTTCAGGCCGATAGTCGGGGCGGACGAAGCCGCCGTCGCGCGCCAGGTGCGACGGCTCGTCCACCAGGCCGTCGATCAGGTCAGCCTTCAGCCGCGAGATGTCGGGCGAAAGGCTCAGACGATCCAGGGCCAGGGCGATGCGGCGGGGTTGACCCGTGATCGGGTCCACCTGACCGATGAACAGGCCCGCGATCCCCTCGGCGATCGACAGGCCGACGCGCACCGCCGCCAGATCGCGCGGCCCTCCGCGCCCCAGCGCCAGCCGGCCGACCGCGCGGGCCACATCGGAAGACGCCTTCAGGCCGTCGCGCAGATGACGCCGCAGATCGCGCCGCTCCAGCAGCCATTCGACCGCGTCCAACTGTTCGTTGATCGCCGCCGGATCGCGCAGCGGCCGGGCGATCCGTTCCGCCAGGGCGCGCGCTCCACCCGATGTGACGGTGCGGTCAATACAGGCCAGCAGCGATCCCTCGCGTTCTCCACGCTGGGTGCGGTCGATCTCCAGACTGGCCCGGGTCGCCGGGTCGATAGCCAGAAAGCCGCTCTCGCCCAGCCGGCGTGGCGGCGCCAGGGCCGGGACCTTGCCGGCCTGGGTCGTCTCCAGATAGGCGGCGATCAGGCCGAGCGCCGAGACCTCGGCCTCCTCGAAGGCGCCGAAACCGTCCAGGGCCGCGACCCCGTACAGCCGCTCGACCCGCGTCCGCGCCGCCTGGGGTTCGGCGATGGCCGAGGCCAGGGCCTGGACCACGCCGCCGGAGCCGTCGAGCGCATCGCGCGTCGTCGGGTCCGAATAGATCCGGTCGGTGACCAGAACCTCGGACGGACGGAAGGCCGCCAGGGCCGCGCCCAAGTCCTCGATGGAACAGGCCACGGAATCGACCGCGCCAGACGACAGTTCCACCACCGCCACCGCCGCCCGCGCCTTGCGGATCGCCACGGCCGCCAGCCGGTTGGCGCCGCGCGCGTCCAGCAGACTGTCCTCGGTCAGGGTGCCGGGCGTCACCACCCGCACCACGCCGCGGTGGACCACCGCCTTGCCGCCGCGCTTCTTGGCCTCGGCGGGGTCTTCCAGCTGTTCGCAGATCGCGACCTTGTGGCCCAGGCGGATCAGCCGGGCCAGATAGCCCTCCATCGCATGGACCGGCACCCCGGCCATCGGGATGTCCTCGCCCTGATGCTTGCCCCGCTTGGTCAGGGTGATGCCCAGGGCGGCCGCCGCGACCTCGGCGTCCTTGAAGAACAGCTCGTAGAAATCGCCCATCCGGAAGAACAGAATGGCGTCCGGCTGACCGGCTTTGGCCGTCAGATACTGCGCCATGAAGGGCGTCGCGCCCTCGAGCGAGGCGGCGATTTCAGGCGGGTGAGAGACAGGGGCGTTCATGTGCTGTCAGGGTGACGGATCACAGCCGACCGCTCAAGCCCGTTAACGGCTCTTGCACAGGCTTCTCACCCCTGCGATAGGCCGCGTCAGGCGGTTAAGGGAACACGGTGAGACACCGTGGCTGTGCCCGCAACTGTAGGCGGCGAGAGCGTCGTCCGTCCGGGGTCTCGACCTCGGCGCCACTGGGTGACTGGGAAGGCGAGGACGGCGGTTTATGACCCGCAAGCCAGGAGACCTGGCCGCCTGTGTCGCTCGTCCGCTGTCCGGGACCAGACAGAGGCGCGGGGACTTCTCGTCGCAGCGACCCGATCTTGCGCCGTCCGGACCTCTCAGGCCCGGCGGATCGGCTCGCTCATAACGGCTCCTCGCGCGCACTCGCGGAGCCTGCACGGGGGTTTTCGCTCATGAAGCGCTCCATACTTCTCTCCACGGCGGCCCTGTCCGCCTTATTCGCCGCGCCCGCCTTCGCCCATGGCTCCGACGAGCTGGACGAGGTGGTCGTCACCGCCACCCGCATCCCGGCCATCGTCGCCGACACGCCCGGCGCCCGGGTGATCGACGGCGTGACCATCGAAAAACGCGGCGCCGTCTTCGCCGCCGACATCCTGTCCGACATTCCCGGCCTGTCGGTGACCCGTTCCGGCGCCTTCGGGGGTGTGGCCCAGGTGCGGATGCGCGGCGCCACGCCGGGCAAGACCCTGGTCCTGGTCGACGGCGCGCCGGTCAACGACCCGTCCGAGGTCAATGGCGCCTATGACTTCTCGGGCTTCGAACTGGGCGACATCGCGCGGATCGAAGTCTTGTCCGGTCCCCAATCGTCGCTGTGGGGCTCGGACGCCATAGGCGGGGTGATTTCCTTCACTACCAAAGAGATCGACGGACTGCGCGCCGAGGCCGAGGCTGGCAGTTTCGACACCGTGCGCGGGCGGCTGGCCGCCGGGGTCGCCAACGAGACCTGGGCCTTCGGCGGCTATGTCTCGCATTTCGACACCGACGGGATTTCGGCCGCCGACGAGGCCGACGGCAACAGCGAGACCGACGGTTTCACCAACACCACCGTGGGCCTGAAGGGCCGCTACGCCGTCTCTCCGACCATCAAGCTGGACGGCTCGGCCCGCTGGTCCAGAAGCGAGGCCGATCTGGACGGTTATCCGGCGCCGACCTACGCCCTGGCCGACACCGACGACAGCCAGGAGTCGGAACAATGGTCCGGTTTCGGCCGCCTCGGCCTGGCGGCCCTGGGTCTGAACCATCAGTTCAGCGTCTCGGCCTCGGACATCCGGCGCGACAGCTTCAGCGACTATCCGTCGACCTATGAGGCCGACCGTCAGGTCTATCGCTGGCAGGCCGACGGCGCCGCCGCCGCCCTGACCTACGCCTTCGGCGCCGAGCGCGAGGAGACCGAAGGCAGCGTCTCTACCGGCGCCAAGGAGGATCTGGGCACGACCTCGGTCTTCTCCACCGCCCGCTATGTCCTGACCCCGGCCTTCAGCATCACTGGCGGTTTGCGTTTCGACGATACCGACGACTTCGGCTCCAAGACCACTGGCCGGATCTCGGCCGCCCATGATCTGCCCGGCGGCTTCATCCTGTCCGGCGCCTATGGCACGGGCTTCAAGGCGCCGTCGATCAGCCAGGCGGTTTGCGACTTCTGCTTCTCGTCCGTCCCTGTCCCCACCCTAAAGCCGGAAACGGCCGACAGCGTCGAGGTCGCCCTGGGCTGGGCATCGGCGAACGGCCGGCTCGATGGCCGCGCGACCCTGTACCGGCTGAATATCGAGGACCAGATCACCTATTTCACCGATCCGGCCAGCTTCGACAGCTATTACATCAACATCGCCCGGACCCGCACCGACGGGTTCGAGCTGGAAGGCCGCGCCCTGCTCGGGGCCGGGTTCGACCTGACCCTGGCCTATGCCTGGACCGACGCGGAGGATCGTTCGACCGGCGCCCGCCTGCTGCGCGTGCCCGAACACGCCGGTTCGGCGACCCTGGCCTGGAGCGGCGAGCGTCTGTCGGGCGCCCTGACCGTCCGCGCCGAGGGAGACCAGGACGATTCCGGCGGCGTGCGGGAGAGCTTCGTCACGGCCAATCTGAACGCGGCCTATCAGCTGACGTCGGCAGTCGCCCTGACGGCGCGGATCGAGAATCTGGCCGACGAGGACTACCAGCAGGTGCTGGGCTACGGCGAGCCGGGCCGTTCGGCCTATGTCGGGGTCAGGCTGCGCTACTGATCCGAATGCGGGCGTCGGCGGTGAAGGCCGCCGGCGCCTCCAGCGCTAGTTCCGACCAGTTCAGGTCGGGACAGGGCGCATGGGCGGCCGCCAGAATGGCGCGCATCTCGGCGGCCGAGGCGACGCTGGCCACCACGCGGTCGACCGCTTCGAGCGAAAAGACGTAGGCCAGGGCCGCCTGCATCGGGTCGCAGCGCCGCTCGGCCAGGCGACGGCGCGTTCGCGACAGGGCCTGGGCATGATCGGCCAGATGCGGCGGCAGGTCGTCGCCGCCGGCGAACAACAGTCCCCCGGCGAAGACCGAGCTCAGATGGACCTCGGCCCCGACGGACTTGATCTCGTCCAGCACGCCCTCGGCGGCGGCGCGTTGGTCCAGAAGATTACAGGGTATCTGAACCACGTCGGCTTCCAGCCGCCGCGCCAGAAGCGCCGGACCGTCCTCGATCGTGGCGCAGAAGCCGATACTGCGGAACAGGCCGCGCGCCTTCAACGCCTGGAGCCGGTCCCACAGGGCGCGGCCCTCGGCGCCGGCCAGATCGGCGGCGTTGTCGACCAGCAGAGCCTCGCCGCGCGGCAGGCCCAGCCGTTCCAGCGACCTGCGCGCCCGCGCCTCGACCCGATCCAGCCCTTCGCTCAGGGCCACGGTCCGAACCGTCACCCGGAAGGGCGAAGGAAAGGGCCAGGCTTGGCCCAGAAGCCGTTCGCCGTCGCCGGAGGGTTGGGTCGCGATCATCCGGACGCCGGCCTCGGCCCCGGTTTGCAGCAGGAAGCGCATCGCCTCCTCGCGCGCGCCGGACGGGGCGGACATGAAGGGATTGACGGCTCGCTCGGGCTCGGTCGCCACGGCCAGGGCCAGGCGATCGATGGGCGAGGGCGCCGAAGGGGTGGCCGGGGGATGCGTCACCGGTCGAGAATGACGCGCAATACTTAAGGGAGATTGAGCGAGACGTTACGCGAGTCTTACTTGTCCACCGTCGATATGCCGGCTCAGGCGTCGGCGTCGGGCTGGCGATCCGGATGGGCCGCCTGAAACGCCGGATGATCCTGAGCCCGGGTCTCGACGGCGAGCAGGCGCGGCCAGGCGTCCAAGTCCATGTTGAACCGCCGCGCCGAATAGAGTTGCGGGACCAGATAGCAGTCGACCAGACCCGGTCCATCGCCGAAGCTCCAGCCGTCGCCGTGACGCGCCACCAGGGTTTCCAGCGCATCGAATCCCGGCGCGATCCAGCGCGCGGCCCAGGCGTCGACCGTCTGCTGATCCGCCTGGAAGTCCGCACGCAGCGATTTCAGCACACGAAGATTGTTCAGCGGATGGATGTCGCAGCCGATCAGGGCCGCCATGGCCCGCGCATGCGCCCGGTCGGTCGGATCGCGGGGCAGAAGGGCGGGCTCCGGCCGGGTCTCCTCCAGCCATTCCAGTATGGCCGGGCTCTGGGTGACGACAAGGTCGCCGTCCTCCAGAGCCGGGACCATGCCCTGGGGGTTCAGGGCCAGATAGGCGGCGCTCTTCTGCACGTTCTGGCGCAGGTCGAGCGCGGCAGTCTCGTACGCTACCCCCTTCAGGCCCAGGGCGATGCGGACGCGATAGCTGGCGCCCGAACGCCAGTATCCGTGCAGGATCATCAGACCATCTCGAAGGACAGGGGCTCCAGGCCGTCGATGGTCACGACCACCTTGTCGCCGCGAACCAGGGGGCCGACGCCCGACGGGGTGCCGGTGAAGATCAGGTCGCCCGCCTGGAGGGTCCACAGCTTGCCGGCCTCTTCGATGATCCGGTCGGGGTTCAGGATCATGTCGTCCAGCGTGCTCGACTGTTTCGTCTCACTATTGACGGTCAGGGCGATGGTCCCCGCCGGCGCCGGAAGATCGCCCAGGGTCAGTGGGCCGCAGGGCGCCGACTGGTCGAACCCCTTGGCCGCATCCCAGGGCCGGCCGGCGGCCTTGGCTTCGGCCTGAAGATCGCGGCGGGTCAGGTCGCAGCCGGCGGCCCAGCCGATGATCTGGCCGCCCTCGCCGATGGCCGCCACCAGTTCGGCCTCGTAATGCAGGTTCGACGTCGCCGACGGATAGGCGGGATTCGCCCCGTCCGAAACCAGGGCGTCGCCGGGCTTGGAGAAGAAGAAGGGAGTCTGCTTGTCCGGATCCCCGCCCATCTCGCGCGTATGGGCGGCGTAGTTCTGGCCGACGCAGAGGATGCGACGAACCGGGAAACGCTGGTCGCTGCCCGTGATCGGCAGGGTCGGAACGGGGCGGGGCGCGAACAACATCGAGGTCATGCGTTCAATCTAGTGCGGCGACCGGCGCGTGACGAGACCCGAGCTTCACCGGCAAAATCGGGAACCTCGATCCCGGTGTGGCGTTCGCAGACGGGGTCCCCTATTCTATAGCCAAGCTTAAAACCCGGAGCGCGCATCATGGCCACCACCAAGGCTCGAGAAGACATCAAGGCCGATCTGAAGACCCTCAAGGAGGATCTGAAGACCGGCGCCCGCGAAGAAACCCAGCGCCTGCGTGAAAAGGCCGGCGAGGCCGAGGCCAAGCTCCGCGCCAAGAGCGAGGAGGTGCGCGAACAGGCGCGCGGCTATTACGACACCGCCCGGGTTCACGGCCGCGAATATTATGACGACGCCGCCGAACGGCTGGATGAGGCCCAACGCTATATCGTCGAGCGCGTGCAGGAGCGTCCGCTGCAGTCGACCGCCGTCGCGCTCGGCGTCGGCGTCGTCCTGGGTCTGCTGCTCGCCGGTCGCCGTCGCTGATGTTCAAGGGCATAGTCAAACGTATCGTGGCGACCTGCGTGGTCGCCGCGAGCGTCTTTCTGGCCGTGGTCTTCCTCGGCCTGACGCTCTTCTATGCGCTCAGCCTGATCACGACCCCGCTGGGCGCTGCCGCCATCACCTTCGGCCTGTTCGCAGTGGTGGCGCTGATTGTCGCACTCGTCTTCCTGAAAGGCGACGGCGGCGACGACGAGGACGAGGAAGACGAGCCCGAGGGCCTGATCGGCAAGCTGGTGCATATCATCCGTGAACGTCCGGTCATTGGCGCGGTCGGCGGTCTGGGCGCGGCCTTCCTGTTGCTTCGCAACCCGGCCTTGGCGGCCATCGTCGCCAGCATGGTGGCCGATAGAAAGATGGATGCGAGCGGCTATCGCAGACGCCGTCGCCGCTGACCGATTTCACGTCGCGCCACGGAACGCACCCGATCCGGGAACGTTGATCCACCGACGGGACGAACGGCTGCAAGGCCGCCGTCGAAACATCAACGCAGGAGAGCTAAACCCATGATTCGCTGGGCAATTATCTTCCTGATCGTGGCCTTGGTCGCAGCCGTTCTCGGCTTCGGCGGCATCGCGAACTTCTCGTTCGAGATCGCCAAATTCATCGCCGTGGTCGCCATTATCCTGTTCGTCATCGCCCTCGTGGCGGGCGGACTTCGCGGACGCGGCGCGCCCCGACTTTAGGGCGGACCGCACGAACACGAGACGAAGGGCCGGAACATCAGTTCCGGCCCTTTTTCCATGGCCGAAAAGCCGTTCAGAGCGCAGCCTTCTCTAAGGCGCCGGGTTCGTTCGGCCGGGGGGCTGTGGCGGCCATGCGCGTGTCCTGGCGTCGCGGCAACCGCCAGACCTGATGCGAACTGTAGGACCGTCCGTCCCAGGCCAGGGCGGTCACGGTTATGGTTCGCGCGTCCCAGTCCACCTGGTTGAAGCCGGGAGGCGATCCCCGCTCCCGGTGCGACAGGGTTCCGCAGCCCACGGCATAGGAGCAGCGATCCGCCAGATCGATCGGTAGGGCGAAGGGGACATGGACATGGCCCGTCATGATCAGATCAACCCCGGCCTCGGCGAAGATCAGCGCCGCCGCCTCGCCGCGTTTGACCTCGCCGGTCATGGGCGTGCCGATCATCTCGACCAGCGGATGGTGACAAGCCAGAATCCGCAAGGCCCCGATCGGCGCCTGGCGCAGAGCCTCGGCCGCGCGGCGCGTCTGGTCCAGATCGATGACGCCCTTGGACCAGTTCGGCCGCGCCTGCCATCCGCGCGCGGTCACGACGCCGCGCACCATCACCGTATCGTTGCAGAACTGGCCATCATGCGCCGGAAATCCGGTCGCGGTCTCGAACGCCTTCCACGGTTGAAACACCCGCGCGAAAGCGTCCCAATAGGGAACGTCGTGATTGCCGACGATGACGAACCGGGGTTCGGGCATGGCCCGCATCCATTCGCCCGCTGCCCTGAACTCGGCCGGATAGCCCTTCTGGGTGATATCCCCCGTGATCAGGACCAGGTCGTTGGGCGTGGCGTGGGCGTAGTCCAGCGCCGCCGCGACGGCGTCCTTGTGCTCGCACCCGAAATGAACGTCGGAGAACTGGAGAATACGTCCCATTACACGCTGTCCTCGGCCGCGGGGGGCCGGGGCGCGAGCGCACGGAAGGCCTTGGGAACGAAGCGTACGCCAGCTTCCGACTTCAGCAGAAGCGGCTCGCCGTCGATGACCGCCGGAATCCTTGAGCGCGCCCGCACATCGACGCGCTTGGCCGAGCGGGTCGAGACCGCTGGGTCGTGGCGCCAGTCGCTGAACAGGGCGGTGGCGGCCAGCCGGAAGGCCTGGGCTGCGTCCGCCGGATCCATCGCCGCCGCCTCCAGGCCGGTCGGCTCCTCCATCGCCTTGGAGATCATCGGACTGATCAGGACCAGGGCCTCGGCCCGACGCTTTTGGCCGCCGTCGAGACTGAATCTCAGCCGACCGGTGAAGGCCCGTTTCAGGGCCCGCCGACCATAGGTCCAGGCCAGTTTCACCTTGCCGGTCCGCATGGCCTCGCGCGCCGGCGCCCACAGGGCCGGGGATCCCAGGATGGCGGCGCAGTAGAAATATTCGCCTGCGACCTCGCCGCCCGATACGGTCTGGGGCTCGCCCTCCTCCAAGGCGCGGCGCAAGGCGAGTTTCCAGTCACCCGTGCCGTACAGGGCTTTGGGCAACATGTTCATGGTTCCGCCGGGCAGGGGAGCGATCATCGGCCCGTCGGGTCGGGCTTTCGACGCCACCGACCGCGCGGTCCCGTCGCCGGCCAGCACGAAGACCACGTCCGGCGCGGCGGCGAAGGCCTCGGCGATGGCGGCATCGTAGTTTCCGCCCTCCAGCACCATAAGCTGCGTCTCGAGCGTGTACTCGGCCAGTATCGCTTCCGCCTCCGAAACCGCGCGCGGCCCCACGCCGCCCGACAGGGGATTGACCAGCATCACCACCCGTTTCAGGGCCGTGTGCGGCGTCAGGATACGTGCACCCTGGTCGCGCGGCTCGCCCGCGACGGCTTCGGATTCTGAACTCAAGGTGTCGGCCATGGCCGCCGAACGTGTCGGCGGCCCGCCCGTTCCCTAAGCGTGGCTATTGTTTGAGTTCGTCGCGCGCGGCGGCGGCGCCGGCTTCCAGCGCGTCGCCCGTCTTGCCGGCCGCCTGCCCCGCCTTGTCCGCGGCGACGTCGGCGGCCTGGGGCGCTCGCCCGGCCAGCTTCTGGGCCTCGGTCCATCCGGCGGTGATCCAGCCGTCCATCATCCGGCCCGCGCCCTCGACCGACCTTTCCTTGACCGACAGGACCAGGGTCAGGGCGCCGATCAGGGCCAGAAGGGTCACCAGCACATTGATCAGCGGCGCGGCCGACGGCTTGCGCTTCTTGTTGCGCGCCCAGATCGGACCCTCGGCGCCGATCGCGGCCCGCGTCATCTGTGAAAAACGCATATTCTCCCCCCACACATTCTGCGCGGGCCCGGCCCGCATTAACGATCTTAACCCTTCCAACAGAACAGCGATAGACAGGGGAACCGGAGCCGTAAGCCAGCGTTATCACGCACGGGGCGAACCCAGGACAGAGGATTTCACCATGAACAAGGCCATCATCGCGATCGCCGGCGCCGGGCTTCTGGCTTCGGCCTGCGCGAGCGACCCGTACGGCAACTCGAACCAGACGGTGCGTCAAGGCGCCATCGGCGCCGGCCTCGGCGCTGTCGCCGGCGCCGTCATCGGCAACAATGTCGGCAGCGGCAACGCCGCGACGGGCGCCCTGATCGGCGGCGCCCTCGGCGGCGCGGCCGGCGCCATCCGCGGTTCGTCCCAGGACCGCAACAACCAGCAGCGCTACCGCGACAGCCAAGGCCGTTATTACTACTGCTACGATAACCGCCAGGACGAGTGCTACTGGGACAACGGCCAGCGTCGGTACTGAGCCGCCGGCGGATCGGGTTTCGGCCCGGACGCGGACAGTTTGAGTTTCGGGAGGGCGGTTCGTCAGGCGGGCCGCCCTTTTCGTGTTCAGAACGAAGGGGAGCAGGGCATGGGATATAGGGCGATTTGGGCGTTGGCGGGCGTTTTGGCGTTGGGCGCGTGCGCCACGCCGATGCGGCGCGAGGCGCTGGTGACGGGCGAGTCGATGTGCGCGCCGGTGCGGTTCGACATCTATTTCCGCGAGAACGAGGCGAGGCTGACCGATGCGGCGGGCCAGGCGATCGAGGCGGCGGCCGGGGTGCTGCGGACCTGCGAGGTGCGGCGGATCCAGGTGCTGGGCCTGGCGGACGCGACCGGAGCCAGCGAGGCGAACCTGACCCTGTCGCAGCGCCGCGCCCGGACCGTGGCCCAAGCCCTGGGCGATGCGGGCCTGCCGGCGCCGGTGTTCGAGGTGGCGGCGGCCGGCGACGCGGGTGCGACCACGGCGGGCGGGGCGGCCGAACCCCTGCGTCGTCGCACCGAGGTGGTGGTCGACGCCCGACCCCGCCGGTGACGAACGGATTGACGGCGAGCGCTGACAGGGGCCGCCGCAGCGCCTAGAAGCGGGGCCATGCGCCCGATCGCCTTCCTGTTCGCCCTTTTGTTCGCCCTCGGCCTGTGGATCGCGCCCCCGGTCACGGCCCAGCCGGTCAGCCGTCCGGCCCAGACCGCCGCCATGGTTCCGGCCGGGCCGCAGAAGAGCGAGAATATCGAGGCGGAGCTGGTCCCCCTGACGCGCTGGGCCGCCCCCGGCTCGACGGTGGTGGCGGCGGTGCATCAGAAGATCGCGCCCGGCTGGCACACCTATTGGCGTAATCCGGGCGATTCCGGCGGCCCGACGACCCTGGACTGGCGCCTGCCGCCGGGGGTCGAGGCCGGGGAGGTCGTCTGGCCCCTGCCGACGCGCCAGCGGCTGATGAGCCTGGTCAACTACGGCTATTCGGGCGAGGTCTATCTGCCCGTGCCGATCGAGATCCCGGCCTCGGCCCGGCCCGGAACCACCCTGCCCCTGATCGCCGACGCCCTGTTCCTGGTGTGCAGCGACCAGATGTGCGTGCCGGTGCAGATGAGCCTGCGGCTGGACCTGCCGATCCGCGAGGGAACCCCGCCGCTGGACCCCGATCACGGTCGCGCGCTTCAGACCGTGCTGGAGGCCGCGCCGCGCCCCGCCGGAATCGAGGCGCGCGCCGTGCTGAAGGACGGCGTCCTGACCCTGTCGGCGGCGGGCGGCCCCCTGGCCGGCGCCGACCCGAGCCAGGCCTATTTCTATCCGTTCGATGGCGGCGTCATCGACCATGCGGCCGCCCAGTCGGGCGTGGCCGGGCCGAGCGGGCTGAGCCTGAAACTGACCCCCGGCGCCGATCTGAAAACCGGGGGCCTGACCGGCCCGATTTCCGGCGTCCTGGCCACCGACGTCGGCGCCTGGGAGATCACGGCCCAGCCCGGTCCGCCTCTGACCGGAACCACAGGCGGCAAGCCCCTGTCCGGCGAGGTCGAGCCCGTCGCCGCCGGAACCAGCCTGGGCCTGATCCTGCAATCCGTGCTGTTCGCCTTCGTCGGCGGCCTGATCCTGAACCTGATGCCCTGCGTCTTCCCCATATTGGCGATGAAGGCCGCCGCCCTGGCCGCATCGGCCCATCAGGCCAGGGAGGCGCGCCGCGACGGCCTGCTGTTCCTGGCCGGGGTGCTGTCCAGCTTCCTGGTCCTGGCCGTCGTCCTGCTGATCCTGCGCGCGGGCGGCGAGGCCATAGGCTGGGGCTTCCAGCTGCAGTCCCCGGCGGTGATCGCGGGCCTGGCCCTGCTGATGCTGGGGGTCGGACTGAATCTGTCGGGCGTCTTCCATGTCGGGGCGGGGTTGCAGGGCGCAGGCGTCGGCCCCCTGTCGCGACTGCCCGGCGGCATGGGCGCCTTCTTCACCGGGGTTCTGGCCGTGGTCGTCGCCGCCCCCTGCACCGCCCCCTTCATGGCCGCCGCCCTGGGCGCGGCCCTGCTGGCGCCATGGCCTGCGGCCCTGGCGATTTTCCTGATGCTGGGCCTGGGTCTGGCCCTGCCCTATGTCGCCGTCAGCCTGTCGCCCGGCCTTCTGAGGCGGTTTCCCCGGCCTGGACCGTGGATGGAACGGCTGAAGGGCTTGCTGGCCTTTCCCATGTATGGGGCGGCGCTGTGGCTGGTCTGGGTGTTCTCGCGCCAGACCGGCACCGACGGCCTGGCCTTGCTGATGGCGGCCGCGCTGACGACCGCCTTCGGCCTGTGGCTGTTCGGCCTGACCCAAGCCCAGCGCGGCCTGGGCAGGCCCGCCCGCCTGTCCAGCATCGCCGCACTGATCGTTCTGGCCGCCGCCCTGGCCCTGGCGGTCGTCGCGGGCCGCGCCCCCGTCGTGGAGGCGAGCGCGTCCGCCCAGACCGGTCCCCTCGCCTCGGCCCCCTGGTCAGGCGAGGCCGTCCGCGCCACCCAGGACCAGGGTCGGCCCGTCCTGGTCAATTTCACCGCCGACTGGTGCGTCACCTGCAAGATCAACGAGCGCGCGGCCCTGTCCTCGCCCCGCGTCGCCGAAGCGTTGAAGACGGCGAACGCCGTCTATCTGGTCGCAGACTGGACCCGGCGCGACGACGCCATCACCCGCGAGCTGGAACGGCGCGGCCGCTCGGGCGTGCCCCTGTATCTGCTGTATCCGGCGAACGGCGGCGAACCCCGCATCCTGCCGCAACTGTTGACCGAGGGCGTGGTGGTCGAGGCGTTGAAGGCGGGGTGAGGTTCGCCCCCGGCGCCTAGACCTCGGGCGCCGGCGGGGCGGTGATGACCTCGACATTGTCGTTCAGCAGATAGGACAGTTCTGACAGGGCCGTGGCGCGTTCGGCCGGGGTGGTCGCGGCCTGGACGGCCTCGATCTTTTTCGGGATGTCCTCGGAAATGCCGCGCAGGATGCATTTCAGGTCGCCGTCGGTGCCGCGCTGTTTCAGAATCAGGTGGCCCTGCATGTCCAGCGCCGCCAGTTCGGCCGCCTGGGCCTTGAAGCCGGCGAAGGCCTGGCCGGTGAAGAAGGCCGCGTCCTCGGCCGCCTTTGACGCCGCCCAACCGTCGACCATGGTCTTCAGCGCGCCGGACCGGGCCACGATGTCCGAAAACAGGGGCTCGCCGGCGACCGACACGGGGGCGCCGACCGCCGCGGGGGGCGTTTCGGCCGCCAGGGCGACGGCGGGATTGGACATCGACAGGGCGATCGTGAGAGCAAGGCCGCAGGACATGGGGTACCTCTGGGGGTGACTTCCTGTTTCAGCGTCGGCTAGGACGTTGGACCGGCATACGCCCCAGCCGTAAACGAGTGTTTACCATCTCTCTCCCCAGAGGACGCCAATGACCCGCCCGAGCCGCGACGACGCCTGGACGACCTTCGACCAAACCGCCGCCCAAGCCGGCGAGACGCGCATTCTGGACCAGTTCGCCGCCGACCCCGACCGGCTGGCGCGGATGTCGGTCGAGGCGGCGGGTCTTTATCTGGACCTGTCGAAACAGAGCTGGACCCGCGAGGCCTTCGAGGCCTGTCTGGACCTGGCCCGCGCCTGCGACGTCGAGGGACGCCGCGCCGCCCTGTTCGCCGGCGAGGCGGTCAATCTGACCGAGGGCCGGGCCGTGCTGCACCCGGCCCTGCGCGCGGCGCCGGGCGCCGACTTCAAGGCCCTGGGCGAGCCGGTCTCGGCCGAGGTCGAGGCCGTGCGCGCGGACATGAGGACCTATGCCGAGGCGGTCCGATCGGGCGCCGAGTCGGGCGCAACCGGTCGCCGGTTCGAGGCCATCGTCCATGTCGGCATCGGCGGGTCGGATCTGGGACCGCGCGTGGTCTGGGACGCCCTGCGCCCGCTGGACCCGGCCATCGACCTGAGGTTCGTCGCCAATATCGACCCGCGCGACATGGCCGAGGCCCTGACCGGCCTGGACCCCGAGACCACCCTGGTGGTGGTCGTGTCCAAAACCTTCACGACCCAGGAAACCCTGGCCAACGCCGAGGCGGCCAAGGCCTGGCTGGCCGCCGCCCTGCCGGCCGAGGGGATGACCAAACACTTCATCGGAGTGACGGCGGCGCCGGAAAAGGCGGGCCAGTTCGGTTGCGGCCGCACCTTCGCCTTCCGCGACTGGGTCGGCGGCCGGTATTCGCTGTGGTCGGCGGTCAGTCTGTCGTGCGGCATCGCCCTGGGCTGGGACGTGTTCGAGGCCATGCTGGCCGGGGCAGCCGCCATGGACGACCATTTCGTCGCCGCCCCGCTGGAAAAGAACGCGCCGGTCCTGCTGGCCCTGGCCCAAGTGTTCAACGTCGATGGCCTGGACCGCCCGGCGCGCACCGTGGCGCCCTATGCCCACGCCCTGCGCCGCCTACCCTCCTTCCTGCAGCAGCTGGAGATGGAATCGAACGGCAAGCGGGTGCATCGCGACGGCACGCCTGTGACGCGCCAGACCTGCCCCGTGGTGTTCGGCGAACCGGGCACCAACGGCCAGCACGCCTTCTTCCAGCAGATCCACCAGGGGCCGCAGATCGTCCCGGCCGAGTTCGTGATCGTGGCCCAAACCTTGACTGGGGGTACGCATGCTGACGCACCCGAGTCACCCCTGTGGTCGAACGCCCTGGCCCAGGGTCAGGCCCTGATGCTGGGCAAGACCACCGAGGCGGCCAAGGCCGAGGGCCTGGCCCAGGGCCTGTCGGAAGAGGAGGCGAGCCGGCTGGCGCCCCATCGGACCTTCACCGGAAACCGGCCCTCGACCGCCATCGTCATGGAGCGTCTGACGCCCCAGACCCTGGGCGCGCTTCTGGCCCTCTACGAGCACAAGACCTTCGTCGAGGGCGTGATCTGGGACATCAACAGCTTCGACCAGTGGGGCGTCGAACTGGGCAAGGTCCTGGCCAGGGCGATCCTGAAGGACGTCGACGCCGGCGGCCCCTCAACCGATCTGGACCCGTCCACCGCCGCCCTGATGACGCGGCTGATGGGCTGAGCCTCAGCCCGGCCGCGCGGCGTCTATGGTCAGCACCCGCCGGGGGGTTCGCCATCCGGCGGGCGGCGACCGATGCAGCACCACCGGAAAGTCGGGCCAGGCCTCCCAGCCCGGCGCCGTCCCCTTCATGATCGCCACATCCCCGGGCTGAAGGGTGCGGACGCGACGGCGCGTGCCGATCCTGCGGCCGTCCAGATCCTCGCCGATCTCCCCGGCGAAAGCCCATTCCGGCCCCGGCCCGGCATAGGCGAGGATCAGGCGCACCGACACCGCATCCTGGTGAAAGCGCGGGCAGGCGCGGTGGGTCACCGTCTCGCAGCGCGCGCGCCAGGCCTCGCACCCGCTGATCGCCGCGACGATCTCGCCCAGTCCCTGAATATCCCGCAGCAGCCAGTCCGGCGCCGGGCCGGACGGGGCGATCCATCGCCCGTCGCACTCGGCGGTGAAGTGGGCTGGCGCGTCGTCCCGAGGCGGGGCGTCGGCCGGAAAGGGGCTCGGCCTGGACCAGATCGCCATCCGCACCTGGGGCTCGAACAATGTGGTGAAGACCGTGGGCCCGAGCCCCTGGACGACAGCGCCAACCGCCATGGAGAACCTTGCTGACCGTGAACGTTATACTATAACGTAACTCTCACAGTCGCCTGGCTATGGTCAAGCTCGGCGAGACCCAGCGTCGAGAGCCCCATGTCCGTATTCCGCAAACTGCCCGTCACCGTCCTGTCCGGCTTCCTGGGGGCCGGCAAGACCACCCTGCTGAACCATGTGCTGTCCAATCGCGACGGACTGAGGGTCGCCGTCATCGTCAACGACATGAGCGAGGTGAACATCGACGCGGCCCTGGTGCGGGACGGCGGCGGGGCCGACCTGTCGCGGACCGAGGAACGGCTGGTGGAGATGTCGAACGGCTGCATCTGCTGCACCCTGCGCGAGGATCTGCTGATCGAGGTCGGCAAGCTGGCGCGCGAGGGGCGGTTCGACCATCTGCTGATCGAATCCACCGGGATTTCGGAGCCCATGCCGGTGGCCGCCACCTTCGACTTCCGCGACGAGGACGGTTTCAGCCTGGCCGATCTGGCGCGGATCGACACCATGGTCAGGGTGGTGGACGCCTTCAACTTCCACCGCGACTATCCGTCGACCGACCGGTTGAAGGCGCGCGGCGAACATCTGGGCGAGGACGACGAACGCACGGTCGCCAATCTGCTGATCGACCAGATCGAGTTCGCCGACGTGATCGTGCTGAACAAGACCGATCTGCTGGATGCGGCCGCCCTGGGCGTGCTGAAGGCGATGATGACCCAGTTCAACCCCCGCGCCCGGATCGTCGAGGCGGTGCGGGGCGCCGTGCCCCTGGATCAGGTGATCGGCACGGGCCTGTTCGACATGGAGCGGGCCGAACAGGCGGCGGGCTGGTCCCAGGCCCTGCGCGGCGAAGTCACGCCCGAGACCGAGGAATACGGGGTCTCCACCTTCGTCTACAAGGCGCGGCGGCCCTTCCATCCCCGCCGGCTTTACGATCTGCTGAACCGCGAATGGCCCGGGGTCTGGCGTTCAAAGGGCTTCTTCTGGCTGGCCGGCCGGATGGACTATGTCGGCTCCTGGAGCCAGGCGGGGGCGGTGACCGAGCACGAATGGGGCGGTCTGTGGTGGGCCTCGGCGCCGCGCGACCGCTGGCCCGACGACAATCCGGAATGGCTGAAGTCCATCGAGGCGGTCTGGCGTCAGCCCTACGGCGACCGCCGCCAGGAGATCGTGCTGATAGGCAAGGACATGAACCGCGACCTGCTGACCTCGATGTTCGACGCCGCCCTGCTGACCCGGTTCGAGATGGAGCGAGGGCCCAAGGGTTGGGCGAAGTTCGACGATCCCTTCCCGCACTGGGGACCACGACGCGACGCGGCCTGACGAAAAAGGGGCGTCCGCGCTGGGACGCCCCCTTTCCGGCGTTGAGGCTTCGTCGACTACCAGCGGCGGTCGTAGCGGTAGTCGCGACGGTCATCGCGGCGGTCGTAACGCTGGTCCCGGCGATAGTCGCGATAGTCGCGGCGCTGTTCCCAGCGCGGGTCGCGGCTGTTGATGCCGTGGTCACGCTCCCAGTGGCCCTGGTTCCGGTAGCAGCGGCCGCCGCGGTAGTATTCGCAGCCGGAGCCGCGGTTGGTCGCCACGGCGCCCAGGGCCGCGCCTGCCAGGGCGCCGCCGGCGATGTAACTGCCGTCGCCATTGCCGTAGAGGGCGCCGGCCAGGCCGCCGATGGCGGCGCCGATCAGGGCGTTCTTGGCGCTGTCGTCGTCACGGTCGCGGTCGCGATACGACTGGGCCGAGGCGGGGGCCGCCATCAGGGTCATGGCGACGACCGGAGCGGCGACGACGGCGGTGATCTTCAGCATCTTCGACATGGTGGATCTCCTTATGTCTCTGGCTCGAGCGGTGGTCCCACAGGGAATGCGTCGAGCGTTGGCTCAGTTGTAGGTCGCCGCGTTTGAACCGACCCGGAGGCGCGCGTTCATTTCGGGTTCATTTGTCGCGGAAGTTTCGCGGCCCGGCGCTTGACGCACGGCGGGCCTCTGACTAACTCCCCGCTTGCGTTAGCACTCTCACTGACTGGCTGCCAAAACAGCGGTCCAAGAGAGGCTGACCCATTGTTCAAATCGCCCCATCCGGGGGATCAAGGGAGACAACCGATGGCGTTTCGTCCGCTCGGCGACCGCGTGCTGGTCAAGCGCGTTGAAGAAGAATCCAAGACCAAGGGCGGGATCATCATCCCCGACACCGCCAAGGAAAAGCCGCAGGAAGGCGAAGTCGTCTCCGTCGGCCCCGGCGCCCGCGATGAGACCGGCAAGGTCAATGCTCTGGAACTGAAGGCCGGCGACCGCATCCTGTTCGGCAAGTGGTCGGGCACGGAAGTGAAGATCGACGGCGACGACCTCATCATCATGAAGGAATCCGACGTCCTGGGCGTGCTTTCGTAAGCACCCGACGCTCGCGTTTCTTCAATCAATCCATCTAGATAGGAGCTGCCCGCATGGCCGCTAAAATCGTACACTTCAACACCGACGCGCGCGACAAGATGCTGCGCGGCGTCAACGTTCTCGCCAACGCCGTCAAGGTGACGCTCGGTCCCAAGGGCCGCAACGTCGTGATCCAGAAGTCCTTCGGCGCCCCGCGCTCGACCAAGGACGGCGTCTCGGTGGCCAAGGAAATCGAGCTGGAAGACGCCTTCGAGAACATGGGCGCCCAGATGATCCGCGAAGTCGCTTCGAAGACGAACGACAAGGCGGGCGACGGCACCACCACCGCGACCGTCCTGGCTCAGGCCATCGTGCAAGAGGGCCTGAAGGCCGTCGCCGCCGGCATGAACCCGATGGATCTGAAGCGCGGCATCGACAAGGCCGTCACGCTGGTCCTGCAAGAGATCAAGGACAAGTCCAAGCCGGTCTCGAACAACTCGGAAATCGCCCAGGTCGGCACCATCTCGGCCAACGGCGACTCGGAAATCGGTGAACTGATCGCCCAGGCCATGGCCAAGGTCGGCAACGAAGGCGTCATCACCGTCGAAGAAGCCAAGACCGCCGACACCACCGTCGACGTCGTCGAAGGCATGCAGTTCGATCGCGGCTACCTGTCGCCCTACTTCATCACCAACGCCGACAAGATGGAGGTCGTTCTCGAAGAGCCGCTCATCCTGCTGTTCGAGAAGAAGCTGACCTCGCTGCAGGCCATGCTGCCGATCCTGGAAGCCGTGGTGCAGTCGGGCCGTCCGCTGCTGATCATCGCCGAGGACATCGAAGGCGAAGCCCTGGCCACCCTGGTCGTCAACAAGCTGCGCGGCGGCCTGCGCGTCGCCGCCGTCAAGGCTCCGGGCTTCGGCGACCGCCGCAAGGCCATGCTGGAAGACATCGCCATCCTGACGGGCGGCCAGGTCATCTCGGAAGACCTGGGCATCAAGCTTGAGAGCGTCACGCTCGACATGCTGGGCAAGGCCAAGAAGGTCTCGATCACCAAGGACGACACCACCATCGTCGAAGGCGTCGGCGGCAAGGAAGAGATCGAAGCCCGCGTGGCCCAGATCAAGCGCCAGATCGAAGACACCACCTCCGACTACGACAAGGAAAAGCTGCAGGAACGTCTGGCCAAGCTGGCCGGCGGCGTCGCGGTTCTCCGCGTCGGCGGCTCGACCGAAGTCGAAGTGAAGGAAAAGAAGGACCGCGTCGACGACGCCCTGAACGCCACGCGCGCCGCGGCTGACGAAGGCATCGTTCCCGGCGGCGGCATCGCCCTGCTGAAGGCCTCCAAGATCCTGGCCGACGTCAAGGGCGACAACGCCGACCAGAACGCCGGCATCGCGATCATCCGTCGCGCCCTGCAGGCTCCGATCCGTCAGATCGCCGAAAACTCCGGCGTCGAAGGCTCGATCGTGGTCGGCAAGGTTCTGGAAAACGAAGACGCCTCGTTCGGCTTCAACGCCCAGACCGAAGAATACGGCGACCTGGTCAAAATGGGCGTCATCGACCCCGCCAAGGTCGTCCGCACGGCTCTGCAAGACGCCGCTTCGGTGGCCGGCATCCTGATCACGACGGAAGCCGCCGTCGCCGACGCCCCGAAGAAGGCTTCGGGCGGCGGAGCCCCCGACATGGGCGGCATGGGCGGCATGGGCGGAATGGACTTCTAAGTCCTTTCCAGCTCAGGCTGAGACTGCAGAGGGCGGGACCGCGAGGTCCCGCCCTTTTTGTTCGAGCGGCGGCGATTCTGTCTCCTCCCCACGCAGTGGGGAGGGGGACCGCGCGAAGCGGTGGAGGGGTTCTGGACGCCCCACAGGACTTCAGCGATGCGTGAAGAACCCCTCCGTCACGGCGCTGAAGAAGCGCCGCGCCACCTCCCCGCGGAGCGGGTCTTAAGCCACATGACGCCCAGGAGGTCGGCGAAAGCGACCTTGAGCCGGCCCCAGTTGGTGTATTTCGACCGGCCTGTTTCGCGGTGGCGGTGATCGACGTCCAGATACTGGTTGCGGAATCCCTCGCGAATGATCAGGGCCGGCAGATAGCGGTGGATGTGATCGAAATAGGGAAGCCGCAGGAAGACGTCGCGGCGGAAGGCTTTCAGGCCGCAGCCGGTGTCATCGGCGTCGTCGCCCAGCAGGCGGCGGCGGATGCGATTGGCCCAGAGCGAGGCCTGACGCTTGGCCTGGCTGTCCTGGCGTTTGGCGCGCCGGCCGCCGACAAGGCCGACGTCGGCGGGGGCGACCAGCAGGGCGTCGACCAGACGGGGGGCGTCGGCGGGCGGGTTCTGGCCGTCGCCGTCCATGGTGACCACCACGTTCCCCCGGGCCGCCAGCACGCCGGTGCGGACCGCGCGGCTCTGGCCCGCATTGGTTCCGTGCGACAGGACGCGCAGGGCTGGAAGCTCGGCCATGGCGGCCCGCAGCTCGGCCAGGGTTGCGTCCCTGGAAGCGTCGTCGACGAAGATCATCTCGTAGGAGCGACCGGCGAAGGCCTGTGCGATCTCCCGGGCCAGGGGCACGGCGGCGCCGGCCTCGTCATGGACGGGAACGACGACGGAGATTTCAGGATTTTCGGCGGTCATGGCCGCTCCATAGACGAGATCGACGGCTTAGGGGAGACGGCTGACGACGGGCCGGTCGCCGTGTAAGGAGTCTCATATGAAGACGTTCGATCTGGATCGCCGCATCGCCGGCTGGAGGGGGCCGGTGTTCGCCGCCCTGCTGACGCTGGTCGCGGGCCTGCCGGGTCTGCTGCTGTTGCCGCCGCTGGACCGGGACGAGAGCCGGTTCGCCCAGGCCACGGCCCAGATGCTGGAAAGCGGCGACTATATCGACATCCGTTTCCAGGACGAACCGCGCTGGAAGAAGCCGATCGGCATCTACTGGCTTCAGGCGGCGGCCGTCTCCGTGACTTCGGACGTCGAGGACCGCGAGATCGCCCCCTATCGCATCCCGTCCCTGCTGGGCGCCATGCTGGCCGCCTGGGCCGTGGCCTGGGCGGGCTCGGCGCTGCTGGGCAGCCGCGTCGGCTTCTTTGGGGGGGCGATCATGGGGACCGCCTTCCTGCTGTCGACCGAGGCGGGCATAGCCAAGACCGACGCCATGCTGTGCGGGGCCACGACCCTGGCCATGGCGGCCCTGGCGCGAATCTATATGGCGACCAAGGCCGGGGAACGCCCGATCCGGCCGCACAAGCTGCTGTTCTGGCTGGGCCTGGGCCTGTCGATCCTGATCAAGGGGCCGATCGGGCTTCTGGTCATCGCCCTGGCGATCCTCGCCCTGTCGATCTGGGACCGGGACGTGAAATGGCTGTACCGGCTCGGCTGGGGCTGGGGCCTGCCTCTGGTGGCCCTGATGGTCGGACCCTGGGCCATCGCCATCACCATCGCCACCGACGGCGGTTTCTGGCGCGAAGCCATCGGCGGCGACCTGGCGCCCAAGATCGCCGGCTCCCACGAGAGCCATTCCGGCTTCCCCGGCATGTATCTGCTGCTGGCGCCCCTACTGTTCTTCCCCTCGACCCTGCTGCTGCCCGCCGCCGTCTCGACCGGCTGGAGCCGCCGAGCCGAACCGGCCATCCGTTTCCTGGTCTGCTGGCTGGTTCCGGCCTGGCTGATGTTCGAACTGACCCCGACCAAGCTGTGGCACTATACGCTGCCGACCTTCGGGGCCCTGGCCCTGCTGGCCGCCGCCGCCCTGGCGCGGCCGATCGGCAAGGTCTCGCGCCTCACCGGGGCGGCCCTGGCGCTGTTCGCCGGCCTGCTGATCATCGGGATCACCGTCTATGGTCTGACGGTCTACGGCACGTCGACGGCCCAGACCTGGGCGGCCCTGACTGTGGTGTCGACCCTGGCGGCGTCGGCCATCGGCGCCTTCCTGCTGATCAACCGCGCGCCGGTCGCCGCCCTGGTCGCGTCGCTGGCCTTCGGGATCGTGGCCCATGGCGCCCTCGCCGGCACCATCCGCCAGCTGCGGCCCCTGGCCATAGCCCCCCAGCTAGAGAAGACGCTGGAGGCGGCGGACCTTCATCCCCGTCAAGGCCGTACGCCCGGTCCGGTGGCCATAACCAGCTTCCACGAGCCCAGCTTCGTCTTCCTGACGGGGCGCGACACCGAACTGACCGACGCCGAGGGCGCCGCGCGCGCCCTGGCCGAGGGACGACCCGCCATCGTCGAGGCGCGCGACGCCGACGCCTTCCGCATCGCCTCCGGGCGGCTGGGCGTCTCCGGACGCGCGGTCGGGGTGGTCCGGGGCTACAATTATTCCGGCGGAGACGAGATGAGCCTGACCGTCTACGCCCCGCCGCCCCGCAACGGGGCGGCGACGCAATGAGCCGCTTCATCCAGATCGTCGAAGTCGGCCCCCGCGACGGCCTTCAGAACGAGAAGACGGTTCTGGCCCCCGCCGTCCGCGCCGATCTGACGCGGCGGCTGGAGGCGGCCGGAGCGCGGCGGATCGAGGCCGTCTCCTTCGTCCATCCCAAATATGTGCCACAGATGGCCGGGGCCGAAGAGGTGATGGCCGCCCTGCCGCCCGAGCCGGGCCGCAGCCGCATCGGCCTGGTCCTGAACGGCAAAGGCTATGACCGGGCGCTGACGACCGGGGTGGACGAGGTCAATGTCTCGGTGGCGGCGACCGACGGCTTCGGCCTGAAAAACCAGGGTCTGTCGGTCAGGGATCAGCTGGTCATGCTGGGCGAGATCATGGCCCGCCGCCACAACGTCGAAGCCTCCGAGGGGACGCCGTCGCTGTCGGCCATGATATCCTGCGTCTGGGGCTGCCCGTTCGACGGCGAGGTCTCGGTCGGTCAGGTGGCGGACATGGTCGGCGCGATCGCCGAACTGGGGGTGGGCGAGATCGGCCTGGCCGACACCATAGGCGCCGGCGATCCCTGGGCCGTGACCCGGAAGGTCGAGGCCGCGCGCAAGGCCGCGCCGGACGCGACCCTGCGGCTGCATTTCCACGACACCCGCAATACGGGTCTGGCCAACGCCCATGCCGGGGTGGAAGCCGGGATCGACGTGCTGGACGCCTCGGTGGGCGGCATCGGCGGCTGCCCGTTCGCGCCCGGCGCCACCGGCAATATCGCCACCGAGGACCTGGTCTATATGCTGGAGCGCGGCGGGTTCCAAACCGGCTACGACCTGGAAGCCCTGATCGCCGCCGCGCGCTGGATCGGCGAGGCCCTGGGCCGCCCGGCGCCGTCCGCCCTCAGCCGCGCCGGCGGTTTTCCGCGGCCGTGAACGCACCGTCACGGCTCTGTCGTGGCGAATTGGGCAAAATGGCGTTAATCAGGGTTAACAAGCGCCGCCGTTGCGCCGGAGAGGACCGCCATGCTGACCGCCATTCCGCTGCTGCTGATCCCCGTCGTACTGTATAATATCGTGGTGCTGTTCGGCGCCTCGGGCAATGCGGGCATGACCCAGGCAGACGCTGTGCTGCGGGACCCGTTGTTTTCCCTGCCGATGGCTTCCGGCGCCCAGTGGAGCATAGGCTGGGGCGACCTGATCCTGTTCCTGGGCCTGATCCTTCTGTTCTTCGAGCTGATCAAGTCGACCTCGAGCCAGAAGGTGGCCATCGTCAATCACGCCCTGTCGATGATCCTGTTCATCGTGGTCCTGGTCGAATTCCTGCTGGTGCGCGGCTTCGCGACCTCGACCTTCTTCCTGATCGTGGTCATGATCCTGCTGGACGTGCTGGCCGGCTTCATCGTCACCATCATCGCCGCCCGCCGGGATCTCGACCTCGGCGCCGGAGGCTAGGCGCGACGACAAGGGTCAGCTCCCATGCAGGCCGGAGGCCAGAGAAGGCAGGCCGAAGGGCGATAGGGCCTAGGAAAACGCCGTGAAGATCAGGGTCACGACGGCGACGTCGAACACCTTGGCGGCGAGAGAGAAGGCGGCGGGCATGGGCTGGTCCGAAAAGAGGCGTCAGGCCTCGGTCCCAGCAAGCCTCGTGCCGCTTTCGGGTTCGCCGTCCCCGAGGATCAGATATCGGTCTTCCTGGCCTTGCCAACGGCCGGACGACGTTCGGCCTCGCCGGAATATTCGGTTCCCAGATAGGCTGCGCGGGCCGCGTCCAGCACCGGCGGGCCGCCCTTCAGTCCGCGCTTCTGGCCCCGCTGGCCCATCTGCTGGGCGACGAAGGCCGCCGCCCCGGGTTCGACCGTCGCATGGACGGCAGGTCTTGCCGGGCCGGTGACCGGCTTGAACTCGGCGTCGACAGGATCGACCGGGACCAGGCCCCGCGAAGCCGCCTTGTCGGCGCGACGCTCTCGCTCGCGGCGTTCGCCTTCGCGACGATCCACCGGGTCGACGCCGACGACCGCCTGGATTCGTTCGGTCATTTCGCCTTCGACCCGCCCGCCAGACGATCGATCTGGGCGCGCATCTCATCCATCTGACGCCGCATCTCGTCCAGGGCGTCGGATGCGCCGGGAGCAACAGGTTCATCCTTCGGATCGGTCGCCTCGGTCTGCACCGGCTCGACGCGAGAATAGCCGAAGGCGGGGAAGATCTGCAGGGCGCGCTCGAACATGGCCATGTTCGCCTTGGCCGCCTCCTCCATCAGGGTCGCGCCCGAGCCCGTGCCGAAGGCGCGGCTCATCTGGCTGGCGAACTGTTCCTGCTGGCGGCCGAAATTGGCCAGTGACATCTCCAGATAGGAGGGCAGGACCCCCTGCATCGAGCCGCCGTAGAAGCCGATCAGCTGGCGCAGGAACTGCACGGGCAGCAGGGCCTCGCCGCGGCTTTCTTCCTCAAAGATGATCTGGGTCAGGATCTGGCGGGTCAGATCGTCGTTAGTCTTGGCGTCATAGACGACGAACTCGGATCCCTCGCGCACCATGGCGGCGAGGTCCTCCAGCGTCACATAGGCGCTGGTCCGCGTATTATAGAGCCTGCGGTTCGCATACTTCTTGATGACGATCTGGTGGTCGTCGCCGTTCTTTCCGCCCTTGATCTTTTCGTCAGCCACGCTTGTTCTCGCGATGTTGCAACGCGTCACTATCCTCCGTTGCGACGCGAAGCGCCAGAGGGGTCGAGTCTTGGCGTCAGTGGCTCATCGCCGGGGCGAGGACCACGCCGACCAGAACCGCCGTCCAGTGGACGGTGGCGCCGGTGACGACGAAGCCATGCCAGATCGCCCGGCGGAACTTCACCTTGGGGCTGATGAAGACGAAGACGCCGGCGGTGTAGATCAGACCGCCGAGGACCAGCAGGGCCAGGGCGATGGGATGGACCGTCTCGACCATCGGCTTCAGGGCGGCGACGGCCAGCCAGCCGAACAGCACATAGACGCCGCTCCAGAACCGGTCGGAAATCCGCGGCGCGAAAAGCTTCACCCCGGCGCCCGCGAAGCCCAGGGTCCAGATCAGGGCCGTGAAGCCCACAGACCAGGCGCCCTCGAACCTCTGGGTCGTGAAGGGCGTGTAGCTGCCGGCGATCATCAGGAAGATGGCCGCCTCATCCAGGCGGCGCAGCACCGGGCGCGCGGCGCAGGGCTTGGTCTGATTATATATGGTCGAGGCCGTCAGCATGCCGACCAGGCAAAGGGCGTAGATGGCCGTGGCCAGCACGCCCCCGATGCCGGTGTAGACGCCCGCCAGACCGGCCAGGATCACCCCGCCGACCGCCGCCAGCATCAGACCGACGACATGGACCCACAGATCCGCCAGCTTTTCCGCACGCGTCTGGTAATGCTCGACCATGTCCAGCTCGTCCGGCGTGCAGACGTGGGTGACGAGACGTTTCAGCGTGCGCAGCATGGCCAATCAAATCCGGAATCGTCCGTATCGTTCCTAGAGAATGGGCCGTCACGGTGACGAATGACTGAATCCCGGCCGATCTTTATCGTCACAGGTGACGAAGCTGTCGGGATGCGGCAAAACGGCAACGAAATATTCCGCAGAGAGTGAAATCCCATGACCGAAGTCGTCATCGTCTCCGCCGCTCGCACCCCGGTCGGGTCCTTCCTGGGCGCGCTTTCGTCGCTGCCGGCGTCGAAACTGGGCGAGATCGCCATCAAGGCGGCGCTGGAACGGGCCGGGGTCTCGGGCGACGAGGTGGACGAGGTGATCCTGGGCCATGTGCTGCAGGCGGCCGCCGGCCAAGGCCCCGCGCGCCAGGCCGCCGTCGGGGCGGGCGTCCGCAAGGAAGCCGCCGCCTGGAGCCTGAACCAGATCTGCGGCTCGGGCCTGCGCGCCGTCGCCATAGCCGCCCAGCAGATCGCTCTGGGCGACGCCCGGATCGTCGTCGCCGGCGGCCAGGAGAGCATGAGCCAGGCGCCCCACGCCCAGCAGCTGCGCAACGGCCACAAGATGGGCGACGTCGCCCTGGTCGACACCATGATCAAGGACGGTCTGTGGGACGCCTTCAACGGCTATCACATGGGTCAGACCGCCGAGAACATCGCCGGCCGGTGGGACATCAGCCGCGAGGCCCAGGACGAGTTCGCCCTGGCCAGCCAGCACAAGGCCGAGGCGGCCCAGACGGCCGGCCGCTTCAACGCCGAGATCGTTCCGGTCGTCATCCCCGGCAAGAAGGGCGACCTCGTCGTCGACAAGGACGAATACATCCGCCACGGCGCCACCCTGGAGCTGATGCAAAAACTGCGCCCCGCCTTCGCCAAGGACGGCAGCGTCACCGCCGCCAACGCCTCGGGCCTGAACGACGGCGCCGCCGCCCTGGTGCTGATGAGCGCGGACGAGGCCAAGGCGCGCGGGCTTGAGCCCCTGGCCCGCATCGTCTCCACCGCCACGGCCGGGGTCGATCCGTCGATCATGGGCACGGGGCCGATCCCGGCCTCGAAGAAGGCGCTGGAAAAGGCCGGCTGGACCGTCGCCGACCTCGATCTGGTCGAATCCAACGAAGCCTTCGCCGCCCAGAGCCTGTGCGTAGTCAAGGAACTGGGTCTCGACCCGGCCAAGGTCAACGTCAACGGCGGCGCCATCGCCATCGGCCACCCCATCGGCGCCTCGGGCGCCCGCATCCTGACCACCCTGCTGTTCGAGATGAAGCGGTCAGGCGCCAAGAAGGGCCTCGCCACCCTGTGCATCGGCGGCGGCATGGGCGTGGCCCTGTGCGTCGAGCGGGACTGAGTTGAGACAAGGGGGGCGAATTCCCGCGCCCTGAGGACCGACGGACCGAGCCGAAGAGGTCAGCCCCACGGCCCTCGCGGTCCGGTCGGCGTGGCGGGAACGCCGGTCGTGGTGCGGACCGGCGCGGGCGAGGGCGAGGCGGCAAGCGGCTCCAGCGGCGGCGGCCGAAGGGCCGTTTTCGCGGCCAGCTCGGTCAGGGCCCGCACCCGATTGACGGTCGCCGGGTGGGTCGAGAACAGGTTGTCGGCGCCGCGGCCGGCCAGCGGATTGATGATGAACATCTGGCCCGAGGCGGGATTGCGCTCGGCCGTCGGATTGTGGATTCGCCGGGCGTAGGCGTCGATCTTCTGCAGGGCGGAGGCCAAGGCCTGGGGGTCGCGGGCGATCTCGGCGCCGATGCGGTCCGCCTCGTATTCGCGGCCTCGACTGATGGCCATCTGGACCAGACCCGCCGCCATGGGCGCCAGAATCATCAGGGCCAGGGTTCCGATGATGCCCCCCGGCCGTTCGCGATCGTCGCCGCCGCCGAAGAACAGGGCGAAATTGGCCAGGGCGGCGATGGCGCCGGCGATCGTCGCCGTCACGGTCATGATCAGGGTGTCGCGGTTCTTCACATGGGCCAGTTCGTGCGCCATCACCCCGCGCACCTCCTCGCGCGTCAGCATGTCCAGCAGGCCGGTGGTGGCGCAGACGGCCGCCCGCTCCGGGTTACGGCCAGTGGCGAAGGCGTTGGGCTGGTCGCTAGGGATGATCGCGACCTGGGGCTGGGGCAGGCCGGCGTCGCGGGCCATCTGGCGCACGTCGGCGACATAGTTGCGAACCACCGCATTGGGATGCTGTTCGTCGACCGGCTGGGCCCGGTACATCTTCAGCACGATCCTGTCGGCGTTCCAGTAGCTGAACAGGTTCATCCCGCCCGCGAACACCAGGGCGATCGCCATGCCGGTCACGCCGCCGACCATATAGCCGACGCCCATGAACAGGGCCGTGAGGCCCGCCAGAAGAATGAAGGTCTTCAGATGGTTCATCGTCGTTCCACCCACGATCGCCGGTTTTTCTGGCGTCGCGGTCTTGATCCCCTATTTGAGGCCATGAGGGGCCGCCCTCAAGGGAGCTGACCTGTGACCGAACATCCCACCCCGGAAGGGCTCGACCCGACCTCCGAGCCCGAAAACACGCCGGTTTTCAATGCCGACGTGCCGCATGCGACGCCTGAGAAGCCGCTGAACGACATCGCCCGGCGCGCCCTGCTGGAAGCGGCTGATCGTCGCGCGGCCGACACGGCGGCAAACGTCACGTCTGAATATGGCGGCCCGACGGGTCCTGAACCCACCCGTTACGGCGACTGGGAGAAGAAGGGCCTGGCCGTCGATTTCTGACGCTCAGTCGCGTTTTCGCAGAACAAGGCTCGGCCATTTGCGTTAACCTTTCCTCGCAACCATTCAGAGGGAGGGCGCGATGACCGTCGCCAAGTTCAGTCTGGGCCTGGCCGTCGCTGCGGGCCTCGTGGTGTTCGCCGCCGAGAGCCAGGCCCAGAGCACCTGGGGCCAGCCCGTCTATGTTCCGGCGCCGGCGCTTCAACCGTACGACGGCCGCGCCTATGCGGCGACGGGTCGGCTGGCGACGGGTTATTCGACCTATGGCTACGTCGTCGTTCCGACCCAGCCCTACGCCTATGGTTACGGCCACGACCGCGGCGGTCGTTATGGCTGGAGCGACCCCTATCGCCACGGCCGGTCCTATTATTCACGGAGCTACGCCTATCCCCGCTACGACAACGGTCCCCGGCCAGGCTATCGCGACTGGTACGGCTATAACGACGACCGGCCCTATAGTCCGAACCGCCACCAGCGCCGGCCCTGCAACTGCGACGCCGGCTATCTGTACGATCGCTGAACAGGGCCGGCCGGGCGCCGGACTTGCCTGAGACGGGACGACGCAAAGGAGTCTGTCCCGTGACGACACAGTCCATTCTCGCGGCCGCATCGGCGGCCCTTCTGCTCTCAGCCGCGCCCGCCCTGGCCGGCGGCCCCTCCGGCGGACATGGCGGGGGCTGTGGAAGCTGTGGCGGCGGCGGTCATAGGGGCGGCGGCTACAACAGCAACGTCAATGTGAACGTGAACGCGGCGGCGAACGCCTCGGCCCATGCCGACGCATCGGCCTATTCGGCGATCAATGCCCGCGCCTTCTCAAACAGCTCCAGCTTCAGCCGCGGTTCGGTCGGCGGCGGCGTGACCTATGTGGGAGGCGGCGGTTACGCCGAAGGCGGCTACGGCGGCTATATCCCCTCGGCTCCGGTCCAGTTCGTCGGCCCAGCCCCGGTCAGCGCCCCGGTCGGCTATCCCGTCTATGGCTTCGGGCGGGACTATATCGGCTGGCGACCCTATCAGCCGCCGCGCCCGCCCGTCGATTGCGGCTGCCATGACCGCCGCGACGCCTATTATGAAGGCGGTCGTCACGCACAGCGGTATGAAGACCACCGCGAATACCGCGAGGAACGCTACGAAGAGCGGTACGAGGAACGTTACGAGGAACGGGCCGCCTATGTCAGCGCGCCGCCCGTGCATGTTCAGGCCCCGCCCGTCTATATCGAACCGTCGCGCATCTATGTGGCCGCGCCGGAGGTGCACATGGCCCCGCCGATCGTCGAGACCGCGCCCCCCGTCTATGTCCAGTCGCCCCCGGTCTACGTCCAGGCCCCGCCGGTCTATGTGGCGCCGGCCGAGGTCCATGTCGCACCGTCGCAGGTCGAGATGATCCCGCCGCCGCCTCCGATCCAGGAACCGGCGCCCCAGGCCTATTACGGCGACCTGCCGCCGCCGGAAAACGTCCCGCCCCAGGCGCCGCCGCGCCAGTATTACGCCCAGGAGCCGGGCGAGCGCGGCTGATCACCGGATATAAGTCGCCTAGATCAGGGCGATGCTCTCGGCGACCGCCAGGGCCGCCGCGCGAGGGTCGGCGGCGGCGGTGATCGGACGGCCGATCACCAGATGGGTCGCCCCGGCCTGAAGCGCGCTTTGCGGCGTCGCGGCCCGTGCCTGGTCGTCCAGGGCCGATCCGGCCGGCCGGACCCCCGGGGTGACGATCAGAAAATCGGGACGACCGGCCTCGACGGCGATCTCGCGCACCCGCGCCGCCTCGTGCGGACTGGACACGACCCCGTCGATCCCGGCCTCCAGCGCCTGGCGCACCCGGCGCTCGACAAGGTCGGCCGGTGACAGGCTGTGATCGTCGGCGGCCAGATCCTCGGCCGTCAGACTGGTCAGGACGGTGACCCCCAGAACCTTCAGCCCCGACCCGGCCACGCCGCGCGCCGCCGCCGCCATCACCTGGGGCCGGGCGTGGACGGTCAGCAGGTCGCAGCCGGCCTCGGCCAGATTGGCCGCCGCCTTCTCCACCGTCGCGCCGATATCGTGCAGCTTCCAGTCCAGGAACACCTTGCGACCCTCGGCCTTCAGATCTCGGGCCAGGTCCATGCCTCCGGCCGCGAACAGCTGCAGCCCGATCTTGTAGAAGCCCACCGCATCCTGGACCCGCGCGACCAGGGCCGCCGCCTCGGCGGTCGTCGGTACGTCCAGAGCGCAGATGATCCGTTCGTCGGGACCGCGATTAGGAACGACGGAGAGATTTTGGGTCATCGACGGACTCGCGCTGAGCGGCTATGCCGGGACGCAAGGGGTGCGTCGGCCGAGCCGGCGTAACGGGTTTCAAGGGCGAGGTGAGGCGATGAACGCGGTCGATCTGGGTGTCAACCTGTTCGTGACCCTGTTCGCCCTGCTGGACCCGATCGGCAACCTGCCCATCTTCGCCGCGGCCACGGCGGGGGCGACCCTGCGTCAGAGGATTTCGGTCTCGGCCCTGATCTGCACCTTCGCCGCCGTCTTCCTGGCCTTCTTCCTGTTCACCGGCCTGGGCCTGCTGCAGTTCTTCGGGATTTCCCTGGCGGCCTTCCGCATCGCGGGCGGCATTCTGCTGCTGCTCCTGGGTCTGGACATGACGCGGGGCGACTTCCTGGCCATGTTCGCCGACAAGGACGCCCTCGCCGACAGCCAGGACGTGCGCGGCTATGCGCAGCGGCGGTTCCAGCGTCTGGTCGTGCCCTTCGCCATCCCGCTGATGATCGGTCCGGGCGCCATATCGGCCGTCATCATCCAGGCGGGCGAGGCGGCCAAGCTGGGCTATGCCGGGACCATGGGCTCGCTGGTCGCCATCGGCGCCGCCTGCGCCGTCTCCTTCGTCTGTTTCGCCCTGACCGGCTTCCTCAGCCGGGTCCTGGGCGAGGTCGGCATGGCCATCATCGTCCGTGTCCTGGGCCTGATCCTTTGCGCCCTGGCCATCCAGTTCATCCTGCTGGGCCTGGGCGAAGCCATTCCGGGCATGATCTCCGGCGCGGTGACCACGCCGTACCCGACGGGCCGCTGAGGCGTCAGTCCGCCGCGTCCTCGATGGCGTGGATGTCGTCGTCGGACAGGCCGAAATGGTGGCCGATCTCGTGGATCAGGACATGGGCGATCAGTTCGGACAGGCCCACGTCGCCGCGTTCGCACCATTCGTCCAGGATCGGCCGACGATAGAGGAATATCCGCGACGGCTCGGCGGCCGGCCCCAAGCTGTCGCGCCGGCCGATGTCCACGCCGTGATATAGGCCGGTCAGTTCGAACGGATCCTCGATCTCCAGGTCCGCCAGGGTCTGTTCGTCCGCGAAGTCGTCGATGCGGAAGACGACCTCGCCGGCGGCGGCGCGGAACGCCTCGGGCAGGGCGTCGAAGGCCGAACGGGCCAGCCGCGCGAAGTCGTCGAGAGAGGGGGCGAAGAGGTCGTCGTCGGCGTCGGTCATGGCTTCGCTATCGCCGTCCGGACGCTGCGGCGCAACCGGGCGCGACGACGCAACCGCCGCCACGATTTTTTCTCGCGCGCTTGGGGTATGGTAAGGGCGAATCAGGTCGCCGGAATCCAAGGACAAAAATGGCCGAGGCCGACATCGCCTATGTCGCCACCGCAGGCGCAGCCGGACTGGCCCTGGCCGTCAGCGCCTGGGCCTTGCGACTGCGCGCCCGGCTGAACGCGACGACGACCGCCGCCGAACGGGCGCGGAACGTCGCCCTCAGCGACCTGGGCCGCCACGACAGCATGTTGCGCGCCTTCGATGACGTCAGCCTGGCCCTGACGGCGGAGGGTGAAGCCAGCGGCGCGCCGATCGGCCCGGCTGAACTGGTCGCCCGGCTGTGCGGCGTGGAAGATGGGGTCGCCGCCGACGCGGGGGCGATCGTGCTGACGCGCCTCAAACAGAGCCATGCCGGGCAGATTGAGGCCCTGGTCGCGACCGGCAAGGCGTTCGAAGGTCTGACCGATCTGGGCGACGCCGAGCCCTGGCGGATCGAAGGCCGGGTCGCGGGCGGCGGCGCCTGGCTGCGTCTGTCGCCGGCGTCGAGCGTCATGTTGACCGGCGCCGACGCGACCGAGAGCGGTCTGGCCATGCTGGGCGACGCTTCGCCGATTCCGACCTGGGTGGTGGACGGGACGGGCCGGCTGGCCTGGGCCAACCGGGCCTGGCTGCACGAGATCGGCGCCGACAGCGTCGCCACGGCGCTGGAGGAGGGCCTGTCCTTCGATCGGGGCGCCGACGCCTTGGTGGCCGAGGCCGGACGGCTGGGCGTGCGACAGGAAGGTTTCCGCTGGACCACCGGCGGCGGCCATCGCCGCGCCTGGCGGGTCATCGCCGAACCGGCGGGCGGCGGGGCCGTCACGGCCTTCGCCATCGAAGTGACCGAGGCCGAGGAGACGCGCGACACCCTGCGCCGTCACGTCGACGCCCATGACGAGACCCTGAACCATCTGGCCGACGCCGTGGCCATCTTCGGCCCGTCCAAGCGGCTGGCTTTCCACAACACCGCCTTCCAGACCCTGTTCGACATCGATCCGGCCTGGCTGGACGAGCGGCCGACCCATGCGGAGCTGCTGGACCGGCTGCGCCAGCGTCGACGCCTGCCGGAAGTCGTCGACTACGCCGGCTGGAAGGCGCGCGAGCTGGAGTTCTACGGCGCGTCCCAGGCCTCGCCGGACGACAGCTGGTCCCTGCCCGACGGGCGGACCCTGCGCGTGGTGCGCCAGCCCCATCCGCTGGGCGGCATATTGCTGATCTTCTCGGACATCACCGACGAACTGAACCTGCGTAGCCGGTTCAACGCCCAGATCCAGGTCCAGACCGCCACCCTCGACAAGCTGAACGACGCGGTCGCCGTGTTCGGCTCGGACGGACGGCTTCGGCTTCACAACGAGGCGTTCGAGAATTTCTGGACCCTGTCGGGCGAACAGATCGCCGCCTCGACCGATTTCGACGCCCTGGCCGAACTGTGCAAGGCCACCCTGCCCGACCCGGCCCTGTGGCTGGGGCTGAAGGCGCGGGTCGCCGATCCCGATCCGGAAAGCCGGGTCGCCATTTCCGGCGAGGGCCGCACCAACGACGGCCGGATCGCCGCCTGGCAGACCCGCCCCCTGCCGGACGGCGCCACCCTGGTCGCCTTCTCGGACGTCACGGCCCGGCGCGGGCTGGAACAGGCCCTGGTTCAGCGCGAACAGGCGTTGGCCGAGAGCCAGGCCCTGAAACGCGAGTTCGTCGGCAGCGTCTCCTATGAGCTGCGGACGCCGCTGACGACCATCGTCGGCTATTCCGAACTGCTGGAGACCATGGCCGACCTGCCCGAACGCAGCCGTCAGCACGCCGGGGCCATCCGCGTCGCGGCCAGCCAGCTGGCCCGGTCCATCGACGACGTGCTGGACATGGCCCAGATCGACGCCGGCGAAATGGAGCTGTCGCTGGGCGATCTTCGCGTTTCCGACCTGCTGGGCCAGGCGGCCGAGAAGGTTCGTCCCAAGGTCGAGGGCCGGGGCGCGACCCTGACCGTGCTGTGCGAACCGGGCCTGAAACCGATCCGGGCCGACGACCACCGTATCGGCCAGGCGTTGAACCATCTGCTGGAGAACGCCGCCCGTTCCGTCTCGGAAGGCGGCGCGGTCACCCTGTCGGCCGAGAGCGGCGCGGCCGAGGTTCGCATCACGGTGTCGGACTCGGGGCGCGGCATCCCCTATCATCTGCAGGCCCATGTGTTCGACCGGTTCGTGCGGCGCGAACGCGGCGGCCCAGGCGTCGGCCTGGCCCTGGTCAAGGCCCTGGTCGAGCTGCACGGCGGCTGGGCCGAGGTCGAGAGCGAGCCCGGCAAGGGCGCCGCCTTCATCCTTCACCTGCCCTTGGGCGCCGCGACCACCGCCGCCGCGCCCGAGCTGGAGCTGGAGGTCCCGTCGGTTCGGGCGGCCGTTTCCTAGGGCCGCATCGATTTCGAGCGGTCCCGCGCCGGGCCGAACTCGGCGCCTGGGTTCCACTCCGGCCATTGGTCCGAATCCGCCAGCTCGCGGCCTACGGCGTAGATCAAGGCCACATCGGCGGCGGCGGCGTCCATCCGCCAGGTGTGGTCCCATTCGTCCGATGGCTGGTGATAGCGGTTCTGGACATAGTCGCGGCTGGCCGCGCTGGCGCCGGTGAAGCCTGCGGCGGGGAAGAGGGCCGGGACGCCCTTCAACGCCAGCGGGAAGTGATCCGAGCGATAGAAGGCCCCGGCCTGGGGCGCCGGATCGGCGATCAGGCTGCGGCCGACTTCGGTCGCGTGGCGGGCCAGCACATCGTCCAGCTGGTTCTTGCCCTTGCCGATGACGACGACATTGGCATCGATCTCGGTTCCGGGCAGCAGGCTGTCGACATTGATGTTGGCGACCGTGGTCTCCAGCGGCCAGACCGGATTGGCGGCGTAATAGGTCGAGCCCAGCAGGCCCGCCTCCTCGCCCGACCAGGCGGCGAAGACGACCGACCGTTTCGTCGGCGGCGCGCTGGCGAAGGCGTGGGCCAGTTCCAGCAGGGCGGCGACCCCCGTCGCATTGTCCACGGCAGCATTATAGATCTTGTCGCCCGAGGCGTCCGGCGTGCCGACGCCGTAGCCGTCCCAGTGGGCGCCGTACATGACCGTCTCCTCCGGACTTTCCGCGCCGGGGATGCGGGCGATGACGTTCTTGGTCTCGACCCGGTCGGCGACCTGACCGAAATCGACGCTCAGGGTCACGCCCGGCAGGACGACGGGGCGGAAGTCGGCGCGGCGGGCGCTGGCCTTCAGGGCGGTGAAGTCGAGACCCGCGGCGGTGAACAGTTCTTCCGCCTTGGCGCGCTGAATCCAGCCCTGGAAGGGCGCGCGTTCGGCGTCGGGATCGGCGCGGACGATGTCGAACTTGGGCGCGGCGGACGAGTTCTGCAGCACCGACCAGCCATAGCCGGCGCCCGCCGTCTCATGCACCACCAGCACGCCGGCGGCCCCGCGTCGGCCCGCCTCCTGGAACTTGTAGGTCCAGCGGCCATAGAAGGTCATGGCCTTGCCGTCGAACAGATCCGCCACGGGATCGCCCGCGGGGGCCTCGAAGTCGGGGTCGTTGACCAGGACGACGATGACCTTGCCCCGGACGTCGACGTCCTTGAAGTCATCCCACTGGCGCTCGGGCGCCGTGGCGCCATAGCCGACGAAGACGACCGGCGCGTCCGTCACCGTGACATGATCGACGGGACGGTCGCTGGAAACCAGAACGTCGGGGCCGCGCTCCAGGCTGATCGTGCGGTCGCCGACGCGGGCAGCGATAGCGGCCGGGCCGTCCTGACGGGTGCGCGACAAATGGGCGACCTGAACAAAGGCTCCGTCGGGTCCGCCGCCCTCGGCCCCGGCGGCGCGGAACTGTTCGACCAGCCAGGCGACGGTCTTCTCCTCGCCCGGCGAGACGGGGGCCCGACCTTCGAATTCGTCCGAGGCCAGGACGCGCACCGCCTCGTTCATCCGCGCGGCGTCGATGTTCGGCGCGGCCTCCTGGGCCGAACCGGCCGTCGATACGGCCATCATCAGGGCCAGGGCGGAAACGGCGGGAAGAGCGTGGCGCATCGGGAACTCCTTGGGGGCGAGGGCCAGCCTGCCCGCCTCAGTCCCGGATGTCGACCCAGTCCAGCACGCCGCGGGCCGCGACGACGCCGGAGGCGAAACTGGCCTGAAGCAGATAGCCGCCGGTCGGCGCCTCCCAGTCCAGCATCTCGCCGGCGACGAAGACCCCCGGTCGGCCCCGCAGCATCAGACGGGCGTCGACCGCGTCGAGCGCTACGCCCCCGGCGGAGGAAATGGCCCGCTCAAGCCCCTGGACCCCCGTCAGTCTCAGCGGCAAGGCCTTGATCCGTCGCGCCAGGGCCGCCGGCGAATCCGGCAGGGGGCCGGCCTCGCGCAGAAGGGCCGCCTCGACGGGATTCAATCCCGCCGCCTTGCGCAGATGGTTCGACAGGCTGGCCTTGCCGCGCGGACGCGACAGCCGTTCCGTCAGCCGCCCGGTCGCCACATCCGGCTTCAGGTCGATCTCGAGATCCGCCCGTCCCTGCACCTCGACCGCCGTCCGCAGTTGGGCCGACAGGGCATAGACGGCCCCGCCCTCTATGCCGTAGCCGGCGATCATGGCTTCGCCGCGCACGGTGCGGCCGTCATGGGTCAGGGCGACGCCCTTCAACGGTTGACCGGCGAACCGCTCGCGGAACATCGACGACCAGTCGACGTCGAAGCCGACGTTGGCCGGTCGGAACGGCGCTACAGGCGCGCCCAGCCAACCAGCCCAGGCGCCGTCCGAACCCAGACGCGGCCAGCTGGCGCCGCCCAGGGCCAGGACCACGGCGTCTGGCCGTTCCAGACGCTCCCCGTCCGGCGTGTCGAAGACCAGCGCCCCGTCCCGCCACCCGATCCAGCGCGACCGGGTGCGGATTTCGACGCCGAGCCCGTGAAGCCGCGCCAGCCAGGCCCGCAGCAAGGGCGAGGCCTTCATGGCCCGGGGAAACACGCGCCCGCTGGACCCGACGAAGGTCGGCTGGCCCAGCCCCTCGACCCAGGCGGTCAGATCGGCGGGGGAAAAGACGCCGATCCAGGCGCCGACCGCCGCCGAAGCCTCGCCATAGCGACCCGCGAACCGCTCCATCGGCTCGGAATGGGTCAGGTTCAGCCCGCCTCGGCCCGCCATCAACAGTTTTCGCGCCGGCGACGGCATCCGCTCGTGCACCACAACCCCCATCCCGGCCTCGGCCAGGGTTTCAGCCGCCATAAGGCCGGCGGGGCCGGCGCCGATCACATGCACCAGACAGGCGGATTGGGTCATCGGCCTGCTTTGCCCGCTCAAGGCGACGCTGGCTATAGGGGGCCGGATCGTTATGTTCCGCACCATGAGCGTCGCCTTCACCCGAGAAGAAGATCTGGAAGCCACGGCCGCCGACCTGGTGGACCGCCCGATCTCGCCCCATCCCAATCTGGTCACGCCTGAAGGCCTGGCCCTGATCGAGGCCGAACTGGCCTCGGCGCGCGCCGCCTACGGCGCCGCCCAGGTCAAAGGCTCGATCGAGGCCGACCGCACCGCCATGGCGCGGGCGACGCGCGATCTGCGCTACTGGTCCGCCCGACGGGCCTCGGCCCAGCTGGTCGAGCCGGGCGAGGACGACGGCCGCGTACGGTTCGGGGGTTGGGTCTCTATCGAGCGCGACGACGGCCGCGCCCAGACCTGGCGTATCGTCGGCGAGGACGAGGCCGATCCGGCCAAGGGTTCGGTCAGCCACGTCTCCCCTCTGGCGCGCGCCCTGCTGGGCCGACGGGTCGGAGACGAGGCGGTGGTGGCCGGTCAGTCGGTCGAGATCGTCGGCCTGGGCTAATCCGCCTTAGCGGCCCCTCTCGGATTCTTCGCCCAGCATCTCGCGGATCATGTCCAGGATCAGTTTCTGGTTTCGGGCCGGCAAGCGCGGCGCAAGCCGGGCGATCTCGACGCTGTGTTTCGTCGGCCTGTCCGTCGGGCTCTGCGGCGCGTGTTGGAAACCAGGGCCGTCGTCTTCGCCGACGCCCAGGGCGCGGTCTTGCGGCGCGTCGAAGCCGTGGAAGAAGAAGGGAATGTCCACCTTCATGAACTCGGCCATCTCGAACAGTTTGGACGCCGAGACGCGGTTCGTGCCCTTCTCGTATTTCTGGACCTGCTGGAAGCTGACGCCGACGGCGCGGGCCAGGGCGGTCTGAGTCAGGCCCAGGCCGAGACGTTTTTCCTGCACGCGGCGGCCGACGTGGCGATCGACGGGATGCGGCTCCTCGATCTTCTCACGCGTCATGCCCGTCCGCCTCAGATCACTGTTCGATTCGTACGGAGCCTAGTTGTTCGAATCAACGGCCACAAGCCGGCGAGACCGGCGGCGATCAGACCGACGAGGAAGAACCAGTCGCCCATACGGCCATAGGGGGTGACGCCGGTCGGACGCGGCAGGCGGGCGTCGATCACGCCCATGACGCCGGGGTCCAGTCGCTGACCCTCCACGATCCGGCCCCAGGGATCGATCATGGCCGAAATCCCCGTAGGCGTGGCTCGAGCAATGGGCAGGCCCGTCTCGATGGCGCGATAACTGGCCAGGTTCAGGTGCTGGCGGGGTCCGGAGGTGGCGCCGAACCAGGCGTCGTTCGAGGCGTTGACGATCCAGTTCGGACGGCCCGCCGCGCCCGGCGTGAAGCCCGGATAGAGGCTTTCGTAGCAGATCAGCACCTGGGCCGGCGGCGCGCCGGGAATGGCGATCGGCGCCGGGACGGGTCCGGCGGAAAAATCGCTGGGCATATGCACCAGGCTGCGCAAGCCGACCGCCGTCATGATCGAGCCGAGGGGCAGATATTCGCCGAACGGCACCAGCCGGTGCTTGTCATAGACGGCGGCGATCCGCAGACCCGGTCCGCCCTCGTCGGCCAGGGCGAACAGGCTGTTGTAGTAGCGGCCGCCCTCGGGCGCCGTCGGGTCCGGCTCGCCGCGCGCCAGGCCCATCAGCAACGTCTGGCCGGGACGGAGGGCGGTGGCGATGGATGTGGCGTCGGCCGAGGCGAAGACGTCGTTGGCCGAGGCCGGCAGGGCGCCTTCGGGCCAGACCACCACGTCGGGAGTGGCGGCGCCGGGCTGGGCCGTCAGGGACAGGTAGCGATCCACGATGGAGCGGTAGGTCGCTGGAGACCATTTCGTCTCCTGTTTCACATCGGCCTGGACCAGACGGACCACCGTGTCGGTGAACTGGAGATCGGCCTGCGCCAGCCGGACGGCGCCGAAGACGCCGACCGCCGCCAGGGCCAAAACGCCCAGGCCGGCCGAAATCAGACGGCCGCGCTGCGCCCCCGGTCCGATCAGCGGGGCGAGGGCGGCGGTCGCGGCCACGGTGACCAGGCTAAGGCCATAGACGCCGACGACCGAGGCGAACTGCGACATGCCGCCGCCCGCCCGCCAGGTCGCCCCGGCCGGGTTCCAGGGAAACCCGGTCAGCACATGGCCGCGCAGCCATTCGGCGGCGCAGAACAGGGCGGCGAACAGCAGAACCCGAACCGGACCGATTGGCGCGTATCGGCGATAGAGGGCGCAGGCCGCGCCCCAGAACAGACCCAGGCCCGCCGGCAGCAGGCTGGCGGCGAAGGGCGCCATCCAGGCCTGTTCCGGATTGACGAAGAAGGCCTCCGCCACCCACCAGCAGCCGATGAAGAAATAGGCGAAGCCCGCCAGCCAGCCCATCCAGAAGGCGCCGCGCGCGGTGTCGGAACGCTCCGACAGGATCATCAGCAGCGGATAGCCCAGAAGCCCGATCAGCAGGCCGAACGGCGGATGGGCCAGGGCGGTCCCCGCCCCCGCCAGCAGCGCCAGACCGATGCGGATCAGCCGCCAGGTCAGGGCGCGCCGCCGCTCGGGCAGACTTCGGATGCGGGCGGCGAAACGGTCCAGGGCGGCGTCGGGGAACATCGGGTCAGTCCTGCTCGGCGGCGTAGGGATCGGCGACCCCCAGTCCGGCCAGGATCTCGCGTTCCTCGGCTTCCATCTCCTCGGCCTCGACGTCGTCCTCGTGATCGCGGCCCAGCAGGTGGAGCACGCCATGGACGACCAGATGGCTCAGATGGTCGGACAGGGTCTTGCCCTGGGCCTCCGCCTCGGCCGCGCAGACGCCGTAGGCCAGGACGATGTCGCCCAGATGGGGCGCTGCGCTTTCGGGCGCCGGGAACGACAGGACATTGGTCGGCCGGTCCTTGTCCCGGAACCGGGCGTTCAGGTCGCGCACCGCCGCATCGTCGGTCAGCAGGACGACGACGTCGCCCGCCACAGATCCCAGCGCCGCCTCGGCGGCCCGGCTCACGACGGCTTCGGCCTCCGGCACAGCGCCGGTCCAGGCTTCGGCCTCGATTTCGATCTCGATCATGCCAGGTCTTCGAGGTCGGGAGTCGGCCGGCTGCGTTCGGCGTCAGCGTCATAGGCGCGCACGATCCGCTCGACCATGGCGTGGCGCACCACGTCCTCGGCCGCGAACTTCAGAATGCCGACGCCCTTGACCCCGTCGAGGATCCGCAGGGCGTGGGCCAGACCGGAATCGCGCGGGTTCAGCAGGTCGATCTGCGACGGGTCGCCGGTGACGACCATGCGCGCGCCCTCGCCCAGACGCGTCAGGACCATCTTCATCTGCAGGCGCGAGGTGTTCTGGGCCTCGTCGACGATGACGAAGGCGTGGCTGAGGGTGCGGCCGCGCATGAAGGCGATGGGGGCGGCCTCGATCTCGCCCTTGTCGCGGCGCCGCTGCACGTCCTCGGCGCCGAGGATGTCGTTCAGCGCCTCCCAGATCGGGGCCAGATAGGGGTCGACCTTCTCGTTCAGGTCGCCGGGCAGGAAGCCCAGTTTCTCGCCCGCCTCGACCGCGGGCCGGGTGATGACCAGCCGGTCCACCTGACCACGCCGCAGCAGGGAAGCGCCATAGGCCGCGGCCAGGAAGGTCTTGCCGGTGCCGGCCGGGCCGACGCCGAAACTGAGCTCGCAGCGACCCAGCATGTCCAGATAGGCCGCCTGGGCCTTGGTCTTGGGCACGATGGAGCCGCGCTTGCCCCCCGGCAGCGAAACGCCGGCGGCCGCCATGCCCGGCGTGCCCTTGCCGCCCCGCGCCTGGCCCAGGGCCGCGCGCACATCGGCCTCGGTGACTTCCGCCCCCAGGGCCGCGCGCTTGGCCAGGTCCTCGATCACGCGACGTGCGTCGGACCGGTCGCGCGTGCCGCCGTTGACGGACACCCCGCCGCCCGGCGCCTCGACCAGCACCTTGAAGGCGTCCTCGATCAGGGCGACGTGACGGCTGTTCGGCCCGACGACGGCTTGCAGTTCGGCGTCGTTCAGCGGGACGAACTCGGACTCTCTCGCCATCAAGCGGCCTTTTCTTCTTGAGCTACCGCCTCGCGCGCGGCGCCAGGTTGCATGAGCCCGGTGGTGACAAGCCTGCCGGTCAGGCTGTTCTGCTGGCCGGCCAGGATCTCGACCGGAACGATCTGGCCGATCAGATGATCCGCGTCGTCGACATGGACCGACTGAAGATAGGGGGAACGGCCCACCGCCTGATGACGGTGGCCATGCCGGCCCTTGCGGTCGAACAGGATGTTCAGGGTCCGCCCAGCCTGGGCGGCGTTGAAGGCGGTCTGCTGTTCGGTCAGCAGTTCGATCAGCCGGTGCAGCCGCTCCCTGGCGACCTCGGGATCGACCTGTTCGCCCATACCGGCGGCCGGCGTGCCGGGGCGGGGCGAGTACATGAAGGCGAAGGCCGAGGCGTAGCGAACCTGCCTGACCAGATTCAGCGTGTCCTCGAACTCCTTGTCCGTCTCGCCGGGGAAGCCGACGATGAAGTCGCCGGCCATGGCCATGTCCGACCGGGCCTCGCGGATGCGGCCGATCAGATCGAGGTATTTTCCGCGCCCGTGCTTCCTGTTCATCAGCCGCAGAATCCGGTCCGAGCCGGCCTGAACCGGCAGGTGCAGATAGGGCATCAGGGCGTCCAGGTCGCCGTGGGCGGCGATCAGTTCGTCCGACATGTCGTTGGGATGGCTGGTCGTATAGCGGATGCGGTCCAGACCGGAGATCTCGGCCAGAGCATAGGCCAGTTCGGCCAGGCTGGCGGGCTTGCCGTCCGGACGCTCGCCGTCATAGGCGTTGACGTTCTGGCCCAGCAGGGTGACTTCGCGCACCCCGCGATCGGCCAGGGCCCGCGCCTCCTCCAGCACCGAGGTCATCGGCCGCGACCATTCGGCGCCGCGCGTATAGGGGACGACGCAGAAGGTGCAAAACTTGTCGCACCCTTCCTGCACCGTCAGGAAGGCGGTCGGGCCGGTGGTCCCGCGCGCCGCGGGCAGGGCGTCGAACTTGTCGTTCGGAGCGAAGTCGGCGCCGATCCGCTCGCCCCGCGCCCGCGCCGTGCGGGTCAGCAGCTCGGGCAGCTGGTGATAGGCCTGGGGGCCGACGACGATATCGACCGCCGGCTGGCGTTTCATGATCTCCTCGCCCTCGGCCTGGGCGACGCAGCCGGCGACGGCGATGGTCAGGTCGCCGCCCGCCTCGCGCTTGATGTCGCGCAGTTCGCGCATCTTGCCGAGTTCGGAATAGATCTTCTCGGCCGCTTTTTCGCGGATGTGGCAGGTGTTCAGGATGATGAAGTCGGCCGCCTTGACGTCTTCGGTCACGGCATAGCCCAGCGGTCGCAGGACATCGGCCATGCGCTCCGAGTCATAGACGTTCATCTGGCAGCCGTAGGTCTTGATGAACAGGCGCTTGGCGGGCGCGTCCGGCAGGGCGTCGGCTTGCGGAACCAGGGTGTCGGTCATGCCGGGCTTATGATCGCCCGTGCGAGGGACGACAAGACCGAGGCTCAGCCCGCGTCCACATCGGCGGGTCTCACCCGGGCGGCGTGGCGCTGGAAGATCAGGCCCTCACGCTTGGACGGTTCGGCGCCCTCGATCGGCACGCCGTACAGTTCCAGCTTGTGGCCGATCAGTTCGAATCCCAGGCGTTCGGCGATCTCGGTCTTCAGTTTCTCGATCTCGGCGTCGAAGAATTCGATCACCTCGCCGGTCTTGGTGTCGATCAGGTGGTCGTGGTGATCGTCGCCCGCCTCTTCGTAGCGGCTGCGGCCGTCGCCGAAATCATGCTTCTCGACCACGCCCGCCTCTTCGAACAGGCGGACGGTGCGATAGACGGTGGCGATCGAAATATGGGGGTCGATCGACGACGCGCGGCGGTACAACTCCTCCACATCCGGGTGATCCTCGGCCGAAGACAGGACGCGGGCGATCACCCGGCGCTGTTCGGTCATACGCATGCCGCGGTCGGCGCAGAGTTTTTCGATCCGGTCCATGGCGCTTAGAATAGGCATTTGGATCGCATCAGGGAAGCGTCGCCGCACGCGGAATCGCCGCAAGGTCGAGACCGAGGACCAAGGCGTCCGTCCGGCCGCCCTCCGGCGCGGCGTAATAGGCCTTTCGACGGCCGATCGGGCGAAAGCCCGCCCGGTCGTAGAGGGCGCGGGCCGCGACATTGTCTTCCGCCACCTCGAGGAACAGGCGCGAGGCTCCGGCGCGGGCGGCCTCCACGGCCCCCTGCCCTGTCAGACGTCCGCCCAGACCCGCGCGGCGCGCATCGGGCCGCACCGCCAGGGTCAGGATTTCAGCCTCGTCCAGGACGACGCGGATCAGGATGAAGCCGTCCGGCTCGACCACGGCGAAGACCCCGGCCTGGGTCAGCAGATCCGCGAACTCGGCCTCGCCCCATGGCGTAGCGAAGGCCTGGGCGTGGATGGCCGCCAGGGCGGCGGGACCGACGCGCGTCATGGCGCCGGCTGCCGCGGCTGGCCCGGCAGACGACTGGGCGGGGTGGCGTCGGGCGCGCGAAGATAGAGGGGGCGGGGCGGATATTCGGCTGGATCGGCGGCGGCGACCAGCCGCGCCAGGGCCTGAGGCGACGGCGCGACGCGGGCGTCCAGCGTCGCATATTTCAGGTCGGGGAAGGCTTCCGCCAGGACGGCGGCGCCGCTGCCGACCAGACGAACCTCCGGACCCAGGACGGCGATCCGTCGCGACGCCTCGTCGAGCGAGAGAGCCTCGTCTGGCCCGACAGCCGCGCCGTCGATGAAGAATTTGGCGTAGACCTGACCACGCCGCGCGTCGATCAGGGCCGCGACCGGCGCGTCGTCGGCGTCCAGCGAGGCCGCCAGCCCGTCCAGCGCCGAGATCCCGACCACCGGCCGGTCCAGGGCCGCGCCCAGACCCTGGGCGAAGGCCAAACCGACCCTCAGGCCGGTGAAGGAGCCCGGCCCGACGGTGACGCCGATCCGGTCCAGGGCGTTGAAACCCCCGCCCGCCTCGGCCACGACGTCCCGCGCCAGACCGCCCAGCCGTTCCTGATGGCCCTTGGTCATGGGTTCGAACCGTTCGGCCAGGGGCCGCCCGTCCTCGAATACGGCCGCCGTGCAGGCGCCGAGCGCCGTATCGATCACCAGAAGTCTCATGTCCGGCCTTCTAGGCGGCTCGCGCAAGAACCTCCACCAGTCGCGTCAGGGCCTGGCGAACCGAACGATCCTCGATGCGGGAGAAACCGTCCGCCATCGCCCGCCCCTCGGGCGTCGCGGCCATGGACCGCATCAGGGAAAGCTCCGCGTTTTCCGCCTCCCCCGGCCGCTCCGGGAAAAAGGCTTCGACCGGCAGGCCCAGCGCCAGGGCCAGGTGATGCAGGCGGGAGGCCGAAATCCGGTTCTGCCCGCCCTCGTATTTCTGCACCTGCTGACAGCTGACGCCGACCAGTTCGCCCAGGGCGGTCTGGGACAGGCCCAGCGCCGCCCGCCGGGACGCGATCCGCGCCCCGACCATCGCGTCGAGGGGTTCCGGCGCACGGGCCGTGTTGCGAGGGGCGTCTTTCCTGTTCATGGACGAAGAGTGACACAACCCTTCCGAGCATACAACCTTTTCGTTTCATTCCTCGCGGCGCGCGATCACGGCCGACACCGTGGCGATCTCGGCGCGGTCGAGGGTTTCACCCCCGTCCAGAGATCCTGCGCCGCGGACGTGAATTCGGCTGGCGTCCTCCCGGTCGAAAAGACGCGCCCGCACGTCGCCGTCCTTCATTTCGATGACGCAGCCCTGGCCGGGACGGGGCCAGAGACCGGGACGGACTTCCAGCACCACGCCTGCGGACGCCCAGGGCGAGAGGGCGTCGTTGGAGAGCCGAAACCGGGTCACGCCGACGGCCGGCGGGGCGTCAAAGCCGCGCCCACGGGCCTCCAGTCCGGTGACGGTCAAAGCGGAAATGGTCGCCTCAGACGGCCCGGACAGGCGCAGGGCCAGAGCCTCCGGCGTCGAGTCCAGGGCCCCGGTCAGCCGCCGCTGCACGTCGGGACGAAACAGGCCCGGTCGGCGGCCGGATTCATACAGGCCCCAACCTTGGCTGGTCATGTCCAGGCGGGCGCCGGCCTCGGCTTGGGACAGGCCGCGCTCCCGGCGCAGGGCGGCGAGCGCCTCGCCCAGGCGAAGGACTTCGGGATCGGGAATAAAACGCGGCATGGGACGGAGAGGATGGCGCCCCGACGCACGTCTGACGAGAACGAAAGCGCGTCCGAAGCCTAGATTGTCTGCTCGACCCGCGTCACTTCGGGCACATAGTGGCGCATCATCTGCTCCACGCCCGCCTTAAGGGTCGCCGACGACGAGGGGCAGCCCGAACAGGCGCCGCGCATCCGAAGGCTCAGCACGCCGGTTTCTTCATCGAAGGAATCGAACAGGATGTCGCCGCCGTCCTGGGCCACGGCCGGGCGGATTCGGCTGTCGAGCAGAGCCTTGATCTCGGCGACGATCTCGCTGTCATCCTCGGCGTGGGTCTCGACCCCGCCGTCGCCGCCGCGCGTCAGGGGCTGGCCCGAAACGAAATGATCCATGATGACGCCCAGGATCGGCGCCTTCATCTCCGACCAGTCCGGTCCCGACTCCTGCCGGGTCACCGACACATAGTCCGCACCGAAGAAGACGCCGTCGACGCCTTCCAGCTCGAACAGAGCTTCCGCCAACGCCGATCCGTGCGGCGATGCGGTCGCCTCGTCTATGGTGCGATATTCCAGGGCGGCGGTCGGCGAGACCTCGCGACCGGGCAGGAACTTCAGCGCATTCGGATTGGGCGTGGGTTCGGTCTGGATGAACATGGACGGGAGATGCGCCCGCCCCTACCCCGTTGCAAGACCTAGCGCCGCTTCAGACCGCCCAGAACGCCGCGCAGCAGTTCGCGGGTGATGGTCGATCCGGCCGTCCGCAGCACCGACTTGGTCAGGGCCTCCATCGGCGTCTGGCGATTGGAGGTCCGGGCCCGCGGGGCGGGACGGGGGGCGGCGCGGACCTGTTCTTTGACCTGTTCCCTGGCTGCCTTTTCGTCCGATCTCGCCTGGGCTTCGGCGGCCTCGGCCTGATCCGACGCCGCATGACGAGCGGCCAGGATTTCCTCGGCGGATTCCCGGTTCAAGGCCTGGTCATAGAGGCCCCGCACGGGGCTGGCGGCCATGACGGCGGCGCGTTCGACCTCGGTCGCGGGACCCAGGCGCGAGGCTGGAGGACGGATCCTGGTGCGCGCCACGACGGTGGGAGCGCCCTTCTCGTCCAGCACCGAGACCAGGGCTTCGCCGACGCCCAGGCCCTGGATCGCCTCGGCCGTGTCGAAGGCGGGGTTGGCGCGGAAGCTCTGAGAGGCGGCCTTAAGCCCCTTCTGCTCCGACGGCGTATAGGCGCGAAGGGCGTGCTGGATGCGATTGCCTAGCTGGGCCAGGACGCTATCAGGGATGTCGGCCGGGTTCTGAGTGACGAAATAGACGCCCACCCCCTTGGACCGGATCAGCCGCACGACCTGCTCGACCTTCTCCAGCAGGGCGCGCGGGGCGTCGTTGAACAGCAGGTGCGCCTCGTCGAAGAAGAAGACCAGGCGGGGCTTTTCGGGATCGCCGACTTCCGGCAGCTGCTCGAACAGTTCCGACAGCAGCCACAAGAGGAAGGCGCCGTACAGGCGCGGGCTGTTCATCAGCCGGGTCGAATCCAGCACATTGACCTGTCCCCGGCCGTCCAGCCCGACGCGGATCATGTCCTCCAGCTTCAGGGCGGGTTCGCCGAAGAAGGCGTCGCCGCCCTGCTGCTCCATCTGAAGCAGGGCGCGCTGAATGGCGGCGATCGAGGCGGGGGCGACATTGCCGACCTCCCGCCCGATCCGGTCGGCGTTCTCGCCGACATAGGCCAGGAGACTGCGCAGATCGCCCAGGTCCAACAGTAGCAGGCCCTCCTTGTCGGCGACATGGAAGACCACCGTCAGAACCCCTTCCTGCACCTCGTTCAGGTTCAGCATCCGCGCCATCAGCACTGGACCGATCTCGGAAACCGTGGTGCGGATGGGATGGCCCTTCTGCCCGTAAAGATCCCAGAAGACCGTCGGCGCGGCGCGCGGCGTCAGGGTCAGACCCATGTCGGCGGCGCGGGAGAGCAGTTTCTCGTTCGGCGCGCCGATCTGGGAAATGCCCGACAGGTCGCCCTTCACGTCGGCGCAGAAGACCGGCACCCCCGCGTCCGAAAAGCCCTGGGCCATGATCTGCAAGGTGACCGTCTTACCCGTCCCGGTCGCTCCGGCGACCACGCCGTGTCGGTTCGCGCGATGGAACAGCAAGGTTTCCGGCAGGGCGGCGTCGGACTGGCCGAGGAACAAGCCGGGAAGGGCGTCGGACATGCGGTTCTCCGATTGCATCTGCGCGAGGTCTAGCGCGTTCAACCCCAAGCCGAAACCGCGATTGACGCGGCCGTCGGACGCCTCGACAAGGGCAGGATGAAAAGCCCCGTCACCATGCAGCCGTCGGCCGTATCGCGGAACGCCGCCGCCCTGATCGCCACGGTGGCCGCAGGGGCGGCCATCTATTGGCTGCGGGACATACTGACCCCCCTGGCCATGGCCATCTTCCTGCTGATCATGATCGACGGGGCGAAGCGGTCTGTGGCGGCGCGGACGCCGCTGAACGATCGCTGGGCCGGTGTCACCGCCCTGATCCTGGTGGTCCTGGCCTTCTTCGCCTCCATAGCCATCATCGTGAACGGGGCGGCGGGCTTCTTCGGCGAGGCGTCCGGCGTGTCGCAAAACATCGGTCCGCGCATCGACCAGATCATCCGCGACGCCTACGGCCTGGTTCGCTTGAACGACCCGCCGACTGCGCAGGATCTGATCAACGGTGTCGACATCCGGGGCTATCTGACCGGCATGGCTGTTCAGGCCCAGGGCATCGCCTCGGGCTCCTTCTTCGTCATGGTCTATCTGGGGTTCCTGCTGGCGTCGCAGATTGGTTTCCGACGCAAGATCGTCGCCATGTTCCCCCTCAAGAACCAGCGCGACGAAGCCGTCGCCGTCTTCCACCGGGTCCGCGGCGGGGTCGAGGGATATATCTGGGTCCAGACCGTCACCGGGGCCATGATCTGTCTCGCGGCCTGGATTCTGATGCGGGCCGTGGGGCTTCAGAACGCCGAGTTCTGGACCTTCGTGATCTTCATCGTCGGTTTCATACCGGTATTGGGGGGAGCGGTCGCCGGCCTCGCGCCGCCGTTGTTCGCCCTGGTGCAATTCCCCAGCTATTGGCCCGCCCTGATCCTGCTGGTGGGACTGCAGACCATCCTCTTCATCGTCGGCAACCTGGTCCAGCCCCGCATGCAGGGCGACAACCAGAACATAGATCCGGTCGTGGTCCTGTTGTCCCTGGCCTTCTGGGGCAAGCTGTGGGGTGTGGTCGGCATGTTCCTGTCCACCCCGCTGGCGGTCATGGCCATGGCGATTCTGGCGGAGTTTCAGGGGTCGCGCTGGATGGCGATCCTGCTGTCTGGCGACGGCGAACCCTATGCCGACGAGGCGAGGCCGAGACGAGACTCGGTCGACCGCACTGGCGAAGCAAGGACAGACGAGGATGGGACCGGAGCCGGGGCCTGAACCCTGCGGCGCCGCGTCGCGTCGAAAGCTGCGCCTTTGTCCCTTGAACGGCGCAACGGGCCTCCCATCTGATCATCAACGCTGCGGGACATTTCCCCTCCGAACCGCAGCGAAGCGAGGCCGACGCACCCTCCCCTCCCCAAGCGTCGGTTCGCGCAGGCCGCCGAGTTCCCCCGCTCGGCGGCCTTCTCGTTTGTGGCGCCGCACAAGTATTCCACTCTGAACACTGTTCATGAAAATCTCGGTCGTGAGGGGCTTCCCGCGCGACCGGACCTGGCCTAGTCAGCGATGTGGCGCGCAGTCGCGCGCCCGCCCCTGCGGCCACGGCCGCGTCGCCGAGACTGTAGTCCATGACCGCCCTCGATCCGCGCCCCGCCACGGTTCAGCCGATCTCCCTGGCCGACCTGGAAGCTTCATTCGCGCGGATTATCGGCGCCGACCCCGGCCGATCCGAACAGTCCTTCCTGGCTCAGGCGCACGACGATTATGCGGCCGACGAAACGCCCGAACTGGACGGCGAGGACCTTGCCGCGCTCCTGGCGGCCTCCTGGCGCGCGGCGATGGATTATCCGGTCGGTTCGGCGCCCCTGATCACGGTCGGGCCGCTGGCCGGCGCCGACGGCCAGGCGCTGGACTACGACCTGGTCCGCATCATCCAGACCGACGCGCCCTTCCTGGTCGACAGCGTCATGGGCGCCCTGGCCGAGGCCGGGGTCTCGGTGCGCGCCCTGTTCCATCCGGTGGTCGAGCTGGAGGACCGGCGCCTGTCGGTGATCATGCTGGTCATCGACGGCGCGCCGCAGGAACGTCGCGACGCCCTGGGCGAGGGCCTGGCCGAGTGTCTGGCCGACGTCCACGCCGCCGTCGCCGGTCACGAGGCGATGACCAGTCTTATGCGTCAGGCCGTGCAGCGGCTGGAAACGACTCCGCCGGGCGTCGATCCGGCGATCCTGGCCGAGAACATCGCCTTCCTGAAATGGCTGAAAAGCGACCATTTCGTTTTCCTGGGCGCGCGCGACTACGATTACCCGCGCGGCGCCGACGGCGATTACCAGGCCGAGGCCCCGCTGAGCCAGTCGAGCGCCGGCCTGGGCATTCTGGCCGATCCCGAGCGCACCGTGTTGCGTCGCGCGTCGGAACCCGCCGTCCTGACTCGCCAGATGCGCCGCCAGCTGGACCTGAGCGAGCCGGTTACGGTGGCCAAGGCCAACGCCCGGTCACGCGTCCACCGCCGCGCCTACATGGATTACGTGGGGGTCAAGCGGTACGGCCCGGACGGCAAGGCGACGGGCGAGACCCGGTTCGTCGGCCTGTTCACCTCTGAAGCCTACGATCAACTGGCGACCGAGACGCCGCTGATCCGCCGCAAGGTGGCCAATGTGATGGCCCGCGCGGACAAGGCGCCCGGCAGCCACAACGAAAAGCGGCTGCGCAACATCCTGGAGAATTATCCGCGCGACGAGCTGTTCCAGATCAGCGAGGACGAGCTTCTGTCGATCTCCCTGGGCATACTTCACCTCTATGACCGGCCGCGCATCCGCCTGTTCTCGCGCCAGGACCCGTTCGACCGCTTCGTCTCGGTCCTGTGCTTCATTCCGCGCGAGAAGTTCGACGCGACGGTGCGCGAACGGATCGGACAGATCGTGGCTCGCGCCTGGGGCGGCCGGATCTCGGCCTGGTATCCGCAACTGTCCGACGCGCCCCTGGTGCGGGTCCACTTCATCATCGGCGTCACGCCCGGCGAGCATCCGACGCCCGACGCGGCTCAGCTGGAGCATGACGTGGCCGAGGCCGGGCGCGGCTGGGTCGAACGGTTCGAGGGGGCGCTGCGCCGCGCCGATGTCGAGGACGTCGAGGTCGGTCCGCTGAGCGCCCGCTGGGCCCGCGCCTTCGGCGCCGCCTATCGCGACCGGTACGCCGCCGACGAGGCCGCGATCGATCTGAATGAAATGAACCGGCTGAACGCCACCGGTCAGGTTGGCGTCGGCGAATCGGTCGTGGTGCGCGCCTTCCGCAACCCCGACGACAGCCGTCTGCAGTTCCGCTTCAAGCTCTATCGCCGCGGGCCTTCGGTGCCCCTGTCCGACGTCCTGCCGATCATGGCCGACATGGGCCTGAAGACCCTAGAGGAATACGGCTATCCGATCCGGCCGATGGGCGAGGAGGAGATCCACGTCCATGAATTCCTGATGGAGGATCCACGCGGCGAGGACCTGGTCTTCGCCGACGTCAAGGGACCGTTCGAGCGCGCCTTCGCCGCCGTGTGGAACGGGCGGACCGAAAGCGACGGCTTCAACCGCCTGGTCGTCGAACTGGGCATGGAATGGCGCGAGGCCGCCCTGATCCGCACTTTGGCCCGTTACCGCCAGCAGACCGGTCTCGATCCGTCCCAGGCGGTGCAGGAAGAAGCCCTGCGCGAATATCCCGACGTGTCGCGGGCCCTGCTTTCGCTGTTCATGGCCAAGTTCGAAGAGGCCGGCGGCCCTGTCGAAACGCGTGCGGCGGCGGTCGCCGAGCTGAGCGCCAAGATCAACACCCTGCTTCAGGACGTGAAGAGCCTGGATCACGACCGGGCGCTGCGTCGGATCGCCGCCCTGATCGGCGCGATCAAACGGACCAACTATTTCCAGCTGGACGTCGACGGCCTGCCCAAGCCGCACATCTCGATCAAGATCGCTTCCAGCGAACTGGAAGATCTGCCCCTGCCCAAGCCCTATCGCGAGATCTTCGTCTGGGCGCCGCACGTCGAGGGCGTCCACCTGCGCTTCGGCCCGGTGGCGCGGGGCGGCCTGCGCTGGTCGGACCGTCGCGACGACTTCCGCACCGAGGTGCTGGGCCTGGTCAAGGCGCAGCAGGTCAAGAACGCCGTCATCGTGCCGGTCGGCTCCAAGGGCGGCTTCTATCCGAAACAATTGCCCCGCACGACCGACCGCGAGGCCATCCAGGGCGAGGCGATCCGCGCCTATCGCACCTTCCTGTCGGGCTTGCTGGACATCACCGACAATATCGCGGCCGACGGATCGGTGACGCGCCCGGCCCATGTCGTGGCCTGGGAACAGGACGACCCCTATCTGGTCGTCGCCGCCGACAAGGGCACCGCCACCTTCTCGGACATCGCCAACGGGGTCTCGGCCGCCTACGGCTTCTGGCTGGGCGACGCCTTCGCTTCGGGCGGGTCGATCGGCTACGACCACAAGGCCATGGGGATCACGGCGCGCGGCGCCTGGGAGGCGGTCAAGCGCCACTTCCGCGAGATGGGCAAGGACATCCAGACCGAGCCTTTCACCATGGTGGGGGTCGGCGACATGTCCGGCGACGTCTTCGGCAACGGCGCCCTGTTGTCCGAGGCGACCAAGCTGATCGCCGCCTTCGACCACCGCGACATCTTCATCGATCCCGATCCCTTCCCGGCCATCAGCTGGAAGGAGCGCAAACGCCTGTTCGACCTGCCGCGCTCGTCCTGGCAGGACTATGACAAGGGCCTGATCTCCAAGGGCGGCGGCGTCTTTTCGCGCTCGGCCAAGTCGATCCAGCTGACGCCCCAGATCAAGGCGGCCCTGGACATCGCCGAGGACGAACTGGACCCGGCCAGCCTGATCCGCGCCATTCTGAAGGCGCCGGCGGAGCTGCTGTATCTGGGCGGGATCGGCACCTATGTGAAATCGGCCGCCGAGACCGACGCCCAGGTCGGCGACAAGGGCACCGACGCCCTGCGGATCAACGCCGACGAACTGCGGGTCAAGGTGGTGGGCGAGGGCGCCAATCTGGGCTTCACCCAGGCCGGACGGATCGTATTCGGCCAGAACGGCGGCCGGATCAACACCGACGCCATCGACAATTCGGCCGGGGTCGACACCTCGGACCATGAGGTCAACATCAAGATCCTGGTTGGTTCGGCAGTGACCAACGGCGTCCTGCCGGCCAAGGAACGCCCTGCGTTGCTGGCGTCGATGACCGACGAGGTCGGGCTGAAGGTGCTGGCCCACAACTATGACCAGACCCTGGCCCTGACGCTGCAACAGGCCGAGGGGCCGGGCGCGCTGGACGCCCAGCAGAGGTTCATGCAGACCCTGTCGGCGCGCGGCAAGCTGGACCGCAAGGTCGAGGGCCTGCCGAACGACGCCCGCGTCAAGGAGATGATGGCCGCCGGCATACCGCTGGCCCGGCCCGAACTGGCGGTCCTGACCGCCTACGCCAAGCTGGAGCTGTCGGAGGAGATCGTCGCGTCCCAGGCGCCGGAGGATCCCTTCTTCGAAGAAATCCTGGTCCGTTACTTCCCCCAGGCCCTGGCCAAGTTCGAACCTCAGATGAAGAGCCACCGGCTGCGGCGCGAGATCATCGCCACCGTCATGGCCAACGAGGTGGTCAACATGTGCGGCCCGACCTTCCCGGACCGGCTGCGCGGCTCGGCCGAGTGCGACACCACCGCCCTGATCATCGCCTTCGAGGCCGCGCGGCGCGTGTTCCGGCTGGACGAGGCCTGGGACGCCGTCTCGGCTCTGGACCTGAAGATCTCGGCCGAGGCCCAGACCGCCCTGTACCGCGAAATCGCCGTCGTCCTGCGTCGCCAGACCTTCTGGCTGGCCCGACGCGCCAAGGCCGGCGTCTCGGTCCAGGCGCTGATCGACCGCTACCGTCCGGTCGCCGACGCCCTGCAGGACGAGGGCGCGCCGGTATTGTCGCGGTTTGAGCAGGCCTGTCTCGACGCCCGGGTCAAGAAGTTCGCCGACCACGGCGCGCCGACGGACCTGACCCGCCGCATCGCCATCATGCGCCCGCTGGTCGCCGCGTCCGACGTCGGCGACCTGGCGCGGGAGACCGGCTGGCCGGTCGCGGCGATGGCGCGTCTTTATCACCAGGTCGGAGCCGCTTTCGATTTCGACCGGCTGCGCGCCGCCGCCGGCTCGATTCCATCAATGGACCATTTCGACCGGCTGGCGGTGCGCCGGCTGATCGAGGACCTGATGAACGAGCAGGCCACCCTGACACGCGCCGTGGCCCGCGCCTCGGACGCCTCGGTCGGGATCAGCGAGGACGCGTCGGAAACCGCCGTCGATCGGTGGATCGGGTCCAAACAAGCTGTGGTCGAGGGCGTCCGCGCCTCCGTGGACGAGATCGAACAGTCCGGCACGGGCTGGACCTTCGCCAAACTGACCATCGCCAATGCGACGATCCGCGATCTGGCCAGCGCCGCGGTCGCTTCTTGAGGGCGGTCTCCTTTCTCGGTCGGACCGAGCGCCTGTTCGGGCGCGGCTTGACGAGAGCCGCGTCTCGCGGCCTCTTCGGTCGATAAGAAACGAGCCGGGGAGGCCGTCATGCCGAGAAAATTCCTCGTCGTCGTCGACGACAGCCCGGAGTTCGAGGCAGCGCTGCGTTTCGCCTGCCGCCGCGCCAAATCGACCGGCGGACGGGTGGTGATGCTGCGCGTCCTGCCCTCGAACAGCGACGCCCACTGGTCCGGCGCCCGCGAAGAGATCGAACGCCAACAGCGTGAGGAGGCCGAGACCCTGTTGAACCGTCTGGGCGAGGAGGCGCTGGAGCGGTCCGGCGCCCCGCCTGTCTTCCTGATCGAGAAGGGCGAGGCTCAGGGGGCGATCAAGACGGTGGTCGGCGACGATCCCGACATCAAGATCCTGGTCCTCGCCGCCGGGACGGGTTCTCGAGGCCCGGGACCGCTGGTGTCGGCCATCATCAAACAGGGCGCCCAGCTGGGCGGCCGCAAACTGCCGGTCACCATCGTTCCAGGCGAACTGACCGAGGCCGAGATCGAGGATCTGGCCTAGATCAGACCGACGCCGTCCGCAGCTGCTCCCGTAGGGTCGCCAGGTCGTCGCGCAGTCGCATCATCGCTTCCGGGGGCAGCTCCGTGGCGGATTGGACCGCTTCAGGCAGGCACACGGCCTCGGCGGCGAGCGCCCGACCGGCTTCGGTCAGACTGATCCGCACTACGCGTTCGTCCGTCTTGTCGCGCGTCCGCGTGACCAGGCCGGCCGCCTCCAGCCGCTTGATCAAGGGGGTTACGGTGTTGGATTCCAGAAACAACCGCTCGCCCAGCCGGCCCACGGTCTGGTCGCCCTCGCGCCATAGCACCGTCATGGCCAGCAGCTGCGGATAGGTTAGACCCATCCGGTCCAGCATCGGCTTGTAGAACCGGTTGAAGGCCAGACTGGCCGAATAGGCGGCGAAACACAGCATGTCGTCGAGCCCCAACAGCGTGGGCGCGGCGGCGGGTTCGCAGGAAGGGGCCGCATCTTTCATGGACCAATAATAATCGCGCACGATCCAATCGCAAGCTTGACGATCTCGACATCCGCGCCTAGGTAATCACACGCGATTATATCGTGTACGATATTTATTTCCTCAGGAGCCCCCATGTCCCTCAACGTCCTTTACCGCACCACCGCCGTCGCCACGGGCGGCCGAGACGGCCGCGTCGCCACCACCGACGGCGGGCTGGATCTCGCCCTGGGCATGCCCAAGGAACTGGGCGGCGCCGGCGTCGGCAATAATCCCGAACAGCTGTTCGCCTCCGGCTATGCCGCCTGTTTCCTGAGCGCGATGAAATTCGTCGGCACGCAAGAGGGTTTCGCCAAGGTCCCCGCCGAGGCGACGGTCAAGGCCACTGTCGGCATCGGTCCGCGCAGCGACAAGGGTTTCGGCCTGGATGTGGCGCTGGAGATCAGCCTGCCAGGCGTCGATCGCGCCGAGGCGGAAGCTCTGGTGGCCGAGGCAGACACGGTCTGCCCCTATTCCCACGCCACGCGCGGCAATATCAGTGTGACGCTGACGGTCGCCTAGCCCTTCGGGACCAGGCGCCACATGCGCAAGGGGTGACGCACCGTGCCGGCTTCGGTTCCGGCCGCGTCGCCCCGGCCCATATAGAGATCGGCGCGGACAGGGCCGCGAATGGCCGAACCGGTGTCCAGCGCCATGGCCAGACCGCGATAGGAGGCGGTCGCGCCGCGCAGGTTTCCGCCGTCGGCCTCAAGCCAGACCAATTCCCCATACCGCCACTGGGACGGATCGACGGCGACGGCGCGCCGCTCTGTCAGAGGTATGCCGGCCGCGCCCGGCGGATGGCCGTCATCGTCCGGATCCAGCCGGAAGAAGATGTAGCGGGGGTTCAGGGCCATGACGGCCTGAGCTTCGGAGCCGCGATGATCGGCCAGCCAGCCGCGAATGGCTTCGCCGGAAGTTCCGTTCTCGGGCAGCAGGCCCTGACGCGCCATCGGTCGGGCGATGCCGACGAAGGGCCGGCCGTTGTCAGCGGCATAGGCGACGCGACCGCGACCGCCGTCCTCGAAGGTCAGATAGCCGGACCCTTGAATCTGCAGGAAGAACAGGTCCTCGGCCCGCATCCAGGCCAGGGCCTGGCCGAGCCGGGCGTTCGCCTCGATGGTCGCCCGGTCGCCCGCCGCGCGGGGATCGGCCGGCTTGGGCAGGACCGGCGCCGAGAACTCGGCGTCGGGCGTACGACGCGCCGGATATTCCGGAGCGAAATAGGCGGTCAAAAGGCCGTGTCCGCCGTCCGCGGTTCGGGCGGGAACGGCGCTGAAACTCGCTTCAAAGAAGGCGCGCGCGTCCGACGGCGTGACGGTTGACCTTGCGGTCATCGCCTGGGCGCGGGCGCAGACGGCGCGGCCGACCGCGTCGCGCGTAGCCCCGCAACCTTCGACATAGGCGCGAAAGGCGGCCAGATGATCCTCATCGCCCCAGCCTGGCAGAACGGCCGGGCTGACGGCGTCCGGGGGTGAGGGCAGGGGGGCGTCCGGCCCCGGCGTGGGTACATACGGGCGGGGGCCGGGTCCAGCCTCAGGAGCGGAGGCGGGGGGCGTCGGCGCCGTGGAACAGGCGGCGGCGGCGAGAACGGGCGCCATCACGGTCGCCAGGCGAAGTGACGGCCGCCGGGCAAGCCGGCCCAGAGCCGGCATCAGGCGTTGGCCGGCTCGACGCGGGCCAGGACCCAGTTGGGGTCGGCGGCGCCCAGGGTGCGTTCGAAGGTCCAGTGTTCGGCCGTGCGGCGTTCCTCGACCACCGGCTCGCCGGTGGCGGGATCGGCGTTCTCGCCCGAGGACTTGCTGACGCGGCTGCGGAGTTCGGCGAGGAACCGAACCTTGGCCACGGCCTTGTCGCCCTGGGCTGTGGCGCCTTCCAGATCGGCGCGGGGCGGGAACAGGAATTCAACCGTTTCGGTTTCGCCGCGCGTTTCACGCGCCGCGATGCCGGCGTCGAACGAGTCCATGACCGTGGGGGTCAGTAGCGGCTTGAGCGCCGCCCGGTCGCCGGCGGCGTAGCCGCGCACGATCGTCTCATAGGCCTGGCGGGCGCCCTCGATGAAACGGTTGGGATCGAACGCCGGATCGCGCGCCTTCAGTCCGGCGATCGAGGCCAGGGTCGCGGCGTCCAGGGCAGGAGTCTTGGGTGTTTCGGGCGCGGCCATCGGCGAGGGCGCCGCAATCTTGGCGTCCTCCTGGGGCTGACGGCCGACCTTCTTGCCCAGGACGTTATAGAGCTGGAACAGGACGAACGCCGCGATGACGGCGAAGATCACGATCTGGAATTGGACCGGCAAGGCGGGCAAAGCGAACTTCCTGACTGTCGGCGCGCGAGCGGGGCGGGCCACGGAGACGATTAGGGGCTCATATAGGACGAAGCAAGGCGGCGCGCGCCCCCTGGACGCGTGCGACATTGCGGCCAAGCGTCTCGCCGTGTTAGTCGCGGCGCCTTATTCCCGGCCCAATCAGCCCTTTTCCCATCGAAGACGCCCATGACCGACGCCGTTCCGCCCGCCGAAACCAACCCCGCTCAGGGCGAAGGACAGCCGCAGCAGGGCCAGCCGGCCGGCCCCGGCTTCCGCATCCTGGCCCAATATGTCCGCGACTTCTCGTTCGAGAACCCGCGCGCGCCGGAATCCCTGCGCGTCGACGGCAAGCCGGCGATCGACCTGGGCGTCGAAATGTCGGCCCAGGGCCGTCCCGACGGCCTGTTCGAACTGGATCTGAAGCTGTCGATCAAGGCGACCCACGAGAACCAGCCGGTCTTCCATGTCGAACTGGTCTATGGCGGCCTGTTCCAGCTGACCAATGTCCAGGAGCAGGACATCGAGCCGCTGCTGCTGATCGAATGCCCGCGCTATCTGTTCCCGTTCGCGCGCGAGATCGTCGCCCGCGCGACGGCGGACGGCGGCTTCTATCCGCCCTTCATGCTCGATCCGATCGACTTCGCCGCCATCTATATCGCCCGCCAGCAGCAGATCGCCCAGCAACCGGTCTCGACCGGCCAGGCCTAAGGCGAGACGAGCCTCCCTTCCCGCGCGGGAAGGGAGGCCTTTTTAGGCCGCCTCTTCCTGGGCCTTGATCCCGTAGGCTTCCCACAGGGATCGGTCCTTCAGCACTTCGGCCAGGAAGGCGATATGGGCGGCCTGTTCGGCCTCGGTCGAACGCGGAGCCAGGGGGCGAGGGCGAGCCCCATAGACCGCGACCTGGGCGACTTCGCCCGCGGAGCGGCGGCCGACCGGGCCGGACGACAGGTCCAGAACCCGTTCCTTGCCGCCGCGAAGCTCCAGATAGACTTCGGCCAGCAGACGGGCGTCGATCAGGGCGCCGTGCAGGGTGCGTTCGACCAGCGACACCTTGAACCGCTTGCACAGGGCGTCCAGCGAATTTGGCATGCCCGGAAACCGGCTCTGGGCCAGTTTCAGCGTGTCTATCCAGCGCGCCTCGCCGGTGATCGCCCGACCGCACAAGCGGTATTCATAGTCGATGAAATTGCGGTCGAAGGCGGCGTTGTGCGCGATCATCGGCGCGTCGCCGATGAATTCGATCAGGTCGTCGGCGATCTGATGGAATTTGGGCGCGTCCTTGACCTTTTCGTCGGTGATGCCGTGCACCCGGATCGCGTCGGGCGGGATCAGACGTTCGGGATTGACGAAGCGGTGGAAGGTGCGACCGGTCGGCAGCAGGTCCTGCAGCTCGATACAGCCGACCTCAATCAGCCGGTCGCCCGTCTTGGGGTCGAAGCCGGTGGTTTCGGTGTCCAGAACGATCTCGCGCGCCATTCGCCCTTAATGGGGGGGTTCGCCGCCCGGCGAAAGAGCGGGCGCGCGCCGACGCGGAGATATCCACGCCGGATCCAGCACGGTCTCGACGATCGCGGCCACATCGGCGCGGGCGGCCTCCAGCCCCCGGCCGGTGTCGATGACGAAGTCGGCGCGAGCGCGCTTTTCAGCGTCGGGAAGCTGGCGGGCGAGGATGGCCTCGAACCGTTCGCGGGTCATGCCGGGTCGGGCCAGGACCCGCTCCGCCTGGATATCGGGGTCGGCCGTGACCACGACGACGGCGTCGACATGGGCGTCGCCGCCGGTCTCGAACAACAGGGGAATGTCCAGCACCGCCAGCTTGGCCCCCGCGGCGCTCGCAGCCTCGAGATCCGCCGCCCGACCTTCGGCGACCAGAGGATGGACGATTAACTCCAGCCGGCGAAAGGCGGTTTCGTCGCGACCCAGGGCTTCGGCCAGCCGGGTTCTGTCCACGGCACCGTCCACGACCACGCCGGGGAAAGCGGCCCCGACCGGATCGACAGCGGCGCCGCCTGGCGCATAGAGGCGGTGCACGGCGTCGTCGGCGTTCCAGACAAGGGCGCCCAGGTCGGCGAACATGGCCGTCGTCGTCGACTTGCCCATGCCGATCGAGCCGGTCAGACCCAGGACGATCATGACCCCTCGCCCAGGTGCGCCGTCAGCAGGGCGCGCAGATTCAGCGGCGGGGGCGGCCGTCGGAACAGGGCCTCGAACGACGGCGCCGCCTGACCGATCAGCATGGAGAGGCCGTCCACGGTAGGCAGGCCACGCGCCCGCGCCGCCGCCAGGAAGGGCGTGATCAGGGGCTTGTAGGTCATGTCCATCATCACTGTGCCCGGCGCGACGGCGTCGAAATCCAGATCCGGCTGGACGCTGAGCGCATTGATCACCAGGACCGCGCCGTCCAGAGCCGCAGGTCCCTCCATGACCCGGACCGAGGGGCCGAGATCAGCGGCCAGGGCTTCGGCCCGGTCGGGCGACCGATTGACGATGCGGACCTGAGCGCCGGCCTCCACAAGGGCGCCCGCCCCGGCCCGCGCCGCGCCGCCCGCGCCCAGCAGGACGACCGGCTGACCCGCCACCGTCAGGTCCGGCGCCTGTTCACGAAGCCCGCGCATCAGGCCGACACCGTCGGAACTGTCGGCCTGAACCCGGCCGGCCTCGAACACCAGAATATTGGCCGAGCCGGTCAAGTTCGCCGCCGGGGTGGCCGTGTCGGCCAGGGCGAAGGCCTGTTCCTTGAACGGCGCCGTGACGTTCAGCCCCAGGATCAGACCGGCCCGACCGGCCGCGACCAGGGCCTCGAACCCCGCCGGGTCGGCGGGAGCGAAGGGGACATAGGCGCCGTCCATGTCGGCGGCGGCCAGCCAGGCGTTGTGGATCACCGGACTAAGCGAATGGGACACCGGGTCGCCGGCTATCCCGGCGACAAGGGCTGCCCCGGTGATGCGGTTCCCGCTCATTCCGCCAGCACTCATTCCACCAACACTCCGGCCCGCCGCAACTCCGCCAGCACCGGCCACAGCGGCAGTCCCAGGACGGTGAAATAGTCCCCGTCTACGGCCGAGAACAGCTGCGAGCCCATTCCTTCCAGCCGATAGGAACCGACGCAGGACAGCAGGGCCTCACCCTCTGCCGCCAGATAGGCGTCGAGGAAGGCGTCGGAGAAGTCGCGCATCCGCATCTCGACCGTATCGACGCCGGACCAGACGATCTCGCTCTTTACGGCCAGGGCCGCGCCCGAGTGGAGATAATGGGTGCGTCCACGCATGGATTTCAGCCGTTCGCGAGCCGCCTCCAGACTGGTCACCTTGGACACCAGGCCGTCGTCGAAGGCCAGGGTCTGGTCCGAGCCCAGAACCCAGGCGGTCTCGACATCGCGAGACACGGCCAGGGCCTTGGCCTCGGCGAGACGGATCGCCAGGGCGGCGGGGTCCAGATCGGCGGAGACGGCCTTGATCGCGTCCTCGTCGACACCGGCGACCCGGACCTCGAACGGGACGCCGGCGTTTTCGAGCATGGCCCGGCGTGCGGCGCTCTTGGAGGCCAGGATCAGGGTTTCGCCGCTCACCAGGTGGTTCCGATCTTGTGGTTGCGGTGCTCGCTGAGCAGGTTGGTGATGGCGGCCGCCGTCTCCTCCACCGAGCGGCGGGTGACGTCGATCGTGGGCCAGCCGCGGCGTTCAAAGGCTCTCTTGGCCTTGATGGTCTCGTCGCGAACGGCGTCCTGATCTGTGTAGCTGGAGGCCTGAACGGCGTTCAGATTGTCGAGCCGGTTGCGGCGGATCTGGACCAGTCTGTCGGGCGAGACGGTCAGGCCGATGACCAGGGGGTTCTTCAGGTGGGTCAGGCGCTCGCCGTCCTCCTGCCCCGGCACCAGTGGCACATTGGCGGCGCGGATGCCGCGGTGGGCCAGATAGATGCAGGTGGGGGTCTTGGAGGTCCGGCTGACGCCGCACAGCACCACGTCGGCGCCCTCGAGCTGCTCCAGACCGCCCTGGCCGTCGTCATAGGCCATGGCGAAGTCCAGAGCGGCGATGCGGTTGAAATACTCGTGGTCCAGCGCGTGCTGGGCGCCGACGCGGGTCGACAGGGCCGCGCCCAGATAGCGGGACATGGCGCCGACCAGCGGGTCCAGGGCGCCGATCTGGGGCATGTCCAGCCGCCGACAACCCTCCTCGAGCTGTCCGCGCAGGTCGCGGTCGACCAGGGTATGCAGCACCACGCCCGGCGCGGCCTCCACCTCCTGCAGCACCCGGTCCATCTGTTTCGCCGAGCGGACAAGGGCGTAGATGTGTTCGATCGGAATGACCCCGTCGAACCGGGCCGTCACCGCCTTGGCCATGGCGTTCAATGTCTCGCCGGTCGAATCCGACACCAGATGCACATGGAAATAGGTGGCCAGGCGGGCGGGGCCGGACGGACGGGCGGGTCGCGCGGGGCTCATTCGGTAGGTCGACTCCCTGTTGAAGGACACGGCGCCGGCTGGGGACGGCGAGGGACCGTCGGGGCGCCTTTCTCCTTAGCCGCTGATCGCGCGGGCCGCGAGCGGGGATGACGGTGGACGCTCCACCCCGCCCGACACGGCTTCATCCCAAGGCGGAAAACCGGTTTCATCCTCGCTGTGGAAAATCCTAACGAAGGGTTAATGTCGCTTAACCCCGTTCACAGGCGAAGAGGCCCGTGAAGCCTTGCCTGTTAAGGTTTCGTTAGGGATTGTCCACCGACGGGACGAGGGTGTTCGACGGACTGGAGAGGCAGGGGCGGGGCGTGGATATCCGCTTTTGTTCCGGGGGCGAGGCCGACTTCGTCCCCGCCATTCCACCGCACTACCTGCCACTTCGAATCTTTTAATTCTTAATCTGATTAGGGATTGAGAGCGGGGGGCTGTGACCTTAATCGTCCGGCATGACCGAACTCGCCCAAGCTTCCTCCCAGACGCCGATGATGATCAGGGCTCTCCGGGGAGAGGCGCTGGAACGTCCCCCCGTCTGGTTCATGCGCCAGGCGGGACGATACCTGCCCGAATATCGCCGTCTGAGGGCCGAGGCGCCGGACTTCATCGCCTTCTGCCTGAACCCCGAGATGGCGGCCGAGGCCACCCTGCAGCCGATGCGGCGGTTCGGTTTCGACGCGGCCATCGTCTTCGCCGACATCCTGCTGATCCCGCGCGCCCTGGGCCAGGATGTCTGGTTCGAGGCGGGCGAAGGGCCGCGGCTGGGCGAGATGCCGATCCCCGGTCGGATGGCGGAACTGGCCCCCGAGGCGGGCGAACATCTGTCGGCCGTTGGCGAGACCCTGAGCCTCGTGCGCAAGGCTCTGGAGCCGGAGCGGGCCCTGATCGGTTTCGCCGGCGCGCCCTGGACGGTGGCCACCTATATGCTGGACGGCGAGCACCGGACCATCGGCAAGGGCGAACGCGCCCAGGCTCGCACCTACGCATATGCCGATCCGAAACGGGTGGACGAGACGCTCGAGGTCCTGGTCGAGGCCACGGCTCGGTATCTGAAGATGCAGGCCGACGCCGGCGCCCAGGTGTTGAAGATCTTCGAGAGCTGGGCCGAGGGCCTGCCGGACGACCTGTTCGAAAGACTGGTCCTGAAGCCTCACCAGGCGCTGGTGAAGCGTGTCCGGGAGCTGGGGGTCGATGTCCCCCTGATCGGCTTCCCACGGGGCTCTGCGGCGCTTGCTGAGCGCTATGCCGAGACGGTCGAGGTCGACGCCGTCGCCCTGGACACCGCCTGCCCCCTGGAGGTCGGAAAACGCGTGCAGCAGATCAAGCCGATCCAGGGCGCGCTGGATCCCCTGCTGCTGCGCGCCGGCGGCGATCTGCTGGACCGGCGGGTGGATCAGCTGATGGAGGCCTGGGGGCAGGGACCTTGGGTCTTCAACCTGGGCCATGGCATACTGCCGGACGTGCCCATCGACCATGTCGAACGGGTGCTGAAACGGATCGGCGCCCAATGACCGGGACCGAGTCGGGGGAAAAGACGATGCTGAAGGGCCGTCGCATCGCCGTGGTGCTGTTCAATCTGGGGGGACCGGATGACCAGGCGTCGGTGAAGCCGTTCCTGTTCAACCTGTTCAACGACCCGGCCATCATCGGTCTGCCCGGCGTGGTGCGTACGCCCCTGGCGAAGCTGATCTCCAGCCGGCGCGAGACCAGTGCCCAGGCCAACTACGCTCTGATGGGCGGGGGGTCGCCGCTGCTGCCCGAGACGCGCCGCCAGGCCGAGGCCCTGGAGGCCATGCTGAACGGCCGACTGGTCGAGGACGAGGTGCGGGTCTTCATCGCCATGCGCTACTGGAACCCCCTGACCGAGGAGACGGCGGTCGATGTCGCCGCCTTCGGCCCGGACGAGGTGGTGCTGCTCCCGCTCTATCCGCAGTTCTCGACCACCACGACCCAGTCGTCCTTGAAGCTGTGGACCGAGATCTACGCCGGTTCTGGCGTCAGTCGTTCAGTCTGCTGCTATCCCCGCGCGGCGGGTTGGGTCCAGGCCCAGGCTCAGGCCATTGGCCAAAAGCTTGACGAGGCGGGCGAGGCGAGGGTGCGCGTCCTGTTCTCGGCCCACGGCATTCCTGAAAAGCTGGTGAGCGGCAAGGGCGACCCCTATCAGGAACAGGTCGAAACGACTGTCGCCGCCGTGGTCGCCATGCTCGAGGCCGAGCGGGGACCCATCGACCACGCGCTCTGCTACCAGAGCCGGGTCGGACCGATGAAATGGCTGGGCCCCTCGACGCCGGAGGCCATCGACATGGCGGCCCAGGACGGCGTGGGCGTGGTCGTCACCCCCATCGCCTTCGTCTCCGAACATATCGAGACCCTGGTCGAGCTCGACATCGAATACGGGGAACTGGCCCACGAAAAAGGGGTCAGTCCCTATCTGCGAGCCCCAGCCGTGGGCATAGAACCTCTGTTCATCGACACCTTGGCTGACGCGACGGTTGAAGCTTTGGGCCGCACCGGCGTGGCGCCCTTCGGCCAGGGCTGCAAGGCCGGCTGGAAGGCCTGCCCCTATCGCAACGGGAAGAACGCGGCATGAATATCTACGACCTGGCGCGGGGCCTGCACATTCTGGCGGTGATCGCCTGGATGGCCGGCATGCTGTTCCTGCCCCGCCTCTATGCCTATGACGTCGAGCAGAACGCCAAGCCCGAGCCTCTACGTGGCGAGATGCAGGGCCTGTTGCGGCTCTGGCAGACGCGGCTGCTGCGCATCATCGTCAATCCGGCCATGATCCTGGCCTGGGCCTTTGGCCTATGGCTGATCCATATCGACGTTTCCGCCCGTGGCTGGGCCTTTCTGGCCGAGCCCTGGATGGTGACGAAACTGGTCGGCGTCTTCCTGCTGAGCGGTTGGCATGGGTTCCTGGCCGGTCAGAGGAAGAAGATCGTCGCAGGGACGTCGAAATATTCAGGCAAGTTCTGGCGGATGACCAATGAGGTCCCGTTCGTCCTCGCCATTATCATGGTGCTGTCGGTGACGACGGAGTGGACCTTCGGTTGAAGGCTCCGATCCTTGCGAATCGAAGCCTTCATGGCGACGCTTCTACTTCAGACCTGAGCCAGGCCGCCGTCGACGAAGACCTCGCCGCCGGTCATGAAGCTACTGTCCGATGAAGCCAGGAAGGCCGCGACGGCGCCGGTCTCCGACGGTTCGCCCATCCGGCCGAGCACGGTCGATGCCCCTATCGCCGAGATACCCTCATCACCGAGAACCTCGAGCGCCAGCTCGGTCGTGATCGGTCCGGGAGACAGGACGTTGACGCGAATGCCTGTACCTTTCAGGTCCAGCGCCCAGGACCGCGCCAGATTGCGGATCGCGGCCTTGGTGGCGCTGTAGATGCTGAAGGCGGGTGTTCCCATCACCCCGGTGCTGGAGCCGGTCAGGATGATCGACCCCCCTTCGCTCATCAGCGGCAGGGCCTTCTGCACCGTGAAGACCGTTCCCTTTACATTGACGTCGAAAATCTGATCGTAGTGTTCAGGCGTGATTTCGCCCAACCTCGCGAAGGCGCCGGTTCCGGCGTTGGCGAACAGGATGTCCAGACTGCCGCGCTCGGACTTCACCGTTTCATAGAGCCGGTCGAGGTCGGCCTGATCGGTGATGGAGCCGCTTACCGCACGGGCGTTGTCACCGAGTTGGTTCACCGCGTCCTCGAGTTGAGCTCGCCGCCGTCCAAAGAGATAGACGAAGGCGCCTTCCTCGACGAACCTTTTGGCGGCTCCCAGGCCGATGCCGCTTCCGCCCCCCGTCACAACCGCCGTCTTGCCGCTTAGTCTGCTCATGATGTGCTCCTTCATTGGTTGCACAGAGCTGGCGGCGCACCTACCTAACAGCAAGTATGCACCTTTTGGTAAGTGCCAAGAAATGTCAGCGAAAGTATCAGACCCGGTTTCGGAGTCTCTTCCGATCCAGCCGCAGGCCGAGACCGATAGTTCAACCCTGCCAGGGTTTACCTGCGGACTTGACGCGACTCTGCGGGTTGTTTCCGGCAAGTGGAAACCTTTGGTGCTCTACTTCCTCGCCCAAGGGGGGCCAACCCGTTACGGAGACCTTCGGCGCGCGGTGCGGGATGTCAGCGACAAGATGTTGATCCAGCACCTCAAGGAGCTGGAGGCCGACGGTCTGGTGAAGAGAACAGACTATAAGGAAATCCCTCCGCGCGTTGACTACAGCCTCACGCCCCTGGGACGCAGTCTCGCGCAGGCGCTGGTTCCGCTCTGTACCTGGGGCGCCGAAAACATGGCGGAGGTCACTCGCATATTCGCTGAACGCGACGCCTGGAGAGACAAGGGGCGTAAAGCGTGATGAAAGACCGCAACGCCTCCGCTTGACCTTCACCCCCGCCTGTGGTTCCGCTGGCGACGAACCGTTCGGCTTTGTCGGCGGTCCCTCTCTTTTCGCGACGCCCGCCGGTTCTACCAGCGGGAGCCCGCCGCGCTCCCCTTCGGCCGTAAGGCCAGACATTTCCAGATACCCGACGCCGCAGCCCTGTTGCGCGCGCCCGCGAGCCTGCACCATGACCGACGTCCGCGACACCAATCCCGACACGCCCGAAACCGAGACCCTCGACGCGGAGGTCCGGACCCATCACGGCGCCGAATATGAAGCCGGCGAGTCCGCCGGCGCCGATTCCGGCGTGGACACAACGGCCGACGACGAGGACGACGGCGAGCCCGTCGTCGCCAACGGCCGGATCACCCTGGCCGAGCTGAACGAGAAGACGCCGGCCGATCTGGTCGCCTTCGCCGAACAGCTGGAGGTCGAGAACGCCTCCAACCTGCGCAAGCAGGATCTGCTGTTCGCGATCCTGAAGGCGCTGGCCGACGAAGAAGTCGAGATCATCGCCGACGGGGTGCTGGAAATCCTGCCCGACGGCTTCGGCTTCCTGCGCAGTTCGGACGCCAACTATCTTCCGGGTCCGGACGACGTCTATGTGTCGCCCTCGCAGATCCGTCGCTTCGGCCTGCGCTCGGGCGACACCGTCCACGGCGCCGTGCGGGCGCCGCGCGAGGGCGAGCGCTATTTCGCCCTGCTGAAGGTCGACACGATCAATCTCGAAGACCCCGAGATGGTCAAGACCAAGGTCTTGTTCGACAACCTGACCCCGCTCTATCCCGAAGAGCGGCTGCATATGGAAATCCAGGACCCGACCCTGAAGGATCGTTCGGGCCGTGTGATCGACATCGTCTCGCCGCTCGGCAAAGGGCAGCGCTGCCTGATCGTGGCCCCGCCGCGGGTCGGCAAGACGGTGATGCTGCAGAACATCGCCAAGTCGATCGAGAAGAACCATCCGGAAGTGATCCTGATCGTCCTGCTGATCGACGAACGGCCCGAAGAAGTCACCGACATGCAGCGGACGGTGAAGGGCGAGGTCGTGGCCTCGACCTTCGACGAACCGGCCACGCGCCACGTCGCCGTCGCCGAAATGGTGATCGAAAAGGCCAAGCGCCTTGTCGAGCACAAGAAGGACGTGGTGATCCTGCTGGACTCCATCACCCGCTTGGGCCGCGCCTATAACGCGACGGTCCCGTCGTCGGGCAAGGTGCTGACCGGGGGTGTCGACGCCAACGCCCTGCAGCGCCCGAAACGCTTCTTCGGCGCGGCGCGGAATGTGGAGCAGGGCGGCTCGCTGACCATCATCGCCACGGCCCTGATCGACACCGGCAGCCGGATGGACGAGGTGATCTTCGAAGAGTTCAAGGGCACCGGCAACTCGGAAATCGTGCTGGACCGCAAGGTGGCGGACAAGCGGATCTTCCCGGCCATCGACGTGCTGAAGTCGGGCACCCGTAAGGAAGATCTGATCACGCCCAAGGATCAGCTGGCCAAGACCTATGTCCTGCGCCGTATCCTCAACCCGATGGGCCCGCAGGACGCGATCGAATTCCTGCTCGACAAACTACGTCAGTCGAAGAACAATTCCGACTTCTTCCAGTCCATGAACACCTGATCTAATTTGATCAGCCCGGGGACGTTTCACGTGAAACAGGAGACGCTCGCATGAAGGTTCAGGTCGAGATCGATTGCACCCCGGCCGAGGCGCGCGCCTTCCTCGGTCTGCCCGATGTCGCCCCGCTCAACGAGGCGATGGTGGCGGAGATGCAGAAGCGGATGGAGGCCAATGTCGCCGCCATGCAGCCGGAAGAGCTGATGAAGACCTGGACCAGTTTCGGCCTCCAGGCTCAGGACCAGTTCCGCCGTCTGATGGAAGCGGCTGTGAAGTGACCGGACACCGTCTCCTCCCCACAGAGTGGGGAGGGGGACCGCGAAGCGGTGGAGGGGCCCTTGCCGTGCCCCGGGCGTCTAGCTTTTATCGTGGTGAGAACCCCTCCGTCACGGCGCTGAAAAAGCGCCCCGCCACCTCCCCACGCTGTGGGGAGAAGACTTGAGATAATGACCGACACCATCTTCGCACTTGCGACCCCGCCGGGACGGGGCGCCATCGCCGTGCTTCGTCTGTCCGGGCCGGCTGTCGAACAGACCTTGACCGCACTCGGCGCGACGCGGCTCAAGCCGCGGATGGCGTCGGTGCGCGATCTGGCCCACGACGGGGTGCGCATCGACCAGGCCCTGGTGCTGAGGTTTGTCGCCCCTCATTCCTATACCGGTGAAGACTGCGCCGAACTGCATCTGCATGGTGGCCGGGCCGTGGTCGAGGCGGCTAGCCAGGCCCTTATAGCCCTGGGCGTTCGACCGGCCGAGCCCGGAGAATTCACTCGTCGCGCTTTCCAGAACGGACGGATGGACCTGGCCCAGGCCGAAGCGGTCGCCGACCTGATCGACGCCGAAACCACCGCCCAGGCGCGTCAGGCCCTCGGGCAGTTGGACGGACGGCTGAGTGAGACCTATGCCGGCTTCCGCCGCGACCTACTGCACGCGCTGGCGCTGGTCGAGGCGGAGATCGATTTCCCCGACGAGGATGTGCCGGACAATCTGGCTCGCACCGCCGGTCCCGTGCTGGATCGGCTGGCGGAGGATCTGCGTCGGGCGGTGGAGACGGGGCGGCGCGGCGAACGGGTCCGCGACGGTTATCGCATAGTGCTGATCGGCGAGACCAACGCCGGCAAGTCCTCTCTGTTCAACGCCCTCGTGGCCCGCGAGGCGGCGATTGTCACCCCGATCGCGGGGACCACGCGCGATGTCTTGGACGCCGATCTGATCATCGGCGGCTATGCCGTGACCCTGTCCGATACGGCCGGTTTGCGCGATAGCGACGACCCGATCGAGGCCGAGGGCGTGCGTAGGGCGCGGGCGCGGGCCGAGCAGGCGGATCTGAGACTATGGGTCCGCGCCCCGGGCGATCCAGACGGGGTCGCCGCCGACTATGTTCGACCGGGCGACCTGGTGGTGGCCAATAAGGCGGATCTCGAGGGAGCCGTGCCTAATCGAGGGCTGGAGGTTCTGACGGTCAGCACTCGAAGCGGCGAGGGGATGTCGCGGCTGCACGACTGGCTGGCCGCACGGCTGGCCCGTGATTTGTCTGGTGCGGACTTTCCGGCCGTGACCCGGGAGCGACATCGTCTTCGTCTGACCGAGGCGTTGGCGGCGGTGGAGGCGGGGCGTAAGGCCCTGGATATTGCGCCTGAAATGGCGGGGGACGATTTGCGACGCGCGGCGGCGGCTTTGTCGCGGGTGACGGGTGAGGTCGGGGTAGAGGACATCCTTGGCGAGGTGTTCTCGAGCTTCTGTATCGGAAAGTAATACCGGTGTTTCACGTGAACACCTTAAGTATGACCCCGTTCATCGACCCTCGTGCGCGCCCTGACCTCTGGCGAAAACGCCGGATTTGCACTATGTGGCGCGGATGAAAGCCTCAACCGAAATCTGCTTCGACGTCGTCGTCATCGGCGGCGGCCATGCCGGCTGTGACGCGGCGGCCGCATCGGCGCGCGCCGGCGCTCGCACCCTGCTGCTGACCCAGAAGCTGGAAACCATCGGGGAGATGTCTTGCAATCCGGCCATCGGCGGCTTGGGCAAGGGGCATCTGGTGCGTGAGATCGACGCCTTGGACGGGTTAATGGGGCGGTTGGCCGATGTGTCCGGCATCCAGTTCCGCCTGCTGAACCGGTCGAAGGGCGCGGCCGTGCGCGGCCCGCGTAGTCAGATCGACCGCCGCCTTTATCGCGAAGCCATGCAGGCCGAACTGGCGCGGACGTCCAATCTGACCCTGATGGCGGGCACGGCTGAACACCTGATCATGGACGGCGATCAGGTCACGGGCGTGGTCACGGGGGCTGGCGATAGACTGCGGGCAGGGGCCGTGGTGCTGACGACCGGCACCTTCCTGAACGGTGTGATCCACCGCGGCGACGAACGGATCCCGGCGGGTCGTCATGGCGAGGCGCCATCGACGGGGCTGGCCGCCGATCTCCACAGTGCGGATTTGATGATGGGACGGTTGAAGACCGGCACCCCTGCGCGTCTGGACGGACGCACCATCGCCTGGGACCAATTGGAGATGCAGCAGGCGGACGAGACGCCGTCGGCCTTCTCCTTCCTGACCGACCAGATCTCCGTGCCGCAGATCGCTTGCGGCGTGACCCATACGACCGAGGAAACCCATCGTATCATCGCCGAAAATCTGGGCGAGAGCGCCGTCTATGGCGGCAAGTTGTCGGGCCGGGGACCGCGCTATTGTCCGTCGATCGAGGACAAGGTGGTCCGGTTCGCCGACAAGACCAGCCACCAGATCTTCCTCGAGCCGGAGGGTCTGGACGATCCGACCGTCTATCCGAACGGGATTTCGACCTCGGTGTCCGAGGCGACCCAGCTGGCCTTTCTGCGGACCATCCCCGGTCTGGAGGCGGTGGAGGTGTTTCGGTACGGCTATGCGATCGAATACGACTATGTCGATCCGCGCGAGCTGACCCCTGCTCTGGAAGTGAAGAAGCGGCCAGGCCTCTATCTGGCGGGCCAGATCAATGGGACGACCGGCTACGAGGAGGCGGCCGCCCAGGGCCTTATGGCTGGGTGGAACGCGGCGCGGGCGGCGGCGGGGCAGGCTCCGATGATTCTGGGGCGTGATCAGGCCTATATCGGCGTCATGATCGACGACCTGGTGACACGGGGCGTGACCGAACCCTATCGCATGTTCACCAGCCGGGCCGAGTATCGACTGACCCTGCGTGCCGATAACGCCGACCAGAGACTGACGCCGCTGGGCGTTGAGTGTGGGATCGTCGGCGACGAACGTCGCGTGCGGTTCCAGGCCAAGGCCGAGAAACTGTCCGTGGCCAGCACTGTTTCACGTGAAACCCTGTTCACCCCCAAGGAAGCCAACAGCCTCGGGATTCCCGTCAACGCCGACGGTCGGCGTCGGTCGATGCGCGAACTGCTGGCCTTCCCCGACGTGACGCTGGACCATTTCGTCCCCGTCTGTCCCACCATCTCTGGATGGGGCGCCGAGATCCGTGAACAGATCGAGATCGACGCCGGCTACGCCAACTACCTGGATCGGCAGGCGATAGACGCCGAGGCTCTGCGTACCGAAGAGGCGATGCTACTGCCTGCCGACCTGGATTATGCCGCCATCGGCAGCCTGTCCAACGAGGTCAAGGAGAAGCTGGCCCGGATTCAGCCCAGAACCCTGGGCCAGGCGGGTCGTATCGAAGGCATGACGCCCGGCGCCCTGACGGCCCTCCTGGCCCATGTGAAGAAGGCGCCGGCCAGGGCGTCCGCCAAGGGCGAGGTCGCCGCCTGATGTCGGACGCGGAACGAGCCGTCTTCCAGGCCAAGACAGGCGCCACGGTGGCGCAGATGGCGGACCTGGAGACTTTTCGTCTCCGTCTGACCGAGGCTAACGAGGTGATGAACCTTGTCGGTCCCGACAGCCTGCCGGATTTCTGGAACCGGCACGCCTGGGACAGCGCCCAGCTACTGGCCCTCGCGCCGGATGCTCTGACCTGGGCCGACCTGGGCGCGGGCGCGGGATTTCCGGGCGTGGTGCTGGCGATTCTGTTGAAGGGCAGAGTTGGAGGCCATATCTGGTTGATCGACAGTCTGGGAAAACGGTGTCGTTTCCTGCAAGAGGTGGTGGACGCCTTCGATCTTCCGGCGACGGTCGTGAACGGCAGGGCCGAAGCTCAAACGATCCGATGCGACATCGTCACTGCTCGCGCGGTCGCGCCGATGGAGAAGTTGCTGGGTTATGCACAGCCCTACTTTGAAAGGGGTGCACAAGGTCTGTTTCTGAAGGGGGAGAAGGCCGAATCCGAGTTGATCGAGGCGCGGAAATCCTGGCATTTTGAGGCTGAACTGGCCCCGTCGCAAAGCGACCCGCGCGGCCGCATCGTGACAGTCCGGAGTGTTCGACGTGCCCGCCCCCAGCACTAGCAAACTGCCTGCCCGCGTTCTCGCCGTGTCCAACCAGAAGGGCGGTGTGGGCAAGACCACGACGGCGATCAATCTGGGAACGGCTTTGGCCGCTATCGGCAAGCGCGTCCTGATCGTGGATATGGACCCCCAGGGCAATGCCTCGACGGGTCTGGGTGTTCCACGTGAAACACGCCGGGTCACCATCTATGATGTGGTTGTCGATCAGCGCTCGATCGACGACGCCGCGGTGCAAACGACTGTTCCCGGCCTGTGGATCGTGCCGGCCGACGCCGATATGTCGGGCGTCGAGATCGAATTGAGCCAGGCGGATCGCCGCTCCTATCGTCTGCGCGACGCCTTGAGGACGCATGACGAAGGCCCTACCGCGTATGACTATGTGCTGATCGACTGTCCACCGTCGCTGAACCTGCTGACGCTGAACGCCATGGCCGCCGCAGATGCGGTTCTGGTGCCCCTGCAATGCGAATTCTTCGCGTTGGAGGGCCTGAGCCAGCTGATGCGAACCATCGACATGGTCAAGCAAAGCCTTAATCCCGCACTGGAAATTCAGGGCCTGGTCCTGACCATGTTTGATCGGCGCAGCGCCCTGTCGGGCCAGGTCGCCAATGACGTCCGCGCCCATTTTGGCGACAAGGTCTATGACAGCGTCATTCCCCGCAATGTCCGCGTCGCCGAGGCGCCTTCGTTCGGAAAGCCGGCGCTGATCTATGATCTCAAATGCGCCGGCAGCCAGGCCTATCTCCGCCTGGCGAAGGAAGTGGTGAAGCGGGAACGTCAACGGCTGAAGCTGGCGGCTTGATAGCGGTCGCTCAAGGCGGCCGATCCCTGGAAGAAGAAACGGAACAGTATCTTGGCTGAACGACAAAGAGGCCTGGGCCGCGGCCTGTCGGCCCTGATGGGCGAAAATGTGGAGGCGCCGACCGCAGCGGGGGCGACCCTGCCGTCGGGCGTGCAGACGGCGCCGATCGAAAGCCTGAAGCCCAATCCGGATCAACCGCGCAAGATCTTCACCCAGGAACATCTGGAAGAACTGACGGCGTCGATCCGCGACAAGGGGGTGCTTCAGCCCATTCTGGTGCGGTCGCAACCCGGCGAGGATGGGGTCTGGCAGATCATCGCCGGTGAACGTCGCTGGCGCGCCGCCCAGGCCGCGCGTCTGACCGATGTGCCGATCGTCGTGCGTGAGATGGACGATGTCGAGGTATTCGAAGTCGCCATCATCGAGAATGTCCAGCGGGCGGATCTGAACCCTCTGGAAGAGGCCGACGCCTATCGCGTGCTGATGGAGCGGTTCGGGCGCACCCAGGACCAGGTCGCCGGCATTGTCGGCAAGAGCCGCAGCCATGTGGCCAATACCCTGCGCCTGCTGCAGTTGCCGGAGGAGGTGCTCTGGTACGTCCGTAACGGCAAGCTGACGGCTGGCCACGCCCGCGCCCTCGTGACCGCGCCCAACGCCCCGGCCTTGGCGGAACAGGCTTTTAACGAGGGACTGAACGTCCGCCAGGTCGAGGCCTTGGTTCGTCGCGCCGCCGAAGGTCCCAAGCCGGTCAAGGTCAAGCCGGCGACTGTAGGAGAGGGAGAGGCCGACGTCGCCGCTCTTCAGCAGGATCTCGCCGACGCTCTGGGCCTGAGCGTCCAGCTGAACGACAGGAACGGCAAGGGCGATCTGACCATCCGCTATGGGTCGCTGGAACAATTGGACGAGTTGTGCCGCCGCCTGATGCGGGGCTGAGGCGCCAGACTCGTCCGGATGGGCGTGCTAGGGTATGGCATGACCGACGAAACCACGCCCACGCCCACCGCCGCCGACAAGCTGAAACAGGCGCTCGCCGCCAAGAAGGCGCGAGCGGGGGGCGCCGGACACGGCTTTAACGCCCAGGCCGGCGCCCGGGCTGAGGAAAAGAGCGTCTCGGCCCGCAATGTCGCCATGGCCCAGCCCGCGTTCCGCAAGGCCTCAAAGCGGGGCTAGCCCCGCCAAGGGGTGATGAGGGGAACGGCGGCCTGTCACGCCCGTTGTTGAACCCGCTGTCCTTCCAAGCTTCAGCGTCGCGATGAACAGGGCTTCATCGGAGCGCCGGAATATGGTCAGGCTGACGTCATTTCGACGCCAAGCTGGCCGGGCATGACGGCAGGATCGCTGACCATCCCGACCGGGAGACTGAACACATGACTGAACGCGCCATCTCCAGGGCCCAGGCCCTCGCCCCCGTCGAACTCCAACGCCGCCAGCTGTTGCTGGGGGCGGGTCTTGTGACCGGGTTTGCGGCCCTGGGCGTCTTTGATGTCGCCGAGGCCCAGGCGAATTTGTCGGCTGAAGACCGCGCCGTGGTCCAGCAGGCCCAGGCCTATCTCCAGGCCCTGACCTCGGCTCAGGGAAGCTTCGTCGAGACCGGGCCGGGCGGGCAACGCCGCGAGGGCCGGTTCTATCTGCAGCGTCCAGGCAAGATGCGGTTCGAATACACCAATCCGGCCGGGCTCCTGGTCGTGTCGGACGGCTACAACGTCAAACGCTATGACCCGCGTTTGAAGAATTTCCAGCAGGTGCCGCTGGGCCGCACGCCGCTGTCGACCTTCCTGGCGCGAAACGTGCGGCTGGATCAGGGTGTCCGCATCGATCGGGTGACGCGGATGGATTCCGGCGCCTTCGCCATCACAGCGCGCGACGCCGGCCGACCCAACGACGGCACGGTCGTCCTAGCCTTCGCCGGCAGTCCGATGCGTCTGCACGAATGGACGATCACGGACGCCCAGGGGGCGCGGACGCGGACCCAGTTGACCAGTCTGCAGCCGGCCTCGGGCTTGTCGGCCAGCCTGTTCCAGCTGCGAGACCCGACCCGTCGCCCCGGCCGTAACTAGCTCGGAACTCATGGACCGCCGTTATCCATCCGTTGCCGGATAATCACGTCCAAACGGTAAATATGACAATTTGACCTTTTCTACCGATCGTGACATCTAAAGCACAGGACGGCGGCGGCCGTCCTACCGCTCGGATTTATCCCCCTCCCGGCGGCGAGAGAGACGATCAACTTCCATAAGCCCGGCCCGTAGCGGCCGGGCCTTTTTTATGGGGCGAGGCCTGCTAAAGCGGGGCCATGACAATTCGCCTCGCCACCTGGAACATCAACTCCGTCCGCCTGAGAATCGACCAGGTGGCGCGGTTCGTCGACGAACGCGCGCCCGACGTCCTGCTGCTGCAGGAGATCAAATGCACGACGGACCAGTTTCCGCGCAACGCCTTCGAAGAGATGGGCATGCCGCACCTGCGGGTGGCGGGCCAGAAGGGATGGCACGGGGTGGCCATCGCCTCGCGTCTGCCGCTGGAGGACAGCGACACCATCCAGGTCTGCAAGCTGGGCCACGCCCGCTGCGCTTCGGCTAAGGTCGCGGGGATCGACGTGCAGAACTTCTATATTCCCGCCGGCGGAGACATTCCCGATCGCGCGCTGAATCCGAAATTCGATCACAAGATGGATTTCTATGAACAGCTGACCGCCCTCGTGGCCGGTGAGGACCGGGCCCGTCCCCGGGTGATGGCCGGGGATTTCAACATCGCGCCGGGCGAGGGCGACGTCTTCAACCATCGCTACATGTCCAAGATCGTCAGCCATACGCCGATCGAGGTCGAGACCCTGAATAGGCTTCAGGAGACGGGCGGCTTCGCCGACGTGCTGCGCGACCGCTTCCCCGAGCCGCAGAAACTGGCCAGCTGGTGGAGCTATCGCGCCGCGGATTTCCGCAAGTCCAATCGCGGCCTGCGCCTGGACCATATCTGGACCTCGCCGGGCCTGACGACGGCCGTGGTCAAGGACACCGCCCGCATCCACGACGACGTCCGCGAATGGGACCGCCCGTCGGACCATGCCCCGGTGACGGTGGACCTGGACGTCTGAGCCCCACCAAACTCCATGAAAAAGGCGGCGAACCGGGGTTCGCCGCCTTTCCTGTCTCTACTCCATCCTGATTAGAAGTTCTTCTTCAGGCTGACGAAGACATAGCGTCCGAGGGCGTCATAGAGGGCCGGATAGGTGTTGCCGTTGGCGCCCGAGGGCGAAACCGGCGGATCGCTGTCCAGCACGTTGTTGACCCCGACGCGGGCCTCGAGCGTGTCGTTGACCTGCCAGGTCGCGCCGAGATCGAAGTAGTTCATGGCGTCAAAGGTCGAATCCAGCTCCCCCTCGACCTTTCCGGTCAGGCTCGAGCCGAAATCGACCGAGCCGATGTGACGCCAGGTTCCGCTCAGGTCGACCGTCCAGGGCGTGCGCCACGTGATCTGGGCGCGGTGACGCCATTCCGGGTTGGGCGAACCGCACTGATCCGAGCCGTAGTAGCCGACGCAGTCATAGACCGAGCTGGCCGTCTGGGTCCCGGTGTCGGTTTCCAGGGTCTCCAGCCAGGTGCCGGTGAAGGCGAGGCGGATCGAGCCCACAGCGGGCAGACGGACATCGGCCAAATCGAAGCCGTAGTTGGCGTTGACGTCGACGCCACTGGTCTTGAGGCCGCCGATATTGATCGACAGGTTCTCCACATAGCCGTCGCCGAGCCACAGGGCGCCGGTATCGGCGTCGCGATTGATGCGCGCGCAGGCCGCCGCGTCATTGTCGTCGTAGCAGAGCGCCAGGGTGTTGGCGGCGCCGACCGTCGAGATCAGATCGTCGACGCTGATGTTGAAATAGTCGACCGAGATATTGAACCCGGGAAGGAAGCCGGGCGTGTAGACCGCGCCAAGGGTGAAGGTCTTCGCCGTTTCCGGATTCAGATCCTCGTTTCCGCCGGTCAGCTGATTGTACTGGCCCGCGGAATTATCGACTACAGAGCTGCCGTAATCGTCAGCCGACATGCCGGTCGCGACGCATTGCGCCAAGGTGGCGGTCATGGCCTCGCCGCAGGGATCCGCGTCCAGATCGAAGAGACCGAGGCCCTGGGCCGAGTAGAGCTCCAGAACATTGGGCGCCCGAACCGCTTCCGAATAGCTGGTCCGGAGACGCAGGTCCTGGACCGGCGCATAGTCGAAGCCGACCGTGTAGGTGTCGGTCGACAGGCTGGAATATTCCGAGCGGCGATAGGCGGCGTTCAGCGAGGCGGAATAGATGCCCGGCAGGTTGTCGATCAGCGGAACCTGGACCTCGCCGAAGATGTCGATGACGTCGCTGGAGCCGCTGACGCCGATCGTCGGGCCGCCCTGACCGGCGCCGTCGCCCGAGGCGAAGGCGGCGTCGGTGGTGGAGGTGAGGGCGTCGCGGCGGTATTCAGCGCCGAAGGCCACCTGAACGCCACCATCCGCATAGGGCGATCTGACGCCATACTGACCGAGGTCGCCGGTCATCGCCGCCGTCAGCACCTGCTGGGTGGTCTCGCCGGTCTGAACCAGCGGAATCTGCAGATAATCCAGCGCCTCCTGCGTCACGCCGCCTTCGGAAAAGATATCGTAAGGCACGCAGTTGGGATCGGTGCCGTCGACGACGGAGCGGCAGGTCGCGACGCCGTCGACACTGACGACGTCCAGGGCTCGGGTCAGGCGGGTGACGGAGAAGTCATTGGTATAGACCCGCGACAGGCGGACCTTGGAGAACTGGCCTGTGACGTCGTAGTCCCAACCGTTCGAGATCTCGCCGCGCACACCCCCGACGGCGCGGTAGGATTCGTAGTTGAGGACGTCCTGACGGCCGCCGCCTTCGACGTTTCTTCGACCGATGAGCAGCGAAACGCTGTCGCCCGCGGCGATATTGGCGGCGGTGCAGCCGATCGTCGTCGCCTGCTGGGCCGACATCAGTGGATTGTCGCAGTTGATCGTCGACGTATTGAAGAAATCGCCGGACGGCGCGATCTGGGCCACCGACGAATAGTCGGTGAACATCAGTTGAGCATAGGCTTCGGCGTGATCATTGATCTGATAATGTCCGAAGGCGCCGAACGTATATCGTTCGTCCGGACGTTGGTAATAGTTCATCGGACCGTAGTTGTAGGCGTTCTCGGATGCCGAATACGGGACAAAGGTCTGGTTCTCGCCGAGGGTGTAGCTGCCGGTCGAGGCGATGAAACGTCCCGGATAGGAGGTGCTGGAGCCGCCGCAGTCGTAGGTGTCTCCCGAACTCGGCGCAGTGATGGTGCAGGCTGAATAGTCACGGTTGGCCTGAAGCACGGCGTTGTTGCTCCGATAGCCGGCGTAGGCCGTCAGATTCCCTCGACCGTCAGGAGAGGACACGCCCATGGTCAGGGTGACGTCGCGGCTTTCGCCGTCGATGACATTGTCGTTGGGGAGCTGGAACTGGGACGCATTGGTTTCCGCCCGCGCGGCGATGGCCTCGCGGATGTTTCCGACGCCGTCATAGTCGTTATTGTGCTGGTAGAAGCCGTATTTGGCGTCCAGCTGGATGCCTTCGAAGTCCTTCTTCATGATGAAATTGACCACGCCGGCGACGGCGTCGGAGCCGTAAACGGCGGACGCGCCGCCGGTCAGGACTTCGATTCGCTCGACGAGGGAGCCGGGAATCTGGTTGAGATCCGCCGCGATGTCATTCGGCGACCCATAGCCCATCCGACGACCGTCGATCAGGACGAGGGTGCGCGAGGCCCCAAGATTTCGCAGCGAAACGGTCGCGGTGCCCGAGGCGCCGTTGGAGACGGTCGAGTTCTGCGAGGCGAAGGCCTGGGGCAGCTGGGTGACCATGTCCTCGATGCGCGACACCCCTGAGGCCGCGATGTCTTCGGATGTCACCTGGGTCACCGGGCTGGTCGTCGTCAGGTTCGCCTGGCGAATACGTGATCCGGTCACCACGATCTCGCTGACGTCCGTGCCGACTGGAGGGGTGGCCTCCTGTGCAATCACCGGCGTCGCCCCGATCATTATGGCGCCGAACAAGATGCTGCTGGTCAGCAACTTTTGACGGATGGAATGAATTTTCAATGGAACCCCCAAAAATCAGGACAAATCCACCGTCAACCAATCACAATGTATCTAGGCTGATACAATGTATATCTTAGTTGCAATACACTATATCAAATTAGACATATTCAGCATTGACGCCGGCTGCCGACAGGGTTATTCTAAACAAACGCTCATGCATCATAAAACGCAGTGAGTGCGCTCATTATACATTCACATGTCATATTAAGGTCACGCTTCTGCCTTCGATCCCAAGTCGAGACGAAGAGATGTGTGCGGGTTCGGCTGGGAGACGTAAGATCGAGCAGAGCGCGTCGTCACTCTGCGCCGCGGGACGTGCGCCTCAGTAGATAGGCACGGGGCGCGTGGGCTTCGTCACTGCCGGCTTGCCGCCCCGCGTCAGCCTGTGCGCCGCCCTTGCCAGCCGTTCGACCGCTTCGTCGAGCACGGGTTCGGGCAGGGTGTAAGGCAGGCGCAGGCGGCGTTCGAAGGCCCCGTCGACGCCGAAGCGGGGGCCCGCGGCCAGTCTTAGCCCTTCGGTCTCGGCCAGAACGGTCAGGGCCGAACTGATCGGCGCGGGCAGATGCGCCCACAGCGACAAGCCCCCAGCCGCGCGTGGACAGATCCAGTCCGGCAGGCGTTCGGCCAGGTGCGCGCGCAGATGATCGCGCCGCGCCCGCAGCAGGGGCCGGCGCGCCGCCAGGGCTTGGCCGCCGTCGTTCAGCAGTTCGACCGCCGCCAGCTGTTCCAGGATCGGGGTTCCGAGGTCGAAACTGGCGCGGCTCTGGGCCAGACGCTGGATCACGGCGCGGTCGGCGCGGATCCAGCCGATCCGCAGTCCTCCCCAGACGCTCTTGGACATGGAGCCCAGCCGCACGATGCGTGGGGCGTCGACGGCGGAGGCGGTCAGGGCGGGCGGGCCGCTGAGGGTCAGTTCGACCAGGGTCTCGTCCAGCACCAGCAGGGTCTGCGACCCCTTGAGCGCGGCCAGCAGACGCAGGCGATCGGCGGCCCGCATCATCCGGCCGGTCGGATTGTTGTGGTCCAGGACCAGATAGGCCATGGGAGCCCCGCTGTCGCGACAGGCGGAGGCGAGACCCTCGACGTCCCAACCCTCGTCGCCTGGACCGTCTGGCAGGGCGACCGGAGCGGGACGGGCGCCTGCGGCCAGGATGGCGTCAATCGCCTGCGGATAGGTGGGGTGGTCGAACACCACCGCCTCGCCGGGCCGCACCGTCAGCCGCAGCAGATGGACCAGGCCGTTGTGCGCCCCGTGGGTGATCAGGATCTGACCCGGCGAGGTGGGCAGGCCGCGACGCCGATATCCGGCGGCCACCGCCTCGCGCAGTTCCTCCAACCCGGCCGTCTCATAGCCGTGGCCGGGCAGGTTCGCCGGCAGCCGCTCCAGCGCGCGGACATAGGCGGCGTGGACATTGGGATCGGCGGGCAGGACGGCGGCGGTCAGATCGATCATGCCAGGCCCGGCGGACTCAGAGCGCGGCGATTCCTCCGTCGTCGCGCGAGCCCTGGGCGCGGCTGGCAGTCGGGTGCGCGCCGCCTCGCCCGGCCCCCCGTCCAGAAAGCCGTCATCCCGAAGTCTGCCGTAGGCGGCAGAGACGGTCGTACGGCTCAAACCCAGCGCCCGCGCCACTTCGCGCTCGCCTGGCAGCTTGGCCGCCAAGGGAAGTCGTCCGTCCAGGATCAACAGTCGTACCGCGCCAGCCAGTTGGCGATAGGCCGCGCCGCTGCCGGGGGTGCGCCAGGCGCCGAGATGCCGGATCAGGGTGGCGGGACCGAGGGCGCGGGGCGACATGGGGCCAGAATGGCATAACTGGCCCTTTTTTTCAAAGCCGGTTTGGCTCAAATCGGTCGAATGACCCGTCGCCTTATCCAGCTTTTCGCCGGCCTCACCCTCTACGGCCTGTCCATCGCCCTGATCGTTCGCGCCGATCTGGGGCTTGATCCTTGGGATGTGCTGAACCAGGGGGTGTTCGAAAGATTCGCCGGGCCTGCGGGAATCAGTTTCGGCTTGGTGGTCAATCTGATTGGTATGGCCGTGCTGCTGCTGTGGATTCCGCTACGCCAGAGGCCGGGAATCGGCACTATGGCCAATGTGCTGGTGATCGGCACGGTAGCGAATTTCGGTCTGGACTGGATTCCGTCAGACCTGGGACTACCGCTGCGAGCGGTGCTGCTGGGCGCCGGGATCGTGCTGAACGGCGTGGCCAGCGGGGCCTATATCGGCGCGGGGCTCGGTCCGGGTCCGCGCGACGGCCTGATGACAGGACTGGTGGCCCGCACCGGCTGGCCGGTAAAATGGGTGCGGACCAGTATCGAACTGGCGGTCGTCACCGTCGGCTTCGGCCTGGGCGGTTCGGTCGGCCTGGGCACGGTCCTCTACGCCCTGACCATCGGCCCGCTGGTCCATATCTTCCTGCCGATGTTCGCGATCAAACCCCGCGACAGGCTCCGCGAACGGGCGGCTCACTGATCCTCAGGGCTGAAGCCGGTACCCGCCCGCGTCGGTCAGCAACAGCCGGGCCTGGCCGGGCTCGGGCTCGATCTTCTGGCGAAGGCGATAGATGTGGGTTTCAAGCGTGTGGGTCGTGACCCCGGCGTTATAGCCCCAGACCTCGGTCAGCAGTTCCTCGCGCGACACCGGCTTGGCGCCGGCGCGGTAGAGGTATTTCAGGATGTTGGTTTCCTTCTCGGTCAACCGCACCTTCTTGCCCTTGGCGTCCATCAGCACCTTGGCGGCGGGACGGAACTCATAGGGGCCAATGGAGAAGACCGCGTCCTCGGACTGTTCGTGGCTGCGCAGATGGGCGCGGATACGGGCCAGCAGGACGGCGAAGCGGAAGGGTTTGGTGACATAGTCGTTGGCGCCGGCGTCCAGCCCCAGGATGGCGTCGGCGTCGGCGGCCTGGGCCGTCAGCATGATGACCGGGGTCGAGACCCCGTCCTTGCGCAGCAGGCGGCAGGCCTCGCGGCCATCCATGTCCGGCAGATCGACGTCCAGCAGGATCAGATCGGCCCGAATCTCGCGCCCCATCCGCACCCCGTCCGACGCGGTCGAGGCTTGCTGGGTCTTGAACTCTTCGTGCAGATTCAACTGCTCCGCCAGCGCCTCGCGCAGGTCGTCGTCGTCGTCGATGATCAGAATGGTCTTGGGCGTGGGCATGGTCAGACAATGGCGAGGCTTGGCCCCCGCGCCAAGGCTTGGGGGTGCGAATTCACGTCGGGTTACGGCCTAGAGGCTGTTTAAGGCCGATTTCGTTCCCCGAACAACGCGGTTCCGACCCGGACATGGGTGGCGCCGCAGCGGATCGCGGCCTCGTAGTCGCCGCTCATCCCCATCGACAGCACCGACAGGCCGTTGCGTTCGGCCATGTCCCGCAGCAGGGCGAAATGCGGCTCGGGCGGCTGGTCTGCCGGAGGGATGCACATCAGTCCGTCGACCGTCAGCCCATAGGTTTCGCGCGCCGCGGCGATCAGGGCGTCCGCGGCCTGCGGCAGGACACCGGCCTTCTGGGGTTCCGCGCCGGTGTTGATCTGGATGAGGACTCGCGGCGATCGGTCGCGCTTCTGAGCCGCCAGGGCCAGGGCGCGCGCCAGCTTCTCGCGATCCAGGGTTTCGATCACGTTGAACAGGGCGACGGCGTCCTCGGCCTTGTTGGTCTGCAGGGGGCCGATCAATCTCAACTCCAGACCCGGCAGATCGGCCAGCCGGTCCGCCCAGCGGCCCTGGGCCTCCTGAACCCGGTTTTCACCGAAAACCCGCTGACCGGTCGCCAGTATGGCGTCGATCGCCTCAGGGGGCTGGGTCTTGGAGACAGCGGCCAGGGTGACGCCGGCCGGATCGCGCCCCGCCGCCCGGCAGGCGGCCTCGATCCGGGCGCGGACCTCGGCCACCCGTTCGGCGATGGACGGGAATGGCGAAGCGGGGGAAGAAGGGCTCATGATCCTGCCGACCGGTTACAGCGACGACGCGCGCGCGCTCTGGGATGCGGCGACCGCTCTAAACCGCGCCGCCGCCGCTGTCAGCCCGGCCGCCGCCGGTCTGCCGCCCCTGCTCTTCTTCACTGACCCCGTCCGAACACCCCGCCCGTGGGAGACGGCCGCGCGGCTGCCGACCGGGGCGGGGGTCGTCTATCGGGCTTTCGGGGTCGAAGACGCGGTGAGGATCGGTCGCCGCCTGCGCGAGGCGACGGAACGGGCGGGCGTGAAACTGTTGGTCGGATTGGATGCCGGCCTTGCCGAGGCCGTGGCGGCGGACGGCCTGCACCTGCCCGAACGAGAGGCGGCGTGGGCGGCGGTGATAAGAGCGGATCATCCGGACTGGCTGTTGACCGCCGCCTGGCATGGGGGGGCGGTCAGGACCGACGTCCTCGACGCCCTGGTCCTGTCGCCGGTTTTTCCGGCCGGGGGCGCCTCGGCCGACAAACCGGCGTTGGGCGTCATCGCGTTTGGCGAGAAGGCGAGGCGCGCCGCCGTTCCCGTCTATGCCTTGGGCGGGATCAGGCCGGACCGGACTGAATTATTGATGCAATCGGGCGCTTGCGGTCTGGCGGGGGTGGAGGCGGTTCAGTCCGCGTTCGCCGCTTAGACCGACGCATCGTCCTCGGCGGGCTTCGAAGATCAGAACTTGAAGATGGTCTCGAGGCGGACGCGCGGCTGGGCCCGGCCGTTGGTTTCCGGCGCACGGGCCGGATCGGCTTCGGGCGAGGCCACGGCGGCGGCGGCGCCGACACGCAGCCGGTCGTTGAGGCGGTAATAGGCGCCCGCTTCGACATCGCCCCAGTCGGTCTCGCGGCCGACAGGTTGATTCAGATTGAAATCGAGACCCCAGCGGCCGCGGTCGTTCAGACGCAGGCCGCGACGCTGTTGCGGGGCGTTGCGCTGTGCCGCCTGGGCTTCGGACAGGGTGACGCTGGGCGCGCGGCTCTGAGGCGTCGATCCTTGAGCCTGTGCAGCGAACACGGGCGTGGAGACGGCCAGGGCGGCCATCGTCGCAAGCACCACAGTCGAGAGACCGCCGAAACGCATTTCAAACCCTTCGGACGTCGCCGAACGACGACGTCGCAAACCCTGAACCGACCGTTCTGGCCGTGAACGCCGCGATTAGACATCGGGGGTCCGCCCGGTCAACGCAACGTACCCCGGATAACGGAGTTCCACGTCATTGTTGCAGTGCGATGTGGCTCAAGCGTCACGGGAATTGGTTGAAATCGAGGAAGTCTGTCAGCGACTTGTCACAGAACGGCGCAATCGGTATCGCCGCCGTCCTTCACTTCGCCTTGTCATCGCCCCTTTTGCCCGTGTTATAGGGTCGCGCAGCGGCGTGGAGAAATCCGCAAAGCCGTACGCGCGTGGGGGCCGGCGCCTCCACGTCCCTGAGTTTACGGAGACTTCCTTGATGAGCCTCAACAAGGCCCTGGTTCGTGGCGTCGCTCTCGCCCTGGTCTCGGGCGCCGCCCTGGGCGCCTGCTCGAGCATCCCCTTCGTCGGCGGCGGCAAGTCCGCCCCCAAGACGAACGTGCAGCAAGGCATCGGCGTCAACGGCTATCTGTGGCGCGCGTCCCTGGACACGCTCAGCTTCATGCCGCTGGTGACCGCCGACCCTTGGGGCGGCGTCATCAACTATGACTGGTACGTCAATCCGCAGACGCCGAACGAGCGTTTCAAGGCGACCGTCTTCATCCTGGACACCCGCCTTCGCGCCGATGCGCTGAACGTGACGGTGACCAAGGAAGTGAAGGGCGCGGACGGCCAGTGGACCACGGCCCCTGTCGCCGCCCAGACCGAGGCCGATCTGGAAAACGCCATCCTGACCAAGGCGCGCCAGCTTAACCTCGCCAACGCGGGCTGACGCCCACGTCAGTGTTCTTATCAGGCGCCGCCGCCCTTTGGGCTGTTTGAGCGCCATTTTTCCCGCGATGCCGCCCACTGGCGGCTTTAGTGCGGCAAATCTTCTTGGGCGCTGTCGTCCTTCGGGCTAGTTGAGCCGGGAGGGCGTCAGCGCCCTTCTGACTTTCAGGACGACCGTGGCCCGTTACGAACCCAAGACCGCCGAACCCCGCCAGCAGGCTCGCTGGGCGGAAGCCTCCGCCTTCGTGACGAAGGACACCGGCCGGCCGAAATATTATGTGCTGGAGATGTTTCCCTATCCGTCGGGCAACATCCACATGGGTCACGCCCGCAACTATGTGATGGGCGATGTGGTGGCGCGGTCCAAGCGCGCCCAGGGCTTCGACGTCCTGCATCCGATGGGCTGGGACGCTTTCGGCATGCCGGCCGAGAACGCCGCCATGGAGCGGGGCATCCACCCCAAGGGCTGGACATACGACAATATCGCCCAGATGCGCGACCAGCTGAAACTGCTGGGCCTGTCGCTGGACTGGTCGCGCGAGTTCGCCACCTGCGACCCGGAATATTACGGCAAGCAGCAGGCCTGGTTCCTGGAGCTGTATCGGCGCGGCCTAGTCTATCGCAAGGACGGGGTGGTCAACTGGGACCCGGTCGATAACACCGTCCTGGCCAATGAGCAGGTCATCGACGGGCGCGGCTGGCGTTCGGGCGCCGTGGTCGAGAAGCGCAAGCTGAACCAGTGGTTCCTGCGCATCACCGACTATGCCGACGACCTGATCGACGGTTTGAAGACCCTGGACCGCTGGCCCGAGAAGGTCCGGCTGATGCAGGAGAACTGGATCGGTCGCTCCAAGGGTCTGCAAATGACCTGGGCCTTCGCAGGCCAGGCGCCTGCCGGCTACGAGTCCGGTGTCGAAATCTACACAACCCGGCCCGACACCCTGTTCGGCGCCAGCTTCCTGGGCCTGGCGCCCGATCACCCGATCTCGAAACAGCTGGCTGAAGCCGACCCGGCGGTGGCCGACTTCGTCGCCAAATGCCGCGCGGGCGGCACGTCTCAGGCCGACATCGACCAGGCTGAGAAGATCGGCTGGGACACGGGCCTGAAGGCGGTCCATCCCTTCACCGGCGCCGAAATTCCGGTCTGGATCGCCAACTTCATCCTGTCGGAATACGGCACGGGCGCCATCTTCGCCTGCCCGGCCCATGACCAACGCGATCTGGACTTCGCCCGCAAATACGACCTGCCGGTGATCCCGGTGGTCCGGCCCGAGGGAGGGGGCGACGACTTCGCCGTAGCCGACGAGGCCTATACCGGCCCCGGCTCCATCTTCCATTCCGACTTCCTGGACGGTCTGGACATAGAGGCAGCCAAGGCCGAGGCCGTCCGCCGCGTCGAGGCGGCCGGAACCGGCAAGGGGGCGACCATCTATCGCCTGCGCGACTGGGGCGTTTCGCGCCAGCGCTACTGGGGTTGCCCGATCCCGATCATCCACTGCCCGTCCTGCGGGCCGGTGGAGGTTCCCGCCGACCAGTTGCCGGTGGTTCTGCCCGACGACGTCACCTTCGACGTGCCCGGCAATCCGCTGGACCGTCACCCCAGATGGAAACACGTCAAATGCCCGTCCTGCGGCCAGGACGCGACGCGCGAGACCGACACCCTGGACACCTTCGTCGACTCCAGCTGGTATTTCGCCCGTTTCACCGATCCGACGGCGGCCGAGCCGATCAACACCGAGGCGGCGAACCGCTGGCTGGCGGTGGATCAGTATATCGGCGGGGTCGAACACGCGGTGCTGCACCTGCTGTACGCCCGCTTCATCACCCGCGCCCTGTCGGACGCCGGCATGCTGTCGGTGAAGGAGCCGTTCGCCGGCCTGTTCACCCAGGGTATGGTGGTCCACGAGACCTATCGTCGCGAGAGCGGGCAATGGGTCGAACCCACCGACGTCGAGCTGACCAATACTGACGGCGTCCGTTCGGCGCGCCAGCTGTCGACCGGCGAAGCCCTGGTCATCGGCGACATCGAGAAGATGTCCAAGTCCAAGAAGAACGTCGTCGCCCCTCAGGAAATCCTGGAATCGCATGGCGTGGACGCCGGTCGCCTGTTCGTCCTGTCCGACAGCCCGCCCGAGCGCGACGTGCAATGGACCCCCGGCGGGGTCGAGGGCGCCAGCCGGTTCGTGCAGCGCACCTGGACCCTGTTCGACGCGTATGACGCCGGCTTCGCCGGCGAGGACAAGGCCAACGCCGACCTGCTGCGCGAGACACACAAGGCGATCAAGGCCGTGTCCGAGGGGGTCGAAGGCTTCCGCTTCAACTCGGCCATCGCCAAGCTGTACGCCTTCGTCGCCACGATCCGCGACAGCGCCCAGGCGGGCGGCGACGCCAAGCGCCAGGCCCTGTCGGCCCTGGCCCGGCTGATCGCCCCCTTCACCCCGCACCTGGCCGAGGAATGCTGGACGCGGCTCCATGCCGAGAACGGGGGCGAGGACGGGATGGTTCTGGACGCGCCCTGGCCCGTGTGGGACGCTGCGCTCGCGGCCGACGACGAGGTGGTCCTGCCCATCCAGATCAACGGCAAGCGCCGGGCGGAAATCCGCGTGGCGCGCGGCATGGAGCCGGTAGAGGTCGAGGCTCTGGTCCTGGCCGACGAGACGGTGCAGGCGCGGCTGGAGGGTCTGAGCGTGAAGAAGATCGTGGTGGTCAAGGACCGGATCGTCAATCTGGTGGCCGGCTGATGCGTCTCGCGGCGGCATTCGCGGTTCTGTCGGCTCTGGCGGTCTCCGCCTGCGGCTTCACACCCATGTACGCCGAACCGGCCACTGGGTCGTCGCTGCGGCGGATCGCCGTCGCCACCCAGGACGACCGGCTGGGCTATCGGTTGCGCGAACAGCTGGAAGACGCCCTGGCCTGGGACCGCTCCGCCACGCCCCTGTACCGGTTGACGACCCAGGTCGAGCAGAACCGCCGCTCCCTTGGGCGGCGGATCGACGATACGGCCACCCGCTATGAGCTGACGGTCAAGGCGACCTGGACCCTGACCCCCGCCGCCGGCGGGACGCCCGTCACGGGCGTGGAGACGGTGACCACCACCTACGCCTCCGCCGACCAGCCCTATGCCGCCATCGCCGCCCAGCAGGACGGCGAAGAGCGCGCCGCGTCGGAACTGGCTCGCCTGATCCGGCTCGACCTGATGCAGGCCCTGTCGAACCGGTGATCCTCGCCAAACGCCCGGAAATCGATCGCTTCCTGAAGGCGCCCGATCCGGCCATCCGGGCGGCGGTGATCCACGGCAGGGACCGATCCGGCGTCGCGGAACGGGCCGAGGTCCTGTGCCGTACAGTCACGCCGGACCTGAACGACCCCTTCAACGTCACCGTCCTGACCGACAGCGATATCGACAGCGACGAATCCAAGCTGGAAGAGGCCCTGACGGCCATGTCCCTGATGGGCGGGCGGCGTCTGGTGCGGATCCGGCTGTCGGCGCTGAAGCCCAGCGTGGACAAGGCCGTGGCCGCCGCCGTGAAGATCCATGCCGAGGGCGGCTATAATCCCGACGCCATGCTGGTGGTCGAGGCCGACCAGCTGGGCCGCGAATCCGCCCTGCGCAAGACGGCGGAAAAAGAAAACGGAGCCGTCGGCATCGTCTGCTACGAGGACGAGACCGGGGATGTGGCGCGGATGACGCGCGAGGCGCTGGCCGCCGACAAGGTGGGCCTGACCGCCGACGCCCTGGACCGTTTCGTCGGGCGCCTGCCGCGCGAACGGGGCCTGATGCGTCAGGAGATCGAGCGGCTGGCCTTGTTCATCGGCCCCGGCTCGAGCCGGACCATCGACGTCAACGAGCTGGAACAGCATCTGGGCGTGGAGCCCGACGCCTCCCTGTCCGACGCGGCGCTCCAGGCCTTCGGCGCCCGGCCGGGACCGGCCCAGTCGGGCCTGAGACGCGCCTTCGCGGAAGGCGAGTCCTCGGTCCTGGCGGTACGGTCGGCCGCGTTGCATCTGGGCCGGCTGCGGCGGATCAACATCCTCCAGGCCAACGGGGCCGGAGCGAAAGAAGCCGCCAAGGCGGCCGGGGTCTTCTGGAAACAGGAGGCGGAAATGCTGCGTCAGGCCCGCGCCTGGCGGCTGGAAGCGCTGGACGAGGTTCTGGACAGCATCAACACCGCCGACGTCGCCACCAAGACGACGGGCATGCCCGACCAGCTGATCGCCGAACGCCTTCTGCTGGAGATCGCCGGGCGGGCGCGGCGTCTGGGTCTCTGAGGCCAGAAATTGAAGCTTGGGGGCCTCAGACCATCGGCGGCGGACCGGCCAGGACGTCGCGCTTGCCCGCATGATTGGCGGGACTGACCACGCCCTCCTGTTCCATCCGCTCGATCAGCGAGGCGGCGCGGTTGTAGCCGATCTGCAGCCGACGCTGGACGTAACTGGTCGAGGCCTTGCGGTCGCGGGTGACGACGGCCACGGCGCGGTCGTAGAGGTCGTCGCCCGAGCCGCCGTTGCCGCCCTCGTCGAAGCCGTTGTCTCCGTCGCCGTCCGGTTCGTCGGTGATCAGGTCCAGATAGTCGGGCTCGGCCTGGGCCTTCAGGTGTTTGCAGACGTCCTCGACTTCCTTGTCGTCGACGAAGGGGCCGTGCAGGCGGGTGATGCGGCCGCCGCCGGCCATATAGAGCATGTCGCCCTGGCCCAGCAGTTGCTCGCCGCCCTGTTCGCCCAGGATGGTGCGGCTATCGATCTTGGAGGTGACCTGGAAGCTGATCCGGGTCGGGAAATTGGCCTTGATGGTGCCGGTGATGACATCGACCGACGGGCGTTGCGTCGCCATGATCAGGTGGATGCCGGCGGCGCGCGCCATCTGGGCCAGGCGCTGGACGGCGCCTTCGACGTCCTTGCCGGCGACCAGCATCAGGTCGGCCATTTCGTCCATGACCACAACGAGGAAGGGCAGGGGCTCGGGCCGGATCTTCTCGGATTCATAGACCGGGCGGCCCTGGTCGTCGAAGCCGGTCTGGACCGTGCGTTCGAAATGCTCGCCCTTGGCCTGGGCCTCGCGGGCGCGCTCGTTGTAGGAGGCGATGTTGCGCACGCCCAGTTTGGACATGCGGCGATAGCGATCCTCCATCTCGCGCACCGTCCATTTCAGCGCGACGACGGCCTTCTTCGGGTCGGTGACGACCGGCGCCAGCAGGTGCGGGATGCCATCATAGACCGACAGCTCCAGCATCTTGGGGTCGATCATGATGAAGCGGCACTCGGCGGGGGAGTGGCGGTACAGGATCGACAGGATCATGGCGTTGACCCCGACCGACTTGCCCGAGCCGGTGGTGCCCGCGATCAGCAGGTGGGGCATGCGGGCCAGGTCGGCGACATAGGGCTCGCCGCCGATGGTCTCGCCCAGAGCCAGGGGCAGCAGATGGCCCTTCTTGTCGTATTCGGCGCTGGACAGCAGGTCGCGCAGATAGACGGTTTCGCGCTTGGCGTTGGGCAGTTCGATGCCGATGGCGTTGCGGCCCTGGACCACCGAGATGCGGCAGGCGCGGGCGGACATCGAGCGGGCGATGTCGTCGGCCAGGGCCACGACGCGGCCGTGCTTGACGCCCGGCGCAGGGACCAGTTCGTACAGGGTGACGACCGGGCCGGGGCGGATCTGGTCGATCACGCCGCGCACGCCGAACTCCTGCAGCACGCCTTCCAGCATCTTGGCGTTCTGTTTCAGCGAATCCTCGTCGACCGCCCCGACCCGCTGGGCCGGCTTGGTCAGAATTCCCAGCGGCGGCAGGTCGAAGGCGCCCTCGGGTCGGACAAAGTCGAAGGCCTGCTGATCGGCGTCTTCCTTGCGGGGCTTGGGCGCCTTGACCGCGGCGACGCGCGGTTCGACCGAGCGGGGGGCGGCCCGCGCAGGGGTCGGGGCGAGGTCGTCCTCCCACGGCGGCAGGTCGTCGTAGGCGGTCTGGGCGGACTCGGCCTCGACGGCGTCGGGGGTGGGGCCGTCGTGGATCGGCGCGGCGGAGCGGGGTTCGGGCCTGGCCTTGGCCGGCGCCTTGGCGCGGGCCTTCTTGACCGCCGGAGCGGGGGCCAGGGCGGCCGGGGCGCGCAACGACCGGCCCCAGTGCAGGGCGTCGACGAAATCCATGGCCCGGACGCCGATGGCGTAGCCGGTCAGCCACAGCCCGGCGACAAGAAACACCAGACCCGCGATGATCCGGCCGCCGGGGATGCGCAGGGCGGCGATTCCCTGGGCGGTCAGGCCGGTGACGGCGTCGCCCCACAGGCCGCCGAGACCGGCCGCCAGGGGCCAGGCGGCGGGGGCGGCGAGGGCGGCGAGGGCGGCGGCCAGGGCCAGGGTTCCGCCGGTGGCGGCCAGGGCCTTGGGCGGGGTCGGCTTCAGTCTCTGCTGCAGGGCGTCGCCGATCGCGCGGGCCAGGCCGAAGGCGACCAGCAACAGGGCGGCGGGCCAGGCCGCCAGACCCAGGGACTGCATGAACAGATCGGCGAACAGGGCTCCGTTCGCGCCCAGCCAGTTGGTGACGGGTAGGCTGGAGGCGGCGTTCAGACTGGGGTCGGCCGGGTTCCACGAGACCAGGGCGATCAGCAGCAGGGTCGCCAGCAGGGCCTGAAGCACGCCCCGGAACCGCACCACGAAGGGCGCCTCCCACAGGATGCGGGCGCTGATCCAGGCCTGACGGCCGACGGCGAGGGCGGTGGACATGAAAGGCGTGACCTTCCGGGCGGCTGACGTTCGACGGTCCTTGTCGCATCCGCAGGGTTAAGAGCCTGTTTACCAGCGAGACCCCTGCGCGTTTCGTCCTCTGGACCTTTGGTTCGCGCAGGGCGAAAACGTCTCCATGGCCGATACAGAATCCTACGACATCGTCATCGCCGGCGCGGGACTGACCGGGGCTGCCTTCGCCCTGGCGGCGGCGCAGGGCGGGCTGAAGGTGGTGATGGTCGATCCGCAGCCGTTCAGCGTCCAGCTGGCGCCGAGCTTCGACGGCCGTTCGACCGCCATCGCCTTTTCGACCTTCCGGATGCTGGACGCCCTGGGCCTGGGCGAGAGCCTGCGGCCGCACGCCTGCCGGATGGATCATATTCTGGTGACCGACGGGCGGCGGCCGGGCGCGGCAAGTCGCGCCGCCTCGCCGGCCTTCCTGCGGTTCGACGCCGACGAGATCGGCGGCCGCACCGGTGGCGAACCCCTGGGCTATATGGTCGAAAACCGGCGTATCCGCGTGGCCCTGGCCGAGGCGGTCACGACGGCGGGGATCGCAGTGCGCGCGCCGGCGTCGGTGGCCCAGGTGGAACGCGACGCGGGCAAGGCGACGGTGACACTGGCGGACGGATCGACGCTGATCGCGCCCCTCGTCGTCGGCGCCGAGGGGCGGGGTTCGACCGTGCGACGCGCCGCCGGGATCGAGACCGTCGGCTGGTCCTATGGTCAGAGCGGGGTGGTGGCCACCGTCCGGCTGGGCCGCGACCACGGCAATGTGGCCCACGAATATTTCCTGCCCAGCGGGCCGTTCGCCATCCTGCCCCTGACCGATCAGCGCGCCAGCCTGGTCTGGACCGAGACGACGCGGCGGGCCGAGGCGCTGCGCGACGCCTCCGACGCCGCCTTCCACGCCCATCTGATGCGGCGCTTCGGCGAGTTCCTGGACGGGGCCGAGGTCGAGGGGCCGCGCTTCGTCTATCCGTTGTCGCTGAGCCTGGCGGAGGCACTGACGGCGCCGCGCCTGGCCCTGATCGGCGACGCCGCCCACGGGGTGCATCCGGTGGCGGGTCAGGGGCTGAACATGGGACTGAAGGACGCCGCCGTCCTGGCCGAGGTTCTGGCCGACGCCGCGCGCCTGGGTGAGGACCTGGGCGCCGAGACGGTGCTGGAGCGCTATGCTCGTTGGCGCCGGTTCGACAACGCCGCCCTGGCGGCGGGTTTCGACGCCTTCGTGCGCCTGTTCTCGAACGATATCGCCACGGTCCGTCTGGCGCGCGACTTGGGCATGGCGGCGGTGAACCGGATCGGGCCGCTGCGCCGCGCCTTCATGCAGGAGGCCGGCGGGGCGACCGGCGATCTGCCGCGCCTGCTGCGGGGCGAGGCGGTTTGACCGCTTCTCTTTCGCCCGGAATGACGAAGAAAAACTAGTTCAGCCGCATCCGCACGCGCTCGAAGGTCGTGTTGCGCCGGGCTTCCTCGACGCCGTCCAGACCGCGGGCGCGGGACAGAGCGTCGAGCGAGCCGGCCAGGGCGCCCTGTTTTTCGCGGGCCGCCGCGACGTCGAGCCAGGGGCGATGGTCGTCGGGGTCCAGCAGGGCGCGGCGCAGGGCGGATCGTTCGGCGGCGTCGTAGTCCTGACTGCGGATGGCGCGGCTGAACAACAGATTCTGTAGCCGGATCAAGGACTGACGGTCGGTCACCGGGGCCATCAGCAAATCCAGACGGTCCGCGACATGCGGCGTCAGGCCGGCGCGAAGGGCGCGGCGGGTCAGTTCGCTGGGCAGGACCAGCCGCCCCTGGCTGAAAGGGTCCAGGGCCACCGGACCCTCGGTCGTCTCGACCCGAACCAGGAAATGGCCGGGGAAGTCGACCCCGGCCGCCTTCAGCCCCGCCGCCCTGGCGGCATGCAGATAGAAGACCGCCAAAACCGCCGACAGGCCGCGCCGACGCTCGGCCACATCGATGATGTCCGTGTTGGAGGGATGGTCGTAGTGGAGCAGATCGCCGTTCAGCCGCAGGTCGGCGGCCATGGTCTCGGACAGGGCGTCGTCGGGGCTTTCGCCGCCGATCCGTTCCCTAAGCCGCTCGCAGGCGCTGCGGGCCAGGGTGCGCACCGGCTCGGCGTCGCGGAACGGATAGTCGTGGATGGCGCAGGCGATCGCTGCCTCCAGCAGGGGGAAGCCTTCGTCGCCGGCCTCTCCGGCCGTCGTCAGGACGCCTTCGGCCTCCTCCCGCGTCATAAGATCCCTTCAGCCCCCGCCGTGTCTCTGGACGCCGCGAAGATGACGCGGAAAGCGCCGTGGAGCCAGCGCCACCATATCAATTCTCAAATCAAGAGGTTGCAGGCCGGGACGACCGCGCCGGAGGGCCTCGCCCGCCGCCACCAGCCGGTCGTGCTGGGCGGGCTTCAACGCAAGGACCGCGCGCTCCAGAGTGGTGCGGCGCTTGACCTCGACCACGGCCAGGACCCGGCCGCGACGGGCCAGCAGGTCGATCTCGCCAGACCGGGTCTTCAGGCGGAAGCCCAGCACCCTATAGCCCTTGGCCATCAGCCACAGGGCCGCGATCCATTCCGCCGCGTGCCCGGTCTTGAAGGCCGCGCCGCCCTTCGCCTGACGCCAGGCCGCCTTGGGACGACGGTTCGGCGCCGGGCGGGGCAGGCGGTCGATCATCGGCCCTGGAGCTCCAGGGCGCGGCGATACAGGGGCTTGCGCGGCAGATCGAGGGCGCGCGACACCTCCGACGCCGCCTCGCCCGGCGCCAGCCGGGTCAGGGCCTCGGTCAGGGCCGCGTCGGCGTCGGCGGCCGAGGCGACGGCGGCCTCGCCGGGGCCGACAACGACGACGATCTCGCCCTTGGGTCCGTCGAGGCGCGGATCGGCCGCCAGTGCGTCCAGCGGGCCGCGCACGCATTCCTCGTAGAGTTTGGTCAGTTCGCGGGCCACGGCGGCGGGGCGAGGCCCCAGGACGGCGGCCATGTCGGTCAGGCTGTCGCGCAGACGGGGCCCGCTTTCGAAGAAGACCAGGGTCTGGCGCTGAGCCTTCAGGTCTTCGAGTGCGGCGACGCGGCCGGCGGTCTTGGGCGGCAGAAAGCCGGCGAAAAGCACCCGGTCGGCGGGCAGTCCGGCGATGCACAGGGCCGCCAGCAGGCTGGAGGGGCCGGGGATCGGATGGACCGGCAGGCCTTCGGCGATCACGGCGCGGGCCACGACGAAGCCGGGGTCGGACACCAGGGGGGTGCCGGCGTCGGAGACCAGGGCCACGACCTCGTCGTTCCTCAGACGCTCGATCGCCTGTTCGGCGGCGCGGGCCGAGGCATGGTCGTCGCACCGCTCCAGCTTCGCCTTCAGCCCATAGGCGGTCAGCAGTTTGGCGGTCACGCGGGTGTCCTCGGCCAGGACCAGGTCGGCGGCGGCGAGCACGTCGAGGGCCCTGAGCGTGATGTCGCGCAGGTTCCCGATCGGCGTCGCCACCAGATAGAGGCCCGGCTCCACCCGCCGTGGCGGGGGGGCGGCGGGCGGGAATGAACCGGGCTCGCTCATGGTCAGGCGGTCGGCGGCACCGCGGTGCTCGGCGTCTTGATCGTGGACGCGGGCGGCGGCGGGGCCGAGGTCAAGCCTGAACCCTGGAAGGCGGGGCCGGCGTCATAGGCGGCGAAGGTCGCCGCCGTGATGATCTCGCTGACCGAGGCGCCCAGGGAGACGATCTGCACCGGCTTCTCGAGACCGACCAGCAGCGGGCCGATCACGGTGGCGCCGCCCAGGGCCTGGACCAGTTTGGTCGAGATGGCGGCCGAATGGATGGCCGGCATGACCAGGACGTTGGCCGGCTTGGTCAGGCGATTGAAGGCATAGGCCGAGTGGCCCTTGGGATCGAGCGCGACCTCCGGCGGCATTTCGCCTTCGTATTCGAAGTCGACGCCCTTCTTGTCGAGGATGCGGATGGCCTCGCGCACCTTCTCGGCGCGGTCGCCGGGCGGGTTGCCGAAGGTGGAATAGCTGAGGAAGGCCACGCGCGGATTGCGGCCCAGCCTGCGCACCGTCTCGGCCGCCTTGATCGCGATATCGGCCAGCTCGTCGGCGTTCGGAAGTTCGTGGATCGTGGTGTCGGCGACGAACAGGGTGCGGCCCTTGGCCAGCAGGATCGACAGGCCGATCAGGGTGTCCTCGACGTCCAGCACGCGCTGGACCTCCTTCAGGGCCATGTTGAAGTTGCGGGTGACGCCGGCGACCATGGCGTCGGCCCGGCCCTTGGCGACCAGGGTGGCGGCGAAATAGTTGCGGTCCTGATTGATCATCCGCGCCACGTCGCGGCGCAGATAGCCCCGGCGCTGCAGCTTCTCATACAGCCAGTCGGTGTCCTCGACATTGTGTTCGGAGACGCGGGCGTTGGTGATCTCTATGCCCAGGTCGTCGAAGTTCAGACCGGCCTCGGCGGCGTTCTGGCGGATCAGATCCTCGCGCCCGACCAAGATCGGCGTGCCCAGATCGGCCTGCTTGAAGCCCCAGGCGGCGCGGATGACTGCGAGCTCCTCGCCCTCCGCGAAGACGACCCGCTTGTTGGGACCGCCGCGCACCGCCGAATTGATTTTCTGCATCAGGGCCGCGGACGGATCGACGCGTGAACGCAGGGCGTTGCGATAGGCGTCCATGTCCTCGATCTGGACCCGGGCCACGCCCGTATCCATGGCCGCCTGGGCCACGAAGGGCGGGATGTACCAGATCAGGCGCGGGTCGAACGGGGTCGGAATGATATAGTCCGGGCCGAACTTCAGCTTGCGGCCGCGATAGGCGGCGGCGACCTCGTCCGGCACGTCCTCGCGCGCCAGGGCGGCCAGGGCCTGGGCGCAGGCGACCTTCATCTCGTGGTTCACGCGGCGGGCCCGCACGTCCAGGGCGCCTCGGAACAGATAGGGGAAGGCCAGGACGTTGTTGACCTGGTTCACATAGTCCGAACGGCCGGTGGCGATGATGGCGTCGGACCGGACCGACTTGACGTCCTCAGGCGTGATCTCGGGGTCGGGGTTGGCCATGGCGAAGATGATTGGATTGGGGGCCATCGAGGCCACCATTTCCCTGGTGAGGGCGCCCTTGGCCGACAGGCCCAGCACCACGTCGGCGCCGACCATGGCCTCGGCGAGGGTGCGCAGGGAGGTGTTCGTGGCGTGGGCGGCCTTCCACTGGTCCATGCCGTGCTCACGGCCCTGATAGACGACGCCGTCCCGGTCGCAGATCACCGTGTTCTCGGCCTTGACCCCCGCGGCCTTCATCAGGGCGATCGAGGACAGACCCGCCGCTCCGGCGCCGGCCAGCACCACCTTGACCTCGTCCAGCCGTTTGCCCGCGACATGGCAGGCGTTGATCAGGCCGGCGGTCGAGATGATGGCCGTGCCGTGCTGGTCGTCATGGAAGACGGGGATGTCGAGCAGGTCCTGAAGCTCGGACTCGATGACGAAACATTCGGGGGACTTGATGTCCTCCAGATTGATGCCGCCCCAGGTATCGCCGATGTTCTTGACGACAGTGATGAATTCGTCCGGATCGGTCGTCTTGACCTCGACGTCGAAGCTGTCGACGTCGGCGAACCGTTTGAACAGGACCGACTTGCCCTCCATAACCGGCTTGGACGCCATATGGCCCAGGTTGCCCAGACCCAGAATGGCCGTGCCGTTCGAGATGACGGCGACCAGATTGCCCTTGGAGGTATAGTCGTAGGCCTTGTCCGCGTCGGCGGCGATCGCCAGGACCGGCACGGCCACGCCCGGCGAATAGGCCAGCGACAGATCGCGCTGGGTCGCCATCGGCTTGGTCGGCGCCATCGAGATCTTGCCCGGCGTCGGGAAGAGGTGGAAGTCCAGCGCCTCCTGGTCGGAGAAAGTCTGTTTGTCGGTTTGATCGGGCATGGGTGGCGTCCAGGGCGTCGGCGAGGCTGTAACCCTTCGTGTCCTAGAGGCTGGAAAGGGTCACGCCAAGTCTTGACCCCTCGGAAGGCGACCGGGTGGATTTGGAAGTTTCCGTTCGCGTCAGCGTCAATCCGTGGCGACTTCTCAAGCGATGGCTTCAGAAGGGGAGGGCGCCGGTGCGTTCGATCTCGACCGGGCCTGTCATCAGGACGTGGTCGTTGGCCTGGTCCCAGTCGATGACCAGTTCGCCGCCGTCGACGACAACCGTCGCTTTGCGATCTGTCAGGCCTCGCCGGACCGCCGCAACCTGGGCCGCGCAGGCGCCGGTGCCGCAGGCTCTGGTCAGGCCGGCGCCCCGCTCCCAGACCCGCAGGCGGATGCGGTCGCGGTCCAGCACATGGGCGAAACCGACATTGACGCCCTCGGGGAACAGGGGGTGATGCTCGACCAGGGAGCCCGAGCCGGCGACGAAGCCGTCATCCTGGCGGTCGGTGAAGAAGACCACATGCGGATTGCCCATGGAGACGGCGCCGGGCGTGTGCAGGACCGGATCGTCGATCGGACCCAGCTGGAGCTCGATGCCGCGGGTGTCCATCTCTTCGGACAGCGGCACCTGGGTCCAGTCGAGGCGGGGTCTGCCCATGTCGACCGTAACCCTGCGGTCGCCGGCGCGGACCGCGGTGGTCGGGCCGGCGGCGGTGTCGATGGTGACCCGATCGGCGCCGTTCGCCTCCATCAGCATCCAGCCCACGCAGCGCAGGGCGTTGCCGCAGGTCTCGACCATGGAGCCGTCGGCGTTCCAGACCCGCATGAAGGCGTCGGCACTGTCAGACGGCTCAATGGCGATCAGCTGGTCGAAACCCTCGCCCGATGCGCGGTCCGCCAGAGAGCGGATCTGCTCCTCGGTCGGGCGGAACGGCTGTTCCAGCGCATTGACGACGACAAAATCATTGCCGGCGCCGTTCATCTTGACGAAGGGACGGATCATGGCCGGGATATAGTCCAGCCTGCGGCGGTGCGAAACGGCCAGACATGGTCATTCCCTCTTTCGCGCCTACAAGGATCAAATTGGCGGACGCACGGTGGAACCGTTGGACAGGACGGGCGGTAAACGATTGAGTGCGCCGCTCTCATAGGGTCCCGGCTCTCCCCGGGTGAGCGGAAGGTTGATTTGGCTCAGACCGATACGGAATCTCGGGAAGACGGCCTGCGGCTACGCGCGCGGCTGCGCTATCTATATCACGGCAGCCAGCCGCCTGCGGTGAAGTTCCGGTTGACGGTGATCGTCATCGACTTCGCCATCATCGCCTTCTTCCTGGCGGCGCCGATCCTGAAGAACATGGGCTGGGCCTTCTACGCCCTGGACTATCTGGTCGCGGCCCTGCTGGCGGCCGATCTGGCGGCGCGGGCCTATGCCTATTCCGACATTCGCGACTGGCTGAAGCGCCCCATCGTCTGGCTCGATCTCTTCATTCTGGCGACCCTGCTGTTTCCGGCCTGGCTGTTCAACCTCGGCTTCCTGCGGATGCTGCGGCTGTGGACCCTGCTGAATTCGGACTTCTTCTGGCGAACCGTCGGGGCACGGTTCGACGACACACGGGTCGAGGGGATCGTGCGGGCGCTTTCGGGCCTCGTGACCTTCGTCTTCGTCGTGACCGGCTTCGTCTATGCGACCTTCAGGGGCCATGACGGGATCAGCGGCTATATCGACGCCCTCTATTTCACCGTCGCGACCCTGACGACGACCGGCTTCGGCGACGTGACCCTGCCAGGGTCTCTGGGCAAGCTGTTGTCCATCGCCATCATGCTGGTGGGGATCACCCTGTTCCTGCGTCTGGCCCAGGCTCTGATCAAGCCGCACAAGGTGCGTTTCCCCTGCGAGCGCTGCGGTCTTCAGACGCACGACCCGGACGCAGTCCACTGCAAGGCCTGTGGCAATCTGATCTGTATTCCCGACGAGGGCTGAGGAAAGATGACAAAACGGTAAGGGTCGGGTCCTCGCCTTGCCGCGTACGCCTCCGCCGTTAAGGTGCCGGGCTTATCTCCGGGGACTGTCCATGATCCGCTCATCCGCCGCCGTGCTCGCGGCCCTTCTCGCCTCCACCAGCCTGACGTCGGTATCCATGGCCCAGACCGCCCCTGCTCCTGCTTCCGTTCCAGCCTCGGACTCCGGCTTCGCGACCAGCGAGGCGACCGATCCCTATGTCTGGCTGGAGGACGTCGAGGGCGAACGGGCCATGGAGTGGGTCAAGGCGCACAACGCCCATTCGCTGGGCGTGCTGCAGGGCGACCCGCGCTATGAGACCCTGCACGCCGAGGCGCTGGCGATCGTCCAGGCGCGCGACCGGATCCCGTCGCCGGGCTTCACCCACGACGGCCATATCGATAATTTCTGGCAGGACGCCGAGCATGTGCGCGGCGTCTGGCGCCGCACGACGCTGGACTCCTATCGCACGCCCGAGCCCCAGTGGGAGACGGTGCTCGACATCGACGCCCTCGCCGAGGCGGAGAGCGCCAACTGGGTCTACAAGGGTTCGACCTGCCTGGCGCCGGAAGAACGCTATTGCCTGATCAGCCTGTCGAACGGCGGCAAGGACGCGGTGACCCTGCGCGAGTTCGACACGGTCGCCCGCAGCTTCGTCGACGGAGGCTTCTTCCTGCCGGAATCCAAGGGCGGGGCGGCCTGGATCAACAGCGACACCCTGCTGATCGCGCGTGATTTCGGCGCCGGCACCCTGACCAACTCGGGCTATCCGATGGTGGTCAAGCGGATGACGCGCGGCCAGTCGCCGGATCAGGCCGAGGTGCTGTTTGTGGGCGAGCCGACCGACGTCTCGGTGTCCGGCTACACGCTGCGCGACGCCGACGGGGTGCTGAAGGCGACGCTGATCAACCGGTCCGTCGACTTCTATTCGTCCGAAACCTATCGCGTGACGGCCGACAGTTCGGTGGTGAAGCTGGCCCTGCCCGCCAAGTCGGACATCACCGGACTGGTCGCCGGCAAGCTGGTGGTGTCGCTGAAACAGGACTGGACCGCGCCGTCGGGTCAGGACTTCAAGAGCGGCGACCTGATCGCCTGGCCGCTGGACGCCTGGCTGGAAGACCAGACCACGCCCGCCGTCCTGGTGCTGCGCCCGACCGACCGCCAGGCCGTGGAAGGGGTCAACGCCACGCGCAACACCCTGGTCGTGGCCCTGTATGACAATGTGCGCGGGTCGGTGCGGGTCTATTCGCCCGGCGAGACGGAGTGGACCCACACCACTCTTGACCTGCCGCAGAACGTCTCGGTCGGGGTGGGCTCGGCCTCCGAGACCGACGACAAGGTCTTCGTCAGCGTCACTGGCTATCTGAACCCGTCCAGCCTGTGGCTGGCCGATGGGGCGACCGGCGCGGTCGATCAGGTCAAGTCGATGCCGGCCAAGTTCGACGCGACCGGCATGACGGTGGACCAGCACGAGGCCCGCTCGGCCGACGGGACGATGATCCCCTATTTCGTGGTCCATAAGTCGGACATGCCGCTGGACGGATCGAACCCGACCCTGTTGTACGGCTATGGCGGGTTCGAAAGCTCGCTGCTGCCCGGCTATTCGGCCACGGTCGGCAAGCTGTGGCTGGAGCGGGGCGGCGTCTATGTCATCGCCAATACGCGCGGCGGCGGCGAGTTCGGTCCGCGCTGGCACGAGGCGGCCCTGCAACAGAACCGCCAGCGCGCGCACGAGGACTTCCAGGCCGTGGCGCTCGACCTGATCGCCCGCGACATCACCAGCCAGCCGAAGTTGGGCGTCATGGGCGGGTCGCAGGGCGGCCTGTTCATGGGGGCGATGCTGACCCAGAGGCCCGATCTGATCAACGCCGCCGTCATCCAGGTGCCCCTGTTCGACATGCTGCGCTTCCACAAGCTGTTGGCCGGCGCCAGCTGGATCGGCGAATACGGCGATCCGGACGTTCCCGAACAGCGCGCCTGGATCCAGGCCTATTCGCCGTATCAGAACCTGCGCGCCGACCAGCCCTATCCGGAGGTCTTCATCCATACCTCGACCAAGGACGACCGGGTCCATCCGGGCCATGCCCGCAAGGCGGCGGCGCGTCTGGAGGAGCTGGGCTATCCGGTGCTGTTCTACGAGAACACCGACGGCGGCCATGGCGCGGCAGCGAACCTGCGTGAGACGGCGCGGCGGCTGGCGCTGGAATACACCTATCTGTCGCGCCGCCTGATAGATGCGCCGACGCAGGAATAGGCTCTCTCAATCCGCTCATCCCGGCGAAAGCCGGGACCCAGTGCTTTCGTGAGGTTCGGCGGCTGGGATGAAGGTCTATGCGAATGGGCGGCGCCGAACGCCCAAAGGTCTCGGTCCCGGCTTCACAGGGACGAGCGGAGTATTCCAAGCCATGCGACACCTGATCCTGTCCGCCGCTATCCCGGCGCTTCTGCTCGGCGCCTGCGCGAGCACGCCCGCCATGAGGGGCGCCGAGGAAATCTTCGTCACGACCAATGACCGGCCGCCGCCTCACTTCCCCCGCGATCTGACCCCGGCCGGCGTCGCGGCGGCGGACGATCATCTGGCGCTGGAACAGGTGGACGGGGCCGAGGCCATGGCCTTCGTCGCCGAGGAGAACAGGAAGTCCCTCGCGGCCCTGACCGGCGACCCTCGCTACGACACCTTCCGCCAGGAGGCCCAGGCCATCCTGACCGCCACCGACCGGATCCCCACGCCGGCCTTCCTCGGCGACGGGGTCGGCAACTTCTGGCAGGATGCGGCGAATCCCAAGGGCGTCTGGCGCCGAACCTCGCTGGAGTCCTATCGGTCGGCGACGCCGCAGTGGGAGACCTTGCTGGACATCGACGCCCTGTCGAAAGCTGAGGGCCGGGACTGGGTGTTCAAGGGCGCCGACTGCCTGGCGCCGGACGACACCCGCTGTCTGATCAATCTGTCGGACGGCGGCAAGGATGCGGTGGTCGTGCGCGAGTTCGACCTGACGACCAAGCAGTTCGTAGGCGCCGGCTTCAACCTGCCCGAAGGTAAGCACCGGATCGAATGGCTGGATCGCGACACGCTTCTGGTCGCCACCGACTTCGGCGCCGGGACCATGACCGAGTCGGGCTATCCCTTCATCGTCAAGACCCTGAAGCGCGGCCAGACCCTGGCCCAGGCGGTCGAGGACTATCGGGGCGACGCCTCGGACGGCGGTTACGGCGTCAGCCCGGCCGTCTATCGCGACAAGGAGGGCAAGGTCACGGCGGTGATCATCACCCGCCCGCTGGACACCTTCCGGTCCGAGACCTGGAGCCTCTCTCATGACGGAACCCCCACGCGTCTGGCCCTGCCGGACCGGGTCAACGTCTTCGGCGCCCAGGGAAGACTGCTGATCTTCTCGAACGACGAGGCGTGGACCTTCAGAGGTCTCGACTACAAGGCCGGCTCGCTGCTGGCGATGACCCTGTCGAGCCTTCAGACCGCTCCGACGGACCTGGGCGTCAGCAATCAGGCCGCGATGATCTATGAGTCGGGCGAGCGGCAGTCGCTGGGCGATGTGCGGGTCCTCGATCGGCATGTTGTCGCCTCCCTGTCGGATAATGTGGCTGGGCGGCTGGCCGTGTTCGAGAACGGCGGCGAGTTCGGGTGGCGTCGTCAGGACGTGGCCACGCCGGAGAATGTCGCCGTCGGACTGGGCGATTCCTCCAAGTCGAAAGGCCAGGTCTTTGTCTCGACCCAGGGCTTCCTGACGCCGCCGACGTTGAGCCTGGCCTCGGTCGGTTCGAGCGCCCTGACCGAGCTGAAGTCCGCGCCGGCCAAGTTCGACGCCTCGACCCATGTGGTGGAGCAGTATGAGGCCACCTCGACCGACGGGACGAAAATCCCGTACTTCATCACCCGGCCGCGCGACATGAAGCTGGACGGGTCCAACCCGACCATCATGCTGGGTTATGGCGGTTTCCAGATCAGCCTGAATCCGGCCTACAAGCCCGAGATGGGCAAGCTGTGGCTGGAGCGGGGCGGCGTCTTCGTCCAGGCTAATATCCGCGGCGGCGGCGAGTTCGGGCCCGACTGGCACCAGGCGGCGCTGGATGGAAACCGCCAGCGCGCCTTCGACGACTTCGCCGCCGTGGCGCGCGACCTGGAGACGCGGGGCGTCACCAGCCCGCGTCGGTTGGGCATCTATGGTCGATCGAACGGCGGGGTCCTGACCTCGGTGTCGATCACCCAGCATCCGGAGCTGTTCAATGCGGCGGTGATCGAAAGCCCTCTGGTCGACATGCTGCGCTATCACGAGCTGCCGGCCGGGGCGTCCTGGATCGGCGAATACGGCGATCCGCGCATTCCGGAAGAAGCCGAATGGATCGCGAAATATTCGGCCTATCAGCAGCTACGGCCGGACGTGGACTATCCGCGTGTCTATGTGACGACCAACACCCGCGACGACCGGGTCCATCCGGGTCATGCGCGCAAGTTCGCCGCCCGGCTGGGCGACCAGGGCCATGACCATCTCTATTACGAGGATACGGCCGGCGGTCACTCCAACGACGCCGATCCGGTCGCCAACGCTCGTCGCTGGGCGCGCCACTATGTCTATCTGTCGCAACAGCTGATGGATTAATGCGGGCGCGCGGGCGGCGGCTGGTCTGGAGGCTTCACGCGAATATGAGGCGCGGCCCGTGCGGACGGTGGTTAAGAACGTCGTCATGAAACACAGGGTCTGGGTCATAGCGGCGACGATGACGGCGGGCGCCCTGCTGTCCATGGCGTCGGCGGCCCAGCCCGCTGGCGCCCGCGCCCCCGCGGCGCGAGCCGCCACGGCCCGCCACGACGCCCAGGTCGGTCCGCCCGTGGTCGTCGAACTGTTCACCGCCCAAGGCTGCGGCGGCTGTATCGAGGCCAATGCGGTGCTGGAGCGCGCGGCCGCCGAGCCTGGCGTCATCGCCCTGACCTATGGCGTCGACTACTGGGACTATCTGGGCTGGACCGACACCTTCGCCAGGCCCGAGTTCGCTCAACGTCAGCGCGCCTATCGCGCCGCCCTGCGCCAGCGGGGCGTCTCGACGCCCCAGGTGGTGATCGACGGCCGCCGCCAGGTGTCCGGCGCGCGCGGACTGGAGCTGGAGACCGCCATCGTCGAGGAGGCCGGCCGTCAGGTCTGGCCGCCTGAAATCGAGTTCCGCGAGACCGGCGACCGCGTAGGGATCGGCTCGGGCCGGCCGCCGGCGGGGGGGGCCGAGGTCGTGGCTGTCACCTATATCCCTGGCCCCCAGGTGGTCGAGGTTGCGCGCGGCGAAAACCGGGGCCGGGAAGTCCGCCACGTCAATGTGGTGCGCGACGTCGTCCGCCTGGGCGACTGGCGCGGCCGCCCCGCCCTGTTCGACCTGCCTGAGACCCAGGCCGACGAGGCGGTGGTGGTGATGATCCAGGGCAAGACCGACCGTCGCATCCTGGGCGCGGCGGTCAGGAACTAGAATCTGACGGCCATGGACGCCGATGGGCTCAGCTTCACGCGAGACGGCGCGCAACGTTTTCGCGGCGCAGTGGCTGATTGCCTCGACGCTTTGCGATCCGCCCTAGCGGGTCTGCCGTCCGGGCACGCGGGCGTGCGTTTTCACGGTCTCGACCCAATCAACGCATTTCTGGCTGCAGAGGGTCAGATCGGATCGGTCGCCGCGACGATGCTTGGAGCCGAGAGCCGGCCGGTAAGAGCGATTCTCTTCGACAAGACAGCTGAGTCCAATTGGTCTCTGGGCTGGCATCAGGACCGAACCATTTGCGTCAAGCAGCGGGTCGAGACGGACGGCTTTGGTCCGTGGACTATGAAGGCCGGGATGCAACATGTCGCGCCGCCGTTCGACATTCTCGCGAGAATGGCGACGCTTCGGGTTCACCTCGACGATGTGTCGGCTGATAATTCCCCGCTTCTGGTCGCCCCCGGATCGCATGCTGAAGGTCGAGTGGCGGTCGGCGACGTCGACGCCGTCGTTCGTCGAAGGGGCGTGCGGGCCTGTCTCGCCGACGCTGGAGACATCTGGCTTTACGCCACTCCTATCCTGCACGCGTCAGGGGTCGCCACCACGCCGTCGCGCCGTCGAGTCCTACAGGTCGACTACGCCCGGGACCGCCTTCCGGGCAGGCTGGAGTGGCAGGGCGTCTAGCGTCCACCCCGAGATGAGCCGCGTCACGCCCCCGCCTTCCTGGCGAACCCCCAGGCGGCGTCGCTGAGGGGGGCGACCTGGGCGGCCATGGTTATGGCGTGGGCGCTGGCGGCCGTGCCGTCGCGCACGCGGCCGGCTATGCCCTGGCAGATGGCCGCCAGACGGAACAGATTATAGGCGTAGAGCCAGTCCAGGTTGACGGGGCGCAGGCCGGTGGCGGCGGCGTAGCGTTCGACCGTCTCCTCGACCGACGGAATGCCCAGGGCCTCCAGATCGGCGCCGGCCAGGCCGTTGCGGAGCGAGGCGGGAATGGCCCAGGCGATCAACAGATAGGAGAAGTCGGCCATTGGATCGCCCAGGGTCGACAACTCCCAGTCCAGCACGGCGCGGACCTCGGCCGCATCGGGCGCCAGGATCATGTTGTCGAGGCGGAAGTCGCCGTGGACGATGCGGCTGGGCCCCTCGGGCGGCAGGCTGTCGGGCAGGAAGGCGATCAGCCGGTCCATGGCCGGGATCGGTTCGATCTCCGAGGCGCGATATTGTTTGGTCCAGCGCCCGACCTGGCGGGCGAAATAATTGCCCGCCTTGCCATAGTCCGACAGGCCGATGGCGTCGGGGTCGAAGGCGTGCAGACGCGCCAGGGTATCGGTCTGGGCCTCGTAGATCGCCCGGCGTTCGGCGGGGGTCAGGCCCGGCAGTTTCAAATCCCAGAAAATCCGGCCCTCTACCTTGTCCATGACATAGAAGATCGAGCCGATTACCGTCTCGTCCGTGCACAGGGCATGGGGCGTGGCGACCGGGAAGCCCTGGGCGGCGAGGGCGGATATGACTTGGAATTCGCGGTCCACCGCATGGGCGCTGGGCAGCAGAAGGCCCGGCGGCTTGCGACGCAGCACATAGGCCGCGCCCGGCGTGGTCAGCTCATAGGTCGGGTTCGACTGGCCGCCCTTGAACTGGCGCACGGTCAGGGGGCCGGCGTAGCCCGCGACATGGGCCGCCATCCAGGCGTCGAGCGCGGCCTCGTCCAGCCTGTAGCGGGGATCGACCTCGCGGGTGCCGGAAAAGGCGGATTGGGCGTCGAGGGCTGTGGCGGTCATTCGGCTTGATGTCCTGGCGTTTCCTGAGCGGCCACGTCTTGCGCGCGATCCGGGGCCGCGATGATGGCGGCCTTCACCGCGCGACGCCAGCCGGAAACCAGTCTTTCCCGTTCGTCCGCCGACATGCGTGGGGTCCAGCGGGCCGGCGCCTCGGCGGGTCGCGCCTCGAGATCGGACAGCAGGCCGACTCCCAGGGCTGCGAGCCGGGCTGCGCCGAGGGCTGTCATCTCCTGGAAGGCGGGCCGTTCGACCTCGACCTCGCAGATGTCGGCGACGAACTGCATGGCGAAACTGTTGGCGGTTACGCCGCCATCGACCTTCAGCGTCTTCAGCGGCGGAGCCCCGTCCTCGGCCAGAGCGTCCAGCAGGTCGCGGGTCTGATAGGCCAGGGCCTCCAGGGCGGCGCGGACGAAATGGGCGGGACCCGAATCCCGCGTCAGGCCTACGACTGTTCCCCGCGCCTCCGGCTCCCACCACGGCGCGCCCAGGCCGGTGAAGCCCGGAACCATATAGACCCCGCCGTTGTCGGACAGGCCCTGGGCCATGGCCTCCGACTGGCGCGATTCCGAGATCAGCCCGACCCCGTCGCGCAGCCACTGGATCGCCGAACCGGCCGAGAAGATCGAACCTTCCAGCGCATAGGCCGTCCGGTCCTGCGCCTGATAGGCCAGGGTGCTGAGCAGACGGCGGCGCGAGGCCACCGGCTCAGACCCCACATTGGCGACCAGAAAGGCGCCGGTGCCATAGGTGATCTTGGCGTCGCCGGGCCGCAATGCGCCGTGGCCGACCAGGGCCGCCTGCTGGTCCCCGGCGGATCCGGCGATGGGCAGGGGCCGCCCGAACAGGCCCGGCTCGGTCTCGGCGACGACGCCGGCGCAGGCGACGATGTCGGGCAGGGCGACGCGAGGCACGTCGAACAGGACGCACAGGTCGTCGCGCCATTCGACCGTCTTCAGATCCATCAGGGCGGTCCGCGCAGCGTTGGCGGCGTCGGTGGCGTGAACGCGGCCGCCGGTCAGTTTCCAGATCAGCCAGGCGTCGATCGTGCCCAGCTTGACCTCGCCCTGGGCCGCCCGCTGGCGTGATCCCGGCACGGCGTCCAGCAGCCAGGCGAATTTCGTCGCGGAGAAATAGGGATCGAGGATCAGGCCGGTCGACGCCTGGACCGACGGCTCGCAGCCCTCGGCGGTCAGGCGGGCGGTGACGTCGGCGGTACGGCGATCCTGCCAGACGACGGCGCGGTGCAGGGGTTCGCCGGTCTGAACGTCCCAGAGAACGGCCGTCTCGCGCTGGTTGGTGATGCCGACGGCGGCGAAACGATCGACCCCGCCCGCCTTGCGCACCACTTCGCGGCAGGTCTGGAGCACGGCGGACCATATCTCTGCCGCATCATGCTCGACCCAGCCGGAGCGGGGAAAATACTGGGCCAGTTCGATCTGGCTGACGGCGACCGGACGAAGATCCCGGTCCCGCACCTCGAAGGCGATGGCGCGGGTCGAGGTCGTGCCCTGGTCGATGGCGAGGATCAGGCTCAAGCGGTTTCTCTCCTTGTCGGCGCCTTACGCGGCGCTCGGTGGTTGGGCTAAGGGGAGCATATGACGACGCACCTGCCCAGCTATGAAGGCGTTCTGGACGCCGCCCGCCAGATCGACGGCGTCGCCGTCCGCACTCCCCTGATCGAAAGTCCCGCTCTGAACGCGGTGGTCGGCGGTCGGGTGCTGATGAAGGCGGAGAACCTGCAGCGCGCCGGCGCCTTCAAGTTCCGGGGCGCCTATAACCGCATCAGCCGTCTAAGCCCCGAGGAAAGAGCGCGTGGCGTCGTCGCCTTCTCGTCGGGCAATCATGCCCAGGGCGTAGCGGCGGCGGCGGCCCTTGTGGGGACGGCGGCCGTGATCGTCATGCCGTCGGATTCGCCCCAGGTGAAGGTCGAAGGCGTGATCGGCTTCGGCGGCGAGGTCCGTCTCTATGACCGCTGGACCGAAAGCCGCGAGGCGATCGGCGCGGCCATCGCCGGCGAGCGCGGCTCGGTCCTGGTGCCGCCGTTCGACGACCCCTTCATCATCGAGGGCCAGGGCACGACGGCTCTGGAGATGCTGGACCAGTCAGACGCGCCGATGGACCAGCTGCTGTGCGGCGCTTCCGGCGGGGGGCTGATGGCCGGGATCAATCTGGTCATGGCCGCGCGCAGCCCCGAGACCCGCGTCCTGGTGGTCGAGCCGGAAGCCTATGACGATACGGCGCGGTCGCTAGCGGCCGGGATGCGGGTCGGGCATCCGGAGGGACCGCCCTCGATCTGCGACGCCCTGATGGCGCCCATGCCGGGCGTGCTGACCTGGCCGATCAACCAGCGGTTGGCGGGGGCGGTCACGGTGTCCGACACAGAGGTCGCCGAGGCGGTGCGTTTCGCCTTCCGCCATCTGAAGCTGGTGGTCGAGCCGGGCGGGACGGTGTCCCTGGCGGCTCTGCTGGCCGGCAAGATTGCGGCGGAAGGCCGCATCACAGGCCTTGTCCTGTCCGGCGGCAATATCGACCCGGGCCTCTACGCCGAAATCATTGAGGGTCGTTTCAAGGGTTGATCCCTTCCCATCGGCTCGCGTCTCGGTCACCTTTCGGGAAACAAGAGCGAAAAAAGGGACGGCGATGACGAAACCAGGTGAGCTTCAGGAACTGATCGGTCGTGAGGTCGGGGTTTCCCGATGGTTCGAGGTCGACCAGGCGCGAATAGACGCCTTCGCCGACTGCACCGAAGACCGGCAGTTCATCCATGTGGATCCCGTGGCCGCCCAGGCTACGCCGTTCGGCGGGACCATCGCCCACGGCTTTCTTACCCTCAGCCTCGCTTCGGCGATGAGCTACGACGCCGTTCAGCCTCTGGACGGGTTGAAGATGGGTATCAACTACGGCTTCGACAAACTCCGGTTTCTGGCGCCCGTCTTGGCCGGGTCGCGGCTGAGGGGACGGTTTCGCCTGTTGTCGGCCGAGGACAAGGGAGCCGGCCGCTGGTTGTTGAAGCACGAGTTGACGGTGGAGATCGAAGGCGAGGACAAGCCTGCCCTCGTCGCCGAGTGGCTGGGAATGCAGGTGGTCGCCTGATACTCGATGATTGATGGTATGTGAGGCGCGAGGACAGATTGGGTCACAAAACGGCGAAAGATCGTCCAGCCCGGGATTATTTTGCTAATTTCACCTGTAGCATCAATAGCACGGTGCGAATTTCCACGCCCTCCACCGCCCAGTTTTCGCCTCGACCTTCCACGGCAACGCTGATAAGACACGCCCAGGCGGTAGACCCGCCCTAGATACAACAGGCGGAGGCTAACCCCTATGCATATGAAGACTTTCGTGCTGGCCTCCAGCGCAGCGGCCGCCCTGGCCCTGTCGGCTGGCTCCGCGTCGGCCGAGCCCAACGGCTGGTACGGCGCGATCGACGCCGGCTACCACGTGATCGACGACATCAACGCCGAGTCGTCGACCACGGGCGCGAACTGGAACTATGAAGTGAACGACGGCTGGGCGGCCTTCGCCCGTCTCGGCTATCGCTTCAACCCCAACTGGCGCGTGGAACTCGAAGGCGGCTACCGCTCGGGCGACATCGGCAAGATCCGCGCCGTGTCGGGCACCCAGGGCCTGTGCAACGTCACTCCGGCGACCGGCGGCTGCTTCTCCCCGGAAGGCGACATCGAATCCACCACCCTGATGGCCAACGTCATCTATGACTTCGGTTACGAAGCCTGGGGCGTGCGTCCGTTCGTCGGCCTCGGCGCCGGCGTGAACCGCGTCAACACCGAGACCGTCGGCTATCTGCGCGCCAACCGCGGCGCCGCCTTCGCCATCGACGACAGCTCGACCGAGTTCGCCGCTCAGGCGATCGCCGGTCTGGCCTGGGCCATCGGCGACCGCACCAACATCGACCTGACCTACCGCTACCTGACGGGCGACGCCTCCTGGGAGTCGACCACGGTCGGCACCGGCGCCGGCGCCGGTGCCGACCGTGGAAGACTCCCAGGAGGCGTCGCCCGTCAGGTAGCGGTAGGTCAGGTCGATGTTGGTGCGGTCGCCGATGGCCCAGGCCAGACCGGCGATCGCCTGAGCGGCGAACTCGGTCGAGCTGTCGTCGATGGCGAAGGCGGCGCCGCGGTTGGCGCGCAGATTGCCGACAGTCTCGGTGTTGACGCGGTTCACGCCGGCGCCGAGGCCGACGAACGGACGCACGCCCCAGGCTTCGTAACCGAAGTCATAGATGACGTTCGCCATCAGGGTGGTGGATTCGATGTCGCCTTCCGGGGAGAAGCAGCCGCCGGTCGCCGGAGTGACGTTGCACAGGCCCTGGGTGCCCGACACGGCGCGGATCTTGCCGATGTCGCCCGAGCGGTAGCCGCCTTCGAGTTCCACGCGCCAGTTGGGGTTGAAGCGATAGCCGAGACGGGCGAAGGCCGCCCAGCCGTCGTTCACTTCATAGTTCCAGTTCGCGCCCGTGGTCGACGACTCGGCGTTGATGTCGTCGATCACGTGGTAGCCGGCGTCGATCGCGCCGTACCAGCCGTTCGGTTCTGCCGAGGCCGCGCCGGCTGCGAACAGCCCCGCTACGGCGACGGAGGCGAGAAGTTTGAGCTTCATAGCTTCCTCATTCTGTAAAAATGCCCGAAGCCGAGCTGTCGCCCGACGTTCCCGAGCCGAACGGCACGGCTCGGACGTGGTTCCACACCCAGTCCAACGAATGTGGCGACTGTGGCGCCGTTTCAACACAATAACGAGAGCGCGACCGATAGGTCGAGGGATCGGGGTTCATCTCCGCCCTTGCGTTGACCCGACGTGAGGCGCCTAACTTCGGGCAACGAGAAACAGTCGATCGCCCCCCAGGGCGACGGACCCCAGGAGAAATCCCATGCGCGAAGCCGTCATCGTCTCCACCGCCCGGACCCCCATCGGGCGGGCCTATCGCGGCGCCTTCAACGACACCCAGGCCCAGCAGCTGGGCGCCCATGCGGTGAAACACGCGGTTCAGCGCGCCGGAGTCGATCCGGCCGAGATCGAGGACGTGATCATGGGCGCGGCCCTGCAGCAGGGCTCGACCGGGACCAATGTGGCGCGCCAGGTCGCCCTGGCCGCGGGATTGCCGTCTTCGGTTCCGGGCATGAGCCTGGACCGCCAGTGCGCCTCGGGCCTGATGGGGATCGCCACGGCCGCCAAACAGGTGATGTTCGATCAGCAGAAGATGGCGGTCGGCGGCGGGCTGGAGAGCATCTCCCTGGTCCAGAACCAGCATATGAACCTGTACCGCGGCAAGGACGAGGCCCTGCTGAAACTGGCGCCCCATATGTATATGTCGATGTTGGAGACGGCCGAGGTCGTGGCCCGGCGCTATAATATCGACCGCGACCGCCAGGACGAATACGCCCTCCAGTCCCAGCAGCGCACGGCCAAGGCCCAGGCCGAGGGCCGGCTGGACGCAGAGATCGTGCCGATGACCACCACCATGCTGGTCACGGACAAGGCGACCGGCGAAACCTCATCGAAGGAAGTGACCCTGTCCAAGGACGAGGGCAACCGGCCCGACACCACCCTGGAAGGCCTGAAGTCGCTGAAGCCGGTGTTCGGCAGCGGCGAGGAGATCCAGCAGGGCGAGTTCATCACCGCCGGCAATGCGTCGCAGCTGTCGGACGGCGCCTCCGCCTGCGTCATCATGGAGGCCGGCGAGGCGGTGAAACGCAATCTTCAGCCGCTCGGCGCCTATCGCGGCATGGCCGTCGCGGGTGTGGAGCCCGACGAAATGGGCATCGGCCCGGTCTACGCCGTGCCCAAACTGCTGAAACGCCACGGCCTGACGGTGGACGACATCGGCATCTGGGAGCTGAACGAGGCCTTCGCCGTCCAGGTCCTCTATTGCCGCGACACCCTGGGCATTCCCGACGAACTTCTGAACGTCTCGGGCGGCGCCATCTCCATCGGCCACCCCTACGGCATGTCGGGCGCCCGGATGACCGGCCACGTCCTGATCGAGGGCAAGCGGCGCGGGGCCAAATACGGCGTCGTCACCATGTGCATCGGCGGCGGCATGGGCGCGGCGGGATTGTTCGAGATCTTCTGAGGCTCCCGTCTCCTCCCTGTCGCGCAGCGACGGGGAGGTGGCGCGGCGCGGCTTCGCGGTCCCCTCCCCACGATGTGGGGAGAAGATGACCTAGACCTTCTCGCTGACCTTGATCGCCACCCGGCACCCGGCCTTGATCACGCCCGACAGCAGGCGATAGGCGGGCGCCTCGCGGCTGCCGTGTTCGATCGCGTGGTCGTGGTGGGCCAGTTCCTCGTCGCGGAACTGTTTCAGCTCGGCCGCCAGGGCCGGGTCGCGGTCGCCGATTTCGGCGATCTGGTCGGCATAGTGTTTCTCGATCACGCTCTCGACCGCCTCGGTGCAGGCGTGGGCCGCCTTTTCGCCCATCAGGGCCGTGCCGGCGCCCAGGGCCGAGGCCGCGATCCGCCACAGGGGCGTCATGACCGTGGGCCGAACCCGCCGTTCGTTCAGCAGCCGGTCGAACCGCGCCAGATGGACCGCCTCCTGGTCCTGCATCTCGCCCAGGTCGCGCACCATGTCGCCGTGCGCCTTGCGGCCTTCGAACACGGCCTTCTGGGCGCGATAGATCAGGACCGCCGCATATTCGCCGGCGTGATCGACGCGCAGGATCTCGTCCATCCGCGCCTTGTCGGCGCCCCGGCCCGGCCGAGGCAGAGGGGGGCGGTCCCGAGGAATGTCGCTGGTGGTCTCAGGCATGAGGCTCAGGCCTTTTCGATCCGGGGGGCGCGGGCGTCCTTGGGGCGTTTGGCCGCCAGCAGGCTGAATGTGGCCAACGCCAGCGAAATCAGGGCGTTCCAGCCGGCCATCGACAGGCCCAGCCAGCTCCAGGCCACGGAATCGCACATGGCCACCCGCTGGACCGGTCCCGTGCCCAGGGCCAGGGCGGTCAGGCTTTCCAGGTCGATGTCGCCGCCGCCCGCGCAGGTCGCCGGCAGGCTCCACCACTTATACTCGCCGCCCATGTGGAAGACGGCGGTGATCGCGCCGGTGGCGAAGACGGCCGCCAGCAGGAAGGACGCGATCCGGGGCGTGCCGCGCCGGCTTCCGCTCAGGATCGTCCAGGCCGTCGCCACCAGGGCCACGGCGACCGCGCCCCAATAGACCTCGCGCTGTTTGAGACACAGGTTGCAGGGCGCCAGGCCCGCGAACCGCTCGAACCCATGGGCCGCGGCCAGCATGACCACCGACGCGGCCAGGGCGAAGGCGGTCCACCAACGGGTCAACAGGCGATAGATGTCTCTCATCGTCCGAATATCTACCCCGCTCCAGCGTCGCCGTCGATGGACGGTTTCGGCTTCGCCGTGGCGCGGAGCATGCTAAGGCTTTTCGGCCCTTCCCTCCCCTTAGACCTAAAGCGCCCATGTCCGCCCCAGATTCGCACCAGGACGACGTCAGCCAGAACATCACCCGCCTGCTGCGCCGTCTGTCGGACGACGGGGGCGAGGCCGGCCTGACCCTGGACGAGATCCGCGACCGGCTGGACGAGCGGGCCTATGGCCTGCTGATCCTGCTGCTGTCCATTCCGTGCCTGGTGCCGGGCCTTTACGGCGTGCCCCAGGTGGTCGGAATCGCCATCATCCTGCTGGCCGCCCAGATGCTGGTTGGACGCCAGGAGCCCTGGCTGCCGCGCTGGCTGCTGAACCTGCGCGCCAAGGGATCCTGGCTGAAGGCCATGGCCGATTTCGCCGAGACGAAACTGGGCTGGATCGACCGGCTGTCCCGCCCCCGCCTGCGTCGCTTCGCCGACGGACCGGGCGAGAAGCTGGCGGCGGTCTTCATGATCCTGGCCACCCTGACCATCGTCCTGCCCCTGACCAACACCATCCCCTCGGTGGCCCTGGCTCTTCTGGCGGTCGGTCTGATTCAGCGTGACGGTCTGTTCGTCATCGGCGGCGTGGCGGTGACGACAGCCTGGGTGGCGATCCTCGGCGCAGTGGCGACCGGCCTTCTGCTGGGCGCCGAATGGGCGACACGGCTGCTGCCGGGCTAGGCGCCATCACGACCCTGTGGGTCCGCCTTGGCGATCCGGCCGTCCGCGACTAGGTTCCGCGCCAATCGGCGGCCCCTTTCGGTTAAGCCCGCCTCAGAAGCTACGCGGGAGACGCGCCATGAACGACATGACCTCAGCCCAGAACCAGGCCTCTAACCAAACCCCCGACCAGGTCACTGCGGAACAGATCGACCTGGAGAACCCCCTCGGCGTCGACGGATTCGAATTCGTCGAATTCACCGGCCCTGAACCCAAGGCGATGATTTCGCGCCTCGAACTGATGGGCTTCACCCAGACCCACGTGAACCCCAAGACCGACGTCGTCCGCCTGAAACAGGGCGACATCTCCTTCCTGGTCCATCGCACGCCGAACGGCCAGGCCCAGGCCTTCGCCGCCGATCACGGCCCCTCGGCCAACGGCATGGCCTTCCGCACCACCGACGCCAAGGCCGCCTATGAGGGCGCCCTGGCGCGCGGCGCCGTCGCGGCGACCGATGCGAACGGCGGAGCCCTGGGCGATCATCCCTATATCCTCCAGGGCATCGGCGGTTCGCTGCTTTATGTGATCGACCAGTACGGCGACGCCGGCTCCCTGTACGACGCCTGGGACGAGGTCGAGGGCTGGGAAGAGGCCGAGCGCAAGAACAATGTCGGCCTCGAGGTTCTGGACCACCTGACCCACAATGTCCGTCGCGGCCAGATGCGCACCTGGTCGGGCTTCTACGGCTCGGTGTTCAACTTCGAGGAGCAGAAGTATTTCGACATCAAGGGCAAGGCGACCGGCCTCTTCTCCCAGGCCATGATCGCCCCCGACCGCGCCATCCGCATTCCGCTGAACGAGAGCCAGGACGAGAACTCCCAGATCGAGGAATTCATCCGTCGCTACAACGGCGAAGGCATCCAGCACATCGCCCTGACGACCGAGAACATCTTCGAGACGGTCGAGGCCATGCGGGCGCGCGGCGTGGATTTCCAGGACACGATCGAGACCTATTTCGAACTGATCGACAAACGCCTGCCCAACCACGGCGAGGATGTGGAGCGGATGCGCAAGAACCGCATCCTGATCGACGGTTCGGACGAGGAGGGCCTGCTGCTGCAGATCTTCACCCAGGATACGTTCGGCCCGATCTTCTTCGAGATCATCCAGCGCAAGGGCAACGAGGGTTTCGGCAACGGCAATTTCCAGGCCCTGTTCGACTCGATCGAACTGGACCAGATCCGTCGCGGCGTCATCAAGGTCGACGCCTGAATGCGGATGCGGCCGCCGACCTGGCTGCCCTGGCTCGGCCCGGTCCTTGCGGCCGGCGCCGGAGCTGCGGCGGGGGAATATTGGCTGGGCGGCGGTTTCTGGACCGTGCTGCTCGCCGCCCTCGTCTGCGGCTTCGCCCCCATCGTCGCCTATCGGGTGTGGAAACGGCTGCATCATCGGGGCTGAGGGGCGCCCCCGTTCCCTGCCCGCTCCCCTCCCAATTCCGGTCGCCCCGCCACTGAAAATACAGTCTTTTTCAGATTTTCGGAGCAATCGACCTGACACGCCCTGAGGCCGGGCTACAATGACCGCCTCAATGGGGAGCCTGCCATGACGCGAACTGCACGGACCGCACTGTCTTTCTTCAGCACAGTCCCAGCCCTCCAGGGTCCGACCGCATCCGCCCCACCCGAAAAACGCACTAATCTGCACTCGAAAAAATCAGTCCGGCATGCGGCCCTGTCCGCTCTGACGGCCCTGGCCCTTCTGGCCGCATCCCCCGCCTTGGCCCAAACCCCGGCCCAGACTCAGCCCCGGACCCCGGCCCCGACCACGACCGACGCCCCCCGCTGGTCCCTGGCCATCCACGGCGGCGCCGGCGTGATCGAGCGGGCCGGCCTGACGCCGGAACAGGACGCCGCCTATCGCGCCAGCCTGAACCGGGCCCTGGCCGCCGGCGCGGCGGTGCTGGAAAGCGGCGGCGCGGCCCTCGACGCCGTCCAGGCCGCCGTCCAGGTGATGGAGGACGATCCCCTGTTCAACGCCGGGCGCGGCGCGGTCTTCACCGCCGCGGGCCGCAACGAATTGGACGCCGCCGTCATGAACGGCCCCGACCTGACCGCCGGCGCCGTCGCCGGCCTGACCACCACCCGTCACCCGATCGCCGCTGCCCGCGCCGTGATGGAACAGTCGCCGCACGTCATGCTGATCGGACCGGGCGCCGACGCCTTCGCCGCCCAGGCCGGCCTGGAACAGGTCGATCCCGCCTTCTTCTTCACCGAACGCCGCTGGCAGGGCCTGATCAAGGCCTTGACCGAGGCCGGCCTGCCCCTTCCCGAGCGCCGAGCCGGCGCGCCCGCACCCGGAGCCCAAGCCGCCGTCGCTCCGCCCCTGAACGAGAAGAAGTTCGGCACCGTCGGCGCCGTGGCCCTGGACAGTCAGGGCCGCCTCGCCGCCGCCACCTCGACCGGCGGAATGACCGCCAAACGCTGGGGCCGGGTCGGCGACGTCCCGATCATCGGCGCGGGCACCTACGCCTCCAACCGGGACGGCTGCGCGGTCTCCGCCACCGGGTCCGGCGAATATTTCATCCGCTCCACCGTGGCCCGCGACATCTGCCGCCGCACCGCCGACGGCGCGACCGTCCAGGCGGCGGCCGACGCCGAGATCGCCGACGTCGGCTCCATCGGCGGCGACGGCGGGGTCATCGTCATGGGCCTGACTGGAACCCCGGCCTTCGCCATGAACACCTCGGGCATGTATCGGGGGGCGGTCTCCAGCGCCGCTCCGGCGCAGGTCGCCATCTACGCCGATGAACCCTGAGCGGCGGTTTTCAGACTATTCAGACTATTCAGACCCTCTTTTTTTCAGACTGCCCCAATGACCCCGACCGACGACGAACTGACTGTGATGGCGCAAGAAGAGCTGGACGCCGCCTGCGCCATGCCTTTCGTCGAGCTGAAGAAGATCACCCCCTGGGGCGACAGCTTTGTCGGCTTCGCCCCGTCCGGCCGCGAGGTCGAGGTCGAGCGCCGCTATCTGTGGGCGGTTGAACCCGCGGGCGGGGTGGTGGTCGAGGTCGAGGTGCGCGACCCGGCGGCCCGCGCCGGGGCCGAGGCGAAAGCCCTGCTCACCGAACCGCGTTAACCTTTCACTTGGCCCAGCTTCGCGGCTGCGGCATGATGCCGGCAGCGGACAACGGGTCAGGCAGGGTGCGGCATGTCGGTGAGCGTCTCCAACTATCCGCAGGACTTTCCGCCCGCCGATGCGGCGGGGCTGGAGCCCGTTGATCCCACACTGTTTCTGGGCGTCCACCCGCTGCTGCTCCTGCTGCTGGCGGCCCTGATCCTGGCGCTGATGATGGGGGCCTGGCGCGCGGGCAAGGGCGGCGCGGCCGCCCTGCCGGACGCCTCCGAATCGATCTGGCGCGCCATCGACCGCGCCTGTCAGGCTGCGATGAAGGCCAACAGCGACGCCCTTCCGGGCCAGACCAAGGCGCTGCGGGCCGTGATCGACGACTGCCTGGGCGCCGTGGTGATGCTGGCGGACGGTCCGGCCAAGCCCTTGAAGACCATCGACCAGGCCTTGAAGGGCCGTATCAAGGAGCCGGTGAAGCCGAAGGACCCGCACCCGACGTCGCCGCATGGACATGGGCACGAGCATCCCCGCGCCCACGCCGACGGCAAGCCAACGCCCCGGCCCCAACCCGCGCACGTCACCATCATGTCCAGCAGCGTCGTCATCGCCGCCGACAGCCTGGTCTGCGAGGCCGAGCCGGTCGACTGTCGCCCCGCCTCGCCCCTGCCCCGCGCCTATCAGTGGGCCGACGGCTCGGCCTATGTGAACCACGTCGAACTGGTGCGCCGGGCGCGCGGCGCCGA
>NZ_JACESA010000007.1 GCF_013912065.1 Brevundimonas sp.
CCATGAAGCTTACTGGTACTAATAATCCGATCGGTTTGATCGTTTCTCAGCAAAACTCATTCGATGATTGCTCCTTGACCGAAGCAATCCAAGACAATGTCTTCTTCATTCACGTTCAAGCTGACGCGCAAGCGCGGCTTGAGCTTGAAAATCAATCATTCTGTCCGCCTCGTTGACCCGGTGGCTATGTCGGAGGTTCCCCACCCGATCCCATTCCGAACTCGGTCGTTAAGCCCTCCAGAGCCAATGGTACTTCGTCTCAAGGCGCGGGAGAGTAGGTCGCCGCCGGGTCTACAAGGCGGACAGAATGAATGATGGGCCTATCGCGCTTCGCGCGACTTGAGGCCAGCCCTTCTCGAACCGTTCTTCCTCACGAAACTACCGTTTGCCGCGGGATGGAGCAGCCCGGTAGCTCGTCAGGCTCATAACCTGAAGGTCGTAGGTTCAAATCCTACTCCCGCACCCAAAACAACAAAAAGCCCCGCCTGGTGACAGACGGGGCTTTTTGACGTCTGGAACCCAGTCAGCCCGAGAAAGACGACGGGCCGCCAAGACTACGGCGACAGCGTCCAGAGGTCGCCGTCGCGCGCGATCGAGGTCCCATAAAGCGCCTGCAAAGCGCCCGCGAAGGCCGCGGTGTCGCCGGCCATGAAGACCCCGTCCACCGGCGTCCGGGCGAGCCTGGGATCGACGACGACCAAACGGATGCGACTGTAGCGATTCATCTCCAAAACCGCCTCCGCGAGCGCCGCGCCGTCGAAGCTGATCCGCCCCTGACGCCAGTCGGCGATCTGCTCCAGCCGAGCCGGGACGACGGAGCCGGGCAGACCCTGCTTGTCCAGCCGCACGGCCTGGCCCGGCCGCAAGATCAGGCGTGAGGTGGCCTCGCTCGCCGGGCCGACCGCGACGCCGCCCTCGATCAGATCGACCCGCGTGAAGTCCGAATGACGCCGCACGTTGAAACGGGTGCCCGTGACCCGGATGCGGGCGCCGTCGCTGAGGACGTCGAACGGCGCGGCGTCGGCGAGGTGAGCGACCGAGAAGAAGGCCTCGCCGCTATCCAGCCTTACCTCCCGGCGACCGCCGTCGAGACGGACTTCGATCCGGGTGGCGGTGTTCAACGTCACCTGGGAGCCGTCTGACAGGACAAGGGTCTCACGCTCGCCGATGCCGGTTTCATGCACGACCGCGCGACGGGACCACAGGAAGGCGCCGCCCACGGCGCCGCTCGCGGCCAGGCCAGCGCCGGTCAGCATGGCGCGACGGGACAGTCGGGGCGAGCCGGCGTCGTTGGCCGCCAGGTCGAAATCGGCCGCGTCCAGTCCGCCCAGGGCGTCCCAGACCGTTTCCACTTCGCGGGTCTCGGGCCGCGAGGACGGCGCGCCGCCCTGTTCCTCTTGCGCCAGGTCGGCGACGAAGCGGTCGGCGTCACGCGGGCGGGGGTGAAAAGGGATCACAGTTCGAACCATCCGCAGTCTTTCAGTCTATGGCGGCACCGGGCCAGGGCGTCGGCCAACAGCCGCTGGACGGTGCGCAACGGCATTCTTTGCCTTTCGGCGATCTCGGTGAGTTTCAGGCCCTCGACCCGGTGCAGCATCAGCACCATCCGTTCTTCGCGGCTTAGCGCGGCGATGGCGCGGCGGAGCAGGACGGCGTTCTGGCGCCAGCGCAACTCGTCGAAGGGAGAGGGGTCTTCCCGGGCCAAGTCTTCGGGCAGTTCGACATGATGACCGCCGGCGCGGCTCTGGCGACGGCGATGCAGGTCGCGCACCACGCTGTCCGCAGTCTTGAAGACATAGACGGCGTTGAACTCGGGCGGGGGGATTTTTTGAGAGAGGCGAAGGAGGCGGGCGTAGATGTCCTGAAGCGCGTCCTCCGCGTCGGTCGGATTGAGAAAGCGATGCAGATAGCGGCGCAGGCGGACGTCAAAGCGCGCCACGAGGCTCGCCACGGTCTCCCGGATCTTCTCACCTGCCTCCGCGCTCTTCATCGATGGGCCGACGCCGTCAAACATCAAAACTCGCTTGTCGCCTGTGTGACTATAGACGCACGGGCGTGGAAAGCCCGCCAAGAAAACCGTCAGACGGACCGGAGGCTGAAGCCCGGGCGGCCATGTCATTTTTCCATTGCAGCCTGCCCCTAAGGATCGAGGCTCTCGGGGAATATTATACGGATCGTCGTTATGGGCGGCGGCGCGCTGAACGCCTTGCTGGTCGGCCTGAGCGCGAGCGTCGTGATTTCCGTCACCGTCCCTCCTGGAGAGGTCTGGGCGTCCGGGCGTGGGACGGCATTCAATGTTCCGGCCCAGCCCCTGGACGCGGCGTTGCGCGAGTTGGCGCGGCAGGGGCGGGTGCAGATCCTGTTTCAGGCGGAAAGGGTGCAGGGACGGATGAGCCGTCCGGTTCAGGGTCGCTACGAGGTCAGGCGGGCTTTCAATCTGGCGCTTTCCGATGCGGGCTTCGAGGTGCGCCGCGTCGACGAGCGCACACTGGTCGTCCTGGCCGAGCCTGTGTCCCACACCGGCAGGGCAGGTCCCGGGCCGCAGCGGGCGACGACGCCCGAGTTGACGTCGGTGCTGGTCGTCGCGCCCCGGCTGGGCATCGACCAGGGCAGCCGGGCGTTCGACGCGGAGATGTCGGAACTGACCGCGGTTCATCGCCTTTCGCGCGCTGACATGGATCGCGAGAGCGCCCAGAACCTGTCGGAGGCGTTGGGCGGCCTGCCGGGCATGACGGTGATCAACTCAGGTCGTTCGTTCATCGGCGGGGTGGATTCCGCCTCGCGCGGCGAAGGGCTCTACGCCGCCTACAGGGGTCTGAACGCCGAATACAACCTGTCCATGATCAATGGCGTGCCCGTGGCGCAGGGCCTGCCCTATTCGCGCGGCGTGCAACTGAACCTGCTACCGCCGGGCGCCTTCGAGACCGTGGTGGTCCACAAGACCGGCCGCGCGGATCTGGATGGGGACTTCATCGGGGCGGCGCTGGATTTCCAGACGCCGCGCGCGACCGATGCCGACGGGTCGCCGTGGACGGCGCTCACCCTCGGCGGGCGCATCGAGAGCCGGGCCCGAGACTATGACGATGCGGGATTGGGCGGCGCCTTTCGAGTGGAGCATTCGCGACGGTTCGGTCCGGGCGACGCGATCAGCGTGCACGCCGCCGTCGATTACGAAGACCGCGGCTTCACCAATTCGGAACTGGGCGGGGTGATGGCGGCCCAGAATGACAGGGGATGGGCCTATGCCGTGTCCGACTCGGCGGAGGGCGGGCCGGTGGACCCGACCCGCCCTCAGGACGACCTGATATCGACCAGCCTCAATGTGGGGGTGTCGAACGGTCGGAGCCGAATCCAGAACCAGACCCTGTCGCTGGACTGGCGGGTCGACGACCAACTCGATCTTTATCTGCAGGCCACCCACGCCAAGGCCGACACGGAACAGAATTCGACCTTCACCCAGGTCGTCAGCGGACCCCAGCGCTGGATCGACGACGGGACCGGCGCCTATCGGCTTTCGGTGGACAGTCTTTCGACGCGCGTCTGGTATGAGACCAATCCCGACGTCATCACTCTATCGACCCTCAGTCTCGGCGCCCGTATGCGGTCGGGAGGTTGGCGGGTGTCGCCCTATCTGCTGGCGACACGGGGAGAAAGCGCACGGCCCGACCATATCGAGGCCTCGACCTGGATCGACCAGAGGGACGGCTACAATACCTCGACTGCGCCTCGGGCCTTCAGCGGGCTGACGGTGCGGTATGAGAACGGCCTGCCCGTGCCGCTTTGGCCGCAGGTGGTGTTCGACGACCTGAACAACGCCGGCGTCACCCTGCTGGCGCGCCGCGCCGGCCAGATGACCGAACAGTTCTCGAGCCAGGACCGCTACGGCGTCGGCACGGACGTGAGCTTCGCTCCGTCCTCGGGCGACTGGCGCAGGCTGGCGTTTGGTTTCAAGTCCGCACGAAGCGAGCGGAAACTGACCGATCGCAACTGGACCAACCTGTTCTTCGCCGACCTTTACGGCGCGGCGGGCCTAACCTGGGAAGCCTTGGGCATCGCAAAGGGCGCCTATGCCGAGGTCTTTCCCGGTCTCTACGACTGGTCCGTTCCCAAGGTCGATCATGACCGGCTGACAGCCTATTTCCGGGACAATCAGACGGACGAGAGCTTCGACACCTGCGGAGAATTGTACGTCAACAACCTCAACTGCAATGGCCAGTCGGGCAGCGAGGTCGTCAACGCCGTCTATGCCATGGCGACGCGGATGTCGGGGCGGCTGGAACTGCAGCTGGGCGCGCGATACGAGCAGACGCGGATCAGGAACACCTATTGGGCGACGCCGGACGACGCCGGCGGCGAACAGCCGGGCGACTGGGGCCACAGCCGCAGCCGGTACGATAAATTATTGCCCAGTCTGAATCTCAACTACCGCCAGGACGACGACACCGTCTGGCGGGCGGCGCTGTGGCGGGCCTACAGCCGCCCCGCCTTCATGCAGCTGGGCGGCGGGGTGCGGATCGAAACCCTGAACGGGATCACGACAGTCACGCGCGGCAATCCGGACCTGAAGGCCGTGGACGCGGTCAATATCGACCTGGCCTATCATCGGATGCTGGCCGGCGGATCGGCTCTGAGCCTGTCCGGCTACTACAAGCATTTGGACCACTATCTGTTCGAAAGCGGAGGCAGTCTGGACGTGGGCGAGGCCGTGACGATCGACGGCGCCCGGGTCGTCACGCCCCAGAACGGCGGCAGGGGCGAGGCCTATGGGCTGGAGGTCGAGTTCCTCCATGCCGTGGCCGATCCCCTGATCAAGGGCGGCGAGGTCAGCCTGCAGATCAATGTCAGCCGTCAATGGTCGAACGTCGACCTGGGCCAGGACGAACTGGGGCGCGACATGCCGATGCAGAACGCGCCCGACTGGTTGGCCAATGTGGACGCCGCCTATCGTTGGGGGCCGGTCAGCCTGTATCTGAGCTACAATTACACCGGCGCCTATCTGTCCAGCTACAATGTCCTGCGGGCCGATGGGCCGTGGGACAATCTGTGGGTCCGTCCGACGAGCCGGCTGGACGCGCGGGCGCAGTGGCGGCCGGCTCAGGACACGAGCCTGGATCTGACGGTCACCAATCTAACTGGCGAATACAGCTATTGGTCCCATATCGGGCGCGACAGCCTGGCCTTATCCGACGTCATAGATTCAGGACGTCGGGTCGTGGTTTCCATGCGTCGCGAGTTCTAGACCGACGAGGGCAGGCGACGGCCCCGTCCCCGCCGCCCTCCAGACCGCGATGCGATCTGCCCCGAACCGTTCGCGCCGACGCGGTCGAAACCGCGCCGGCGCCTATTGGTCAGAAGTCGTATTTCAGGGTCAGCAGGGTGGTGCGGCCCGAGTCAACGACGTCCGAGATGGCCAGGCTGTTCTGGCCGACGTGGGTCCAGTAGCTGTAGTCCTCGAACAGATTCGACACGGACAGGTCCATCATCACGCCGTTGCCGAACTCATAGCCGGCGTGAAGATCGGTGCGCTTCGTCGGGCGGGCCCAGATGTCCAGGCCGGCGATACGGTTGTAGGCCGTGACGGATTCGCCCGAGTAGTTGTAGTTCAGGTCCACCGTCAACGGTCCCCAGGCGTAGTTGAGCTTGAGGTTGGCCAGGACGTCCGGCGCGTTCTGCATCCGGTGCTTTTCGCCGCCGCCGATGTCGACCTCGGTCCACTGGCGGGTGTAGTTGGCGCCGGCCGCGAAGCCGGACAGCAGGCCCGGCAGCATGTCGAAGCGCTGGTACAGCTGAACCTCGAAACCACGGACATAGCCGTCTTCGCCATTGGTCGGCGAGACGATGGTCACGCGGTCGAAGGTCTCGCCGTTGTAGGTCGTGCCGCCCGAGTTGGAGCCGCCGTTCACCGTCGTCGAGCCGTTGTCGTACATGTAGTCCGACAGCTGCTTGTAATAGGCGCCGACCATGGCGTAGCCGCCCTGGCTGTTGCTCCATTCCGCCGAGGCTTCGAAGTTCCAGGACTTCAGCGTCTCCAGGTCAGGGTTGCCGCGCGTGACGGTGATGGAGCCGTCTCCGCGCGAAGTCGTCTCAGCGCCGCCGAGCTGGACCAAGGCGGGACGCATATAGGCGCGGGTGATCGAGGCCCGATAGACCGCGTCGCCCGTGGGGCGATAGTTGACGAACAGGCTGGGCAGCCATTCGTTGTATTCGGTGGAGTTGGACTCGAAGCGCTGAGCGGCCGAGTCGTTGTTCCAGTAGGTGTTCTCGATCTGCGTATGTTCGAAGCGCAGTCCGGGGATGACCTGAAGGGCGCCGAAGTCATAGTTGGCGGTGGCGTAGGCCGCCGAAACGTCCTCGTCGCCCTTCAGTGTGTTGCAGTTCAGATAGCAGAGGTCGGCCGCTGCCGCCGTCGCGTCGAAATACTGGTAGAAGTACTCAAGCAGACGATCCTGATCGACCTTCGGAGCCCGGATGTCGTAGAGACCCGGATAGACCGAGTCGAAATATTCGGTCGCCAGGCCGAGGTCGGCCCAGGTCACGCTACGGCCCAGCAGGTTGGCGAAGTGGTCGTTGGTCCAGTCGTGGCTGCTGACGCGGCGATGGCTGGCGACGTATTTCACGCCCGTCTTGAACGAGGTCAGTGCGCCGCCGTCGAACTGGCGTTCGGCGTCGAACCGCAGACCGGCCTTCTGCTGGCCCGAGAATTGTTCGGTCAGCTGGCCGGCGCGACGGGCCAGCAGGGCGGTGTTGGCGTTGTTGACCTGATCGGCCTGGGCCGCCGTCAGCAGAGGCATCGGATAGCCGTCGGCGTCATAGCCGATGAACAGGCCGCTGTAGGGGGTCTGGGCGCCGGAGTTGTAATTGTCCGACTGGTTGTTCCGCATCGAGGCCTCGATGTGGTTTGGACGGTCGTTCTTGCCTTGCGAATAGAAGACCGACGGCGACAGGGTCCATTCGCCCAGACGCTTGACCGCGCCGAGGCTTACGGTTCCGAGATCGGCGTCTTCGGGATTGGTCGTGTACCAGACGCGGTTCGAGGAACTGGTCAGGTTCAGATCATAGAAGCCGGTGGCGGTGTTCAGGACGCGCGAGCGGTTCTGAACAAACTGGACCAGGGTCGAGTTCTGCTCGGTCTCGGCGAAGGCGTAGGAGCCGCGCAGATACAGTTCCAGCGTGTCGTCGGCATGCCAGTCCAGCGAGAAATTGCCGCCGTAACGCTCGGTGTGGCCGGTCGAGACGCCGATGTTCATGCCGGTCAGGGCCAGGTTGTCTTCGGCGTCGAGGCCGTCGGGGTTCACACCCTGGCCGGAGCTGGTCGAGGAATGGAGATAGGCCCAGCCTCCGTCGTTCTGAGCGTTCATCAGGGCGGCGACCATCGAGTTGGCGTAGGACCGCTTGTCGTAGAAGCCGCTGACATACAGACCGAACTGTTCGTCGGCGCCGAAGCGACGGGCGAACTCGCCGCTGACGCCGCCGCCCAGGCCGTCTTCATCGTAGTCGCGCGCGCGGCTCTCGACCCGTCCGGAGACGGACAGCGAGCCGTAGCCGTCGGCGAAATTGAAGGCCGAGGGGGTGCGGAAATCGACGGTGCCGCCGATGGCGTCGCCGTCCATGTCTGCGGTCGAGTTCTTGTTGACGACGATCGTCTTCAGGCCCGACGGCGGCAGCAGCGACAGCTGGACCTGGCGGGAGTAGGGCATGCCCTGGGCGACGTTGACGCCGTTGATCAGGGCCAGGGTGAATTCCGAGTTCATGCCGCGCACGCCGACGAACATGCCTTCGCCGCGCGAGGCGCCGTCGACGCCGCCGAAGAAGGAGTTGCCGGTGTTGGTGACGCTGATGCCCGGCAGCAGGGCCAGGGCTTCCGCGACGTTGTGCACGGCGGTGTGTTCCAGATCGTCGGCCGACAGGACGCTGATGGCGTTGTCGCTTTCCATCTGGGTCCGCAGCGCGTCGCGGCGGGTGCCGACGACGGTGATCGCCGCCAGATCGTCGGCCTCGGCCTCGACCTGCGCCGGGGCGGCGACCTGCGCGTTGGCCTGGGCCGCGAACATGAAGGCCGCCAGCGTCATCGACGACGCCAGGAGCCGGGATTTGAACATGGATCTCTTCATTGACTTGCAGTCCCTTGAGCCGGGGCAAGGACATGCCCCCCAGCACCAAGGGACGCGGCGGACCCGCCGACGTGCCGGAATTTAACAAAGGCTTCACACAGGCGTCCCCGCGCTCGCCGTCAGACCCGGAAAGTCCATTTGCGGGCGGTCGCGGTCGTCATGGCGCTGTCGTGGTCGGACTGTAGAGGGCGGGTGAAACTTGGTGGACATGCCTCTCACATCCTCGATCGACGACATCGCCGCGTCGCTCACGCAGTTTGTCGGTCGCAGGTTGCGCGACCGGTCGCTGCGGGAGGACCTGGTTCAGGAGACGATCGCGCGTCTTCTGGCCTATAGTCGTCGGCACGAGGTCAAGGACGCGGGCGCCCTCGGACGCCGAATCGCCCGGAATCTGATCACTGACCATTTCCGCCATAACCGACGTCACCCTACGGACGCCCTGTCCGACGACCTGCCTGCGCCTACCGCCGCTGCCGAGGAGATCGTCATGCATCGCGAACGCGTCCGGGCTTTCGGGCGGGTGCTGGAAGACATGCCCCCGCTGCGGCGGGAAGTCTTCATGCGCCTGAGGCTGCATGGCGAAACGGCCGCGGAGATCTCCGCCGCATTGGGTCTGAGCGAGGCGGCCGTCGAGAAACATCTGACGCGCGCCTTGGAGCAGCTTCATCGCGAGGTTGAACGGGCGGAACGGCCGCGCCCCATGCCGCATCGGTCGGTCGACGCCCCGGGCGGGCCGCGATGAGATTGTCCCTCTCCTGGCCCTTCCGGCGGTCGGCGGCGCGCGAGGCCGCACGGAGTATCGTCCTGGACCGCGACGCGACCGGGGAAACGGCCCCTGACGCGGCTCTGGTCGAGGCCATGCGCCGCACCTTCGACGATCCCGCCCTGGTCGAGGCGCTCCGCAGTCAGGCCTCTGCTCCGGTTCGGCGATCGATGCGGCGCGCGCCAAAGACCTGGGCGGCCAATCTGTTGCGACCCGTCGTATGGGCGCCGGCGGTGATGGCGCTTGCGGTCGGTGGCGTGCTGGTCGCCCCCTATCTGGGCGAGGTCGTGGGTCTGACCTCGGTCGAGGAGGCCGCGTACGACACCGCCCGTGGCGAGACGCGCACGGTGGTCCTGGCGGACGGTTCGCGGGTCGTCCTGACCGGCGACACCCATCTGAAAGTCAGGATGGCGGGGCGGCGTCGTCAGGTCGCGCTGGACGGCGGCGAGGCCATGTTCGACGTGGCGCACGATGCGTCGCGGGTCTTCGAGGTCGAGACCAACGAGGGGCAGGTGCGCGTGCTCGGCACCCGGTTCGTGATGGGTCTGACGAACGGGAGACTGGACCTGGACGTCTATCGCGGAAGGGTCGCTCTTTCGACGGCGGCCGGCGCTCGGCTCGAGGTCGGCGCCGGGGAACGCGCCTCGGCCCGAGGGGGCGAAGTGATCCCCGGCGCCCCCTTCGCTCCGGCGGAAACGGCGTGGGAAGATGGATGGATCGAGACGGACTCCATCAGCCTGGGGGAGCTGGTCGAACGGCTGTCGCGCCGCTCGACGCGGCCGATCCGCATCCGGGAGGAGGGGCTGCGGGACCTGCGGGCCGCCGGTCGTTTCCGCCTGGACGACGCGGAAGGTCAGCTGCGTAACCTGGCTCTGGTGCACGATTTCGAGGTGCGTGCAGACCCTGATGAGATCGTCGTCTCGGCTGCTGGTTCTTCATCCGCAAGAAGATGAAACTTCGCCCTTTCGCCACTCAACAGTTGCGAAAGATTGGCAAATATTTCTGTCCGGTTATTCCCACGGCTGCGTCCTACCCCCCTGACCGTCTGCAGGGGGCAGGCGGGTCCAATGGGGATCAAGGCTCAATGAGCAAGTTCAGCACTCTCAACCGCCTCAAGGCGACGACATCCGTCATGGCCTTCGCCCTGATGACGGCCGCGGCCGGTTCCGTGATGGCCCAGACGCCCGTCGCCTCGCGCGCGCCGGTCGCGGTCTCGGCGCCCGCCGGGGATCTTTCGGCGGCCCTGGCGCAATATTCCCGCGCGTCCGGTCTGCAGGTGATCGCCGACCCGGCTCTGCTGCGGGGTCAGCGCACCCAGGGCGTGGCGGGCAATGTCACGCCGAGCCAGGCGATGGACCGTCTGCTGCGCGGCACCGGCCTGACCTGGCGGCTCAACGGCGACGCGGTGGTCATCACGCGCGGGGCCCAGCCGCGCCGCGCCGCGCCGACGACAAGCCGCCCCGCCCAGGACGCCGGGCGGCCGTTCGCCGAACTCGACGAGGTGGTCGTCACCGGAAGCTTTTCGTCCAGCCTGACGCAGGCCCTGGATGTGAAGCGCCGCGCCGACAATGTCGTGGATGTCATCACCGCCGAGGATATCGGCGAGTTTCCGAGCCAGAACATCGCCGAAGCCCTGCAGCGGGTGCCCGGCGTCTCGATCGTACGAGACCGTGGAGAGGGCCTGTTCGTGCGGGTGCGCGGCCTGGGCGCCAACTTCCAGATCACGACGCTGAACGGCCGCAGCGCCGCCGTGAACGAAAATGTCCGCGACAGCGGCCAGAGCGGGCGCCAATTCCGTTTCGACACCCTGCCTTCGGAACTGGTCGCCGGCGTCGACGTGATCAAGAGCCCCACCGCCTCGCTGGACGAGGGCGCGATCGGCGGCGTGGTCAATGTGCGGACCTTTCGCCCGCTGGACCTGAAGACCTCTCGTCTGGCGATGTCCGGCGACGTCAACTACTCGGAAAACGCCGAGGAGCTGGATCCCCGGCTGTCGACGCTCGGCTCATGGGTCAACGAAGACCGCACCCTCGGCGCCCTGCTTGCGGCGGTCTATGATCGGCGGTCGCTGCGTCAGGATCGGATCACGGGCGTGACCTGGTCCACCTATGCGGCCGGCGTGGACACAGACGGCGACGGGGTGCGCGACAGCGGCTCCATCATCTATCCGCAGGCCGTCCGTCCGACGCTGGAAACGGAGGAGCGTGAGCGTTACGGCTTCAACGCCGCCCTGCAATGGCGCCCCACCGCGACGACCGACGTCAATCTGGACGTCACCTTCACCGACCTGACGGTCAACTACGACGAACTCACCTATTCGGCCGACGCCAGTATCGCCAACGCCGTGCCGGGAACGGCGCGGGTAGAGAACGGCGCCCTGGTCGCCGGGGTCTTCACCGGCGGCTCGAGCCAGATCGGTCGCGAGGTGTCCGAACTCCATCACGACAACCTGTCGGTCGGGTTGAATATTCGTCAGGACGTCGGCGACTGGCTCCTGTCCGGCGATCTGGCCTATGCCCGCGCCGCCAGCGACACGCCGTCGCCGATCACCCGTTCGCGGGTTCTCGGACCGGTCGGCCGGATCGCGATAGAGTTGCCGCGCTCGGGCGACGGCGTCCCCTCGATCAGCTACCTTGACGCCGATCTGGCCAGTATTTCGACCCTGCCGGGCCGGCGGCTGGAATATCGCGTCAACGACACCCTGGATGAAGAAACGGCCTTCCAACTGGACCTGGCGCGGCCGGTGTCCTTCGGCGCGATCTCGAAGGTCACTTTCGGGGCCAAGTATCGGGAACGTGCGCGGGACTATAACCGCCGTGATTTCAACATCACGCGCGGCATCTCCGGCGTGTTCCTGACCTCGGACTTCTATGCGCCCTTCACCTACACCGACTTCCTGTCCAAGGTGTCGGCCGACCTGCCGCGCGTCTGGGCCGTGCCGAACCCCAGCCGCTTCCTGCAGCAATTGACCCAGGCCGATCTGGACGCCCCTCTGTCCCGCAGTGATCTGCGCAACTCCTACCAGATCGACGAGAGCATCCTGGCCGGCTACGGCATGGCCGATGTCGAGACGACCTTGTTCGGCCTTCCCCTGCGCGGCAATTTTGGCGTCCGGGTCGCCCAGACCGAACAGACCTCGTCGGGGCATGCCGACAACGGCCGCGCGGCTCTGCCGGTGTCGTTCGACAAGACCTATACGGACGTCCTGCCTTCGCTGAACCTGGTGTGGGAGCCCCGCGAGGACGTGCAACTGCGCCTCGCCGCGGCCAAGGTCATCACCCGTCCGTCGCTGTCGGACCTGGCGCCGCGCCTGACGCTGAACTCGTCCGGCACGGTGCTGACGGCGGTCGGGGGCAATCCCGAGCTCCAACCCTTCGAGGCCTGGCAGTATGATGCGGTGGCGGAATGGTATTTCTCGCCGTCCAGCGCCCTGATCGGCGGTGTCTTCTACAAGGACATCACCACCTTCTCGACGCGACGCCGGTCCAACATCGACATCGACGGCGTGACCTATGAACTGACCGCCCCGGTCAACGGCGGCACGGCCTCCATCGCGGGCGTGGAGCTGGCGTATCAGCAGCTGTTCACCTTCCTGCCGGCGCCTTTCGACGGTCTGGGCATGACCGCCAATCTGACCCTGACCACGACGGAAGCGACCTATTACGACGGGACGCGCGAGTTCCAGGACGACCTTGAAAACGTCGCCAAGGAAAGCTTCAACCTGACCGGCTTCTACGAGAAGGGCCCGTTCGCGGCGCGCCTCAGCTACTCGTGGCGCGGCGACGTCCTGCAGGAGGTCGGCACCAACGGTGTGGAGTCGGCCAACGACAAGGCCTTCGGGTCGCTGGACGGCAGCCTGACCTATAAACTGACCGATCAGCTGACGGTCTCGCTGGAGGCCATCAACCTGACGGATCAGGCGCAGGAGCAGTTCGTCGCGGACGATCGGTTCGTCGGCTACACCGACTATGGCCGCACGATCTCGGTGGGGCTGAGCGCCCGCTTCTAGTTTGTTCCCAACCCGCGCGCCGGAGACGGCGCGCGGGTTTTGGACCTGAGATCATGACGTCGCACGCCTCCGTGGTCCGGGCCTGTTCGGACCCGTTATAGGATTCGAAGCAGCGGCGACCCCGGGCTTGCCGTCCGGGCGGGACGGGGCCTAGGACCGGCTTCATGAATGCCTTGCGCCGACTGATCGACCCCTATCTCCTGATGTTGATCGGCACGGTGGTGCTGGCGGCCCTGGTTCCCGCGAGGGGCGCGGAGGCCGAGGTCGCGGAAGGGGCGGCCAAGGCGGCCATCGCCCTGTTGTTCTTCCTGTATGGGGCGCGGCTGTCGCCCGGCGCCATATGGGCGGGGCTGTCGCACTGGCGGTTGCAGGGCATGGTTCTGGCCTGCACCTTCCTGATGTTTCCGCTTCTGGGTCTGGCGGTCTTCTGGGGCGCAGGGCCGTGGCTGGCCGAGGATCTGAGGGTCGGTCTGCTCTATCTTTGCCTGCTGCCCTCGACGGTTCAGTCCTCGATCGCCTTCACCGCCATCGCACGGGGCAATGTGCCGGCCGCCCTCTGCGCGGCCTCGGTCTCCAACCTCGCCGGGGTGGTGATCACGCCGCTTCTGGTGATGCTTCTGTTGCCGGTGGGAGGCGTCGGGGTGTCGCTGTCGTCGATCGAGAGCATCGCCCTGCAGATCCTGGCGCCCTTCGTGGCGGGGCAGGCGGCACGACCGCTGATCGGCGCCTGGCTGATGCGCCACGGCCGTCTGACGTCGATGGTGGATCGAGGTTCGATCCTGCTGGTCGTCTATTCCGCCTTCAGCGCGGGCGTGGTGTCCGGCGCCTGGACCCGCCTGTCGCATCTGGACCTGGGTCTGGTGGTGGTCCTGGACGGGCTGATCCTGGCGGTCGCGCTGGGGTTCACGACCCTGGCCAGCCGCCGGCTGGGGTTCTCGCGAGAGGACGAGATCGCCATCGTCTTCTGCGGGTCGAAGAAGAGCATGGCCAGCGGCCTGCCCATGGCGGCCATTCTGTTCGTCGGCCAGAGCGTCAGTCTGATCGTCATTCCCATGCTGTTCCATCAGATCCAGCTGTTCGTCTGCGCCGTGCTGGCGCGACGGTATGCACGGTCGGCCGACGCGCCGGTCAGATGACGCGGTGGAGCACCGCGGCGTCGGCGATCTGACGCAGTATGGCTTCGAGGCCCGGCGCGTCCATGCGAGCGGACACGCCGATGGAATCGCATTCCCGACGCGCCAGTTCGCAAGCGGCGGAGACCAGGGGCTGGATCAGGTTTTCCGGCCTCAGCAGATCGAAGGCGACCAGGGTCTCGACCATCAACTGTCGCTCGCCGGCTGGATTGGTCGAGATGGAATAGGCCAGTACGGCCCGCACGCCGCTGTCCCCGACGGCCCCCAGGACTCCCCCGGCCGAGGGCGCCGAACCGACCATGGCGCGCCATGACTCCAACGCCAGGCGCGGGTCCGCCATACGGGCCAGAACATAGGTCTGATCGGCCTCGTCGCTGCGAAGGCGGCGATACTGGATTACGCTCATTCTCGCCCCCATAGACCTCACACGAAACGGCGGCCTTGATCTCCGTCAAAGGGTTTGCGTTCGATATGGCAGAGGTCGTATTCTGTCCGTCATGCTCGAGCTGCGATCCCTGCCCGCGGACTGCACGCAACGCCGCCAGGAATCGGTGTGCGACGGCTGTGGCGCGCGGGCGTTCAGCGTCTGCAGCAGTCTTGATCCCAGCGATCTGGGTCGTCTGGATGCGATCGCCGAGCGGGTGTCGCTGAAGGCGGGCGAGGCGCTGATCCGCGAGGGCGACGCAGCGGTCAATCTGTTCAACATCGCCTCGGGCTCGGTGCGAATCTACAAGCTGTTGCCGGATGGGCGGCGCCAGATCACGGGCTTTCTGTTCGCCGGCGACTTCGTCGGTCTGGCGACAGGGGACGACTACGCCTTCTCGGGCGAGGCCATCGAGGACGCGACCCTGTGCCGGTTCCGCAAGAGCGAATATCGCGCCCTGGTCCGCGAACGGCCCTCGCTGGAGGCGGCCCTGCTGGATCGCGCGAACCATGAGCTGGCGGCCGCCCAGAACCAGATGCTGCTGCTGGGCCGCAAGACGGCGCAGGAGCGGATCGCTTCCTTCCTGCTGGATTTGCCCAGCCGCGATCCGCTGCGGCCCTCGGCCGAGGATCAGGTGCGGCTGCCGATGACCCGGTCCGAGATCGCCGATTATCTGGGCCTGACCATCGAGACGGTCAGCCGGGTTCTGACCAAGCTGAAGACCACCGGCGTGATCCGCCTGCTGTCGCTCAACGAACTGCGGATCGAACAGCCCGATCGCCTGCGCGATATCGCCGAGGGCGAAGCCTAGTCCTCATCCAAGGGGTCAGGCTGGCGTCAACTCGCGCGCCGAGGTCAGACGGACCGCGCCGCCGACACTGAGACCTTCCACACGCATGACCCGGTCGCACAGTCGCGTGGGGGCCGGGCGGTGGCTGACCAGGATCAGACCCTGGTTCGCCTGTTTCAGCCGCCGATCCAAGGCCGTCAGCACCAGAGCCTCGGTCGCGGGGTCCAGGCCTTCGGTGGGTTCGTCCAGCACCAGCCAGGGCGCCGGGCGCAGATAGGCGCGGGCCAGACCCAGTCGCCGACGCTCGCCGCCCGACAGGCGCTCGCCGTTCGGCCCGACGCGGGCGTCCAAACCGGCGGGATCGGTGCGGACTCGTTCGACCAGGGCGGCGTCTTCCAGCGCCCGCCACAGGGTCTGTTCGTCGGCGGGTCCGGCGAGCAGCAGGTTGTCTCGGATCGTGCCGTCGATCAGCCGGACGTCCTGAGCCGCATAGGCGAACAGGGGGCGGCGGTCGCCGGGAGCGATGTCGGCGATGTCCAGACCGCCGAGGCGCGCTTCGTCCGGCAGGGCGTCTCGCAGCCCTACAAGCCGTTCGACCAGGGTGGTCTTGCCCGACCCGGAGGGACCGATCAGGCCCAGCCGCAACGGCGGCTCCAGGCGCGCCTCGTCGAAGGTCAGGGCCAGGGAGGCGTCGGCGGGGACCTGGGTGCGGCGAAGGCCCGGTTCAGACGCCAGGGCGTCCAGACGACGGGCGGCTTCCACGGCGGCGCCGTTCTGCTGCAGGGCGCCGACCAGACCGGCGGCGGACTCGATCCCCGTCACGGCGGCCAGCGCGGCCAGGGCCGTCATGGGCAGGTCGGCGCCGAAGGTGGCGGGAACCACCGCCGCGACGGCCAGGGCCGTGGCGACCGTCTGCCAGGCGGCCATCCAGCCGCCGGCCTGGGTCAGGGCGATCTGGGCGCGGTCGAGGACGGCGGCGGCCCGGGTCGCCTCGGAGGCCGCCCAACGGCCGAGCCCATAGGCCTTCAGTTCCGGGGAGACGGCCTCGAGCGCGGCGAGCCGGTCCTTCAGGTCGCCGGTGGCGATCTGGACGTCGCGACCGGCCGGAGCGGCGAGACGACGGGCGATGACGACGGCGCCGATCCCGCTGACACCCATGGCCAGCAGCAACATCAGGCCCGCAAGCGGGCTGGCCATGCCGGCGAGCAGGGCGGCCGAGACCGCGCCCGCCCCCAGCGCCCAGGGCGCCGAGAGCCGCACGAACAGGGTCTGGACCGCGTCCACGTCCTGGACCAGCCGGGCCGAGGCCTCGCCGGACGACAGGGCCAGGGCCTGGGCGGGCGGGGCCGAGGCCAGGGCGTCGAACAACTGGGGGCGCAGGCGGGCCAGGGCCTTCAGCGCGGCCTCGTGGCCGGCGACGCGCTCGATATAGCGGGCGGCGGTGCGCAGTATGGCCAGCAGACGGATGGTCGCGCTGGGCATCAGATAGTTGAAGGCCTGGACCGCCGCCGATCCGGCGACCCCCGCGATGGCCGCGCCGGTGATGAACCAGCCCGAGAGACCGAGCAGGCAGGTGGCGGCGACGGCGACGATCGCGCCGCCGGCCGCGGCGATACGCAGCCGGGTGCGCTGGGCCTGACGCTGGGCCGCGATCAGGGCGCCGATGCGGGCGGGATGGGCGGTCACAGCCGCACCACGCGGTCGGCCATGGCGGCGACGGCCGCGGAATGGGTGGCGATCAGGGTCGTGCGGCCGCGGGTCGCCTGGCGGATCAGGTCCAGCATGGCCTTCTCCGCTTCGGGGTCGAGATTGGCTGTGGGTTCGTCCAGCAACAGGATGGGCGCGCGTTTCAATATGGCGCGGGCCAGGCCCAGGCGACGCCGTTCGCCGCCCGACAGGCCGCCGCCGCGTTCGTCTATGGGCCGGTCCAGATCGCCGAACAGGCCCGCTTCTCCAGCGGCGACCAGGATGCGGCCGGGGCAGGCGGAAGGATCGGCCAGGCGTATGTTGTCGCCCAGGCTGCCGGGCACGACGATGGGGTTCTGGCTGGCCCAGGCGATCTGACCGGCGAAGTCGCCGGCCTCGCTGAGACGCGCCCCGCCGATCTCGACCTCGCCTGCGGTCAACGGGGACAGGCCCAGGAACAGGTGCAGCAGGCTGGACTTGCCCGAACCGCTGGCGCCGACCAAGGCCACGATCTGACCCGGACGGACCTCCAGGTCGAAGTTCTGGATCACGGGCGCGGCCTCGCCATAGGCGATGGCGACCCTGGAGAAACGGATCGCCGGGGCGGCTTCGGGCAGGATGTGGCGGTCCCGGGCCATGGGTTCGGGCGTGATCAGGGCGGGGACGGCGGACTCGGCCGCCTGACGGTCATGATAGGCCGCCGCCAGCCGTCTCAGCGGCTGATAGACCTCGGGCGCCAGGGCCAGGACGAAGAAGGCGCGCGGCAGATCCAGCGTCTCGGGCGCTGGGAAGGGCAGCAGCTTCAGCAGGTTGAAGCCGCAATAGACGGCGATCAGGGCCACAGCCAGGGCCGAGAAGAACTCCAGCACGCCGGAGGACAGGAAGGCGATCCGCATGACGCGGGCGGTGCGGCGCTCCAGTTCGTCGGAGGCGCGGGCGATCTCGGCGGTGGTGCGGGCGCGGGCGTCGAAGGCCAGGACGGCGGGCAGGGCGCGCACCCGATCGACGAACAGGCCCGACAGCCGCTCCAACGCCTGGAACTGGCGACGGCTCTCGCCCGCCGCGGCGGTGCCCGCCAGGATCATGCCGGCGATGAAGGGCAGAAGGGTGAACAGAAATATGCCGGCCGAAAAGGGGCTGGCGACGGCGGCGACCGCGATGATCAGCAGGGGCGACAGGCCGGCGGCCATCTTCAACGGCGTAAAGCGCGACATATAGCCGTCGAGGGCGCCCACCCCTTCGACCACGGCCGTCAGCCGGTCGTCGGACCGACCGCCGCGCCCGAACAGGTCGGCCAGCAGCCGGTCGCGCACATCCATCTTGATCGATCGGCCCAGGCGTCCGCCGACCACGACCGCCGCCTGACCAACGAGGCCCCGTACGATCAGGCTGACCACCGCCAGCAGCAGCCAGGGCAGGGCGGCGAGGGGGGAGGTGCCGAAGGTCGCGATCGTCATGGCCAGACCGCCCGCGAAACCGACGGCGGGCGCCACGTCGGCCACGGTCAGCAGGCCCGCCAGCATCGTCAGCCGACGCCAGGGCGCAGCGGCCTGTTTCAGCCATTGCGCGGGCGAGGGGCCCGGGGATGGGGCGGTGATCGGCGCCGATGTCATTCACGGACTCCAGCGCCGAGCTGGGCTCGCACGCCATTGGACAAACCGTCGTTGGGCGAAATGTCCAAGGACGATCAGTCCACTACGATCCCGGCCATAAGAGGGCTTTGATCGAAATCAAGGCGACCGTCCCGCCGTGGTTCTAGGGCGGATGAAACGTCGGTCGTCGTGGCCGGCGGCTTAGGAGCCCAAGCCATGATCGACCTCGCGGTCGTCGACCTATCCAGGCTGCAGTTCGCGCTGACAGCCCTTTACCACTTCCTGTTCGTGCCCCTGACCCTGGGGCTGTCCGTGATGCTGGTCATCATGGAGTCGATCTATGTGATGACCCGTCGGCCGATCTGGCGGACGATCACCCGTTTCTGGGGCACGCTGTTCGGCATCAACTTCGTGCTGGGTGTCGCGACCGGCATCACCATGGAGTTCGAGTTCGGCATGAACTGGAGCTACTACAGCCACTATGTCGGCGACATCTTCGGGGCGCCGCTGGCGATCGAAGGCCTGATGGCCTTCTTCCTTGAGGCGACCTTCGTCGGGCTGATGTTCTTCGGCTGGGAGAAGCTGAAGCCGTCGGCCCACCTGTTCGTCACCTTCATGGTGGCCCTGGGCACCAATCTGTCGGCCCTGTGGATCCTGATCGCCAACGGCTGGATGCAGAACCCGGTCGGCGCCGCCTTCAATCCGGACTCGATGCGGATGGAGGTCACGGACTTCATGGCCGTGCTGTTCAACCCGGTCGCCCAGGCCAAGTTCGTCCACACCGTCAGCGCCGGCTATGTCTGCGCCTCGGTCTTCGTGCTGGGCGTCTCGGCCTTCTATCTGCTGCGCGGCAAACATGTCGGCTTCGCCAAGCGGTCGATGACGGTGGCCTCGGCCTTCGGCCTGGCGGCGTCCATGTCGGTCGTCGTCCTCGGCGACCAGTCCGGCTACGCCCTGACCGACAACCAGAAGATGAAGCTGGCCGCGCTCGAGGCCATGTGGCGCACCGAGCCCGCTCCGGCCGGCCTGACACTGATCGGCATCCCCAGCATGAAGGATCGCGAGACCCACTACGGCGTCCACGTGCCGTGGGTCATGGGCCTGATCGCCACCCGCACCATCGATAAACCGGTGGAGGGCATCTTCGAACTGGTCGCCACGGCCGAGGACCGCATCGAATCCGGCGTCATCGCCTATGACGCCCTGGAGAAGGTCAAGGCCGACCCGACCGATCCCGTCGCCCGCGGCGTGTTCGAGACCCATCGTCGTGACCTGGGCTATGGCCTGCTGCTGAAGCGCCACGTCGCCGATCCGCGCACGGCGTCGCCCGAACTGATCAAGCAGACGGCCTGGGAGACGGTGCCGAACGTGCCGGCCCTGTTCTGGAGCTTCCGCGTGATGGCCGGCATCGGCTTCCTGATGATCGCCCTGTTCGCCACGGCCTTCGTCCTGTGCACGATGCGCAAGCACGACACCCGGTGGTTCCTGCGCCTGGCCGTCCTGGCCATCCCGCTGCCGTGGGTCGCAATCGAGTTCGGCTGGATCCTGGCCGAGTTCGGACGCCAGCCGTGGGCGGTCGAAGGCGTGCTGCCGACCTTCCTCGGCGCTTCGTCCCTGACCGTGCCCCAGCTGTGGGCCACCATCATCGGCTTCACCGCCCTGTACGGCGCCCTCGCCGTCGTCGAGGTCCGGCTGATGCTCTACGCCATCAAGAAGGGACCGTTCCACGAACAGGAGACGTTCGCCGAAACCAGCCCTGAAGCTCCCGCGCCGCGCGTTCCCGCGCCGGCCGTGGCCTGAACCAGAGAGACTTAGGACATCCGACCATGGATCTTCCCCTCGACTTCGCAACCCTGCGCCTGATCTGGTGGGCCCTCCTGGGCGTGCTGCTGATCGGGTTCGCCCTGACCGACGGTTTCGACCTGGGTGTCGGCGCCCTCCTGCCTTTCGTCGCCAAGACCGATGAAGAGCGCCGCATGGTGATCAACACCGTCGGCGCGACCTGGGAGGGCAACCAGGTGTGGTTCATCCTGGGCGGCGGCGCGATCTTCGCCGCCTGGCCCTTCGTCTACGCCGTCAGCTTCTCCGGCTTCTACCTGGCCATGTTCCTGGTATTGTCGGCCCTGATCCTGCGGCCGGTGTCGTTCAAGTACCGCTCCAAGCGGGCCTCGGCCGGCTGGCGGTCGTTCTGGGACTGGTGCCTGTTCATCGGCGGCTTCGTACCGGCCCTGGTGTTCGGCGTCGCCGTCGGCAACGTCCTGCTGGGCGCGCCCTTCCGCCTGGATAGCGACCTGCGGTCCTTCTACGACGGCAATCTGCTGGGTCTGTTCACACCCTTCAGCCTGATCGCCGGCCTGCTGTCGGTCGCCATGCTGGTGCTTCACGGCGCGGCCTGGCTGTCGATCAAGGCCGAGCATGGCCCCGTCATGGAGCGGGCGCGCATCATCGGCACGGCCGCCGGCGTCCTGGCCCTGGTCCTGTTCGCGGCGGGCGGTCTTTACATGGCCGTTGGAAACGTGGGCTACCGGATCACGGGCGTGCTGGACATCCAGGGCTTCTCCAACCCGCTGCGCACCACGGTCGAGGCCGCGCCGGGCGCCTGGCTGGACAACTACGGCCGTTATCCGTGGATGATGATCGCCCCGGTTCTGGGCTTCGTCGGCGCGGTGGTCGGTCTGACGGGCATGTGGCTTCGGTCCGCGCCCCTGGCCTTCGGCGGATCGTCGATGTCGACCGTCGGCATCATCTCGACCGTCGGCCTGTCGATGTTCCCCTTCATCCTGCCCAGCTCGATCGACCCGCAGTCCAGCCTGACGGTGTGGAACGCCTCGTCCAGCCACCTGACCCTGTTCATCATGCTGATCTGCACGGCGATCTTCCTGCCGCTGGTCCTGATCTACACGACCTGGGTCTATTCGGTGCTGTGGGGCCGGACCTCGACCGCCGCCCTCAAGACCAACCCCGACCTGTACTGAGCCCGAGGAGCATCAAGCCATGTGGTATTTTTCCTGGATCCTGGGTGTGAGCCTGGCCGGCGGCTTCGGCGTGCTGAACGGCCTGTGGCACGAGTTCCACCTGTTCGACGAGGGCGACAAGGGCCTGTCCGTCGATGCGTCGAAAGAGGGCGATGTCCCTCTCTAGCCCAACCGGCGCGCCGACGACGCGCGAGCTGATCGCCCGCTACGACGCCCACGCGCCGCGCTACACCTCCTATCCGACGGCGGCGCAGTTCACGCCCGCCGTCGGGGCCGCCGAATGGGGGGCGTGGCTGGCCGCCGCGCCCCTCGACCGCGCGGTGTCGCTCTATCTGCATATCCCCTTCTGCAAACGGCTGTGCTGGTATTGTGGCTGCAACACCCGGGCGATGAACCGGATCGGGGTCATGAGCAGCTATGTCGATCTGCTGCTGAAGGAGGCCGATCTGGTCCTGGCTCGGATCGGCGCCCGGATCGGTGAACGGGACGGCCGCCGGGTCAGGGTCGGCTCGATCCACCTGGGCGGAGGCACGCCCAACATGTTGCCGCCGCAAGAGCTGGAGCGGCTGTTCGCTGGTCTGGCGGACCGGTTCGACCTGGGCGACTGTTTCGAGATCGCCGCCGAGCTGGACCCCGAAGTCCTGACCCAGGACTGGGTCGAGGCGGCGGGTCGCATCGGTCTGAGCCGCGCCAGCCTGGGCGTCCAGGATCTTTCGCCCAGGGTTCAGGCGGCGGTGAACCGACCCGAGTCCTTCGAGACCATCCGCTGGGCGGCCGACGCCCTGCGCGCCCAGGGGGTCACGTCGCTGAACCTGGACCTGATGTACGGCCTACCGCTGCAGGCGGTGGAGAATGTGGTCACGACCGTCGCCCAGGTGGCGACCCTGCGGCCCGATCGCATCGCCCTGTTCGGCTATGCCCACGTGCCGTGGATGAAGCCACACCAGAAGCTGATCAACGAGGCCGACCTGCCAGGGCCGGAGGCGCGGTTCGCCCAAAGCCAGGCGGCGGCGCGCTATCTGGCCAACAAGGGCTGGCAGCCGATAGGCCTGGACCATTTCGCCCTGCCGCACGACTCCATGGCCGCCGCAGCGCGGGCCGGGCGTCTGCGCCGCAACTTCCAGGGCTACACCACCGATGAGGCGCCGGTCCTGATCGGACTGGGCGCGTCTTCCATCAGCCGGACGCCTCAAGGCCTGGTGCAGAACCACGCCCAGGAACGGGATTGGCGGTCGGCCGTGGCCGCCGGGGATTTGCCGGTCGCGCGGGGCGTGGCGGTCGATCCACGCGACGCCTTCGTGGGCGAGATCATCGAGCGACTGATGTGCGACTTCACCGTGGACGTGGCCGAGATCGCCCGCGAAAGAGGCCGCGACATCGCCGAGGTCGCGGCCGTCTGGCCCCGGCTGTGCCGGTTCCAGCTGGACGGACTGGTGACGATCGACGGGGCGGTCCTCACCGTGACCGATCTGGGCCGACCGTTCGTTCGCGCGGTCTGCGCGGCCTTCGATCCCGGCGCGGCGGACATCGAGAAACGCCACGCCCGCGTGGTCTGACTGGACAGATTGTCCAACCCCCGCCTGGGTTTGCGCTGGATCAAGGCCGGGGCGGGGGCGGGGGCGCATTCCCCTCTTCAAGACGCTCGGACAGGTCGCATGAGGCGACAGCGGGCGTCGGGGATGAGCAAGATGAAACTGAAAACCCTGATCCTCTCCGCCGTCGCCGCAGCAGCCTGCGCCGCGCCGGCCATGGCCCAAAGCCCAGCGAACGGGGGCCCGGCCGCCTGGGAGATGCCCAAGAAGGGCGACTGGATCATCACCGGCCGCGTGACCGATGTGTTCTCGGAAGCCGACAACGCCATCACGACCGCCGCCGGCGCCGATTCCGGCCTGAAGGTCGATGTGGGCGACAGCGTCATGCCGACCCTGGGCTTCACCTATTTCCTGACCGACCATCTGGCGGTCGAGGCGATCCTGGGCACGACCAAACATGAGATCCGCGCCCAGGGCGGCACGACCGACGTCGCCGTGCACGAGACCTGGGTCGTGCCGCCGATCGTGACCCTGCAGTATCGTCCGCTGACCGAAGGCCGGTTCAGCCCCTATGTCGGCGCCGGGATCAACTACATGCTGTTCTACAGCGGCGAGGACAAGAACGGCTTCACCGTCGATCTGGACGACGGCTTCGGCTACGCCCTGCAGGCCGGCGCCGACATCGGCATCCAGGGGCCGTGGAGCCTGAATGTCGACGTCAAGAAGGTGTGGTTCAACACCGACGCGGACGTGAACGACGGCGCGCTGAAGAGCGATGTGGATCTGGACCCGTGGGTCGTCTCCGTGGGGGTGGGCCGTAAGTTCTAAAAAACAAATCGGAAATGCGTTCGAAATGGAAGCTCCGTCGGTTCGCCGGCGGGGCTTTCGCTCTTATGCGGCGGCGCTCGACAAAACCGGCGTCGGGCCCTAGGCGAGAGACGCCGCGTGTTGCGGCGCAACTTCAGGACTTCGCATGCCTTCCGGTCTGATCGCCCTGCTCGACGACGTCGCCGGGATCGCCAAGATGGCGGCCGCCTCGATCGACGATGTGGGGGCGGCGGCGGGTAAGGCCTCGACCAAGGCGGCCGGGGTGGTGGTCGACGATGCGGCGGTGACGCCCCGCTATGTCACCGGTCTTTCGCCCAGCCGCGAGCTGCCGATCATCGGCAAGATCGCCCTTGGGTCGTTCCGCAACAAGCTGCTGTTTATCCTGCCCGCCGCCCTGTTGCTGAGCGCCTTCGCGCCCTGGGCCATAACCCCGATCCTGATGTGCGGCGGCGCCTATCTGTGTTTCGAGGGGGCCGAGAAACTGCTCGAGGCTCTTGGGCATGGCGGTCATGCCGAGGACACGCCGGTCGAGGGCGACCCAGCGACGCTGGAAAAGACGACGGTCGCGGGGGCGGTGCGAACCGACCTGATCCTGTCGGCCGAGATCATGGCCATCGCCCTGGCCGACGTCTCGGCCGAGCCGATCCTGACCCAGGCGGCGATCCTGGTCGTGGTCGGGGTGGGCATGACGGTCGTCGTCTATGGGGCTGTCGGCCTGATCGTGAAGATGGACGACATCGGCCTGCACCTGGCCGAGCGCCCCCGCGGCCGGTTTCGCGCGTTGGGACGCGGTCTGGTCAAGGCCATGCCGGTGGTGATGAACGCCCTGTCCGTCATCGGCACAGCCGCGATGCTGTGGGTCGGCGGCGGCATACTGGTTCACGGAACCCATACGCTGGGCCTGCACTGGCCGGCGGAGCCGCTGGAACATCTGGCCCATGCGGCGGGGGCGGCGGCTGGTCCTCTGGAGGGGCTGGTCGGCTGGTTCGTGACGGCCTTCGCCTCCGCCGTCATCGGCGCGGTCGTCGGCGGGGCGATCGCCCTGCTGATCCATCAGCTCGGGCGGCTGCGGGCCGCGTCCGCCCACTGAACTTCCCCCTGCTGTCACGCGATTGCAATCGGCGGCCCTTAGAGCCCAAGACCTGAAGTTCGGAGTATGCCCATGTCCCTGTCGCGCATCACGGTCGCGGCCCTGGCCGCACTTTCGCTGGGAAGCGCCGCCGCTCCGGCGATGGCGCAGCAGGCCGAGGCGCCGCAAGCCTCTCGCGACGCCCTGACGCCGCCCAGGCTGATCGTGACCATCGTGGTGGACCAGTTCAGCGCCAATCTGTTCGACCAGTATCGCGGTCGCTACACCGGCGGTCTGCGGCGGATGGCGGATCAGGGGCTGGTGTCGATCAACGGCTATCAGACCCACGGCCTGACCGAGACCTGCCCGGGCCACGCGACCGTCCTGACCGGCGTCCATCCGACCGAGGCGGGCGTTCCGGCCAATGACTGGATCGACGGCAAGACCGGCAAGGAGGTCTATTGCCTGGCCGCCCCCGCCAATCACCTGGCCCATGGACGCGACGACAGCGACAACGGCCCGGTCGGCCCGGACCAGCTGCGCGCCACCACCCTGGGCGACTGGCTGAAGGCCGTCAGCCCGGCCAGCAAGGTCTTCGCCGTCTCGGGCAAGGACCGCGGGGCGATCAATCTGGCCGGCCATCAGGGCCAGGCCTTCTGGTTCACCGACGGCTTCGGCCTGACCACCTATGTCGAGCCGGGCGAGACGGCCGAGGCCAAGCTGGCGCCGGTCGCGGACTTCAATCGCGCCTTCCGCCTGGGCATGGGCTTGGCGCCGGTCGCCTGGGATTACACGAATGACCAGTGCCGCGCCCTGGCCGGGGACTGGACCATTCGCGGCCAGACCTTCCATTCGACCCTGCCGCCGTCGGGACTGAAGTTCGACACCTCGCCCCTGCTGGACGAGCAGACGCTGTACGCCGCCGAATATCTGCTGGACAGCCAGAAGCTGGGGCAGGGCGCGGCGATTGACATGCTGGGCGTCAGCCTGTCGGCGACGGACCGGATCGGCCATATGTACGGCACACAGGGGCCGGAGATGTGCGAACAGATGCATCGGCTGGACGTGGCCCTGGGCGAGTTCCTGGACCGGCTGGCCCAGGTTCCGGGCGGCGCCCTGGTGGTGCTGACGGCCGACCACGGCGGCTCGGACTTCGTCGAGCGGCTGCACGACCACGGCTATCCCCACGCCCGCCGCGCCGATCTGGCGGCGATCCAGGGGGTGAACGACGCTCTGAAGGCCCGCTTCGACCTGGACGCCGATCCGCTTCAGGCGGGCGGCAGCGGCCTGATGGTCGCCGACGCCCAGCATCGTTCGCTGCCCGATCCGCTGCGGACCCAGGTGGCCGAGGCGGCGGTCGAACTGCTGCGCGCCCTGCCGGACGTCGCCTTCGCCGAGACCCGCGACCGGCTGCTGGCCGAGCCCCTTCCGGCGTCGAATGAGCCGGAGATGATGACCCTGCGCGAGCGGATGCGCCTGTCCACAGTGGCCGAGCGGTCGCCGGACATCCAGTTCGCCTTCGCCCAGAACGTCGTCGCCGGCGGACGGGTGGGCGGAACCTTGGCGGGACACGGCTCGCCGTTCGAATACGACCGCCGCGTGCCGATCATCTTCTGGTGGCCCGGCGCGACCGGCGAGGAACGGTTCCTGCCGATCCGCACCATCGACATCGCCCCGACCCTGGCCCATGTTATCGGGGTGGCGACGCCCAAGGTGGAGGGGCGCTGCATGGATCTGAACGGCTTCGCGGTGGCGGACTGCGCCGCTACGGAGACTACCCCGGCGCGATAAACTCCTGTTTCGCGCCCGTAAACTCGTGTTTCCCGGCGTGGGGGCGACCTTACGTCGGGGCGGTTTCGTCGGCAGAAGGGGGCGAACGACCAGACCTCTCGCTGCGAGAGGCGTCTGGCGACCCAGAAGCGAACAGGAAACGTCCCCATGAAAAGAGCCCGCCGCGCCCGCATCGTCGCGACCCTGGGTCCCGCGAGCCGGGCCCCCGGCACGGTCAAGGCCCTGGCCCAGGCCGGGGTGGACGTGTTCCGCCTGAACTTCAGCCACGGCTCGCACGAGGATCACGCCGCCGCCCTGAAGGCCGTACGCGGCGCCGAGATGGCCCTGCAGCGGCCGCTGGGCGTGCTGGCCGACCTGCAGGGGCCCAAGCTGCGGCTGGGCCGGTTCAAGGATGTCGAGATCGCGGTCAAGCCGGGCCACGCCATGCGGTTCGACCTGGACCCGACCCCCGGCGACGAGACCCGGGTGCAGATGCCGCATCCCGAGATCTTCAAGGCCCTGCGGCCGGGCATGCTGCTGCTGCTGGACGACGGCCGGGTGCGGCTGAGGGTGGGCGAACGCACGGACGAATGGGCCGATGTGACGGTCGAGAGCGGCTCCAAACTGTCGGACCGCAAGGGCGTGGCCGTGCCCGAGGCCGTCATCCCCGTCTCGGCCCTGACCCCCAAGGACCGCGAGGACCTGGCCTTCGCCCTGCGTCAGGGCGTGGACTGGGTGGCGTTGAGCTTCGTGCAGAAGCCCGAGGACATGGCCGAGCTGAAGCGGATCGTGAACGGCCAGGCCGCCTGCCTGGCCAAGATCGAGAAGCCGGCGGCCGTGGCCGATCTCGAAGCCATCCTCGACTATTGCGACGGGGTCATGGTGGCGCGCGGCGATCTGGGGGTCGAACTGGACCCCGAGGACGTGCCGGTGGCGCAGAAACAGATCGTGCGCGCGGCCCGCAATCGCGGCGTGCCGGTGATCGTGGCGACCCAGATGCTGGAATCCATGACCAGCGCCCCGGCCCCGACCCGCGCCGAGGCCACCGATGTCGCCAACGCCGTGTACGAGGGCGCCGACGCCCTGATGCTGTCGGCCGAGACGGCGTCGGGCGACTATCCGCTGGAATCGGTCGAGATGATGAGCCGGATCATCGAACGGGTCGAACGCGACCCGATGTGGCCCCAACTGATGGGCGCCGAACACGCGGGCATGGACGAGCACGACGTCGACGCCCTGGTGGCGGCGGCCGCCATGGCCGCGAATGCGCCGTCCACCGGCTGTCTGGTGGTCTTCACCACCCTGGGCGGCACGGCCCGGCGAATGGCGCGCGAGCGGCCGTTGAAGCCGATCCTGGCGCTGACGCCCAATGCCAACACGGCGCGTCGCCTGGCCCTGGTCTGGGGGCTGGAGCCGAGGCTGGGGAATCAGCCGGATTCGCTGGAGGTCGTCACCAACGACGCCGTCAACGGCGCGGTGCAGTACGGTCTGGCCGAACCGGGCCAGCGGATACTGATCCTGGCCGGGACGCCTTTCGGCGCGCCGGGCGCCGCCAACCTGCTGCGTCTGGCCCATGCGCCGGCGCCCAAGGCCAAGGGCGGCAAGAAGGGCTGAGGCGGGACGGCCGGGAATTGAACTGCACAGGCGAAAATCGGTGCAATATGCAAAAGAGTGCAATTTCGGCGAGGGCCGGCGGGCGTCTGGCGATGTCAAAGACCGAGCTCTGCTTATAACCCGATTTCCGGTCGTGCTGGGTCGATGGCCGATCTGAGAGCCAAGCCCTTGATGACATGGGGCTTATCTTTCAGAATTAGGAGGGTTGGCGGCGGTTCGCCCGTCGATGGCGAGGCGATGGCGGTCCTGCGGCGGGATCGCTACTGTAGAGCCATGAATCGGCGGCCCGGATGATCAAATATATCGGCTCCAAACGCGCCCTTCTGGGGCATGTGACCGGCGCCGTCGCGGGCGTCCTGCCGCAGGGCGGGCGCGTCTGCGACCTGTTTTCCGGCACGGCGCGGGTGGGGCACGCGCTGAAGAGACAGGGGTTTCAGGTCTGGTCGAACGACCACAACGCCTATGCCCACACTCTGGCGACGGCCTATGTTCAGGCGGACCGAGAGCGGTGGATCGACCGGGCCGGGGCGGTGCTGGCGGAGTTGCGGGGGGTGACGCCGCAAGCCGGCTGGTTCACCCAGGCCTTCTGCCGGGACGCCCGTTATTTCCATCCCGACAACGGCGCGCGGATCGACGCCGTGCGCGACCGGATCGAGGCCCTGGGGCTGGAGCCGGAACTGAAGGCCATTGTTCTGGTCAGCCTGATGGAGGCGGCCGATCGGGTCGATTCCACCGCCGGGGTGCAGATGGCCTATATGAAACAGTGGGCGGCGCGCGCGCTGAAGCCGCTGGAGCTGCGTCTGCCCGACATCCTGCCGTCCGTCGGTGCGCCGTGCCGCGCGACCCAGGGCGACGCGGTGGAGATGGCCGATCAGGTCGAGGCGGACCTCGTCTATCTGGACCCGCCGTACAATCAGCATTCCTACCTGGGCAATTATCACTGCTGGGAAAGCCTGGTGCTGTGGGATCGGCCCGAGACCTATGGGATCGCCAACAAGCGGGTGGACGTGAAGACCCGCAAGAGCGCCTTCAACAGCCGGCCCGGCATCGGTCCGGCGCTGCGGTCGGTGATCGAGCGGGTGAAGTCGCCCAATCTGATCGTCAGCTTCAACGACGAGGGCTATCTGAGCCGGGCCGACCTGGTCGAGATGCTGTCGGCGAGGGGCCATGTCCAGGTCGTCGAGATCGCCCACCCCCGCTATGTCGGCGCCCGGATCGGCATTCATAACCAGAAGGGCGAGAAGGTGGGGCAGGTGGGGCGGCTGCGGAATGTCGAACATCTGTTCGTGGTGACGGACCGGCCGGTCGAGCTGCCGGTCGCGGCCTGACGTCGAGCCGAGCTGCGCCGGGAACCCGACTCACCGGACGCCGTTGATGGAACATGCAACCGCCCGTCACACCCCTTGGCCTGCCCCCGCGCGAAGACGATTACCGCGTCCGACCCGCCGCCGAACCCAAGTCCTGGGTCACGGATGCGCCCGTCGTGGACCTGGCGGTCAAGCGCGAGGCGGTGCGAATCTACACCCATAACGCCGAACAGTTCGCCCGCCGCGAGCCCATCCCGTCCGAGGCCGTCGAAGAGGACGTGGAACCCAGTCTGAGCCCGCCGCCACACTGGATGATGATGCTGGCCGGCGCCGCGGTCGCCGCCCTGATGGGCGCGCTGCTGGGCGGGTTCATGCATATCTGAGGGGGCGCTAGGCCTCTTCCAGCAAGGCCCTGATCGGGGACCAGCCGCGTCGGTGCGCCGGGCAGGGGCCCAGTGTCTTCAGCGCCGCCTGGTGGATGGGGGCGTTGTAGCCCTTGTGACTGGCGAAGCCGTAGCCGGGGTATTCCGCGTCCAGATCGATCATCAGCCGGTCCCGCGCCGTCTTGGCCAGGATGGATGCCGCCGCGATCGACAGGGACAGACCGTCGCCGCCGACCACGGTCTGGATTTCGCACGGCAGCTTGAACCGATAGTTGCCGTCCACCAGGGCCGCCACCGGCTGGACCGCCAGTTGTTCGACAGCGCGACACATGGCCAGGCCGGTGGCGTGCAGGATGTTCAGGTCCTCGATCTCCTCCACCGAGGCGAAGCCGACGCCCCAGGCGATGGCGCGGGCCTTGATCTCGGGCTCCAGCGCGGCGCGGCGCTTTTCGGTCAGGGCCTTGGAATCGTCGATGCCGAGGGGCAGGTCGTCGGGGTTCAGGATCACCGCCGCCGCCGAGACCGGACCCGCCCAGGGACCGCGCCCCGCCTCGTCCACCCCGCAGACCGGGCCGTTGACGCGCTGGATCAGCACGGTCTCGAGCGCGAGCGTGGGGAAGGCCTTGGGATTGGACGGGGCTTTAGCCATGGCCCGCCATCGCACGAACCTGAGCATGACGGAAGCAGGTCGTCTGATGATCGTTCACCATGCCCACGGCCTGCATGAAGGCATAGACGATCACGGGGCCGCAGAAGTTGAAACCGCGCGCCTTCAACGCCTTGGCCATCGCGACTGACTGTTCGGTCTGGGTCGGGGCGTGGCGGAAGTCAGCCCACTGAGTCTGGATCGGTTCGCCGTCGACAAAGGACCAGAGCCAGTCGGAGAAGTCTTCGTCGTTGTCGCGCATCTCCAGCCAGATCTTGGCGCCTTTGACGGCGGCGTTGATCTTGGCGCGCGAGCGGATAATGCGGGCGTCGCCCAGCAGGCGCTCGATGTCGGCCTCGCCATAGCGGGCGACGATCTCGGGGTCGAAGCCGTCGAAGGCGTCGCGGATGCCCTCGCGTTTGCGCAGGATGGTGATCCAGGCGAGGCCGGCCTGGAAGCCGTCGAGCACCAGCTTTTCCCACAGGGCGCGAGGATCGCGCTCCGGCACGCCCCATTCCTGATCGTGATAGGCGATGTAGAGCGGGTCCGTGGTCCCGCACCAGCCGCAGCGGCCTTCCGCATGTGAATCGGTCATGGCGCGATGTTGCCTGTTTGTTCAGGAAGAGGAAAGGGCCGTCTCCTCCCCGCAAAGCGGGGAGGAGACGGGTTCGTGTCCGCCGCCGGGTTCTGGCCGGTCACATCCAGGCGGGGCGGCGCAGGCGCACCGGGCGGCCGTCCACGGTCAGGTCGCCGTCGATCCGGTCCACTCGCAACAGGGCCATGGCCGAGCCGTCATGGCCGGACAGAACCTCGCCCGCGCGCAGTTCGCCCTTCAACACCTCGGCCCCGAAGGCCGGCGGCGGGCCGTCGAAATCGAGCGGCATCATCCGGTTCTTGATGCTGCCCCGGCGTTTCATCCGCGAGGTGGTCTCCTGGCCGACGAAACAGCCCTTCTGGAAGTCGATGCCGTTCAGCAGGTCGAAATCGGCCTCGATCGGATAGGTCTTGTCCTGGGGGGCGTCGGCGGTCGGATCGGGGACGCCGACCGACAGGCGGTGGGCGTCGTAGTCGGCCTCGGCGGCGTCGGCCGTGGCCTCGCCATAGAGGCGGCCGCCCATCAGCGGGGTGCGGGGGTCGGGGATGAAGCCCTCGGACGTTTGAGGCCACGCGGCGAAGATGGGGCGGTCGTCGGCGGCGACCTGGACCTTGGCCCGGAGCTTGTACATCGACAGCCGCTGGACCAGGGCGTCGCGCCGGTCGGCGGCGACGTCAAGCAGGACGCCGTCGCCGTCGCCCAGGATGAACAGGTCGAACAGCAGCCGGCCGGGCGGCGACAGCAGGGCGCCGAAGCGGAGTTCGCCGTCCTTCAGCGTCTCCACGTCCTGGGTCAGCAGATTGTGCAGGAAGGGCCTGGCCTCCTCGCCCGTGACGGAGATGAGGGCGCGGGAGGAGAGGCGAGCGATGGGCATGGCGCCAAGATAGGGGGCATGGCGGGCGTCCAGAAGGCGCCCCACCGAAAATCGCCTAGGCTGTTCGCGCCGGCCTGTTCCGCAGCGACAGGCAATAGCCGATCGTCACGGCAATCCCCGTCAGGACCGCGCCGGAGCCGCCCGCCACGGCCACCGGGATCGGGGCGAAGGCCCAGAGGCCGGCATAGACCAGACCGCTCAGCACCAGGGACCAGCCGGCGACGCGCCGGGCCTGGCGAGCGCAGGCGTTGGGGACGAAGGTCTTGGGCAGTCGATTGCCCATCCAGGCGATCATCAGGCCGTTCAGCCCGACGACGACACGCGTGACCGTATCGGCGTCCAGCAAGCCCGCGTCGCGCGCCAGCTTGCCGCACAGGGCGACGGCGACGATGGCGCCGGCCCAGGCGAAGCTTCCGATCAGATCCTTTTTCATCATGCCGTCTCCTTACCGGGCTTCGACGCGTCCGCGTCGAGGCCGAATGAATGGACGAAGCCCAGCAGCGCCTCTTCGAGCACCGAGAGCTTCAGGTGATAGAGCACGGATTTCCCGACTTTTTCCGCATGAACCAGATCGGCCTCCTTCAGCACCGCGAAGTGCGCCGACATCGTCGGCTTGGAGACGTCGAACCGGTCGCTGATCTCACCCGCGCTCATGGGCCCCTCGCGCAGGAGCTGGAGCACCCGACGACGGGTGGGATCGGACAGGGCCTTGAATACCGAACTCATGATGAGACAATTAGCTAATTATCGAAATGAGTCAAGCGGTGTTCGACCGACGACCGATCGGCCTCTGTTTCGAAGAAGCCCTCAGCGCGCCTGGATGAACTTCGCCACATCCTCGACCACGCCGGGCGCGAGGGGCAGGTCGGGATTGGAATAGGCCGCCAGGTTGGCGGCCCGGTCTGCGGACGCGGTCTTCAGCACATGATTGACGCCTTCCCACAGTTTCAGCGTCGCCTGCGGATCGGCGGCCGCCAGGGCCTCGGCGTCGGCGACGCTGACCTGGATGTCTGTGGTCCCCTGGCCAATGAAGACCCGGCCGTCATAGGCGGCGATCAGGGCGGCGGGATCGAGCGACAGGAAGGAAATCAGATAGGGCTGGATTGAGGGGCGGAACAGGGCGGCGAGCGCGGGCGGGGTGTCGGCAGTGGTACGGCCGGCCTCCAGTTCGCTGAGGGCGGCGAAGGCCTGGGCCTTCATCGGCTCGGGCAGGGACGCCAGTTGCTCGCGTATCACGGCGCCGGCCGGCCGCCCGGTGCCGGACAGGAGGATCAGGCCGCAGACCTTGCCGGCGTCAGCGCCGCCTTCGACCGCCTTCAGTGCGATCAGGGCGCCTTCGCTGTGGCCGATCAGCCAGGCGCAGGGTCGCCCGGCGCGCGCTGCCGCCTCGGCCGCCCAGGCGCGAGCGTCGTTGGAATAGTCGGTGAAGCGGAGGTCCGCCTCGACCGGACCGGCGGCGGCGCTCTGGCCAATGCCGCGCTTGTCGATGCGAACCGTGGCGATCCCCTGCGCCGCCAGACCCTCGGCCAACAGCCGATAGGTCCCGGCCGAGACGCCCAGCGGATTGTTCCCGTCCCGATCCGTCGGACCGGAGCCGGGCAAGATGACCGCGACGGCGGTCGAAGCCTCAGGCTCTAGCATGGTCCCGTATAGAGGCGCGGGCTGGGCGGGCAGAACGATCTCGGTCTCTGACGGCGCGGCGGCGAGGACGGCGGCGAGGGCGAGGCTCAGCATGGTCGGGCTCCGGACGAATGATGGATCAGAGGGAGGTGCGGTCTGGATCGGCGCGCCAGACCCGCCAGCTTTCGAAAGCGGACAGGGCGGCGCTGGCGATTACGGCGCCGGTCAGCACATGCAGCGCCAAGGGCTGAGGCGCGACCGGCGCGGCGATTACGCCGGCCAGGCCCAGCAGGAAGAACAGCCGGCCGGCGAGACGGTTGGAGCGGTCCCAGGCCAGGCGGCTGCCATAGGACCAGGGCGTCCGCACCCCGACCAGCCGGTTCGGCGACACTCGGCCTACGAAGCCGCCCAGGACCAGGAAAATCAATGAAAGCCCGCCCATCAGGATCGCCCCACGATCCTCCAGCGGGGCGCCGCCCAAGCTTAGCCAGGCTATCATCAGGCCGATGGCGGCGAAGGCGAACAGCAGTATCCCCTGGCCAGTCCGCAGGCTGCGACGGCGGAAGACGTCGCCTTCCTTCGCCGCCAGGCGCGCGGCCAGGGCCAGGCCGGTCGCGGCGATGAAGCCGATCAGGGTCAGGCCGCCACACACGACGGCGAACTCGACCCGGTCGCCCCAGCGGTCCGGCTGAAGGTCCGGCCCGAAATGCAGGGGCAGGGGCGTGGTTGGCCCATTGAATCCGATGTGAAGGGCGAAGGCGGCCTGGACTGCGAAGACCGCGAGGGTCAGTTGATCCAGCAGGGAAAACCGGGGCGTCATCGGCGGGGCTCCACCACGGGCGGCGTGATCTCCGCCGTCGCGCCGGTCCCGGCGATGTCCATCAGAAAGGCCATGGCCTCCTCGACGGCCGAAATTTCCAGCCGGTAGCGGATGGTCTGGCCATCGCGCTCGGGACTGACCAGACCGGCCTCCTTCAGCGCATTCAGGTGTCCGGTGATCGTGGGCCAGGTCATGTCGAAAGCGGCGGCGATATCGCCCGACGCCAAAGGCCCTGACCGTAGCATGGCCAGGATGCGGCGGCGCACCGGATGGGACAGGGCCTTGAAAAGGGTGTTCATAGGCTGAACCCTAATTAGGGGATTGGCTAAATTCAAGCCCTTTGATCCAGCTGAGCTGTGGCGGTTTGTGCCATTGCAACCGAGTTGCAAGTGGGCGTATGCAGCCCGCACTTCATTTGCTCTTGAGAATGTGTTGCAATCCATGGTTCGTTCGACCGGTCGTCTCGCTTACGCCGCCAGCATTCTGGCCCTGATGGCCGCCGCGCCTGCGACGGCGCAGGAGACGGCGGAGCTGGACGAGATCGTCGTCACGGGTTCGCAGGTGCGGCTGGCGCCCGCCTATGCCGGCGGTCAGGTGGCGCGGGGCGGGCGGGTCGGCCTGTTCGGCGTGCAGGACACGATGGACACGCCCTTCGCCTCGACCAGCTATACCGAGACCCTGATCCGCGACCAGCAGGCCCTGAGCATCGGCGACGTGCTGCAGAACGATCCGACCGTGCGGGTGTCCAAGGGGTTCGGCAACTTCCAGGAACTGTATGTCATCCGGGGCTTCCCGATCTATTCCGACGACATGACCTACAACGGTCTCTACGGCGTCCTGCCGCGCCAGTTCGTGGCGGCTGAGCTGGTCGAGCGGGTAGAGGTGTTTCGCGGGGCCACCGCCTTCCTGAACGGCGCTGCGCCGGGCGGCAGCGGGGTGGGCGGCGCCGTGAACCTGACGCCGAAGCGCGCGCCCACTGATCCGCTGACCCGCGTAACGGCGGGCCTGTCGGGTCAGAGCGAAGTCTATCTGGCCGCAGACCTGGCCCGCCGCTTCGGCCAGAACGACCAGTACGGCGTGCGCCTGAACCTGGTCCGTCGCGACGGCGAGAGCGCGGTGGACGATCAGGACCGGGAACTGACGGTGGTCGGCCTGGGCCTGGACCGGCGCGGCGAACGGGCGCGGGTGTCGGCCGACTTCGGCTGGCAGGACAATCACATCGACGCGCCCCGTCCGACGGTGACGCCCAGCGGCGCTGTGCCCGCCGCACCTTCGGCCGACGCCAACTTCGCCCAGCCCTGGACCTATACGGACGAGCAGCAGCTGTTCGGCGCCGTCCGGGGCGAGATCGACCTGAACGACGACGTCACCGCCTGGGTCGCCTTCGGCGGTCGCAACGGCAAGGAGGATAATGTCCTGGCCAACCCGACGGCCCAGGCCGATGGGACCCTGAGCGCCTATCGGTTCGACAATGTGCGCGAGGACACGGTCTGGTCCGGCGACGTCGGGGTGCGAGCGGATCTGACGACCGGTCCGGTCGGTCACCGTCTGGTGGCCTCGGCCGCCCAGGTGCAGTTGCGATCCGAAAACGCCTACGCCTTCTCCAGCTTCTCCGGTTTCGCCAGCGACCTGTACAATCCGGTCGCAGTGACGGCCCCGACGCCCGACTTCTTCGTCGGCGGCGATCTGGACGATCCGACGGTGACGGAGCGGGTCAAGAACACCAGTTTCGCCCTGGCTGACCGCCTGTCCTTCCTGGACGGCCGACTACTGGCCACGGTGGGCGTGCGCTATCAGGAGATCGAGACGCGGTCGTATGACTATAACACCGGCGCCGTTCTGTCGGTCTACGAGAGCGATGCGACGACCCCGGCCTTCGCCCTGGTCTACAAGCCCAGCGCCACGGTCTCGCTCTACGCCAACTACGCCGAGGCCCTGATCCCCGGCCAGATCGCGCCGGCGCTGAGCGGCGCGACCCCGGTCGAGAATGCGGGCGAAGTGTTGTCGCCGTTCCGGGGCGAACAGGCCGAAGTCGGGATCAAATACGACGGCGGCGGCTTCGGCGGGACGTTCAGCGTCTTCCGCACCACCCTGCCCAGCGCCTATGTCGAGGACAATGTCTTCGCCGCCAATGGCGAGCAGGAGAACCGGGGCGTGGAGGCCAGCGTCTATGGCGAGCTTTCGCCCGGCCTGCGCCTGCTGGGCGGCGTGACCTGGCTGGACGCCGAGTTGAAGCGCACGGCGGGCGGGACGATGGACGGCAAGTCGCCCATCGGCGTGCCGGAATTCCAGGGCAATCTGAATCTCGAATGGGATGTGCCCCAGGTCGCCGGCCTGACGCTGGAAGGCCGGGTCGTCCATACGGGCGGCCAGCCGGTCAGCGCCGACAACACGGTGGAGCTGGACGCCTGGACCCGGTTCGACGCCGGTGTCCGCTACGCCTTCGAGGCTAGCGGTCGTCCGATGACGGTCCGGGCGCGGGTCGAGAACGTCGCGGACGAGGACCAGTGGGTCGCGGTCGGCGGCTATCCGGGCGCCAACTATCTGACCCTCGGCGCGCCGCGGACCCTGTCGCTGTCGATCTCGGCGGAATTCTGAGCCGGGACTGGCAGCCGTCGATGCACGCCCGAACGATCCGCGCCTGGTCCTGGACGCACAAATGGTCGAGCCTGGTCTCCACGCTCTTCCTTTTGATGCTGTGCGTTACCGGGCTGCCGCTCGTGTTCAGCCACGAGATCGAGGATGTGCTGCTGGAACAGGCCTGGACGCCGGCCGATCCTGACGGCCCGGGCCTGAACCTGGACCAGGTCCTGGCCGCCGCCCTGGCGCGGCATCCGGGCGAGGTTCCGGCCTTCATGAGTTTCGACGAAGATCGGCCGGTGGTGAACGTCACCAGCGTCGATCCGAACGGACCGGCCGGCCGCTACAGTTTCGAACCGATCGACCGGACCAGTGGCCAGGTCGCGCCGCCGGTGGCGGGGCATCCGGTGCTGGAGTTCCTGCTGCAACTCCACACCGACATGTTCCTGGGCCTGCCGGGGATGCTGTTCCTGGGGGCCATGGGGCTGATGCTGGTCACGGCGGTGGTGTCGGGGGTGGTGCTGTATGCACCTTTCATGCGCCGCCTGCCGTTCGGCACGGTCAGGGCCAGACAGTCGGCGCGGACGCGCTGGCTGGACTATCATAATCTGCTGGGGATCGTGACGGCTGCCTGGGTGCTGGTCGTCGGGCTGACGGGGGTGGTCAACACCTTGGCGACGCCGATCCTGGCCTATTGGAAAAGCACCGCCCTGAAGGAGCTGACAGCCGCCTACGAGGCGCCGGTCCCCATGGGTCAGAGGGCGTCGCTGGACGCGGCGGTCGCACGGGCAAGACAGGCCCTGCCGGGAATGAAGCTGCAGTTCGTGGCCTTTCCGGGGACCGACTATTCGACCGACCACCACTATGCCGTCTTCTTCCACGGCGACACGCCGCTGACGACCCACCTGACTACCCCGGCCCTGATCGACGCCCGTACCGGCGAGCTGGCGGCGGTGGCGCCGACGCCCTGGTATGTGAAGGCCCTGTCCTTGTCCCAGCCGCTGCATTTCGGCGACTACGGCGGCCTGGGGCTGAAGATCCTGTGGGCCCTGCTGGACCTGGCGACCATCGTCATCCTGGGCTCCGGCCTCTACCTGTGGTTGGGCAAGGGACGGCGGAAGGTCGGATGAACCGCAAGCGCCTCAGTCTCTGGGCCGTCTTCCGCGCGCCGATCCTGTTGTTCGTCCTCAGTCTCACCGGACTGATCGGCGCCTTGCTGCAGGATGGCGCATGGGACGGGGCTTATTCGGCGCTGCTGGCGTCGACCGTGGTCGTGACCGTCTGGGCCCTGATCCGGCGCCGACGGTGATCGGCGTCAGATCGAGAAGCTGACGCCGCAGCCGCAGCTGGACGCGGCGTTCGGATTGCGGACCGCGAACTGGGCGCCGGCCAGTTCGTCGACATAGGCGATCTCGGAATTCTTCAGGAAGGGGACCGAGACCGGGTCGATCAGGGCCGTCTGGCCATCCGCTTCGATGCGCAGGTCGTCGTCTTCGGCCGTCTCGACCAGTTCGAACCGGTACTGGAAGCCCGAGCAGCCGCCGCCGTCGACGGCGACGCGCAGCATCAGGGCCTTGCCCTCGGCCGCGCCCAACTTCGCCAGCCGCTTGGCGGCGCTGGCGGCCAGGACGATGCCTTCCGGCGCGCGCGAGGCGACGCTGAAGGCGGGTGTGGACGGTTCTGTGGATTGGACGGTGCTCACGCCTGTCTATATGAGGCGCGAGCGGGCGTTCGCAAAGGCCCGGATGCGTCAAAGTTGATGACTTGAGCCAGACAGACCTCTCCCCCTACGCCGAACGGGCCGACCTGACCAAGGGACGTCGCTTCTTCGAGCCGCCCAGCCGGACCCGGACCGCCTTCGCGCGCGACCGCGACCGCATCATCCACGCCACCGCCTTTCGTCGGCTGAAGGAGAAGACCCAGGTCTTCGTCGCCCATGAAGGCGATCATTACCGCACCCGCCTGACCCATTCGCTGGAGGTGGCCCAGATCGCGCGGTCGCTGGCCCATGCGCTGAGGCTGGATGACGACCTGGCCGAGACCATCGCCCTGGCCCACGACCTGGGCCACCCGCCCTTCGCCCACGCCGGCGAGGACGAGCTGGTCATACAGATGGCCGACCACGGCGGCTTCGATCACAATGTCCAGAGCTTCCGCGTCGTGACCGAGCTGGAGAACCGCTATCCGCAGTTCGATGGGCTGAACCTGAGCTGGGAGACGGTCGAGGGGGTCATCAAGCACAATGGTCCGGTGGCCCACCGGCTGGACGAGCCGGCCTGGTCGGTGGTTCGTCCGTACCGAACGGACGGGGAGGCGGGCTGGGACCTGCGGCTGGGGACGTTCGCTTCGCTGGAGGCCCAGTGCGCGGCCATCGCCGACGACATCGCCTACAACAACCACGACGTCGATGACGGGGTGCAGGCTGGGTTGATCACCCTTCAAGACCTGGATCAGGTGCCGCTGATCGGACCGATGCTGGCCGAGGTGCGGCGCGACTGGCCCGCCATCGACGACCGGATGCTGAGGATCGAGGCCGTGCGGCGGATGATCGGGGTCATGGTCGAGGACGTTCTGGCCGAGACGGCGCGGCGTCTGGAAGAGGACCGCATCGGTTCGCCCGAGGACGTGCGCACGGCGACGCGGACGCTGGTGGACTTCTCGCGACCGATGCACGCCGATCTGGCGATCCTACGCAAATTCCTGTTCGAACGGATGTACCGTCACTACCGGGTCAACCGGACACGCAGCCAGGCGCGGCGGGTGCTGTCGCAGTTGTTCGAGCTGTTCATGGCCGAGCCGGAGGTGATGCCGCCCGAATGGGGCCAGCCTGCGGCGACCGAGGACCGGACCCTGAGGGCGCGGGCTGTCTGCGACTATATCGCCGGCATGACCGACCGCTACGCCATAGAAGTCCACCAGAAACTGTTCAGCCTCGACCTGGCCCTCGATCTGTGATTCGAAAGACGGCGGAGGGGCGTTAAACTAATCGTTCGGCGCGCCGATTCGCAGCGCCGGTCAGACGGCGGAGCGCGACCATGTCTTTCGATGACGACAACCGACCGGGGCAGGGCGCCTATACGCCGCCGACCGACGACGACCTGCCGTTCCGGCGCAACAGCTATGACGCGCGCAGCGGCCGCAATGTCGGCTCTGGCGGTGGCAAGGCGCCGCCCGTGACCCTGATCGTCAGCGGCGTGGTGCTGCTGCTGCTGATCGTGGCCGTGATCTTCTTCTACCGGTCGGGCATGCGCGCCTCGACCGACGCGCCGCCAGCCGTGGGTCAGCCTGTCGGCGAGATGAAGTCGGCGGCGCCCGTCGACGCCCAGCCGGTCGATCCAGCCGCGGGCGTACGTGTGTATCGCGACGAGGCCGAGACGACCGACGCCCCCGTCACCTTCACCCCGCCGCCGGAAGCGCCTCAACCCCGCCCGGCCGCCCCGCCGACCGCCGCCCCGTCGGGGGAGGGCCTGCCGCCCGCAGCCAAGGCCCCGACGCCGGCCCCGACGCCTGCGCCCGCCGCCGCCCCTGCGGCGTCTGCCTCGACCTCGGGTTCGTCCTCGGTTCAGATCGGCGCCTTCTCGTCGACCGAGATCGCCGATCGTGAATACGCCGCGGTCGCCGGCCGGTTCGGCCAATATGCGTCCGGCGCCCAGAAACGGGTGACCGAAGTCACCTCGTCCAGCGGTTCGACCCTTTACCGCACCACCTTCACCGGCCTGTCGCGCGAGCGGGCGGTCGCCTTCTGCGACGCGCTGAAGGCCGCCGGTCGGGACTGTATCGTTCGGTGACATCCGCCGCGATCTACGGCTGCGCCGGTTATCGGCTGAGCGAGGACGAACGGGCCTTCTTCGCCGAGGCGCGGCCGTGGGGCTTCGTCCTGTTCCGGCGAAACATCGACACGCCGGAGCAGGTGCGGGCGCTCACCGACGAAATGCGGGCCGCCATCGGCGATCCCGAAGCGCCGATCCTGATCGATCAGGAGGGCGGACGGGTCCAGCGGATGGGGCCGCCGCACTGGCCCAAATACCCGCCGGGCGACGCCTATTTGAAGGCGTCGAACGACCCGATGGAGGCCCGTGAACTGACGCGGCTGGGCGCGCGGCTGATGGCGCATGACCTGAAGGAGGTCGGGATCAACGTCGATCTCGTGCCGGTGCTGGACGTGCCGGTGTCCGGCGCTCACGACATCGTCGGCGACCGCGCCTACGGTCAGGATCCGGCGACGGTGGCCATGCTGGGGCGAGCGGCGGCCGAGGGGCTGCTGGCGGGCGGGGTCCTGCCCTGTATCAAACACATGCCCGGCCATGGACGGGCCTTTGCCGACAGCCACAAGGACCTGCCGACCGTCCACGCCGATTTCGACACCCTGGACGGCTGGGATTTCGCGCCGTTCAAGGCCTTGTCGGACATGCCCTGGGCCATGACGGCGCACATCGTCTTCACCGCCGTGGACAGGAAGCGGCCCGCGACCCAGTCGAAGAAGGCGGTGAAGATGATGCGCGGGCATCTGGGCTTCGCCGGCCTGATCATGACCGACGACCTGTCGATGCAGGCGCTGAGCGGCAACCTTGGCGAGCGGGCGCATCAGTCATTGAAGGCGGGGTGCGACATCGTCCTGCACTGCAACGGCGACATGGCCGAGATGCGGGCGGTGGCCGAGGCGTCCGGCAAGCTGAAGGGCAAGGCCAGGACGCGGGCAGAGGCGGCGATGGCGCGGATCGTGCGGGCGCCCGAACCGCTGGACGTCACGGCGGCCCATGCGCGCTTCTTCCAGGCCATGAGCGGCAAGATCGACGCGGCCCAGGGCCCGGACGTGGGGGAGGCGCAGGCGTGACGGAGGCCTTCCAGCCGAACCTCGACTTCAACGCCGAGGAGGTCGAGGAGCGGGAGGCGTTCGTCGTCGATCTGGACGGCTATGAAGGGCCGCTGCACGTCCTGCTGGCCCTGGCGCGGACGCAGAAGGTCGACCTGCTGAAACTGTCGATCACCCAGTTGGCGGAACAGTATCTGGCCTTCGTGCACGAGGCGCGGCGGCGCAACTTCGCCCTGGCGGCGGACTATCTCGTGATGGCGTCCTGGCTGGCCTATCTGAAGTCGCGGCTGCTGCTGCCCCGCACCGAGAAGGGCAAGGGCGACGAACCGCCGGCCGAGGCCATGGCCGCGGCCCTGGCCTTCCGACTGCAGAAGCTGGAGGCCATGCGCAAGGCGGTCGAACAGCTGATGGCCCGGCCCCAGTTGAAGCGCGATGTCTTCACGCGGGGCGATCCCGAGGCGACGGTTATCACCCCGTCCGACCGGATCGACGCCAGCCTGTACGAGCTGATGAGCGCCTATGTGACCCAGCGTCGGCGCGAAGAATCGCGGCGCTATTCCCCCGGCCAGCGGGTCGAGGCCTTCCCGCTGGAAGCCGCGCGCGACTGGCTGCGCGAGGTCATGCCGAAACTGGCGGACTGGACCCCGCTGGACCAGGTCGCGCCCCATCGCGAGACCGAGGACGGCCCCAGCCAGGCCAGCTACACCGCCTCGACCCTGTCGGCGGGCCTGGAACTGGTGAAGGAGGGGGCGATGGAGATCCGTCAGACGGCGCCGTTTGCGGACCTCTATCTGAAACGGCGTGGAGGCGGGCATCCGCTGGAGCTGACGCCGTGAGGATTGGGCCTTTTCACTCTTCTCAGTCCGTAATCCCAAGGCCTGTCCCTGGGATCCATACGGCCGGTGTCGGGCAGGGGCGCACCCTCGGAAACACCGGGCATATGGATCCTCGCCACAAGGGCGAGGATGACGTTGTGGTGGTGCGAGGCGCGGCTCATGTCTGACCTCTCCTTCCAACCCGACGAGGGCGAGATCGAACGGCGGGTCGAGGCCCTGCTGTTCGCCGCCGCCGGACCTCTGTCGGCCGCCGAGATGGCCGCGCGCCTGCCCGAAGGCTGCGATGTGGCGCGGGCCATATCGGGCCTGCGCGCCCGCTATGAGGGGCGGGGAGTGGAGCTGGAATGCGTCGCCGACCGCTGGCGGTTCCGCACGGCGCCGGACCTGGCCTTCATGATGACCGAGGAGCGCGAGGAGCCGCGCCGCCTGTCCAGGGCGGCGCTGGAGACCCTGGCCATCATCGCCTATCACCAGCCCGTCACCCGCGCCGAGATCGAGAGCGTGCGCGGCGTCAGTCTGTCCAAGGGAACTCTGGACCTGCTGCTGGAGATGGGGTTCGTGCGGTTGCGCGGTCGGCGGCGGACGCCCGGCCGGCCGGTGACCTACGCCACGGCCGACCGGTTCCTGGAGCATTTCGGCCTGGCGACCCTGTACGATCTACCTGGCGTGCAGGAGATGAAGGCTGCGGGGCTGCTGGACCTGTCGCTGCCGGTCGGTTTCGAACTGCCGGATCCCGGCCGAAGCCTCGATATAGAAGACGAGCTAGCCCCGAGCGAAGATGAGGCGCCTGAATTCGCCCAGGACTTCGTGGGCGACTAAGGAAAAGCCCGTACGGTCTGTTTAGCAAGCCTTAGACGGTCCCCTCGTTAGGTTGAGAGAAGGGGGTGGTCGCATGAAGTTGGATTTGACCGGGTTCAGGATCATGGGCGTGCTCATGCTGGCGGTGGTCGTCGGCATGGTCGGCGTCCTCGGTATCGTCAGCAAGGGCATAGACGACCACCAGCGAAAGCTCGAGGAAGCCGTCGTCGGCGTCCGCTTGGCCCGGATCGTGGAGACCATAGGCGAAGACCTGGCGCCCACCATGGTCTGGGACGAGGCGGTGGAGGGCATGACCAGCCCGGGCGCCCCCCAGTGGTTCGACCGCTTCGTCGGCGGGCTTTTCGCCGGCCGCCACGGGCATCTCGCGACCCTGGGCTATGACACCTCCGGCCGCCTGATCCGGATGAACCATAGCGACGCCCCGCCCCACGCAAACCCGGACCATACTCTGGCCAGGGCGGTCGCCCCCCTCGTCAGCCAGATCAGGGCCGAGGCGCGAACTCGTGACCGTTCCGCCCACGGCCCGGCGGCCGTACGGGTCAAGACCGGCTTCATCAATGTCGATGGCGTCATCTATGTGGTGGGCGTCTCCACTATCGTGCGCGGCACGCCTAACGGACTGGCCCCGGAATCGGATCCGGTTGTCGCCTCCTTCAAGTCTTTCGAGGCGGAACTGGATTGGATCCGTAATCGACTGAACATACGCAGTATTCGCTTTCAGCCTGAGACAAGGACGTCGGACGGCATGGCGGGCCTGGAAATAAGAGATGCGTCGGGCGTCCCCATTGGCCAGGTCGTTTGGACGCCCGAGCGGCCCGGCTACAGAATTCTGACCCACGCCCTGCCGGTGCTGTTGCTGATGATGACGTTGTTGGCCGTCGGAAGCGGGATTCTGATGTGGCGGATGGCGACGGACATGCGTCGCCTGCGCGCATCCGAAACGGCCCTGGGCGGCGCCTTGCAGCTGGCCGAGGCGGCCAATGCGGCCAAGACACGGTTCCTGGCCAATGTCAGCCACGAACTGCGGACGCCGCTGAACGGGGTTCTGGGCATGGCGGAAGTCCTGAGCCAGGAAGCCCTGACGCCGCGACAGAGGGAGCGGCTCGAAATCCTGAAAGCCTCGGGGCATCAGCAGCTGCGGCTGATCGAGGAACTGCTGGACGTGGTCCGACTGGATGATGGCGCGGTGAAGCTAGAGAACGAAGAATTCCGCCCTGACGCATTGCTGCGCAGGCTGGTCAACGACCATGGCGGCGGAGCGACGGCCAAAGGGCTGAAGCTCAAGATCGAAACGACCGTCGACGGCGAATGGCGGGGCGACGTGGTCCATATCGAAAAGCTGCTCGCCACCCTCGTGGACAACGCCATCCGCTTCACCGCCTCGGGCGAAGTGATACTGCGTGCGCTCGATCACGACGGCCTGATCTTCGAAGTCCAGGACACCGGCGCCGGCATGACCAAGGATGAGGCCGCCCGTCTGTTCGAAGCCTTCGCTCAAGGGGATGAGAGCAGCACCCGCTCCGCCGAAGGTTTGGGGTTGGGTCTGACGGTCGCCTACGGCCTGGCGCGACTGATGGGCGGGCGGATCGAGGTGGAAAGCACGCCGGGATTCGGCAGCCTGATGCGCGTCGTTTTGCCGCTGGAGCCGGGGTTCAGGTCGTCAGCAGTCGCGGCAGCTTGAAGGTCACCGTCTCGCGGGCGCCGCCGTCCTCGGTCACCGTGGCGTCGAACCGGGCGCGAATGGCGTCGACCAGGGCCTCGATCAGCGGTTCGGGGGCTGAGGCGCCGGCGGTCACGCCCACCGTCTGAACCCCGTCGAACCAGGCCCAGTCCACCTGCGAGGCGTCGTCGACCAGGCGGGCGTCCCGGGCGCCGGCGCGCATCGCCACCTCGACCAGCCGGGCCGAGTTGGACGAGTTCTTGGACCCGACCACCAGCACCAGTTCGCAGCCCTCGCCCAAGGTCTTGACCGCTTCCTGGCGATTGGTGGTGGCGTAGCAGATGTCTTCCTTGTGGGGGTCCGGCAGTTCCGGGAAGCGGCGCTTCAGAACCTTCAGGATTCCGGCCGTATCGTCGACCGACAAGGTGGTCTGGGTCGCATAGGCCAGGGGAGCGTCGCCGGGACGTTCGAACGATTCGGCGTCGGCCTCTGTCTCGATCAGGCTGATAGCCCCCGCAGGCAGCTGACCCATGGTGCCGATCACCTCGGGGTGGCCGGCGTGGCCGATCAGGATGATGTGGCGGCCCGCGTCGTGGTGACGTTCGGCCTCGACATGGACCTTGGACACCAGGGGGCAGGTGGCGTCCAGGAACAGCAGCTCTCGCGCCTGCGCATTGGCGGGCACCGACTTGGGTACGCCGTGGGCCGAGAAGACGACCGGACGGTCGTCGGGGCATTCGTCTAGTTCCTTGACGAAGACGGCCCCCATGGATTTCAGCCGTTCGACGACATGGCGATTGTGCACGATCTCGTGGCGCACATAGACGGGCGCGCCGTATTTCTCGATCGCCCGCTCGACGATCTGGATGGCCCGGTCCACCCCGGCGCAAAAGCCGCGCGGCGTCGCCAGCCGAACCGCGATGGGACGGCGGTCGGGCGAGGGGGAGGGGACGTGCATATTCATGGCCCCAACCTAGTCGTTTGTGCTCGATATCGCCATGCGGCCCCCACGAATCTCGCGCATAGAACAGCGACGCATCGCCACGGTCAGGCGGTATTGATCTAAAATCGAGCCGGAACAAAGATTTAACATCCATTCACGACGCCTTGACCTCCCGGCCGCTCACGATTAGTTTCCGCGCCGAATTCAGACCCGCCCAGACACATTGTTTGGGCGCTGAGCGCACAGGTCCTGTCCCCTATGTCGGAATCGCGCGAAGAGGCGATCAAACGCCTCCAAGACAGCGCATCCGCATTGGAGGCGCGGACCACGGCGGAGAAATCCGCCGATCTGACCGGCCACCAGGTGGCGGGGCAGGCCTACAAGATCATCGCCGAGCTTCTCGGCGGCGTTCTGATAGGCTTGGCGTTCGGTTTCATCGCGGATTGGGTCTTTGGGACCCGCCCGTGGGGTTTGATCGGCGGGGTCCTGTTGGGCTTCGCCTTGTCGATTTACATGGCGCGTCGCACAGCCAACCGGCTGATGGCGCAGGCCAAGGCGTTAGGGACGTCGGCTCCGGCCGACCCTTACGTCGAGGCCGACGAAGACGGGGAACGATAGGGCTTCATGGCCGATCCGATTCATCAGTTTCAGATTCAGAAGGTCATCGACCTTCCTGACGTGACCCTGCCTGGGCTGGGCGTGGTCGATCTGGCGATCACCAATTCGCACATCGCCATGACGGCCGCCTTCGTCGTGATCGTCGGCTTCCTGGCCGCCGTGACATCGAACGCCCAGGTCGTCCCGGGTCGCCTGCAGGCCGCCGGCGAAGGCGTGTTCGGTCTGATCGACAACCTGGCCGATTCCATCATCGGTCATGAGGGCCGGAAGTATTTCCCGTTCGTTTTCACGATCTTCCTGCTGATCCTGGGCATGAACCTGCTGGGTCTGTTCCTGACCTTCACGGCGACGTCCCAACTGGCCATTACCGCGACCTTCGCCCTGATCACTTTCGGTCTGGTGCTGATCGTCGGCTTCGCCAAGAACGGTCTCGGCTTCTTCAAGCTGTTCTGGCCCATGGGCGCGCCGCTGCTGCTGCGCCCGATCGTCGGTCTGATCGAGTTCGTTTCCTTCATGCTCCGCCCGATCACCCTGGCGCTTCGTCTGTTCGGCAACATGCTGGGCGGCCACGTGGCGCTGAAGATCTTCGCCGGCTTCGTCGTTTCCCTGGGCCTGCTGGGTCTGGGCGGCGGCGTGGGCGTGCTGGCCTTCCCGGTGGCGGCCCTGTCGCTGGGCATGGTCGTCGCCCTGACTGCGCTGGAGTTTCTCGTGGCCTTCCTTCAGGCCTTCGTCTTCGCCGTTCTGACCTGCATCTATCTCAATGATGTGGTCAACCTGGACCACGCCCACTAAGGGCCGGACCAGTCTCTTCACCCCAACCACCAACGACTTTAATCTAGGAATACAATCATGGACGCTGAAGCCGCGAAGTACATCGGCGCTGGTCTCGCCACCCTGGGCATGATCGGTTCGGCCCTGGGCGTGGGCAACATCTTCGGTCAGTTCCTGGCCGGCGCGCTGCGCAACCCGTCGGCCGCCGCCGGCCAGGTCGGCAACCTGTTCGTGGGCGCCGCCCTCGCCGAAGCCCTGGGCATCCTGGCCTTCGTGCTCGGCATCCTGATGATCTTCGGCTGATATCAGCCGATACCGGCGCGCGGGGTTCGCCCGCGCGCCGTTTCATCTGATTCTGCAGCAGACGGTTCATGGCCAGCACCCACACCAACGACGCGCTTCCCGCTTCGGTCGAAGCGGACCTGCACGCCGAGACGGCGACCGCCGCCGAGCACGGCTCGGGCGGCCTGCCGCAATTCCAGTTCGAACACTGGGCGGGCCAGATCGGCTATCTGCTGATCCTGTTCGTCGTCCTGTACGTCCTGGTCTCCAAGGTCTTCGCGCCGCGCCTTCGCAAGGTGATGGACGAACGGGCCGACACCATTTCCACCGCCGTCGCCACCGCGCGTCAGGTCCAGGCCGAGGCCGCCGACCAGGCCGCTCAAGCCCAAGCTGAAGTCGCCAAGGCCCGCGCCGACGCCCGCGCCATGGCCGCCGCCGCCAAGGCGCGCGTGACCGAAGACGCCAACGCTCGTCAGGCCGCTGAAGAAGCCGTGGTCAACGCCCGCATCGCCGAGGCCGAGACCGCCATCGGCAAGACACGCGACGCAGCCATGGTCAATGTCGGCGTCATCGCCTCCGACGCTGCCGCCGCCATGGTCGAGCGCCTGACCGGCAAGGCCGCCAGCACGGCCGAACTGGCTACGGCCAAGGGAGCCGCCTGATGAACCTGATCTTCGAACACGGCATCTGGAGCCTTTCCAACGCCGAGATCTGGGTTGGCGTCGGCCTGCTGATCTTCTTCGGCATCCTGATCGCCGCCGGCGTGCCCAAGATCGCCGCCGCCCAACTCGACGCCAAGGGCGCCAAGATCCAGGCCGACCTGGACGAGGCCGCGCGTCTGCGCGCCGAGGCCGAGGCCCTGCTGGCCCAGATCCGCAAGGAAAAGGCCGAGGCCGAGGCCCAGGCCGCCGAGATGATGGCTCAGGCCGAGGCCGACGCCCGTCGTCTGGAAGTCGAGTCCAAGGCCAAGCTGGAAGAGACCCTGGCCCGTCGGCAGAAGATGGCCGAGACCCGCATCGCTCAAGCCGAGGCCCAGGCCTCGGCCGAGGTGAAGGCCGCCGCCGCCGATCTGGCCGCCAAGGCCGCGGAACAGATTCTGGCGGCCCGTCTCGCCAGCGGGGCCAAGGATCCGCTGGTCGACGCCGCCATCGCCCAGATCGGCGACCGGCTGAACTAGGTCGCGGTGTGCGAAGCTGAACTAAAAAAGGGCCCCGGCGTCGCTCGGGGCCCTTTTCTCGTGCCGGATCGGCCAGTTCAGTGGGCGATGGCGCCGCCGGTGAACTCCGCCGCCTGACGCTTGTCGCGGCTGACCAGTCGGGCATAGACATTGCCCAGAACGATGCCGAACACCGCGTGGGTGACCAGCAGCCAGCCGATGGTGCCGAAGCCGGCCCCGGCGGTGAAGGTCCGGTAGTTTCCGAGCATCACGATTGCTCCCATCATCACCACCCAGGCGCCGACCGCGAAGACGATGCCCTTGGTTTCCGGGGTGTCCGTCGGCAGTCGTGGACAGAGGATGGCGAACAGCGGGCCCAGGATGAATACGCCGCTGAAGACGTGAATGGCCCAGCCGACGGCCAGATTGCCGGGCATGCCGATGATATTGGCGATAACCCCCTGGAAGGGGTCGAACCAGTTGAGGAACAGGTTCGGGACTTCAAGCAAAGAAACGGCCACAGTCGCGGCGACACCCGCGACCAGACCTTTTTGTACGCGTGACATCATGACCTTGGCGCCTCCCAACGCTTTAGTGGTTCTCTGATAACGCGGGGTCAGAATACGCCTGACGGGAGGTGGCGGGGTTCACGATACTGTGGTTAGCAGCTGCGACAACGCAGGTGCGAAATCTTGGCGCAACTAGCGGAACATCTTGCGGAAATGACGCCGCAGCCCTTTTCGCGCGCGGATCAGGCGACGACGCGGTCGCTTCAGCACGACCTTTTCGGCGCGCAGGGCCTGCTGCCAGAAGACGGGGGCGAACTCGGGCTTCTTCCGCATGAGTCGGCGGAAGGGATAGACCCATTTGGGGCGGGCATACTGGGCGCGGATGAACTGGCGTTTGGCCCAGAAGGAGCTTTTCAGGATCAGCATCAGGCCGACCGCGATGACCGGAATGCCGCCGGGCCCCGGCAAGGGCGCGATCAGCATGCCCAACAGAATCACAAACACGCCGCCCGCCATCATCGCCCAGCGTTTAGCCACACGCAGCATGCGGCTGCGCGGCTTGGACGGTTGGAACAACAGAGCGGGTGCGTGGGTCACGAATGCGCCAGATGGGAAGGAGGAGGGCCTGTGACAACGGCCGCCCCGACCGCTCGATCCCATATTGGGAAAGGAAAGAGCGACCGTGGCGAGGCTGCCACAAGACCTCATGAACCTGCGTCGGTGGCCGATCCGTGTCTGTGAAATGACGCTTTGGTCATGATGCGTCTTCGGCTTTCGTCTGTTGCTCGCTGGACACGCCCTGTGCCCCATGCCCCAGCTTCATCCGTATTGAACGCCCGTCAGCTGCTCGGATTCAAGCCAGAGCCGGCGCGCTACTTCGATGTCCAAGGCCTGGGGCTCGATCTTCGCCCGACCGGGCGGTCCCTTCATCTCCTGCCAGCCTTGGGGGCCGTAATATCCGCCCGGCGCCGCGTCGGGCACGACCGCCGCCATCACGGTCGGCAGGGCCCCGTCGGCGGCGGAGTGGCTGGCGAACAGCGCCAGGACGCCGGAGGCCCAGGCGTAAAGGCCGTTGCCGTCCGCTGGGCCGTTGGCGATCAGGTCCGTGCGGGCGAAGCCGGGGTGGGCCGCAACGCTGGTCAGCCCCCATTCGTAGGCGTCGCTGCGCCGCTGCAGCTCGATGGCGAACATCAGCATGGCCAGTTTGGACTGCTGATAGACGGGCCAGGGCCTGTAGCCGGTCTGGTAATTCAGGTCGTCCAGCCGAATGCGCCCGCCGCGATGCGCCATGCTTGACAACTGCACCACCCGCGCGCCGGCCGCCGTCAACAGGGGCAGGAGGCGCCCGGTCAGGGCGAAGTGCGACAGATAGTTGGTTCCGAACTGCATCTCGAAGCCGTCGGCCGTGGTCTGGCGCCTGGGCAAGGCCATGACGCCCGCATTGTTGGCCAGGATGTCGATCGGCCGCCCGGCTGTCAGATAACGATCCGCGAAGGCCTGCACCGAGGTCAGGTCGGCCAGATCCAGCAGATCGAACCGCACGTCGGCCGACGGATGTCGGGCGCGGATCAGGCGTTCGGCCTCCACGCCCTTCTTGGGATTACGGGCGGCCAGCACGACCTCGGCGCCCCGTTCCGCCAGGACCAGGGCGGTTTCCAGTCCCAGACCGCCCGTGCCGCCGGTGATGATGACCAGCTTGCCGGTCTGGTCGGGAATATCGGCTGTCGTCCACGTCGGCATCGGGGTTATCCTGTTCCAGAAGAGAGTCGCCGGGAAAGGCGCTGGATTGCATATCTGCATCCGGTGCAAATATGCAATAAGTGCAAGATAACATTTCCTCTACCGAACCCGGCCTGCGCGAACGCAAGCGCGCGGAGACCCATGCCCGCATCCAGGCCGAGGGGATGCGTCTGTTCCTAGACAAGGGGTTCGAGGCCACCACCCTGGACGAGGTGGCGGCGGCCGCCGAGGTGTCGCGTCGCACCCTGCTGAACTATTTCGGATCGAAGGAGGAGATCGTCTTCTCGACCAAGGCCGATTTTCCGCAGTTCATCGCGGACGCCGTAGCGGCGCGCCCCGCCGCTGAACCCCTGCTGGACATGGTCGAAAACGCGCTGATCGATCTGGCGGAGCGGCACCGGTCGGATGAGGCGCGCGCCGTCGCCGCTCTGATCTGCGCCACTCCCTCGCTGCATGCCGGGGACCAGGCCAAGTACGAACGGATCGAACGCCTGCTGGCGAAGACGCTTGCGGACAAAAAGGGGCTGCCCGAGCACGACGTCGCCTGCCGCGTCGTGGCCGGCGCGGCCGTCAGCATCCTGAAGCTGGCCACCAGCGCCTGGCTGGAGAACCCCGCGCAGGAGCCGGAAATCTTCGGTCGTCAGGCCTTTGCGGCGCTGAGACGGGTGGCCGGCTAGATTGGGGCTTTAGACGTCAGCGTCGTTGACGCTTGCTCGGATTAAAGTCCGAGCGCTCTTGCTTGCCGTCATCCTCGCCATTGGGGCGAGGATCCATACTCCCGGTGTTTCCGCAGAACGCACCCTCGTCGAATACCGGACGTATGAATCCTCGGGACAAGCCCGAGGATGACGGAATCAAATGAAGCCAAGCGGCCTAAAGCCTGTCGAGTCGGGCCCTAAGCCGCCTGGTTCGAGCCTTCCGGGGCCGACCAGCGCAGCACCGGCGAGCGGGCGGCCCGGGTTTCGTCCAGGCGCTTCAGCGGGGCGTGGAAGGGCGCGCCCTTGAAGCGGTCCACGTCGCCGGCTTTCGCCGCCTCGGCCAGCAGACGCATGGCGTGGATGAAGCGATCCAGTTCGGCCTTGGACTCGGTCTCGGTCGGTTCGATCAGCATGGCGCCGTGGACGACCAGGGGGAAATACATGGTCATCGGGTGGAAACCCTCGTCGATCATCGCCTTGGCGAAATCGAGCGTGGTGATGTCCGTGCCCTTCAGCCATTCGTCGTCGAACAAGGCTTCGTGCATGCACGGGCCGTCGGGGAAGGCCGGGCTCATCAGGTCCGACAGGCGGGCCTTGATGTAGTTGGCGTTCAGGACCGCATCCTCGGCCACCTGACGCAGGCCGTCGGCGCCGTGCGACATCATGTAGGACAGGGCGCGCACATACATGCCCATCTGGCCCTGGAAGGCGCACAGGCGACCAAACGCCTGTGCGGCCTCGTCTTCCTCGCGCTCGATCAGGCGATAGCCATTGTCGTCGTGCACCACCCAAGGGGCGGGGGCGAAGGGCGCCAGGGCTTCCGACAGCACCACCGGACCGGCGCCCGGACCGCCGCCGCCGTGCGGCGTCGAGAAGGTCTTGTGCAGATTGATGTGCATGGCGTCGACGCCCAGGTCGCCGGGACGGACCCGGCCGACGATGGCGTTGAAGTTGGCGCCGTCGCAGTAGAAATAGGCGCCCGCCTCGTGCGTCAGGCGGCTGATCTCCAGGATGTCGCGCTCGAACAGGCCGCAGGTATTGGGGTTGGTGACCATGATGGCGGCGACGTCGTCGCCCAGCTTGGCGGCCAGATCAGCGACGTCCACGCGGCCGTCCTCGGTCTGGGCGACCTCGACGACGGAATAGCCGACGAAAGCGGCCGTGGCCGGGTTGGTGCCGTGGGCCGAGGTCGGCACCAGGACCTTGCGGCGCTTCTCATGCTGGCCCGAGGCCTCGTGCGCGGCGCGGATAGCCATCAGGCCGCACAGTTCACCGTGCGCTCCCGCTTTCGGAGAAAGCGCGACGGCGGGCATGCCGGTCAGGGTCTTCAGCCAATGGGCCAGAGTGTCCATCAGCTCCAGCGCGCCCTGGACCGTCGAGATCGGCTGCAGCGGGTGGATGTCCGAGAAACCGGCCAGACGCGCCATCTTCTCGTTCAGGCGCGGGTTGTGCTTCATCGTGCACGAGCCCAGCGGATAGATGGCCAGGTCGATGGCGTGGTTCTTCTGCGACAGGCGCACATAGTGGCGCATGGTCTCAGGCTCGGACAGGCCGGGCAGGCCGATCGGATCCTTGCGGACCAGGTCGCCCAGGTCCGATCCATCGGTCTTGGGTTCCGGCAGATCGACGCCGGTCTTGCCCCAGCCGTCGCCCTCGAAGATCAGGGCTTCATTCTGCAGCAGGCCCCGGCCGCCGGTCAGGGTGGCGGGCTTGGTCTGGACCGGGTTCGGGGTGGTCGGGCGGCCGACGGTGTTCATGGTGCTCATGGTCTTGTCTCCGCTCAGGCCGCCAGAACCTTGGCGAGCACGGTCGCCAGGAACTTGATGTCGTGATCCAGGGTGGTCTCGGTCGCGGCGACCAGCAGGACGTCGTCCATGCCGGCGTCCGGGGCCAGGCGACTGTAGGGCACGCCCGCCAGGATGTGATGCCCGGCCAGGGTGTCGACGACCTCGGCCGCGTTCTTGGGCAGGCGAACGGCGAACTCGTTGAAGAAGCGGTCGGTCAGGATTTCGACGCCCGGAATGGCCGCCAGGGCGTCGCGCGTGGCGACCGCCTTTTCGTGGTTCAGCAGGGCCAGCTTACGCAGGCCCGTCTCGCCCAGCAGGCTCATGTGAATAGTGAAAGCCAGGGTGCAGAGACCGGAATTGGTGCAGATATTCGACGTGGCCTTGTCGCGGCGGATATGCTGTTCGCGCGTCGACAAGGTCAGAACGAAGCCGCGCTCGCCGTCGGCGTCCACGGTTTCGCCGGTCAGGCGGCCCGGCATCTGGCGCACCAGTTTTTCGCGCGTGGCGAACAGGCCGACATAGGGGCCGCCGAAGTTCAGGGCGTTGCCGATCGACTGGCCCTCGGCCGCGACGATGTCCGCGCCCATCTCGCCGGGCGACTTCAGCAGGCCCATCGACACGGCCTCGGTGACCACGACGATCAGCAAGGCGCCGGCGGCGTGGGCCGCCTCGGCGATCCTTGTCACGTCCGTCGCCGTGCCGAAGACGTTCGGGGTCTGAACCACGACACAGGCCGTGTCGGGACCGATCTGGTCGATCACGGCGGCCTCGGCGTCCACGGCGGCGGGCAGGGCCTGGGTCTCGACGCCGACGGCGTGGACGACGGTCTCGGTGGCCTTGACGTAGTGGGGATGGACTCCGCCCGAGATCACCGCCTTGTTGCGGCGGGTCACGCGGGTCGCCATCAGCACGCCCTCGGCCATGGCGGTCGAGCCATCATAGAGCGAAGCGTTGGCCACAGGCATGCCGGTCAGGTTCGCGACCTGGGTCTGGAACTCGTACAGATACTGGAGCGTGCCCTGTGCGATTTCCGGTTGGTAGGGGGTGTAGCTGGTCAGGAATTCCGAGCGCTGGATCACGTGATCCACTGTCGCCGGGACGTGGTGCTTGTAGGCCCCCGCGCCGCAGAAGAAGGGCACAGCGCCGGCCGCGGCGTTCTTGTTCGCCATGGCCGACAGGGCGCGCTCGACCTCCAACTCGCCGGCCACGCGGGGCAGGTCCACCGGCCCGTCCAGCCGCGCCGCCTCGGGCACGTCCACGAACAGGTCGTCGATCGATTTCGCGCCGATGGCGGCGAGCATCGCCGTACGGTCGTCGGGCGTCAGGGGGAGATAACGCATGGTCTTGTCCTGGGCCGTAGAAGGCCAAAGACCCGCTGACTCTTAATCAGCGGGTCCGATGAGGGCTTAGAGGGTGGAGAGGAATTCGTCGTAGGCAGCCTGGTCCATCAGGGCGTCCAGTTCGGCGGCGTCCGACACCTTGATCTTGGCGAACCAGCCGTCGGCCTGCGGGGCGGAGTTGACGGTTTCGGGGGCGGTCGACAGGGCGTCATTGGCTTCGACCACCTCGCCCGAGACGGGGGCGTAGACGTCGGAGGCGGCCTTGACGCTCTCGACCACGGCGAAGCTGTCGCCCTTGGCGACCGTCTTGCCGACCTCAGGCACTTCCACGAACACCACGTCGCCCAGGGCGTCGGCGGCGTGCTTCGAAATGCCGACGGTGGCGATGTCGCCGTCCAGGCTGACCCACTCGTGATCCTTGGTGAATTTCATCTGTCTGTCCTCGCAAGACCCGCCCGCAGGCGGTCCGATTTTTAAACTCGTCATCCTAGGCCTTGTGCCTAGGATCCAGACTCCGGTGTCGGATGTCGTGATCCGACGGCGGGCGTCGGTGTGTATGGACCCTAGGCGCAAGGCCTAGGGTGACGAAAGGAAAGGGCGTTACGCCTTCGGCTTCCGATAATAGCGTTGCGCCACGAAGGGCGTGGCGATGACTTCGGCGGCGGCGGACTTGCCGCGCACGATGACCTTCAGGTCCGCGCCCAGTTCGGCGAAGGCCGGCGGCACATAGCCCATGGCGATATTCTTGCCGAGGGTCGGCGAGGGACCGCCCGATGTGACCTTGCCGATGATGTTTCCGTCGGCGTCGGCGATCTCGGCGCCTTCACGGGCCGGGGCGCCTTCCTTGACGACCAGGCCGACGCGGACGCGCGAGGGGCCGTCGGACAGCTCTTTCAGGATGCGGTCGGCGCCGTTGAAGTCGCCGCGGTCCTTACGCGATTTCGACAGGGCGAAGGTCAGGGCGGCTTCGACCGGGCTGGTGGTCGGATCGATGTCGTGGCCGTGCAGCGGCAGGCCGGCCTCGAGCCGCAGGCTGTCGCGGGCGCCCAGGCCGATCGGCTTGACGCGAGCGTCCTCCAGCAGACTGTTCCAGATACGCTCGGCCTGATCCGCGGGGATCGATATCTCGTAGCCGTCCTCGCCGGTGTAGCCCGAACGCGAGACGTAGCAGTCGGCGCCGAACAGCATCAGCCGCGCGCATTCCATGAAGCCCATCTCGGCCAGGATCGGCTCATGCGCCGCCATGACCTCCGCGGCTTCCGGCCCCTGGATGGCGATCAGAGCGCGGTCCAGCACCGTCAGTTTCGCATCGCCTTGCAGGTTCGCGTTCCAGAAGGCGAAGTCCTCGTCCTTGTTGCCGGCGTTGACGACGACGAACAGGCCGTCGTGGTCGGGGCGGCCGGCCATCAGGTCGTCGATGATCCCGCCGTCACGGTTCAGCAGCAGCGAGTATTTCTGCTTGCCCGCCTTCAGAATTCCATAGTCGCCGGGAACGAACCGCTCGAACTGGGCGACGGCGTCGTCGCCGGTGATCTTGCACTGGCCCATGTGCGAGACATCGAACAGGCCGGCGTGTTCGCGGGTCCAGCGGTGTTCGGCCAGCACGCCCTCATATTGAACGGGCATGTCATAGCCGCCGAAGCCGACCATGCGGGCGCCCAGCGCGCGGTGCGCGGCGTTGAGGGGCGTGGTCTTGAGGGTCTGGTCGGTCATGATTCAGGCTTTCGCGGTCGCGTGTTGTGGCGGAGCTCCGCCGTCCTCGCGCCCCCGCTGTCCTGAAGCCTGAGAGATTCCGGCGCCGATACCTGGCGCCTTGCTCCGTCGGCGCGCCCATCAAGAGCGGCTTTCCAGCGTCCGTATGCTGTCGCGGTCCGTTTGCCTGAGCGTTTCCGGGGCGGTTGCGCCTTCGGCGTCGGGGCCGGCTTACTGGTCCCGAACTCTCCCGCGAGAGCATCCGACCTAAGCCACCGACTCCGGTCGCAAGTCAAGCGTCGCAAGGCCTTGCCCCACGCCTTGGGGGCAGCCAAGAGTGGGCGACACGCCTTTAATGCACCGGAACGACCGCATGACCGCCGACCGCACCCGCCTCGACGCCCATATCGCCGCCCTGGATGTTCCCGAGGGCCTGAAGGCGGTCCTGACGGTTGTGGCCGCGACCTGCGCCCGGATCAGCGACGTCGTCGCGGGCGGCGCCCTGGCAGGCGCTCTGGGGGCCTCGGGTCAAATCAATGTCCAGGACGAGGAGCAGAAGAAGCTCGACGTCATGACCAACGACATGCTGACCGACGCCCTGTTGGCCAGCCCCGCCGTCGCCGGCGTGGCGTCGGAGGAGATGGACGAGGTTCAGCCGGCCTCGAACCCGGCCGGTGAATATCTGGTCCTGTTCGACCCGCTGGACGGTTCGTCCAACATCGACATCAATGCGATGGTGGGCACCATCGTCTCGGTGCTGAAGTCCGCCACGCCTTCGCCGACCGAGGCCGACTTCATGCAGCCGGGCCGCGATCAGGTCGCCGCCCTTTATGCGCTGTACGGCCCCCAGACCATGCTGGTCCTGACGACCGGCGCCGGGGTGAAGGGTTTCACCCTGTCGAACGACGGGGACTGGATGCTTACCCACGACGACATCGCCATCTCGCCGGACACCAAGGAGTTCGCGATCAACATGTCGAACCTGCGCCACTGGTCCGAGCCGGTGCAGACCTACGTCGGCGACCTGCTGAAGGGTGACGAAGGCCCGCGCGGCAAGAACTTCAACATGCGCTGGGTCGCGGCCATGGTCGCCGACGTTCACCGCATCCTGATGCGCGGCGGCGTCTTCCTCTATCCGTGGGACAAGCGCGAGCCCAACAAGCCAGGCAAGCTGCGCCTGATGTACGAGGGCAATCCGATGGCCTTCCTGGTCGAACAGGCCGGGGGCAAGGCGACGACGGACGGGGTGCAGCCCATTCTGGACGTCCAGCCTGAGCATCTGCATCAACGTATCCCGGTGGCTCTGGGCTCGGCCAACGAGGTCGACGCCTACGCGAGCGTCTGATGAAGATCGCGCCTGCCGACGCCCTACTGGTCATCGATCCGCAGAACGATTTCTGCGAGGGCGGCGCCCTCGCCGTTTCGGGCGGGGCGGCGATCATGCCGCTGATCAACCGGCTGGCGGAACGGTTCGACCGGGTGATCCTGACCCAGGACTGGCACACGCCGGACCAGATCAGTTTCGCCTCCAACCACCCCGGCGCCGCGCCCTTCACCGAGATCGACGTCGCCTACGGCCGCCAGATGCTGTGGCCGGACCACTGCCTGCAAGGCTCGACCGGCGCGGACTTCCATGCGGACGTCGCGCCGACGGTGCAAAAGGCGCTGGCGGTGATCCGCAAGGGCTACAACCCGGCGGTTGATTCCTATTCCGGCTTCTTCGAGAACGACCATCGGACGCCGACGGGTCTGGCCGGCATGTTACGCGACCTGGGCGTGACCCGCGTCTTCCTGGCGGGCCTTGCCTTCGACTACTGCGTCCGCTTCACTGCCGAGGGCGCGGTGCGTGAAGGCTTCGAGGCGGTGGTGATTTCAGACGCCAGCCGGGCCATAGCGCCCCAGACCGAGGCCGCGGCGCGGGAGAACTTCCGGGCGCTGGGGGTGGCGGAGATCGAGGCTTTGGCCCTGCTGAGCGCTCATTCGTAGAAGTCTTCCGCATCCGGGATGCGGGTGAAGGCGATCTTGGCGCCGATATAGTCCGGCAGGCCCACCGAGGGACCTATGCTGACGGTGTCCTTTCCATAGCGGCGATTGAGCGAATCCAGCGCGTGGGACAGCCGCAGCGAGGGCGCCTGGCCGCCCTGATCCGGACCGAGGTCGAACAACTCCGTCTCGAACGCATCGCGCGATTTCAGGCCGTGGACGCCGACGCCGACATAGCTGAGGCGCCCCGCCTCAAGCTCGGGCTCGACCTTGCGCCACAGACCGTCCAGCGCGATCAAAAGGGCGAAGGTGTCCTGGGTCGGGGGGACGGCGCAACTCAGGCCCGCGGTCTCCCAGCCACGCCCGGCGCCTTTCGGGCTTCCCTTTGGTCCCATGTCCAGGTGCAGGCTGATCCCGGCCCCGGTCAGGCCCATCCGCCGCAGACGGGCCCCGCATTTAACCAACAGGCGCCGCGCCACGGCCCGCGCCTTTTCAGGGTTCCGCATGGGCTGGGCCAGCACGTGGCTATGGCTGATGGAGGCGGGTGGTTTGGTCGGCGTCGGCTCGCTGTCCAGTCCGTGCAGACCGCGCCAGATGCGTTCCCCCTCGATACTGTTCCAGATGGCTCGGGCCTGTCTGGAACTCAGGGACCAAAGGCCGGCGGTGTCGATGACGCCCGCCGCCGCCAGCCGCGCCTGCATCCGGGAGCCTATGCCCGGATATCTGGACAAAGGCAGGTCCAGAAGCGGGCCGGGGAGTTCATGGGCCCTCAGGATGGTCAGACCGTTCGGCTTCTGCATGCCGCAGGCGGTCTTGGCCAGAAAGCGCGACGGCGCCAGACCAATCGACGAGCGCAGACATTGTCCGACGTTCTCGCGGATGCCGGCCTGTATTTTCCGCGCCAGGGCGGTGGCGTTCGCCTCCCGCCGCTCGGGCCCGATCAGTTCGCACGAACATTCGTCGATGGAGCCGATCTTCCACACCGGCACATGGCGGTCGATCTCGGCTATGATCCTCTTGTGAACCTGGACATAGAGGTCCGGTCGGGCTTCGGCGACGATCAGGCCGGGGCACAGTTCGCGAGCTTCCGACACCCGCATGCCCGTGCGAACGCCGAAGGCCTTGCTTTCATAGCTGGCGGCGATGGCCCCGGTGTATTCGCTCGGCGCCGGCCGGACGATGACCGGACGGCCCCGCCAGTCCGGGTTCATCTCCTGCTCGACGCTGGCGAAGAAGGCGTTCAGGTCGATGAACAGCCAGCGCAGGCCCGCAGCGTCGTCATGGGCCTGATTTTCCACCTGTTCCATGCTGAGAACATAGCAAGAACATCATGCAGTGGAAAGACGAGGCGGATGGACGGTGCGGCGTCAGTTCGCCGCCGCGTAGGCCTCCACCTCGGCGATCCGCTTGGCCTTATCCGCCTCGCCCAGGAACGAGCCCTCGAAACTGTTCCGGGCCATCTGCGTGACCTGCTCCCGCGTCAGGCCGACCGCCGCCGCCAGCCGGCTGTAGTTGTCGTTCACATAGCCGCCGAAATAGGACGGGTCGTCCGAGTTCAGGGTCACGTGCAGGCCCCGGCGCAGCATCTCGGGCACGGGGTGGTTCTTCAGGTCGTCGACCACGCACAGTTTCAGGTTCGACAGGGGACAGACGGTCAGGGTCATCTGTTCCCGGACCAGGCGTTCGATCAGGGCCTCGTCCTCCATCGAGCGATTGCCGTGGTCCATCCGGTCGATGTGCAGCAGGTCCAGCGCCTCGTGCACATAGGCTGGCGGGCCTTCTTCACCCGCATGGGCGCACAGTTTCAGGCCCAGATCGCGGGCGGCGGCGAAGACGCGCTGGAACTTTGACGGCGGATGGCCGACCTCCGACGAATCCAGACCTACGCCGATGAAATGATGCAGATAGGGTTTGGCCGCCTCCAGCGTCGCGAAGGCTTCTTCCTCGGTCAGATGGCGAAGGAAGCTGAGGATCAGGCCGCTCGACACGCCCAACTCCGCCTCGGCCCGGTCCATCCCCGCGATCAGCCCCTCGACCACCACGCCGAAGGCCACGCCCCGGTCGGTATGGGTCTGGGGATCGAAGAAGATCTCGGCGTGGCGGACGTTGTCGGCTGCCGCGCGCTGGAAATAGGCGAAGGCCAGATCCTCGAAATCCTGGCGGGTCAGCAGGACGGCCGCCCCGGCGTAATAGATGTCGAGGAAGTCCTGCAGGTTCGAGAAGTCATAGGCCGCCCGCACCCCCTCGACGCTGTCGTAGGGAATGGAGACGCCGTTGCGCCGCGCCAGTTCGAACATCAGTTCCGGCTCCAGCGAGCCCTCGATGTGGAGGTGCAATTCGGCCTTGGGCAGGCCGGCGATATAGACGTCGAGCGACATGAACGATCCTTCGGGAGAAGGCTCAATTCGACACCACCAGGGTCAGATGTCCAGCCCTGGTCTCATGGAGCGAGGGCGCCGGGCGGGTCGACGGGCCCGGCGGGGGATGATCCGGTGGCGGGGGCAGGGACGGCGCCGCGCTCCAGGCCAGAGGACGTTCGACCCAGCCGGCCGCCGTCTTCAGGCGATCGGGCAACATCGACTGGGCCAGCAGACTGGGTCCGATCCCGACCAGTTCGTCGGTCCAGTGGGCGATCTGGCGATTATGGACGCGGCCGGGCGGGGCGACGCTGACGATCCTCTTGTGAGGATAGCCTTCGCGCACGAAGCGCGCCGTCGCGGCGTGATCCCCATCGGTGGTCAGTAGATAGGCCGTATCGAACCGGTTCGCCGCGACGTCGGCCGCCACCGCCAGCGCCAGATTGACGTCGCTCTGCTTTTCCGTCGCCGAGCTCCAGCCGTGGCCGCAACGGCGACAGTGTTCCGGATGAACGACGAAATGGCCCATCAAACAACGCACCTTGCGGGCCCGCAGCGCCGCCTCGTAACGGAACAGGGCCTCCATCCGCGCCTTGCCCTGGGGGCGATGGGCGCTGACCCAGACGACCGAGACCAGCCGCTCCATGGGATCGACCAGTCCTCGCCCCAGGGCCTGGAGATCCAGCCATAGCCATTCCCGTCGCTGATCCAGCAGGGCGTGGAACAGGTTGAAGCCGTCGACATAGAGGATGGCGCGCCGCTTCAGGAAGGGCGGTGTAAGATCACCGGGGCCGAAGCCGCGAAGCGCGCCGTCCGCCATGCGGATCCGCCCGTGATGCTGACCGTGGGGTTTCCCCATCCGCCGCCGCTCCCTGTCCCAGTAAAGGTTAATCAGAGGAGCGAAGCGGAGTCCGCGTCTTTCAGGTCACAGAACGCCGGTCACATCCGTTCCGGCGTGTCGATGCCCAGAAGATTGAGGGCCGTCTCCAGCTGGCTCAGGGCCGCCGCCGACAGGGCTAGGCGCGAAGCCCGCGTCGCGTCGTCCGGCGCGACCAGCACAGGGCAGGCGGCGTAGAATTTGGAGAAGGACTGGGCCACGCGATAGGCGTGCTCGGCCACCAGGTGCGGCATCCGCTTGTCATAGGCGTCCGACACAGCGGTCGAGAAGGCGTCCAGCGTCATCGCCAGATCGCGTTCCGCCGGTTCCGAGATGACGATCGCACCCGGTGCGGCGTCCTGTTCGGCGGCCTTGCGCAGCAGGGATTTGATGCGGACCGACTGATACAGCAGATACGGGCCGGTCTTGCCCTCGAAGCTCATGAACCGGTCGAGGTCGAAGACATAGCTGGTGGTCCGCGCGTTCGACAGGTCGGCGAACTTCAGGGCCGCGATGGCCACCTTGTGAGCGATGGCCTCGAACTCCTGCGGCGACAGGTCGTCGCCCAGCTTGGCCTCGTGCAGACGCTCACGCGCCTTGTCGGTCGCCTGGTCGATCAGGTCGCGCAGCTTCAGCACCCCGCCGGCGCGGGTCTTGAAGGGCTTGCCGTCCTGGCCGTTCATGGTGCCGAAGCCCAGATGCTCCAGCGATCCCTCGGCGGCATAGCCGGCGAGGTAGGCGGCGCGGAACACCTGTTCGAAATGCTCGGCCTGGCGTTCGTCGACGACGTACAGGGCCAGGTCCGGCGCCAGGGCCTTCTTGCGGTCCAGGATCGTGGCTAGGTCGGTGGTGCCGTACATGGCCGAACCCTCCGAGCTGATCACCAGCAGGGGCGGGGGCGAGGGCGCCTCGATCACCGAACCGTCGGGCAGCTTCTTCTTGCGCGTCTCGCCGGGGCGAGCGACGTGGACCACCTGGGCCCCGTCGTCCTCGACAAGCAGGCCGGTCGCCTTCAGGTGGGCCAGCATTTCCGGCATCTGCGGATCGGCGTCGCTCTCGCCGTTCCACAGATCGAAATCGACCGACAGATCGCCGTATTCCCGCTTCAGCGCCTCGCGGCTGACCGCTACGAAATGGGCCCACAGGGCGCGATAGCCGGGACGGCCGTTCTGCAGTTCCGCCGTCGCCTTGCGCGCGCGGTCTCGGAATGCCGGGTCTTCCTTGGCCTTGCCGGCGGCCAGCGGGTACAGCCGGTCCAGGTCCGCCAGGGTCACGGGGCTGTCGGCCGGGAAGGGCCCGTCGCCCTCGACCATGAAGGCGTCAGCCAGCCTTTCGTCGCCACAGGCGACGATCAACAGCCCCATCTGGAAGCCCCAGTCGCCGAAATGGGCGTCGCCGGTGACGTGATCGCCCCGGAACCGGAACAGCCGCTTCAGGCTCTCGCCGATGATGGCGCTGCGCAGGTGGCCGACGTGCATCGGCTTGGCCACGTTCGGGCCGCCGTAGTCGATAACCACCTTGCGCGGGTCGGTCACGGTGGCGGCCCCCGCGTGGGCGGCGTCGGCCGCGATCTCGGCGGCGCGCTCGGCCAGGACGGCGTCGGCGATCTTCAGATTGATGAAGCCCGGCCCGGCCACCTCGACCGAGGTGAAGCGTGGATCGGCAGTCAGGCGTTCAGCGATCCTGCCGGCCAGTTCTCGCGGATTGGCCTTCAACGCCTTGGCGGCGGCCAGGGCGCCGTTCGACTGGAAGTCGGCCAGGTCCGGACGGTCGGACGGGGTCACACGGGCCAGGGCGACGTCCACGCCTTCGGCGGCGAAGGCGGCGGCGACCGCTTCGCTGAGGACGGTCTTCAGATCAGCCATTTACTCGCTCGGTGCGGAGGTTTGGGCGGCCGCGCCGGCGTTGACGCGGAAGCGGCTGCCCGAGCGGTTGAACTCGGCCATTTCCGGCGTCACGTCGAAGCCGATCAGGACCTCGAAATTGCCGCCGCTGGTGTCGATGCTCGCGCGGGGGATCACGATGCTGCGTTCTTCATGGACAGCGGCGGTGCGTTGACCGTCGAAGTCCACCGGCAGGTCGAAATATTCCTTGGCCAGGATGGCGTTGTTCCGCTCGGTCACGGCGACCCAATAACGATAGGTCTTCCGCTCGCTGGTGGCCTGCTGACCACGGCCCAGTTGGAACAGGATATCCATGTCCAGGCGGATCGGATCGGCTTCGCGATATTCGCAATCAGCCGAAACACCCTCGATCTCGCCGGTATAGCCGACGTTGGCGATGGCGGCGCGGCCGTCTTCCAGTTCGACATAGCGGGCGGCGTCGTACAGCACCTTGACGAAGGGGCAGGGGCCGGCGTTGGCGCGACGGCGCAGCGGGGCGATGCGCGGCGCGCGGCTGGCCGGCGCGTTTTCGGCGCCGTCGGCCTGCTGCCCGCTGGATCCGCGATCGCGCTGACCGGGGGACATCTGCGCCTGGGCCGTAGCCGGCAGGATGGAGGCCGCGATGGAGACGGCGGCCAGAGCGGAGAGCACGCGACGCATCAAATATCTTCCGACAGCGAGAGGACCAACGCCGTGGCAGGCGTCCTTGAAGAGTTCGGCGGGTTTACAGGCCCGGCAGCTTGAAGCCGCCGCTGCGGCGCGGCGTGATGGTGATCGCCTCCTGGCCGCCGGTCAGGGCCTGCAGTCGAGCCGCTTCGGTCGAGGCGTCGATGGTCTTCTGACCTTCGGCCGTCTGACGCACGGTCGGGGCCTGGCTCGCGGCGTCATCCTTGCGCCAGAACATCAGGCGGTTGGCGAAGCTCTCGTCCTTGTGGGCGATGTCGCCGAACTCGTCGTCGACGACGTAGCGGGCCAGGGGATCGGCCTGATCGGCGCCGGCTTGAGCCACCAGGGCCTGTTCGCCCGGCGTGCGGGTGATGGACTGACGCTGGCCCAGCAGGATCTGGCGGGCGGCGCTTTCGGGGGCCAGTTCCTGAGGGCGCGGTTGACCGGGCGCCGGCGGGCGCAGGCCGTACTCGGGCGGCACGCTGAGGGGGGCGGTGGACACGGTGACGAACTCGTCCGGCACGACCTTGGTCAGGCCGACGCCTTGCCTGAGGCTGCCACAGGCCGACACGGCGAGCGCGGCGGAGGCGGCGAGGGTCAGGACGGCGAAACTGCGAATACGCATGGGTTCAGGCTCGACTCGGCTGATGCACGAAACGCCTCTGCGGGCGTTATTGGCATAGTGAAGACGGGGTGATTACGACTTTTCGGGGGCCGCGCCAACCTTGGCGGCTCTGTCGGACAGGAAGCTGTCGATAATCAGCAGGACGACCCCGATGGTGATGGCGCTGTCGGCGATGTTGAAGACCCACGGGAAAACCCCCGTGCCGGAGAAGTCGATGAAATCGACGACATAGCCGAAACGGATCCGGTCGATCACATTCCCGAGCGCGCCGCCCATGACGAAGCCGATGGCGGTGATCAGCAGACGACGGTCCGACCGCGTCGCCCACCAGGCCAGCGCCGCCGAGACGATGATAGAGAAGATGGTCAGTCCCCAGCGCGCGCCGCCGCCGCCGAACAGGCCGAAGCTGACGCCTGTGTTCTGGACGAAGGTGAAGCGCAGGATCGGCGGCGCCACCTCGGCGAAGACATAGCCCAGCGGGATCTGGCTGACGGAGGCGACGTCGGGAAGGCCTAGGATCCAGGCCTTGGTCAGCTGGTCCAGCACGATGATCAGGAGGGCGATGCCGTAGGCGGCGAAGGCGATGCGGGGGATCTTCATGCGGCGGCGGTTAGCAGGAAGCGGCGCGGGGGCGAAGCGGAAAACGGGCGGAGGCGGTCAGAACAGGTCGCCCTGTCCCGGCGCGGGCGGTCTGACCTTCGGCGCCGGCTTGGCCGGAACGGGGGGCGCGGGCCGTGCCGATCCTTCGCCGCCGTCGATGGTCGCGTCCCGCGCGCCGTCGCCGAACACCAGCCGGACGGCCTGGCCCGCCTGCAGCGTCGCCGCCGAGGTGATCCAGGCGCCTTCGGGGTTCTCGACTCGTGCGAAGCCGGGTTTGGGCCGGCCGGGGTCCAGGGTCGCCAGCGCCCGCGCCAGGGCGTTCAGCCGATCCCGGTCGCGGGTCAGCCGACGCTCGACCGTCGGGGCGAACCGCGCGGCGACGGCGGACAGCCGGTCGCCGCGTCGCTCCACGGCTCGATCCAGCAGACCGCGCCCTAGCCGCCCGCCGACGCCGGCCAGCCGACGCTCATGCACCGCGACATTCCGCTGCAGTCCAGATCCGAGCCGGCTGGACACATGGTCCAGCCTCTGCTGCGCCAGGGCCAGCAGATCCTCCGGCCGCGCCGGCAGGCCGCGCGCCACCGCGCGCAGCCGGGTGCGCCGGTCCTCGATCAGCCGCCCGCCCGCCTGCACCATCCGCCTGTCCATGTCGGCGACGGCGTAGCGCAGGTCCGCCAGCACTGGCGTCGCCATCTCGGCCGCGCCAGTGGGCGTCGGGGCGCGCCGGTCGGAGACGAAGTCGATCAGGGTCGTATCCGTCTCGTGGCCGACGGCCGAGATGATCGGAATCCGGGCCGCCGCCACCGTGCGGGCCAGACCCTCGTCGTTGAAGCACCACAGGTCCTCGACCGACCCGCCCCCGCGCGCGACGATCAGGAGATCTGGACGGGGGATCGGGCCGTCGGACCTCATCGCATCGAAGCCGCGAATGGCGTTCGAAACCTGGCCGCACGCCGCCTCGCCCTGGACGACCACCGGCCAGACGATGACTCGGCAGGGCCAGCGTTCGGCGATCCGGTGCAGCACGTCGCGGATGACGGCGCCGGTCGGGCTGGTGATCACGCCGATCGTGGCGGGGAAGGCGGGCAGGGGCTTCTTGCGCCCCGATTCGAACAGGCCCTCGTCGCGCAGCTTGACCTTCAGCCGTTCCAACTGGGCCAGCAGGGCGCCGGCGCCGGCCGCCTCCATGCTCTCGATGACGATCTGGTATGACGAGCGCGCGGGATAGGAGGTGATCTTGCCGGTGACGATGACTTCCAGACCGGCCTCGGGCTGGACGCCCAGGCCCCGCACCGAACCCTTCCAGATCACCCCGTCGATGGCCGACTTGTCGTCCTTCAGCGTCAGATAGACATGGCCCGAGGCGTGGCGGTTCACCTTGGACACCTCGCCGCGCAGCCGCACATGGCCGAACCGCTCCTCCAGCGTCCGCTTCAGGGCGAAGGACAGTTCCGAGATCGACAGGGGCGGATTGTTGTCGCGCGCGGCGGGGGCCTCGACCGGGCCTTCGAACACATAGGAGTCGTCGCTCATCGCTCTATCCTAGCCTGCGTCGATCCGCGCGGGAACGGCCTCGATGCGGCGCCGTTCGCCTTTCATGCCTGCCGATCCCAGAGGAACCGACCCTGATCAGCGCGATCCCCGCGAGCGCGACCTGATGCGCCGTAGCGGCGCGGGCGGGGCCATGAACCCATGGCTGATCATCGGCGTGATCCTGTTGCTGGGGCTTGGCGTCTATGTAGTCTCGGCCCTTTTGTGAGCGGACCGGCGCATTAAGCCGCAGGGACGCTTGACCGGTCGCGACGACGCCGTCATTGCCCGGTCTCATGATTATTCTTCTCGTCGGATCGGGCGGGCGCGAACACGCCCTGGCCTGGAAGATCGCCCAGTCGCCGCTGGTCACGCGGCTCGTCGCCGCGCCCGGCAATCCCGGAATCGAGAAACTGTGCGAGCTGCGTCCGGTCAAGGCGGACGACGCGGAGAGTCTGACCGCCCTGGCGCGCGAGATCAAGGCGGACCTGGTCGTGGTCGGGCCGGAAGTCGCCCTGGCCGCCGGTCTCGCCGACCGTCTGGCCGCCGCGGGCATCCCCTGTTTCGGCCCCACCGCCAAGGCGGCCCAGCTGGAGGTCTCCAAGGCCTTCTCCAAGGCCTTTCTGGAGCGGCATGAAATCCCCACCGCCGGTTACGGCGTCTATGACACGGTCAAGGACGCCAAGGGCGCTCTGGACGTCTTCAAGCCTCCCTATGTGATCAAGGCCGACGGCCTGGCCGCCGGCAAGGGCGTCGCCATCAGCCCGGATCGCAACGACGCCGAGGCCGAGATCGAGCGGATGCTGGGCGGCCGGTTCGGCGCGGCCGGCGCGCGCGTCGTCATCGAGGAGTTCATGGACGGCGAGGAGGGTTCCCTCTTTGCCCTATGCGACGGCAAACAGGCCCTGCTGTTCGGCGGGGCCCAGGACCACAAGCGCGCCTTCGACGGCGACATCGGTCCCAATACCGGCGGCATGGGCGCCTATTCCCCCGCGCCCGTCTTCACCCCCGACCTCGTCCAGCAGGCCGACGAACGGATCGTCCAGCCGACCATCCGCAAGATGGCCGAGGAGGGCGCGCCGTATCGCGGCGTTCTCTATGCGGGCCTGATGGCGACGGCCGACGGTCCCAAGGTCGTCGAGTTCAACGCCCGGTTCGGCGACCCCGAATGCCAGGTGCTGATGATGCGGATGGCGGGGGACATCGTCCCCTATCTGCTGGGCTGCGCGCGTGGCGACGTCTCGGGCCTGCCTTCGCCGGCTTTCAAGCCCCAGACGGTTATCTGCGTGGTCATGGCGGCCAAGGGCTATCCGGACAGTCCGCTGGAAGGCTCGATCATCCGCGGCGTCGATCAGGATTTCGGCCCGCACGTCCAGGTCTTCCACGCCGGCACCCGACGTCGCGAAGACGGCCTGCTGTGCGCCGCCGGAGGGCGCGTCCTGAACGTCTGCGCCGAGGGCGACGACATCGCCCAGGCCCGAGAGCGCGCCTATGCGGCCATCAGGATGATCGACTGGCCAGGCGGCTTCAACCGCACCGACATCGGCTGGCGGGCGCTGGACCGGGGGTAGAGCCCAGCGCCCTTCGCTTCAGGCGACCAGACTGTCCGCGCCCCAGGCGTTCCAGCCACCGTCGGCGATCAGTTCCTCGCCCACAGAGACGCTGGCGTAGGCAAGCTGAGGAACCACGGCCATGTCGTTCACGTGGGTCAAGTCGATGTCGAGATGGTCGATGGTCAACGAGCCCGCCCCCGACTGAACCTCGGCGCCCAGTTCGACCGAAGCGAGGAACTCATCCTCGGACATGATGCCCAGACCGATCATGTAGTCGAACATGGCGTCGAGATCGATTTGCCCGGCTTTGAGATCGCTGTCCAACACAAAGGCTGTATAGGTGCCAGAGTGATACACGCTGGCCGAGAAGTCGTCGGTCACATAGCGGCCAACCAACTCCCCGAAAGGTGCGAAGTCGCCTTTGTGGACCCAGATCATCACTTCATTGGTCAGAGTAGAGGCGCCGCCGCCCTCCACGCTGGTGAGCCAGATATCGAAGGCGACATTAAAGCCCCCTGTGTTGCCGGTGTAATCGACCGAATAGTCGAGGATCAGATCTCCAATGTCCGACACCTTAACTGGGAAGACGGCGCTGACGTCTGTCGATTTCTGTCCGCCGCTCATCGGAGCCGGCCCGAAGATGATCTCCGGGAAAGCCTTGATGTTTGTGAAGGTCTCGGTCGTGAAGGGGAATGACCACTGGAAGGTGACGTCGGCGTTGGGCGCCCCAGGTGTGTAGGTGCTGGCGATCGTGTAGTCGACGCCTTGTACCATTTTGCCTGGGTTCCAAACGTTGTTCAGAACATACCAGCCATCATGAATATATACTTTGGAGGCGCCATTGAGGAGTTGTTCCCCCGGATCCGCGACAAGGGGATCCATCTTCAAGGTAAAATCAAATGCAGAAAGCGAGGACAAGGTGACGTTGGCTATTACCAGTTTCTCGCCATTGGCCAAGTTCAGTTGAACGTCAGAGCCAACTTGAACCGCGATTGATTTTACCTGCGCAAAGTTGGTGATCCCGTATCCGGTCAACTGAATGGCGTCAAAACCAGCCTTAAAGCCGTAGATCTTGTCCCAGCCATTGCCTGCTTGGATTTGGAACAGGTCAGCGCCGGCTCCGCTGACGAGTACGTCATTGCCGCCCTTGCCGTTCAAGACCGCCGACCGGCTGCCCGCAGTAATGATATTGTCCAGGCTGTTGCCGATACCTGAAGTCGAGCCGTATCCAGCAAGTGTGAGGTTCTCGACATTGGACGATAGAGTGGTGGCGCCGAGCAGATAGCTGACCACGGTGTCGATACCGCTGCTTGCATTCTCGACTACGGTGGAGCCTACGGTCCAGAGATGATAGGTGTCGTCGCCAAGTCCACCTTTGAGCGTGTCTTTGCCGGAATCGTACATCCAGTCGTTTAGACTGGTGCCGTTCAGAGTTTCGGAGCCGGCCTTTCCGCCGATCCATTTCTGTGGCGCTCCCGACACCGTCAGGGTTTTTGCTTTAGCGTTGATGTACATGCTTCACCTCCCGATAAGGCACATTTGCGCCCCGGGAGATAATATTTCGTCTCTATGGATGTTTAATGCAGTATTATCTATCAATTTTGGAAGTGAAAAAGGTTGTTGTTTCTGCAGCTGCGAGACGTGTGTACGATTTCTGACAATAAAACACTGATCTTCGTCGAGGCGTTATTGTTTTCGCGTCGAAGGTGTAAGTAGTTGTACTGGTGTGGATCAGGCCCAGGCGAACAGCAGCCGGCCTTCGCCCATCCGTTCGCGCAGCCCTGGCAGGTCGGTATGCGCCACCGAGAAACAGCCGTAGCTGCGGCCCAGCTTGCCTTCGCGCGCTAGGAAATCCGGGTCGGCGTAGTCGGCGCCATGGATGATGATGGCCCGCTCGCGCGCCTTGTCGTTGGAGTATTCCAGCCCGTCCAGCAGGACGTTCGGCCCCTGCTGACGGCCCCAGTTGGCCCCGGCGGTGGCGTAGGCGCCGACCGAGGACATGTTCGAATCCGGCGTGTTGGAAAAGCGCTCGGCGTAGCCGGAGTGGCTGGGGTCCGAACCCCGGCCGTGACAGGTGCGCAGCACCTTGACGTCGCCCCCGACCAGATCGACCTCGTACAGCCGTTCTTCCCCCGAGAATTTCTTGAAATCGACCAGATACATGCGGTCGCGTAGAGGGATTTTGCGGTGGTGGACGTCCAAGGCGGCCATCGCCCGTTCCATCAGTTCCTTTCGGACATGACCCTGCGGGTCGAGCGGCGGCGGGGTGACGCTGACGGTCTGCACGACCGGCGCCGGCGTCGGCGCCACGACCGGTGCGACCGTCGAGGCGGTCGTCAGCGGCGCTCTGCCTCCGGCGCTGGCGCAACCAGCCAGCATGGCCGATCCGCCCAGAATAAGGCCTCGTCTCGAAAGCCGCATGCGACGCCCTCGTTGCGGTTTGTTCTTGAGCCGTGTTTGTTTCAAATGGTTACGGGCGAGGCAACCTGAGCCTTGTGGGGCATTTTTGCGGCCGAGACGTCGCGGGAGGATTCGATGAAGCTTTTGGGGCTGGCGATGGCGGCGCTGATGGCGACGACCACGGCTGCGTCGGCGCAGCAAACCCCCGCTGGGGCAGGGGTTTCTCCGGCGACGACGACGACGTTCGTCGAAGCTGGGCGGCTGCTGGCCGATCCGGCGAGCGGCGTTGTGCAGCGCGGTAAAACTCTCGTGATCAGAGGGAACCAAGTCGTTGAAGTGCGCGACGGCTTCGTCGGCGACGCCTCGATGGGCAAGATTGTGGACCTTCGCGACTCCTTCGTCCTGCCCGGTCTCCTCGACAGCCATGTCCATCTGACGAGCCAGCAGAACCCCAATTCACGGCTTGAGGTGGTGACCCAGTCAGACGCGGCCAAGGCCATGGTCGGCGCCCGCTATGCGCGCCGCACCCTGATGGCCGGCTTCACCACGGTCGCCGATCTGGGCGCCAGCAACCAGGCTATTTTCGCTCTGCGCGACGCGGTGAAGAGCGGAGACGTGCCCGGTCCACGCATTATCGCGGCGGGGTCCTCCGTTTCCATTCACGGAGGCCATGGCGACGCCAACGGTTTCCGGGACGACGTCCTGCACCTGCTGTCGCCGGAAAGCGTCTGTTCGGGCGTCGAGGACTGCATGCGGGCGGTGCGGACCCAGGTCCGCTCCGGCGCCGACATCATCAAGATCAACGCGACGGGCGGCGTCCTGTCCAACACCTCCGCAGGTCTGGCCCAGCAATTCACGAATCCCGAGCTGGCGGCCATCGTCGCAAGCGCCCACCGCATGGGCCGTCAGGTCACGGCGCATGCCCACGGCGTGGACGGGATCAACGCCTTCCTGCAGGCGGGCGGGGATTCCATCGAACACGGCACCTATCTGGACGACCAGTCGATCCGACTGTTCAAACAGAACGGCGCCTGGCTGGTGCCGACCCTGCTGGCTGGGGACTTCGTGGCCCGGATCGCCTCGGGACCGAACAACTTCTTCACCCCGGCCCAGACCGCCAAGGCGCTGGAGGCCGGACCGAAGATGCTGGACATGGCGCGGCGCGCCCATGAGGGCGGCGTGAAGATCGCCTTCGGAACCGACTCCGGGGTCTCGGCCCACGGCGACAACGCCCAGGAGTTCGCGCTTCTGGTCCGCGCCGGTCTGACCCCGCTGGAGGCGATCCAGGCCGCCACCGTCGGCGCCGCCGAACATCTGCGTATCTCGAATGAGGCCGGGCGGATCGCGCCGGGCATGCCGGCCGACATCGTCGCCGTGACGGGCGATCCGCTGACCGACGTCACCGAACTGGAGCGGATGAGGTTCGTGATGAAGGGCGGGGTGGTCTACCGCGCCGACTGAAGCCGGTCCGTCCCGATCTTCTCGGCAAGGAAGGCGGCGAAAGCCGGCTCAACCTCGAACCGGGCGACGACCGGCCAGGCCGTCACGCGGGTCCGTTGATCGGGCGTCAGCCGCACCCAGTCCTTTTCCGTCGTCACCAGGCCGGCGTCGTAGATCGCCGCCCGGTCCTGCAGGAACTTGAGATCCTCGGGTCGGTAGGCCGCATGGTCGGGGAAGGGAACGAAATCGACCAGGTCGCAGCCCGCCGACTTCAGCGAGCGTTCGACTTTCCACGGTTTGGCGATACCGGCGAACCCGACCTGCGGCCCCGTCGGCGGCGCGCCTTCGGGCGTCAGCCGGGCGACGAAGACGGGCAGGTCGCCGAAGACCGCCAGCAGTTCGGGATCGGCCGTCTCGACATCGGTCGGCAGCATCACCACCACGGCGTCGGCGCGGGCCAGGCCGGCCTTCAACGGTTCGCGCATCGGACCGGACGGAAAGACCGAACCATCCCCGAACGGCCATTCGTCGCCGCGGGTCTCGCCGTCCACGACGATCAGGCTGACGCTCTTCCTCAGGGCCGGGTTCTGGTGCCCGTCGTCCAGCACCAGGGCCTGCGCCCCTCGCGCCGCCGCTGCTCGGGCCCCGGCGACTCGGTCGCGGGAAATCCAGGCGGGGGCGCCCTGCGCCAGCATCAGGGGTTCGTCGCCGACATCCGCCGCCGTGTGGACTGACGGATCGACGCGGACTGGACCTTCCAGCCGGCCGCCATAGCCGCGCGACAGACCCTGGGCCTCGATCCCCGCCGCCCGCAGCAGGCGCAGCACCTCGCGCGTCACCGGGGTCTTGCCCGATCCGCCGACGGTCAGATTGCCGACCGAGATCACCGCGCAGCCCGGATCGACCGGAATGGTCCGCGCGATCTTCCGGGCCGTGACCCCGGCCCAGATCCAGCCCAGCGGCTTCAGCAGGCTGCGGGTGACACGGGCATGGTCGCGGTCGCGCACATACCACCAGCGAGGAGTGTTCAGCTTCATCGCCCAGACCTAGCCATGGCCCGCGCGGGGGGTGTCAGCGGCGACAGGAAGGTCCACAGCCGGTCCAGATCACCGCCCGCCTCGGCCGCGGCGCGACGGGCGCGCTCGCCCATGGCCTTGGCCGCCGACGGATCGGCCAGCAGCGGCGCGATGGCGTCGGCCAGATCCCACGGCGCCTGTACCAGGATCAGACCGCCGGCCTGGGACAGGGCCGAGGTGACGGCGGCCCAGTTGGAGGCGTCAGGCCCGGTGATCGTCGGCCGCGCCAGACGCGCAGGCTCCAACGGATTATGCCCCCCGACCGGCCCCAGCCCCAGGGCCGGCGCGAACGAGCCGCCCATAACCACCACATCGGCCAGGCGCAAAAACAGGCCCATCTCGTTCAGGGTGTCGGCCAGATAGACGTCGGTGTCGCGCCCGATGGTCTCGCCCCGCGACCGCATGGCGAAGGCCACGCCCTCGCGCTGGAGGGCCGTCGCGATCTGCGGCCCGCGCTCCGGGTGACGCGGCAGCAGGATCAGACAGGCGCGCTCGGCCAGCTTGTCTAGGGCGCGGACGATGGCGATCTCTTCGCCCTCATGAGTGCTTGCGGCGACCACGACGGGCCGGTCGCCGATCGCTGCGCTCAGACGGCTGAAGGCGGCGGTGTCATGAGGCAGGGGATCGCCCGCCAGCTTCAGATTGACCAGGCCGTCGATGTGGGCGCCCAGTCGTTCCAGCCGTTCCGCCGAGGCCGCGTCCTGCGGCAGGACCAGATCGAACGCCTCCATCACCGCTCGCGCCGAGGCCGGAAACCGCGCCCAGCCGTCGACGGTCTTTTCGGTGATCCGCGCGCTGACCAGGGCCAGTTTCACTCCGCGCCGATGCGCCTCCAGCAGCATATTGGGCCAAAGTTCGCTTTCGACGAAGATGGCCAGGCCGGGCCGCCAGTGATCCAGGAACCGCGCGACCACGCCTGGCCCGTCCACTGGAGCGTACTGGTGGATCACACCCTTGGGCAGGCGGTCGGCCAGGATTCGCGCAGAGGTCACGGTGCCCGACGTCACCAGCACCGTCAGGTCCGGCCGTGTCTTCACGAACCGCTCGACCAGGGGCAACAGGGACAGGGTCTCGCCGACGCTGACGCCGTGCAGCCAGACTAGGTCGCCGTCCGGGCGTTCGACGCCGGCGAACCCCATCCGTTCATCGACGCGAACCGGGTCTTCCTTGCCCTTGGCGGCGCGGGCATCCAGCAGACGCGGCGCCAGGGGCTCCAGGGCGCGGGTCAGCAGCCGATAGGCCAGCAGGGGCAGGGGCTTCACGACTTCAGGCCCGTGATCGCATCGGCGCGCGCCTCGACGGCGTTCAGCCGCTCGGCCCAGTCCAGCCGCACATGGTCCAGGTCGTCGCCGGTCGGATAGTCGGCCACGTCCCAGACGATGGCCCCCCGGCCGAAGGGCAGGGGAATGACGGCCCGGTCCCAGCTGTTCAGCCGGATGGCCGGATTGCACGACATGCCGATGAACAGGGTCGGAACCTTCGAAATCTTGGCCATCATCGGCAGGCCCTCGGCCATCTGGCGCGCCGGACCGCGCGGCCCGTCGGGCGTGATGGCCAGGGCGCCGTCCTTCAACTGACGCAGACCGGCCCGCAGGGCCTGGGCGCCCCCCTTGTCGCGGTCGGCCTTGTCCTTGTTCGACGATGACCCCCGGATGGCCGGGAAACCCTGAAGCGCGACGGCCTTGGCGATGAACTGACCGTCGGCGGACAGCGAGATCAGGGCCTTGGCCGGCTGGGCCCGGTCCAGCGGCCAACTGGCGGGCGCCAGGCTGATGCGCGAATGCCAGAAGGCGCACAGGACGCCGCCGCCCCTGGCCCAGACATCCTCCGCCACCGTCTGGTTCTCATGGGTCCAGCGGATGGTGGCGATGCAGAACCGCATCCACTGGGCGAGGATGAAGGACAGGGCCGCCTGGACAGCCGGTATGCGCAGCGGTCTCACGCGACGGACTCGACCGACGGAGCGCCGCCGTCCAGCGACTGCTGGCGGGCCAGGCGCGCATAGAGGCCGCCCCGGGCTACCAGGGCCTCGTGCGAGCCCTGCTCGACCACCCGTCCGGCCTCGATCACATAGATGCGGTCGGCGTTGCGCACGGTCGACAGGCGGTGGGCGATCATCAGGGTGGCGCGGCCCTGCATCAACCGCTCCAGCGCCGCCTGGACCAGGGCCTCGCTCTCGGTGTCCAAGGCGCTGGTGGCCTCGTCCAGCAGCAGGATGGGGGCGTCCTTGACGAAGGCGCGGGCGATGGCGATCCGCTGGCGCTGCCCGCCCGACAGGCGCAGCCCCGCCTCGCCCGCGCGGGTGTCGTACCCCTCGGGCAGGGCGGTGATGAAGTCATGGGCGGCAGCCGAACGGGCCGCATCCTCGATCTGGGCCTGCGTCGCGCCCGGCCGGCCATACGCGATATTGGCGGCGATGGTGTCGTCGAACAGGAAGGGCTCCTGCGTCACCAGGGCGATATGGTCGCGCAGGTCGTTGATCCGCAGCGACCGCACGTCGGCGCCGTTGATCGTCACCGCCCCGCCGGTCACGTCGTAGAAGCGCGGCAAAAGGCTCAGGATCGTGCTCTTGCCGCCGCCCGACGGACCGACCAGGGCCACCGTCTCGCCCGGCGCGACCCGCAGGGACACTCCGTCCAGCGTCGGCGCCACGCCCTGTGCGGCGGGGGCATAGGCGAACGACACCTGGTCCAGCACCACCTCGACCGGCCCGGCGGCCAGGGGCGCGGCATCGGTCGCCTCGCGGATCTCCGGCTCGATGTCCAGGGCGCCGAACAGGCGCCGCGCCGCGGTGAAGCCCTCCGCCATCACCGTGGCCAGATTGGTCACCTGGCGCAGGGCCTGACCGGCGGCCAGCAGCATGCCGATGAAGGCGGCGAACCCGCCCACCGTCATCTCGCCCGACTGCGACCGCCACCCGGCATAGGCCATCACCGCCGCCACCACGACATAGGCGACCATGTCGCTGGACGGACCGGCGAAGGCGCGGGCGTTGGCTCCCTTGATGACGTGGCGCTGGCGACGGGCCACCACCTCGGCGACCCGGTCCTGCTCGGCCGCCTCGCGGTTCTCGATCTTGATCAGCCGGACCCCGTCCAGATTCTCCATCAGGGCGGTGGACAGGTTCTCGGTCTCGGCCATGGCCCCGCGCGCCGCCTTGCGGGTCTTGCGCCCGAACCGGCGCAGCACCAGGGCCACCAGGGGCACGCCCAGCAGCACGACCATGGTCAACTGCCAGTCGATGAACCCCATATAGATCAGCACCGCGATCAGGGTCAGCAGGTTCTGGGTGTAGTTGACCACGCCCGAGGTGAAGGCCTCGCGCACCATGTTCGCGTCGAACAGGACCGACGAGACGAAGCCGCCCGAATGCTGGCTGCGAAGCCGAGCCAGGTCAGCGCGGATCATGGCTCCGAACAGACGGACCTGGATGTCGCCGACGATGGTATGGCCCAGCCGGTTGACGAGGGCCGCCTGGCCAATCGCCGCCAGGGTCCGCAGCACGGCGACGGTCAGAATAGCGGTCGGGATCCAGATGATCGCCCGGTCGGGAGGAAAGCGGATCAGGCCAAACAGGCTGATCGGTTCGGTCCCGCCCAGGAACAGGCCGTTCACCGCCGGCTCCAGCAGTTTCAGCAGGGCGGCGGTCAGCAGGCCCGTGGCGGCCGCGCACAGCACCGACAGGATCAGCGATCCCTTGTGCCGGGACAGATAGTCCCGCCAGATCCGCGCCAGCAGGGCGCGCAAGGGCATGGTCTCGGAGGCGGGCGCGGTCATCGGCTCTCGGTCGGACGGCTTGCGATCCAAGTCAAGCCGACACAGGTGACGCGGCGGCTCAGTATCGCTATCTGGCGGCCATGGCGCGCTTTGATCTTTCGACCGCGATGGGCCGTTTCCGGGCGCATTGGCATTATTTCTGGGCGGACCACGCCTTTCTCAGGCTGGCGTTTTCGAACGCTCACTGGCTGGGCCCAGACCTGGTCCGCACCAACCAGCCGTCGCCGCGCCAACTGGCCTACTGGAAATCCAAGGGCGTCCGCACCGTCATCAATCTGCGCGGACAGAGGGACGAGGGCTATTACTGGCTGGAGCGCGAGGCTTGCGAACGGCTGGGCCTGACCCTGATCGACGCGCCGCTGGATTCGCGCGATCCGCCCCAGACCGACCGCATCCACCGCGCCCGCGACCTGTTCAAGACGATCCAGTATCCGGTCCTGATCCACTGCAAGTCCGGCGCGGACCGGGCGGGGATGATGGCCGTCCTCTATCGCCATTTTCACCTGGGCGAGCCGATCTCGGTCGCCATGAACCAGCTGTCGAAGAAATACCTGCACTCGCGCGAGGGCCTGACAGGCGTGCTGGACTATACGCTGGAGAAATACGTCAACGAGATCGAGCCACGGGGGATCAGCTTCATCGACTGGGTCGACAGCCCCGACTACGACCCCAAGGCGATCCGCGCCGAGTTCAAGGCCGGCTGGTGGGGCACGTTGCTGACCGAGAAATTGCTGAAGCGCGAATAGGCGTCAGCCCCAGGGACCGTTCTTGGAAACGTCGTCGCCGTTTTTGGACTTCGCTCCCAACTCGGCGTCGCGCCGCGCCTTGCGATCCGCTTCCCACTTCTTGAACCAGCGCGCATAGCCGATGTGTCCCCGCAGTGAGATGCTGAACAGGGCCAGCACCGCCAGCAGGCTGACCAGCTGGAAAATCTGTTGGGGTTCGAGGTTCATCATGACCAAGCGTCCGTTCAGGGAGCGGGTTCCCGCTCCCTTATAGCGCGATCAGGCCGCGTCGCCGCGCGGATCGATCAGCCTGTGGGCGTGCAGAATGAAATAGCGCATGTGGGCGTTGTCGACGGTGGCCTGGGCGCGGGCCTTCCAGGCCTTCTTGGCTTCGTCATAGCTGCCATAGGCGCCGACGAATTCGACCTGAGACACGTCGCGGAACACCGGCTCGTTCGGGTGGCGCAGCTCGCCGCCGATGACGAGGTGAAGCAGTTGCGCGGGGACGGAGGATTGATCGACCATCGAATGTCCTTGGGGCTGGGGAGGCGTTCGCGGGGGGCATAGGCCCAGAACGCCCAAGGATCAATGTCGAACGGGTTTTTCAGCCCCCGCCTTAGGTCGATATCGGTACGTTTTTACAGCGCCGCACGATCAGCGGATGCAGAGCCGGGGCCGCGCAGACCAGGCTGGACTGTCGGGGGTCGGGGCGGTTGAAGGCCCAGGCCCGGCCGTGGTGGTCGCTGACCTTGGCGCCGGCCTCCTCGGCGATCAGGCTGCCTGCGGCGACGTCCCAGTCCCATTTGGGCGTCAGGGCCAGGGCGGCGTCGAAGGCGCCGGCCGCCACCAGGGCCATGCGATAGGCCAGGGCGTTGCGTTTCGAAAATCGCAGCGGCGGCCAGGGCTCGTCCCAGTGCGGCCCCTCGATCATCCGCGCATCCCCCAGCACCGAGGCGTCGTCCAGGGTGTCGGCGTCCGAGGCCCGGACCAGGGCGCCGTTCCGTCGCGCCCCGCCGCCGTGCGTCGCCTCATAGGTCTCCTGCACCTCGGGGGCGTGGATGACGGCTGCGACCACGCGCCCGTCCTCGATCACGGCGATGGGCACGCACCACCAGGGTTGTCGCTTCATATAGGCGACGGTGCCGTCCACCGGATCGACCACGAAGATGCGCCGCTTCGACAGCCGATCCGGCGAATCCGCCGTCTCTTCCGACAGCCAGCCATAGTCGGGGCGGGCGGCCAGCAGACGGTCCTTCAACATGGCGTCCACCGCCAGGTCGCCGCTGGTGACGGGCGAACCGCCGATCTTGGACTCGACCCTCAGCCCCGCCGCGCGCTCGGCGACCGCCAGGGCGCCGGCGTCGAGCGCCGCCTGTCGGATCAGCTCCAGATCAGCGTTCAGGTCCATCATTTGCCGGCTATGGCCACCGCGTCGAACATCAGGCTGGGGACGTTAAACGCGCCCCGGAACTCCAGGTCCGACCCGCGCTGGATGCGCAGATAAAGCTCCGTCAGCTTGCCCGCCACCGTGACCTCGTTGACCGGATAGGCGATCTCGCCGTTCTCGAACCAGAAGCCGGACACCCCGGCGGACCAGTCGCCGGTGTTTCCGTTCAGCGACGGCCCGAACATCGATGTGATCAGCAGACCCGTCCCAGCATCGGCCATCAGCCCGGCCAGATCCCGCTCGCCCGGTTCCATATGCAGATTGTGGGTGGAGACCCCGGGCGGTCCCGCCAGGCCGCGCGACGCATGGCCGGTCGATTGCAGTCCCAATTGCCGCGCCGAGGCGCTGTTCAGCAGCCAGGTGTTCAGCATCCCGTCCTCGAACAGGGCGCGGCGCTCGACCGCGACGCCTTCATCGTCGAACGGCGTCGACCCCAGACCGCGCGGACGGAACGGGTCGTCGATCAGGGTCACGCCCTCGGCGAACACCCTCTGCCCCAGCCGGTCCTTCAGGAAGGAGGTGCCGCGCGCGATCGACGGGCCGGAAATGGCGCCGACGGCCGGCGAGATGATCTGGCCCGCCATGCGATTGTCGAAGATGACGGGAGCGGTGGTCGAGGCGATCTTGCGCGCTCCGGTGCGGGCGACCGCCCTGCGGCCTGCGGTCTCTCCGATGATCCCGGCGCCGGGCAGATCGGACAGATGGCGGGTCGACCGGCTCTCGCCCCCGCGCTCCATGGCGCCGTCCTTCTCGGCGATCACGCCGACGCCCAGCGAAAAGGCCGAGCCCTGATAGTCGCCGTCGAACCCGTGCGAGGTCGTCAGACGCCAGCGGGTGGACGACCATGACGCGTGCCCGCCCTCGGACCGGGCCACGCCCTCGACCGTCAAGGCCGCCGCTTCGGCCTCGGCCGAGACCTGTTCCAGGGCTTCGGCGCTGCGCTCGCTGGGATCGAACAGATCGAGCGCGGGGAAGGGGCCGCGCGCCAGCCGATCCTCGGGCGCGAACCCGGCGTGCGGATCTTCCGGCGCCAGTCGGGCCATGGCGACGGCCCGTTCGACCAGACGCGCGCGCGTCTCCGGCGACAGGTCCGAAGCCGAGACGGAGGCCTGGCGCTGGCCGACGAAGACCCGCAGGCCCAGGTCGCGCGATTCCTCGCGCTCGACGTCTTCCAGCTTGCCGTTGCGCACCCCGACCGACAGGGACTTGCGGTCGGCGCTGACCGCCTCGGCGGCGTCGGCGCCGGCCTTCAGCGCGGCCTGGACGATGTCATGCAGAAGTTCGGCGGAAACGGAGGCGTCGCGTGTTTCAGTCATGCCCCGATATGGCGGACCCTTTGCTGCACCGCAACCTTACGGCTCAGACGACGGCGAAGGCGATCAGGCCCACGGCGGCGATCAGCAGGGCGACCCAGGTCAGCAGCATGCCGATCACCCGGCCCAGCGAGGGCCCGGTCTGGAACAGCAGGCCCAGAGCATGGACGATCCGGCCGACCAGCAGGGTCGCACCCACCCCGTGCACCATCCAGGCCGGCGCGCCGACCGCGGCCAGCAGCAGCATGGCGATCATGCCCGGCGTCGCATATTCGGCGCAGTTGCCGAAGGCTCGGCTGGCGGCCATCAGGTCGGGGTTTCCACCGTCGCCGAACGAAACCAGATGTCTGCGGCGTCCGCTGACCACTATGCCCGACAGGACCAGCATCAGCAGGATCAGCAGTCCGCTCCACAGGGCGGCGGCCTGGATGGCCTGCATCAGGGTGGTGGTCATGGATCAGTCCTCTCGACCGATGGGATAGAGCAGATAACGGTCGTCGTAGAAGGGCGTCCGCGCATAGAACCAGGCCAACCGCCCCTGGGGATCGGCGGCGAACTCGGGCTCCGCGGCCAGTTTCGCCTCGAACTCGGCCTTCAGCGCCGGATCGGCGGCCAGCATCTTTTCGGCCAGCGGCGCAATCGCGTAGGCCTCGATATATTCGACCCGGCTCATCACCTCGGGGAACATGCCCCAGGCGAAGAAGCTCTCGCTCGACTGAGGTTCCAGCAGCAGGACGGCGATGTCGCCCAGCGGCTGATCAGTCGGCACACGCACCGAGCCGGCCGGGAAGGTCCAGGCGCGACGTTCGACCTCGACCGTCTCGACCGAGGCCTGGACATGGCCCTCGTTGGCCCGCGTGGCCAGCTTCGGATCGACCAGACGCAGCATGGACACATCGGCGACGCGAGGCGTCTCGACCGTTTCCATCGTGATCCCATGCGTCTTCAGCCGTTCGATGATGTCGGTGCGATAGCCAGGGACCCAATAGGCGGTCGGCCGCTCCAGTATCAGACCGGGCTTCGACCCATAGAAGGGCATCTGCCAGAGTTCGGGATCGGGTCGGCCCAGCCAGCGGATTTCCCGACGACCCGAGGCGGGGCTGTCGTACATCTCGTACAACATCCCCTTGAATGAGCGGGTGGAGGAAGGCGTCTCCTCGGCCTCGAAATTGGCGGGGATCTCGGCCGGGCGCAGGGCGCGGTCCTGTTCGGTCGCCGCCTTCAGGTCCGCGCCCTGGTCGGCCAGCAGGCGCAACGCCTCCTCGATGAAGACATAGGTCCCCAGCACCCGCTGCTCGTGCGGCTTCAGGCTATGGTTCTCGATCAATATGGTCGGCACATGGGCCGCCGCGCCCCAGCCGTTGGAGAACCGCTCGCCCAGACCGCCATCCGACAACCCCTTCTTCGGTTCGTCGTCGTCGATCCCGAACACCAGTTCGCCAGGGATATGGCCCTCGCGCTCCAGAGCCGCGTTCATCGCCGGCTTGAACACCGTGTCCAGCCAGGCCGAGCCGTTCGGCGACCGGCTGAACGTCCCGTCCTCGCCGTTGAAGCCGTAGGTGACGTCGTACTGGTAATCCAGGCCGTCGGTGACGTGGACGTCGACATAGAGGTCCGGCCGGTATTTCAGGATCAGGCCGCGCACCGCCTGCATCTCGGGCTGGTCCAGCTTCAGATAGTCGCGGTTCAGGTTCTGATTGGTCGCCGTGTTGCGCCAGCCCTGGATGCGCGGCCCGCGCTGGTTCGGCCGGGAATAGGCGGACGCACGCTCATGCCCGTCCACGCTCAGGATCGGGATCAGGATCAGGTTCACCCGGTCCAGCAGGGCGTCCTTGCCGTAGAAGGCGATGTCGCGCAGCACCATCATGCCCGCGTCCTTGCCGTCGATCTCGCCCGGATGGATGCCCGCCTGGATCATCAGCACCGGCTTGGCCGGATCGAACTCCGCCCCATCCTTCGAGGCAATCACCGCATAGATCGGCCGACCCTCGGGCGAGACCCCGAACTGTTCGATGCGGATCAGGTCGCTGGCCGCGTCCAGCCGGTCGAACCAGGCGCGCGTATCGACATAGTTCGGGCTGAAGTCATGCGCCGGATCCGCCTCGAACGCCGTGATCCAGGGATCGTTCGCATCGCGCAACAGGGCTTTCGACGCCCCGTCCCACGCAGGCGCGGGCGGCAGGAAGGCCTGGTCCCAGGGGGCGGTGTTGGTAAGCGACTGGGACATGGCGGGGCTCACGCTACAGACAAGGGCGGCGACCAGGGCCGAAACCAGGAGAGGGGACTGCATGGGCTTTCGTGAGCCGATTGGCGCCGCGTGACAAGTTTTCAGCTGCCGCCGCCCAGGGCCGGCGCCCATCCGCCAGCCTGCACCAGCAGGGCGGCCGAGTTGGCCACGTTCCAAAGATTGTAGAGCAGCACTGCGATCAGCGCGCCGACCGCCACCTTGCGCCAGGGCGCGAAGGCCGCAGTCGCCGTGCCTATGACGAAAATCGAGACTCCGGCCCACAGTCGCACCGAACCGGCGAGCCGCGCGAACTCGGAATTAAGCTGGGCCAGGATGATTAGGCCCATGGCGACGATCAGGTTGGCCGCCAGGATGCAGCCGAACACCATCCGCCGATGCGTCCAGAAATGGTGGTCGAGGTCGATCCGTTCATCGCCGCCTTCGGCCGATACGCGGGGGAAGGTCACGCTGGCGGCGACGTAGAAGGTCGCGGCCACGCTCAGCGAGATCAGCAGCACGAAGCTGTTGAACGGCGCGCCGCGAAAGATGACCCAGGCCTGATTCCAGAAGGTGACGATGTCGATGGCCACGAACAGCGCCAGCATCGGCGTCAACCAGCCGAAGCGTATCCGCTGCTTCTCATGCAGCACGCGCGCGAACCCGCCGACCAGTTCGGCGACCGAAAGGCCCAGCAGCAGACCATAGAAGCTGAAGAAAAACTCGAACGCGCTCATTGGCCCCCCGGATGAGTCGTGGGACTAACCTATTGCCCGATCCACAGCTTGTCGCCGCCAAATGAACCGCGCGCGATTGCTCAGTCGACTCTCAAGCCGTTCGCCGAAATTTCATGGCCCAGTTCAGCTCCCAGGTTCGCCCGTCGTCGTAAGAGAAATGCTGCGCCCAATGCGGCGTGTCCGTGTTCACGCGCGACCACTCGAAGCGGGCGAGGATTGGCCGCTCGCCGTCCAGATCGGGCCCTTCCAGGCGGCAGCCGTCGTCGTGAAATCGGCCGACGACCGGCGGGCTCAACCGGCCGTCGCGGTCGCTGATCCAATAGATCGACCATTCTCCGGTCGTCAGATCGAGGGTCCGCAGCGCCACGCCGCGCCAGCCGCGCTCGGAACAGTCGTGTTGCTCTACGTTGGTGATCCCGCCCATGCGCGGCTCTGTGAACGCCGTCCCGTGGGAGACGTCCCAGTCATCTGAGCCGACGCCCCGGCTCGTCAGTCTGCGGTGCTCGACCTCCCAGTGTCCGAACAGGAAGTCGAAGTCATGAATGGGCGAACGGGTCATGGCGGCTGCTCCAGCTATTCCGCCGTCCTACAGCGCTCTGCTGCCAGCTGCTGTCAGCATTGTCGATCACCGCCGCCAGATCGGCCTCTCGTCGCCTGGCAGACCCAGCCGGCCCCACAGGTCGTTCACCCGCTCGATCACCGCCTCGTCCATGCGGATCTCCTCGCCCCATTCGCGCCTGGTCTCGGGCGGCCATTTGTCTGTGGCGTCCAGGCCGATCTTCGATCCCAGGCCGCTCTCGGGCGAGGCGAAATCCAGATAGTCGATCGGGGTGCTCTCGATCACCGTGATATCGCGCGCCGGGTCCATCTTGGTCGAGATGGCCCACATGACGTCCTTCCAGTCGCGGGCGTCGATGTCGTCGTCCACGACGATGACCCATTTGGTGTACATGAACTGGCGCAGATAGCTCCAGACGCCCAGCATCACCCGCTTGGCGTGGCCCGGATAGGCCTTCTTCATCGACACCACGGCGATCCGGTAGCTGCACCCTTCAGGCGGCAGCCAGAAGTCGACGATCTCCGGGAACTGCTGGCGCAGCAGCGGAATGAAGACCTCGTTCAGGGCTTCCCCCAGCACCGACGGCTCGTCGGGCGGCCGGCCGGTGAAGGTGGTCAGATAGATGGGGGCCCGGCGCATGGTGATCGCGCTGACCTTGAAGACCGGGAATTTCTCGACCGAGTTATAATAGCCGGTGTGGTCGCCGTACGGCCCTTCGTCCTCGAACTCGTCCAGCAGGACGTGGCCCTCCAGCACGATCTCGGCCTGGGCCGGCACCATCAGCGGCACGGTCTTGCACGGGACCAGTTCGGCCTTGGCGCCCCGCATCAGGCCGGCGAACTGATATTCCGACAGGGTGTCCGGCACCGGCGTCACCGCCGCCAGTATGGTCCCCGGATCGGCGCCCAGGACCACGGCGCAGGGCAGGGGCTCCTTCGGCCGCGCCTTCTTGTGACGGGCATAGTGTTGCGCTCCGCCGCGATGGGCCAGCCAGCGCATGATGGCCTTGTCCTTGCCCAGGACCTGCATCCGATAGATGCCCAGGTTGAAGTCGTCCTCGCGATCCTCGCTCGGCCCCTTGGTCACGACCAGTCCCCAGGTGATCAGGGGCGCCGGCTCGCCGGGCCAGCAAGACTGGACGGGCAGGGCGGTCAGGTCGATCTGGTCGCCCTTCAGCACCACCTCCTGCACCGGCGCCTTCTTCACCGTCTTGGGCCGCATCGACATGACCGTCTGCGCCAGCGGCAGCATCTCCATGGCGTCTCCCAGACCGCGCGGCGGCGTCGGATTGCGCAGGAAGGCCAGCAGTTCGCCGACCTCGCGCAGCTCGCCCGCCGTCGTCCGCGCCTTGCCCTCCAGCGTCACCCCCATGGCGACCCGTTTCACCGTGCCGAACAGATTGGCCAGACAGGGAATGGGGCTGATCGACCCGTCCGGCATGACGGGCTTCTCGAACAGCACCGCCGGCCCGCCGTTCCTCAGCAGCCGGGTCTGGATCTCGGTCATCTCCAGCACGGTGGAGACGGGTTCGGACACCCGGACCAGCTCGCCCTGGGCTTCCAGCTGGTCGATGAAGTCACGCAGGGATTTGTAGGCCATCCGCTCCGCCTAAAGCGCTGCGCTCGCCCTGTCACCTGTCCCGCGCCTGAAGATACGGTCCAGTCCCACCAGCGCCAACCCGACCAGCAGGAAGAAGACCAGCAGTCCGGCGAAGATCGCCAGCACCCGGCCCAGGCCCAGGGCGTCCACATCGACGAACCCATAGGGCCACCAGTGGGTCGCCAACCCGTGCGCCAGGGTCCAACCGGCAAAGGCCAGCGGAAAGGCCAGCCATTTCACTGGATCGATCCAGCGCAGCCGACCCTTGGGCGTGAACCACAGCCAATCCAGCAGGAAGGCCGCGGGCATCACGTAGTGCAGCACCAGATTGACCCCTAGCGTCAGCCCTTCCGGCTTCCAGTAGGGGGCGATCATGAAATGGTACACGACGCCGACGACGACGATATACATCGCCAGGGCCGCGCGCACGCCCTCGCCGGCGGTCCACCGGGCGATCCGTCGATCCGCCCGCACCAGAGGGCCGGTGAAGGCCAGGGCGACCAGGATATTGGTCAGTATGGTGAAAAAGCTGAAATACTGGACCGTCCGGCCCAGCACGCCCCAACCCTCGGCCGGCGCGACCAGAAGCAGATATTGCAGCCCCAGCGCCGCCCAGCCGATCACGGCGAAGGCAGCGCGCCACAGACGCGGTCGGTCCCGTTCACGCAACATGCGCCGCCCCTCCGTCGCCGATCAGGCGGCGGCCTTGTCCCATTCATAAGCGTCGTCCAGCCACGGCCCCAGCCGCTCGCCGCGATCCAGGGCGCCCATCCGCTGCATTTCCTCGCCTGACAGTTCGAAGTCGAAGATGTCGAAATTCTCTCTCGCGCGGCTTTCCTTCGTCGTGCGCGGAATGGCGATGATCCGGTTCTGGATCAGCCAGCGCAGCGTGACCTGGCCGTTCGTCTTGCCGTGGGCCTGGGCGATCTCGGAAATCGTGACGTCGTCGGCGATCTTGCCTTGGGCCAGCGGCGACCAGGCGGTGATCGATGACCCCAGTTCAGCCGCCGTCGCCGTCAGCTGATCGACGCCCAGATAGGGGTGATGCTCGACCTGATTGGTCAGCAGCCGCGCCTTCGACACGGCCTGAGCCTGACGGAACTCCTTCGACGGGAAGTTCGAAAGGCCGATCGAACGGGTCAGCCCCTCGTCCTTCGCGGCGTTCAGCGCCCCCAGGGTTTCTTCGAAGCTCGGCGTCGGCTTGGGCCAGTGCAGCAGCAGCAGGTCCGGCGTCGTTCCCAGGCTCTCGGCCGATTCCTTGGCTTGTTTCAGCAGGGCGTCATGGGTGAAATGCTCGACCCAGATCTTGGTGGTCAGGAAGATGTCCTCGCGCACCACGCCCGAATCGACGATGCCTTCGCCGACCGCCTTCTCGTTCTTGTAGATCCAGGCGGTGTCGATGTGGCGATAGCCGATCCGCAGCGCCTCGGCGACCATCCGCCGCGCGTCCGCCGGTTCCAGCTGCCAGGTGCCGAAGCCGAGCAGGGGGATTTCAATTCCATCGACGGTGAGGGTGGGCTGATCGCCGTAGGTCATGGAAGAATCCTTCATTCTCGGGGGACCGCAAAGTTAGGCGCCGGGGGCGGCCTTCGAAACCCCTGCGTCGAACCAATCCAGAATTTCCTGCCACAGCGGCTCCAGCCCCTTGCGAAAGGCGCCCTCGTGGCCGATGCGCCGCGCGCCATAGTCGGCGGCGCGACGAATGACGATCTCGGACGGCGCATTGGGATAGGCTTTCAGCAGCGTGGTCCCGGTCCCAGGCGTGGCGATGGGATCGTCCGGAAAGATCCAGGACCGGATGGGCGCGCGCACCTCGGCGAACTGCTGCGGGTCCAGCGCGCCCTCGGCCAGTTCGTCCAGGAAATAGGCCGGCTTCAGGCACCACCGTTTCCAGGTCTCGAACACGCCGCGCGGCAGGTCCGTCCCCCGCCACAGCTTCCCGCCGCGTATATAGCCGTGGCGGCGCAGATGGGCCGGACCGAACCCGAACCAGAAGAACAGCTCCATCGGATTGTAGGAGCGGTGGTGTCCGCCCCACCAGCCCGTGCCGACCGAGACGAAGGCATGGCCGGCGATCTCGGCCTGGTTCGGCATGAAGCCGGCGAAATGGCCGCCGACGCTGTGGCCGACGTGGAAGACCGGCAGGCCCGGCGCCGCTTTCTTCAACGCCTTCAGCGCCGCCGGCATGTCCAGCCGCCCCCAGTCGGGATAGTCCATTTCCATCGCCGCCAGATCCTCGGGCCGCGAACCGCCGATGCCGCGGTAGTCATAGGTCAGGACCACGCAGCCCCGCTCGGCCATCCAGCGCGCGAACCGCGCATAGAAGCCGCGCGGAAAGCCGGTCCCGGCCGAGACCAGCACCGCTCGGCGCGGCGCCGCTCCCCGGAACAGGGTCGCTTCCAGCGGCCAGCCGTCCCTGGCCTTAACGACCAGATCCTCGACGCCCATAGCCATGTCGTTTCCGTCCGTTTCTATTATGGACGGACCTTGCCTTGTTTCCGTGGCGTAAGGTCAAGCCGCGTCGTGGGCCTTGACGATCCGCTTCGGCGCGACCTTGCGCCAGCGCCGCTCCAGCATGGCCTTCAGCCACGCCGGATCGACCGTGGCGATCCGCGCCAGCACCAGCGGATAATCGCGATGGTGGTCGGTGAAATGGAAGGTGGCGGGATCCATCTCGATCAGCAGGTCGCGTTCGTCGCGGTTATCCAGATGCACGACGATGCTGTCGTCCAGCTTCGGCCAGAACCAGGTCAGGAACTTCCCCGCCACCTTGAATGACGGCTCTCCATAGGAGACCCCGTCCTCGACGCCGGGAAAGGACAGCAACAGGGCGCGGACGTCATCGTGGGTCATGTCAGTATGCCAGAGCGATCCCGTCCTTGCGCATCTCGGTCGCCGCGCCATAGGTCCAGCGCCCGCCGGGGTTCATCTGTTTCATCACGTTCTGATAGCCGCCGAAACCGCCGTCCGGTTCGCCCAGGGTCCAGCCCATGGCCCGCAACTGGGCCTTGGTCGCGTCGGGCACGCCGCTCTCAAGATGCAGCACCCCCGTCCCCTCCTGCGGCTGGCCGGTCGGTTCGGACGAGCCGTAGTGCTGCCAGCGCGGGGCGTCGCCCGCCGCCTGGGGCTCCAGCCCATAGTCGACCATGTTGATGATGATCTGGGCCTGGCCCTGGGGCTGCATGGCGCCGCCCATGACGCCGAACGCCATCCACGGCTCGCCGTCCTTGACCGCGAAACCGGGGATGATGGTCTGGAACGGCCGCTTGCCGGGCGCATAGATGTTGGGATGTCCGTCGGTCAGGGCGAACAGTTCGCCGCGATCCTGGAACATGAAGCCCAGCGGTTCCGAGCCATTGTCCGGCGCCAGGCCCGAGCCCATACCGCGATAGTTGGACTGGATCCAGCTGACCATCATGCCGTCGCTGTCGGCGACGCTGAAATAGGTGGTGTCGCCGTGGTGCGGGGCGTCGCCGGGCATGACCCGGTCCATGACCCGGTCCGGTTGGATCAGTTTCGCCCGTTCGGCGGCATAGGGTTTCGAGTTCAGCCATTCGACCGGGGTCTTGGAGAATCGGTCGTCGGCGAACCAGCGCGCCCGGTCCTCGAACGCCAGCCGCTTGGCCTCGGCCTGGACGTGCAGCGAGGCGGCGGACTGGAAGCCCATGGATTTCAGGTCGAACTGTTCGCAGATGTTCAGGATCTGGTTGGTCGACAGGCCTTGCGTATTCGGACCCAGGCCGAAGACGTCCACCCCGCGATAATTGGTCTGGATCGGCTCGACCCATTCCGTGTGGTGGGCGGCCATGTCGGCGCGGGTCATCCAGCCGCCGATCCGTTTGAAATAGGCCTCGATCTGGTCGGCGATCGGACCGTCGTAGAAGGCGTCGCGCCCACCCTCGGCGATCATCCGCAGGGTCTTGCCCAGGAAGGGGTTGGCGAAGACCTCGCCCACCTTGGGCGTCGACCCGCCGGCGGCCCATATACGCTTGCGGTTGTCGTTTTCCTCGATCGGGATCCGGCCCCGGTCGAAGGCCGCCATATTGCGTTCCAGGTAGTAGGCGATGACCTGCGGTACGGGGACGCCCTGTTCGCACAACTCGGCGACCGGCAGCAGCACATCCTTCCACGGCAGCTTGCCATAGCGCTGGTGCGCGCTCCACCAGGCGTCCACCGTGCCCGGGACGTTCACTGTCACCGCGCCATAGCGCGGCAGATAGCCGTCGATGGCCTTGGACCGCGCGGTTTCCAGGCTCAGGCCCCGCGGACTGGCGCCGGACCCGTTCAACCCGACGACCTTCTTCTGCTTCGGGTCCCACAGCATGCAATAGGCGTCGCCGCCGATGCCGTTGGCCACCGGCTCCAGGAAGCCCAGGGCCGCGTTGATGGCGATGGCGGCGTCAATGGCCGAGCCGCCGCGCCTCAGGGTGTCGATCCCGATCAGGCTGGCGGCGGGATGCGCCGTCGCCGCCGCTCCATTCGCGCCCCAGACGGTCGACCGTCCCATGAATTTCGGCCCCGTGATTCGGTCGCCGATGCCGATCTCGGCATAGGGGTCGACGGGCCGGGCCGGCGCGGGGGCCGCCTCGGTCGGCTTGGCGGTCGGAGACGACTGACGCGCTTGAACGGCCGTCGCCGCCAAGGCTCCCGCAGGCAAGGCGGACAGGAAGGTGCGACGACGCATGGGCGGACTCCTCGAACGACCGGTCCGCCATCAAGGCCGCCCCGGCGCGCGGGGGCAAGCCTTGCGACAAAGAAAAAGGCCGCGTCCCTTTCGGAACGCGGCCCTGATTCTGGATAGAACCTCGGTCCTATTCGATGTCTTCGTTCAGCAGGCCGACCTTGAAGAAGCCGTTCTCCTGCATCTTGTTCATGACTTCCATGAACTGGGAATATTTCACTTCCGGCTGGGCGCGCACGAAGACGCGCTCTTCCTGGCAGGAACCGCCGCCCAGGGCGGTGCAGACGTCGGCGGCCAGATTGTCGATCGAGGTCTGCTTCTCGGCGATGAACAGCTGACCGGTGTCCTGGATGGTGATGTACACCGGCTCTTTTTCTTCGGTCGGGTTGGTGGGCGGCTGCGCCGGCGGCAGGTCGAGGCGGATCGACACGGTCGCCATGGGCGCGGCGACCATGAAGATGATCATGAGCACCAGCAGAATGTCGATGAACGGCGTGATGTTGATGTCAGCCGTTTGTTCGATCGTGTGCTTGTCCCCGCCGGAACCGCCGATCTTCGCAGCCATGCTTCGTCTCCGTTACTCGCCGGCCGCGATCCGCGCCGACATTCCCTATGGATCGCCCGAGAGCTTGATCGGTTCTTGGCGTCCCGATGCGCGCTTGTAAAGCGGTTCTAAACGTTCTGGCGTTCCGGAACGTCAATTACCCGCGACAGGCGAGGGCTCAGGCCTTCGCCAGCTTCAGAAAACGGTCCATCAGGGCCGGATCGTCCTTGAAGGCGCCGGTGAAACGGGTGGTGATGGTCGAAACGTGCCGGTGGTGCACCCCGCGCGTGGTCATGCACTGATGTTCGGCGTCCACCAGCACCGCCACGCCGCGCGGCTGCAGGTGCGATTCGATGGCGTCGATGATGTCGTTGGTCAGGGTTTCCTGATTCTGCAGCCGCCGGGCGAAGATCTCGACCACCCGCGCCAGCTTGGAGATGCCGACCACCTTCTCGCCGGGCAGATAGGCGACATAGGCCTTGCCCAGGAAGGGGGCCATGTGGTGCTCGCAGTGGCTCTCCACCTCGATGTCGCGCAGGATGACCATGTCGTCATAGCCGGTCACGTCCTCGAAGGTGCGCGACAGCTCCTTGGCCGCGTCGGCCTCATAGCCGTCGAACCATTCCCCGTAAGCGTCCACCACCCGTTTGGGCGTGTCGATCAGGCCCGGCCGGTCCGGATTGTCGCCGGCCCAGGCGATCAGGGTCCGCACGGCCTCCAGCGCCTGTTCGCGGCTGGGACGCTGCACACTTTCGTCGCTGACGAGGACGGGCTTGGCGGGGATGACGCTCATGAAACTCGATTTTCCGGCCGGGGCGGGCGGGTCGCCCGGTTTACCTTCTACAATCCGTCGGGACTGTATATCAGGCCGCTATATGGGACGGACCCTCCGTCCCGCAAGAAAACCCGCTGAAGACTCTCTCCCATGCCGCTGCACATCCATGACACCCTGCGCCGTGAAAAGCGCGCGTTCGAACCCCGCGATCCGAACCGGGTGACCCTCTATGTCTGCGGCCCGACGGTCTATGACTACGCGCATATCGGCAACGCCCGCCCGCCGGTGGTGTTCGACGTCCTCGTCCGGCTGCTGCGTCGGACCTATGGGGCGGACAAGGTTCTCTACGCCCGCAACGTCACCGACGTGGACGACAAGATCAATCAGAAGGCCGCGCGCGAGGGCGTGCCCATCGGCGAGGTCACGGCCCGCTACGAGGCCGCCTACCTGGCCGACATGGGCCTGCTGAACGTCTCGCCGCCCGACATCGCGCCGCACGTCACCGACTATATCCCGGCCATCGTCGACCAGATCCAGGCCATCGTCGACGCCGGCTGCGCCTATGCGGCGGAAGGTCATGTCCTGTTCGACGTCTCGTCCTACAAGGCCTACGGCGCCCTGTCGGGCCGGAACCTGGACGACATGATCGCCGGCGCCCGGGTCGAGGTCGCCCCCTACAAGAAGAACCCACACGACTTCGTCCTGTGGAAACCGTCCAAGCCGGACGAGCCGTCCTGGCCGTCGCCCTGGGGCGAGGGGCGTCCCGGTTGGCACATCGAATGCTCGGCCATGATCGAACAGACCCTGGGCCTGCCGATCGACATCCACGGCGGCGGCATCGACCTGGTCTTCCCCCACCACGAAAACGAGATCGCCCAGGGAGTCTGCGCCCACGGCCATGCGCATGGCGAAGACGCGCATGAGGAATACGCCCGCTACTGGATGCACAACGGCTTCCTGACCGTGGACGCCGAGAAGATGTCCAAGTCCATCGGCAATGTCCTGCTGCTGCACGACCTGGTCCAGGCCATGCCGGGCGAGGTCGTCCGCTGGGCGCTGCTGTCGGCCCACTATCGTCAGCCGCTGGACTGGAACCAGGGCCTGCTGGATCAGTCGAAGAAGTCGCTGGACCGGCTGTACGGCGCCCTGCACCGATCCAGCGGTGTCGAGGTTCTGGATCTCGATCCGCCTTTCGATTTCCTGAAATCCATTGAGGACGACCTGAACACCCCCGGCGCCATGGCCAGCCTGTTCGCCCTGTCCAGCGAGATCGAGCGCGGCATGACCGCCGGTGATCTGGACGCTGTGGCTCAGGCCCGCGCCCGCCTGATCGCCTGCGCCTCCATCCTCGGCGTGCTTCAGTCCGACCCGGCCGCCTGGCTGGAAGGCGACGTCTCCGACGCCCTGCGCGTCGAGGTCGAAGCCCTGCTGGAGCAACGAGCCGCCGCCCGCGCCGCCAAGGACTGGCCCGAGGCCGACCGCATCCGCGACCGCCTCAACGAACTGAACGTCGTCGTCATGGACGGCCCCGACGGCGCCACCTGGCGGATGAAGGGCTAGGGGTCATCACCCGGCGATCAACAACCGGATCAACGCCTTCTCGAACCCCTTGGCGTCCGGTCCCGGAAGGGCGGTCTTCAGTTCGCCGCTCTCGTACAGGGCCATCACCTTCGGATGGACATAGGAGGCGCGGCAAACCGTCGGCGTATTGCCCAGCAGGCCCGCCACCGCCTTGACGCAGACGGTGATCTTGCGTTTCGCGTCGGTGGGCGAGGTCGGCGGCTCCATCTCCCGCAGAGCCCGCGCGGCCGACACCGTCCCGGCCCAGGTGCGGAAATCCTTGGCCGAGAACTGCTCGCCCATGGCCGCGCGGATATAGGCGTTCACATCGTCCGAGGTTACCGGGCACAGGTCGCCGTCGGCCGTGCGATATTTGAACAGATGCTGGCCCGGCAGGTCCTCCAGCGCCCGCACCACCCGCGCCAGCCGCCGGTCGCGGATGCTGACCCGGTGATCCTTGCCGCTCTTGCCCCGGAACTCGAACGTCAGGGCCGCCCCGTCCACCTCCAGATGCCGCTTGTTCAGGGTGGTCAGCCCATAGCTGCGGTTTTCCTTGGCGTAGGCGGCGTTGCCGACCCGGATCAGGGTGATCTCCAGCAGGCGCACGGCCGTCGCCAGCACCTTGGCTTTCACCGGCCCCCTCAGGTTCAGGTCATGCTCGACCTGGGCGCGCAACTTGGGCAGGGCGCGGGAAAAGGCCGGCAGCTTGTCGAACTTGGTCTCGGACCGGGCCGCGCTCCAGTCGTTGTGATAGCGATACTGTTTGCGCCCCTTCACGTCCCGGCCCGTCGCCTGGATATGGCCGTTGGCCCTGGGGCAGATCCAGACGTCGGTCCAGGCGGGCGGAATGGCCAGGGCGCGGATACGGTCCAGCACCTTGGGATCCTTGATCGCCTGCCCCTTGGCGTCGCGATAGGACCACCCCTTGCCGGCCCGGCGGCGGCGGATGCCGGCCTGTTCGTCGCTGCACCAGCTCAGACCCTGCGGAACCTCGACGGCCGTCTCGAAGCCCTGCGATCCGTCCGCCATGGCCGCTGCCCTTTTCAAAGGTCTTTCAGCCACTTGCCTCAGACCCGCACCGAACGCGGCGCGACGGTTCCGGGTTCCGGTGACGGGTTCCGCTTGACCCCGCGCCCCCGCCGCGACACGAGGCGGGATGAATTATCGCCACAGCTTCCACGCCGGAAACTTCGCCGACCTGGTCAAACACGCCCTGGTCCTGTGGCTGGTCCAGACGCTTCAGGCGCGTGGCCCCCTGACCGTGCTCGACACCCACGCCGGGGCGGGCCTGTACGATCTGTCGGGCGACGCGGCCCGGTCCAAGGAGGCCGAGGCCGGGGTGGCGCGGCTGATGACGGCCCAGGGCCGGCCCCCGCTGCTGGACGCCCTGGCTGAGCGGGTCGCGGCGACCAATCCCGACGGCGGCGCCCGCTTCTATCCCGGTTCGCCCCTGCTGATCGCCGACGCCCTGGGGGCGGGTGGCCGCTATGTCGGCTTCGAGCTGAACCCGCCCGTCCGCGCCCTGTTGGACCAGGCCCTGGCCGACCGCCCGAACGCCCAGGCGCGCGAGGGCGACGGCTACGCCCTGGCGGCGGCCGAGGCCGCGCGGCTCAAGGCCCCCCTGATCCTGATCGACCCCCCGTTCGAAAAGCCCGACGACTATGTCCGCTCCGCCGAGACGGCCCTGACGGTCATCCAGCGCGATCCGACCGCGACCGTGGCGATCTGGACCCCGCTGAAGGATCTGGAGACCTTCGACGCCTTCACCCGGCGGCTGGAGGGCAGGGCCGGTCCGACCCTGGTGGCCGAGGCCCGCCTGCGCCCCCTGACCAATCCGATGAAAATGAACGGCTGCGCCCTGGTGATCGTCAATCCGCCGCCGGGCGCCGAGGCGGCGGCGCAACAGGTCTGCGCCTGGGTCGCCAACAGCCTGGGCGATCCGGGCGGCAAGGCTGAAATCTGGTCCTTCTGATCGGCGCGCGCCGCCCCTATGTTGATCCCATGACCCGTATCGCCATTCTCGAAACCGGCCATCCTCCCGATGATCTGAAGGACAGTTTCGACGACTACCCCGCCCGGTTCCGCGCCCTGTTGGGTGAAAACGTCCCCACCACCCGGTTCGACGTCCAGTCGGGCCATCTGCCGTCCGACCCGACCGCCTTCCAGGGGGTGATCGTCACCGGCTCGGCCGCCGGCGTCTATGACGACCTGCCGTGGATTCCCCAGCTGATCGACTGGCTGCGCGACGCGCGAGGCCGGACCCGGCTCGTCGGCATCTGTTTCGGTCATCAGGTCCTGGCCCACGCCTTCGGCGGGGCGGTCGAGAAGTCGGACAAGGGCTGGGGCGTCGGCCTGCACCGCTACGACGTCCACGGGACCGAGCCCTGGATGCACCCCCGCGCCCGCACCCTCGCCATTCCGGTCTCGCATCAGGACCAGGTGACGGCCATATCGCCCGACGCCCGCGTCATCGCCTCCAGCGGATTCACCCCCTACGCCGGTCTGGCCTGGGGTCAGGACGCCATGTCCTTCCAGTGCCACCCGGAGTTTCAGCCCGAATACGCCGCCGCCCTGGTTCAGGTCCGGCGCGGCTCGCGCATCCCCGAACCCCTGGCCGACGCCGCCCTCGACAGCCTGAACCGCCCCAACGACCGCGCCGTCCTCACCGCCTGGATCCGCGCCTTCCTGCTGCTGACCCCGCCCCCGGTGGAAGAGCAGGGCAGCGGAATTTGATCTTCTTATCGATCTGAACGTCTGAGGTCAGCGCGTGAACCAACACGCGCTTCAAACCCATTGCGGATGTCAGGCCGACATCGTCTGGGCCGTTTCGTAGGCTTGGAGCATTTCACTTTCCCGGTTCGTCGGGCCGATGTCGATGATAGCGACATGCTCCAAGCGCACGGTGGGGTGATGTGCGGTGAAACCGGCGAACCAGAACGTCTCTGTGAGCGGTTCGTCGTCATGCCATGTCGTCATTACAAACAGGTCGTCTGGGATGTCGTCGAGGTCAACTACAGAGAGATTCGCCCAATCGACGCTATCGTCCCACGAACTGCACTCTACCCCCCAAGCCATCATGTAGCGGCAGCCTGACTTGACGAGCCACTCGCTTACCCGGCTCTGCCAGTCGTCGGACACAGCGTTTTCAAGCACGAGGACGGCTCGAAACGGTCCGGCCTCTCCCATCAAAGGGAGCTCCGCTTCAGGCGGCAAATGGACGTAGCTCACAGACATGCCACCTCCCAGTATCATGCAACCGGTCAGGCTTTCCACAGACCGTCGGCGTGTAGGTGATCTAAACCCCCAGCACCGCGATCAACCCCAGGCTCATCCCCACCAGCGCCGCCAGCGACAGCACCACGGCCGCCACCACCCGCCCGCCGGCTCGCGCCACCGCCCGTATGTCGGTCTGCAGCCCCAGGGCCGCCATGGCCGCCACCGTCAGCAGGCCGGACGCCCCCGCCATCGGCGCCAGCGCCGCCTGCGGGATCAGGTCCAGGTTCCTCAGCGCGATCATCGCCAGAAAGCCGACGATGAACCACGGCAGCAGCCGGTGCAGACCCGGCCCCTTCGCCCCCGCCGCCCGCTCCCGGAAAATCACCGACAGGACCAGAATCACCGGCCCCAGCATCAGCACCCGCGCCAGCTTGACCACCGTGCCCGTCTGGGTCGCCACCGCCCCGAGCGGCGCGGCGGCCGCCAGCACCTGCGGCACGGCGTATACGGTCAGCCCCGCCAGGGCGCCGAACTGCAGCCCGCTCATCGACATCAGTCCGCCTAGCAGCGGCAGGGTCAGCACGACCACCACCCCCAGCACGGCCGTGAAGGCGATGGAGGCCGCCACCTCTTCCCCATCGGCGTCGATCACCGGGGCCACGGCGGCGATGGCGGAGTTGCCGCAGATGGCGTTGCCGCACGCGACCAGCAGGGCCATGCGCGGGTTCAATCCGAGCAGACGCCCGATCCCGAACCCGGCCAATATGGCGGCGGCCACCAGGGCGAGGATCCCGGCCACGAAACCCAACCCCAGCGACGACAGGGTCGCCGCACTGACCGAGGCGCCCAGCAGGACCACCGCGACCTCCAGCAGGATCTTGGCGCTGAAATCGATCCCGACCCTGAACCGGGCGTCGGGCGCCCAGACCGTCCGCACCCCCGCGCCTAGCAGTATGGCCAGGACCAGGGGCTCCAGCCAGGCCTTGCCCATCGCCTCGTGTTCAAGACCGCCCAGCCCGACCGCCGCCAGGGCGACCATCAGGCTCATCATCAGGCCGGGCCAGACCGCGCGGCCGAACGCCGCCAGCCGCTCGCTCAGCCTCACGGGGCGGGGCAGGGGCGGCGTCAAAACGACGGCAGGGGCGGCGGTCTTCATGGTCCAGCTTGGTGCGCCGGGCCTCGACCGGCGTCCAACGGATTGTTATGGTCATTTCAATCCGATTTTGAGATCGATTATGACCCTGGAACGCCTCCGCATCTTCGTCGCCGTCGCCGAGCGCCAGCATGTGACGGCGGCGGCGCGGGCGCTGAACCTGACCCAGTCGGCGGTGTCCAACGCCATCGCGGCGCTTGAGGCCGAGCACGACGTCCATCTGTTCGACCGGGTCGGGCGGGGCGTCGTGCTGAATTCGACGGGCGAGGCCTTCCTGCCCGAGGCCCGGGCGGTCCTGGCTAGGGCGGCGGCGGCCGAGGCGGCGCTGGCGGACATGAGCGCCCTGCGGCGCGGCCGTCTGGCGGTCTTCGCCAGCCAGACCATCGCCTCCTACTGGCTGCCGCGTCGCCTGGTGGCCTTCCACGCCGCCCATCCGGGCATCGAACTGGACGTCCAGATCGGCAATACGCGCGAGGCCGCCGCCGCTGTCCTGGCCGGCGCCGCCGAGATCGGCCTGGTCGAAGGGACTGTGGACGAAACCGCGCTGGAACAGAGCCGGATCGGCTCGGACCGCCTCGCCGTCGTGGTCACGCCCGATCATCCCTGGGCGGGGCTGCGCCGGCTGTCGGCGCACGACCTGGCCTCATCGCCCTGGGTGCTGCGCGAACACGGCTCGGGCACCCGTTCGACGCTGGAAGAGGCGGTGCGTCAGGCTGGGGTCGATCCCGCCGACCTGCCTGTCGCCATGACCCTGCCGTCGAACGAAGCCGTCCTCGCGGCGGCCGAGGCCGGGGCCGGCGCCACCGCCCTGTCCGAAAGCGTCGCCTACGCCTCGGTCGCCGCCGGCCGTCTGGTCAGCGTGGCCTTCGCCCTGCCGGAACGCCCCTTCCGCCTGCTGCGCCACGCCGAACGCTATCGCAGCCGCGCGGGGGACGCCTTTATCGCAGCGATGGGCTGAGAGGGGGAGGGATTTGCCCTCCTAATTCCATGCAACCGCCCTTTGAATTATCGGGTGATTTCAGAAAATCCCGACCATCGACCCAACACGCCTCCCAGCGGGATTAGAATGCGTATCGGGTCTTTGAAAATCGAAGCAAAAGAAGGCGCGCGAAATTGCACTCTTTTGCATATTGCACTGTTTTCGGGCTGTGCAAGTGCAATTTGGGGGCGCGGTTTCAAGGGCGGGTGCACGCCCGAGTTTCAGACTATTCAGACTGTCTTTTTTTCGCTCAGAGCCCGAACCGTGGAAACACGAACCGCTCCAGCAACAGGGACGCCGCGAAATAGAAGCCGATCACCACGAACAGCGTCAGCGGGATATCCGGCTGTTTCGCCAGGGTCAGATAGACGCCGTACAGCACCCCGAACAGCACCGAGGTCGCCAGCGGGCGCAGCAGGATTTTCGCGAGGGGGGATTTCACGGCCATTTCACCATCGGGGGCATGGAGCTGAGGATCGAATCGACGTTGCCGCCGGTCTTTAGGCCGAACATCGTGCCACGATCGTACAGCAGGTTGAACTCCACGTATCGGCCGCGCCGCACCAGCTGCTCCTCGCGCTCCTCGATCGTCCAGGGCTCGGCCATCCGGCCCGCCACGATCCTCGGATAGACGTCCAGGAAGGCCAGGCCCACGTCGCGGGTGAAGGCGAAGTCCCGGTCGTGGTCGCCGCTGTCGTGGTGGTCGTAGAAGATCCCGCCGGTGCCGCGCGGCTCCTGCCGATGCGGCAGGTAGAAATACTCGTCGCACCACGCCTTGTATTTCGCGTGCCACTCCGGGTCATGGGCGTCGCAGGCGGCCTTCATCGCGGCATGGAAGGCCAGGGTGTCCGGGTGATCCTGCCGCCGATCCGCCGCCAGCACCGGCGTCAGGTCGCCCCCGCCGCCGAACCAGCTCTGGGTCGTGGCGATGAAGCGGGTGTTCATGTGGACGGCCGGCACACGCGGGCTGACCGGATGGCAGATCAGGCTGATCCCGGTGGCGAAGAAGCGGGGATCCTCGGCCGCGCCGGGCACGGTCTTGGCGTAGTCGGCTGGGAATGTTCCGTGCACGGTCGAAACGTGCACGCCGACCTTCTCGAACAGCCGCCCGTGCATCATCCCCATCACCCCGCCGCCGCCTTCGGGCCGGGTCCAGGGCGTCCGCACGAACCGCCCCGGCTCCCCCGGAAACAGATCCTCCGGAGCCGCATCCTCCAGCGCCTCGAACGCCGCATGGATACGGTCGCGCAGATGCTCGAACCAGGCGCGGGTCTCGACCTTCTTCAGGTCGAGCGGATCGGAATAGGCGGCGTCGCTCATGCGCCTCTCCTAGCCCCTCGTCCCCCGACCGGGAAACCTCTTCCTTCTCCCCTTGCGGGAGAAGGTGGGCCCGAAGGGCTCGGATGAGGGGTTGTCTGCCGCCTTGCGTCTGTCAGTGTGCGCTCCGAAAATCAGGGAGCCGCATCATGATCCGCCATCTGCTCGCCGGGGCCGCCGTCGCCGCCTTCGCCACCGCCGCGAACGCCCACGCCCCGGCCCAATCGGCTAACGAGGCCCGCGTGATGGAGATCCTGAAGACCACCCCCCTGATCGACGGCCATAACGACCTGCCCTGGGCCCTGCGCCAGAAGTACGGCAACGACGTCTACGCCGTGGACCTGACCACCGACCTGGAAGCCACGACCCCGCTTCACACCGACATCGCCCGCCTGCGCGCCGGCGGCGTCGGCGGCCAGTTCTGGTCGGTCTATGTCCCCGCCAGCCTGACGCCGCTGGAGGCGGTCGAGGAGACCTTCGAACAGATCGACACGGCCAAACGGATCATCGCCGCCCACCCGGACGTCTTCGGCCTGGCCACGACGGCGGACGAGGTCGAGGCGGTCTTCGCCTCGGGCCGCATCGCCAGCCTGATCGGCATGGAGGGCGGCTATTCGATCGACGATTCCCTGGCCCTGCTGCGCGAGTTCCATCGCGCCGGCGCCCGCTACATGACCCTGACCCATTCCAAGACCACGACCTGGGCCGACAGCGCGACCGACGCCCCGAAATGGGGCGGGCTGAACCCGTTCGGCGAGGCTGTGGTCAAGGAGATGAACCGCCTGGGCATGATGGTGGACCTCAGCCACGTGTCCGAGGACACCATGCTGGACGCCATGCGGGTGTCCGACGCCCCGGTCATCTTCTCCCACTCCTCGGCGCGGGCGATCACGGCCCATCCGCGCAACGTGCCCGACCGGGTGCTGCGGATGATGCCGGAAGACGGCGGGATCGTGATGATCAATCTAGCCCCCGGCTTCGTCTCCGAACGGGTCCGCGCCTGGAACGCCGACCGCGCGGGCGAGGAGGAGCGGCTGAAGACCCTGAACCCCGGCGATCCAACCGCCGTCGAGTCCGGCCTGACGGCCTGGAACCAGGCCCACCCCACGCCGCAGGCGACCCAGGCCGACGTGGTCGCCCATATCCAGCACGTGCGTCAGGTCGCGGGGATCGACCACGTCGGCCTGGGCGCCGACTTCGACGGCATCGGCAGCCTTCCCGAAGGCATGACCGGCGTCGACGCCTATCCCCGCATCCTGGCGGCCCTGATGGACGCCGGCTGGACCGAGGCCGACATCCGCAAGATCGCCGGCGAGAATCTGCTGCGGGTCATGCGCGCCGTCGAGGCGACGGCCGCCGCCAAGGCCGATGAGAGACCGTCGCTGGCGAGACTCACCGCCTCATAGGCGGCTTGCCTTTCGGGCCGGGACCGGGCATCAGGCGGCCCTCACCTCGGACCCGGCCTGTTTGAAGCGTCGGGTGGCTATCCCGGCCGCCGATCCGCCGGGAAACCCGCCGCAGACGATCCATGGCCGTGCGCCCAGGTCGGTGTCGGCAGACCCCAGCTGAACCTCATGTCCCTCATCGCCTCCGCGCGCCAGCAGTGGCTCGCCAATCCTCGTCGCGACCTGCTGGCGGGCACCGTCGTCGCCCTGGCTCTGATCCCCGAGGCCATCGCCTTTTCGATCATCGCCGGGGTCGATCCGGCCGTCGGTCTGTACGCCAGCGTCGTCATCGCGGTGACCATCGCCTTCGTCGGCGGGCGTCCGGCCATGATCTCGGCCGCCACTGGGGCCATGGCCCTGCTGATGGTCGGCCTGGTCCGCGACCACGGCCTGGAATATCTGTTCGCCGCCTCGCTGCTGTGCGGCGTCTTCCAGATCGTCATCGGCCTGCTGAAGCTGGGCCGCTATATCCGCTATGTCTCCAAGTCGGTGATGACGGGTTTCGTCAACGCCCTGGCCATCCTAATCTTCCTGGCCCAGATGCCCGAACTGATCGGCGCAGGCCTGCCGACCTACGCCCTGGTGGCGGCGGCCCTGGCGGTCATCTACGGCTTCCCGCGCCTGACCAGGGCCGTGCCGTCGCCCCTGGTCGCCATCGTCCTGATCAGCGCCTTCGTCATGATCACGGGCCTCGACGTCCGCACCGTCGGCGACATGGGCCAGATGCCGTCGACCCTTCCGGTCTTCCACCTGCCGGCGGTCCCCCTGACCTGGCAGACGCTGACGATCATCGCCCCGGTCTCGGCCACCCTGGCCTTCGTCGGCCTGCTGGAAAGCCTGCTGACCGCCAATCTGCTGGACGACGTCACCGACACTCCATCCGACAAGGACCGCGAGACGCGCGGCCAGGGCATCGCCAACATCCTGTCGCCCCTGTTCGGCGGCATGGCCGGCTGCGCCATGATCGGCCAGTCGATGATCAATGTGACCTCCGGGGCGCGCGGGCGGCTGTCGACCCTGTGGGCCGGCCTGTTCCTGCTGTTCCTGATCCTGGTGCTGCGCGACTGGGTGGCGCGCATCCCGATGGCGGCCTTGGTGGCGGTCATGATCATGGTCTCGATCGGCACCTTCGACTGGGGATCGGTGCTGAAGATCCGCGCCGTCCCCTTCCAGTCGTCCCTGGTGATGATCGCCACCACCGTGACGGTGGTCGTCACCCATGACCTGTCCAAGGGGGTGATGCTGGGGGTGCTGCTGTCGGCGGTCTTCTTCATGCGCAAGGTCGCCAAGACCCTGACGGTGCGCGAGATCGAGGTGCCCGAGCCCGGCGCCGTTCGCTACGTCGTCCAGGGTCAGCTCTTCTTCGGATCCGCCGGCCTGTTCGCCGCCAGCTTCGAGCACCACGGTCATCCGACGCGGGTCGAGATCGACATGGCCGACGCCCATCTGTGGGACGTCACCGGCGCGGCGGCTCTGGACAAGGTGATCGCCCGTTACCGGCGACAGGGCGCCGAGGTGATCGTGTCAGGCCTGAAGACCGCCAGTCCCGCGCTCGCCAGTTCCGGACATCCGGGCCAGGCCTCCGCTGCGCCCGGTCACGCCTGAGTTCCGCTGAAACTAGAAGGCCAGGGCCGCGCTGACGTACGCCACGCCGGACACCATGGCCCACACCGCCACGCCCGCAGCGACCATCGCCAGAACCTTTCCGCACTTCGCCATAATCAACCCTCCGAATGATCAGCACCCCGACAACGCGGGTATGTAGATTCGGATGCGGACGGAAAGCGGCGGCCGCTGATTTCGGCGGCTCAGCCCCAGGCTTCGACGGCGCCGCGACGACGTACGGGGGCCGCGCTGGCCAGCTGGGTGCGGGGTTCGGCCTCGGCGCGGCCGAACAACCAGCCCTGACCATATTCGACGCCCAGGGTCTTCAGTTCCCCCACGACGGATTCGGTCTCGATCATCTCGGCGATGGTCTCGAGCTTCAGCGAACGGCTCAGCTCGACGATGTTGCGCACCAGGTTGCGGACCACGTCGTCGGTCTCGAGATCCTGGATCAGGGCGCCGTCGATCTTGACGGCGTCGACCGACAGCTTGCGCAGATAGTCGTAGGAGGCGGCGCCGGAGCCGAAGTCGTCGATACAGACCTTGATGCCCGCATCCCGCAGGGCGGCCAGGCGCCGGTTGGCCGCCTCGATGTCCGCCAGGGCCGAGGTCTCGGTGATCTCGACGATCAGCCGCTTGCGCTCGGTCGGAGACCCCGCGGTCAACTGCAACAGCTGCTCGACATAGGTGTCGTCGCCCAACGAGGCGCCGGACACATTGATCGCCATCTTCAGCAGACCGGCGCCGGGCGCGCGCATCCGCTTCAGCACCTTCTCGGCGACGGCCAGATCGAAGGATTCGATCAGGTCCAGTTCCTCGGCCATGCGGATGGCGTTGGCGGGACCGCTGTTGGAGTTGAAGCGGGCCAGGGCTTCGAAATGGTGGACCGAGCGCGTGCCGAGGTGAACGATCGGCTGGTAATGGACCTGGAACTCGCGCGACTTGACCACGCTGCGGAAGGCCTCTGCATCGCGGAAGGTGCGTTTCAGCGACTCGGAGAAGGCGATCTGCGGATTGGCGAGGCCGTCGTCCTTCAGGCAGCCTTCGATGGCGAACCGCATGGCCCGCAGCACGCAAAGACTGTCCGCGCCCTCGGGCACAGTGGAATGGAAGGATTCGGCGTCCAGATGGACGCCCTCGGCCCGACCGGCCTCGACCACCTCGGCGGCCAGGTCGCGCATATCGCTGCTGGGGCGCAGCAGGGCGAAACGCTCCGGCGTGATCTGCGCGGCCGAAGAGCCCTGGGCCGCGGCCGATTGAAGCGTGGCCTCGATGCGGCGGTGCACCTTTTCGGCGACTTCGCCCGCCAGGTCTTCCAGGCCACGAATATCGAGGAACGCCAGGGACAGGCCCGGCGCGACATCGACCACGCGCACGGCGTCGGCCAGGAAGGTTTCTGCGTCGACCAGGGGGGCGGTCTCGATGTCCGCCACCGCGATGGCAGGGCCCTCGTACGCGATGGAACAGGAGATGGACGGGGCCAGCTGGGGCAGGATGAAGGCGCGAAGCGAAGCGCGCCGCACCCGGTCCGGTCCAGCCATGACCAGAATCTGCGTGGCAGGGCTGCGGGCGCCCGGCTTGGCGGCCAGCAGGGCGTGCAGGACGGCGTCGCCCTCATGAAGAAGGGACGCGAGCGGTTTGCCGGTCCACAGGGCGCCGACGTCCGATCCTGGCTTGGGACCGGCGCCGAGCGCGAATGCGACCCGACCTTCGGCGTCAATTTCGACCAACGCATCGGAGGATGCGAAGGCCAGACCGAGAAGGCGAGCAGTCATCGACATGCCGACAGCATGCATGGCGGCGCTTAAAAAATCGGCAACAAGGAATAGGACTCTGCGCCGGAATGATATTCCGGGCTCAGGCCTTGCGGTTGAAGGCCACCGCGCGGCCGTCGCCCAGCGCGGCGCGGCCGTCGGCGGCATAGGCCGAGGCCGGGGTTCGGGCGGCCGCGACCTCGTGGGCGATGGCGCGGACCAGTCCTTCGGAAATCTTGCGGGCGGCCTCGACCGCGCTGGCGTGCCGGGACAGGACGGCCTCAAAGGCGCGCGTGGCCTCGATCAGCGCCGTCCGGTCGGCCGCCGGAGCGGCCGCCAGAAGCTTGGGATCGGCCTTCACATGACCGGAATCGCGGCGATAGAGATTGGCCATCTCCTGGGTCTCGGCCAGGCTGGCTGCGACCGCCTGGGGACGGCCTTCCTGGAAGGCGCGCGTCTCGACGGCCAGACGTTCGGTCAGGCGACGGGTCAGGTCGAGCAGTTGGCGCGTCCGCGCGCCGGCGAGTTCCGATTCGCTCATTGGGCCGTCTCCTGCATCTTCAGCATCTCGTTCATCACCGGCGCAGCCAGGCCGATGCCGCCCGCCGAGACGGTCTTCTTGGCTATTTCGTCCAGCATGAAGCTGCGCCAGGTCGCCTCGGCCTGGCCGCCGCCGAACAGCCCGTCCGTGGACAGGCCTTCGAACATCGGCTTCAGCATCTGGGAAATGAAGGAGGCCTCGAAGGCTTCGGCGGTCTGCTTGATCTTGTCGCCGGACGCGCCCGTCGCGGGGGTCGGGACGGGGCGGGTCAGGTCGGGCGAGACGGTCAGGTCGCTCATGATCACATGACCTCGATGTCGGCCTGCAGCGCGCCGGACGCCTTGATGGCCTGCAGGATGCTGATCATGTCGCGCGGGCTAACGCCGAGGGCGTTCAGGCCGTTGACCACAGTGGACAGGCTGGTCCCGCCGCCGACGAACCGCATCTGGGTGCCCAGATCTTCCTCCACGCTGACCTGGGTATTGGGAACGACCACGGTCTCTCCCCCCCGGCTGAAGGGAGTGGGCTGGCTGGCGAAGGGTTGTTCGTCGACCGATATGGTCAGATTGCCCTGGGCGATGGCCACGCGAGAGATACGTACGGCGTCGCCCATGACGATGACCCCGTTGACCTCGTCGATGATCACCTTGGCAGGCGAATCGACCGTGACGGGCAGGTTTTCCACACGGCTGATGAAGCCCGCCATGCCCAGTTGACCGGGCGCGCGCAGGGCGACGACGGTGCCGTTCTCGGCCAGGGCCGAACCCGGATAGGCAGCGTTGACGGCGGCGGCGACCCGCTGGGCCGTCGTGAAATCGGGGTTGCGCAGGTTCAGGCGAACCTCGTTCATATTGGCCATCTCGAAGCCGGTTTCGCGCTCGACCGAGGCGCCCGAGGCGATCCGGCCGGCCGTCGGCACGCCGCGCGTGACCGAAGAGCCCGACCCGCCCGAGGCCGAGACGGAGCCGGTCTGCACCGACCCCTGAGCAACCGCATAGACCTGACCGTCGGCGCCTTGCAGGCTGGTGACGACCAGCGATCCGCCCAACAGGCTCTTGGCGTCGCACATGGACGAGACATTGACGTCGATGCGCGAGCCGGGCGTGGCGAAGGCCGGCAGTTCGGCCGAGACCATGACCGCGGCCATGTTCTTGGTGTTGGCGTTGGCGCCGCGGATATTGACGCCCAGACGCTCGGTCATGCCTTCCAGAGACTGGCGGGTGAAGGGGCAGTTGCGCAGCGAGTCGCCGGTGCCGTTCAGGCCCATGACCATGCCGTAGCCGACCAACTGGTTGCCCCGCACGCCCTCGACCGCCGCGATGTCCTTGATTCGCGACTGGGCGAGAGCGGGGGATGCGACGGCGCCCAGCGCGGCGACGACGGCGATAGGCGTGGCGAGGCGGGCAAGCAAATTCTGCATCGGTCGGACGTCCCAGACGGCGTTTCATTCATCCTGTTGCGAGGATCGTGCCGGTCCATAAGTTCATGAAAACGCTAGGGTCGGTGGATCCGCCGCTTTCATGTGGCGGCAAGTTTTGCCCAGGCGTTAACCAAACAGTCATTCCGTTCGCCAAGGATGAACTCATGAGCCGGAGCATCCGCCGATGAAGGTCACAGGGACCACAGGGGCCAGCGCCCCGACAGGCGGCAAGGCCGCGCGCTCTTCCAGCGGATTCTCGCTGGGCCAGACCGGCTCGGCGGCCGCGCCGAGCGCATCCTCCGCCAGCGTCGCGACATCAGGCGTCGGCGACGTTTCGGCGCTGATGGCGCTTCAAGGGATCGAAGGACCGCTGGAAAAACGCCGGCGCGCCGTCAAGCGCGGCGCGGGCCTGCTGGACCGGCTGGACGAGATCAAGATGGCGCTGCTGTCCGGAGACGCCGACGAGGCGGCGCTGGAGCGACTCGCACGGACGTTGCGCGAGGAGCGGCCCGATGACGGGGACGCCGGCCTGAACGCGCTGCTGGATCAGATCGACCTGCGAGCGTCGGTGGAACTGGCCAAGGCCGAGTTGCGTCGCGGCGACGCCTGACGTCGAAAACGCCGATATTTCAAAATATAGCGGTTAGACTGCGCGCCAAATGTCACGCGGCGGCAGGGCTTCGCCTATTCGCGATCACGGAATCGCGAACGCCGTTGCCGCGACTCTTAAGGCTGACTATACGGCCCATACGCCACAGGGGGGCGTGCTTAGAGAGCGTGAGTGCGATGAACGCTTTGGCGTCCGTTGTGTCCGACGAAACCGGTCTTTATCGGCCGTCTGACGATGAGCCGTTCATGAGTGAACGGCAGCTTGCCTATTTCAAGAAAAAGCTGCTGGCCTGGAAGGACGAAATCCTTCGCGAGTCCAAGGGCACGGTCGTCAATCTGAAGGCCGAGACCGAAAACCATCCTGACCTGGTCGACCGGGCCTCGTCGGAATCGGATCGCGCGCTCGAGTTGCGCACCCGCGATCGCCAGCGCAAGTTGATCTCCAAGATCGACGACGCCCTGCGTCGGATCGAGGACGGCTCCTACGGCTATTGCGAGGACACTGGCGAGCCGATCGGTCTGGGGCGTCTTGAAGCCCGCCCGACGGCGACCCTGTCGGTCGAGGCCCAGGAACGCCACGAGCGCCGCGAACGCGTCCACCGCGACGACTGATCCTCGTTTCTGAGGCCCAGGAAGCGGGTCGGCCTTGACTTCACGGGGTTGCGGCGCGACCTAGCCGCCTCGCTTTCGAGGTCGTTGATCCCCCATGTCCGTCAAGGTTCGTTTCGCCCCGTCGCCGACGGGAAAGCTGCACGTCGGCAATGTCCGCACCGCCCTGGTGAACTGGCTGTTCGCGAAGGGGCAGGGCGGGTCCTTCGTGCTGCGTATCGACGACACCGACCTGGCTCGTTCGACGCCGGAGTTCGAACAGGGGATCGAGGACGATCTGGCCTGGCTGGGTCTGACCTGGGACGAGCGCTACAACCAATCCAAGCGGTTCGACCGCTACGAGGAGGCCGCCGCCCGCCTGAAGGCGTCGGGGCGGCTATATCCGGCCTATGAGACCGCCGACGAACTGGATCGCCGCCGCAAGGTGCAACTGTCGCGCGGCCTGCCGCCCATCTACGACCGCGCCGCCCTGGAGCTGACCGACGAACAGAAGGCCGCCTACGAGGCCGAGGGCCGCCGCCCGCACTGGCGTTTCAAGCTGGAAGGCAAGCGCGTCGCCTGGGAAGACCTGGCGCGCGGCCATGCCGAGGTCGATACCGCCTCGATGTCCGACCCCGTCCTGATCCGCGAGGACGGCCTGTTCCTCTACACCCTGCCTTCGGTGGTCGACGACATCGACATGGCCATCACCCACATCATCCGGGGCGAGGATCACGTCACCAACACCGGCGCCCAGATCGAGATATTCGAGGCTCTGGAGGCGGCCGTTCCGGGCTTCGCCCACATGCCCCTGCTGGTCGGCGCCGACGGGGCCGCCCTGTCCAAGCGGCTGGGCTCGCTGTCGATCAGCGACATGCGCGACCAGGGCTATGAGCCCATCGCCATCACCAGCCACCTGGGCCGGATCGGCACCTCGGATCCGCTGGAAGTCGCCGAGTCGGTCCAGGCCCTGGGCGCCGGCTTCGCCTTCGCCAAGATGGGCCGGTCGCCGGCGCGTTACGATACGGCGGATCTTGATCGCCTGAACGCCCAGTCCCTGCATGTCATGGACTATGCGACCGCCAAGCCCCGCCTCCAGGTCCTGGACGCCGACATGGGCGAGACCTTCTGGGCCGTGGTGCGCGGCAATCTGAACAAGTTCGCCGATGTTGTTGAAATGGTGAAGATCGTCCGCGGTCCGGTCCAGCCGGTGATCGAGGACGCCGCCTTTATCGAAGCTGCTGCCCAATTGCTGCCTGAGGTGATCGACGAGACCGCCTGGTCGGCCTGGACCAACGCCGTCAAGGCCGAGACCGGGGCCAAGGGCAAGGCCCTGTTCATGCCGTTGCGCCTGGCCCTGACGGGACAGGCGCATGGGCCGGACATGGCGGCCATGGCGCCGCTGATCGGTCGTGAGACCATCCAGCGGCGGCTGAAAGGCGAGGCGGCCTGATCCCCTGAAGGGGCCGCCCCGGCCGGGTCAGGCGTTGCAGGCGGCCAGTTCGTCGGCGCTGAGCTCGGTTCCCTTGTAGGAGAATTCGGTCACGGCGCCGAACTTCTGGACCACGCGACGGCAGGCGCGCGTCGCCGGTTGTTCCGTCCCGCCCGCGGCGGTGCAGGTCGCGCCTTCGCCCAGGCCCCCGCCGCCACCCGCCTGACGCTGGCCGATCCCGCCAAGGCGCCGACCCGCGCCACCATCATCGACGGGGCCCGCTGGTCCTGCGAAGGCGGGGGCGGTAGCGAACAGGGCGGCGGCGATGAGCAGGACGCGCATGAGCAAGTCTCCGAATTGCAGAACGGCGTCGTGCCGTCGCGCCAATGTCAGTTTTCCATAAAAACTGTCAAGCGTGACCGTTAGGATTTATTAGCAGCGATCACCTAGCGACGATCATAGCTTCGCGCCACGTCGCCGCCGCCGACCTGAATCAGATCCATCGCCTCTTCCACCGAACTGGCCACGGTCCAGGCGTCGAGGAAGGCGGCGGGGGTCATGCCCTCGTCCACGCTGTGGCGCATCAGCGCGAAGAAGCCTTCCCAGAACCCGTTCAGATTGAGGAAGACGACCGGCTTCTGATGCAGATCCAGCCGTTTCCACGACAGCAGTTCGACCACTTCTTCCAGGGTGCCGATCCCGCCGGGCGCGACGACGAAGGCGTCGGACTGGTCGTACATCAGCTGTTTGCGCTCGTGCATCGAGGTCACGATAACGGTCTCGACCTCGTCGAACAGCCGCTCGCGGCTGCGCAGGAAGGCGGGCATGATGCCGACGACCCGCCCGCCCGCTTCATGGGCGCCGCGCGCCGAGGCGCCCATCAGGCCCACGCCGCCGCCGCCATAGACAAGCCGCCAGCCGGCTTCGGCCGTCGCCTTGCCGAAGGCGCGGGCCGCCTCGGTGTAGGTCGGGTCGGCGCGGTCGGACGAGCCGCAGAACAGGCAGACGGAGGGACCGTCGAAGGGCTGGATCGAAACGGGGGGCAGGGACATGGGGCCTCGAACTGAAGGAAAGCACGGACGGCCATGGCCAAACCGGCGGCGGTCGAGCTAACAGATTCCCGAGCCGCTACGGCGTCAGCCATATAGTGTCGGGACGAAGGATGAAACGTCGGATCATCGCCAGAGCCACCGTATCCGCCACCCTTGTCGCGGCCCTGTCCGTGAGTCTCTGCGCCAGTCTGGCGGGGTGCTCGAGAGGCGGCGAGGGAGAGGCCCGGCCTGCGGACGCCTTGGAGACGTCCTCCTGGGCCCAGCCTCCGCTGATCGAAGCCGCGATGCGTGACGGGCCGATGGTCGTCGTGCGGGGGCGGGCCGGTCCCGACGCCCGGGTGGTTCTGCGCGGAGCGGACGGCGCCGCCGTGGCGGTCGGCGCCGATGCGTCCGGTCGGTTCGAGCTTCGCGTCCCTGCCACGTCGGGGGACATCCGGCTGACGCCCGAGGTTCAGGTCGGAGAAGACGCCGCCCCTTCGCCCGAGACACTCGTCCTCATCCGGGGTGGGGCGGGACCGATCGCCTTGATCGCAGCGGGCGAGCCGACGGTGCGCCTGGACGGCCAGGGGATGCTGGACGCCGTCGATTCCGACGGATCGGCCGTCATCGTCTCGGGCCTCGCCGCCGGGACGGCGCCGACCGTCCTGATCGACGGGGTTCGCGCGGTCGTTGTCGAGGCAAGCGGAGGACGCTGGCGCGCGACGGCGCCGGGCGGCGCGCCGGCCGTGATCGAGGTCGGCGGCGTGCGGTTCGAATTTCCTGGCTTCGGCGCCCAGTCCGACTTCACGCCCGTCCGCGCAGGTCAGGGGTGGCGGCTGACCTGGCCGACCGGCCCCAGCGGGCGTCAGACGACCTGGTTGCCGGATCGCGCCCCTTAGGCCGGATTGCGCCTTAGGACTGTGTTAACCGAAGCGGTGGATGGACGATGTTGTCCCTTTTTGGGACGCACCATCACCGAACCTTCTTCAAGCCCGGCGTTCGCGTCGGGCCTTTTTTTGCGCCTCGCTCAGACGGCCATATTGTCGATCAGCCGGGTCTTGCCCAACCAGGCCGCCACCAGGATGCGGGCCGGGGCGTCGACGACCCCGTCGCGGAACGGCGACAGGTCCTCGGCGTGGCGAACCGCGACATAGTCGATCCGTTCGAACCCGGCTTTCAGAATGGCGGCATAGGCTTCGCGCTCCACGCCCGGCAGCGGTCGGCCCGCCGCGGCGCCGGCGGCGGCCTCGGCCAGAATCTGGTTCAGGCGCCGGGCGACGGCCAGTTCGGCTTCGGACAGATAGTCGTTGCGCGAGGACAGGGCGAGCCCGGCCTCGTCTCGCTGGGTCGGGGCGCCGACGATGTCGATCGGCAGGTCCAGGTCGCGGACGAAACGCCGGATGACCATCAGCTGCTGATAGTCCTTCTCGCCGAAGACAGCGACGTCCGGCTGGACCTGGTTGAACAGTTTGGTGACGATCAGGGCGACCCCGCCGAACATCTGGGGCCGGAAGTCGCCCTCCAGGCCAAGGGCCGGTCCTGCAATGGTTATGCTGGTGGCGAAGCCTTCAGGGTACATGGCCTCCGGCGTCGGGGCGAACATCAGGTGGCAGCCGGCGCCGGCTAGCAGGCGGGCGTCTTCTTCCTGGCGGCGGGGATAGCGGGCCAGGTCCTCGGTCGGGGCGAATTGGGTCGGATTGACGAAGTTGGAGGCCAAGACCCGGTCCGCCCGACGCCCGGCCTCGCGCACCAGGGTCAGGTGGCCTTCGTGCAGCGCGCCCATGGTCGGAACCAGGGCGACGCTCAAGCCTTGTCGTTTCCAGTCGCCGACCGTGGCGCGAAGATCCGTCACGGCGCGGACGACAGGGAGGGGGGCGGACGCGGACATGGTGAAGCGGTTAACCCTGTGGCTTAAGCGTGTCGATGCACCAGACTTCAAACCCTGGCGACTAGGGTGGTGCTTATGACGCCAGCAGAAGCGACCCGTCCAGTTCTGATCGTCCTCGCCCTGACCCTCGCGGGTTGCGGGGCGATCGAGGGCGATCGTCACCGATTCCAGACGATGGCGGACCATGTCGCCGCGATCGACATCCCGATGAATCCCCAGGCCGACCGACCCGGCGATCCCCAGCCTCGCCGGACGGCTGAGGCGCAGGGGCTGAGGCCCCTCAAATTCTCGCCCGTGAAGGTCGCGGTGATGAGCCCACACGAAATGTGGGATGCGCGTGAAGGCCTGATCGGCGCGGCGAAGGCGGACGAAGACGGGACGAGCGGGCTGCGGGACGCCGTCGTGCGGATGGCGGAACCGGCCGTCGCGCCTCTTCTGCCAGGGCCTGCGCCGAAGGTTGTCGAGACGGTCGCCGCTGCGGCCGAACAGCCGAGGTTGCGTCCGGCGGTGATCCGGTCGGGCGGGGAAGGGCGGATGATCCAGCTGGGGGCCTATTCCAGTGAAGCCGGCGCGCGGGCGGCCTGGAATCGGCTGAAGGCCGGCGACGCTCTGTCCAGCCTGTCGCCTGTGTTCGAGACCATCCATGTCGACGGCCGGATGCTGACCCGTCTGAAGGTCGGTCCGATCCCGGCCGAGGCGGCGTCCGCCCTGTGCGCGGCCGCCCAGGTGGCGGATCCCTGGTGCCGACGGGCGGGCTGAACCGCCTCGGCCTGAAGTCCACAGTTTAAGCGTTAACACTGCGTTGACCTTTGACGCCGGTACGTCGAGTCTCGGTCGTCCCAAGGCCGCGCAAGTCTGAGTCGCGTCGGCCGCCAGAGAGGTCTCCCTCATGACGCAGCCTCACGTGATCGTCCTCGGCAACGAGAAAGGCGGGGCGGGCAAATCCACCCTGGCGATCCATATCGTCACCGGCCTGCTGCATGCGGGCCGCACCGTCGCGATCATCGATCTGGACCTGCGCCAGCGGTCGATGCAGCGGTTCTTCACCAACCGGCTGACCTGGCTGGCGGCGAACCAGCAGCAACTGCCCCAGCCCTTCATGCCCGACATGGGCGACGGCAAGGCCCTGGCCAAGGCCGGGGTGGACGAGCAGATCGCCGTCTTCGACCGCGCCTTCAACGAGGCCGTGTCGGCCGGCGTGGACGCCATCCTGATCGACACCCCCGGCGGCGACACGGCCGTGTCGGCCGCGGCCCATGCGCGGGCCGACCAGATTGTCACCCCGATGAACGACAGTTTCGTCGACTTCGACCTGCTGGGCGAGGTCGATCCGGTGTCGCTGGAACTGCTGAAACCCTCGATCTATTCCGAGAGCGTCTGGGAGGCCCGCAAGCTTCGGGCGATCAGCCAGGGCCGCCATGCGACCATCGACTGGCTGGTCGTCACCAATCGCCTGGCCGTAGCCGAGGCGCGCAACCGCAAACGGCTGGAAGAGCGGATGAACAAGCTGGCCAAACGGGTCGGCTTCCGCGTTGGGCCGGGCCTGCGCGACCGGGTCATCTATCGCGAACTCTTCCCCTTCGGCCTGACGGTCGCCGACCTGTCCAACGAGGTGCGGCCGGTGGCGGTGTCGCTGGCCCACGTCGCGGCGCGCCAGGAACTGCGCAATCTGATGAAGGCCATGGGTCTGGAACAGGCGCTGAGCCCTCTGGACGTGGCGGCCTGAAAGGCCGGATGAGGCCATGATCCTGATCTGGCTGGCGCTGGCGGCGATCGCCGTCTGGGCGCTCGTGCGGCTGGGCCGTCAGACCGAGCGGCGAGGGCGAGCCCACTGGCGCGTCACCGCGACCCTGCTGGGATCGGTGCTGTTGGCCGGGGGCGCGCTGTCGGCGTTTCGGGGCGCCTGGCTCTGGGCTGCGGTGCTCGCGGCGGCGGGACTTTATCTGGCCTGGTCCTCTCGCATGCGACAGGTTGTCCGATCCGAACCGATCAGCGAGGCCGACGCCCGCGCCGTCCTGGGCGTCGGCCCCGGCGCGACCGAAGCCGAGATCCGCGCCGCCTGGAAGAAGGCGATGGGGCGGGCGCATCCCGACACGGGGGGCACAGAAGGGCTTGCGACCCGGGTCAATGCGGCCCGCGACCGACTGTTGAGGAAGACCGGACGCGACTGAGCCCGTTGGGCCGAGACGGGCCATGGCGCCAGGACCTCGCCTGGAGCGTAAACAAGGTTGAGCCGCCCTGTCGCGGCCTTGATCCGGCCCAAAAAGACGTGCGGTATTGCAGGGCTTGAAGCCTGAAATTCTCGGATGAAGATGAAGACCCGACCGATCGTGCTCGCCGCCGCCCTGGCCCTGTCGGCCTGCGGCAATCCCACCAATTCCAAGGCCCAGGAGGGCGAGTTCGCCCAGCCGACGCGGACCGCCCCCGCCGACGCGGCGGGGATGAAGTCCAGCTTCGCCCCGGTGGTCCGTTCGGCCGCCCCGGCCGTGGTCAATATCTCGGCTCGCAGCGTGCAGCGGGTCCAGGTGGACCCCTTCTTCCAGTTCTTCGGCGGCGGCATCCCCCAGGCGCGGGTGGCTGAATCGGTCGGATCGGGCGTCATCGTCCGTTCGGACGGGATCGTCGTGACGAACAACCACGTCATCGACGGCGCCCAGCAGATCAAGGTCGTGCTGAACGACCGGCGCGAGTTCCCCGCCACCGTCATTCTGGCCGACGCGCGCAGCGACATCGCCGTGCTACGGCTCGAGAACGTCAGCGACCGTCTGCCGGTCCTCGCCATCGACGATCAGGAAGAACAGCAGGTCGGGGATCTGGTCCTGGCCATCGGCAATCCGTTCGGCGTGGGCCAGACGGTGACAAACGGCATCATCTCGGCCCTGAACCGGACCGAGACCGGCATTTCCGACAGCGGCTCCTTCATCCAGACCGACGCGGCCATCAACCCCGGCAATTCCGGCGGGGCGCTGGTCGACATGGACGGCGACCTGATCGGCATCAACACCGCCATCTTCTCGCGGTCCGGCTCCTCGGCTGGGGTCGGGTTCGCCGTGCCGGCCATCATGGTCAAGCGCGTGGTGGAATCGGCCCTGGGCGGCGCCAAGACCGTGGTCCGGCCCTGGCTGGGCGTGAAGGGCGACACCGTCACCGGCGAGATCGCCGGCAGCCTGGGCCTGTCCCGACCCCAGGGGCTGGTGGTCACGGACGTCTATGCCGACGGTCCGGCCGCCCGCGCGGGCATTCGCCAGGGCGACGTCATCACCGCCGTCGACGGGCAGGAGATCAACGACCAGGGCGGGCTGAACTATCGCGTCGGGTCAAGAAATCCGAACGATCAGGTCCAGGTCGCCATCCTGCGCGACGGCCGGCCGGAGACATTGAATGCTCGGGTCCAGACCCTGCCCGGCGACGCCGATCCGGATCAGGGCGTCCTGATCCAGTCTGGTCCTTTCGCCGGCGCCGAGGTCGTGGCCCTGAATCCGGCCCTGGCCGACCGGCTGGGGGGCGACCCGTTCGCGACCGGCGTCATCGTCACCGGAGTATCGGGGCGCGGCTATGCCGCCCGTGCCGGTTTCCGCCAGAACGATCTGATCGTCAGCATCAACGGCCGCCCCATGGCCACCGGGCGCGATGTCGAGGCCGCCGGCGCGCGCGGCCCCTGGGAGGTGGTCGTCAATCGCGGCGGACGTCAGATCCGGGGCGTGCTCAGATAGGAGCGGACCTCAGCCCTTGATCGGTCCGCCGATGGACCAGGTGTGTCCGAAGGGATCGCGCAGGACGCCGTAGCGGTCGCCCCAGAACTGGTCCGCCATGTCCATCACAGGCTCGGCGCCGCCCACGGTCATCGCGCGGGTCCACCAGGCGTCGGGGTCCACGACTTGCAGGTGCAGGGTGACGCCGGCGGGGCGGACGTCCTGACTACCGGTGTATTCGGGGAATTCGTCGTTCAGCATGACGCTGGCGCCGTTGATCTTCAGGTGGGCGTGCATCACCCGCTCGCCGTCGTCGGCCAGACGGCGGTCCAGCACCTCAGCCCCGAAGGCGATGATGTAGAAATCGATCGCCGCCGAGGCTCCGCGCGACGGAATGGTCAGGTGCGGCGTCACGCCGGTGTTCGGGCCTTGGTCGGGATGGGCGTCGGTCATGATCGATCTCTATGGCTGAAGCCCATACTAACGGATGAAAACCGCTTTAGGCACGACTACATAGGTCGCAATCATGAGTGATCTGTTCGAAGCCTCCGGCATATTGCCCCCCGACGCCCCCCTGGCGGACCGTTTGCGCCCGCGCACGCTGGACCAGGTGGTGGGCCAGGACCATCTGCTGGGGGCCGGCGGGCCGATCCGGCGGATGATCGAGGCCGGGCGGCTGGGCTCGATGATCCTGTGGGGCCCACCCGGCACCGGCAAGACCACCATCGCCCGGCTGCTGGCCCAGGCGGCCGGCTATGAGTATCAGGCGATCAGCGCCGTCTTCTCAGGCGTGGCCGACCTGAAGAAGGCGTTCGAGGCGGCGCGGATGCGGCGGGCGGCGGGTCAGAGCACCCTGCTGTTCGTCGACGAGATTCATCGCTTCAACCGCGCCCAGCAGGACGGTTTCCTGCCCTTCGTCGAGGCGGGGGTCGTCACCCTGGTCGGGGCCACGACCGAGAATCCCAGTTTCGAGCTGAACGGGGCGCTGCTGTCGCGGTCGCAGGTCTATGTTCTGAAGCGGCTGGACGACGCGGCGCTGGATCAATTGTTGATCCGGGCCGAGGCTCATATGGAGCAAACCCTGCCGCTGACGCCCGAGGCGCGGCAGGCGATGCTGGCCCTGGCGGACGGCGACGGCCGTTATCTGCTGACCATGTCCGAAGTGCTGTTCGACCTTCCGGATGGCGAACTTCTGGACGTTCAGGGGCTGGCCGGGGTGCTGCAACGCCGGGCTCCCGCCTATGACAAGAGCAGAGAAGAACACTACAATCTCATATCCGCCCTACATAAATCCGTTCGGGGATCGGACCCGGACGCGGCCCTGTACTGGCTGGCGCGGATGCTGAAAGGGGGCGAGGACCCGCTCTATCTGGCGCGGCGGATCGTGCGGATGGCGGTTGAGGACATCGGCGAGGCGGACCCGCTGTCGATCCTGGTCGCCAACGCCGCCAAGGACACATACGATTTCCTGGGCAGTCCCGAGGGCGAACTGGCCCTGGCCCAGGCCGTGGTGCATCTGGCGACGGCGCCCAAGTCTGTGGGGGTGTACGAAGCCTTCAACGCGGCCAAAAAGGCGGCCTATGAGACCGGCTCGCTGATGCCGCCCGCCCATATTCGCAACGCGCCCACGAAGCTGATGAAACAACTGGGCTACGGCAAGGGCTACCAGTACGACCCGGATACGCCCGAAGGCTTCTCCGGCGCGAACTTCTTCCCCGACGAGATGGAGCGCCGCACCTTCTACCAACCCAAGGGCGAGGGGCACGAGGAGAAGGTCAAGGCGCGGCTGGAGCGGTGGGCCGAGATGCGGGCGCGGATGCAGGTCGAGGGCGGCGACTGACTGAACGGCGTTCATTGTGGGGTGGGGGGAACGGGCCTAGTCTCCGCCAATCCGAAATCCTTGGGAGGGGACGATGATCGAGACTGTGAAGACGCCGTGGCACCTGTGGCTGGTCGGCGTGCTGTCGCTACTTTGGAACGGCTTCGGCGCGTTTGACTTCATCCAGACCACGACGCGCGGCGAAGCCTATATGCGCGAGATGGGCTTCGGTCCTGAGATGATCGCCTATTACAACGCCATGCCAAGCTGGATGTACGGGCCGTGGATTCTCGGCGTCTGGGGCGCGGTGATCGGTTCGATCCTGCTGCTGGTTCGAAGCCGCTGGGCGGTGACCGCCTTCGCCGCCTCGCTGCTGGGGGCGGCGGTCAGCCTGATCTATTCGAAACTGATCGATCCGCCGCCGGTGTCGCCCGAAATGGCGGCCATGGCCGTGATGCCCTGGGTCATCCTGCTGATCGCCGCCTTCCTGGCCTGGTACGCCTGGTTCATGGCCAAGCGGGGCGTGCTGCGCTGATTTCCGGCTGACCGGGGCGGCGGGCGAGGTTAGAAGCGGCGGATGACCACCCGCCAGCCCGTCGTCCTGTCCGAGGACGAGATCGCCGCCGTCCGTTCGTGGGTGATCCACGAGGACGCCCATGTCATCGCCTTTTCCAAGCCGTCCGGCCTGTCCAGCCAGGGCGGGCGGATCAAGGCCCATACGCTGGACGACCTGCTGTGGGCCTTCGCCCGGTCGAACGGCAAGCGGCCGGAGCTGGTGCATAGGCTGGACCGCGACACCTCGGGGGTGATCCTGGCCGCCAAGACCAAGCCGGCGGCGGGCTTCCTGGGCAAGGCGCTGCAGATGCGGCGGTTCCGGAAACAGTATCTGGCCCTGCTGTCGGCGGCGCCCGAGCCGGCGTCGGGGACCATCGACGCTCCGCTGCGGCGCGAGGAGATCGGGCGCGAATCCTATATGCGGGTCGTGGCCTTCGACGCGCCGGGCGCGCAGGGTTCGCAGAGCCGCTATCGGACCCTGGCGTCCGGGCCGGAAGGGGCGGTGGTCGAGCTGGAGCCCCTGACGGGGCGGATGCACCAGTTGCGGGTCCACATGGCCCATCTGGGGCGGCCTCTGATCGGCGACGTGCGGTATGGCGGAGCCCTGACCACGCCTGTCGGACCGGCGCCGCGTCTGATGCTTCATGCCGCCAAGCTGAGCTTTCCCCACCCCGAGGGCGGAACCACGACGATCGAGGCGGCGCCGCCCGAGGACTTCGCCAAATTGCGCCAGGCCCTCGGCCTTTAGGGGGCCTAGGCCAGGTCTGGACGGAACGGCCGGGGCGGAGCAACGCTATGCTCCATAAAGGGAGACATCGTCATGAAACGCCTCGTCCTTCTCGGTCTCGCCGCCACGGCCCTGTCCTTGAGCGCCTGCGCCAGCCTGGCGCCCTATGGCGCGCAGCGGGCGCCGGGCGGACAGGGCTATTCCGAGCAGAGGATCGAATCCAACCGCTATCGCGTGACCTATAACGGCGTCGGGGCTCCGGGCGCCGTGGCGGATTTCGCCCTGCTGCGGGCTGCCGATCTGACGACCGAACAGGGCTATGACTGGTTCGAAGTGACCCAGAGCTGGACCGACGGGCGGCCTGGCGGCGCGGGCGGAGTGCGGCCCAGCGTCTCGATCGGCGGCGGCTCCAGCCGCTACGGCGGCTATTCGGCCTCGGGCGTCGGCGTCGGTCTTGGCTTGAACTTCAGCGGGCCGAGCCCGACCTCGACCTCGCTGGAAGTGGTCCTGGGGCGCGGTCAGAAACCCGACCGGCCCTACGCCTATGACGCCCGGGCGGTCCAGGCCTCCATCCCGCGCTGATCAGCGTCCGCGCGTCAGGGCGCGGTATTCGACCAGCCGTTCCTTGTCGCGGCGCACCTGGTCGCCGACGGTATTGTCCACGTCCAGAGAAGCGTAGCGAACCCAGCTGTCGGCGCCGAGCTTCTCCTGAATGGCGTCGGTCGGCGTCTGCCAGCGGAAATAGGACACCCAAGTCACCCCGCCGGCCAGGATGACGGCGACGATCTGCAGGATGCGGAAGCCGATCTCGTTGGCGGCCGGGGCGGGCCAGAAGGCGAAGAAGATCACCCAGACGAACAGCACCAGCGGCGTCGTGATCCGTCCGAACCAGCGCATCCAGTAGCGTTCGCGGCGCACACGCCACAGCTCCATCTGGATGAACTTCTCCAGATATTCCATCCGGGCGCCGATCCACATGACCAGGCGGGTCAGATAGAGGGCGCGCTGGCCCCAGGCCTTGCCGTCCATCTGGTAGGTGGTCTCGGCCTGGTCCGACAGGGCGCGGGCGTTGGTGAACAGGTTCTGCAGCTCACGGGTCCGCTGCACGATCTCGCGCGACAACTCGTAGGAGTCGTTTTCCAGCCGGAACCGGTACTGGATGAACAGGATGGCCGAGACGCCGTAGAAAAGGCCGGCCGCAGCCAACATGCTCAACACGGCCAGGCCCAGGCCGGCCGGTTGACCGCCCCCCCAATCGGCGAACAGGGTGGGCCCCATCTCGGCCAGGACGGCGAAGCCGATCAGCGCCAGCACCTGGGTCAGCCGCTTGACGCCGACATGGACGCACAGGGCGCTGAAAATGCGCCGGCCATAGGCGTGCACCCGGCCCCGGATGTCGCGATCGGCGCTGAACCGCTCCTCGATCTGGCGTGCGAACAGGACGTGGAAACGATCGGGCTTTTTCTCGTCTTCCCAGAACGGGAAGATATCGAGCGGCTGGTTGAAATACTCATCGATATTGGCGGAGATCCGCGCGATCGACGCCTCGTCCAGGGTGAAATAGTCGCTTTCCTGGATCGGGCGCAGCACCCCGTCGTCGGAGACGGCGGGGGTCTCTACCGGAGTCGGGTTCGGCGGCGGCGCGCGGGGCGTCTCCGACGCCATGACGGGCGCCATCACCGGAGTCATGAGGGGGGCCTCGGCGACAGGTTCCGGCGCGGGTTCCGCAGCGGGCTGCGGCGACGTCATCGTCGGCGCGACCACTGGGCTGTGGCTGTCATCTTGCGACATGGCGTGGCTTTCCCGACCGGCTGACGGCTGTTGTTGGATATCGCTGTTAACCCTACCACGGGCAAGTGAAGTTTCGGTCAGACGGGTGCGAATGGTCTCGATGCTTCGCTTTCGGCGCCGGCGGCGTATATAGCGCCGGATCATGACACGGTTTCTTCTCGTCGCCGCCGGCGGAGCCCTGGGCTCCATGGCCCGGTTCGGCCTCGGCCTTCTGGCCGCCCGACTAGCGCCGAACGCCTCTTGGCCTTTGGGGACTTTCTCGGCCAACGGCCTGGGCGGTCTGGCCATGGGCTTGCTGGTCGGATGGCTGGCCTTCCGGGGCGGGGCGCATCAGGAATCCATTCGCCTGTTCGCGGCCGTAGGCCTGCTGGGCGGGTTCACCACCTTCTCCTCCTATTCGCTGGAGGCGGTGATGATGATCGAACGGCGCGACTATGCGCTCGCCGCGACCTATGTGGTCGGTTCGGTGGTCCTGGCCGTCGTCGCCCTTTTCATCGGCCTGGCCATCGCCCGCCGCGCCTTCGGAGCCCCCCTTTGACCGATCAGCCGTCCAGCCCCGACACTTCCGGCGATGCGCCCAAGCGTGAAGTCCTGACCATCTATGTGGCCGAGGACGAGGACGGCATCCGCCTGGACCGCTGGTTCCGCCGGCGTTGGCCGCATCTGTCGAACATCCAGGTGCAGAAGATGGCCCGCAGCGGCCAGATCCGCGTCGACGGCGCCCGGATCAAGCCCGAGGGCCGGCTGACCGCCGGCGCCGCCGTGCGCGTGCCGCCGATCCCCGAGGACACCTCGCGCCAGGCCGGGGACGTCCACACCCTGTCGGAACGCGACATCGCCTTCGCCAAGTCGTTGGTCCTGTACGAAGACGACATGGTCATCGCCATCAACAAACCGCACGGCCTGGCCGTCCAGGGCGGCACCAAGACCAGCCGTCACGTCGACCGTCTGCTGTCGGCCTGGGGCGAGGGGCTGGAGCGGCCGCGCCTGGTCCACCGGCTGGACCGCGACACCTCGGGCGTCCTGCTGCTGGGCAAAGGCCCCGAGGCGGCCAAGCGGCTGGCCGGCGCCTTCGCGCGACGTCAGGCCAAGAAGACCTATTGGGCCATCGTCATCGGCAATCCGAAACCCTATTCGGGCCAGATCGACATGCCGCTGAAGAAGACCGGCATCAACGACTTCGAGATGATGCGCCCGGCCGAGCGCAAGGATCCGAAGGCCGAGCCGGCCGAGACGGCCTTCAGCACCGTTTCGCGCGCCTCGCACCGGGCCGCCTGGATGGCTCTGCGGCCCTTCACCGGCCGGACCCACCAGCTGCGCGCCCATATGGCCGGGATCGGGCATCCGATCCTGGGCGATCCCAAATACGGCGACGAGAAATCCAAGGAACTGTCTGGCCCGCTGAAGCTCCAGCTCCACGCCCGCAGCATCGAACTGGATCACCCGCGCGGCGGCGTGCTGAAGGTCACCGCCCCCCTGAGCCCCGAAATGAAAGCCGGCTTCGCCCACTTCGGCTTCTCCGAGGACGAGGCCGAGGACGATCCCTTCCTGGGCGTGAAGAGGATAAGATGAGCCATATTCCCCCGCTCGATCCCATGGTCGCCGCCCGCAAGGGATTTCGTGAGACCGAGGAGACGGTGCGCCGCTTCTGGAAGGACGTCTCGGTCGGTTCGCATGCCGACGGCGGCTGGGCCGTGCTGCTGGACGGCCGCACGCCCAAGACGCCGGCCAAGGCGCCTCTGGTCCTGCCGACCGAGGCCGCTGCACAGCTGGTCGCCGACGAATGGGCGGCGCAGGGCGAGGTGGTCGAGCCCGCGACCATGCCGGCGACGCGCCTGGCCTCGACCGCCATCGACCGGATCGGCCAGGCGCGCGAGCCGGTGGCCGACGAGATCGCCGCCTATGCCGGGTCGGACGTGGTTTGTTATCTGGCCGAACATCCGACGCCTCTGGTCGAGCGACAGCACGCCGAATGGGGGCCGTGGCGCGACTGGGCCGCGCGCGAGATGGGCGTAGCGCTGGAGTCCGTCGCCGGGATCGTCCACCGACCGCAGTCGGCTGAGGCGATCGCGCGGGTCAGGGCCCACGCCCTGTCGCTGGACGACTTCCGCCTGACCGGCCTCGCCACCGCCGTACCCCTGCTGGGATCGGCGGTCCTGGCCCTGGCGGTGGAGCAGGGGACGCTGTCGGGCGAGGCGGCCTTCGACCTGTCGCGGATCGACGAAGCCTTCCAGGAAGACCAGTGGGGCGTGGACGCCGAGGCCGCCGAACGCACCGCCGCCCGTCGGGCCGAGGCGGTCCTGCTGGACCAGTGGTTCAGGACGCTGACGCCGCGATAAGGGCCGCGCGCTCTTCGGCTGTCAGGTGCCGCCAGCGGCCCTCGGGCAGGTCGCCGATCTCTAGCGGGCCGATGCGGATGCGGTACAGGTCCACGACCTCCAGCCCGACCAGTTCGCACATGCGGCGGATCTGGCGATACTTGCCCTCGGTCAGGATGAAACGCAGGCGTTGCGGTTCGATCTGGGTGACGCGCGCGGGCTTCAGCGGCTTATCGTTCAGCACCAGGCCGTGGCGCAGCCGGCTGAGCTTGCCCTCGGTGATCACGCCCTCGACGACGACCAGATACTCTTTGTCCAGCTCGGACGCCGGGCCGATCACCGCCTTGGCCACCACGCCGTCGGACGACAGCAGCAGCAGGCCACGCGAATCCTCGTCCAGCCGACCGATGGGGGGCAGGGAGGCGTCGCGCGCCGGGGTCTCGCCCTCGCCGATCCGGTTGGGCGTCTTCAACAGGCGCACGGCGGGAATCTTGCCCGGATCGGGCTGGCCGGAGACGAAGCCGACCGGCTTGTGCAGCACCAGGGTCATGCCCGTGGCCAGGGCCGCCTGGGCCGTGTCGTTCAGGGTCAGCGTCTGACCTTGCTCGATCTTGCGGCCGGCGTCGCTGATGGTCTCGCCATCGATCGACACCAGCCCTTGGGCGATCAGGGTGTCGGCCTCGCGCCGCGAACATACGCCGGTCTGGCCCAGCCATTTGTTAACGCGAACCGGTTCGTCGCCGTCATAGGTGCGGGTGAAGGCCATGGGAATCCGTCGCTCAGTCGATGCCGCTGTCTAGGGCCGGGCAGGCGGGCGAGCAAGCGAGCCGAAGCCGCAAGGATCACCGGGGTCGACGCTCTCGGCCGCCAAGGTTGATCCAGCCGGGATTTTCACTATATCTGCGGCCATTCCACAAACGATCCAGAGTGCGGGACGGCGCGAGTCGGACCCGTTGATTTTTATTTTTCTGATCGTTCGTGTCGCTGGTTCGGCGGCGCCTGTCGCCGGATCTGGATCATTATTGAAACCCTCGAAGGAGACGTCTTGTACGCTCAACGCAAATCTTCCGCTGGCCCCCGTCGCACTGGTTACAACCGTCCCGTCCCCACCCGGCTGCGCATGGGGCTGGTGATGCGACGTGATATGGAATTCGGCGAACTGGGCGACGTCGAAGGGGCGCTGCGGGCTGAAGGCGTGGGCCTGGCGCCGATCTCGACCGGCGACGCCAGCCTGATGGCCGGCGGCGTGACCGTCCTGGCCACGGCGACAGCGACCGACATCGTCGAAGGCCGGCTGAAGGGCCTGGTCGTGCCGGGCGGTTCGCAGGACGAGACGGCGCTGGCCGCCGTGCGGTCGCTGATCGATCTGGCGCGCGCCCAGGCCTTGCCGGTGATCGCCTTCGCCGACGGCGTGGCGGTGGCGGCGGCCAGCTTCGGCGTCGAGGCCGAAGGCCAGGCCGCCCTGTTCAAGGACGGCAAGGCCGTTCTGCTGGACGACCGGGCCGCCCTGTCGGCCGCCGTGGCCGCCCTCTGATCAGGCGCGTCTGAACAGAAGCGTCAGATTGTTCGCCGGCATCTGGACCCGACGCGTAGCCGCAAGGCCATGCGACCGGGCCAGGGCCTCGATAGTCTCGCGCTCGCGCAGACCCCAGGCCGGGTTCCGCGCCTTGAGGCTTTCGTCGAAGGCGGCGTTCGACGCCGCCAGCGGGATCTCCGCCTCGCGATAGGGGCCGTAGAAGACCAGAAGACCGCCGGGGCGTCGCAGGACGCGGCCGGCCAGATCCATCAGCCCCTCGGTCGCCGACCAGGGGCTGATGTGCGTCATGTTCGCACAATAGACGACGTCGAAGGGTCCGTCGGGCCAAGTCGCGGGATCGCTCGCGTCCAGAGCCAGAGCGGGCCGCAGATTCGCCGGGCCGTCGCGTCGCCAGGCCGCGATGCTGTCGCGGGCTTCCGGGCTGGGATCGCTGGGGATCCATTCCAGATCGGGCAAGCCCGCGGCGAAGGCCAGGGCGTGCTCGCCCGAACCTGCGGCGATCTCCAGCACCCGGCCCCGCGCCGGAAGATGCGCCTTCAGGACAACGAGAATCGCCGCGGCGTTGCGTTGCGCCGCCGGTGACGACAGGGCGCCCTCGGGCAGGGCGGCGATGGGATCCAAGGTTTGCACCCGCCCTTGATACCTGTCCTGACGGGACGAGGGGAGGGTGGCCGATCCCGTTTTTTCGCCTCCAGGGGGCAGGGGGTTGAACGTGAGGTTAAGTCATCGTTTAAGTCGGGCATCGACGTTAAGCGATTGGTAACCAAAGATGCGGCGCGCGCTTCGTATAGGCCTGTTCATCGGCACCGTTCTGGGCATGAGCGCCTGCGCCTCGTCCTACGACGCCGACGGCCGCCCCGTTTCGGGCGCCTATGGCTCCGTCGAAGCGGGCCGGGCGGGCTGATTTTCAAGGAAATCGTGGCGTAAGCCGCGATCATCGCCTAGTATCCCCGCGCGGACGCCGGATGTCGCGCCGCGTCGGTCCCCTAAACCCCCTAGATGTTACTCATCGCTATTGTCGTCGTTCTGCTCCTGGTGGTGCTCAACGGCTTGTTCGCCATGACTGAATTGGCGGTCGTCTCCTCACGGAGGTCCAAACTCCAGAGCCGGGCGGAGAAGGGGGACCGCGGCGCGCGCAAGGCGCTGAAACTGTCCGAAGAACCGACGCAGTTCCTGTCGGCGGTCCAGGTCGGCATAACCCTGATCGGGATTCTGGCGGGCGCCTATGGCCAGGCGACCATCGCGGGAGAGCTGGATCGGATCCTGGAAGCGGCGTTTCCGGCCGTACGGGCCTATACCGAAATCTTTTCGACGGCCCTGGTGGTCGTCTGCATCACCTATGTGTCGTTGATCGTCGGCGAACTGGTGCCCAAGCGGCTGGCGCTGATCTTCCCCGAGACCATCGCCTCCAAGATGGCCCAGCCGATCTCCAGCATGGCGCTGGTGATGAAGCCTTTCGTGCTGCTGCTCACGGCCTCGACCTCGGGCATTCTGAAACTGCTGGGCGTCAAGGATCGCGACGGGTCGGACGTCACCCAGGAGGAAGTGGCCACCATACTGGCGGAGGGCACTTCGGCCGGCCTGATCGAACCGGAAGAACAGGTGATGATCGAGGAGATCCTGCGCCTGGGCGACCGTCCGGTGCGTGTGGCCATGACGCCGCGCCATGAGGTCTTCTGGATCGCTCTGGACGACACCGAGGCGGTCCTGAACGACGAGATCCGCACCTGCCCCTATTCGCGCATCGTCGTCGCCCGCGAGAGCGACGTCGATAATCCGCTGGGCGTGGTGCACAAGAAGGACCTGCTGGACGCCCTGCTGACCGACGGCAAGTTCGATATCGAAGCCCTGGTCGCCGAGCCGGCCTTCATCCCGCAGTCGACCTCGGTGCTGAAGGCGCTGGAGATCCTGAAGGGGTCGCGCATCCACATGGCCTTCATCGTCGACGAATACGGCGCCTTTGAAGGCGTGGTCACGGCGACCGATATCCTGGAGATGATCGCCGGCGACTTCGACGAGGGTCACGACGAGGAACAGGCCTGGGTCCATCAGCGCGCCGACGGCAGCTGGCTGGTCGACGGTCAGACCGACCTGGACGACCTAGCCGACACCCTGGGCGAGGACTTCGGCGAGCACGACGGCTTCCATACCGTCGCCGGTCTGATCCTGCACCAGCTGTCGCGCGTGCCGGACGAGGGCGAGGTGCTGCAGGTCGGTCGGTTCGAGGTCGAGGTCGTCGACATGGACGACCGCCGAATCGACAAGCTGATCTTCAAGGAAGTGGTGAAGGCCCAGGAAGAGCGGGACGCCGTCGCGGCGCATCTTGAAGACTAGGTGGAAGTGTCACATCGCCCTTGAAATAGCGGGCGACGTCGGGCATACGCCCCCCTCTGGCGAACGCGCGGACCCAAGGGTCGGCGCGATTGTCTAGGAGTTTAGCTCAGCTGGTAGAGCACCGGTCTCCAAAACCGGGGGTCGTGGGTTCGAGTCCCCCAACTCCTGCCAATCCCCCCTGTCGCTTCCGGATGGGATTCCCCATCTGGGGCGACAGGAACAATTGTGTGAAGAGCAACTGATGGCCAAGGCCAAATCTCCCGGCAAGCGGCCTCAGGCCGGCGCAAAGCCCCAGGCCGTCGCGGCCGGCGCCACCGTCACGGTCGATCCGACCGAGCCCAAGAAGCCCCGCACCAGCCCGGCCCAGTTCTTCAGCCAGGTTCGCGCCGAGTCCCGCAAGATCGTGTGGCCCAGCCGCAAGGAGACCTGGATCACCTCGGTGATGGTCTTCATCATGGTGGTCATCGCCGCGATCTTCTTCTGGGTGGTCGATTCCCTTCTGGGTATCGCCTTCCGCTACATCATCGCTCTCGGATCCTGAGAAAGACGCGCCCATGACCGATGCAGCGCCGGCAAAGCCCGCAAATCCGCGCCACAAGTGGTATATCGTCAACGCCTACTCGAACTTCGAGAAGAAGGTGGCCGAGCAGCTGCGCGACCAGGCTAAGCAGCAGGGCCTGGAAGACGCCTTCTCCGAGATCCTGGTTCCGACCGAGGACGTCGTCGAGATCCGTCGCGGCCGCAAGGTGAACTCCGAGCGCAAATTCTTCCCGGGCTACGTCCTGGTGAAGATGGAAATGACCGACCAGGCCTATCACCTGGTTAAGAACACGCCGAAGGTCACCGGCTTCCTGGGCGCCGCCGGCGGCACCAAGCCCCTGCCGGTCTCCGAGCGTGAAGTTCAGAACATCATCGGCCAGGTGGAAGAAGGCGTCGAACGTCCGAAGCCCACCATCCGCTTCGACATCGGCGAGAAGGTCAAGGTCATCGACGGCCCCTTCGCCAGCTTCGACGGTTCGGTCGAGAGCGTGGACGAGGAACAGGCCCGCCTGCGCGTCGCCGTCTCGATCTTCGGCCGCGCCACACCGGTCGAGCTGGAATACGCCCAGGTGGAGAAGGTCACGGACTGATCCGTCGATCCCGGTCTCCCGCGATAATACAAGGCCGCCCCGCTTCGAGCGGGGCGGCCTTTTGCATTCCGGATTGAGGTTAGGCCCGAACGGCCGCCGCCAGATAGCAGCCACGGCGTGCGGTGTGGATGTGGATCACCGCCGCTTCCGGACGGGCGAACCAGGCCCGCAGCCGAGCGTCAAGCTCGGCGCCCTCGACCACCTCGGCGTCAGTCATTAACCAGTCGGCGTCATAGAGCCGGACCGACAGCAGACGGCGGGTCAGCTGGTCCGGCAATTCGCCGGGTTCGGGATGCGCCTCGACCGCCGCCTCGCGCACGAATACGGGGCCGTCGGCCCGGTAGGGGCTGGCCGGCGCGTCCAGGTGACGGAAGTTGGTCAGCACCAGACGCTCGCCCGGCTCAGCGTCGGTCAGGCTGACGCGACACGGGGCGCTTCGGGGGGGCTCCGCGACCATGCGGCGCGCACCGACCGCGTGAAGGGCCTCCTCGGTTAGATCGAACAACGATTGGAACGAAGCCAGCGGCAGGGGTTGGATACAATAGGTCATTGGACAGCCTTCTGTGATGCCGCCGGGTACCGCGCCCACCTCCCGCCGTCTGGCGGTTTCCGGTCCTGGTTGCCTTCCCTTTGCCTGTCCGCTATACGCGCGCCTCCCGCATTGCGGGACAAATCCGTGGGAGGCAGCCATGCCGCACCACGGCTCACCGGCCCTGCGTTCATTCGTCGGGTCATTCATAGGAGAGACCAATGGCCAAGAAGATTCTCGGCTATATCAAGCTGCAAGTGCCGGCCGGTTCGGCCACGCCTTCGCCCCCGATCGGCCCGGCTCTGGGTCAACGCGGCGTGAACATCATGGGCTTCTGCAAGGAGTTCAACGCGCGGACCGAGAAGGAAGCCAAGGGCACCCCGCTTCCGACCGTCATCACCGTCTATCAGGACAAGTCGTTCACCTTCATCACCAAGACGCCGCCGGCGACCTGGTACCTGAAGCAGGCCACGGGCCTGAAGTCGGGTTCGAAGCTGGTCGGCCGTGAAGTCGCCGGCAAGATCACGCAGGCGCAACTGCGCGAGATCGCCGAAAAGAAGATGAAGGATCTGAACGCCAACGACCTCGACGCGGCGGCCAAGATCATCGAAGGCTCCGCCCGCGCGATGGGCCTCGAAGTGGTGGAGGGCTAAACCATGGCCAAGCAAACCAAGGCTCAAAAGGCCCGCACCGGCGACACCCAGGCCCTGATGGCCTATGCTGACGCCATCAAGCTGGTGAAGGACAACGCCAAGTCGAAGTTCGACGAGTCGATCGAGATCGCCGTCAACCTGGGCGTCGATCCGCGTCACGCCGACCAACAGGTCCGTGGCGTCGTCAACCTGCCGTCGGGCACCGGCCGTGACGTCCGCGTCGCCGTCTTCGCCAAGGACGCCAAGGCCGCCGAAGCCACCGCAGCCGGCGCCGAACACGTGGGCGCCGAAGATCTGTACGAAAAGATCGCCGGCGGCTTCATGGAGTTCGACCGCGTGATCGCATCGCCGGACATGATGGCCCTGGTCGGCCGTCTGGGTAAGGTGCTGGGCCCGCGCGGCCTGATGCCGAACCCGAAGGTCGGCACCGTGACCCCGAACGTGGCCCAGGCCGTCAAGGACGCCAAGGGCGGCGCCGTCGAGTTCCGCGTCGAGAAGGCGGGCATCGTCCACGCCGGCATCGGCAAGGTCTCGTTCACGCAGGACGCCCTGGAAGCCAACGTCAAGGCCATCGTGGACGCCCTGGTGCGTTCCAAGCCGTCGGGCGCCAAGGGCACCTATGTGAAGCGCATCAGCCTGTCCTCGACGATGGGCCCGGGCTTCAAGGTCGACCCGGCCTCGCTGGGCGCCTAAGCCGTCCAGGTCGAAAGACAATCGGTACCGAAGAACGGCGGGGAGCGATCCCCGCCGTTTTTTCTTGTCTGGACCCCGGCCGCCCGGCAGGGTGTCGGTTCCAACTGGGGGTTTAGGATGAGACACGTCTTTGGTGGGCTGATGCTGGCCCTGACCTTGTTCCTCGCGCCCGCCGCCCTGGCCGAGGCGCGCGACGACGGCCCGGAACGGCTGGCTCTGGCCAACAAGTTCATCTCCCTGATGCAGGGCGAGGAACTCGGCGCCGCACTGGGACAGATGACGGCGATGATGTTGCCGGCCGAGCTGGAGGGCATGTCGGAAGAGGAGGCGGCCGAGTTCCGCGAGGTCATGGGAGAAATGACGGCTCGGATGATGCCGCGCATGTTCGCCGCCATGGCGCCGATCTACGCCGACACCTTCACCCTGGAAGAGCTTCAGGGGCTGGTGGATTTCTACCAGAGCGACATCGGCCGCTCCATGGTGACCAAGAGCTACCAGGCCGCGCCGCGTCTGGCCGAGGCGATCCAGGCGATCATGCCCGAGATCATGGCCGACATGGGCAATGTGCTTTGTGATCGGTTCGAATGCACGGCCGAACAGCGCCGTGAGATGAAGGCGGCCATGGCCCAGGCGACGCGCGCGCGATCGGGCCAGTGATCCTCAGATGGCGGCGGCGGGAATCGGCCCGCCGCCTGGCCGGTTCTCAGTAGGCGGCCGTGAACCGGGCGCGAGGGTGATCGTGCGCCTCCAGCTCGTCCACCATGGCGATGGCGTAGTCGGCGAAGCTGATCCGGCTCTCGCCTTTTTCGTCGACGATCAGTTGGTCGGTCCCGGTGCGGTAGTGTCCCAGGCGCGGGCCTTCCTCGAGGAGGGCGGCGGGCGAGAAGAAGGTCCAGTCGATATCGGTCTCGAGGCGCAGGGCGTCGAGGAAGTCGATCCCACCCTGGGCGAAGGCTTTCCATTCCTGAGGGAAGTCGGGCGTGTCGATCAGGCGGACGCCGGGCGCCACTTCCAGACTGGCCGCTCCGCCCGTCACCAGCAGGCGAGGGACGTCGGCGATCTTGAGCGCGGTCAGCAGGGTCTGGGCGGGCACGTCGAAATGCAGGGCGCTGACGACGACATCGACGCCCTTGATCAGGTCGGCCAGGGCGTCGGCGTTCGAGGCGTCGCCGGCGACCGGGGCGACACCAGAAGCGACGGGAATGGCCTCGGGCTTGCGGGCGATGGCGACGACGGCGTGACCGCGCGCGGCCAGTTCCTTAGTGATTTCCGAGCCGGCGCGGCCGCTGGCGCCGAGGACTGCGACTTTCATGGATGATCTCCTATAGGTTTCCAATAGTGACCAGGTGCGCTAGGGATATCGACCATGCAAGACGGCACCTTTTCCCCACCTGGTCACCCGCTGGAAACCTGGACGCGCGGCGATGTCTTCTCGGCCGCCTGTCCGACGCGCCAGTTGCTGGACCGGATCGCCGACAAATGGAGCACCCTGATCCTGATCGTGCTCGGTGACGGCCCGCTTCGGTTCAACGCCCTGAAGAACCGGATCGACGGCGTGTCGCAGAAGATGCTGAGCCAGACGCTGAAGTCCCTGGAGCGCGACGGACTGGTGTCCCGCTCGGTCGTGCCGACCGTGCCGGTATCGGTGACCTATGCGATCACGCCCCTGGGGCGGACGCTGATGGCGGCCATGCAGCCCATGGTCGACTGGGCCGAGACGCGGATGGGCGAGGTCGAGGCGGCCCAGGCGGGTTACGACCGACGATCATCGGACCCCTACTAAGTCTTTTCCGCCATCCGGCGAACGGCGCCATCGGGATCGCGTTGTCATCGTGACCTTAAGGGGAGCGAGATGTTCGGTTCGGGAAGATCTGTGGACGAAGGCCAGGCGAAGGACGGGGGAGGCGATCCCTGGAAGGGACGGCTGGCGTTCGGCGCCGTCATTCTGGTGGCGGCCTATTTCGCCGTTCAGTTGATCGTGAGTCTGCATACGCTGTGGCTGCTGATCTTCGGAGCCATTCTGTCGGCGGTGGTGTTGCGGGCCCTGGCCGATCCCATAGTCCGCTGGTTCAAGCTGCCCGACGTGCTGGCGGTCTTCCTGTCCCTGCTGATCGTGGTGGCGGTGCTGGGCGGGATACTGACCCTGTTCGGAACCCAGATCACGGAACAGATCGTGGCCCTGGTCGCCGTCCTGCCGCAGGGGTGGGAGCGGGTTCGGTCGTGGATCGAGGCCCAACCCTATGCGGCCCAACTGCTGAACCAGCTTCAGAGCCTGACAGGGCAAACCGGGCAGGCGCTGCAAATGGCCCAGAAATTCGCCCTGGGTTTCGCCTCGGGGGCCACCACCCTGGTCCTGGTCGTGGTCGCCGGGGTGTTTCTGGCCATCGAGCCCGGCAAGTCGCGTGAGGGCCTGCTGTCCCTGGCGCCGATCGATCGCCGGCCGCGTCTGCGGGAGGTGCTGAACAGTTGCGGTCGGGCGCTGAAGGGCTGGCTGAAGGCGCAACTGTTCTCGATGGTGCTGGTCGGAGCCCTGACCGGCGTGGGCCTGGCCCTGATCGGAGTTCCCTCGGCCGTGGGTCTGGGCCTGCTGACCGGGCTGGGGCAGTTCGTGCCCATCGTCGGGCCGATCGTCTCCACCGTGCCGGCAGTGCTGGTGGCGGCTACACAGGGGTGGGAGACGGCCCTGATGACCCTGGCCCTCTATGTCTTCGTGTCCCAGCTGGAAGCCAATTTCATCACGCCGATGGTGCAGAAGAACGTCGCCAATCTTCCGGTCGTGCTGGGCATCTTCGCGGTGGTGGGAATCGGCGCCCTGTTCGGGCCGCTTGGGATAGTGTTCGCCACGCCTCTGGCCCTGGTGCTGCATACGATCGTGACCATGCTCTATCGTCAGGACGTGCTGGGGGACGCCGACGCCAAGGCGCCGGGCCAACCTTGACGCCGGTCGGGCGGTTCAGCCGCTTGACGGCGCGCGCGCGATGCCGTTTGGGAGGGCGCGCGGTCGTGGGGGCCGTCTTGGCGCAACGGGACTGACGGATGGGCACCGGAACCAAACGCACAGCGCGATCCGAGACGCGTCAGGTGGCCGCCCTGCCGTGGCGGATCGACGACGGCGAGCACCGTATCCTGATGATAACCTCGCGCGAGACGCGACGCTGGGTCATCCCCAAGGGCGGCCGGATGATCGGAAAGACCGACCCCGAGGCCGCCGTGCAGGAGGCGCTGGAGGAGGCGGGGGTGAAGGGCGAGATCGACGATCAGGCGATCGGCGTCTTTCGCTACGCCAAGACCCTGAAGGACGGCGGGCTGCGTCGCTGCGTAGTCTCGGTCTATTCGCTCCAGGTCCTGATCCAGCTGGGTCACTGGCCCGAGGCCCATCAGCGCGAGCGGCGCTGGATGACCCCGGCCGAGGCCGCGGACCTGGTGCACGAGCCCGATCTGGCCGCCCTTATCCGCGAATTCGCCGCCGGCCTGCCTAGCGAGGAACTGCCGGCTTGATTTCCGGCGGCGGCGGCTGTAAGAGCGCCGCTTCCCGTCGAAGGTTCGCCCTTTGACGGTCCTGTCCGAGAACTTCGGGGCGTGGGGGTCACCCAGGCCGTAACTGTCAGAGAGCCCTCTGACGCCGTGGGGAGATGGGGACGCGACCTTGCCGCTGTCAGCCCGCATTCCGGGACGGACGCCGTCAGACGCATCCTTCGGACAATACGACCGGCCTGAACGCTGTGCAGCGATGCGCGGCGCTTTGGTCAATCCGTCGTCGGGAATAAGCCCGGCGGCGAATGCCAAGACTGGAGACCGCAATGGACCGCGCTCAAAAAGCCGAGTCGATCGAAACGCTCAAGGGCGTATTCGCCGACGCCGGCTCCGTGGTCGTGACCCACAACCTGGGTCTGACCGTTGCGGAAATGGAAGACCTGCGTGGCCGCCTTCGCAAAGAAGGCGCCGCGTTCAAGGTGGTCAAGAACCGCCTGGCGCTGAAGGCGCTCGAAGCCCAAGACGGCAGCGACTACCACGGCCTGTTCAAGGGTCCCGTGGGCATCGCCTATGCCGAGAACCCCGGTACGGCCGCCAAGGTCGCCACCGAGTTCGCTAAGACCAATGATCGTTTCAAGATCGTCGGCGGCTTCATGGGCGAAACCGTCGTCGACGTGAAGGGCGTGGAAGTTCTTTCCAAGCTCCCGACCCTCGACGAAGTCCGCAGCCAACTCATCGGCCTGCTCAATGCGCCCGCGACCAAGATCGCCGGCGTGCTGCAAGCACCCGCCGGTCAGCTGGCTCGCGTGTTCAACGCCTACGCCACCAAGGAAGCCGCGTAAGCGGCCCCGCCTTTCATCTCTGCATCACTCTCTAAAACCAATCCTCCGAAGGAAAACTGACAATGGCTGACCTCGCCAAGATCGTCGAAGACCTGTCCGCTCTGACCGTTCTCGAAGCTGCTGAACTGTCGAAGCTGCTTGAAGAAAAGTGGGGCGTCAGCGCCGCTGCTCCCGTCGCCATGGCCATGCCGGCCGGTGGTGGCGCCGCTCCGGCTGAAGCCGCCGAAGAGCAAACCGAGTTCACCGTCGTCCTGCTGGACGGTGGCGACAAGAAGATCAACGTGATCAAGGAAGTCCGTGGCGTGCGTTCGGACCTGGGTCTGAAGGAAGCCAAGGACCTGGTCGAAGGCGCTCCGCAGAACGTCGTCGAGAACGTCTCCAAGCAAAACGCCGACGAAGTCGCCAAGAAGCTGACGGAAGCCGGCGCCAAGGTCCAGATCAAGTAAGATCTGACTTTCGGCATTTGCTGAATATCGGAAAGGCCCGGCGGGAAACCGCCGGGCCTTTTCTTTTTGGGCCTGCCGCGCTTCGCGCTACTTGAGGCCGATGGTGCTGGCGTCAGGTCTGCGGCCTCGATCGTGCGGCGAAGAAGGTCCACATGGCTTCGTTGTCGGCGACCCAGCTGTGGCCGCCGTCGCGGGTGATGCGACCGATGACATCCGCGCCGTCGCGGCAGTCCGTGTAGCCTTCCTCATAGACCTGGGCGGCGATCCAGACGGTCGGCCGAAGGCCGGCGCAGCCGTTCAACTGGGCCCAGCGCTGCTCGGCCGCGTGCATCGTGTAGCTCCAGTAGGGGGCGCCGCCGCCCTGGATCGGATTGGTCGTATCGGCGTCGCCGGCGAAGGCGATGACCGGCATGGGGAGTGACGGCCTGCAGGTGGCGGGATCGGGCCTGTCCGCCGCATCCTTGCGCGGGTTGCCGGCGCGAAGCCCGACGACGGGGGCGATGGCGGCGAAGCGGTCGGCGGCGACGCAGCCCAGCCAGGACGTCATCCGGCCGCCGCCTGACAGGCCTGTGGCGTAGACCTGGCCTTCATCGACGCAGCCCTGGGCCGCGAGTTCGTCGATCACCTCGACCAGGAAGGCGACGTCGTCGGCGTCGTCGGGGCCGGGGATCTTGCCGGCGGTGGTCGGCACGCCCGGCACGTTCCAGACGAAGCCCCGCTCGACCGGAATGCCGGCGTCGGGGGCGACGACGATGAAGCCGTGGCGGTCGGCGGTCTGGGCCAGTCCCGAGGCGGCCAGAATCCCGGCGCCGGTTCCGCCGCTGCCGTGCAGGACGAAAACCAGGGGCGCGGGCAGGGACGCGTCGAAACCGCGCGGGACATGGATCTGGACCGTGCGGCGGCTGTGGCCCATGGCTACGGTCCGGGTCGCGCCCGGTTCGGCGAGGGTGCAGGCCGCCTGGGCGACCTGACTGAATCCCAGAAGGCCGATCCCGACCGCCAAAGCCCCGATCCAACGTCTCATGCCGCGCGTCTCCCTGTGGTTTGGGACAGGGTGGGGGGATTTCGTCGGGAGCGCCAGAGAGGAAGCGTGGGCTTGGCGGGATCGGTCCGGCTTCCCATCTGTTAAGCCTGAAAAGGAGCCTCCAGATGAAGATATTGATCGTGCTGACGTCCCATGACGAACTCGGGGATACGGGCAGGAAGACGGGCTTCTGGCTGGAGGAGTTCGCGGCGCCCTATTACGCGCTGAACGACGCCGGGGCCGAGATAGTGCTGGCCTCGCCCAAGGGCGGTCAGCCGCCGCTGGATCCCAAGAGCGACGATCCCGACGCCCAGACCGACGACACCCGTCGCTTCAAGGATGATCCCGAAGCCCAGGCCGCCCTGGCCTCGACCGTTCTCCTGTCGTCGGTGAAGGCGGATGATTTCGACGCCGTCTTCTATCCGGGCGGACACGGCCCGCTGTGGGACCTGGCCAATGACGCCGACTCCATCGCCCTGATCGAGGCCTTCGCCAAGGCGGACAAGCCGACCGGCTTCGTCTGCCATGCGCCGGGGGTGCTGCGGTCCGTCAACGCCGCCAACGGCCAGCCGCTGGTGCACGGCCGCAAGGTGACGGGCTTCACCAACAGCGAGGAAGAGGCCGTGGGCCTGACCGCCGTGGTGCCCTTCCTGGTCGAGAATGTCCTGAGCGCCAACGGCGGCGACTATTCGAACGGGCCGGACTGGGGGTCGTATGTGGTGGTCGACGGCAAGCTGGTGACGGGCCAGAATCCGGCGTCGTCGCGCGAGGCGGCGGCGGCGCTGCTGGAACTGATCGAGGGGTAGGCGGGCGGTGGTGACGTGGTGAAGAGCCCCTCCGTCACGGCGCTGAAGGAGCGCCGCGCCACCTCCCCGCGGAGCGGGGAGGAGACAGGGTGCGCGGTTCCTGTCTCCTCCCCATTTATGGGGAGGTGGCTCGGAGCGGAGCGGAGAGACGGAGGGGTTCTGGACGGCGCACGGGCGGTGGTGATGGGTTGAAGAACCCCTCCGTCACGGCGCGAAGGCGCGCCGCGCCACCTCCCCGCCGAGCGGGGAGGAGACCGTGCGTCGGCCTCAGCGCCGACGCGGCGCGAGGATGTCGGATAGACGGTCGGGGGTTCCCTGGATGCGTTCCAGGCGCGGGTAGCGCAGGCCGTCGCGGTAGTCGAAGGCGACGGTGCGGAAGCGGTCGCCGGACTTGATCAGCAGTTCCAGAGGCGATCCGTCCTTGGCGGCGGTCACGGCGTCGCGCAGGGCCTCCGCCGAGCCGGCCTTGCCGTTGACGGCTGTCAGGCTCCAGCCGGCGCCGATTCCCTGTTCGAAGGCGGGGCCGCCCCAGCGGACATTGGCGATCTTGTCGCCGCTGAGGGTGAAGCCCAGCGAATACTGGAAGTCGTTGGCCCAGCCGGTGCTGACGGCCTTTTCGGCGTCCGAGGGCTTGTCCGTATAGGTCAGGCGCCAACCGCCGCGCTCGAGCCCCGCCAGGGGCGCGCGGGCGTCGGGGCCGACGGCGTCCAGACGCTCGCGCAGGAAGTCGGCCCAGTCGTGCGGATGGACGGCGTTCAGGGCCGCCGCCACCTGATCGAAGGTGTAGCCCTGGGGCGTCCAAGAGCAGTCGTCGTGGCCGAAGAAGGCCTTGGCGAAGTCGTCGAGCGACTTGCGGCCGTCGGTCTCGGCCCGGATCAGGGTGTCGGCGTCCAGCCAGATCAGCAGGCTCTCACGGTAGTAGTCGCCCGTGCCCCGCATCCACGAGGGGAACTGACCGGGCACGCGGTAGCCGAGCAGATTGTGGTTGTTCGTGTCCTGAAGCGCGCGCCACTGACGGCCGGGCTGGTTATCGTAGAAGGCCGCGACATTGGCCAGGGTGGCCAGGGCCACTTCCTTGGAATGCAGGCCGGCGCGGGCGGCCAGGACGTCGCCCCAGTATTCGGTCTGGCCCTCATAGACCCACAGCAGGGTGTTTTGGGTGGGTACGTTGTGGTTGGCGGTCAGTTCGTCGGCGGGCCGCATGAACTTGCCGTTCCAGGAGTGGGCGTATTCGTGGGGCAGCAGGCCCCGGTCGCCGGCGCTCTTGGACCAATCGGTGAAGAACTCGGGCTTGCCGGTGTTCTCCGAGCTGCGGTGATGCTCAAGCCCGATGCCGCCCATCTGGTCGGTCAGGGCGAACAGGAACTCGTAGTTGTCGAAGTGGCGGGCGCCGAACAGGCGGTCGGCCTGGAGCACCATGTTCTCATAGAGCTTCAGCTGGTCGTCGGTGGCGGCGAGACCCTTCTCCTCGTCGGCCAGGAGGTTCAGGTGCACACGGTCGCCGACGGGGTCGATGTCGATACGGCGATAGTGGGCGCCGGCGAAGATCGGGCTGTCGATCAGGGTGTAGAGGTCGGTCGTCTCGAACGCGGCCACGTCGCCGTCGCGCGCCTCGGTCGTCAGGGCCGTGCCGTATTTCCAGCCGGCGGGCAGGACGATGGACGGAGCGACCTGGATCTGGCGGCTGTAGTAGCCGGCGGGATAGAGGATGGCCTTCTCCCACTGCAGATTGACCATGTCCTGGGTCATCAGGACGCGCCAGTTCGAGCTGTCCGGCTGGGTCAGCTGCTGGAACTGGACCTCGATCTCGGTCACGCCGGCCGGGATGTCGAGGTGGAAGGCGTAGGGGTCGAGGGTGTCGCGCAGCCATTCCAGGCGCTGGCCGTTCGCGGTGACGGTGACGCCGGACAGCAGCTGGATCGGGCCGGTGGCGGCGTGGTTGCCCGGCAGATATTTCGGATAGAGCAGGGTCAGCGGGCCGGGGCCGGCGACCGGGATGGTCTGGCGGACGCGGATGATGCGGCGGTCGAGGTCGGTGATGTCGGCGCGGTACTGGATGACGCCGGGGTAGGGCCGGTCCTGGGGCGCGGGGATGGCCGGCTGGGCGCGGGGCAGGGCCAGGGCCGCGTCGCGGGCATCGACCACCACGGGGGTGGAGGTCTGGGCCATGGCCGGGGCGGCGGCGGCGGTCAGCAGGACGAGGCAGGCGGCGGTCAGGCGGGTACGCGGCATCGATACATCCGAACTTGAGGGCAGGGACGCACCGTCGAGGGCGGGGGGCGCGGCGTCAAGGTCTCGTCCGGTGATGCGGCGAAGAGCCCCTCCGTCACGGCGCGAAGGGGCGCCGCGCCACCTCCCCGCGGAGCGGGGAGGAGACAGGGTGGGTGCGGGTTGGTTGTCTCCTCCCCATGAAATGGGGAGGTGGCTCGGAGCGAAGCGGAGAGACGGAGGGGCTCTGCCGGCGTCAGCGGCGGCGGGGCGTCAGGATGTCGCCGAGACGGTCGGGGGTTCCCGCGATGCGTTCGAGGCGCGGGTAGCGCAGGCCGTCGTGGTAGTCGAGGACGACGGTTCGGAACTGGTCGCCGTCCTTGACGATCAGGGTGACGGGGATGGCCGGGTCCTTGGCGGCGGTGACGGCCTCGGCCAGGCGGTCGGGGGCGGCGGCGCGGCCGGAGACGGCGACGATCTCCATGCCCGAGGCCAGGCCGGCCTTGAAGGCGGGGCTGCCCCACTGGATGCTGCGAATCCTGTTTCCCTCGCCGGTCTGGAGCCCCAGCGAATAGGTGAAGTCGTTGCGCTTCAGCTCGCCGTACAGGGTCTTCTGATAGGCGGTGGGGGTCTCGCCATAGGTCAGGCGCCAGCCGCCGCGCGTCAGGCCGTCCAGCGGCGCACGGGCGTCGGGACCGTCGGCGTCCAGGCGCGTTCGCAGGAAGGTCGCCCAGTCGTTCGCGACCACCCCGTTCAGGGCCGCGACCACGTCGTCGAACGTATAGGGGGCCGGGGCGTAGTCGCCGTCCTGAACGCCGTAGAAGGCCTTGGCGAAGTCGTCGAGCGACTTGCGGCCGTTGGTCTTCTCCCGGATCGTCGTATCGACGTCGAGCCAGATCAGCTGGCCCTCGGAATAATAGTCCTCGTCGCGCTGCCACGACAGCCAGGCCTTGGGTTGGCGCTGGCTGATGATCGGGTCGTTGGTGGTGTCCTGAAGGGCGCGCCACTGGCGGCCGACACGGGCGTCGAAGGTCGCGGCCGTCATGGCCAGGGACTCCATCGCCTGTTCCTTAGTCAACAGGCCCGAGCGGGCGGCGATCACCTGGCCGTAATACTGGGTCTGGCCCTCATAGACCCACAGCAGGCTGTTCTGCATCGGGCTGTTGAAGTTGGGCACATACTGGTCGGCGGGGCGGCGCCATTTTCCGTCCCAGGAGTGGTTCATCTCGTGGCTGAGCAGGTCGCGGTCGGCGAGGTGCGTGTCCCAACCGGTGAAGAAGGCCGGATCGACCGAGTTCTCGGAACTGCGGTGATGCTCCAGACCGATGCCGCCCAGCTTGTCGGTCATGGCGATCAGGAAGTCGTAATGGTCGAAGTGGCGCGCGCCGTACAGGCGGTCCATCTGGTCGACCAGATTGCGCAGGATCTGGATCTGGTCGTCCGTGGCCTCCAGGCTCTTGGCCTCGTCGGCGACGATATTGGCGCGGACCGGCGAACGGCCGCCGGGGTTCAGGTCGATCTGGCGATAGTGGAGGCCGGCGAAGACCGGGCTGTCGACCAGGACTTCCAGATTGACGGGCTTGAAGGTCTGGACGTCGCCGGATTTGCTCTCGGGCTCCAGGGCCGTGCCGAAGTTCCAGCCGGCGGGGAAGGTGACGGTCGGCTGGACGGTGATGTTCCGCGACCAGTGGCCGGCGGGATAGAGCAGCATCTTCTCCCACTGGATGTTCAGCATCTCGGGCGTCATAGTCACCCGGCCCTGATTGTCGGCGGTCGGCGACAGGTGCTGCATGACGATCTTCAGCTCGGTCGCGCCGGCCGGGACGGTCAGGTGGTAGGCGAAGGGGGACAGGGTGTCGCGCACCCATTCCACCCTTTGGCCGTCTGCGCTGATCTCGATCCCCGCCAGCTGGGTGATCGGACCGACCGGGCCGTGATTGCCCGGCAGCCATTCGGGGAAGAAGAGGGTCATCGGACCCGACTGGGCGACCGGGATCGTCTCTGTGATGGCGAAGATGTGCTGGGTCAGGTTGGTCGCGTCGATGTCCAGCCGGATCACGCCGGGATAGGCGACGTCGCGGACGGCGGGGATGGCCGGCTGGGGCGCGGGCAGGGCCGGGGGATAGGTCGAGGCGACCTGGGCCAGGGCCGCCGGGGCGGCGGAGACGAGCAGCAGGGCGAGGCCGGCGGCGCTCAGGCGGGATTGAATCATCGACACGAACTCTCAAGCCACGGGGAGAGCGCGACAGTCCGCCGCAGGGGCGAGGGCGTCAAGTCTGGGCGCTGTCGTCCGATGTCGGGGACGCCCAAATTGAACCTGCACACCTCGAAAACAGTGCAATATGCAAAAGAGTGCAATTTGGGATCAGTCCTCCTCCATGGGGCGAAGAGGCGGAATCCTGGGGATGAAATGGGCGGTTTCCGCCTTTTCCGCCCAGCGGGCATAGGCCTTCAGCAACGAACGGTCGCTGTCGACCATCTGGACCAGCTCACCGTGCAGCCGCGTCCATCCGCGCGCCTCGATCAGCTTGCCGTCGCGCATCGCTCGCGTGGCGTTGGACCAGGCCAGGCGGGCCATGTCCGAGGAATTGCACGGCAGGCCAGCGTCCATGAAGGCCAGGTCCTCCTCGTCCAGAGGGACGAAGACTTCGCCGTGCGGCTGATCCGACAGGCGCCAGCCCTCGGTTCGGGCGCGCCAGCGGAAGGTCGAAACGCTGAGCCCATGGCGCTCGCACACTTCGGCGGCCGAGCCGCCGGCGAGATAGTCGGCGCGCGCGGCGGACCAGACGGCGGGGGATCGGCGCGTCCAGGGCGCCGGGGCGGAGACGGGGTCTGAGAGATCATCGGTCATGCCCGAGATCATGCGCGCGCCGCCAACCCAGGCTGGCTGGGAGACGAATCTTCAGACCAAGTCTCGGAAAGGGCAGAGGTTTGACTTCAGAATTGGGTGATCAAGCCCGGTCCAGTCCCCCTAATTCGCCCCTCTCCGATCAGCCCGCCGGCGTCACGTCCAGCAGTTCGACCGAGAAACGCAGGGTCGAGTTGGGCGGCAGTTCGTCGCCGCCGACCCAGCGCGAGCCGTAGCCGAGCGAGGCGGGGATGACGAACTCGTAGATCTCGCCGACGTGCATCAGGGCGACGCCCTCGGTCCAGCCCTTGATGACGCGGTTCAGCGGGAATTCGGCGGGCTGGTTGCGAGCGTAAGAGCTGTCGAACTCGCGCCCGTCGATGAAGGTGCCGCGGTAGTGGACCTTGACCGTATCGGTCGCCGAGGGCTGGGCGCCCTTGGGGTGGGCCTTGCCGACGCGGCGGTATTGCAGGCCGCTGGCGGTGGTGGTCCAGCCGCGACGGGCGCCGTTCCAGGCGAGATAGGCGGTGTTGCCGGCGTCCCAGGCCTGTTGCGGGGACAGGGGCGTGTGGCCCTCGACCTGGCCCTCGACCTGGGCGGCGGCGCGGGCGGCGGCCGAGGCGGTCTCGGCGTAGGTGACGGGCTCGCCGCGCGTGGCGCAGGCGGCGAGGGACAGGGCGGCGAGGGCGGCGAGGGCGATGCGAGTCATATGGCGACGCTAGAACAGGGCGGGGAGGGCGGCAACGGGATTGGGGAGGATTGGTGATGCGGTGGAGAGCCCCTCCGTCACGGCGCTGAAGAAGCGCCGCGCCACCTCCCCGCAGAGCGGGGAGGAGACAGGTGTGCGGTTGCTGTCTCCTCCCCATTTATGGGGAGGTGGCTCGAAGCGGAGCGGAGAGACGGAGGGGTTCTGGACGGCGGAAAAAGGTTCCGCGGGGGGCTTTATTTCGCCGTCGAAGCGAGTATATATCCGCTTTCCGCAACACTCCTAAAGAGTCTGCGCGCAAGCGCCGAGGCCCGGTCCGTCGCCCTCCGACCGGAGCGAAGGCGCGGCTCCTTCCCCAGGGAGCCGGTATATTTCAGGCGTCCTGGCCCGGCGACGGGCCGAGGGTGGACGCCGAAAACCTGGCTGCGGACGCGGAGACGCGCGCCGTGGCCGCTGCATTTCACGCGCGATTTCCCCCGGATCGTGCGCCATGGGAAACACTGAATGACTGACGTCGCCCACGATCTCGCCATCAACGGTCAGGTCGCCACCGCCACTTCGTTCACCGGCAAGAAGCGTATCCGCAAATCCTTCGGGCGTATCCCCGAAGCGGTGGCGATGCCGAACCTGATCGAGGTTCAGCGCGCCTCCTACGAACAGTTCCTGCAGCGCGAGGTCCGTCCGGGCCAGCGCAAGGAGCAGGGCATCGAGGCGGTGTTCAAGTCGGTCTTCCCGATCAAGGACTTCAACGAGCGCGCCATCCTGGAATACGTCTCGTACGAGTTCGAGGATCCGAAGTACGACGTCGAGGAATGCATCCAGCGCGACATGACCTATGCCGCGCCGCTGAAGGTCAAGCTGCGGCTGATCGTCTTTGAGACCGACGAGGAAACGGGCGCCCGTTCGGTCAAGGACATCAAGGAGCAGGACGTCTATATGGGCGACATCCCGCTCATGACGGACAAAGGCACCTTCATCGTCAACGGCACTGAGCGGGTGATCGTGTCGCAGATGCACCGGTCGCCGGGCGTCTTCTTCGACCACGACAAGGGCAAGACCCACAGCTCGGGCAAGCTGCTGTTCGCCGCCCGCGTGATCCCGTACCGCGGCTCGTGGCTCGACTTCGAGTTCGACGCCAAGGACGTGGTCTATGTCCGCATCGACCGCCGCCGCAAGCTGCCGGCCACGACCTTCCTGATGGGTCTGGGCATGGACGGCGAAGAAATCCTGAAGACCTTCTACGAGACCGTGCCTTACGAAAAGCGCGGCGAGGGTTGGGTCACGCCGTATAAGGCCGAGCGCTGGCGCGGGGTGAAGCCCGAGTTCGATCTGGTCGACGCCGACACCGGCGAAGTGATCGCCCAGGCCGGTCAGAAGATCAGCGCCCGCGCCGCCAAGAAGCTGGGCGACACCACGACGTCGCTGTCGCTGGCCGCCGACGCCCTGGTCACCAAATATCTGGCCAATGACGCCGTCAACTTCGAGACCGGCGAGATCTTCGCCGAGGCCGGCGACGAGCTGGACGCCCCGACCATCGAAGTGCTGGAGCAAAACGGCTTCACCACCATCGAAGTGCTGGACATCGACCATGTCACGGTCGGCGCCTACATGCGCAACACCCTGCGGGTGGACAAGAACGACAACCGCGAGGACGCCCTGTTCGACGTCTATCGCGTGATGCGTCCGGGCGAGCCGCCGACCCCGGAAGCCGCCGAAGCCATGTTCAACTCGCTGTTCTTCGACAGCGAACGCTACGACCTGTCGGCCGTCGGCCGGGTCAAGATGAACATGCGCCTGGAGACCCCCGAGGTTTCCGACGAGATCCGCGTCCTGCGCAAGGACGACGTGCTGAAGGTGCTGCAGATCTTGGTCGGCCTGAAGGACGGCCGCGGCGAGATCGACGACATCGACAACCTGGGCAACCGCCGCGTCCGTTCGGTCGGCGAACTGCTGGAGAACCAGTACCGCGTCGGCCTGCTGCGGATGGAGCGCGCCATCAAGGAGCGCATGTCCTCGGTCGATATCGACACGGTCATGCCGCACGACCTGATCAACGCCAAGCCGGCCGCCGCCGCGGTGCGCGAGTTCTTCGGTTCGTCGCAGCTGTCGCAGTTCATGGACCAGACGAACCCGCTGTCGGAAATCACCCACAAGCGTCGCCTTTCGGCGCTTGGCCCGGGCGGTCTGACGCGGGAGCGCGCGGGCTTCGAAGTCCGCGACGTCCACCCGACCCACTACGGCCGCATCTGCCCGATCGAAACGCCGGAAGGCCCGAACATCGGCCTGATCAACTCGCTGGCCACCCACGCGCGCGTCAACAAGTACGGCTTCATCGAGAGCCCGTACCGTCGCGTGAAGGACGGCCAGGCCCAGGGCGAGGTGGTCTACATCTCGGCCATGGAAGAGTCGAAATACACGATCGCCCAGGCCAATATCGAACTGAAGGACGGCATGATCGTCGAGGACCTGGTCCCCGGCCGGATCAACGGTGAATCCCAGCTCCTGAACAAGGACGCCGTGGACATGATGGACGTGTCGCCGAAACAGGTCGTTTCGGTCGCCGCCGCCCTGATCCCCTTCCTGGAAAACGATGACGCCAACCGCGCACTGATGGGCGCGAACATGCAACGTCAGGCCGTGCCGCTGGTGCAGTCGGATGCGCCGCTGGTCGGCACCGGGATGGAAGCGGTCGTGGCCGTGGACTCCGGCGCCGTCGTGGTCGCCCGTCGTGAAGGCGTCGTCGAACAGATCGACGGCACCCGGATCGTCGTGCGCGCCACCGGCGACGTGGACGCCGCCCGTTCGGGCGTCGACATCTATCGTCTGTCTAAGTTCCAGCGTTCGAACCAGTCGACCTGCATCAACCAGCGCCCGATCGTGCGCGTGGGCGACGCGGTCAAGGCCGGCGACGTGATCGCCGACGGCCCGTCGACGGACCTGGGCGAACTGGCCCTGGGCCGCAACGCCCTCGTCGCCTTCATGCCCTGGAACGGCTACAACTTCGAAGACTCCATCCTGATCTCGGAGCGCATCGTGCGCGACGACGTCTTCACCTCCATCCACCTCGAGGAATTCGAAGTGATGGCGCGTGACACGAAGTTGGGCCCCGAAGAAATCACCCGCGACATCCCCAACGTCGGCGAGGAAGCCCTGCGCAACCTCGACGAAGCGGGCATCGTGGCCATCGGCGCCGAAGTCCAGCCGGGCGACATCCTGGTCGGCAAGGTGACGCCGAAGGGCGAAAGCCCGATGACCCCGGAAGAGAAGCTGCTGCGCGCCATCTTCGGCGAGAAGGCTTCGGACGTGCGCGACACCAGCCTGCGCCTGCCGCCCGGCGTCGCCGGCACGATCGTGGACGTTCGCGTCTTCAACCGTCACGGCGTCGACAAGGACGAGCGCGCCATGGCGATCGAACGCGCCGAGATCGAACGTCTGGGCAAGGACCGCGACGACGAGCTCAAGATCCTGGAGCGCAACGTCTATGGCCGCCTGAAGCCGCTGATCCTGGGCAAGAACGCCGTGTCGGGGCCCAAGGGCATCGGTCGCGGTGAACTGACCGAAGAGAAGCTGGCCGAGGTCAGCCGTGGTCTGTGGTGGCAGATCGCCCTGGACGACGAGAAGGCCATGGGCGAGCTGGAGGCGATGAAGCGCCAGTTCGAAGACGCTCGCAAGCAACTGGACCGTCGTTTCGAAGACAAGGTCGAGAAGCTGCAACGCGGCGACGAACTGCCCCCCGGCGTGATGAAGATGGTCAAGGTCTTCGTGGCCGTGAAGCGCAAGCTTCAGCCCGGCGACAAGATGGCCGGCCGTCACGGCAACAAGGGCGTCATCTCCAAGATCCTGCCGATCGAGGACATGCCGCACCTGGAAGACGGCACCCACGTCGACGTCGTTCTGAACCCGCTGGGCGTGCCGTCGCGCATGAACATCGGTCAGATCTTCGAAACCCACCTGGGTTGGGCCGCCGCCGGTCTGGGCAAGCAGATCTCCGGTCTACTGGAAGCCTGGCAGCAGGGCGGTCAGAAGCAGGCGCTGATCGATCGTCTGACCCATATCTACGGCCCGGAAACCCCGTTGCCGCAGGATGAGGAAGAACTGATCGAACTGGCGAAGAACCTGTCCAAGGGCGTGCCCTTCGCGACCCCGGTCTTCGACGGCGCGCACATCGGCGACATCGAACGCCTGCTGGAAGAGGCGGGGCTGAACAAGTCGGCCCAGTCGATCCTGTACGACGGCCAGACCGGCGAGCAGTTCAAGCGTCCGGTCACGGTCGGCTACATCTACATGCTGAAGCTGCACCACCTGGTCGACGACAAGATCCACGCCCGCTCCATCGGCCCGTACTCGCTGGTCACCCAGCAGCCGCTGGGCGGCAAAGCGCAGTTCGGCGGTCAGCGCTTCGGGGAAATGGAGGTCTGGGCTCTGGAAGCCTACGGCGCCGCCTACACCCTGCAGGAGATGCTGACGGTGAAGTCCGACGACGTGGCCGGCCGGACCAAGGTCTACGAGGCCATCGTCCGCGGCGACGACAGCTTCGAGGCCGGCATTCCCGAGAGCTTCAACGTGCTCATCAAGGAAATGCGTTCGCTGGGTCTGAACGTGGAGCTGGAGAACAGCTGAGGCGCGTAGCGCCTCAGAGTGGCGAGTAATGAGTGGCGAGTGGCGAGTGAAGAAATTCAGCGCCGTGATCCCCCTTCTTACTCGCCACTCACCACTCGCCACTCGCCACTAAGTTTTTCGCGGTCTCCGACCGCAGCAAGGAACCCAAGATGAACCAGGAAGTCCTGAACATCTTCAACCCGGTCCCGGTCACCCCGACCTTCGACCAGATCAAGATCGCCCTGGCCTCGCCGGAGAAGATCCGGTCGTGGTCGTTCGGCGAGATCAAGAAGCCGGAAACCATCAACTACCGCACGTTCAAGCCCGAGCGTGACGGCCTGTTCTGCGCCCGTATCTTTGGCCCGACCAAGGACTACGAATGCCTGTGCGGCAAGTACAAGCGCATGAAGTACAAGGGCATCATCTGCGAGAAGTGCGGCGTCGAAGTCACGCTGGCTCGCGTTCGCCGCGAGCGCATGGGTCACATCGACCTGGCCGCCCCGGTCGCCCACATCTGGTTCCTGAAGTCGCTGCCGTCGCGCATCTCGCTGATGCTGGACATGGCGCTGAAGGACGTCGAGCGCGTCCTGTATTTCGAGAACTACATCGTCACCGAGCCGGGCCTGACCCCGCTGAAGCAGAACCAGCTGCTGACGGAAGACGAGTTCTATCGCTACCAGGAAGAATACGGCGACGACGGCTTCACCGCCGAGATCGGCGCCGAGGCCGTCCGCAACCTGCTGATGGGCATCGACCTGCACGCCGAGGCTGAAAAGCACCGCGGCGAGCTGGCGGACAGCCCGTCGGAAATGAAGGCCAAGAAGGCGTCCAAGCGCCTGAAGCTGATCGAGGCCTTCCTGGAATCGGGCAACAAGCCCGAGTGGATGATCCTGACCATCGTGCCGGTCATCCCGCCGGAACTGCGCCCGCTGGTGCCGCTGGACGGCGGTCGTTTTGCGACCTCCGACCTGAACGACCTGTACCGCCGCGTGATCAACCGGAACAACCGTCTGAAGCGCCTGATGGAGCTGCGGGCGCCGGACATCATCATCCGCAACGAAAAGCGGATGCTGCAGGAATCGGTTGACGCCCTGTTCGACAACGGCCGTCGCGGCCGCGTGATCACGGGCGCCAACAAGCGTCCGCTGAAGTCGCTGGCCGACATGCTGAAGGGCAAACAGGGCCGCTTCCGTCAGAACCTTCTGGGCAAGCGCGTCGACTATTCGGGCCGTTCGGTCATCACCGTCGGTCCAGAACTGAAGCTGCACGAGTGCGGCCTGCCCAAGAAGATGGCGCTGGAGCTGTTCAAGCCCTTCATCTACGCGCGCCTGGACGCCAAGGGCCTGTCGGGCACCGTCAAGCAATCCAAGCGTATGGTCGAGCGCGAACAGCCCGCCGTCTGGGACATCCTGGACGAGGTCATCCGCGAGCACCCGGTCCTGCTGAACCGCGCGCCGACGCTTCACCGTCTGGGCATCCAGGCGTTCGAGCCCAAGCTGATCGAGGGCAAGGCCATCCGCCTGCACCCGCTGGTCTGCACCGCCTTCAACGCCGACTTCGACGGCGACCAGATGGCTGTTCACGTCCCGCTGTCGCTGGAGGCGCAACTCGAAGCGCGCGTCCTGATGATGTCGACCAACAACATCCTGTCGCCCGCCAACGGCAAGCCGATCATCGTGCCGTCGCAGGACATCGTCCTGGGTCTGTACTATCTGTCGCTGGTCAAGGACGGCGAGCCGGGTGAAGGCAAGCTGTTCGCCAACATGGGCGAGATCGACGCCGCGCTGGACGCCAAGGTCGTCACCCTGCACAGCCGCATCAAGGCGCGCTGGACGGAACAGGACGCCGAAGGCAAGGAGGTGACCAAGGTCATCGACACGACGCCGGGCCGGATGAAGCTGGCGGCCCTGCTGCCGCGCAACCCGAACGTCGGCTATCGCCTGCTCGAAAAGAACCTGACCAAGAAGGAAATCGGCAATCTGATCGACGTGGTCTATCGCCACTGCGGTCAGAAGGCGACGGTCATCTTCGCCGACCAGATGATGGGCCTGGGCTTCCGCGAGGCCGCCAAGGCGGGCATCTCCTTCGGCAAGGACGACATCGTCATTCCGGCGAAGAAGGCCGAGCTGGTCGCCGAAACCCGCACCCAGGTCGAGGAGTACGAACAACAGTACGCCGACGGCCTGATCACGCGCGGCGAGAAGTACAACAAGGTCGTCGACGCCTGGGCCAAGGCCACGGACCGGATCGCCGACGCCATGATGGGCGAGATCGCGCAGCCGCGCGTTCTGATCGAGGGTGAGAACCCCGACATCAACTCGGTCTTCATGATGGCCAACTCCGGCGCCCGGGGTTCGCAGGCGCAGATGAAGCAACTGGGCGGCATGCGCGGCCTGATGGCCAAGCCGTCCGGCGAGATCATCGAGACGCCGATCACCTCGAACTTCAAGGAAGGCCTGACCGTCCTTGAATACTTCAACTCCACCCACGGCGCCCGTAAGGGTCTGGCCGACACCGCGCTGAAGACCGCCAACTCCGGCTATCTGACGCGTCGTCTGGTCGACGTGGCGCAGGACTCGATCGTCACCGAAATCGACTGCGGCTCGACCCGCGGCATCACGCTGCGCGCGGTGATGGAGGGCGGCGACGTCCTGGTCTCGCTGGGTCAGCGCATCCTGGGTCGCTATGCGGCCGAGGACATCAAGGAGCCGGGCACCGATAACGTCCTGTTCCCCGCCGACACCTATCTGGTGGAAGAAGTGGTCGAGGCGGTCGACGCCGCCGGCGTCCAGTCGGTCAAGGTCCGTTCGGCCCTGACCTGCGAGGCGGAAGCCGGCATCTGCGCCAACTGCTACGGCCGTGACCTGGCGCGCGGCACCAACGTCAACATCGGCGAAGCGGTCGGCGTCATCGCCGCCCAGTCGATCGGCGAGCCGGGCACCCAGCTGACGATGCGGACCTTCCACATCGGCGGCACGGCCCAGGTGGCGGAAACCTCCTTCATGGAGGCGACCAACGCCGGTGTGGCCCGCGTCGCCGGCCCGACCGTCGTCGCGGCCCACGGGGACCTGGTGGCCATGAGCCGCAACGTCACCGTGACCGTGGTCGTCGACGGCAAGGACCGCGAAACGCACAAGGCCCCGTACGGCGCCCGGATCCGGGTCAAGGACGGCGGCGAGGTGAAGCGCGGCCAACGCCTGGCCGAGTGGGACCCCTACACCACCCCGATCCTGACGGAAGTCGGCGGCGTCGTGCGCTTTGAAGACCTGGTCGAAGGTCTGTCGGTCAAGGAAGAAACCGACGAAGCGACGGGCATCGCCCAGCGCGTCGTCAGCGACTGGCGCGCCAGCCCGCGTGGTTCCGACCTGCGTCCGGCCATGGGCGTCACCCTGGGCGACGCCTACGCCAAGCTGGCCTCGGGCTCTGACGCCCGTTACCTGCTGCCCGTGGGCGCGGTTCTGTCCGTGTCGAACGGCGACGAGGTCAAGCCGGGCGAGATCATCGCCCGCGTCCCGACCGAAGGCGCCAAGACCCGCGACATCACCGGCGGTCTGCCGCGCGTCGCCGAACTGTTCGAAGCCCGTCGTCCGAAGGACTGCGCCGTCATCGCCGAGATGGATGGCCGCGTCGAATTCGGTCGCGACTACAAGAACAAGCGCCGCATCAAGATCACGCCGGAAGTCAACGCCGACGGCGTGCAGGGCGAACCGGTCGAGTTCCTGATCCCCAAGGGCAAGCATATCTCCGTCCACGACGGCGATCTGATCCAGAAGGGCGACTACATCATCGACGGCAACCCGGATCCGCACGACCTGCTGCGCATCCAGGGCGTCGAGGCGCTGGCCGAGTATCTGGTGAACGAAGTGCAGGAGGTCTATCGACTGCAAGGCGTGCCGATCAACGACAAGCACATCGAAGTCATCGTGCGTCAGATGCTGCAGAAGGTGGAAGTCCTGGATTCGGGTGAAACCACCCTGATCCGCGGCGACACCGTCGAAGTGGCCGAAGCCGTTCTGGAAAACCAGAAGGTCGAGAAGCGTGGCGGCCGCCTGGCCACCACCCAGCCCGTCCTGCTGGGCATCACCAAGGCGTCGCTGCAGACCCGCAGCTTCATCTCGGCGGCGTCCTTCCAGGAGACCACCCGCGTCCTCACCGACGCCTCGGTCCACGGCAAGAAGGACATGCTGGAAGGCCTGAAGGAAAACGTCATCGTCGGCCGCCTGATCCCGGCCGGTACGGGCGCCTATCTGCGGGCCCTGCAGAAGATCGCCAACGAGCGGGACGCGGAACTGACCCAGGCCCGCGAAGACTCGATCGAGCCGCTGCCGGCCGAACTGCAACTGGAGTTGGAGAGCAGCGAAGGCTGATCTCCGGTTTCGAAGACACTGAATGAACAGGGGCGGCGCCGGCGACGGGGCCGCCCTTTTTCTGTTCGCTAGTCCTCCCAAGGCTCCATCGGTGCAGAGGCGCCGGGCGTCAGGGGTACGCCGCCGGCGCGATGGCCGTCGCGCCGGGTCTGGGCGTTGCGGCTGGAGTCCGGCGCAAGGGAGGGGTTGAGGTGGGCGCCCGCGCAGCCCGTGCCGAAGTTGGAGCCGACGCAGTCCGCCGGGCCGACCACGCCGACGCCGCCGGACAGAGGTCGGCGTCGGGCCTCCCATTCGGCCAGACGTCGCGCGCCCTGGCGAGCGAAGGCCGCGTCGCGTCCGGGGTTGCCGCTGCCGCTGATCGGGGCGGCGTTCTCGCCCCGTCGGGCGGTTTCCTGGCTGCAATGTCGACGCTCCGCCTCGTTCAGCAGATCGGGCGAGGTGCAGCCGACGATCCCCTGGCGCAGGCTCCGGGCCATGGCGTCGGCCCGATTGGCGGGATCGACACGCCAGACGTCCGGGGGCGGCGGCGCTCCCTCGGGCGTCGGCGCGGCGAGGCGGGGACGAAGCGGGGCGGGGCGGGCGGTCGCCTGGGGCGCGGAAGCTGATGCGGACCGGGCGACCGGGACGTTCGACGCGGCGGCGGCCGGCGCGACGTCCGGCGTCGCCACGGTCGGCACGCGGGGCCGTTCGTCGGGCAGCAGGGGACGGGGTTCGATATCCAGATAGATCAGCGGCGGCTCGGCGACGATATCGCGCTCATCGACGCCCAGGGCCGTGTAGGAGAGGGCGGCGATCAGGGCGGCGTTCAAAGCGACGGACGCCGTCGCCAAGCCGGCCTTGCGCCTCAGCCCGGCCTTGACGCCGGAGGAGACGATCACGCGCCCCGTCGTCCGCGTCGCCGCTCCCTTGGCCCCCTGGCTCCCCATGTCGTGTTCATCCTCCGCCGGGATCAAGCTGGGCTGCAAGCATGGCTGCTTTCAGGCGCGGGTTTGACTTGTTCGCGTCAGGCCTGTGTGACGGCGTCGCCATGGGGGAGGTATCCGTCTTGCCTCCTCGTGTCGTTCGGGAGAACTCGAGATCGCAGAACGCGACATCAAGCGGATGGGGCTGCCAGCGCCACCCTTCTACGGGGAGAATGGAGGGTTTTCTGGGCGTTCTGGAAGATCTCTCCAGGAACTGAGGGCGCAAGCGGTCGTCCAACTTGACCTGAGCCCCCATCGCGCGTAGAAGCCGCCCACTTTCGAGGCGTGGCCGGTTCGCCGGTCGCCGAGATCGTGACAATTGAACGGACGGCCTGTGCGCCGCCGGAACGCCCAAAGCGCGCGTTCCGGCCCTTTGTGTTTTCCGGTTCGCCGGAGCGAACCGGGGGCTGTTTGCGGTCACGACATCGGCCTCGATGACAACCCGGGCGAGGGAATGGTCCCTCGTTCACAAAAGAAGGCGTGGGGCGCCTCGGTCGAAAGACACACGCCCCCCAATAGAAGTCGAGACCAGTCTCAATGCCCACGATCAACCAGCTGATCCGCAAGCCGCGCAAGCCCAAGCCCACCCGTAACAAGGTGCCGGCCCTGGAGGGTTCGCCCCAGCGTCGCGGCGTCTGCACCCGCGTGTACACCACGACCCCGAAGAAGCCGAACTCGGCTCTGCGTAAGGTCGCCAAGGTCCGTCTGGCCAAGAACGGCTACGAAGCCGTTTGCTACATCCCCGGCGAAGGCCACAACCTTCAAGAGCACTCAGTCGTGCTGATCCGCGGCGGCCGCGTGAAGGACTTGCCCGGCGTTCGCTACCACATCCTGCGCGGCGTGCTCGACACGCAAGGCGTCAAGGACCGCAAGCAGCGCCGTTCGCACTACGGCGCCAAGCGTCCGAAGTAAGCCGGTCGCGAGACCTATCGCTTCCGGGCCGTCGCGCCCGGAGGCCTTTTCGAGATCTTCCCGGCGACCGTCGGGACCCAAGAGGAATAACCCATGTCGCGTCGTCACCGCGCCCAGAAGCGTGAAGTTCTGCCGGATCCCAAGTTCGGGGACCTGATCGTCACCAAGTTCATGAACTACGTCATGTACGAAGGTAAGAAGGCCGTCGCCGAAAACATCGTTTACGGCGCCTTCGACATCCTGGCGGACAAGAAGAAGGAGCAGACCGCGGTCGAGACCTTCCACACCGCCCTGGACAACGTCGCCCCGTCGGTCGAAGTCCGCTCGCGTCGCGTCGGCGGCGCCACCTATCAGGTGCCGGTCGAAGTCCGTCCGGACCGTCGTCGCGCCCTGGCCATCCGCTGGCTGGTCAACGCCGCCCGCAAGCGTGGCGAGAACACCATGACCGAGAAGCTGGCCGCCGAGCTGCTGGACGCCTCGAACAACCGCGGCACCGCGGTCAAGAAGCGCGAAGACACCCACAAGATGGCCGAGGCGAACCGCGCCTTCAGCCACTATCGCTGGTAACGTCTTAAAACCGTCTCCCTTTCGAAGGTATGGGGCGGTTCCTATCTAAGACTATCCGGCGCGGGCGGTTTGAGCTAAATCGCCCGCGCCGTCATATCCGACATTTCGTAGGGCGCGTTCGCGTCCGAAGCCCTCAAGGGACGCTCTAATGCCCCGCACGCATAACATCGAAGACTACCGCAACTTCGGCATCATGGCCCACATCGACGCGGGCAAGACGACGACGACCGAGCGGATCCTGTATTACACGGGCAAGTCCCACAAGATCGGCGAAGTCCACGACGGCGCCGCCACCATGGACTGGATGGACCAGGAGCAGGAACGCGGCATCACCATCACGTCGGCCGCGACGACCGCCTTCTGGAAAGAAAAGCGCCTCAACATCATCGACACCCCCGGCCACGTGGACTTCACCATCGAAGTCGAGCGTTCGCTGCGCGTGCTTGACGGCGCCGTGGCGGTGCTGGACGGCAACGCCGGCGTCGAGCCGCAGACCGAGACCGTCTGGCGCCAGGCCGACAAGTACCGCGTGCCGCGCATCGTCTTCGTCAACAAGATGGACAAGATCGGCGCCGACTTCGACAAGTCGGTCGAGTCGATCCGCGACCGTCTGGGCGCCAAGGCCGTGCCGATCCAGTTCCCGATCGGCGCCGAATCCAATCTGTCGGGCCTGGTCGACCTGGTCCGCATGAAGGCCGTGGTCTGGGACAACGACGCCCTGGGCGCGAACTTCCGCGACGAGGAAATCCCCGCTGACCTGGCCGACAAGGCCGCCGAAGCCCGCCAGTACCTGATCGACAACGCGGTCGAACTGGATGACGAGGCGATGGAAGCCTATCTCGAAGGCGCCGAGCCTTCGGAAGAAGTCATCAAGAAGTGCATCCGCAAGGCCGTGCTGACCGGCGCCTTCTATCCGATCCTGTGCGGCTCGGCCTTCAAGAACAAGGGCGTGCAGACGCTGCTGGACGCCGTCGTCGACTATCTGCCGTCGCCGATCGACATCCCGCCGACCCCGGGCATCGACTACAAGACCGAAGAGCCGGTCGTGCGTCGCGCCTCGGACGAAGAGCCCCTGTCGGTCCTGGCCTTCAAGATCATGGACGACCCCTTCGTCGGCTCGCTGACCTTCTGCCGCCTGTACTCGGGCAAGATGGAAACGGGCATGGGCCTGCTGAACTCGACCCGCGACAAGAAGGAACGCGTCGGCCGCATGCTGCTGATGCACTCCAACAACCGCGAGGACATCAAGGAAGCCTACGCCGGCGACATCGTCGCCCTGGCCGGCCTGAAGGACACCCGCACCGGCGACACCCTGTGCGACCCGATCAAGTCGCCCGTCATCCTGGAGCGGATGGAATTCCCGGCGCCGGTCATCGAGATCGCCGTCGAGCCCAAGACCAAGGCCGACCAGGAAAAGCTGGGCGTCGCCCTGGCCAAGCTGGCTTCGGAAGATCCGTCCTTCACCGTCTCGACCGACCACGAGTCGGGCCAGACCATCCTGAAGGGCATGGGCGAGCTTCACCTGGACATCAAGATCGACATCCTGAAGCGCACCTACAAGGTCGAGGCCACCATCGGCGCGCCGCAGGTCGCCTATCGTGAATCGATCAGCCGCAAGGTCGAGATCGACTACACCCACAAGAAGCAGACCGGCGGTACGGGCCAGTTCGCCCGCGTCAAGCTGGTGTTCGAGCCGGGCGAGCCGGGTTCGGACTTCCAGTTCGAGTCGGCCATCGTCGGCGGCGCGGTGCCCAAGGAATATATCCCGGGCGTCGAAAAGGGCCTGAAGTCGGCCAAGGACAACGGCCTGCTGGCCGGTTTCCCGGTCATCGACGTCAAGGCGACCCTGATCGACGGCGCCTACCACGACGTCGACTCCTCGGTCCTGGCCTTCGAAATCGCCTCGCGCGCCGCCTTCCGCGAACTGCGCGAAAAGGGCGGACCGAAGCTGCTCGAGCCGATCATGGCGGTCGAGGTCGTGACCCCCGAGGAATACCTCGGCTCGGTCATCGGCGACCTGAACGGCCGTCGCGGCATGATCCAGGGTCAGGACATGCGCGGCAACGCCACCGTCGTGAACGCCTTCGTGCCGCTGGCCAACATGTTCGGCTATGTGAACACCCTGCGCGGCATGTCTCAGGGCCGCGCCCAGTTCACCATGCAGTACGACCACTACGAGCCGGTGCCGCAGCACGTCGCCGACGAAGTGATCAAGAAGTACGCCTAAGCTTTCCCTTTCGGAAAAGCGGACCTACAAGCGCCCGATCTCAAGATCGGGCGCCTTAACCCCCAAACTGCAGGAACCCCCGGTTCGGGGACCTTAGGAGCTAGAGAATGGCCAAGGAAAAGTTCGAACGCACGAAGCCGCACTGCAACATCGGCACGATCGGTCACGTTGACCACGGCAAGACGACGCTGACGGCGGCGATCACGATGACGCTGGCGAAGGCCGGCGGCGCGAAGGCGATGGCCTATGCGGACATCGACGCTGCGCCGGAAGAGAAGGCGCGCGGCATCACGATCAACACGGCGCACGTGGAATATGAGACGGCCAACCGTCACTACGCCCACGTCGACTGCCCCGGCCACGCCGACTATGTGAAGAACATGATCACCGGCGCGGCGCAGATGGACGGCGCGATCCTGGTGGTTTCGGCCGCCGACGGCCCGATGCCGCAAACGCGCGAGCACATCCTGCTGGCCCGTCAGGTCGGCGTGCCGGCCCTGGTGGTCTTCATGAACAAGGTCGACCTGGTCGACGATGAAGAACTGCTGGAACTGGTCGAGATGGAAGTGCGCGAGCTGCTCTCGTCGTACCAGTTCCCGGGCGACGATATTCCGATCACCAAGGGTTCGGCCAAGGCCGCGACCGACGGCGTGAACCCGGAAATCGGCGAACAGCGCGTTCTGGCCCTGATGGAAACCGTCGACGCCTATATCCCGCAGCCGGAACGTCCGGTCGACCTGCCCTTCCTGATGCCGGTCGAAGACGTCTTCTCGATCTCGGGCCGCGGCACCGTGGTCACGGGCCGCGTCGAAAAGGGCATCGTCAAGGTCGGTGAAGAAGTCGAGATCGTCGGCATCCGCCCGGTCCAGAAGACGACCTGCACCGGCGTCGAAATGTTCCGCAAGCTGCTGGACCAAGGTCAGGCGGGCGACAACGTCGGCGTTCTGCTGCGCGGCACCAAGCGTGAAGACGTCGAGCGCGGTCAGGTTCTGTGCAAGCCGGGTTCGATCACCCCGCACACCAAGTTCCTGGCTGAAGCCTATATCCTGACCAAGGAAGAAGGCGGTCGTCACACCCCGTTCTTCACGAACTATCGTCCGCAGTTTTACTTCCGCACCACGGACGTGACCGGCATCGTTCACCTGAAGGAAGGCGTCGAAATGATCATGCCCGGCGACAACGCCGAGCTGAACGTCGAACTGATCACCCCGATCGCCATGGACCAGGGCCTGCGCTTCGCCATCCGTGAAGGCGGCCGCACCGTCGGCGCCGGCGTCGTCGCCAAGATCATCGAGTAATCGAAGGTCTCTCTTGTTTGGCCTAACGCGCTCACGCGCGGCTTGAGGCCGATCAGTGTATGCGTAACAGAACGGCCCCGGAGGAAACTCCGGGGCCGTTTTGCTGTGCGAGCTTTTGTCCGCGAGAGGGGGCGGTCTTGGCGGTTCCGGGTTTTCAACGCATTATGGCGCTTGGCGACGGGGGAGCTTCCATGAACAAGGCCATTCTCGCCGCGACCGCCTGTGTCGCCTGTCTGATCGCGCCGATCGCGGTGGCGGACGCCACGGCGACGGGGGCGACCCTGGCCCTGCTCGAAAATCCGCAGGTCTGTGGGCGGCCCGAGACGGCCGGAGATGTCCAGCCGACGGCGGACATGGTCATGGTTCCCGGGTTCGGGACGGACGGCTTCCCGGTCGATACGACCAACCCCGAGGCCCAGGCCTGGTTCGACCACGGGGTGCGGCTGCGTTGGGCCTTCGAACATACGGAATCGGTGCGCGCCTTCCGCAAGGCGCGGCGGCTGGATCCGGATTGCGGCATGTGCGCCTGGGGAGAGGCCTGGGCCATGGGGCCGAACCTTAACGGGGGCGGGACCGACGAGCTCTCGATCGCCACGGGCCTGAGGGTCGCGCGCGAAGCCCGGCGTCTGGCGCGCGACGCCACGCCGATGCAGCGCCAGATGATCGACGCCTTGATCCAGCGCTACTCCGGCAAGGAAAGCAGTCGCGCCATGCGTTTCGCCCGCGCCATGGATCGGATCGCCAAGCGCAATCCCGACGACGTCTCGGTCGGCAATATCGCCGCCGACGCCTGGATGCTGCAGCCGCAGGGCGACTGGTGGGACGAGAACGGCAAGGCGGCCGATCCGGCGGTGACCCGCGCCATGGAGATTCTGGAACATAGTCTGGCGGTCAAGCCGGATAATCCGGGCGCCATCCATCTGTATATCCACCTGACCGAATGGTCCGACGATCCGCACCGGGCCCTGGCCTATGGCGAACGGCTGGCCCGGCTGGCGCCGGCCGCCAGCCACTTGGTGCATATGCCGTCGCACACCTTCTACCGGGTGGGGCGGTACAAGGACGCGATGATGTCCAATGTCCAGGCCGTGGCCCTGGACAAAGCCTATGATCGGCTGGCCAGCCCGCCCGGCGGCGTGAAGGCGATGAGGCTGCACGCCCACAATATCCATTTCGGCATGGGCGGCGCCCTGATGGCCGGCGGGGCCGAGAAGGGACTGGAGCTGGCCGACTGGTATATGGCCGCCTATCCGGGTCTGATGGCCGCACCGAGAGCCGGAGAGGAGGGGTTCATCGTCTACCGCCAGATCATGGCCGCCGACGCCTATGCCCTCTACGGCCGGTTCGGGACCGCCGCCCAGGTCGCCGCTCTGGCCGAGCCGGACGCGGGACGGCCGTTGATGCGAACGGGCTGGCGCTATGCGCGGGGCGAGGCGGCGGCGCGACGGGGCGATTCTTCTGCCGTGCGTCTTGAGGCGCAGGCCATAGCCGACCTGTTGGCGCAGGATGGTTTCAAGGGCGAGATGGCGGATCGCCAGAAGGGGTTCGCCGAGCTGTTCCAGAAGGTGCTGGAGGGTCGGGCGGCCATGATCGACGGCGATTATCAGGCCGCCGTCGCCGCCTATGGCCGGGCCGCCGCGATCCAGGCGATGAACCCCGAGGGCGGAGATCCGCCGCTGATCTGGTATCCGACCCGCCGCAGCCTGGCCGCCGCCTTGCTGGCATCAGGGGACGCCGCCGGGGCCAAGGTCAAGATCGAGGAACTGCTGAAGGACTGGCCCAACGACCCCTACAGCTATTACGTCCTGTACCGGGCCGAACTGGCGCGGGGCGACGAGGCGGCCGCGAACGAAGCCTTGCGTCGCGCCGGGGTGGAATGGATCGGCGGGCCGATGAGCCTGGCGGAGGCGTAGGGTTCGATACGGCCAGGCGGGCGCGCGGCGTCTATTTTTTCGCCGCCTCGATCATGCGGTCGATTTCCGCCGGGTCGATGCTGGCGGCGGCCTTGCCGTTGACGAAGAAGGTCGGGGTGCCCTGGAGCTTCAGCGCTGCGGCCGTGGTGTGGATGTCGGCGATGTGGCGCGTGGTTTCGGGCGAGACCAGGGTCGCCTTGGCGCGGGCCATGTCGACGCCGTGCTGGGCGAGGATCCGGTCGATGGACTCGACCGTCAGGGCGCGCTCGGTCATCAGGGCGTCGTAGACCTCAAGATATTTGCCCTGCTGATGCGCGGCCAGGGCGGCGCGGGCGGCGTACTGGGACGCCACGTCCTCGCCGCGATCCAGGATCGGCCAATCCTTGAAGACGAAACGGACGTCGGGGTGCGCGGCCATCAGGTCGCGGAACTGGGGAGCCACGGCCTTGCAGCCGGGGCAGCGGAAGTCGAAGAATTCGATCACCGTCACCTTGGCGTCGGCGGGGCCGAAGGCCGGATCGCGGCGGTCGGGGGCCAGTAGGGCGGCGTTGGACGATGCGGCCGCATTGGTCTCGTCGACGCGGGCCTGACCCTCCTTGGCCTGAAGAGCCAGGCTGACCTCCTGAAGGACCTCGGGATGTTCCAGCAGATAGGCGCGGACATTGTCGCCGGAGCCGCCGGTGACATAGGGGGCGGCGGCCAGCCCCAGGGCGACGACCGAGACGCCCAGGGCCAGATAACCGGCGAGCGCGCCCGAGAAGCGGACAGGACGAACGGGCGCAGTTTCGGGCGCGGGGGCTTCGTCGGTCATCAGGGCTCTCGGTAAGGCAGGACGGGCGGAGGGGGCAGGTTCAGCATTCCAGGCTTGCGCGTGGATTCGCGGCGGTCGAGGTCCAGCAGATCGTCCGGCGTGGCCCCGGACGCAAGCACGATGTCCACGGCCCGGCGCCATTCGATCGAACTGGGATCCAGCATGCTGCGTGCGCGTAGGGCGAACATGGTCGCCTCGCGCGCCTGACCGGCGGCGAAATAATATTCGGCCGTGGCCAGACGGGCCTCGCCTTCCTTGCCCTGGGCGCCAAAGGCCTGGCCCAGAAGTCGCCAGGCCATGGTGTTGTCCTGCTCGGCCACGAGGGCATGTTTCAACTGGTTCACGGCCTCGTCGAGGTTCTGGGGATCGTCGGTTCCGATCAGGGCGTGGGCCAGGTTGATGCGCAGCAGGGGGGCGTCCGGGGCCAGGCGAACGGCCTCGCGGTGGGCGGTCACGGCCTCGGCGGGACGACCTTCCTCGAAGAAGATCTGGCCCTTCAGTTCGGCGAAATAGGGGTTTTCGGGATCCTCTGCGATCAGGGCGTCGACGGCCGCCAGGGCCTTGGCCGTCTGGCCGTCGCGGTACCAGGCGATGGCGCGGGCGTAGCGGCCGGGCAGGGAGGCGTCGGTCGAGGGATAGGCGCGAAGGGTGGTGTTCGGCGAATCCATGAAGGCGTGGATCTTGGCCAGGATCAGCGCGTGCTGGGCCATCCGTTCGGGGCTGTCGCGATGGTCGTAGTGGGACTGGTCCTGAACGAAGCGGCGCATTGACTCGATGCGCTGCGAAGAAAGGGGGTGGCTGCGGAAATAGGGATAGCGGCGGGCGTCGGAGAAGACTTCCTGCGAACGGAAATTCTCGAAGAAGGAGACCAGGCCCGCGCCGGACTCACCGGCGCCTTCCAGGGCGCGGGCGCCGGTCAGGTCGGCCTCGCCCTCCTGGCTCTGCATATATTGCAGCGCGCCAATGGCGCCGAAATACTGACTGGAGCCCAGCAGGGCCACGCCCGCGTCCGGCGCGCCGGCGGCTATAGCCAGGGCGCCCAGGGCCATGGTCATGAACATCGGCTGTTTGCCGGCGTTCTGGGCCCCGTCGCGCAGGGTGTGGCGGTTCTTGATGTGGCCCGCCTCGTGCGCCATCACGCCCAGAAGCTCGTTGGGATTGCGGGTGCGCAGGATCAGGCCGGTGTTGACGCCCATGATCCGGCCTCGCGTGGCGAAGGCGTTCAGCTCGTTGTCATTGACCAGCAGGACTTCGACATCGGCCGGATTCAACCCCATGGAGACGAAGACGGGATCAGCCCAGTCGCGGATGATGCCCTCGATCTCGGTATCCCGGATCAGGCTTTGCGCCGACGCCTGGCCGGCGGCGGCGAGGAGCGCAAGCCCCGCCGCCGCCGCGGTCAGAAATCTAGATGCAGATCGGGGAAGCCACGTCATGGCGTACTCCAATAGCGACTGGCCCCCGCCTGCATCCTGACAATCTAATCGTGACCGATCAGCGGCGCCACCACCCGCGCTTGGGCTTTTCGGGCGGTGCGACGATCTGGTTCGGATCCTCGGCGATGATCGCCTCGACGTCGATCTCGGGCGTCGGGGCGACGAACGGCTCGGACGGGGGAGGCGGGGCCAGTTGTTCGACCGGGGCGGCCTCGGCCTGTTCGGCCGCCTGTGCCTCCTGCGGCGTGACGTCCATTTCGACCGGCGCGGCTTCGCTTGCGGGCTCGTCTGCGTCCGGCTGGGCCTCAGCCGACGCCTCGACCTCTGCGGGGGCGTCTTCGGAAACATTGCCCTCGGCTGTCTTCGACTTGCGGCGAACGCGACGACGCTGGGGCTCGGGCGCCACGGCGGGGGCGTCGGCCTCGATGACAGCCGCCGGTTCGGCGTCTTCAGTCACGGGCGTCGCGGGCGAGGCGTCAGCCGGTGCGGTTTCGTCGGCGTCGCGGGTCTCGGCGTTGATCTCCTGGCTGGAGTCGCCGCCACGGCCGCGACCGCGACGACGACGACGGCGCGAACGGCCGCCTTCCTCTCCGGAGTCATCAGAGGCCACGGCGTTCAGGCCTTCGGTCTCGGCGCCGGCCGCGACGGGACGGTCAGCCCGTTCCGGACGCTCGGCGCGCGGTTCGGGACGGGCTGGGTTCAGCGGGTCGAACCAGACATAGGGATCGTCCAGCGACGGGGTGCGGCCGCGCACCCAGGTATAGACGTCACGCTCGCCGTCCTCGCGGACACGGCGACCGCCGCGACGGCCCCGGCGGCGGCGACGGCCGTTCTCGTCTTCTTCGTCGTCCGAAGCGTCGTCAGGGCTGAGCGCATCGGACGATTCCGCCGTATCGGTGGGCTCTTCGTCGCGACGACCGCCGCGACGGCGGCGACGGTTGCGCCCGCGACCGCCGGATTCGGCGCGCTCGGCGCGTTCGCGCGGTTCGTCGTCGTCGGTGTCCTCGCGTTCCAGCGAGTCCTCGTCTTCGTCGTCCTCGTCGTCGCCGACGATTTCCTCGTCTTCGTCCTCATCCTCGTCGTCGTAGAGGGAGGCGTCGAAATCGTCGTCGAGATTGGGCGTTTCGATCTCGGGCGCGACGAAGTCCTCGTTCGTCTCGGTCCGGTCGATGTGGTGTTCGCCCTGGCCCAGGCTGTCGTCGATCTGGACGATGACGTTCAGGCCGCGACGTTCCAGCAGCGACTGCAGATAGGCGCGCTTGTGGTTCAGGATGTACAGGCCGACGGCGGTGCAGACCTTCAGCACCACGACCCCGGCGCCGTTCTTGCCGGCCTCGATGTCGACCGCGCGCAGGGTCATCAGGGCGGCGGATTCGGCCGAGCGGATGCGGCCCGTGCCCTGGCAGTGCGGGCAGGCCTCGGTGGCGCCCTCGATCACGCCCAGGCGACGGCGCTGGCGGCTGATCTCCATCAGGCCGAACGGCGAGATGCGGCCCATCTGGATGCGGGCGCGGTCAGCGGACAGGGCGTCCTTCAGGACCTTTTCGACGGCGCGGTTGTTCTTGCCCTCGTCCATGTCGATGAAGTCGATGACGACCAGGCCGGCGAGGTCGCGCAGGCGCAACTGGCGGGCGGCCTCGACCGCCGCCTCCATATTGGTCTTGAACGCCGTCTGTTCGACGTTGCGTTCCTTGGTGGCGCGACCGGAGTTGACGTCGATGGCTACCAGGGCCTCGGTCTGGTTGATCACCAGATAGCCGCCGGACTTCAGCGGCACGACCGGCTGGTGGATCTGGGTCAGCAGTTCCTCGATGCCGTTGGCCGCGAACAGGGGCCGCGAGCCGCGATACAGGTGAACCTTCTTAGCCTGGGCCGGCATCAGCACGCGCATGAAGTCGCGCGCTTCCTTGAAGCCTTCGACGCCCTCGACCTGGATGCCGTCGAAGTCCTTGTCGAACATGTCGCGCACGGCGCGGCGGACCAGGTTTTCCTCCTCGTAGATCACCGAGGGGGCGTGGGAGTTCAGCGTGGTCTCGCGGATCGTCTCCCACAGGCGCAGCAGATACTGGTAGTCGCGCTTGATCTCGGCCTTGGTGCGCTTGGCGCCGGCCGTGCGGATGATCAGACCCATGCCCTTGGGCACTTCCAGGGCCGCGACGGCGCTCTTCAGGCGGCGACGGTCGGAGGTGTTGGTGATCTTGCGGCTGATGCCGCCGCCTTTGCCCGTATTAGGCATCAGGACGCAGTAACGGCCGGCCAGCGACAGCCATGTGGTCAGGGCCGCGCCCTTGGCGCCGCGTTCGTCCTTGACGACCTGGACCAGCAGGATCTGACGACGCTTGATGACGTCCTGGATCTTGTAGCGACGCATCAGGCGGCGCTTCAGACGCTCCTCGTCAGCCAGGGCGGCTTCGGGATCGGCGTCGTCGTCGGTCGATTCACGACCCAGATCGTCATCGTCCTCATCGTCGTGCGCCTCGGCCATGATGGCTTCGCGGTCGGCGACCGGGATCTGGTAATAGTCCGGGTGGATTTCGTTGAAGGCCAGGAAGCCGTGGCGGTTGCCGCCGTATTCGATGAACGCAGCCTGCAGGCTGGGCTCTACGCGTGTGACCTTGGCGAGGTAGATGTTGCCGCGAAGCTGACGCTTCGCACGGGATTCGAAATCGAATTCCTCAATCTGGCGTCCATCCACGATGGCGACCCGGGTCTCCTCGGGATGCGCCGCATCGATCAGCATTGTCTTTGACATCAATAGTCTCTCTCTGGCGCGCACTGGCCGACCGTCCCGGAACACCGGGCAGGGTCATGGCGGCTCGCCGAATGGGGGTAGGGGCCGGGGCACGCGACATCCCCTCGCCGAGAACGGCGAAGCAGGCTTGGTCAAGCCGTTGGGGAAGGCAGGCGGAAAGGCCCATGGGGGTCGTCGGTCCTGAACCGGGCGCGCCAATCCCTCGGGAAGGCCGCGTCCCTGGTCCGCTCTTCGAACCATCGGCGGCGCCGGGGCGGTTCTCGGATTGGTGAAAGTCATCGCCGCGAGGAGGGCGCGCCGGGATTCGCATAAGACGAAAAGGCGCGATCATTTCGCGAGCGGTACACAGCATAGTCACGCCGCACGCGAATTAAAAGGTGTTCGGCCTTAACCCCCTGAATACGAGCCTCTGGCATGATGAGGTTCAAGTTCGCGTAGGATGGGTTCGACGTCGTTATGGGCGGTCGCATTTTGACAGGTCTGGGGCGCTGGGGCGCGAGGGAATGGGCGATGACCGCCCTGGCCTTCGTCGTCATCTGCACGGTCGTCCTGTTTGCGACGCGTGGATTCGCCTGGGGCGCCCAGGGCGATGTCATCGGCGTGCGCTTCGGCGCCGACGGCGATCGGACACGCGTGGTCATCGACCTGGACAAGTCGACCCAGGGGCGGGTCATCGATACGGGCGCTGACGGACGGGTCACCCTGGCCCTGACCGGCGTGGCGCCCGGCCGCGGCCTGAACGGCGGCGGTTCGGGTCTGGTTCGGTCCTATCAGGTTTCCGCCGCCGGCGGCGCCTCGCGGCTTCAACTGGAGCTGGCGCGCGGCAGCGAGATCGAACGTCGCTTCCTGCTGCCCCCCGGCGACGGGGTGGCTCATTATCGTTATGTGGTGGATCTGAAGGCGACCGGCGCCGCACGGCCCGCGTCGCGCCCGGTCCCCGCACCGACGCCGCGCCGCGCCGAACGTCCGCTGGTCGTCATCGACGCCGGTCATGGCGGTCGCGATCCCGGCGCCGGCGGCTCCAGCGTCAGCGAAAGCCAGGTCACCCTGGCTGCCGCCCTGGCCCTTAAGGCCGAACTGGAGCGCACGGGCCGCTATCGCGTTCGGCTGACGCGCGAAACCAACACCTATGTCGACCTGTACCGCCGCGTCGCGATCGCGCGTCAGGCCGACGCCGACCTGTTCATCTCGCTGCATGCCGACGCCGGTTCCGATCCGGCCTTGCGCGGGGCGAGCGTCTATACCCTGTCCGAACAGGGCGCCGGCCGGGCGGTGCGCGAGTTCACGCGGACCGATAACTGGCACCGCGAACTGCATCTGCCGGGCCGCGACCCGTCGGTGGACCGTATCCTGCTGGACATGACACAGCGGGCCACCCAGAACCGCTCGGCCCAGTTCGCGCGCGTGTTGCTGACCTCTCTGGAGGGCTCGGACCATACGCTGCTGCGCCGCAGCCACCGCGACGCCGGCCTTGCCGTCTTGCTGGCGCCCGACGTACCGGCCGTGCTGCTGGAGATGGGCTTCATCACCAATCCCGAGGACGAGCGGCTGCTGACCGACGAGCGCGCCCGTCGCCGTCTGATGAAGTCGGTCGCGGACGGGATCGACCGCTATTTCCGCGAACCTTCAGCGCCGCTGATGACCGCGTCGAACGATGGGGCCGGGCAGCCCTGAGCCTCGGCAACCTAAGCGCGGCCGGATGGTTCTGCTGACATGAAGAAAGCCATCGTCACCGGCGGGGCGGGCCTTATCGGCTCCGGCGTCTGCAAGACCCTCGTTGATCAGGGGTGGGAGGTCGCTTCCTTCGACCTGAAGGCCGGCGAGGCGGGGACACGTCACATCCTGTGCGACCTGAGCGACGAAGCCTCCGTCACTCGAGCGTTCCAGGAACTAGGCTGGTCCGAACTGGATCTGTTGGTCAACAACGGCGGGATCGCCAATCCGTACAACGGCCCCCTGGCCGACCTGTCCCTGGCTGACTGGCGGCGAACGGTGGACAGCCACCTAACCGGCGCCTTTCTGATGACCCGCGCCGCCATCCCGATGCTGCGCGACGGGGGCGGCGTCATCAACATGGCCTCGACCCGCGCCTTCATGTCCGAACCCGAGACCGAAGCCTATGCGGCCTCCAAGGGCGCGATCGTCGCCCTGACCCATGCCCTGGCGGTCAGCCTGGGGCCGAAGCTGCGCGTCAATGCGATCGCGCCGGGATGGATATCCGGGGACGAGGATCTGCGCCCGATCGACCATGGACAGCATCCGGTAGGCCGCGTGGGACGAGTCGAGGACATCGCCGACGCCGTCGTCTATCTGGCGCAGGCCCGTTTCATTACGGGTCAGGTGTTGACGGTCGACGGCGGCATGAGCCGCAAGATGATCTACGCAGACTGACGGACGCTCAGGCCAGGCCGGCCTTCTTCAGCGTTTTCCAGGCCTTGATCACACGTTGCAGCTTGGCTTCGGCGCCGCGGTCGCCGCCGTTGGTGTCGGGGTGGAAGCGTTTCAGCATCTCGTGATACCGCGCCTTGACCCTGGTCTTGTCGGCGCCGGGTTCCAGATCCAGATCGGCCAGGGCCGCGCGTTCCAGCTTGCCGACGCGGCGGTCTTCCGTCGGTGATTGCGGGGTCTGGTCGCCGCGACGGCCGAACAAGCCGAAGCTGTCGCGCCAGGATCCGGCGCCGGTGGTGTTGGCGGTGCCCATTTTGGCGGAGAAGGCGGCGGCTTCGCGGGTGAACTTGCCGGCCTTCATTTCCCAGGTCGGACGACCGCCGGTCATGGCCTCGTTTTCCTGGGCGGCGCGGACCTCGCCCTCGCTCATGCCGGCGTAGAAGTTCCAGCCCTTATTGTACTCGCCAGCGTGGGCCTGGCAGAATTCATAGAAGTCGTTCAGCCGTTCGCGCGACTTGGGCGCCTTGGCGGTCGCGGCCTTGCGGCAGTCGGGCCACTGGCACGGCTTCTCGCCAGGCTTGAGGTGCAGGACGTCCGCCTGAGCGGCTTCCTCCTCGGCCTTCGGCGGCTTCACCCGAATGTCGGTGAATCGCGGCTTGTATTGAAAGGAGGCGGACATCACCCGAAGTGTAGTCCGGAATCAGACCTCTTCAAGGAAACGATCATGTCAGACGGCCCCGTGGCGGCGATTATCCGTGAAAAACTCGAAACCGCGCTGTCGCCGCAACGGCTGGAGATCGAAGACGACAGCGGACGGCACGCCGGCCACCACCATGAAGGCGGCATGGACGCCAAGCCCGGCGGGGAGAGTCACTTCAATCTGTTGATCGTTTCATCGGCCTTTGAAGGGCAGTCGCGGGTTCTGCGACAGCGGGCGGTCAACGAATTGCTGCGGGAAGAACTGGCAGGGCCCATTCACGCCCTGTCGATCAAGGCCCTAGCGCCCGGCGAGTAATTCACAGCGTAGGATTGCAAGAAAAAACCACCGTTCACTCCGTCTTAGAACCTTCGCCCTAGCGTCACGCGATCAAACAGGGTGGGGGCGCGGGCATATGGTGGAATCTGACGGAGTTGCGAAGGCCTTTCCCGGGGACCGCCGTGCGGGCGACCCGGCCCAGGCCCTGACGGCGATCCTGCAGACCCAGTATTTGCGTTATCTGATCATCGCCAGCTGGGCGATCGGTCTGCTGGGCACAGTGGCGTGGTGGAAGGCGGTCCTGTGGTTCATCGTCACCCTGGCCGCCGGCTCCATTCGAGGCGCGGTCGAGCGCAGGCTCAGCCACCGGGTTGATGTGGGCTGGGGCATGGTCTTCCCCGCCGTGGCCACCGCCACGACCGCCGCATGGGCCGCAGCGCCGCTGATCGCCTGGTTTTCGAACAGGGCTTTCGGCCAACCCCTGGCCGTCGCGCTGATCATTTCCGGATTCGTGCTGGTGTTCGCCCAGTTGCGCAGTTCGCCCCGCCAAGCCGTCATTATCTCCTCGCCTTATGGCGTGGCGGCCGGCGTCATCCTGATCAGTCTCTGGGGAACACCTGAGTTCTGGTCGATGCTCGGCATCGTGCCGTTTGTCGTCGCTGGCCTGCTGGTCCTGGTCATGATGACCATGCTGCGCGAGCAGAGGATCGAGGTCTTCCAGGCGCATCAGGCCCATCTGATCGAGGAGCTGGAAACCGCCCGGGACAAGGCGAACGCCGCCAACGACGCCAAATCGAATTTCCTGGGCGTGATCTCGCACGAGCTTCGCACGCCAATGAACGGCGTTCTCGGCGCCGCCCAGCTGCTGAGCGCCACGCGACTGGAAGGGGCCCAGCGCGAATATCTGTCGATCATCCGAAATTCGGGCGACAATCTGCTGTCGCTGCTGAACGACATTCTCGACATGACCAAGATCGAGGCCGGCAAGATGACTTTCGAGGTCGTCGATGTCGTGGTCGCCGACCTGCATCGGCGGATTTCCGGCCCCTTCGAAGCCCAGGCCGAGGCCAAGGGTCTGACGTTCATTTCGACCTTCGAGGGGGAAGTCCCGTGCGTTGTCAGGGGGGATCCGCTGCGGGTCTGCCAGGTCGTGCAGAACCTGTTGTCAAACGCGGTGAAATTCACCGACAGCGGTAATGTTCACTATGTGGTGCGCGGCCGGCGCATTTCAGACAAGCGGGTCGGTTTCGAGTTTTCGGTGACCGACAGCGGTGCCGGTATTTCGCCCCAGGATCTGGACCGACTGTTCCAGCCCTTCACCCAGGTCGACGCCTCGTCGACGCGTCGTTTCGGCGGCACGGGCCTGGGGCTGACCATCGCGCGACGCATGGCCAATATCATGGGGGGCGACATCACCGTCGTCTCGACCCTGGGTCAGGGGTCCTGCTTCACCTTGACGGTGGAGGCCGAGGTCGTGGAATGGGCCCGCCCGGTCACGGCCGAAGTGGTCGAGACCGAGGTGGCGAGCGGCGAAAGCCTGCGGGTGCTGGTGGTGGAGGATCATCCGGTCAACCGCATGATCCTGGAGGCCTGGATGAGCACGGCGTCGCATGTGGCCACGACGGCCGAGAACGGCCAGTTGTCGGTCGAGGCGGCCAACGACCAGCAGTTCGACCTGATCATCATGGACGTCAATATGCCCGTGATGGACGGCCTGACGGCGACCCGCAAGATTCGGGAAGGGCAGGGGCCAAACGCCGGGACGCCGATCGTCGTCCTGTCCGCCTCGGCGCGGACCGAGGACCACCAGGCCGGTCTGGATGCGGGGGCGGACGCCTATCTGACCAAGCCCATCGACTTCGGCGCCCTGGCCGAAATGATGAGCCGCGTTCCGGGCGGACGCGAAGCCGTGTCGCGGTCGACGCCGACGAAGGCTGATCGGTCCGTAGCCGCCTGATTGAGGCAAGACGGGCGCTGGGCTGGACGGCTGACCTGATGACGAACGCCCCGGAGGGAAACCTCCGGGGCGTTTTTCGTTTTGGGCTGACGGCGACGCCCGACGCGCCCAGAATGGATAGTCATGCGCGCCTTCGCCGAACTTCTTGACCGTCTGTCGTTGACCGCGTCGCGCAACGCCAAGCTGGTTCTGGTCCGAGACTATCTGAGGGCGACGCCCGATCCTGATCGCGGCTGGGCCCTGGCGGCCCTGACCGGCGACCTTAGCTTTGACGCGGCCAAGCCGGCCATGATCCGCAAGGCGGTCGAGGCGCGGGTCGATGGGGTGCTGTTCGGCTGGTCCTACGACTATGTCGGCGACCTGGCGGAGACGGTCGCCCTGATCTGGCCCGCCACGCCGGACCGTCGGCCCAATCGCGAGCCTGAACTGGCCGAGGTGGTCGAAGCGCTGCGAACCGCCAGCCGGAACGAGGTGAGGGGGCTGCTGGAAGGCTGGCTTGATGCGCTGGAGCCCAAGGGACGGTGGGCGCTGCTGAAGCTGATGACCGGGGGGCTGCGCGTGGGCCTGTCGGCCCGACTGGCCAAGACGGCGGCGGCGATGATGCGGCCCGAGACGCACAGATCTCCGCCGTCCGTGGATGCGCTGGAGACGATCACGCCGCTGGACCCGGTCGATGTCTCGGCCATCGAGGAGGTCTGGCACGCGGTATCGCCGCCTTACAGCGACTTGTTCGCCTGGTTGGAGGGGCGCGCCGAACGACCCAGTCCCGATGCGCCGGGGCGGTTCCGGCCCGTGATGCTGGCTGTCGCTGTGGATGAGGCGGTCGACCTTCCGAAGATGGATCCCGCTGACTACGCCGCCGAATGGAAATGGGACGGGATTCGGGTTCAGGCGGTGGTCGAGGGCGGCGTGCGAAAACTGTGGTCCCGCACTGGAGACGAGATTTCGGGCGCCTTTCCCGACGTGATGGAGGCTCTGGCGTTCGAGGGGGCGCTGGACGGCGAACTGGTGGTCTGGCGCGACGGTGAGATCGCGCCTTTCGGCGATCTGCAGCAGAGGCTGAACCGCAAGACCGTCGACGCCAAGTCCCTGGCGACCTTTCCGGCGGCGGTGGTCGCCTATGATATCCTGGCGGACGAGGGCGGCGACTTGAGGGAGTGGCCTTTGAGCGAAAGACGTGCGAGGCTGGAAGCGCTGGTCGAAGGTCATCGGGGATCGCGACTACATCTGTCTCCCCTGGTCGATTATGCGGACTGGGACGTTCTGGCCCGGCTGCGGGCCGACCCGCCGGTCGGGGCGGCGGCCGAGGGCCTGATGCTGAAACGCTGGGACAGTCCCTATCTGGCGGGACGGCCAAAGGGACCCTGGTTCAAGTGGAAACGGGACCCGCACGTCATCGACGCCGTGCTGATGTACGCCCAGCGCGGACACGGCAAACGGTCCAGCTTCTATTCGGACTACACCTTCGGCGTCTGGACCCTGGAAGGGGCTCTGACGCCGGTGGGCAAGGCCTATTTCGGCTTCACCGACGAGGAACTGAAGCAACTCGACAAGTTCGTGCGTGACCACACGGTGGACCGGTTCGGGCCGGTCCGATCCGTGCGGGCCGAGCGCGATTTCGGTCTGGTGCTCGAGATCGCCTTCGAGGGGCTGCAGCGTTCGACCCGGCACAAGTCCGGCGTGGCCATGCGATTTCCCCGCGTCAGCCGTATTCGCTGGGACAAACCGGCGCGCGAGGCCGACACCCTGGACGACGTTATGGATCTGCTGGCCGCCATCGAGGGCGGGGGCGGCCGGATCGCCAAGGTCTAGACTGTCTTAGTCCGGGCGAACGACCATACAGGTGACGCGACGTTCCGACAGGGCGTCGCAGGCGGCTTTCGCGGCGTCCTCGGTCAGGCCCGTGAAGCGCGATCGGTACCAGTCTCCGGCGGTCTGGACGTTGCGTTCGGCGCTGGCGAACTGGCTGCGGAAGCGGCGGTTGACCTCGGTCAACCAGTCCGTGGCGACTTTTTCATCCTTGAAGGCGCCGACCTGAACGGCCCAGCGTCCGGTTGGACGGGTAGCGCGGGCCGGTTCGCGGGCGGGCGGGGGCGCGGCGCGGCGGGCGGGTGCGCCGTTCAGCGAGGCGGTGAGATTGGCGGGCGCGCGCTGGGCCTGCGCCGTCGTCTCGGCCGCTGCCCGTTCAGAGGGCGAGGGAGTTATCCGGGTAGGCAGGGCCGCCGGCGCAGGTGCGGACGTATAGGCGACCGCAGTGGATTCGCCGCCCATTGCGTCTTCGTCGTCGGTTCCCAGCGAGGCGTAGGCGACCGGTGCGCTGGGCGACAGGGCCTCGGAGCCGACGCCGAAGCCGCGCTGTTCGAAGAAGGTCTGGGCGATCTGGATCGTCTCGCCCTGCGAGCGGCGGCGTTCGACCTCGAAGCCGGTGTCCATCAGTTCGGCGACGTGAGCGTTGCGGCTGGCGCTGGAGCGTCCGCCCAGGACGATGGTGATCAGGCGGCGGCCGTCGCGCACGGCCGAGGCGGCCAGGTTATAGCCCGAGGCGTTGGTGTAGCCGGTCTTCATGCCGTCATAGCCGTTTCCGCTCGGCAGCAGCCCGTTGGTGTTGCGATAGTTCCGCCCGTTGTAGGCCCAGTCGTGCAGGCCGAAATAGCTGTAGTATTGGGGGAAATCACGCATGATGGCCCGGGCCAGTATGGCCTGGTCCCGCGCCGACGTCAGCTGGCGCGCATCGGGCAGGCCGTTGGCGGTGGCGTAGCGGGTCTGGGTCATCCCCAGCTGTTCCGCCTTCAGCGTCATCAGATTGGTGAAACGGGCTTCCGAGCCGCCGACATGTTCGGCGATGGCGACGGCCATGTCGTTGGCCGAGCGCACGGCGGTGGCGCGCATGGCGTCGTCGAGGGTGATGGTCTGACCCGCCGCCAGCCCCAGTTTCGACGGCGGCTGTGAGGCGGCGCGCGGCGAGATCGTCAGGACGTCGTCGACATCGACCTTGCCCTGGGACAGGGCCTCGAAGGTCAGATAGAGGGTCATCATCTTGGTCAGGGACGCCGGATAGCGACGGCTGTCGGCATGGCGCGCGAACAGGACCTCGCCCGAGGCCGCGTCGATCACAATGGCGGCGTAGCGGCTGTTTTCCTGCGACTGAGCCTCGATCGGCCTGACGTTCGCGCCCAGCAGCAGCGAAAGCGCGAGAACGGCGAAAAGGCCACGGCGGAAGAAAGCGATCATGGGCGGTTACGACCCTCTGTGAGCAGGGTGCGACAGGCCCCCCGGCCGACGCGACTGAATGACTAGCATAGGAAGCGTGGGTTTCATGGTGGTTAACCGCCCGTCAACGGGAATTTGAAGCGCCGAACCCGGTTATCGGCCGCGACATATTGTGCAACGCACAAAAAACTTGAAATCCCTTCGCGCCTGCAGCATAACTTGGGCCTGCGAGTTCTCCTCGCGCTTGAATTTCCGCCGTGCCTTTCCCCCAGACCTGCAACCCGGAGACATGATCATGGCCGATACCGCAGAAACCGTGAAGAAGACCGTCGAACAGAACGCCGCCAAGGCCCAGGCTCAGGTCCAGGCCCAGGCCGCCGATTTCCAGGCCGCCGGCGCCAAGGCGCTCCGCGAAGGCATCGACAAGTCGGTCGCCTCGCTCAGCGAACTGAACGCCCACGGCAAGAAGAACCTGGACGCCATGGTCGAGTCGGCCACCGTCGCCCAGAAGGGCGCCGAGGCGCTGTCGCAACAGGCGCTCGGCTTCGCCAAAACCAACTGGGAAGAGAGCGTCGCCGCCAGCAAGGAACTGTCGACCGCTCGTTCGGTGCAGGAGTTCTTCGAACTCCAGACGAACTGGGCCAAGAAGTCGATGGAACGCTATATGGCCGAACTGACCCGCACGAACGAGATCGTCACCTCGACCGTGAAGGATAGCCTGAAGCCCATCAACGAGCGCGTCACCGCCTCGGTCGAGACCTTCCAGGCCACGCGCTGAGCGCGGCGACCACGAACGGACAGGAAAGGCCCCGGGGGAAGCTCCGGGGTCTTTTTCGTTCTGGATCCAAGGTTTGCGGTTCACGAAACCTGTGACTGGACGCCGCTTCAATTCAGGCCATCATTCCCTATCTGATAGCCAAGACGACTCCCGATTACGGAACACGAATGCCCATACAAAGGCCCGGTGAAACCGGGGGCGGTCAAGGCACCGCCACCGTCACCGAAACAAAGCCGAAGCTTCAGAAGCCCTCGCTCTATCGGGTGCTGATTCTGAACGACGATTATTCGCCGATGGAATTCGTCGTCTATGTGCTCGAGCGGTTCTTCCAGAAGAGCCGGGAAGAAGCCACCCGCATCATGCTGCATGTGCATCAGCATGGCGTGGGGGTGTGCGGCGTCTTCACCTATGAGGTCGCCGAGACCAAGGTCGCGCAGGTCATCGAAACCGCGCGCCGCCACCAGCACCCGCTGCAATGCACGATGGAAAAGGACTGAGAGGAGCCTCCCGATGCCTTCATTTTCCCGTCCTCTCGAAGAAACCCTGCACCGCGCCGTCGGCTACGCCAACGAGCGCAGGCATGAGTATGCGACGCTCGAGCACCTGCTGCTCGCGCTGATCGACGATCCCGACGCCACCGGCGTGATGCGGGCCTGCAATGTCGATCTGACCGCGCTGAAGGCGGCGCTGACCCTCTATGTCGACAACGACCTCGCCGCCCTGGCCACGGCCGACGGCGAGGACGCCAAGCCGACCGCCGGCTTCCAGCGCGTGATCCAGCGCGCGGTGATCCATGTCCAATCGTCGGGCCGCGAGGAAGTGTCCGGCGCGAACGTGCTGGTCGCGATCTTCTCCGAACGCGAGAGCCACGCCGCCTACTTCCTGCAGGAGCAGGACATGACCCGTTACGACGCGGTCAACTTCATCGCCCACGGCATCGCCAAGAAGGCGGGCGCCGGCGAGACCCGTCCGGCCAAGGGCGCTTCGCCCGAGGAGACGGAGGACCAGTCGGCCGTCAAGTCGGGCGGCGAGGCGCTGGAAGCCTATTGCGTCGACCTCAACGAGAAGTCGCGTCAGGGCAAGGTCGATCCGCTGATCGGGCGCCAGGCCGAGGTCGAGCGCTCGATCCAGATCCTGTGCCGCCGGACCAAAAACAACCCGCTGCTGGTCGGCGATCCCGGCGTCGGCAAGACCGCCATCGCCGAGGGCCTGGCCCGCAAGATCGTCAACGGCGAAGTGCCTGACGTCCTGAAGGACGCCACCATCTATTCGCTCGACATGGGCGCCTTGCTGGCCGGCACCCGCTATCGCGGCGACTTCGAGGAGCGGCTGAAACAGGTCGTCAAGGAGCTGGAGAGCCACGACAACGCCGTGCTCTTCATCGACGAGATCCACACGGTGATCGGCGCCGGCGCGACCTCGGGCGGGGCGATGGACGCCTCCAACCTGCTGAAGCCGGCCCTGGCCTCGGGCTCGCTGCGCTGCATGGGTTCGACGACCTACAAGGAATATCGCCAGCACTTTGAGAAGGACCGCGCCCTGGTGCGTCGCTTCCAGAAGATCGACGTCAACGAGCCGACGGTCGAGGATACGGTGAAGATCCTGAAGGGTCTGAAGACTTACTACGAGCAGCACCACAAGGTCCGCTACACCGACAGCGCCATCCGCACCGCGGTCGAGCTTTCGGCTCGCTACATGACCGACCGTAAACTGCCGGACAAGGCGATCGACGTGATCGACGAGGCCGGGGCGTCGCAGATGCTGCTGACCGAATCCAAGCGCAAGAAGGTGATCGGCCAGAAGGAGGTCGAGACGGTCATCGCCAAGATGGCCCGCATCCCGGCCAAGTCGGTGTCCAAGTCCGACACCGAGAGCCTGCGTGAGCTGCAGGTCGATCTGAACCGCGTCGTCTTCGGCCAGGAACAGGCGATCGAACAGGTCTCGGCGGCGATGAAGCTGGCGCGGGCGGGTCTGCGTGACCCGAACAAGCCGATCGGCAGCTTCCTGTTCAGCGGCCCGACCGGCGTCGGCAAGACCGAAGTCGCCAAGCAACTCGCCGCCACCCTGGGCATCGAGATGCAGCGGTTCGACATGTCGGAATATATGGAGCGCCATACGGTCAGCCGACTGATCGGCGCCCCTCCCGGCTATGTCGGCCACGACCAGGGCGGTCTGCTGACCGACGCCGTGGATCAGCATCCGCACGCCGTCATCCTGCTGGACGAGATCGAGAAGGCGCACCCGGACGTCTACAACATCCTGCTGCAGGTGATGGACAACGGCATGCTGACCGACGCGGTCGGCAAGAAGGTGGACTTCAGGAACGTCATCCTGATCATGACCACCAACGCCGGGGCGGCTGACAACGCCCGCGCCTCCATCGGCTTCGGCCGGGGCAAGGTCGAGGGCGAGGACGACAAGGCCATCCAGCGCCTGTTTGCGCCGGAGTTCAGGAACCGCCTGGACGCCATCGTGGCCTTCAAGCCGCTGGGCGCCGACACGATCCGCTCGGTGGTGACCAAGTTCGTGCTGCAGCTGGAGGCCCAGCTGGCGGACCGCAACATCACCATCGAACTGACCGACGAGGCGGCCGACTGGCTGGCCAAGAACGGCTTCGACGAACTGTACGGCGCGCGTCCTCTGGCGCGGGTCATTCAGGACTCGATCAAGAAGCCTCTGGCCGACGACATCCTGTTCGGGCGTCTGACGCGCGGCGGACACGTCAAGGTCCAGCTGAAGGACGGCAAGATCGACTTCGACGTCAAGAGCACCGGCGGGGCGCCGGCGAAGGCCGAGGAAGAAGAGACGGCCTGATCAGGTCGGATCGGGGCCCGGACGGAGACGTCCGGGCCCTTTTTCATGCCGGAACGTCAGGGGAGGACGACATGACGCGCATCCTGTTGCAGACCACGATCCCGTCCGTCGAGGACGACTGGCATGTGGGCCGGTTCTCGCGACTGACGGCCTTTCTCGGCGATCTGCCGGGCGTCGAAGTGACGGCGCGGGACCGCGCCACGCCGGGCGGGACGACCGATCCCGTGCTGGGCCGGCTGGAGGACAGCGACTTCGACCAGTTGTGGCTGTTCGCGGTCGATGTCGGCGACGGGCTGAACGCCGAGGAGTGCGCGGCGATCGCAGCCTTCCGCGCGCGGGGCGGCGGACTGATGATCACCCGCGACCACATGGACCTGGGCAGCAGCGTCTGCACCCTGGGCGGGGTCGGCGACGCCCATTATTTCCATACCAGCAGTCAGGATCCCGATCCGGCCCGCAACCGGCGCGACGATGTGGCGACCGGCCATATCGACTTCCCCAACTATCACTCCGGCCCCAATGGCGACTGGCAGACGATCGAGGCGGTGGGCGAGCCGCATCCCCTGTTGCGTGACGTGGACGGCGGACTGCTGACGCGTCTGCCGGCTCATCCGCACGAGGGCGGGGTGGGGGCGCCGTCGAACCAATCCGACGCCCGGGTCATAGCCACTGGCGTCAGCGCGATCACCGGGCGGCCCTTCAACATCGCGGTGGCCTTCGAGGGCGACGAGGGAAGGGGGCGAGGCCTGGCGCAGAGCACCTTCCATCATTTCGCCGACTACAACTGGGACCCGCGCGACGGTTCGCCCAGCTTCGTCGACGAGCCGCCGGGCCGGGGCATGATCGACGACCCCGAGGCGCTGCGGCAGACGCAGCGGTATATGAGCAATCTGGCCGCCTGGCTGACGCCGCGCTGACAGCCGGGCGCCGGCCGGGCATAGTGGGGCGATGACGCTGGACGCCCTGGATCAATCATCGGACGCCGACGCCCTGGTCGCGGCGGCGGAGCGGCGGCTGGGCGCGGGGGACCTGAACGGCGCCTTCACGGCGCTGAAGGCCTGCCTGAAGCAATATCCCGACCATGGGCCGGCGACGGCGGCCATGGGGCTCTTCCTGGCGGACCACGGCGACCCGGCGACCGCCACCCACCTGTTGAGCCGCGCCATGGCGGCGGCGCCTGTCGGAGAATCGCGAGGACGCGTGGCGGCGGGGCTGGCGCATCTGCTGAGCCGGCTTTCGCCCAGCAGTTGGGCCCCGCAACTGGACGCGGACCTGTGCGCGTGTCTCGCCGATCCGGCGGTGGAGCCGCAGACGCTGGCGCGGGTGACGGCCGAGGCCCTGTTGTTGAAACAACCGGCTTTCGACGGGTCGGGGGAAGCGTTGGAAGCCATGGGGCGGGATCCGCTTTGGCTGGCTTTCCTGTCGCGCTGCCTGAACGTCAGCGCGGCGATGGAGGCGCGGCTGGACGCCGTACGGGCGGCCGTGGTCGAAACGGAGGACGCCGAGGACGAGAGCCGCGCGGCCCTGATCTGCGCTCTGGCGCTGAGCGGATTCGCGTCCGAATATGCAGCGCCGGTGATCGAGACCGAGGGCGTCACGGCGATCCTGTTCCGACCGCCCAGTCCGGCCGAGGCGGCGGCCCTGGGTGAAGGCGAGATGCAGGCCCTGCTGGTCCGACGCACGATCGAGGAGCCCGCACGTGAACGGGCTTTGGCCGAGGGCGCGCCGTCCTTGACGCCCGACGCCGACACCGATGCGGTGTCCAATGCCGTGCGCGACCAGTACGAGGCCAATCCCTATCCCTGCTGGACCGCGCCGCCCGCGCCGGAACCGAGGGTTCTGGGCGATGTGATCGCGGGCCTGCCTGGCCTTGACCACGGCGCCTTCCGTCAGTGCGCGCGGACGGTTCTGACGGCCGGTTGCGGCACAGGTTTCGAGCCGATCGACCTGGCGCGGATGGACCCGTCGCTGTCGATCACGGCCATGGACCTCAGCCGGGCCAGCCTGGCCTACGGGATGCGGGTGGCGGAGGATCTGGGCCTGACCGGAGTTCGGTTCGTCCAGGGCGATATCCTGGCGCTGGACCGGGTCGAGGCGCGTTTCGATGTCGTCACCAGCACCGGGGTGATCCACCATATGGCGCAGCCGGACCAGGGGTTGGCGCGGCTGGCCGGGGTGCTGCGGCCGGGCGGGGTGGTGCGGCTGGGTCTGTACAGCGAGAGGGGACGGGCGCTGGTGCGGCTGGCCCACGACCTGATCCGGCAAAAGGGCTGGACGCCCGTCGACGCCGACATCCGGGCGTTCCGGGCTCATGTCTTGGCCCTGTTGGAGGCGGAGCCGCTGGCGGCGCTGAGGCAGAGCGACGATTTCTACAGCCTCAGCGGATGCCGCGACCTGGTCTTCCATGTGCAGGAGCACGCGTACAGGCCCCCAGAACTGGAGGAACTGGTCACGGGGGCGGGGTTGCGGCTGGTCGGATTCGACGCCCCGGCCGAGGCCCAGACGGCGTTCCGCGCCGCATTCGGGCGGGCCGATCCGCTGGATCTGACCCTATGGGACCGGCTGGAGCAGAGGCAGCCGAACCTGTTCGCCGGCATGTATCATCTGTGGGCGCAGAAGCCGGCTTAGGTCGTCTTGTAAGGCGACAGGTTTTCGGTCATCGCCGCCATTTCGGCCGCCATCGCCGGGCGTTCTCCGTCCAGATAGCGGGCGACCGGTTCGCGCAGGGCCGGGTCGGCGATAAAATGAGCGGAATAGACCGGGGAGGGCAGATAGCCTCGCGCGATCTTGTGCTCGCCCTGGGCGCCGGCCTCGACGCGGGACAGGCCGCGGGCGATGGCGAATTCGATGGCCTGATAATAGCAGAGCTCGAAATGCAGGAAGGGCACATCCTCCAGCGCGCCCCACTGGCGGCCGTACAGGGCGTCGCGGCCGATGAAGTTCAGGGCGCCGGCGATGGGCGCGCCGTCCCGAAACGCCATGACCAGTGCGATCCGGTCCGCCATCGTCTCGCCCACCATCGAGAAGAAGGCGCGGGTCAGATAGGGGCGGCCCCATTTGCGGTCGCCGGTGTCCATGTAGAAGCGGAAGAAGGCGTCCCAGTGATCTTCCAGTATGTCGGCGCCGGTCAGGACGCGGATGTCCAGATCGGCCCGGGCGTCGCGCCGCTCTCGCCGGATGGTCTTGCGGCGATTGGACGACAGGGCGGCGAGGAAGTCGTCGAAGGTCTGATGGTCGGCGTTGCGCCAGATGTACTGGATGTCCTGGCGCGGCAGCAGGCCCGCCTCGGCCATGGCCGACCATTCAGCCTCGGTCGGGAAGTTGACGTGCAGGGACGAGACGCCCAGCCGCTCGACCAGGGTGAGGGCCCCTTGGATCAGGGCCTGGCGCACCGTGGCGGCGTCGGTATCGGGATGGTGCAGGAAGCGTGGGCCGGTCGCCGGGGTGAAGGGCACGGCGCCCAGCAGCTTGGGATAATAGCGGCCGCCGGCGCGCTGATAGGCGTCGGCCCAGCTGTGGTCGAAGACATACTCGCCCTGGCTGTGGCCCTTCAGATAGAGGGGCATGACGCCCAGGACGGCGTCATTTTCGTCCCGCAGGGCCAGGTGGCGCGGTCCCCAGCCCTGCTGCGGCGTCGCGCTGCCCGAGGCCTCGCAGGCGTGCAGGAAGTCGTAGGAGACGAACGGATCGCCGGTGGGATGCGCGCACGCATCCCAGGCCTCGCGGCCGATGTCGGCGATCGCGTCGTGGACCGTGAGCGTGAAGGTCAACGGATCTCCAGGATGGCGTCGACCTCGACGGCGAAGCCGAGGGGCAGTTTGTACACGCCCACAGCCGAACGGGCATGGCGGCCGGCGTCGCCGAACACCTCGACCATCAGGTCCGAACAGCCGTTGATCACGGCGGGAATGGCTTCGAAATCCGGTCCGGCCTGGACGAAGCCGCCCAGTTTCACGATCCGAACGACCCGTTCCAGGTCGCCGTCGCAGGCGGCCTTGATCTGGGCCAGCAGATTGATCCCGCACAGGCGCGCGGCGGCGTTGGCCTGTTCCGGCGTCACATCGACTCCGACCGTGCCTTTGACTCCGCCCGAGGCGTCGTTCGACAGCTGGCCCGAGATATGGACCACGGCGCCCGTCTGGACGAAGGGCACATAGTTGGCCACCGCCTTGGCGGGTTCCGGCAGGGTGATGCCGAGTTCGGCGATGCGGGCTTCGATGCTCATGGGGGCTCCTTGATCTGGTTGGCGGTTTAGCGCGGCGCAAGGGCGGCGTCACCCATCGGCCGGTCTTAAGTCTTCGCCAATCGGGCCGTGGCATGCTGCGGCCCATGGATCTGCACCTGACCCCCGACGTCGCGGCCTTCCAGGCCGTATTGGCCCGCCTCTCGGTCGAGGACCGCGCCCGCGTCGATGCGGTGCTGGAGCCCGCGGCGATCAAGGCCGCCCAGGTCGCGCCGCATTGGGATTTCGAAATGCCGGCCAAGGCGGTGGACGCCGTTCTGGGCGAAGGCGCATCGGATGAGGTCAGGCGTGGTCTGATCGCGGCCTGGACCCTGCGGCTGCCCGACCGGGTTGCGGCGATGGGCCTGCCGGTCGAGGTCCTGGCTCTCTATCCCTATTGGATCGAACAACTGGCGGACTTCCTGACCAGGGCCGAGGGCGACTACGATTTCGACCACTGGTCCAAGGACGTCCGTTTCTCGCTGGCGCTGAGCGTGCCGGCCGCCAAGAGCCAGGTCATCGATCTCAGCTCGCCGGTCGGTCCGGGGCAGATCGTCAAACATGTGCGCGAAGGTTGGGGCTTTGGCCCGCTGTTCCGCTATCTGGCGGCCGGGGCGAAACGGGCGCCCTGGCTGGAGGTCCATACCGAGAGCCGCTGGCTGCGAGGCTTCAACGAGGACGGCTGGAACGAGGCCTGGGCCACGGCGGCGGAACTCTGTCGATTGCGGCCCGAGCTGGCGGGGATGATCGGCTCCAGCTGGTTCTATGACCCGCCCCTGACCGAGATCAGCCCGCGCCTGGCGCATCTGCGGCTCAATCCGCTGAAGGGCGGCGCCTTCATGGTTCATCAGGGGCCGGGCGAGATCCACACCGAAAGGGCCGGGACAGCCTCGGCCTCCCGCAAGGCGCTGATCGACAGCGGGGAATACACCGCCCGATCCTGGCTGATGATCTGGCCGCGCAAGGAACTGATCGCCTGGGCGGATCGTCGCAAGGCGGCGGGTTGATCGCCTTTGTGATCTCGATGTTCGAGCGCCCGATTATCGCGTAGGATCATCTCGTTTTCCGAAGTCGGAGCGGCGATATGATCACTGTGGCGAAACGGGCAGGCGGGCGTCACCCGCTCCGTATCATCGGTTGGAGCCTGGTGGGTTTGATCTTGCTGGCGCCCCTGGTCGCGATGCAGTTCACGCGCGAGGTCGCCTGGACGGCCTCGGACTTCCTGTTCGCCGGCGTGCTGCTGATCGGCGGCGGGGTTCTGATCGAACTGGCCGTCAGACGGGTGACGAACCGCCTGGTGGCGATCCTGATCTGCGCCGCCGTGGTGTTGAGCGTCCTGTTGATCTGGGCCGACGGCGCGGTCGGCGTCTTCTAGGCCGCCAGCCGCCACGCCGCCGCGACGGGCTGGATATCCAGGTCGGCGGCCTTGGCCAGACGGATCAGTCTGTCGATGTCTTCTGGCCGGCAGCCATAGGGAGTGGGCGCGTCGCCGACGTCGTGGCCGTAGGCGATCAGCCAGCCTTTGGACGCCGCCGTATCCGCCACCAGCTTCTCCAGGTCGTAGCCGGGCAGGCGACGGCTCTCCAGCCCGATGGCCTGGAGCAGATTGCGGTCCGCGCGGCCGCCGTTGATCCCGTCGCGCACGCCGCGTCCGCACAGGAAGCGACCATCGATCACCGACTTGGCCCCCAGGGCGCAGTCGCCGAACGGATAGGCGAAGGTCAGCATCTCGTAGCCGTCCAGCCGTTCGGCCACCCAGGCGGCGTTGCGGGCCAGGCTGGCGTCCAGTTCGGCCGGCGACAGGGTCAGGGTCGAGACGTGATCATAGGTGTGGCAGCCGACCTCGTGCCCGGCTTCGTGCAGGGCTTGCAGGTGTTCGGTCTCGAACTGCGGCAGGTCCAGATTACGCCCGCCCGCCAGGCCGCCGCAGACATAATAGGTGGCCTTGACCCCGTGTTCGGCCAGGACAGGGCCGGCCTCGGTCCAGGCGGACATCGGGATGTCGTCGAACGACAGGCTCAGGATTCCACGCGCCGGCTGGACCGTCTCGGCGCGGACATCGAGATAGCGGCCGGCGCGGCGGCGCATCTTGTCGAGAAAGGCGTTCATCGCGTTCTTGTGACGCAGATGGGCTTAAGGCCGGGTTTCACACCATGACGGGCTGGGCCGTCAGACCGCGCACGCCGAAGACGCGGCGATAGCGTTCCACCTCGGCCGGATCGCCGACGGCCTTTTCCGGATTATCCGACAGTTTGACGGCGGGCCGCCCCCCGGCCTCGACCACCTTGCAGACCAGGGAGATGGGCTCCAACTCCGGCGCCGGGGCGGGGGAACAGTCGCGGAAGTCGTTGGTCAGATTGGTGCCCCAGCCGAAGCTGAGACGGGCGCGACCGTGGAAATGGGCGTGGGTCGCCTCGATGCCGTCGATGTCCAGGCCGTCCGAGAAGATCAGCCGCTTTTCCTTCGGATCGCGACCGCGTTCACGCCACCAGTCGATCAGCCGTTCGCCGGCCGGGATGGGCGGGGCCGAGTCGGGCCTGAAACCCGTCCAGTCGGCGACCCAGTCGGGGGCCTGATCCAGGAAGGCCTCGGTGCCGAAGGCGTCGGGCAGGACGATCAGCAGATTGCCGGCATAGTGGCGGCGCCATTCGTCCAGCACCGTATAGGGCGTCCGGGCCAGGGTCGCGTCGTCGGGCGCCAGGGCGGCCAGAACCATGGGCAACTCATGGCCGTTGGTGCCGATCGCCTCCAGATCATTCTCCATGGCGTGCAGGACATTGGAGGTGCCGATGAAGGCGTCCCCCAGCCCTTCCTTCAGCGCCTGGATGCACCAGCGTTGCCACAAGAAGCCGTGTCGACGGCGGGTGCCGAAGTCGGACAGGGCCAGGTCGGGCAGACGCCGCAGTCGCTCGACCTTGGACCACAGCCGGGTCTTGGCGCGCGAATAGAGGACATCCAGCTCGAACCGGCCCAGGCGGCGCAGACCGGCGCGGCACCTCAGCTCGTTCATGATGGCCAGGGCCGGGATTTCCCACAGGGTGACGTCGGCCCAGGCGCCGGAGAAGGTCAGGACGTACTGGCCATCCTGCACAGACAGGTCGTAGTCGGGCAGGCGGTAGTCGGTCAGCCAGGCGATGAAGTCGGGCGAGAAGATCTGTTTGACGCCATAGAAGCTGTTGCCCGCCAGCCAGACCAGTTCCTTGTTGGTGAAGCGCAGGCTGCGGGCGTGGTCCAGTTGCTCGCGCAGGATGGCGACGTCGATCTCGTCGGCGAGGCGGACGGACTTGGTGCGGTTGATGACCTGGAAGGTCACCGGCACGTCCCGATGCTCGCGCCAGATCATCTGCAGCATCAGCAGCTTGTAGAAGTCGGTGTCCAGAAGGCTGCGGACGATCGGGTCCAGGCGAAAGCCGTGGTCGTAGGCGCGTTTAGCGAGATCCATGGGACTTCTTAGGTTTTCAACGCCCGTCCCGCCACCACGGCGTTCTTGCCGAACTTTTCGCGCAGGGCGTCGATAGCCCGTTCGGTTTTTAACACGCGGGTTTCATTGGTCTGGAATAGGCCGGCGGGGGCGTCTTCGGCGTCCTGGACGTCGGCCATGCCGATGCCGATCAGTCGGTAGGGCGGGCCCAGTTCGGGTTTAAGCAGATCGCGGCCCGCGGCGAACAGGGCGCGGGCGGTCTGGACCGGTTCGGCCAGGCTGACGCGGCGGGTCACGATCTTGAAGTCGGTGCGGCGCAGTTTCAGCACCAGGACACGGCTGGCGACGCCGTCGCGCCGGGCCTTGGACGCCAGCTTCTCGCACAGGGGCCAGAGTTCGGCCTCCAGCGCCTCGGCCGTGGTCAGGTCTTCGTTGAAAGTGGTCTCGGCGCTCATTCCCTTGCGGTCGCGTTCGGGGTTCACGGCGCGGGCGTCGCGAGCATGGGAGAGGTCGTGCAGACGCAGGCCCGATTCGCCGTAGCGCTTGACCAGGTCGCGGACGTCGGCGCGGGCCAGATCGCCGATGGCAGCGTAACCGTCGCTGCGTAGCGCCTTGCCGAACACCGGGCCGACGCCCGGCAGGGCGGTGACGGGACGCGGGGCCAACAGAGCCTGGGCGTTTGCGGCGCCGACGACGGAAAACCCGCGCGGCTTGTCCATCTCGGACGCCATCTTGGCCAGAAAGCGATTGGGGGCTAGTCCGATGGAGACGGTCAGGCCGGTCTCGTCCTCGATCTGTTTCTGGAAACGGATCAGCTGCAGGGCGGGCGGGCCGCCGTTCAGCCGTTCGGTGCCCGACAGATCGACCCAGGCCTCGTCCAGCGACAAAGGCTGGATCAGCGGCGTCAACCGGCCCAGGGCGCCGAGGATGCGTTCGGATTCGAAGACGTATTTGGCGAAGTCGGGCTTGATGACCACGGCCTCGGGACAGGCCTTAAGCGCCTTGAACATCGGCATGGCGCTGCCGACGCCATACTGGCGCGCCACATAGCAGGCAGTGGAGACCACGCCCCGCTTGCCGCCGCCGACGATGACCGGCCGGTCGCGCAATTCCGGCCGGTCGCGCTTCTCGACCGAGGCGTAGAAGGCGTCGCAATCCATGTGAGCGATGGAAAGCTGATCCAGTTCGGGATCCGCGACGATGCGGCGTGATCCGCACGACGGACAGCGGCGGTCTGGCGGCCCGGCGGGGTCTGCGCCGGTCCACAGGCAGTCGCGACAGACGGCCTTTATGGCCACGCTTAAGGTCTCCGTAACCTTGGCTTCACCCCAACTTAAGACTGGGCGTCCAATATTCCACCCTACGAGGCGTCCCGTTTTCGACGGACGCACAGGTCAGGTGATGATGTCCAAGAAAGTCCTCATCGTCGAGGATAACGAGCTGAACATGAAGCTTTTTCATGATCTGCTCGATTCTCAGGGTTACGAGACGCTGCAGACCCGTGAGGGGCTGCAGGCGCTGGCCCTGGCGCGCGCGCATCACCCCGACCTGATCCTCATGGATATTCAGCTACCCGAGATTTCCGGCCTTGAAGTCACCAAGTGGCTGAAGGACGACGAGGAACTGAGCCATATTCCCGTCATCGCCGTGACCGCCTTCGCCATGAAGGGTGACGAGGAGCGTATCCGCCAGGGCGGGTGCGAGGCCTATATCTCCAAACCGATCTCGGTCATGCACTTCCTCGACACGATCCGGCAGCACCTGGGATGAGCGCGCGGATTCTCGTCGTCGACGATGTGGACGTGAATGTTCGTCTGCTCGAGGCCAAGCTGACGATCGAATATTACGACGTTCTGACCTGCAGCAACGGCGCGACCGCCCTGACGCTTGCGGCTGAGCACCAGCCGGACCTGATCCTGCTCGACGTCATGATGCCCGGCATGGACGGGTTCGAGACCTGTCGCCTGCTGAAGGCGCGGGCGGAGACGCGGCATATTCCGGTGGTGCTGGTGACGGCGCTGGACGGACGCGAGGATCGTATTCGTGGACTGGAAGCGGGGGCCGACGACTTCCTGACCAAGCCCATCGACGACGTGGTCCTGTTCGCCCGCGTCAAGTCGCTGACGCGGCTGAAACAGGTGATGGACGAACTGCGCGAGCGCGAGGAAAGCAGCCGGCGCATGGGGGTGGAAGGCGAGGGCGCCGCGCGGCTGCGCAGCGAGGGCGGCCGCGTGCTGATCGTCGACGACGACGCCGGTCAGGCCCAGAAGATCGTCGCGGAACTGGGTCGCGAGCACCGCGTCGCCATCGAGACGGACCTCGAGGCGGCGATGACCGCAGCCAAGGGGCCGCTGGATCTGATCATCGTCAATGTGGCGGCCCAGAGTTTCGACGGGTTGAGGGTCGTGGCCATGGCCAAGTCGGGCGACGCGCGTCGCGCCCCGATCCTGGCCGTCGTCGAGCCGGCCGAGCGGCCGCGCATGGTCAAGGCGCTGGAGCTGGGCGCCACCGACATCCTGCCGCGCCCGATCGACCCGGAAGAACTATCGGCGCGGGTCCGCACCCAGATTCGCCGCAAGCGTTACACCGACTTCCTGCGCCAGAAGCTGGACAGCAGCCTGGAGATGGCCGTCACCGACGCCCTGACTGGCCTGCATAACCGCCGCTACATGACCGGGCAGCTGCAGGCCCTCGTCGGCCGCGCCGCGCATGGCGGGTCGTCGGTGGCCCTGCTGGTGCTGGACATCGACCATTTCAAGTTGGTCAACGACGGCTTCGGCCATGACGCCGGCGACGAGGTGCTGGCTGAATTCGCCGTTCGCCTGGCCACCAACGTCCGCGCCGTGGATCTGCCGTGCCGGATGGGCGGGGAGGAATTCGTCGTGGTGATGCCGGGCGCCAGTCTGGAAGACGCCCAGATGGTGGCGGAGCGGATTCGCCGGGACGTGGCCTCGGCGCCCTTCCGGGTCATGGGCGGCAAGGAGCAGCTGACCATCACCATCTCGATCGGGGTCGCCGCCACCACCGGCGAGGGCGACACGCCCGAAAGCCTGCTGAAGCGAGCCGACGAAGGGGTCTACGAGGCCAAGGCCAGCGGCCGGAACAAGGTCGTCGCCAGGGCGGCCTGAGGCGGTACTCACACCTGACGCCAGACAAGCAGAAACGCCCGGCTGACGACCAGCCGGGCGTTTCGTATTCGTCAGCCGATCAAGTGGTTACTTGATCTTGCCTTCCTTGAAGTCGACGTGCTTGCGCACGACCGGGTCGTACTTCTTGACGACCATCTTCTCGGTCATGGTGCGGGCGTTCTTCTTGGTGACATAGAAGAAGCCGGTGTCGGCCGTGGAGTTCAGGCGGATCTTGATGGAAGCCGGTTTGGCCATCGGAATTACCTCTGCGACGGCGAAAGCCGCTTAAAATAAGAGGCGCGGAACATACTCAGCCGCGCTCCAAAGTCAACGGGCGCGATGTCACCTTGATGCGGTGCGGCGCATATATAGTCTGGGCGTATGAAAATCGCATCCTTGCTGGCCGCAGCGGCCCTGGCTTCCTTGTCGTCCGCCGGCGCAGCGGCTGCGGCCCCGGCTCGGGAGCAGGACGTGTTCCTTGCGCGGTTGAACGCCCTCTGCGGCCAGCGATTCGAAGGCCGGGTCGTCACGACCGACGCCGCCGACGCCCGGTTCGCCAGCGAGCGGCTGATCATGCACGTCCGCGACTGTTCGCCGGACGAGGTTCGGATCCCCTTCGCAGTAGGCGAGGACCGGTCGCGGACCTGGGTGGTGACCAGGACAGACGCAGGCCTGCGGCTGAAGCATGATCACCGGCATGAGGACGGCACGACCGACGTGTTGCACTGGTACGGGGGCGATACGACGAGCGGCGGCACGGCCGAACGGCAGGACTTCCCGGTCGACGCCGAATCGATCGCCCTGTTCAACGCCAACGACGCGGCGGTCTCGACCACCAATGTCTGGGCGATGGAGGTCCATCCGGATCGGATGTTCGCCTATGAACTGCGCCGACCGAACCGGCATTTCCGCGTCGAGTTCGACCTGACCAAGCCGGTCGCCGAATAGGGTTCAGTCCCTGTGGTCCACGACATGTCGGCCGCGCACCATCCGCACGAAGGGCAGGGGACGGTCGGGGTGTTCAAACCGCTCGGCCAGTTCTCCCAGGACGAACCGGGTGATGGCGGGTAGGTCCAGCGTGCGGGCCTCGTCCAGCGGCAGCCAGGCGATCTCATCCAGTTCGCCCGAACCGGCGGTCGGTTCCGGCGTCAGCAGGGCCTCGGCCGAAGCCATGAAGAAACGGGCGTCGAACCGGCGGGTACGCCCGGGCGGGGTGATGGCGCGGGCGATGTAGGACAGAGCCGCCAGATCGGGCAGGGCGCCCGCCTGCCGATAGTCGCGCCACGGCCCGGCGACGCTGGCCGACGGCGCAGGCCGCCCCAGGATCAGGCCGGTCTCCTCAAAGGTCTCACGCACCGCCGTCAGGGCCAGGGCGCGGGCGCGGTTGCCGGGAACCTCGGCCTCCAGCCGTCGCGCGACGTCTGAGGCCAGCGCACCGGTCGAGGCGGCGTTAAAGTCGGCCCGGTCGATGCGCCCGCCGGGAAAAACCCATTTCGACGCCATGAATACATGGCCGGGCGCCCGCCGCCCCATCAGCACCTCAGGCCGCGCCTCGCCCCGCGTCAGGATCAAGGTCGCCGCATCCTTGGGCCGCTGGGCGCCGCCGATGCGCGGGGCGTCGGCGAGGTCCTGTGCGGCGTCGAACGGTGGCGCTCGGTCTTTCATTCCGCTCATCCCGGCGAAAGCCGGGACCCAGACCTTTGGGCGATAGGCGCCGAGGGTGACGCCTGGGCTTCCATCCCGATTTTCGGTGCGAACGAAAGCACTGGGTCACGGCTTTCGCCGGGATGAGCGGAAATAGAGGTCACTTCCGCTTGCCCTTCCGCACGCCCTTCAGTCCGCCCGACGGCTTGGGGCCGTTGCGAGGCTTGGGACCTCCCGGCCGCCCCTTGCCGCGCATCGGCGGGCCGTCGCCGCCGCGTCCGCGTATTCCATAGCGGGGCGCCGGGGCGCTGGGATCGCGCGGTTCGGGTTCGCTGAGCATTTCGAACACCAGGCCGCCGGTGACGGGCGTGGCCTCCATCAGCTTGACCTCGACCTTGCGGCCCAGGGTGAACCGCTTGCCGGTGCGTTCGCCCACCAGGGCGTGGGCGCGGTCGTCGTGGGCGAAATATTCGCTGCCCAGGGTCGAGACGGGGACCAGGCCGTCGGCGCCGGTCTCGTCCAGGCGGATGAACAGGCCGAACCGGGTCACGCCGGTGATGCGGCCGGTGAAGGTCGCCCCGACCCGGTCCTCAAGGAAGGCGGCGATATAGCGGTCCATGGCGTCGCGCTCGGCGGCCATGGAGCGGCGCTCGGTCATGGTAACGCCCTCGGCGATGGCCGGCAGTTCGGCGATCTCGCGGTCCGTCAGTCCGTCCTTGCCGAAGCCCAGAGCCCGGATCAGTCCGCGGTGGACGATCAGGTCGGAATAGCGCCGGATCGGCGAGGTGAAGTGGGCGTACCGATCCAGGTTCAGACCGAAGTGGCCGACATTGTCCGGCGAATAGATGGCCTGCATCTGGGTGCGCAGAACCACCTCGTTGACCACGTCGGCGTATTCGCCGTCGCGCGTCTCGTCGAGCAGCTTGTTGAACCGTTTGGTCGTGCCCGGCTCGCCCTTGTTCCACGGCTTGCCGATGGTGGACAGGAAGTCGGCCAGGTTGAAGATCTTCTCCTGGCTGGGGGCGTCGTGGACGCGATAGATCAGCGGCGTCTTCTTCTGCTCCAGCGTCTCGGCGGCGCAGACATTGGCCTGGATCATCATCTCCTCGATCAGCCGGTGCGCCTCCAGCGAGGCGCGCTTCTCGATCGAGGCGATGCCGCCATCCGGGGCCATGCGAATCCGCCGCTCGGCCGATTCGATCTGCAGCGGGCTACGCTTCAGCCGACCCTTCAGCATGGCGCGATAGGCGTTCCACAGCGGATAAAGGATGGCCTCCATGATCGGGCCGGTCGCGTCGTCAGTTTGCCCATCGATGGCGGACTGCGCCTGTTCGTAGCTGAGCTTGGCGTGGGACCGCATCAGGCCGCGCACGAACTTATGGCCTGTCTTTCGGCCGTCCTTGTCGAACACCATGCGCACGGCCAGGCAGGCGCGGTTCTCGCCCTCCTTCAGGCTGCACAGGCCGTTGGACAGCACCTCCGGCAGCATCGGCTCGACGCGGTCGGGGAAATAGGTGGAGTTGCCCTTGTCGCGCGCCTCGCGGTCCAGATGGGTTCCGGGGCGGACATAGGCGGCCACGTCGGCGATGGCGACCCAGACGATCCAACCGCCTTCGTTCTTGGGGTCGTCGTCGCGGGCGGCATAGACGGCGTCGTCGTGGTCGCGCGCATCGGCGGGGTCGATGGTGATGAAGGGCACCTCGCGCAGGTCCTCGCGGCCCTTCAGCGTCGGCAGGGCCTGATCCTCGGCCTCGCGCTCGACGGCCTCGGAGAAGCCGGTCGGCACCCCGTGGGCGTGGATGGCGATCAGGGAGGCGGCGCGGGGATCATCCTCCTTGCCGATATGTTCCAGGATCTTGCCGCGCTTGGGGCCGAACCGCTGCTCGCCCTTTTCGATGGCGGCCAGGACCAGGTCGCCGTCACGCAGGTCGCCGGATTGTGCCTGGGGCACCAGCAGCACGTCCTTGGACCGGCGATCGACCGGCTCGACGCGGGTCTCGCGCGCGGACTTGCGGATCACGCCCAGGACACGGTTGGTCCCGGCGTCCAGCCTCTTGATCAGTCGGGCCTCCCAGCCGTCGTCCCCGCGCTGGAACTTGACCAGCAGGCGGTCGCCCAGGCCGGGGGCGGGGCCTGGTTTGCCCTTGTCGGGCATCAGCAGGGCACGCGGCGCGTCGGCGCTGGCTTCGACCAGACGGACATACAGTTCGCCGTCGCCGTCGCGCTCGATCACATCGGCCACGCCCACGGGGGGCAGGGCGCCGGCTTCGGAAAAGCCCTTGCGGCCGCGTTTGCCCAGCTTTCCTTCTTCTTCAAGCTCGCGGATCATTTCGCGCAGGGCCCGGCGGTCGCCGCCCTTCAGGCCGAAGTGACGGGCGATATCGGTCTTCTCGGCCGATCCGGCCTCGCGCAGGAAGGCGAGGAGGGTGTCTTTGTCAGGCAGACCGGCGGGCGGCCTCTGGGTAGATTTGGTCATTATGTCTTTCAGACTGCCGAAGACTCGGCAGGATTGATACAGGGCAGGCCGACCGCTTGGGCGGCGGCCGCCAGATTGTTGTCGAGCGTGATCAGCCGCGCCTCGATGCGGCGGCAGATCGCGATGTGAAGCGCGTCCGGCGCGCGCAGTTTCAGATCGAACTGACGGACCAGAGCAGTCGCCTCTCGGACGTCGTCGCTCTCGACTTCGATCGGCGTCGTCGTCGCGTCGATCCAGTCGTCCAGGTCGTGCAGGACGGCGTCAGCGTCCTTGACCGTCAGTTTGCGCATCCGCACCAGACGCGAGACGGCGGATGACACTTCTGCGACGACGAAGTCGCTGATCTGAAGTGTACGCTCACCGTCGGCCATGAAGACGATCACGGCTTCGCTGTGTGGTTCGGCCATCAGATAGGGCACCACGACGCTGGCGTCGAAGTAGTCGATCACTCGGCAGGCTCTTCATACATGCCGTTGATCAGCTCGACCGAAGTCATGTCCAGAGGCGGGCGCGACAGGCGGCGGTCGGCGATCTCCAGCAGCTTGGCCTTACGCTCGTCCGGCGTCAGGGTCGGCAGTGAACGAATCTCGGCGACCGGCTTGCCGTGGCGGGTGATGATGACCTTCTCGCCTTCGATGGCCTTGTCGAGCAATCGAGGCAGGCTGTTCTTGGCTTCCGCGACGCTGTAGGCGGCCATGATTGATCTCCGAATATGGCCATAAATATAGCCATTCTTGCGCTCTGTCGCCAGTCATGCCCCTGAGCCGCGTCGGGAACCGTCGGCGCCGGTCAAATCTTGCATGAGTTGACCGAGAGAGGCCGGGGCTTCAGCTTCCGGCCAACCGCGAATGGAGTCTTCGATGTCGCTACACGCCCCCGCCCTGAGCGCGACCGTCCGGTCGCCGCTGGATCTGATCGGCAAGACGCCGATGGTGGAGGTGACGAAGATCGACACCGGCAAGTGCCGGCTGCTGCTCAAGCTGGAGTCCCAGAACCCCGGCGGCTCGATCAAGGACCGGATCGCGGTCGAGATGCTGGATGCGGCCGAGAAGGAAGGCTGGCTGAAGGAAGGCGGAACCATCGTCGAGGCGACAGCAGGCAATACCGGCCTGGCCCTGACTCTGGTCGGCCGGGCGCGGGGCTATAAGGTGCTGCTGGTCATTCCGGACAAGATGTCGAAGGAAAAGATCCAGCATCTCAGGGCCATGGGCGCCGATGTTCGCCTGACCCGTTCGGACGTGCCGCACGGGCATCCGGAATATTACACCGACATGGCCGAGCGTCTGTCTCAGGCCATTCCCGGCGCCTATTACGTCAATCAGTTCGCCAACCACTCGAACGCCGACGCTCATGTGAAGACCACGGGTCCCGAGATCTGGGAGCAGACGGGCGGCGACATCGACGCCTTCGTTGCGGGCATCGGCTCGGGCGGGACGATCACCGGCGTGGCGCGCTACCTGAAGAGTATGGGCTCGAAGGCCCAGATCATCTTGGCCGATCCGGTCGGATCGACCCTGGCGGGCATCGTCAACGACGGCGTGCCGGGGCCGGACGGCAGCTATACCGTCGAGGGCATCGGCCAGAACTTCGTGCCCGATACGGCGGACATGAGTCTGATCGACAAGGCCTATTCGATCCCCGACGCCGAGGCGATCGCCACGGCGCGCGAACTGCTGCTGAAGGAAGGCATTCTGGCCGGCTCTTCGTCGGGCACCCTGATCGCCACGGCCCTGCGCTGGTGCCGCGAGCAGACCGAGGCCAGGACCTGCGTCACCTTCGTCTGCGACACGGGGGCGAAGTATCTGTCCAAGGTTTATAACGACGCCTGGCTGGCCGATCAGGGCTTGGGCGAGCGGGAGATCCACGGCGACCTGTCGGACCTGATCAACCGCAAGTACGAGAAGGGCGACGTGGTTGTCGCCGGGCCGGGCGACACCCTGGACACCGCCTTCAAGCGGATGAAGGGCGCCGACGTGTCACAGCTGCCGATCATCGAGGACGGACGCCTGGTGGGCATTCTGGACGAGAGCGACCTGATCCATGTGATGAACACCGACGAGATCACCCGCCAGGAACGGTTCGCCAAACCCGTCGCCTCGGCCATGACCCGCCACCTGGACACGGTTCAGGTCAATGAGCCGCTGGACGCCCTGATCCCCCTGTTCGACCGCGACCGGGTGGCGATCGTGCTGGACGGCGAGACCTTCGTCGGTCTGATCACCCGCACCGACCTGATCAATCATCTCAGCCTGAACCGGTAGAGCCCATGGCCGACAACAAGAACAGCCAGGGTTTCTCGACCCGCGCCATCCACGCCGGCCAGAGGCCCGACCCGACGACTGGGGCGGTGATGACGCCGATCTACGCCACCTCGACCTATGCCCAGGAGAGCCCGGGCGTGAACAAGGGGTATGAGTATGCGCGGGGCAAGAACCCGACGCGCGAGGCGTTCGAGGCCTGCGTCGCCGATCTGGAGGGCGGGACCCACGGGTTCGGCTTCGCCTCGGGCATGGCGGCGACCTCGACGGCGCTGGAGCTGCTGGACGCCGGCGACCATGTGGTGACCGGCGACGACCTGTACGGCGGGTCGTGGCGGCTGTTCGAGCGGGTGCGGCGTCGTTCGATGGGGCTGGACTTCGCCTATGTTGACCTGAGCGATCTGGCGGCGGTCGAGGCGGCGATCACGCCCAAGACCCGGATGCTGTGGGTCGAGACACCGACCAATCCGATGATGAAGCTGGCCGACATCGCCGCCCTGTCGAAGCTGGCCAAGGCGCGGGGCCTGCTGCTGATCGTCGACAACACCTTCGCCACCCCCTTCTGCCAGCAGCCGCTGAGCCTAGGGGCTGACGTGGTCATGCACTCGGCGACCAAGTATCTGAACGGCCATTCGGACATCATCGGCGGGGTGCTGGTCACCGGCGACGCCGACCTGGCGAGCCGGATCAAGTTCCTGCAGAACTCGGTCGGCGGAGTGATGGGGCCGTTCGACGCCTTCCTGGCCAACCGGGGGCTGAAGACCCTGGCGCTGAGGATGAAGGCGCACTGCGAGAACGCCCTTGCGGTGGCGCGGTGGCTGGAGACGCGGGCGGGGGTGGCCAAGGTCATCTATCCCGGCCTGATCGCCCATCCGCAGCATGCGCTGGCGGCGCAACAGATGCATGGCGGCTACGGCGGCATGGTGACGGTGGTGCTGGACGGCGACCTGGAGCGCACCAAACGGGTGCTGGAGCGGGTGCAGGTCTTTACGCTGGCGGAGTCGCTGGGCGGGGTCGAGAGCCTGGTGAACCACCCGGCCATCATGACCCACGCGAGCGTGCCCAAGGAGGTCCGCGAGGCCGGGGGCGTCACCGACAGCCTGATCCGGCTGTCGGTCGGGGTCGAGGACGTCGAGGATCTGATCGCCGATCTGGATCAGGCGATCGGCTGATCTCAGCCCGGCAGGGCGGTCTGGTGGCCGGTGACGGGGGGGAGCTTCTTCTTGGGGGCGGCGCGCTTGACCGGGGCCTTGGCGGGCTTGGGCAGGGCGGCGCGGCGGGCCAGTTCGTCGTCGATGACCGGCAGGATGTCGCTGGCGGCCATCACCTGGGTCGAGGCGCCGTGTTCGACCAGACGCGCGGCGTTGGCGCGCAGGGTGGCGAGGTCGGCGTCGGTCATCGAGGGGATCATGTCGGCGAGCGGGGTCATGCGGGCGGTCCTGTACGGGAAGTGGCATAGGAGCCGACGCGCGAGGCGTCGGCCCTTCTGCAGAAAGAGCGAAGTTGGGCCGAAGCCCGAGCTATTCCGCGGCGGTCAGGCGACCGGCGGATTCCTTGCCGGAGCGCTGGTCGCGTTCGACTTCGTAGCCGACCTTCTGGCCTTCGTTCAGCGAGCCGAGGCTCGAGGTTTCGACGGCCGAGGCGTGGACGAAGACGTCCTTGCCGCCGTCATCGGGGGCGATGAAGCCGTAGCCCTTGGTGGGGTTGTACCATTTAACAGTGCCGGTAGCCATTTGGAGACCTCCGTCTGGCGTTGACCGCAGGGAGGGATCCCTGGACGGCCTGTCGGGTCTGAATGGGATCGGCGTTTGGACCTCGGTGCGTCATGCAAAGGGAGCAGCGGCGTTACGCAGAGAGATCGACGCCTTTCATGTGGGGACTGCCCGGCGTCTGCGCAAGGGGCGGGGATCAGAAGGCGTAGGCGAGGCGGGCCACGACGGCGTCCTCGTACTCTTCTCCGAACGCCGCGGCGTCGGTGTCGTGGTAGCGCAGGTCGAGGTCGAGAGCGTCAGTGAGGGCGTAGGTCACCCCCGCGTTCCAGCCGGTGTAGTCGGGGCCGCCGTCCTGTTCGCGGCGGCCGAGCGCGGCGGAGCCGTCGAGGCGGGGCGTGAAGGCCCAACCGATCTCGGCCTCGACCCAGACGTAGGATTGGGCCGGGCCGGGGGCGTCGGGGGCGTACTGGACCAGCAGGGCGGCCTGGGCGGGACCGATCGCCCGGCCGACCTCGGCGCTCAACTCCACACCGTCGGCGTCATAGCCGGCGTCGACGTCCAGGCGGCGCTTGTAGGCCAGGCTGAGGTCGAAGGCGTAGCCATAGGCCTCGGGCCGATAGCCGACGATCCAGTCGGTCTCGATGTTCGAACCGCCCGCCTGGATGGTCTGGAAGCCCGGCGAGACGTAGATCAGGCCGCTGTCGCTCTCCCAGGCGGCATAGGCGGAGACATAGGCGTCATTGCCCGACTTGGACGCGCCCTTGGAGCGGTTGTCCGTCCCGGCCTCGACCTCGAAACCCCAGACGCCGCCGGGACCAGCAGCCCGGGCCGGGGCGGGAGTGACGGCGGTCAGGGCAAGGAGGGCGCAGGCGGCGAGCGAGGGTATGCGGATCATGCGGGCTCCAACGCGCGGAATGCGCGAAGGAGCCTTAGACGGTTGCGACCTTGGCTGAAAACTGTTCCGTGGCCTGAGCGAACTCTTGTCGCAGGCGAGCGACCAGTTCGGCGACGGGCAGGACGTCGTGAATGGCGCCCGCACCCTGGCCGGCGGACCAGACGGTCTTCCAGGCCTTGGCCTCGTCGCCCATGTCCAGCTTGTGCTCAGGCAGGTGTTTCGGATCGATTCCGTTGTCAATCAACGACTTGGTCATGAAGTTGGCGGGGATGCCGGACACCGCCGGGGTGTGGACGATGTCGGTCGAGCCGCTGTCGATCACCATCTGCTTGTAGGCGGGGTCGGCCAGGGCCTCGGTCGTGTTGATGAAGCGGGTGCCCATATAGGCGAAGTCGGCGCCCAGCATCAGGGCGGCCGCCACGTCCTGGCCGGTGGACAGGGCGCCGGACAGGATGATGGTCCCGTCGAAGAAGCTGCGGACCTCGTTGACCAGGGCGAAGGGGTTGATGATCCCCGCATGGCCGCCGGCGCCGTTGGCGACCAGGATCAGACCGTCGACGCCCGCCTCGGCCGCCTTGCGGGCATGACGGATGTTGGCGATGTCGTGGAAGACCACGCCGCCGTAGCCGTGGACCGCATCGACCACGTCGCGCACGGCGCCGAGCGAGGTGATGATCAGCGGCACCTTCTCCTCGACCGAGACCATCATGTCGGCCATCAGCCGGGGATTGGTCGGGTGGACGATGTGGTTGACGCCGAAGGCGGCGGCCTGGGGAGTCAGCCGGCCCTTGATCTCTTGAATCCAGTCCCGATAGCCCTCGGTCGTGCGCTGGTTCAGCGACGGGAAGGTGCCGATGACGCCGGCGTTGCAGGCCTCGACCACCAGATCCGGGCCGGACACCAGGAACATCGGCGAAGCGATCACCGGAAGGGTGAGGCCTTTTTGCAGCGAAGCGGAAATGGCCACGGGCGTCTCCTAGAGTTTCGTTTCGCTACGCTTAGCGGGCTGTCGCGGGGGAAGGCAATCGGGGAGATTTCAGACCCGGCGGCGAAAAAACAGGGTCTGAATAGTCTGAATCGGGGACGGCGGAATTGCACTTGCACAGGCGAAAACGAGTGCAATGTGCAATGGAGTGCAATTTCGATGTCGAAATTGGACGGCTAAAAAACAGTCCAACGAGTCCAAGTGAGTCCAACATCCACGCCCTCCCTTTCGAAGCGGATGATTATAGGGGCGTTTTCGGGGGCGGTGGTCGATTGTCGGTCGGGCGGTCAGGGCGTTGAACGGGCGAGAAAAAATCTCGGGAATTAGGAGGGCTGGCCTCCTTCCGTCCCTTCTCCCGGGGGAGAGGGCGGCCTGCGGGGCCGGTGAGGAACCGGCGGCGGGCCAACGGGCGCCCTCGTAACCTTCACCCTTTGGCTGCTTCGCGCCGCCCTTCGGGTCGCGCAAAAGACGATTGCTCCGCTCGTGCGCTCAAGCCCTCTCCCGACGGGAGAGGGAAGGGCGGTCCGAGAGGATTTTCTTATTCGCCGCGAACGCCTAAATGGCGCGTATGACCCACTACACCGAAGGCCTCAGCCAGCTGGGCGCCCAGACGGCCGCCCCGACCAGCCCCGAGACCGCCGTGCTGGAGCGGGTGCCGAACCCCCATGCCGATACGCTTTACCTGGCCCGGTTCACGGCGCCCGAGTTCACCAGCCTTTGCCCGGTGACGGGCCAGCCCGACTTCGCCCATATCGTCATCGACTATGCGCCGGGCGACTGGCTGGTCGAAAGCAAGAGCCTGAAACTGTACCTGACCAGTTTCCGCAACCACGGCGCCTTCCACGAGGACTGCACGGTGGCCATCGGCAGGAAGCTGGCGGACCTGTTGCAGCCGAAATGGCTGCGGATCGGCGGATACTGGTACCCGCGCGGGGGAATCCCGATCGACGTCTTCTGGCAGACGGGCGTGGCGCCGGAGGGGCTGTGGCTGCCGGATCAGGGCGTGCCGACGTATCGCGGGCGGGGGTAAGACCAGCGCCCGCCGCCCTACGAGGTCCTAGACCGCCTGTTGCTGAACCAATGCGAGCATCCGGTCGGCGGCCTCCTGGGGGGCGGTGGAGGAGAGGTGGATGATCTGGTCCATCTCGGTCTTATGGTCGGGCGAAATTCGGGCGGCGACCATGGTCCACTGGCCGAACTGGCGGTGGTCGGCCGTGTTTCGACACAGGATCTGAATGTCGCGATGCCGGCCATCGCGCTGCAGCCGGTCCAGGGTTCGGTTCAGGTCCTGCTGGGCGCCTTCCAGCACCTGAAGAAAGCGGCCGCCATTGACGAGAAGGGCGCCGGTCAGGTCGTCGCGCCGATTGTTCCGGTCGGAAGTGGCCAGGATGTCAGCGAGTGAGATAAGCGCGGGATCAGGGTTTGTGGACTCGCTGATATAGATCACGCGCTCTAGTGCCAGATTCATTTACGCCCTCTAGATAGTCCCCAAAAAGCGTCCCTGAACGGCAAAGGTTCCTCTGTTGGTTTTTGGACACTAGGCGGCGCGCGAGAGCGCGAACCTGTCGCGAACTCGCCTTCAGCCATCACGCGGCGGATGGATTTCGCCTTCGGCGCCGCTGGGTTCCGGGTCTACGCTGCGCTTCGCCCGGAATGACGAAAGGGAAATGCGTGAACGAGGAAGTTTCGGGGGCCTCCAGCCGCCTTCCGCTCGAAGCCTGGGGCCGTCGTCTTCTCGTGCGGGCCGAGGTCTGGGCTGACGCGGCAAGACCGCGTCGCTACGCCTACGAATTCCTCTGGTTCGGGTTGAAACAGGGGTGGGCGTGTCTGTTCGGGGGGCTGATGCTGGCGCTGATCCTCGGCACTTGGCTGATCTGGCGCGAGGATGCAGTCGTGTCGCGTTACGATTTCCTGGTCGTGGGCGCTGTGCTGATCCAGGCGGCGATGCTGGCGCTGAAGCTGGAGACCTGGGAGGAAGCGCGGGTGATCTTCCTGTTCCATGTGGCGGGGACGATCATGGAGCTGTTCAAGACGGCGCACGGGTCCTGGGTCTATCCGGAGGACAGTCTGCTGCGGATCGGCGCCGTGCCGCTGTTCTCGGGCTTCATGTATGCGGCGGTGGGCAGTTATATCGCGCGGGTGCAGCGGATCTTCCATATCCGGGTGCGGGCCTATCCGCCGCTGTGGACGACCTGGCTTCTGGCGGCGGCCATATACGTCAACTTCTTCGCCCACCACTGGCTGCCGGACGTGCGGATCGCCCTGTTCGCGGCGACGGTGCTGCTGTTCGGGCGGGGCTGGTTCTATTTCACCGCGGACCGGAGGCGGCGGTCGATGCCGTTGCTGCTGGGGTTCGGGCTGGTGGCCCTGTTCATCTGGTTCGCCGAGAACCTGGGCACCCTGGGCCGGGCCTGGTCCTACCCGGGGCAGGCGGGGGAGTGGGAGATGGTGTCGCTGAGCAAGCTGGGGGCCTGGTTCCTGCTGATGATCATCTCGGTGGTGCTGGTGTCGCTGGTGCACCGGCCGGAGGCGGAGCCCGCGCAGACCAGGGCAGGCTAGGGCAGGCGCGTGACCTTGGTCGCCATGTCCGGACGGGGGCGTTCCAGGGCGGGCTCGCTGAGGGTTCCGATATGGATGAAGCCGGCGACGGCCTCGTCCTCGGTCAGGCCGAACAGGGCCGCTGCCTGGGGGTCGTAGCTGTACCAGTCGGTGATCCAGCTGGACGAATAGCCGAAGGCGCCGGCCGCGTGCTCCAGGTTCATGCAGACCGCGCCGGCCGAGAGCTGTTGCTCCCAGATCGGCTTGGCGTCCGGGACGGGGGTCGAGACGACCAGGATGGTGACGGGGGCGGCGGTCAGCTTGGCCAGGACGGCCTGGTCCTTGGCCGGCTTGTCGCGAAGCTCGGCCAGGACGGCCAGCTTCTCGGCGATCGCGGCGCGGGTGGTCGGGCCCAGGACGACGAACCGCCAGGGGAACAGCTTGCCGTGGTCGGGGGTGCGCGCGCCCAGGGTCAGGATCTGGTCCAGTTCGGCCTCGGTCGGGCCGGGGCCGGTCAGGGCCTGGGCCGGGGCGGAGCGGCGCATGGCCAGACGGTCGCGCAGTTCCTGGGACGGGACGGGCGCGGGCAGGGGGGCGTTGAGCTCGGTCATGCGGTCTAGCTAGGCTTTCGACGGGGCATCCGCCATATCTGGGGCATGAGCAATTCCGACGAACCGAAATGGGCCGCCGGCCTGGTCAAGCCGCCGGCCTGGCGCGGCGAGACGGAGGAGACGGTGTTCGAGAACCCCTGGATGCGGCTGAGCCGGCACCGGGTGATCGCGCCGACGGGCAATCCGGCCGACTATACTGTGATGCGGCCCAAGTCCGTCGCCACCGGGGTGCTGCCGATCCATGACGACGGGACGGTGGTCCTGGTGGGCCAGCAGAGGTTCGCACTGGCCAACTATTCGTGGGAAATGCCCGAAGGCGGCGCGCCCCTGGATGAGGACCCGTTCGACGGGGTCCGGCGCGAACTGGCCGAGGAGGCGGGGCTGGCGGCGGCGTCATGGGCGCCGGCCCTGACGATGGAGCTGTCGAACTCGATCACGACCGAACTGGCCCACACCTGGATCGCCTGGGATCTTAGCCCCGTGCCGGTGGCGCCGGACCCGACCGAGGTGATCGCGGTGGCGCGGGTTCCGTTCGGCGATCTTCTGGACGAGATCGGCCGGGGCACGGTGAAGGACGCGATGACGGTGGCGACGGCCTACAAGGCCTATCATATGGCGCGGAACGGCGAACTGCCCGAGGCGCTGGCGCAGGCCATGCGGGGGCGGGTATGATGTCGCCAAAGGAGCCCGGCATGGCCAAGCTTGAAGTCGTCGCGGAAACCGACAGTATCTGGCGCCAATTGCGCGCCTCGGCCGAGGCCGCCTCGCGCGAGGAGCCCCAGCTGGGCTCGCAGATGAACGCGGTGATCCTGTCGCACGACGACCTGGCCGGCGCGCTCAGCTTCCAGATCGCGCGCAAGCTGGCCGACGGGGAAATGAGCGCCATGTCGGTGCGCGAGGTCTGTCTGTCGGCCTTCATTGCCGATCCGGCCATGGTCGCGGCGGCCGAGGCGGATCTGCAGGCGGTGGCCGAGCGGGATCCGGCGATCCGCAACCTGCTGCAGCCCTTCCTGTATTTCAAAGGCTTCCAGGCGCTTCAGGCCTGGCGCGTGGCCCATTGGCTGTGGGGGCAGGGGCGCGAGACCCTGGCCTTCCACTTCCAGAGCCGGATCTCCGAACTGTTCCAGCTGGACATCCACCCGGCGGCGCGGCTGGGCAAGGGGCTGTTCCTCGACCACGGCACCGGCATCGTCATCGGCGAGACGGCGGTGGTGGGGGACGACGTCTCGATGTTGCACAACGTCACCCTGGGCGGCACGGGGGCCGAACGCGGCGACCGCCACCCCAAGATCGGCAAGGGCGTCCTGCTGGGCGCCGGAGCCAAGGTGCTGGGCAATATCCACGTCGGCGACTACGCCAAGGTGGCCTCGGGCTCGGTGGTGCTGAAGGACGTGCCGTCGGGCTGCACCGTGGCGGGCGTGCCGGCGCGGCTGGTCAACTGCCCGACCGGGGCCGAGCCGGCGCGGACCATGGACCATACGCTGGCGGACGTGGTGTACGACTTCGTGATCTGACGGGTTCCCCTCAAGGCCCGATGTCTCTAGGGTCCGCGGCCAATCCAAGACTATGAGGCCACCCGTGAAAGACACCGACCTGAAGCGTATCGAGGCTCACCTCAAGCGCACCTTCAACACCGGCGGCATCATCGTGAAGGCCCGGCCCAAGCAGAACGACTCGGCCGAAGTCTATGTCGGCGACGAGTTCATCGGCATCGTCTTCGAGGACGAGGACGAAGAGGGTTCGTTCATGTTCGAAATGGCGATCCTGGCCGAAGACCTGCCGGAATAAGATTTTGTCCCAGGCGTGATCGCCCGGCCTCGACCGGGCGATCACGTCACGACGGCGGGTGGAGCTTTTAGAGCCAGCCCGCCTCTTTCAGCGCGGGGCCATGGGTCCGGCTGACCGGCGCCGTCAGGCCGCCGACAAGGCGCACCTCGCCCGCGCCGCGCCGCCAGCGCACCGCCTCCACCGCATCGGCCGCCACCCACCACGAGCGATGGATGCGCCATCCGTGCGCCCGCGCCAGTTCGTCCAGCGCGTCGGCGAACCGCAGGGCGATCAGTTCCGCGCCCGCATCGGTGTGGACCCTCAGATAATGGTCGTGCGCCTCGATGGCGATCAGCCGGGCGCCGCGCCGTCTGGCCGAAAGCCTACGCCGGAACGCCGTCTCGGCCTCGGGCAGGGGCGGGACGACGAGAGTGCGGGTCTCGACGCGGACGGGCAGGCGGCGCCACACCAGGGCGCGGACCGCCATGGCCGCCAGCATGATGGGCCAGACCTGCCAGAGCAGCGGAAGATAGATCGACCAGCGATGCTCTGAGAACATCAGGTGCTGGGTCACGACGACGAACAGCGTCACCAGCGGCGTGGCGAGGGCCGAGGTCGCGAAAACGCGTCTCCACAGGATGGGCAGGCGCCGGCCCAGGCCTTCGTCCACCGCGACCGCGATCAGTCCGCCGCCCAGCATGCAGATCATCCAGTAGGCATAGCGGGCCGCGATGGGCGTATCGTCCGAGTCGAAGGGGCCGAGAAACCCGAGCAGCAGCCCCATGACGGCGAGCATGACGGCGTCGACGGCCCAGCGCCGCGCCGTCGTCGCCCCGGTGATGGTCTTGCCCCTGTGACCCATGCCGTCCCCGTTCGCGCACCCACGGCGCCGTTCGCGAAGTCGGGCCTAGCGAGCCGCCGTCCGACCGGCAATGGCGTTTGCCGAGACCCCACCCCTGATCGGACAACCCATGACGCAATCCTGGCTCGCCGCCGCCCTGACCCTGATCCTCTCCGTCGCCGCCTTTCCCGCGACAGCCCAGGCGCCGGGAGCCGACGTCGAGGCGCGGCCCGATCCGACTGTGCTCTGTCATGTCGGCGTCTATCGGCTGGACGACGGGAGCTGGGTGGATGTCGCGCCGCTGCCGGACGAGGGGCTACGGTGGCGTCGACTGGACGGGTCCACGGCCAGGATGGTTCTGGACGCCCAGGGTTATTGGATCAGCACACTCGGTTTCACGGCTCGCATCGAAGGTCCGCAGCCGCAGC
>NZ_JACESA010000008.1 GCF_013912065.1 Brevundimonas sp.
AGCCACCACCGTTGCCGCCGCCGTTGCCCCCGCCCGGATAGCCGGGCCGGCTGTCCTCGTAGTCGCCGCGGAAGCGACCGCAGACCAGCAGGCCGTTGTCATTGTTGATTTCTTCATTGCCGCAGCGCGCCAGTTCGATCGAGGAGCCGCGAATCTGACCCCGAATGTCGCGGCAGTCGGCGTAAAGGCGACCCCGGTTCGTATAGGCGTCGGTGCAGGACCGGCTGTAGCTGCCGCGCGGCGCGACGCGCTGGGCGGTGACGTCCTGGCCCGAAGCCAGGGCTGCGGCCATGGCGGCCCCAAGCAGAATGGACATGATGTTTTTCCTCTCCCAAAGGCGAAAGCCTCTACTAACGCGAAGGTTGCCGCGGCGCACATGAACCTTGGCTGTACGTGATTGTTCGGCGGCGTTTTCTTTTCAGGCGAATAGGCCTATATCGAAACCATAAGCGCCCGGTCGAAAGGCCGGGCGCCGTCGTATCCAACGCCAGCCGAACCCACATTCGGCGGCCCCACCATTCCGGGACGAACGCCCCATGAGCGACATTCTGATGCCGAAGGCCACCGCGGTCTGGCTGGTCGACAACACCTCTCTCAGCTTCGAGCAGATCGCGGACTTCTGCGGCCTGCATCCGCTGGAAGTGCGCGGCATCGCCGACGGCGACGTGGCCCGCGACATCCGCGGCGTCGACCCCGTCACCGGCGGTCAGCTGACCCGCGAGGAACTGGACCGGGCCCAGGCCGACGAAAACTATCGCCTGAAGGCGATCGTCAGCCGTCACGCCGAACTGCTGAAGTCGGCCAAGCCGGCGCCGAAATATACGCCCGTCTCGCGCCGCCAGGACCGGCCGGACGCCATCGCCTGGTTCGTGCGCAACCACCCGGAAGTGACCGACGCCCAGATCGCCAAGATGCTGGGAACCACCAAGTCCACCATCGAAAGCGTGCGCAACCGCACCCACTGGAACAGCGCCAACATCAAGCCGGTCGATCCAGTGACCCTGGGCCTGGTCGGTCAGTTGGCCCTGGACGAGATCGTCAAGAAGGCCGCCGACAAGAAGACCAAGGACGACCTCAAGAAGGGTGGCGGCACCATCCTGCCCGTCGCCGAGGAAGTCGAGGCCGAGCCGGAGTTCGTGCCGGAAGCCCGCCAGCGTCCCGGCGCCGAGCCGACGGCTGAATCGGTGTTCGGCACGAAGGACTGAGACGCGCGGGGGTGGAGGGGGTCTTGAAGTCCCACCGACGCCTGTGATGCGGTTTAGAGCCCCTCCGTCGCGACGCTGAAGACGCGTCGCGCCACCTCCCCACGATGTGGGGAGGAGACACACGAAAAACGGCCCCGGAGAGCGATCTCCGGGGCCGTCGTCGTTTTTCCGGAGGTCGAGGACCGCTAGTGGATCCGCGCCTCCAGACTGGTGATTTCTTCCTTGAGCCGGAGCTTTCTCTGCTTCAGCTCCCTGACCTGCAACGTGTCCACGGACGGACGGGTGAGCTCCCTTTGAATGGTCTGATCCAGGGTGCGATGACGATTACCCAGTTCGCGAATACGAGCCTCGATGGTCATGGCTTGCGCCTCCGTTGGTTAGGGACCAGTAGAGTGAGCGCCCGGTTTGGCAGGCTGTGGAATCACATTCCGGTGACAGTCTGCCCCGCCGGACCAGACGGAGGCTGACCCCAAATATGGTCGATGATGTGAACGGAGCCGTACCGAGACCGCCGGCCCGAATGGTTGTCGGAATTTCAGGGGCTTCCGGAGCAATCTATGGCGCGCGGGTGCTGGACGCGCTGAACGACCTGGGCGTCGAAAGCCATCTGGTGGTGACGAAGGCCGCCCTGCTCACATTGTCGCAGGAGACCGATCTCTCGTCCGACGACCTGACGTCGAAGGCGTCGGTTGTGCACAAGCTGGCCGATGTCGGCGCGACCATCGCCTCCGGCTCGTTCCGCACCCTGGGCATGATCGTGGCCCCGTGTTCCGTCAAGACGATGAGCGAGATCGCCACTGGCGTGACTTCGTCCCTGCTGACCCGCGCGGCCGACGTGACGCTGAAGGAACGCCGGCCCCTGGTGCTGATGGTGCGCGAGACCCCCTTCCATCTGGGCCATCTGCGGACGATGACCGCCCTGGCCGAGATGGGGGCGATCATCGCCCCGCCCCTGCCCGCCTTCTACGCCCGCCCCGCGTCGATCATGGAGATGGTGGACCAGTCGGTGGGCCGCAGCCTGGATCTGTTCGGGCTGGACTGGAGCGCCGTCCGGCGCTGGGAAGGCCTGAAGTGAGCGACGTGCGGGATACCCTTTGGGACTGGGCGGTCGCCGCCTATGGCGCGCCGGGCGTAAGCGAGGCCTGCGTGGCCTTGCAGGACAGTCACGACCAGAACGTCCCGCTGCTGCTGTGGTCCGGTTGGCTGGCCGCCACGGGCCGCAAGCCGGACGCCGAAACCCTGGAGGCCGCCTGCGATACCGCGCGCGCCTGGGACGGGGTGGTGGTCGCGCCGCTGCGGTCGATCCGCCGCACCTTGAAAGCCCCGATCCCCGATATCGACGACGGCCCGCGCCAGACCGTGCGCGACCGCGTCAAGACGCTGGAGCTGGAGGCCGAACGCCATCTGCTCGACGCGCTCGAAGGCTTGGCCGCTGGCGAGGCGACCGGCGCGCGGCGCCCCGCCATCGAGGCCCTGGTCGCCGCCGCGCGGGTCTGGGCCCCGGTGACGCCGCGCCCCGCCCTGACCCGGCTCGCGGACGCCCTTCCGGCTTGAGGCGCGCATGGTTATAAGCGCGCCGGGGATACCAAGATGAATGACGACGTACCGGAGATCAGCGAAGAGGAAGCGGTGCTTCATGCCCGCCTCGCCCTGTTGCGCCGCGAACATGCCGACCTGGACGCCTCGATCGAAGCCCTGTCAGAGGCCGCCATTCCCGACCAGCTGATGATCGCCCGCTTGAAGCGCAAGAAGCTGGCGCTGAAGGACGAGATCGTGAAGATCGAAGACCAGATCCTGCCCGACATCATCGCCTGACGAATCCGTTCGGTTGAACCCAGTCGACCACGATGATAACGATTCTCACCTATCGACGGAGACGATCATGGCGACCGCGAGCACGGGATGGGACGCGCGCTATGCCGCGACGCCGGATTATGTCTTCGGCACGGCCCCAAGTCGTTTTCTTCTGAATCACGCGGCAGCTCTGACGCCAGGCAGCCGTATCCTGGCGCCGGCCGATGGCGAGGGACGCAACTCGGTCTATCTGGCGTCCTTAGGTCATGAGGTCGTCGCCACCGACATCTCGCCGTCCGGCCAGGACAAGGCGCGCCGCCTGGCTCTGGAAGCCGGGGTAGAGGTCGATTTCAGGGTGCAGGATCTAAAGGACTGGACCTGGCCGCGAGCCGCCTATGACGCCGTGGCGGCGGTCTTCATCCAGTTCGCCGACCCCGATTTCCGGGACCAGATTTTCGAGGGGATGAAGACGGCGGTGAAGCCGGGCGGCTTGATCCTTCTGCACGGCTATACGCCGCGCCAACTTGAGTATGGCACCGGCGGCCCGCCTCAGATCGAGAACCTCTATACGCCCGAGCTGTTGCGGCGTGCGTTCGGCGATTTCGAAATCGTCACGCTGGACGCCTATGACGCCGATCTGGACGAAGGCGCGGGGCACAGCGGACGATCGGCCCTGATCGATCTGATCGCACGGCGTCCACCGACCTGACGCCTGCGACCAACCGCCGCCCGACGACGGTCTAAAAGTCGCCCCAGCCGATAGGCATAAGCCAGCCTCCCTTCGGGAGGCGCCGCGCGTCCGGCCGCCGCCTCCCCCCATACCAGAGCGTGAATACGCTGGAGACGCCGCCGCATGCGACGCCTGCTGACCCACGCGCCCCTGGCGCGCTGCAAGACCCTGTTGATCCACGGCGGTCAGACCGCCGCCTTCGCCGCCGTGGCGGTTCTGGCCGCCGCCGCCGCGCCCAGCGTGACGCGCGAGCCGCCCTCGCCCGCCGCCTTGGCCGCGCCGGTCGCCCCTCCGGTCCGGGCCGAGGTCGAGGCCCCCGGCCCGGTCGTGCGCAAGATCGTCTTTTCCGCCCCCGTGCGCGGCTATGCGATCAACTCCCCCTTCGGCCTGCGCAAACTGGCGATCGAGGCGCGGGCGCGGGCGCACAAGGGCGTCGATATCGCCGCGCCCAAGGGCACGTCGGTCTTCACCGCCGCCGAGGGCCGGGTCGTCCGCACCGGCTACGAAGCCGGCGGATACGGCAATTTCATCGAGGTCCGCCACCCGAATGGGCTGAGCACCGTCTATGGCCACCTGAGCCGTATCGACGTGGCCAGCGGCGACGCCGTGACGCCCGGGCAGCGTATCGGCCTGGTCGGCTCCACCGGCTATTCCACCGGCCCCCATCTGCATTTCGAGGTGCGTCGCAACGGCGGTCAGGTGAACCCGACCAAGGTCCTGGGTCGCGATTTCGATGTCGCGGTGAAGGCCCGGGGCTGAACCCGGAACCTGTAGCGGGTTCGCGCAGGACGCAGGCGGGGCGCCGGGCAGGGCGCCAGTTTGTCGCTGGCCTGTATCGCGAATAGCTTGCTAGGCTGGTCCCAACTGTTCTGGGAGGGACGATGACGGCGGCCTTGACGCTCGAAGGCGTGAGCAAGCGATATGGCGGTTTCGAAGCCGTTCGCGATCTCAGCTTCCAGGTCCCCAAGGGATCGATCTGCGGTTTTCTGGGTCCGAACGGGGCGGGCAAGACCTCGACCCTGCGGATGATCCTGGGGCTTCAGCCGGCGACCTCGGGCCGGATCGACATTCTGGGCGCGGCCGACGGGCGGCTGGTGCGGGACCGGATCGGTTTCCTCCCGGAGGAACGCGGCCTGTACAAGAAGATGACCCCGGTCGAGGCCATCGCCTTCTTCGGCGCCCTGAAGGGCCTGCCGACGCATGAGGGCAAGAAGCGGGCGAAACTGTTGCTGGAGCAGCAGGGCTTGGGCGCCGCGCAGAAAAAGAAGATGAAGGAGCTGTCCAAGGGGATGGCCCAGAAGGTCCAGCTGATCGCCGCCGTGGTCCACCGTCCCGAGTTCGTCATCCTGGACGAGCCCTTCTCGGGCCTGGACCCGATGAACCAGCAGGGTCTGGAAGAGATGATCCGGGGTCTGGCCGCAGAGGGGGCCACCGTCCTGTTCTCGACCCATGTGATGCAGCACGCCGAACGGCTGTGCGACAAGGTCGTGCTGCTGGCGCGGGGGCGCAAGGCGTTCGAGGGCACGGTGAACGAGGCCAAGGCGACCGCGCCGCGCTTCCTCGACCTGGAGGGCGCCATCACGCCCGAGGCGGCGGCCGGACTGCCCGGCGTGGCCGGGGTCGAGACCGTGTCGGAGCAGGACGGGGTGCGGCGGCTGAAGGCGGCCCTGGCGCCCGGCGCGGGCGGTCAGGAGACGCTGAAGGCGGCCTTCCTGAACGGGCTGGACGTGCGCGGCTTCGCGCTGAAGGAGCCGAGCCTGCACGAGGCCTTCATCGGCCTGACGGGCGACAATCCCGATCAAGCCGTCACCGGCGCGGAGACCGTCCGATGAAACGCACCCTGCTGATCGCGCGCCGCGAATTCGTCGCCTACGCCAAGACGGTGGGCTTCTGGCTGTCGCTGCTGGCCTTTCCGATGTTCGCCGTCCTGGGCGGCGGCATTCCGCTGCTGATCCGGTCGGCCGAGCCGATCAAGACGGTGGCGGTGATCGAGGAAGGTCCGGCCGCGACCGGACTGGCGGCCGAGGTGCGCAAGGCCCTGCAAGCTGAAAGCGACCGTATCGCCGAGCGGGTGCAGGAGGCCGCGCAGAAGGGCCAGGGGGCCGCCGGCCGCGCCGCCGCCTCCATCGCTGGCCCCAAGATGCGGCTGGTCGAAGCGCCCGCCGCCATCACCGCCGCACAGCCCGGCGCGGCGCGGGAAGCCGCGCTGCGCGATGTGCTGGACAAGGAGGCGCCGAAGGAAGGGCGGCTGGACGCCGTGGTGTTCCTGGACCGCGTCGACGGCAAGCCCCAGGCCCAGGTCTGGACCGCGCGGGCCCTCGACAACGACGTAGCGGATTTCGTCCGCAACGCCCTGCGGACCGGCTATCGCGACAACGCCCTGACCGCCGCAGGGGTGGCTCCGGCACTGGTCGAGGAGATCGAGGCGTTCAAGCCCGAGGTGAAGGCCTTCTCGCCCAACGCCGCCAGCGGCGGCGAGGTGTCGATGCGCGACCGGATACCGTCCTTCATCGGCCTGGGCGCCGGTTTCCTGCTGTGGTCGCTGGTCATCACCGGCGCCTCCATCCTGCTGAACAGCGTGATGGAGGAGAAGTCGAACCGGATCCTGGAGGTGCTGCTGTCCTCGGCCTCGGCGACCGAGATCCTGACCGGCAAGGTCTTGGGGGTGGCGCTGCTGACCCTGACGGTGCTGGCGGTGTGGGGCGGGATCGGAACCGCCGTCCTGCTGTCGGCCTCGCCGGACACGGCGGCGACCATCGGCCAGGTGCTGCTGAGCGACGGTCTGGTCTTCTATTTCGTCGCCTATATGGTCGGCGGCTATCTGATGTACGCGGTGCTGTTCGCGGCCATCGGCGCCTTCTGCGAGACGCCGCGCGACGCACAGACCCTGATGGGGCCGATCATGATGATCCTGGTCGTGCCCATCCTGGTCATGCAGATGGCCCTGACCAGTCCGGACGCGCCGGTGGTCAAGGTCCTGTCGTGGATTCCCCTCTTCACCCCCTTCCTGATGAGCGCCCGCGCGCCCAGCGATCCGCCGCTGATCGAGATCGTCCTGACCCTGATCGGCATGTTCGCCACGGCCGCCCTGATGGTCTGGATCGCCGGACGGGCGTTCCGGGCGGGCGCCTTGTCGGACGTGAAGCTGAGCTGGAAGAGCTTCGGCCGGGCGATCACCGGCCGGGGATGATCACCAATCCTGTCTCCTCCCCGCTCTGCGGGGAGGTGGCGCGGCGCTCCTTCAGCGCCGTGACGGAGGGGTTCTTCGACACATCACCAGCGCCAGTGGGACTTCAAGAGCCCCTCCACCCCCGCGCAAGAGGCGCGGCGGTCCCGCTCCCCGCGAGCGGGGAGGAGAAGGCAAAGAAAAAGGCCGCTTCCTTGCGGAAGCGGCCTTTGTTCTGATCGGTGCGTCAGCCTTACCGGCTGCCGGCGCCGGCGCCCGGAACGCGCGGCTTCGGCGCGGGCAGCAGGCCCTCGCGCTGGGCGCGCTTGCGAGCCAGCTTGCGGGCGCGACGGACAGCTTCGGCCTTTTGACGGGCGCGCTTTTCCGACGGCTTTTCGTAGTGCACGTGGCGCTTCATTTCACGGAAGCTGCCTTCGCGCTGCATCTTCTTCTTGAGGGCTTTCAGCGCTTGATCGACGTTATTATCGCGAACGAAAATCTGTACCAGGTTGAACTCTCCTTTGGCCGCCCGCCGCGTCCTGTGAGGGAGACGGGCGAACAAAATAAAATCGTCTTCCGAAAGCCGGGCTCTCGGATGAAGGCGCGCTGATACACGAGCCGACCGCGCCTGTCCAGTTGGTCTCAACCATTCTTGAAGGCTCGAAACGCCCGCAAGACGGGGGTATGATCGACCCATGACACAGAACGACGACTGGGCCGACCGGACCGAACAGACCGTGCTGGACGCGGCCGTCGCCCGCGCGCCCGCCCTGGGCTGGAACGCCCGTCTGGTGCGGGAAGCCTGCGAGGCCTGCGGCCTGTCGCGCGGCGACGAGGAACTGCTGCTGCCCAACGGCGCGCGGGATTTAGCCGCCCTGCTGTCGCGCCGTCACGACGCCCGCGCCCTGGAGGCCCTGGGCGGGATCGACGCCAAGTCCCTGAAGATTCGCGAACGAATCGCTCGCGCCGTGTCCGAGCGGATGGAGGCCGGGGCCGCCGATCTGGAGGCTACGCGCCGTTGCGCCGCCTTCCTGGCCCTGCCGACCAACACCGACCTGGGGCTGAAACTGGCCTGGGAGAGCGCCGACCACCTGTGGCGCTGGGCCGGGGACGAATCGACCGACTGGAACCACTATTCGAAGCGGGTCATCCTGTCCGGCATTCTGATCCCGGCCCTGACGATGCGCTGGTTCGACGGTCGCGAGAAGGCGGAGGCCTTCGTCGCCCGCCGCATCGAAAACGTCATGGCCTTTGAGAAGTGGAAGGCCGGCAAGGACTTCGAAGCGCCGTTCAGGAAGGTGACGGACGTGCTGAGTCGCGTGCGGTACGGGGCGCGGGCTTAGGCCCCACCCCATCCTCCTGACGAGGATGACGGGGCGTTGGGGCGGGTCAGACTGAACCCAGCACCCGGTTCACATGGGCCATCTTGCGGCCGGGCCGGGCCTCGGCCTTGCCGTACAGGTGGAGGCGCTCGTCGGACTTGCCCGCCAGGGCGCGCCATTGCTCGACTTCGTCGCCCAGCAGGTTCTTCATCTCGATACGGGCGTGGGCGTCGGTCGGGCCTAGCGGCCAGCCGGCGACGGCGCGGATATGTTGTTCGAACTGGTCGCAGACGCAGCCGTCCTGGGTCCAGTGGCCGGTGTTGTGGACGCGGGGCGCGATCTCGTTGACCAGGAGGATGTCGTCGCCGAGATCGAACAGCTCGACCCCCACGACGCCGACGTAGTCGAGACCGTCAAGGATCGCCTCGGCGATGGCGCGAGCGCGGACCTGGGTCGTCTCGTCCACCGTCGCCGGCGCGAGCGTCGTGCGCAGAACGCCCCCCTCGTGCCGGTTCTCGCCCAGGGGATAGACCGCCATATGGCCGTCCCAGTCGCGCGCGGCGATGACCGACAGTTCGCGCACGAAGGTGGCCTTGGCCTCCAGGATCGCCGGGCGGCCGCCCAGGCTTTCCAGGGCCGCGGGCGCGTCCTCGATGGCGTGGATCCAGACCTGGCCCTTGCCGTCATAGCCTTCGCGTCGGGTCTTCAGCAGGGCGGGCAGGCCCAGTTCCGTCAGGCCGACGACCAAGTCGTCCAGCGTATCGACCACGGCGAAGGCGACCGTCGGCGCGCCCACGGCGTTCAGGAAGGTCTTTTCGTCGACCCGGTCCTGCGACACGCGCAGCGCCGTCGGCCCCGGCGCGACCAGAGCCCCGGCCCCAGCCAGACGCTCGATGGAGGCGGCGGGGACGTTCTCGAACTCAAAGGTGACGACGTCGGCGGCACGGCCCAGGGCGGTCAGGGCCTCGGGGTCGTCATAGGCGGCGACAATCTGAGCGCTCGAGACGCGGCCGGCGGGGCTGTCCGGCTCGGGGTCCAGGATGACCACGTCGAAGCCCAGGCGCGAAGCGGCCTGGCTGAGCATCCGGCCGAGTTGGCCGCCGCCGAGAATGCCGAGGGTCGAACCGGGGGGAAGCGGCAGATCGGGCACTCAGTCCTCGACGGTTTCGGCGACGGATTCGGTCAGGGCGGCGCGGAATGCGGCCAGGCGTTCGGCCAGGGCCGCGTCCGACAGGGCCAGGATCTGGGCGGCCAGGATACCCGCATTGGCGGCGCCCGCCTCGCCGATGGCCAGGGTGGCGACCGGAACGCCGGCCGGCATCTGCACGATCGACAACAGACTATCCATGCCCTTCAGGGCCTTGGACTTCACCGGCACGCCCAGCACCGGCAGTTCGGTCATGGAGGCGGCCATGCCCGGCAGATGGGCGGCGCCCCCGGCGCCCGCGATGACGACCTTGAAGCCCGCGGCCTTGGCCCCGGTCGCGAACTCGACCAGCCGTTGGGGGGTGCGGTGGGCGCTGACGACCTTGGCCGTCCAGGCGACGCCCAGTTCGTCCAGCTTGTCGGCGGCCAGCTTCATCGTCGGCCAGTCCGAACGGCTGCCCATGATGATCGCCACCGGCGTTGCGGAAGTCGCCATGCTTGTTAAGGCCCCTCGCGGAAAGGCCGCCCGTTACAGCACACGGACGGCGCCCGCAACCGAACAGCCGGTTTTGGGTCGGGTTTCGACAAGGCGCAGCCTTCAATCTCGGCCGTTCAGCCTCTAACATCGGGTCAACGCGCGTCCGGCTGAGTCGCGCGGCAGGAGCCTGACTGCGCCGTGACCGACGTGGCCGAACACGACCTGACCGCCGAGATCGCGCGCCTGCGCGCCGAGCTGGACGCCTGGAAACAGCGCGCCGCCGCAGCCGAGGCGGCGGCCGACCACGACGTCCTGACCCCCGCCCTGAACCGTCGCGGCTTCGTCGCCGCCATGCAGCGGACCATGGCCTATTGCCAGCGGCACGAGGTGCCGGCGGTCCTGCTGTATCTCGACATGGACGGGTTCAAGTCCGTCAACGACCAGCTGGGCCATGCCGCCGGGGACGCCGCCCTGGTGGCGGTGGCGCGCATGCTGCTGAACCATCTGCGCGAATCGGACGCCGTCGGGCGGCTGGGCGGCGATGAATTCGCCCTGCTGATGCTGCACGCCGGCCTCGACGAAGGCCGGGTCAAGGCGCGGCAGCTGGCCGAGGCGCTGAAGACCGAGGGTTTCGTCTGGGAAGGTCGACAGACGCCCCTGGGCGGATCATTCGGCGTCCGCGCCTGGGACGGCCACACCGACCCCGAGATCTGGCTGACCGAGGCCGACGCCGCCATGTGGGTGCGCAAGAAGGGGCGCTGAGGCCCCTTCCCCGCCCCTGCTTACAGCGGCAACCGCAGCTGGATTCCGCCCATGTGGCTGTCGGCGTGTTCGCCGTAGCGGCCGCGATAGGCCACCGTCACCTTGACCGGACCCAGCGAGCCCTCGACCCCGGCCGAGGCCAGGAACTGACCGCCGAAGGGCTCCTCGACCTCACGCTCCAGCACCTGGGCCGGGTTGTTGTAGATGCCGACGCGCACCGGATCGGAACTGTCATCCAGCGCGTCACGATAGCCGCCCTCGGCGAACAGGCCGAAGCCGCCCATCTCCGCCTCGGCCCGTAGAGCGACCTCGCCGGTGATCGCCTTCATCTCGCGGTCCTCGTATTCGTACTGGGCCGCGACGCCCTGCTCGTAATAGCCGTCGACGTCGCTTGTGGCCCAGGTCACGGCGGCGCGGGGCGACAGGGCCACCCCGCCCATGTCGAACCACATGCCCCCCTGGAGGCGCGCGCCGGTGCTGAAGGCCCGGGTATCAGCCGTATGGACGATGGGGGCGAGGCTGGTCAGACGTTCGATGTCGTCGATATTGTCCCGCGCCACGCCGACGGCCGCATTGACGAAGGCGCCGCCGGACCGCCAGCCGCCGTACAGATCCAGGCCGAAGCTTTCGACGGTGAAGGTCAGGGCCTGGCTTTCGACGTCGGTCTTGCGCGCCGTCCCCGCCATGCCGAACCGCCAGGTCTCCGACGGTCCCGCCTCCAGCGCGATCCGTGCGCCCCAGCCGTCGCTGGACGACTCGGTCACGGAATCACGGGCGTCCGTATCGACGCTGTCGATCATAGCCGACGTGGTGATTGAGACGCCGGCTTCCCAGGCTTCGCGGCCGGACAGGGCCTCGCCGGCCGCGTCCAACGCATCCTCGCGGTGCCGGAAGGCGGTCTCGCCCTGCAGGGCCGACTGGGCGCCGATGTCGCCGTAGTACAGATAATCGGTCGCCAGACGGGCGATGATCTGGTGCCCGGTCGCGGTCGGGTGAACCCCGTCGAAGTAGAAGTAACTGCTCGGGTTCGAACAGACGGTCACTCCGTTGAAACAGGCCTGGGTGACGTTGGTCACGCCGAACTGGCCCGGATTGGCGGCCAGGGTGTCGCCGACCTTGAACAGGTCCATCATGATGATGTTGCTGCCGGGACGGGCCGCCGCCGTGGTGTTCAGCCCCGTCAACAGGGCCGAGTTGAAGGTCGTCACCGCATAGTCGGCCAGGGGCGCCGCCGTCGTGCCGGCGAACTGCGGCGTCAGGCTGAGCTTGGGCAGATTGGTGACCAATATGGTCCCCGCCCCCGCGCCGGCCACGCTGTTGACCAGGCTGGTGATATTCGCGGCGGCGGTCGTGGCGACAGGGGTGATGGCCGCGACGGGACTGGACGAGGCGCCGGCGGCGGGCAGACCCTGGAAGATGTCATTGGCCCCGCCCAGGACGCTGACCAGGTCATTGGCCCCGAAGGTCCCGCCCCGGCTGGTATAGGCCGCCAGCTGGCTCAGCATGCCGGGCGGCGGTCCCGCCGATGTGTCGGTGCGGGCGCCGCCGAAGGCGTAGTTGATGCTGCCGCTGACAGCGCCGGTGAAATTGACCGCGTTGAAGCCCAGAAGTTCGGTGAACACCGGTCCGCTGGAGAATCGCCCCTGATAATAGGGCGCGGGCGTCTGGGCGCCGCCGGTGGCCAGAAACAGATTACCGTTGTCGCTGAGGCTGTCGCCGAAAACGACAAGCCGATCATAGTCCTGGGCAGTGGCCGAGCCCGCAAAGGCGCAGGCGGCGACGACCAGCGCGGCGAGGGCGCCGCCGGTGAGATAGCGTGACATATGTTTCCTCCCACGACCGTCGTGTATCGCGGCCGTTACACGGGAGGATGCGCCACTTTGCGGCGAGCGCAAGATGCCGTTAGGTCAGCCTTCGGACGTTTTCTCCGTCGGGCTGTCTTCGCCCTAATGCAGCGTCCGGAACTTCAACGTGCCCGGCACGGTCTTCAACGCCCGCAGAGCCTCGGGGTCGTAGTCGCGGTCCACGTCGGTGATGACATAGCCGGTGCGTTCGTCGGTCTTCAGGTGCTGGCCCAGGATGTTCAGACCGGCGGCGGTCAGGGCGCGGTTCAGTTCGGCCAGGACACCCGGCTGATTCCTGTGGATGTGCAGGATGCGGTGGGCGCCCGAGACCTCGGCCAGCTGCACGTTCGGCAGGTTGACGCTGAAGGTGGTGTCGCCCCGGTTCAGATAGCCCAGCAGACGCTCGGCCGCGAACTCGGCGATGGCCTCCTGCGCCTCCTCGGTCGAGCCGCCGATGTGGGGCGTCAGGATCATGTTCTTCAGACCCTGCAGCGGGCTTTCGAACGGATCGGCGTTGGTGCGCGGCTCCTCGGGGAAGACGTCCACGGCCGCCCCCGCGACACGGCCCGACCCCATGGCCTGGGACAGGGCGCCGACATCGACCACGTGGCCGCGCGACAGGTTCAGGAACAGCGCCCCCTCCTTCATCCGAGAGAACTGGGCGGCGCCGAAGACGCCGGCGTTTTCCTTGCGGCCATCGACGTGCAGGGTGACGACATCGCTCTCGGCCAGCAGGGCGTCCAGCGACCGCATGCGCCGGGCGTTGCCCAGGGCCAGCCGTTCCGACAGGTCGTAGAAGACAACCCGCATGCCCAGGTTCTCGGCCAGGACCGACAGCTGGCTGCCGATGGCGCCGTATCCGACGATCCCCAGGGTCTTGCCGCGCAGTTCCTTGGAGCCGGTGGCCGACTTGTTCCATTTGCCGACGTGCATGGCCGCCGACTTGTCCGGCACGTCGCGCATCAGGACGATCATCAGGCCGATGGCCAGCTCCACCACCGAACGGGTGTTCGAATAGGGGGCGTTGAACACCGCCACCCCGTGGTCGGAGGCCGCGTCCAGATCGATCTGGTTGGTGCCGATGCAGAAGGCGGCGACGGCCATCAGCCGGTCAGCCTCTTCCAGCACCCGACGGGTCACGGTGGTCTTGGAGCGGATGCCCAATACATGGACGCCCTTGATGGCGGCGATCAGATCGTCCTCGTCCAGGGCGCCCTTGACCGTCTCGACCGAATAGCCGGCCTCCTCCAGCCGTTCGACGGCCGTCGGGTGGATGTTCTCGAGCAGCAGCATCTTCATGCGGCTGCGCGGGAAGGACCAGCGGCCGACCAGGCCCTCGGCGTGCAGGACCTCGTCCAGCGAGGCGGCCTCGGCGTCGGCGACCTCGACCACCGGGGCGCGGCGGGCGACCTCGGTGAAGGCGTAGAAGGCGTCCGCGGCGCCGGCCAGCTTGACCTCGGCATCGTTCCAGCCGTCGCCGATCATCACCACGCGGCCCGACAGGTTCAGGCCATGGATGACGGCCGGCTTGCCGTCGGCGTGGGACAGGGGATTGGCGTCGTCCACGCCGGTCACGCGGCCGTCGACGTCATAGATCAGGTCGTTGCACAGCACCCGGTCGGGCGACACGCCCAGCTCCTCGGCGACCGGCGCGATGATCTCGCGGAAGCCGCCGGACAGGATGACGACCTTGCCCTTGTGCTGCTGGAAGAAGTTCAGGTTGCGCCGGACGGAGGCGGTCAGGAGGTCCGGCGCCCGCTGAGCCAGGGTCGCGACATGATCGCGGGTCAGGGGCAAGAGGGCCAGGCGCCGACGCAGGGCGTCGCCGAACTCCAGCTCGCCAGCCATGGCGCGGTCGGTCAGGGCGGCGATCTCGGCGCGGATCGGACCCGCGTCCGCCGAGTCCGCCAGGGCGATGTCGGCCAGGGCCTCGAGGGTCTCGAAGGCGACCAGGGTCGAATCGAAGTCGAAGATCAGTGTGGGGCGCGCGCTCATGGGCGGCGTCTTAACCGCCTTCGCGGCTGCGGCAAAGCCGAGCCTTGCTGATGAAGGGGCTCAGCTGCGCTTAAACCTTGCCGCTCGCCGGAAGTTTCGCCCGGCGAGCGGCAAGAAATATCAGAACCGGGCGATGCGGCGCACGTGGCTGTCAGGACGGCGGCTTTCCAGAACGGCCGCACCGACAGCGGCCGCGATGGTGGCGACCGCCAGCAGCGCCCCGCCCTCCCGGACATGACCGCGCGCATAGGCGCCGGCGTCGTCGGCATAGCGGCGGGCGGCCCGGCCTTGCTTCTTCAACGCCTTTTTCGAGCCCTTGCGCGCGGAGCGGAACCATTCATCGGCGCGATCGCGGGCGTCCTCGGAAAAGTCGGCGGCGCGATAACGGGCCTCGCGCGAGAAGTCGCCTGCTCGCTCGCCCACATCCTGGGCGAGGTCCGACGCGCCGTGGCGGAAGGCGTCGACCGCGTCCTCGAACCGGTGACGAAGGGCGCCTGCGTCGACCCAGCCGCGCGGATCGACGCGGGTCTTTATGCGCTGGTATCGGGTCGGGCCGCTGCGTTGCGACAGATAAAGGGCCAGGCCGACGCCGGCCAGAACGGCGGCCAGGGTGCCGGCGCTGACGCCAGGATGTTTGCGGACTTCTGCCAGGGCGCTGAAATTGCGAACCATCGGATAGTGAACCTCTTCATCCAGGCCGTCTTCGGTGGGATCATAAAGCCCGTCGTCATACGGCTGATAGGCGGAACGACGGTCCCGCATCAGCGAAGGAGCGAACCGCGCCAGAAGTGGTTCCGCCATTCCCGGCAAAGCTGAATACAGGGACGCTATGACGCGCCCTCCCCCGCCCACGGTGATCTCCCGGATCGGATGGGTGGCGCAATACAGGATGGTGTCCGCCACCACATGGGTCGCATAGACCGGCTGGGGATTATGCACCGCCTGACCGGTCAGATTGCGGGCGTGACGGGTGTAGGGGGTGTCGATCGCCCCCGGCTTGACCAGGCTGACGGCGACCGGCGACTGTTCGCGCAGCAGTTCGATCCGCAGGGCGTTGGTGAACCCCTTCACCGCATGTTTGGACGCCGCATAGATCCCCTGGACCGGCAGGGGCAGATCCGACAGGATCGAGCCGACATTGATGACGGCCCCGCCGCCGGGTCGCGTCCGCAGATGTTCGACCGCCGCCAGGGATCCGTTGACCACGCCCCAGTAGTTGGTCTCGAACAATCGGCGCTGGTCCTCCAGCGTCGTCTCGCGGATCGGACCGAACAGGCCGACGCCGGCGTTGTTGACCCAGGTGTCGAAGCCGCCGAACAGACGCACGCATTTCTCGGCCGCCGTCTTCAGGGCCTCGGCGTCGGACACGTCCGCCGCCGCCCAGGCGACGCGCGATCCCTGCGCCTGCAACTCTTCGCACAGCGCCCTCAGATCCGCCTCACCTCTTGCGATCAGGAACACCCTGGCGCCCGCCCGCGCCGCCCGACGCGCTGTCGCCAGACCGACGCCCGACGTCGCGCCGGTGACGACGATACACTGCTGACCCAGCGGCTTTAGAACAGGTTTCGCGGGCATGGCCGTTCCTCACGTCCAGACCTCGACAAATTTCGAGGCATTCCATGGCTTGTAGAGCCGGATTCTACAGGTTTTTCGAGCCGACGCCGCGCCTTTGATCGCCGCAACCCGATCGGCCGATTTCCTCCGCCAACATCGCCCCCTTATCAAGCGGGCTCTGGGCGCCTAAATAGCCGCGATCCCGAAATGACGCCTTCCAAGGACTTCGCCGTGACCGATCGCGCGCCTCACTCCGCCGTTTCCGACGATCTGGCCGCCGCCTTCCAGATCGAGGGCTGGCCCGTGCGCGGTCGCCTGGTCCGCCTGGGCGCCACGATCGACAAGATCCTGGCCGCCCACGCCTACCCCGAACCGGTCGCCGCCCTGCTGGGCGAGGCCTGCGCCCTGGCCGCCCTGATCGGCTCCAGCCTGAAGTTCGACGGCCGGCTGATGGTCCAGGCCCAGGGCGACGGGCCCGTGCGCTATGTCGTCGCCGACTACGGCACGGACGGCACGCTGCGCGGCTATTGCCGTTATGACGAGGCCGAGGTGGCCGAGGCGTCGCAGGGTTTCGCCCGTCCCGGCGCCCAGACCCTGTTGGGCCAGGGCGTCTTCGTCATGACGCTGGACCGCGGGCCGGATTTCGAGCGGACCCAGGGCATCACCCCGATCGAGGGCGAAAGCCTGTCCCTGTGCGCGGAACACTATTTCCAGCAGTCCGAACAGGTGCCGACCAAGGTCCGCCTGGCCGTCGGCTCCGTCCAGACCCAGGCGGGATCGCAGTGGCGCGCCGGCGGGGCCATGATCCAGATCATCGCCGGCGACGAGGCGCGCGGCTCGACCGAAGAGGTCTGGGACCGCACCCGCGCCCTGTTCGGCACCCTGGCCGACGACGAACTGATCGATCCGACCATCTCGCCCGAGACCCTGCTGTTCCGGCTGTTCCACGAGGACGGGGTGCGGCTGGAAGGCGCGCGCGCCCTGTCGGCCGTCTGCCGCTGCTCGCGGGACCGTATCGCCTCGGTCCTGGCCTCCTTCGATCCGGCCGAACGCGCCGACATGATCGAGGACGACGGCAAGATCCGCGTCACCTGCGAATACTGCGCCAGCGTCTATGCGCTGGAGCCCGACGAGATCGTCGCGGAACAGACCTGATGCGCGTGGCGGCGGGGGCGGTTTCATGAGAGGATCGCACCATGGCCGCCACCCGCAAGATCACCGTCGAACTGCCCGAGGAGACGGCGCGAGAGATCGACGCCAAAGTCGCCTCGGGCTTTTCCGAGAGCGCGGAAGCCTATGTGGTGGAGAGCGTGGAGACCTATCTGCTAGGTCAGGATCCGGAGGTCGATCGCTGGGTGCGTGAAGAAGTCGCCCCTGCTTATCACGAATGGAAAAGCGGCGAGGATCCCGGCGTGCCCGCGGAGGAAGTCTTCGCCAAGCTCAAAACAAGTCACGCGGCTCGGAAGTCGGCGCGTTGACGACATGGCGGCTGGTCCTGTCGCGCCGCGCCAGCACCGACCTCGCCGCCATCTATGACTGGATCGCGGAAGAGGCCAGCGAGACCACGGCGGACAAATATGCAGAGCGGCTGGAACGCTTCTGCCTTCGTCTGACACGTTATCCGAAGCGCGCAATCGTCAGGAATGACCTGTTTCCCGGCGTCCGACTGATCGGCTTCGAAAAGAGTGTGACGGTCGTCTTCGTCGTCGATGACAGCAGGAACGAGGTTCGAGTGCTGCGCCTACTCTATCGCGGACAGCAGCTCGACCTCTGAATCCTCAGCCTTCCAGATCCAGCGAATAGCCCGCCGAACGGACGGTGCGGATCGGGTTGGCGCTTTCGCCGATGTTCAGCGCCTTGCGAAGACGACCGACGTGGACGTCCACGGTGCGGGCCTCGACATAGACGTCCGAACCCCAGACGGCGTCCAGCAGCTGTTCACGGCTGAACACCCGGCCCGGATGCTGCATGAAATGGTCCAGCAGGCGGAACTCGGTCGGACCCAGATGCACTTCCTGGCCGGACCGCTTCACGCGGTGCGAGACGCGGTCGATGATAATGTCGCCGTGGTTCAGGCGGTCGTCGGCAAGACCGGGACGGATGCGGCGCAGGACGGCGCGGATGCGCGCGATCAACTCGACCATCGAGAAGGGCTTGGTCAGATAGTCGTCGGCGCCGGTGTCCAGACCCCGAACCCGATCGCTTTCCTCGCCCCGCGCCGTCAGCATGATGACCGGCAGGTTGCGGGTCTCGGCCTTGCCCCGGATGCGACGGCAGACCTCGATGCCCGACAGTTTGGGCAGCATCCAGTCCAACAGAACCAGATCCGGCTGGCGCTCGTCGATCTGGAGCATGCCTTCTTCGCCGTCGGAAGCGACGGTGACGTCGTAGCCTTCCTTTTCGAGATTGTACTGAAGCAGGGTCGCCAACGCGTCCTCGTCTTCCATCACAAGGATATAGGGCTGCACGTCAGGTCTCCGGTCGCGGCTTAGTGCGAGGTGGTCGTCAGATTAGGCGTGGAGGTTTCATCCTCCGCCCCCGACAGCGCGCGTGGGCGTTCGCCCAGCATGTCGTCGCCGGTGATTTCGTAGTGAACAGTTTCGGCGATATTGGTCGCGTGGTCGCCGATCCGTTCCAGGTTCTTGGCCATGAACAGCAGATGGGTGCAGGCGCCGATCGTGCGCGGATCGCCCATCATATAGGTCAGCAGTTCGCGGAACAGGGAGTTGTAATGCTCGTCCACCTCGTCGTCGGTCTGCCAGACGGCGACGGCGCGATCGAGTTCCGAGGCGGTATAGGCGTCCAGCACGTCGCGCAGTCGGGTCGAGACCAGACGGCCCATCCGCTCGATCGACCGGGTCAGGGGCTGCATCGGTTCGGCTTCGGCCAGGATCAGCGCGCGCTTGGCGATGTTCTTGGCCAGATCGCCGGTACGTTCCAGGTCCGAGGCCATCTTCATGGCCCCCAGGGTGCGGCGCAGATCGCTGGCCACCGGCTGACGCAGGGCGATCAGGCGGATGGCCTTTTTCTCGATATCGCGATGCAGGGCGTCGAGCTTGAGGTCACGATCGACCACGGCGCGAGCCAGAGCGATGTCGCGTCGCGCGACGGAATCGATGGCGTCCGAAACCTGAGCCTCGGCGAGGCCGCCCATGCGGGCGACTTCGGCCGTGATCTGATTCAGTTCGTCGCCGTAAGCTTTTACCGTGTGCTGATTCATCAGCCGAATCGTCCGGTGATATAGTCCAGAGTGCGACGTTCGCGGGGATTCTGGAAGATGTCTTCGGTGTCGCCGGTCTCGACGAGGCGGCCCATGTGGAAGAAGGCGGTCCGTTGCGACACCCGCGCGGCCTGGGCCATCGAGTGGGTGACGATGACGATGCAGAACCGCTCGCGCAGTTCGTCGATCAGTTCCTCGATGCGGGCCGTGGCGATGGGGTCCAGGGCCGAGCAGGGCTCGTCCATCAGGATCACTTCAGGGTTCACGGCGATGGCGCGGGCGATGACCAGACGCTGCTGCTGACCACCCGACAGGCCCATGGCCGAGGACTGAAGGCGATCAGCGACTTCTTCCCACAGGCCGGCCCGCTTCAGCGCGCTTTCGACCACGCCGTCCATCTCGGATTTGGCGCTGACCAGGCCGTGAATCTTGGGTCCGTAGGCGACGTTTTCGTAGATCGACTTCGGGAAGGGGTTCGGACGCTGGAACACCATGCCGACGCGGGCGCGCAGCAGCACAGGGTCGATCGAGCGATCGTTGATGTCCTCGTCGTCCATGGCGATCCGGCCGGTCACCTTGGCGCCCGCGATGGTGTCGTTCATGCGGTTCATGGTCCGCAGGAAGGTCGACTTGCCGCAGCCCGACGGGCCGATCAGGGCGGTGACGGTCTTGTCCGGGATGTCCAGCGAGACGTCGTACAGCGCCTGTTTGCCGTCATAGAAGACCGAGACGTCGCGCGCGGCGATCTTGATCGGACCGGTCGGCGGGCTGACGACCACGGTCGGGCCAGCCGTGCGGGTGGCGTCTTCGCGGCGAGCTTCCACCGTGGCGTCGCCCTTGGGTTCGACCTGGTCGCCGGAGGCGGCGGCCGCGGGGGCGTCCGCCTGGGGCAGGACCTGACCGCCCATGCGCGGCGTTTCGGTCGGGTCGGGCCGGCCTGCGCCTGTCTGGTCTTCGGCGGAGCGGAAAATACGGAATTTCATTCTCTTACCACCGGCGCTCGAAGCGCCGCCTCAAGATGATGGCCGCCGCGTTCATGATGATCATGAAGACCAGCAGGACGATGATCGCAGCAGCGGTGCGCTCGTGGAAGGCCCGCTCGGAGGCGTTTTCCCAGATGTAGATCAACGACGGCAACGCGCCGACCGGCTGGTCGATCGCATGAGGCACGCCGGGCACGAAACTGACCATGCCGATCAGCAGCAGGGGCGCGGTCTCGCCCAGGGCGTGGGCCATCGAGATGATGGCGCCGGTCATCACGCCGGGCATGGCCAGCGGCAGGACATGGCTGAACACGGTCTGGGTCTTGGAGGCGCCCATGGCCAGGGCCGCCTCGCGAATGGAGGGCGGCACGGCCTTCAGGGCCGAACGCGTGGCGATGACCAGGGTCGGCAGGGCCATCAGGGCCAGGACCAGGCCGCCGACGATCGGGCTGGCGCGCGGCAGATGCATCCAGTTGATGAACAGGGCCAGGCCCAGCAGGCCGTAGACGATGGAGGGCACGGCCGCGAGGTTGTTGATATTGATCTCGATGATGTCCGTCAGCCGGTTCTTGGGTGCGAACTCTTCGAGCCAGATGGCGGCGCCCACGCCCAGGGGAATGGCGATCAGGGCGGTGACCATCAGCATCAGGGCCGAACCGACCACGGCTCCCAGCACCCCGGCCAGTTCCGGCTGGGTGGAGTCGCCGTTGGTGAACAGGGCGGTGTTGAAGTGGGATCCGACCAGGCGCTCGGCCTGCATCCGGTCCAGCCAGGCGATCTGCCGATCGGTCAGGCGGCGCTGGTCTTCCGGCGTCTCCTTCGAGATTTCGCCCTTCAGATAGAGGTCGGCGTCGTCCGACAGCGGGGCGGCCAGCGGGACGGTCTCGCCGATGACCTCCGGGCGCTTGGCCACCAGCTCAGCGGCGACGAACTTCATCTCCGAGGAGAACAGCCCCTTCATCTCGCTGGAGGCCCTGCCCGCCGCGTCATCCGCTATGCCCCAGCGGGACAGTTGCTGCTCGGCCGCCAGCTGCTCGAAATTCGAGCCCTGCGGATAGGCGCGATCGATGCGCGCCGGGTCCATGTAGACCGGCAGGGTCACCGTGTGCGCGTAGAAGGCGGTATGGCCCTGCTCGACGATGCGCACCAGCAGCACGGCCAGGAAGATCATGGCGGCGGCGATAGCCAGCCGGCCGGCCCATTTGAACCGGGCCTCCTTGGCGTGACGGCGCTTCAGCCCGGCGCGAAGACGCTCCAGACGCCCTTTCGCGGCCGCGCCGTCGATCTGATCGGGGGTCGCGTCAGTCATATTGTTCCCGGTAGGTCTGGACGATCCGGTGGGCGACGATGTTCAGCACCAGGGTCGCCAGGAACAGGGTCAGGCCCAGGCCGAAGGCCGACAGGGTCTTGGCGCTGTTGAACTCCTGGTCGCCGGTCAGCAGGGTCACGATCTGAACCGTGACTGTGGTCACCGTGTCCAGCGGATTGAAGGTCAGGTTGGCGGCCAGGCCCGCGGCCATGGTCACGATCATGGTCTCGCCGATGGCGCGCGACACGGCCAGCAGCAGGGCGCCGGCGATGCCCGGCAGGGCGGCGGGCAGCAGGACCCGCTTCACCGTCTCCGACTTGGTCGCGCCCATGGCGAAGGAGCCGTCGCGCAGGGACTGGGGCACGGCGTTCAGGATGTCGTCGGACAGGGACGAGACGAACGGGATCAGCATGATCCCCATCACGGCGCCGGCGGTCAGGGCCATCTGATTCTGCACCAGGGCCAGATAGTGCCCCAGGCCGTCCAGCGGTCCGCCGATCAGGAACAGACCGATCTCGTTGAAGAAGACCCGAAGGATCGGCCCGACCGTCAGGGCGGCGAAGAAGCCGTAGACGACGGTCGGCACGCCGGCGAGGATCTCGAGCAGCGGCTTGATCACGGCGCGGCTCCCTCGGCTGGCATACTCGGACAGATAGATGGCCGACAGCAGGCCGATCGGCGCCGCAACGCACATGGCGATCAGCATGATCAACAGGGTCCCGGCGAACAGCGGCACGGCGCCGAAGGCGCCCGTCGAACCGACCTGGTCGGCGCGAATGGCGATCTGCGGGCTCCACTGGGTCCCGAACAGGAACTCGAAGACGGGCACCTTCTGGAAGAAGCGCAGCGAATCGAAGGCCAGCGAGGCGATAATGCCCAGTGTGGTCAGGACGGCGATGGCCGAACAGACGAACAGGGCGCCGTACACCCAACCCTCGACCCGGTTACGGGCGCGGGTCTGGGGCTTGATCTGGGTGAAGGCGAACAGCCCCCCCAGTATGGCGGCCAGAATGGCGGCGATCCCGCCGCCCCATTTCAAGGTGCGTTCGATGCTGACCATGCGGCGAGCCTCGACCGGAAGCAGTTCGGCCAGCGGGCGTTCCCAGATCTGCAGGGCAGGCTCGCCCTGGCCGACCCGGTGAGCGTCGGCGAAGAAGGCGTCGCGACGGAAGGGCTCAAGCGCGGCTACGGCGTCGGGCGTGGCGGCGGCGGTCAACTGCCGCTCCAACGGAGCGGAGAAGACGCTCATGAGAATGAGGACCAGCAGGGCCGGCGCGGCGACCCAGATCAGGGCGTAGGCGCCGTGCTGACCGGGACGCGAATGCGGTTTGGCGCCGATCGCGCGACGACGCGCGAGTTCACGCCCGCCAATAAAGGCAGCGGCGCTCAGCGCGATGAGGATCAGCAGATAAATCCAGATCATTCCGGGTCCGAGGGCGGGCAGGCGCGAATCGAAAAACAACCGGGAATCCGGGTTCGACGCGGCGCGACTACTGCCTGTGAATGGTCAGCGGATTAAGACGGGTAGATGACAGTTCGGTAACAGCGTCGGTCCGCCGCCGTCAGGCGGCCGTGCGTGCGTCGCGGCGCTCCACAACCATCGGGAACCAGGCCGTGAAGGCGGCGCCCAGTCCCGGCGCGCTTTCGACCACCAGACCACCCGAATGGCGATTGATGATATGTTTGACGATGGCGAGGCCCAGGCCGGTCCCCTGGCGCTCGCCGCTCTTCTGGCCCTCGACGCGATAGAAGCGCTCGGTCAGGCGGGGCAGGTGTTCGCGCGCCATGCCCGGTCCGTGATCGCGAACCGTGACGGCCGCATAGAGGACGCCGGCGGCGCGGTCGGGCGTGACCAGGGGCAGTCGCGTCGCACCCGGCATCCGCGACGCCCAGGCCTCGTCGAACGAAAGGTCGGACCGCACGGAAATCTCGACCGTCCCGCCCTTGGGCGAATATTTGACGGCGTTGTCCAACAGGTTCTGAACCACCTGAAGTATCTCGTCGCGATCGCCGTTGATCGACGCCCTCGCCTCGCCCTGATCGACCCTGACGTCGACTTCCTTCTCCTGCGTCAGGACGCTGACGGCGTCGACGACGTCGGCGGCCGCGCGATCCAGATCGACCCGACCGGACGGCGGAATATGTTCGTTCAACTCGATCCGGCTGAGCGAAAGCAGGTCCGCGACCAATCTTCCCATCCGATCGGCCTGAGCGGACATGATGTCCAGAAAACGGTCCCGCGCCGCGGCGTCGTCGCGCGCGTGCCCCTTGAGCGTTTCAATGAAGCCGCTCAGCGACGCGAGCGGCGTCCGCAGTTCATGACTGGCGTTTGCCAGGAAATCGACGCGCATCATCTCGGTGCGTCGCGCGTCCGTCTCGTCACGCATGATGACCATGGCCAGGGCGTCGTGCCCCAGACTTTCGCCACCGCCGAGAGGCCGGGTCCAGGCCCGCCAGCGCCGGTCCCTCTGGCCGCCGGTAGTGTAGTCGGTGGTGCGCGACACGCCCCCGAACAGGGCTTCGTCGACGGCCTCCAGAACGCCAGGCTCGCGAATGACCTGGACCAGCAAGGCCCCCTGGCGCTGAATGCGGAGCAGATCGCGCGCGGCGTTGTTGGCCATAAGGATCCGACGGCCGGCGATGTCGTCAGGCTCGCCGCCGCTGATGATCAGGACGGGATCGTCCAGGGCCTCGAACACCCTGTCCAGCAGTTCCGCCGTCATCGGATCCGACGGTCTTTCGACCGGGGCGCCGATCGATTCCGGAAGCGGCGCCGCCGAAGACGGCTGCGCATTCAGAATCCAGGCCGAGAAGGCCACCACCACCGCGCCGCCGATCAGCCAGTTGGCGATCTGCGGATGGACGAAAGCGAGCCCGACCAGAACAACCAGGGCGATAGCGATACTGATGCCCACCGTCCAAAGACGGGAGGTCGAGATCGGCGCCACAGGCGAAGGCGAGGATTCATAAGGCATATGCGGCGCGTGACCCATATTGGCGGCCGAAGGAATCCGATCCTTGCACGGATTCTGTGACGGCGCGCCGACAGCGACGGTTGTTTTTATCGTCCCGGTCGCACGGTTTGTTTAGGAGTTTCGGTCAATCTCTCTCGCTAAGGGGGCGTCGTGGACCGAATATTATATTCCTTGGCCTATGATCACGATTGGCGGGTGACCCTGCTGGCGGTCATCGTATGTCTCGTCGGCATGGGGTCCGCCGCACGCTACCTGGACAGAGCCCGCATCAACGACGGCGCTCGCCGCAGAACCCTTGCAATCCTGGCGGGATCGACGGCGTCGATGACGATGTGGGTGACCCATTTCATCGCCACGCAAGGCTATGTCGGCGCCGGCGCCCTTAGCTACGACATCCCCCTGACCGCGGGCGCTGCGCTGCTGATCGTTTTCACGACGGGCTTGGCCGTCTTCACCGCCCAGTCCGGCGAGAACCGCAGCCGACGGGTGCTGGCCGCCCTGGTGGCGATCTCGGGCCTGGCGGTCATGCATCAGATCGGCATAGCGGCGCTTCAGACTCCAGGGCCTATCAGCCTGCGTCCCGATCTGGTCGCGGTGTCGATCCTCGGCGCTATGGCGATCGCCGGAACCTGCGCCTTCCTGCATCGGCGCGGAGGCCTGGCGCAGCTCCTGTTCGCCGCTGTCGGCTCCTCCCTCGCCATCCTCTTTCTGCATTTCGTCGGCATGGCGGCGATCACCGTAACGCCGGGCCCCATCATCGCCCGTTCCTCCGGCCTGTCGCCCGACGCCATGTGGACCGTGGATCTGGTCCTCGCCTTGATCATCGCCGGCGTCGGCGGGTCCCTGATCTTGTCCGCCTACAAGTCGCGCTCCATCGCCCTGCGTCAGATTCGCCAGGCGGTCGAGGCCATGTCGGACGGGCTGGGCTTCTATGACGCCGACGATCGCCTGGTGCTGTGGAACACGCGCTATGCCGAGGTGAACCCGGAACTGGCGCCCTTCCTCAAGGTCGGCATGACTTTCCGCGAAATCCTTCAGATCGGCATCAACGAAGGCCGATATGACGAAGCCATAGGTCGCGAGGAAGAATGGATCGCCGAGCGCATCCGCGTGCGGCGACAAGGATCCTCGACCCTCGAACAGCAGGTGGGGGGCGACCACTGGCTGCAGATCCAGGACCGTCGCACCGCCCAGGGCGGCACGGTCACGGTCTGCAACGACATCACGAGCCTGAAGCGGGACGCGCAGGCTCTGGGCGAAGCGCGGGACGCGGCCGAGACCGCCAATATCGCCAAGAGCCAGTTTCTGGCGAACATGAGCCACGAGATCCGTACGCCCTTGAATGGCGTGATCGGACTGTCCCAGGCCCTTTCGAAGACCGAGTTGACGGAAGAACAGCGCGAGATGCTGGACCTGATGCAGGCCTCGGGCCGCACGCTCCAGACCCTTCTCAGCGATATCCTGGACCTGGCCCGTGTCGAATCGGGCAAGCTGGAACTGACCGAGGACGCCTTCGAGTTGGCGGGCGCCGTGCGGGAAGCGGCGCAGTTGTACGCCGAGAACGCGCGCGAAAAACACCTGGGCTTCCACGTCGATATCGATCTCGAGGACGGGCTGTGGATTCGCGGCGACGTAGTGCGCCTCAAGCAGATCCTGACCAATCTGATCTCCAACGCCGTCAAATTCACCAGCCAGGGCTTCGTCGGCCTCACCGTCCAGCGCGGTCCGGACAGAGGCGAGGCCCCAACGCTGCGTTTCACCGTCGAGGACACGGGCATCGGTTTCGACGCTGCGACCCGCGACCGCCTGTTCAGCCGGTTCGAACAGGCCGACGGCGCCATCACCCGCAAGTTCGGCGGCTCGGGTCTGGGCCTGTCGATCTGTCGCCAATTGGCCGAGATGATGGGCGGCGATCTGGATTGTGAAAGCGAACCCGGCGGCGGGTCGGCCTTTATCCTGACCGTCCCCATGATCGCTTGTGAAGCGCCGGCGCGGGTCGAGCCCGCAACGGGATCCGCCGCAGGGAAAGACACCTCGCGGATCGTGCGCGTACTGGTCGCCGACGACCATCCGACCAACCGTCGCGTCATCGAACTGATCCTTAAACAGACGCCATGCGAAATCTCCATCGCCGAGAACGGCGCCCAAGCGGTGGAGGCGTTCCGAACCCAGGACTTCGACCTGGTGCTGATGGACATGCAGATGCCGGTGATGGACGGGCTGACGGCGACGCACGAGATTCGGCTGCATGAGACGGCGATGGGCGGCCCCCGCACCCCGATCGTCATGTTGACCGCGAACGCCATGCCGGAACACGTCGCCGCCGGACGCGCGGCCGGTGCGGACCACCACCTGGCCAAGCCTTTCAACGCCTCGGAACTGCTGGCGATCGTCGCCGATCCGACCAGCCTGCTGAAGAAAGACGCGGCAGAGGCCGCCTGATCGCGAAGGCCGTCGCCCACCATGGCGGTTGCACATCCGTCATGATGCGTGTAATAGCCCGCGCTCTTGAATTCGAGGGTTCATGACCCCCGCCGCGCGGGCCCAGGGTTGGCGCGGTGTTTTCCGTTGTTGTTGAGGCGAGCCAGATGGCCGAGATCATTCTGAACGTGGACGTCCGCGATGGCGTCGGCACCGGTGGCGCCCGCGCCGCCCGTCGCGCCGGTTTCGTGCCGGGCGTCCTGTACGGCGGCGACCAAGCCCCCGTCGCCATTTCGGTGAACGAGAAGGACTTCCGCAAGTCGCTCTACACCGGCAAGCTGCTGGGCCACCTGGTCACGCTGAAGTACGGCGACGAGACCCAGCCGGTCATCGCCAAGGACGTGCAGTTCGACCCAGTGTCGGACCGTCCCCTTCACTTCGACCTGATGCGCGTCGATGAGCACGCTCCGGTCAAGATCGAAGTGCCGGTTCACTTCAAGAACGCCGACGAAGCCCCGTTCTCGCGTCAGGGCGGCTCGCTTGAAATCGTCCGCCACGCGGTCGAAATCATGGTCAAGGCCGACAGCATTCCGGAAGAACTGGTCGTCGATCTGGCCAAGTCGCAGATGGGCGACACCATCCGCTTCTCGGACATCGAACTGCCCAAGGGCGTCGAGCCGACCATCACCGACCGCGACTTCGTGATCGCTACGATCAAGGTCTCGTCCGCCGCCCTGTCGGCCGCCGCCGATGAGGCCGCCGAGACCCCGGCCGAGAAGACCGAAGACTAAGCCGTCTTCTCTTCGACAAGATCAGGCCCCGCCCGGCTCGCCGCGGCGGGGCTTTTCTTTGACTGGCGCAAGCGGCATGAGGACATCATGATCATCATCGCTGGGCTCGGCAATCCGGGCGCCAAATACGAAAAGAACCGGCACAACATCGGCTTCATGGCGGCCGATGAGATCGCGCGGCGCTGGCGCTTCGGGCCGGAGCGGGCCAAGTTCCAGTCGATCGTCAGCGAGGGCGAGGTCGAGACGGCGGACGGACCGGTCAAGGTCCTGCTGATGAAGCCCCAGACCTTCATGAACGAGAGCGGCCGGGCCGTCGGCGAGGCGGCGCGCTTCTACAAGATCAAACCCTCCGAGATCATCGTCTTCCACGACGAGATCGACCTGGCGCCTGGCCGGTTTCGCATGAAGACCGGCGGCGGGGCGGCGGGCCAGAACGGCGTCCGCTCGCTGATCAGCCACCTGGGCGCCGACTTCCGCCGCGCGCGCCTGGGGATCGGCCATCCCGGCGAGAAGGAGCTGGTCATGCCTCATGTCCTGGGCGATTTCCACAAGGCCGAGCAGCCGTGGCTGAACGCCATGCTCCAGGCCTGCGCCGACGCCCTGCCCTTCGCCGCCGCGGGCGACGACGAACGCTATCAGGGCGAGGTCATGCGCCTGGCCCCCGCGCCCAAGTTCAGCCCCCGTCAGGCGGCGCGCGGCGAACTGTAGCCTGTACGCCCGGCGAGAAACGCCCTAGAGGCGAAGCGTGACCCGTTGCCAGGCCGATAATTGGTCGACCACCCGCTCGCTCGCCTTCCTGGCGGCGGTGTTCGCGCTCGTGATCGGCGCGCTGTTGCCGTTCGCGGCCCTGGCGGCGGCCAAGCCCGGCCAGCCTCTGGTCATCTGCTCGGCCGAAGGCCCCCAGACCGTGCAGACGGGCGGAACGGACGGACCGGTCAACAAGCACGTGGGCGCCAAATGCGCCGCCTGTGTCGTGCCCCTGGCCGGCGCCCTGCCCACGCCCCCCGCGCCCGAGCCCGCCGCCCTTATCCGCACCACTGAGACGGTCGTCTACAGCCCGACCGCCGCCGGCCCGCCGCCGCCGGCCCGCGCGCCGCCGCGCCCGCCCTCCACCGCCCCTCCTCACGCCTGAACCAGACCCCGAGCCCGCGCCGGCCTCATGCCCGCGCGCCCTTCTCGTTCTGACTTCAGGATCATCATGTCTCTCGGAAACACCGTGGCGCCCAGGGCGCTGCTCCTCGCCGTTCCGGCCTGCCCGCTCGCGGCCGGCTCGGCCTTGGCTCAATCCAGTACAAACCGGTCCTCTTTCCCCGGCGAGGGCCGGTCGGCCTATGTCGGCGTCAGGATGAGCTACTGATGGCGGACACCACTCAGACCCCGGCGTTGGACGATCTGTCCGGCGCCTATCGCGCCGTCTGGCGCTGGCATTTCTACGCGGGGATCTTCGTCATGCCCGTCCTGATGCTGATGGCCCTGACCGGCGGCCTCTACTTGTTCAAGGACGAGATCGACGGCGCCCTGTATCGCGACGTGATCCGCGTGCCCGCAGTCCAGTCTCAGGCGGCGCCGGCGACCTGGCTGGCCTCGGCGGCCCGGGCCGCCGGCGGCGGTCGGGTCGCCAATCTGGTCATGCCCGCCCAGCCGGATCAGGCCGTCCGTCTGCGGGTGGATCGGCCCGACGGGGTGCAAAAGACGGTCTTCGTCGATCCCCACACCGGTCGGGCGACCGGGGTCATTCCGGCCGGCGGCTTCATGGAACTGGTCAAGAAGACCCACAGCCTGACCTTGTTGGGGCGGCCGTTCAACATCCTGGTCGAGATCGTCGCCGGCTGGACCATCATCCTGTTCGCCACCGGCCTTTATCTGTGGTGGCCGCGTGGGCGGGCAGTAGCGACCTTCGCGGCCCGGACGACCGACACGCGCCGCCGACCCTTCTGGCGCGACCTGCACGCCCTGACGGGCCTCTATGTCGGCGGCGTGGTCCTGTTCCTGGCGGTCACGGGCATGCCCTGGTCGGCCTTCTGGGGCGACACGGTCATGGATGTCGTCAAGTCCAGCGGTCTGGGCCGCCCGCCGGCGCCCGTCGCCGGCGCCTGGCAGCGCGCCGAACACCATGACCGGCCCATCGGCGCCGGCTGGGCCATGGACGGCATGGTCATGACCCACGACCATGCGGGCCATGGCGCGCTGGACCGGGTGCTGAAGGCCGCCGACGACGTTGGTCTGGCCAGGCCCTACGCCGTCAACATCCCCGCCGCCGACGGTACGGCCTATACGATCACGACCCAGGCCCGCCGGGTTCAGGATAGCCGATCCCTCTATATGGACGCCGCCTCGGGCCGCCTGTTGGCCGATCTCGGCTACGACCGGTTCGGCGCCGGGGCCAAGGCCGTTGAATGGGGCATCTACACCCACCAGGGCACTCAGTACGGGCAGGTGAACCGGATCATCATGCTGCTGGGCTGTATCGGCGTCTGGCTGCTGGCGATCAGCGGACTGGTGATGTGGTGGAAACGTCGCCCGCCGAGCCCGTCGCGCCTTCGCCTGGGCGCGCCCCCCGCCCCACCCGGGCCCCGCGTCCGCGCCGCTGTCCTGGGCATCGTCCTGCCTCTCGCGGTCCTCTATCCCCTGACGGGCCTGAGCCTGGTCTTCGCCGTATTGCTCGATCGAGCCGTGCGACCGATGATCCGGCGCCGTACCGCCGTTTCCTGAAAGAACTGACGCCATGAAAACCCATCTGTCCCTCGCCGCGGTCGCCCTCATTCTGGCGGCCTGCAACCCGCCTGCGGACAAGCCGGCCCCCGCCGCTGAGGCCACTGCCGCCGAGGCGACGGCCGCTGTCGTCACCGCCGCCGACGCCTGGTGCCGCCCGTCGCCCAACGGGGCCAAGGCCGGCGGCTGCTACGTCACCCTGACCGCCGCGACCGACGACCGCCTGACCGGCGGCGCCAGCCCCCGCGCGACCGAGCTTCAGGTCCACGAGATGAAGACCGAGAACGGCATGATGAAGATGGCCCAGCTGACCGAAGGCCTGCCGCTGCCGGCCGGTCAGGCCGTCGCCCTGGCGCCCGGCGGCAATCACCTGATGCTGATCGGCCTGACGGCGCCCCTGGTCGCCGGCGAGACCGTGCCCCTGACCCTGAAATTCGCCTCGGCGCCCGAGGTGACGGTGCAGGCGGCGGTGCGTCAGCCGGCCATGGCGGGCATGGATCACGGCGCCCATTGACCTGAGTTGAAGCGCGAGCCTGACAAACGGGTCGGAACCCGCTAAAGGCTCGCGCCTCACGAGGAATCCCATGGCTCTTAAAGTCGCGATCGTCGGCCTGCCCAACGTCGGCAAGTCCACCCTGTTCAACGCCCTGACCAAGACGGCGGCGGCCCAGGCGGCCAACTATCCGTTCTGTACCATCGAGCCGAACACCGGCGACGTGGCCGTGCCCGAGGCGCGTCTGAACGCCCTGGCCGAGATCGCCGGCTCCAAGGAGATCATTCCCGCCCGCATCACCTTCGTCGATGTCGCCGGTCTGGTGCGCGGCGCGTCGAAGGGCGAGGGCCTGGGCAACCAGTTCCTGGCCAATATCCGCGACTGCGACGCCGTGGCCTTCGTCGCCCGCTGCTTCGTCGATGACGACATCACCCACGTCGAGGACCGGATCGATCCGATCGCCGATCTGGAGATCATCGAGACCGAGCTGATGCTGGCCGACATGGAAAGCCTGGAGCGCCGCCGGCCCCAGCTGGAGAAGCGCGCCAAGGGCGGCGACAAGGAATCCGGCCTGACGCTGAAACTGGTCGATCTGGCCCTGGCCCAGCTGAACGCCGGCAAGCCCGCCCGCACCGCCGAAGTGTCCAAGGAGGACGCCAAGGCCTGGCACATGCTGCAACTGCTGACCGCCCTGCCCGCCCTGTACGTCTCCAACGTCGAGGAAGGCTCGGCCGACAAGGGCAATGAGCTGTCCGACAAGGTCGCCGCCCGCGCCGCCGCCGACAACGCCAATTCGGTCGTCATCTCGGCCCAGATCGAATCCGAGATCGCCGTGCTGGACGACGAGGAGCAGAAGGAGTTCCTCGAGACCCTGGGTCTGGAAGAGCCCGGCCTGAACCGCCTGATCCGCGAGGCCTACAAGCTGCTGGGTCTGCAGACCTATTTCACGGTCGGCCCCAAGGAGGCCCGCGCCTGGACCATCAATGTCGGCGATACCGCGCCCCAGGCGGCCGGCGTCATCCACACCGACTTCGAGAAGGGCTTCATCCGCGCCGAAACCATCGCCTTCGACGACTTCATCGCCTTGCGCGGCGAGGCCAAGGCGCGCGAGGCGGGCAAGCTGCGCGCCGAAGGCAAGACCTATGTCGTCAAGGACGGCGACGTGATGAACTTCCTGTTCAACTAGGATCGGCGGGAGGGGTTTCGTCCCCTTCCCCCTTCATCATCTTCTCCAGCGGATTGGCGGGGTCCGGCGCCCGGGGTGAACCCGGGCAGCGCGCCAGTTTGACCGTGGTTATGTCGCGGTCGATCCAGGTCAGGTTCATGACGTCGCCGCTGGCGGCCATATGCACCCGTTCCGACCGGGTCTGCCCCTCTCCGGCGCAGTTCAGCGTGGCCACATAGCCCGAGCCCGTCTCGTCGATCCGGGCGATGTCGCAACGATTCTCATAGCCCTCGAATCGCATCGGCGTGAGGATGATCGGCCGCCGCTCGCCTTGCGGATTGGCGCACCAGCCCGGATTGGCCGCCCATACGCCCACGAAACTGCGCGATCCCCGGCTGGCTAGGGACGACGGTCCCGGCGGCTCCACCTGCTGCATCGCCTCGGGCGTCCGAAGCGGAGCCGCAGGTTCGTCAGGCGGATTGACCCCGCGATGATCGCACGCCGCAAGCAACGAGATGGCCGCAGCCATCGGAAACAAGACCGTCCTCATAGCGTCACAACGCCAAGGCCAAGGTTGAGGTTCAAGAGTCCACCTTAATTGCGGTTGATTCTCATAATCGTTCGCATTAACACGCCTCGACAGTCATCAAGCGGGGCCATTCATGCGCAACCTCCTCCTTTCCACGGCGGCAGCCGCCTTCGGCTCGGTTCTCGTCGGCCAGCCCGCCAATGCTGAAGAAACGCAGATCCCGTCGACGGAAGTCGATCCGGTCGTCGTTATCGGCACCCGTTCGGAACGGCTCGCGTCCCGCACCCCTGCCACCGTCAGCGTCATCGATGCCGAACAGATCGAGGCCCAACTGGCCACCGACATCAAAGACCTGATCCGGTTCGAGCCGGGCGTCAGCGTGCCGACCTCGCCCGCCCGCTTCACTCTGGCGGGCTCTGGCGCCGGCCGAGACGGCAACTCGGGTTTCACCATTCGCGGCATGGGCGGTGATCGAGTTCTGATCATCAACGATGGCGTACGCCTGCCCAGCGGGTTCAGCTTCGGCGCCCAGTCGGTGGGGCGCGGCGACTACAACGATCTAGACATGATCAAGTCGGTCGAAATCCTGCGCGGCCCGGCCTCAGCCCTGTACGGATCGGACGGCATCGCCGGCGCCGTGGCCTTCACCACCAAGGATCCGGTCGATTTCCTGTCGGTGGGTAAGGACTTCGGCGCGCGCGGCCGCGTGGCCTATAATTCCGCCGACGAAGGCTGGACCGAGGGCCTGGCCTTCGCCGGCCGCACCGGATCCGTCTCCGGCCTGTTGGCCTATACCCGCCGCGATCATCAGGAGACGGAGAACCAGGGCGAGGTCGGCGGCGTCGGCTCGACGCGGACCCAGCCCAACCCTCAGGACTTCGCCTCGAACGCCGTCCTGGGCAAGCTGGTATGGAACGTCGCACCCGGTCATTCGCTGCGCCTGACCTACGACCACCTCGATTCGGAGATGGACGGCGAGGCCCTGACCGCCCAGTCGGCCACGGTCCTGGCCGTCACGGGTCATGACGAGACTCAGCGCGACAGCATCAAGGCCGAATGGCGCTTCCAAGACTTCGCCGGATTCGAAAACGGGTCGGTCAGCGCCTATTGGCAAGACGCCACCACCCGCCAATACACCTACGAAGACCGCACCCCGGCCGTCGACCGCGTCCGCGACACAACTTTCGACAACACCGTCTATGGTCTGGCCGCCCAGGGCGCGCGTGTCTTCGGCGCAGGAGGCGCGGTGGAGCACCGCGTCACCGTCGGCGGCGACTGGTCGATGACGACCCAGGAAGGCGTCCGCGACGGCGTCACCCCGCCGGTCGGCGAAACCTTCCCGACCCGCGCCTTCCCCAAGACAGAATATCAGCTGGCGGGCCTGTTCGTTCAGGACGAGATCGAGCTGCTGGACGGGGCGCTCAGCATCATCCCGGCCGTCCGCTATGACTGGTACGACCTGTCGCCCGAAGTGGACGCCCTGTTCCCGGCTCAGGCCACGGGTCAGTCGGACGATCGCATCTCGCCCAAGATCGGCGTGGTCTGGTGGGCGGATCGGCGCTTCGGCCTGTTCACCAACTATGCCCAAGGCTTCCGCGCGCCGTCGCCGATGCAGGTGAACAACTATTTCGAGAACCCGGTCTATGGCTACACCTCGATCCCCAATCCGGATCTGGAGCCCGAGACCAGCGACAGTATCGAAGCCGGCATGCGGTTCCGCGACGTCGGGGCCTTCGGCGGCGCCCTGCGTCTTCAGGCCACCGCCTTCAACACTCACTACGACAATTTCATCGAACAGATCGTCGTCTCGGGAACCGGCGTGCCGGGCGTCGATCCGCTGGTCTTCCAGTACGTCAACCTGACGGACGTGGACATCTGGGGCCTGGAAGCCCGTGGCGACATCGCCTGGACCAACGGCGTCAGCCTGGTCGTCTCTGCCGCCTTCGCGGACGGCGAGGTAGAGACGGACGGCGAGAAGGCCCAGCTCAGCAGTGTCGATCCGATCAAGCTGGTCGGGGGGCTGAACTACGCCGCGCCGTCGGGCGTGTGGGGCGGCTCGGCCGTCGTCACCTGGTCGGACAAGAAGGACGCCGCGACCTATGAACTGTCGTGCGGCTCGGCCTGCTACACTGGCGACAGTTTCACCCTGCTGGACGTCACCGCCTACTGGAACCTCACCGAGCGGGCGACGCTGCGGGCCCGCGTCTTCAATGTGCTGGACGAAAAATACGCCTGGTGGAGCGACGTGCGCGGCCTGTCCGCCAGTTCGTCCATCAAGGACGCCTACACCCAGCCGGGCCGCAACTTCGGCGTCTCCCTGACCCTGAAGCTGTAACCGTCATGCCAACCAGAGACACCTCCAGGAGCCGCCGCATGCGCGCCATACTGACCGCCGCCGCCCTGCTGACCGTGCCCGTCACGGCCGCCCAGGCGTTCGAAACCCCAGCCGCTGCACAGACGACGGTTCCGACCGCCCCGGCCGACGCCTTCGCGCGGGATCGCCAGTCCATCCTCGCCCAGGCCGGCCAGCACCGAGTGCATTTCGACATGCGCGAGAACGTCAGCTTCCGCTCCGACTACGATCCGCTGGAAGAAAAGCTCTCGGGCGGCAGCGAGATCGTGCGCGTGGTCTATGATCACGGCGACCGGATCAGCCTGCAGCACATCCTGGTGATGGAGCACGACGGCCAGGTCATGGTCATCAAACACTGGCGTCAGGACTGGGTCTATCAGCCGCAGACGGTCCTGACCTACGCCGGGCCGAACCAGTGGGTGTTGACCCCCGTGCCCGCCGACCAGCGTCAAGGCGCCTGGTCCCAGACGGTGTGGCAGACGGACGATTCGCCCCGTTACGGCGGGGTCGGCCGCTGGACCTACGACAATGGTCTGTCGGCCTGGACGTCCAACCCGACCTGGCGGCCGCTGGCGCGCCGCGATGCGGTGCGCCAGCCCATCTACGACCGCTATCTGGGGACCAATCGCCACATCCTGACGCCGGACGGCTGGGTCCATATCCAGGACAATATCAAGATGGCCGGCCAGGCGGACGGGACGCCGATCGCGATCGTTCAGGAAGACGTGATCAACACCTACGACCGTTCGACCAGCTATTCGGCCCAGCCGGGTGACGACTACTGGGCCAAGACCCAGGGCTTCTGGGCCGCCGTGCGCGACGCCTGGGACGCAGCGGCCGTCGCTGGAAACGGCGTCCGCCTGCAGCAGGAGGCCGAGACCGGCTCCGTCACCGGCGCGCCGCTGATGGACCTGGGCCAGTCGGTGGCCGACGGCGAGATCTCCGTGCCGGAAGCGATCGCCAAGGCTCGCGCCTTGATCACCAAGGCGACCGCCGCCCGCTGACGTCCCGCAAGGCGACCGCCGACGGCCTTAGCGCCGCTGATCGGCGGTCGCGTCGCGGATGGCGTTGAACTCGGCGGTGGGTTTCCAGGCGGGCCAGGTCGTGCTGTCGGCGACCGTCAGGCCTAGACGGTAAAGCAGGTCGAGGTTCTGCACTGCGGCGGTGAAGTCGTAGTCGGCCCGCCATTCGTCCGTCAGCTTGTGATAATAGCGGTCCATCTGGCCCTCGTAATAGGCCGCGCCCGTCTCGATCCCACCCTCGACGAAGTCGCGGCCGGTCCAGGGCATCAGAGCTGGCACGCCGCCGGCCGCGAAGTTGAAATGGTCGGAGCGGTAATAGAAACCCTGCTGGGGGTAGCCGTCGCCGGTCACGGTCCGGCCCTGCGCCAGGGCGAACCGACCCAGAATATCCTCCAACTCCGACTTGCCCACGCCGAACACCGCCACGTCGCGTGTCGCGGGGGTGAAGGGCAGCATGTCGATGTTGATGTCGGCCGCCGTCCTGGCCAGCGGGTAAATCGGATCGGCGGCGTAGGCTTCGGACCCCAGCAGTCCCTGTTCCTCGGCCGTGACGTGCAGGAAGAGCACCGTCCGTTCCGGCGCCGGGCCGGCCTTGAAGGCGCGCGCCATCTCGATCAGGCCCGCCGTTCCGGAGGCGTTGTCCCAGGCGCCGTTATAGATGTCGTCGCCGTCGGCGTTCGGTTCCTTGGCCTTGCCGATATGATCCCAGTGGGCGGAATAGACGACATATTCGTCAGGCCGGGTCGTTCCGGGCATCTTGGCCAGAAGATTGTTCGAATGGATGATCTCGGTCGTCTCGGCGATATCGACATCCAGCCGCACCTTCAGGTCGACGACCCCGCCCAGCGCCCCGGACTTGGCCCGCGTCAGGGTGTCTTCCAGGGCCGCGCCGCCGATCGCCGTCGCCGTCGCCGCGCTGATCGATCCGTCGAAACGCGTGTCATGGGCGCCCTTGACCGTCATCCGAGGGCGCGCCGCCCCGCCGACGGCCCGGCGCCAGCGACTGTCGGTGTCCTGCAGGGTGATGACCGCCGCCGCCCCGCGCTTCAGCGCCTCCTGCGTCTTGTGGGTGGCCGAGCCGTAGAAGTTCGGGTCCGCCCCCATCGACTCGGGCTGACCGCGCAGGATCACCACCACCTTGCCCGTCAGGTCCGCGTCGCCGTAGTCGTCCCAGCCGCGTTCGGGCGCCACGACCCCATAGCCGGCGAACACCAGGGGCGCCCCGTCGATCTTCACCACCGGATCTGCCGGCCCGGCGCGCAAGGTGATGTCGGTTCCCGAGATCAACGGATGGCTGACGCCGTCCGCGCCGATCCAGGCGACGGTCGGGGCGCGTTCGGGCGTGAACCGCACCAGATCGACCGGCTGCAACCAGGATCCGTCCCGACCGCCCGGCTCCAGACCCAGCGCCTCGTACTGGGCCTGCAGATAGGCTAGGGTCAGCCGCTCGCCGACCAGACCGGGAAATCGTCCCTCCAGTTCGTCGGAGGCCAGATATTTGATGTGGTCGGACAGCCGCTCGGGACTGAACTGAGGATCGGCCGCCGACGCCGTGGCGAAGGCGTCGTCCTGAAGGGCCGCGGCAGAGACCGGCGCCATGGCGCAGGCCGAAAGCACCAACGCCGCCAGGGCGGCGACGGGCGAACGACGAAGAAACATGGGCGCGGCTCGAAACTAGAGGAGGACAAGGGTCGGGATCTTCCGGCCCTGCGTGGAAGACGGCTTCAGCGGCGCTCTGACGCCGTGTCGGCACGGACCGGAGCGAACTCGGACCCCGTCTTCCACTGGGGCCAGTCGCGGCTGTTCGCCAGGCTGCGGCCGACGTCGTAGAAGACCGCCAGATCCTCGATCATGCCGCGATAGTCCCAGTCCGGCGACCATTCATCGGCCGCCTGGTGATAGCGTTTGGCGCCATATTCGGCGCGGGACGCCTCGCGCTGGGCCACGGGTTCGTCGCGGAAGTCGCCCCGGCTGCTGGCGTAGGCCATGGGCACGCCGCGCTTGGCCAAGGGGAAGTGGTCGGACCGATAATAGGTGCCCGCCGCGTTCTCGTAATCGGGGATCAGGGTGCGGCCCTGGGACTGGATCGCCGCGCCCAGACGCTCGTCGAAATCGGACTGGCCGTAGCCTGTGACGCCCAGCCCCCGGACACGGCCATAGACGTTCATCGAATCCATGTTGAAGCCGCCCACAGTCTTCGCCAGCGGATAGACCGGGTTGACGGCGTAGTATTCCGACCCCAGCAGGCCGCTTTCCTCAGCGGTGAAGCTGATCATCACCACCGACCGCTCGGTGCGCGGCGCCTGGCCATAGGCGCGGGCCAGGGCCAGAAGGCCGGCGGTGCCCGAAGCGTTGTCGACGGCGCCGTTGAATATCCGGTCGCCCGTCGCGTCCGGCTCGCCCATGCCGATATGGTCCCAGTGGGCGGTGTAGAGGACGGTCTCGTCCGGGTGGGTCGCGCCCGGCAAGCGGGCGATGACATTGTGGCTGGTGACCTGGTTGGTCGCCACGTCGAACTCGGTCGAGAAGGCGGCGCCGGGCAGGGCCACGGGCTGGAAGTCGCGGCTGCGGGCCTGGACCTTCAGGGCGTCGAAATCCAGGCCGGCGCGGCGGAACAGATCGACCGCCACGTCGCGCTGTATCCAGCCCTCCATCGGCACGCGTTCGGCCGCCGCATTGGGCCGCAGGATGTCAAACTGAGGGACGCCCCACGAATTGGCCACCGTCGCCCAGCCATACGAGGCGGGCGCGGTCTCGTGCACGATCAGCACCCCGGCTGCGCCGTGTTTGGCCGCCTCTTCGTACTTGTAGGTCCAGCGGCCGTAGTAGGTCATGGCCTTGCCGCCGAAGGTGTTCAGCGCCGGCTCTTCGAAATCGGCGTCATTGACCAGGACGACCAGGATCTTGCCGCGCAGGTCCTGACCCTTGAAGTCGTTCCAGTTCCGCTCGGGCGCATTGATCCCATAACCGACGAAGACCAGAGGCGCGTCCTTCAGGCTGACATGGTCGGCCGGACGGCGGGTCGAGATGGCGACTTCGCGTCCCTGAGTCATCGGCAGGGTCCAGTCGCCCAGTTTCAGCGAAGCCTGGACGTTCGACTGGACAAACCGGTTCAGGATCACGTCCTGGGTCCATTGACCGTCCGGCCCGCCGGGCTGGAAGCCGGCGGCGGCGTATTGTTCGCTGAGATACCGGACGACCTTTTCTTCCGCCGGGGTGGCGATGCCCCGCCCCTCGTAGGCGTCGCTGGACAGGATGCGGATGTCCTCGGAAATCCGCGCGACGTCGAAGGCGGGCGCCGCCTGGGCCATTTCAGAGCTCGGCGCGGTCGCGCAGGCGGAAATGGATGCGCCGGCCAGCAGGATCACAGCCAAGGAAGTGACGAGACGCATGAACAAAAAAGCCCCACAGCCGGAAAGAAGGCGCCGACCCTAGGCGGTGAAATCCATCGTGTCGATTCCATGTCACGCGCCATTTGTCGCAAAACAAAAAAGCCCGCCGAGGCGACCTCGGCGGGCTTGAAGAGCGGCGATCAGACAGGTCCTAGTGGGCGACGCCCTTCCAGATGCGGCGATAGCTGGCGTAGGTGAGGCCCGCGAAGATCAGCAGGAAGATGATCACGCCGAACCCGGCCTGTTTGCGCTCGACCATCTTGGGCTCGGACGTCCAGGCGATGAAGGCGGCGACGTCCTTGGCGTACTGCTCCACCGTCTGCGGCGAACCATCGTCATAGGTGACCTGGCCGTTCTGCAGCGGCGGCGGCATGGCGATGAAGCCGCCGGGCGGCACATGTTCGGGATCACCGGTCCAGAAGGGCGTCAGATCGCCGGGCATATAGGGGTTGTAGTGTTGACCCTCGCGGATTTGCAGCCCCGCCGGCGGGGCCTTGTAGCCCGCCAGCAGCGAATAGATGTAGTCGGCGCCGCCGTGACGGGCCTTGGCCATCACCGACAGGTCGGGCGGAGCCGCCCCGCCGTTGCCCGCCGCAGCGGCCGTGGCGTTGGGATAGGGGGCGCGGAACTTGTCGGCCGGCGTGGCGTCGCGCTGGATGGCTTCGCCCGTCTCGCTATCGATGTCCGGAACCTGAACCTGTTTGGCCAGGGCCTTGACCACCGGATTGTCGTTCGGGTTCGGATATTTCGGGTTCCAGAACGGCCCGTGGCGATCGCCCAGGTTCCGATAATGCATCATGTTCATGCCGTGACAGGCGGCGCAGACCTCTTGATAGACCTTGTAGCCACGTTGCAGTTGGCCCTGGTCATAGACGCCGAACGGCCCGTCGAAGCTGAACCCGCCCGAATGCGGGTGCGCCGCTCCGCCCGAAGCCAGAGCGGGCGCCGCGAGCATCAGTCCGAAGGCGGCGGCGGCCGAGGCGATGACCTTGGAGATCGACACGCTCATTTTCCCAATCATCATGACGCTCAGCCCTTCTTTTCGGGCGAGGCCGGGGCGGCCGCCGGGATAGCGTCGGCGCCGACTAGCACCGGCTCGGATATGGTGGCCGGGATCGGCAGCGGCGTCTCCTTCAGCCCCACGAAGGGCAGGATCACCAGGAAGAAGGCGAAGTAATACAGGGTGAACAGCCGCGTCAGCCACAGATAGGAGTTGATGTTGCCGTCCAGCAGGACGAAGCCGTCAAAGCCCGGGATGACCGGCGCATCCGGCAGCTGACCACCGCACCAGCCCAGACCCACGCCCACCACCAGGAAGATGAAGAAGAAGGTCCGCATGGTCGGGCGATAACGCATCGACCGCACCTTGGACGTATCCAGCCAGGGCAGGACGAACAGCACGCCGATGGCGCTGAACATCGCCACCACGCCGCCGAACTTGTCCGGGATGGCGCGCAGGATGGCGTAGAAGGGCAGCATGTACCACTCGGGCACGATGTGCGACGGGGTCTGCAGCGGATTGGCCGGGATATAGTTGTCCGCGTGGCCCAGGGCGTTCGGCTGATAGAAGACGAAGATGGCGAACAGGATCAGGAACAGGATGATGGCGAACCCGTCCTTGACCGTGAAATAGGGGTGGAAGGGCACCAGGTCCTTCTTCTCCCGATCCTTGGGGATCAGGATGCCGACCGGATTGTTCTGCCCGGCATGGTGCAGGGCCCACAGGTGCAGGACGACGCAGCCGAGAATGGCGAACGGCAGCAGATAGTGCAGCGAGAAGAAGCGGTTCAGCGTCGCATTGTCGATCGCCGGTCCGCCGCGTAGCCAGATCAGGATCGGCTCGCCGATCACCGGGATAGCCCCGATCAGATTGGTGATCACCTCGGCGCCCCAGAAGGACATCTGCCCCCAGGGCAGGACATAACCCAGGAAGGCCGTGGCGATCATCAGGAAGAAGATCACGCAGCCGATGATCCAGATCATCTCGCGCGGCGCCTTGTAGGAGCCGTAGTAGAGCCCCCGCAGCATGTGCAGATAGACGGCGATGAAGAACATCGACGCCCCGTTGGCGTGGACATAACGGATCAGCCAGCCGCCGTTGACGTCGCGCATGATGCGCTCGACCGAGGCGAAGGCCAGGTCGACATGCGGCGTGTAGTGCATGGCCAGAACGATGCCGGTGACGATCTGGGTCATCAGGCACAGAGCCAGGATGCCGCCGAAGGTCCACCAGTAGTTGAGGTTCCTCGGCGTCGGCAGCGACATATAGTCGACGCCGAAGCGGATGATCGGCAGCCGGGTGTCCAGCCACTTTTCGACGCCCGTCTTAGGGACGTAGGTGGATTCGTGTTCGCTCATCTTTCCCCCTCGTCCTCAACCGATTCTTACGCGGGTGTCGGACGTGTATTCGTATTCCGGCACGATCAGGTTCAGGGGCGCAGGCCCCTTTCTGATCCGTCCGGACGCATCATAGTGCGAGCCGTGGCAGGGGCAGAACCAGCCGCCGTAGTCGCCGGCGTTGAAGGTGGGAACGCAGCCCAGATGGGTGCAGGAGCCGACCACGACCAGATATTGTTCATGCCCGGACTTGGTGCGTTCGGCGTCGGTCTGGGGCGGGCTGCCGACGGCGCCCTCGGTGACGACCTTCTGCAGTTCCGCCGGGGTGCGATAGCGCACGAAGACCGGCTTGCCCTGCCATTTGATGACGACCTGCTGACCTTCCTGAACCTTGGTAAGGTCGAATTCGATAGAGGCCAGCGCCAGGGTGTCAGCGGCGGGGTTCATCTGGTTGATCAGCGGCCAGGCGATCATCGCCCCGGCCCCCGCAGCAGCGGCCCCGGCCGCAATATGGATGAAGTCGCGGCGATTCGGATCGCCCTCGCCTTCCGAAATCACACCCGTTTCGGCCACGTTTCACCTCTCGAACACCGCCGGGAACGCCTCTATTGGCGTTCCTCTTGTGCGGCACGAACCCTAACAACGACGCCTGACGATCCCCCCGGCCTGATCTCGCGACTTCGGGTCGCAAGTTGCTGACGTTTCTTGCGAAACGTTCGCAGACAGACCGCGACAAACCCCCAGGCCGCGTATAGTAGGGATTAGAATGCGTCTCGCCCTTTTTCAACCGGACATTCCTCAGAACGTCGGCGCCTGCATCCGGCTCTCGGCCTGTTTCGGCGTCGAGCTGCATATTGTAGAGCCGACGGGCTTCCGTTTCGACGACCGGGCCATGAAGCGGGCCGCCCTGGACTACGGCCCTTTGTCGCACATGAGCCGTCATTCCGACTGGGACGCGTTTCAGCGCGACCGGCCGTCGGGCCGGTTGATCCTTTTCACCACGCGCGGCGCCACGCCCTTGCCAGACTTCGTGTTTGAGCCTGACGACACCCTGTTGTTCGGCAAGGAAACCTCGGGCGCTCCTGACCATGTCCACGCCGCCGCGGACGCACGAGTTGTCATTCCCCTGCGGCCAGAGGCGCGATCGCTGAACCTGTCGGTCACGGCAGGCATCGCTCTATGGGAAGGGCTTAGGCAGACGAGTGGTCTGAAGTAGGGGCGCCTGCCGTTCAGACGCCGTCAGGCGTCCGTACGGCGACCTTGTCGAGTGTCGCGAACGCGCACGGGGACGCGCTTCGGTTGGGGCTGGTTGGCATGGAGGATCACGAGCAGCATGGCGGACAGGGCGGAACCGGTTGCCAGGGCGATGATCATGATCTTCGAGCCTCCTGCTCAAAACTCGTCAGAGACAGGAGGATGGGTCGTATTTGTGCGATGCGCAAGTCCGGTGAACTCCTGAAACGAACACGGCCGCGTGAAACACGTGCTCCAGGGTGGACCGTCGGTCCAGTGGCGCCGCCCTCGCGGAATCGCTAGGAGGCCGTCATGGAGAGCCGTTTCCGCATCGATGACCCAGCCGGAGCCGCCGCCCGTCGGGAGGCCGCCGTTCAGCGTCTGCGGGATGAGACCGGCATAGACGAGGCGATGATCGACGCCCTGGTCGAGACCTTCTACGACCGCGTTCGCGACGACCGGCTGATCGGGCCGGTCTTCGCGGCCCGCATAGACGACTGGGGTCCGCACCTTGCGCAGATGAAGTTGTTCTGGTCGTCGGTGGCCCTGTCGACCGGCGTCTATCAGGGTCGGCCCATGCCCAAACACCTGCCCCTGCCCATCGACGCCCGCCACTTCGACCGCTGGCTGGAGATTTTCGTCGAGACGGCCCGCGACCTGTGCCCGCCCGTCGCCGCCGACCATTTCATCGAACGCGCCCGTCGCATCACCGAGAGCCTGGAGCTGGGCATAGCCACAGCCAACGGCGTGATCCTGGCCAAGGGCGAACGGTTCGTGCGCCCGACGCAGGCGTGGACACCAAAGTAGGTAAGGCCGGTGACCGCCTAGCTTACGGGGCGCCGCAATGTTCGCACATTGTTCTTGCTTCAATCGCGCGATTCATCCCCATATAGCGATGTCGCGCCGGAGCCCTCCGGCTCCTCTCCGCGTTCCCGGACCGCATGACCGAAAAACACAACTTCATCCGCGTTCGCGGCGCCCGCGAGCATAATCTCAAGGGCGTGGACCTCGATATTCCGCGCGAACAGCTAGTGGTGATGACCGGCCTGTCAGGCTCGGGCAAATCGTCGCTGGCCTTCGACACCATTTATGCAGAGGGCCAGCGTCGCTATGTCGAGAGCCTGTCGGCCTATGCGCGCCAGTTCCTGGAACTGATGGGCAAGCCGGACGTGGACCTGATCGAGGGCCTGTCGCCGGCCATCTCCATCGAACAGAAGACCACGTCCAAGAATCCGCGCTCGACCGTCGGCACGGTGACCGAAATCCACGACTATATGCGCCTGCTGTGGGCCCGGGTCGGCGTCCCCTATTCGCCGGCCACCGGCCTGCCGATCGAGAGCCAGACGATCAGCCAGATGGTCGACAAGCTGGTCGCCCTGCCCGACGGCGAACGCCTGCTGCTGCTGGCGCCCGTCGTTCGGGGCCGCAAGGGCGAATACAAGAAGGAAATCGCCGAGTGGCAGCGCCAGGGCTTCCAGCGGCTGAAGATCGACGGGCAGTTCTATCCGATCGACGAAGCCCCGACCCTGGACAAGAAGTACAAGCACGACATCGACATCGTCGTGGACCGGATCGTCACCAAGCCGGACCAGGAAGGCCGCTACGCCGACAGTCTGCAGACCGCGCTCGGTCTGGCCGACGGCGTGGCCAACGCCGAGTGGGCCAGCGTGGCCGAGGGCGAGACCGCGCCGCGCAGCCTGCTGTTCTCGGAACGGTTCGCCTGTCCGGTGTCCGGCTTCACCATCAGCGAGATCGAGCCGCGGCTGTTCTCGTTCAACAATCCGTTCGGCGCCTGCCCGGTCTGCGACGGCCTGGGGGTCAAGCTGGCCTTCGACGCCGATCTGGTGATCCCGGACCGCGACAAGAGCCTGCACAAGGGCGCGGTGGCCCCGTGGGCGCGCGGTCCGTCGCCCCTCTATACCCAGACGCTGCAGTCGCTCAGCCGCCACTACGGCTTCTCGATGGACGCCGCCTGGCGCGAGCTGCCGGCTCAAGCTCACAAGGTGATCCTGCACGGCACGGGCGCAGAGAAGATCAAGTTCACCTATGACGACAACGCCCGCAAATACGAGGTCTCCAAGCCATTCGAGGGGGTGCTGCCGAACCTGGAGCGCCGCTGGCGCGAGACCGACAGCGCCTGGGTGCGCGAGGAACTGGCCCGCTATCAGTCCGAAACCCCGTGCGACGCCTGCCACGGCAAGCGGCTGAAGCCCGAGGCCCTGGCGGTCAAGGTCGGGGGCCAGGACATCGCCGAAGTCTCCACCCTGTCGATCAAGAAGGCCTATGACTGGGTCCAGGCCCTGCCCGAGGCGCTCAGCGACAAGCAGATGGAGATCGGCCGGCGCATCCTGAAGGAAATCGGCGACCGGCTGCGGTTCCTGAACAACGTCGGCCTCGACTATCTTTCGCTGTCGCGCGCGTCCGGCACCCTGTCGGGCGGCGAGAGCCAGCGCATCCGTCTGGCGTCCCAGATCGGTTCGGGCCTGACCGGCGTCCTCTATGTTCTGGATGAACCCTCCATCGGCCTGCACCAGCGCGACAATACCCGTCTGCTGGAAAGCCTGAAGGGGCTGCGGGATCTGGGCAATTCGGTCCTGGTGGTCGAGCATGACGAGGAGGCCATCCTGACCGCCGACTATGTCATTGACATGGGTCCGGCCGCCGGCGTCCACGGCGGCGAGGTCTGCGCCGAAGGCACGCCGGCCCAGGTCATGGCCAACCCTAAGTCCCTGACGGGCAAATACCTGACCGGCGAGCGCGAGATCGAAATCCCCGTCGAAGGCCGCCGCCCCATCGACCGCAAGCGGATGCTGAAGATCAGCGGCGCCAGCGGCAACAACCTCAAGAGCGTCACCGGCGAAATCCCCGTCGGCGTCTTCACCTGCATCACCGGCGTGTCCGGCGGCGGCAAGTCGACCTTCACCATCGAGACCCTGTACAAGGCGGCCGCACGTCGCCTGAACAATGCGTCCGAGGCCCCCGCCCCGTTCGACCGGATCGAGGGGCTGGAGCATTTCGACAAGGTCATCGACATCGATCAGTCGCCGATCGGCCGCACCCCGCGCTCGAACCCGGCGACCTATACCGGCGCCTTCGGCCCCATCCGCGACTGGTACGCCGGCCTGCCGGAATCAAAGGCGCGCGGCTATGGCCCTGGCCGGTTCAGCTTCAACGTCAAGGGCGGCCGCTGCGAGGCCTGCCAGGGCGACGGGGTCATCAAGATCGAGATGCACTTCCTGCCCGACGTCTATGTCACCTGCGACGTCTGCAAGGGCAAACGCTACAACCGCGAGACCCTTGAGATCGTGTTCAAGGGCAAGTCCATCTCGGACGTGCTGGACATGACGGTCGAGGAGGCGGCGACCTTCTTCAAGGCCGTGCCCCCGATCCGCGACAAGATGCTGACGCTGGAACGGGTCGGCCTGGGCTACGTCAAGGTGGGCCAGCCGGCGACCACCCTGTCGGGCGGCGAGGCCCAGCGGGTCAAGCTGTCGAAGGAGCTGTCGAAGCGCGCGACCGGTCGCACCCTCTATATCCTCGACGAACCGACGACCGGCCTGCATTTCGAGGACACCCGCAAACTGCTGGAAGTGCTGCAGGAACTGGTCGAGGCCGGCAACACCATCGTGGTGATCGAACACAACCTCGATGTCATCAAGGTCGCCGACTATCTGCTCGACTTCGGGCCTGAGGGCGGCGACGGCGGCGGCGAGATCGTCGCGGTCGGCACGCCGGAACAGGTGGCGGACAACAAAGCCAGCTGGACCGGCAAATACCTCAAGGAGGTGCTGGACCGGCACGAGGACCGCCGCAAGGCGCGCGTCGCGGCCCTGGGCCTGGGCCTGGGCGTCGCGGCCGAGCCGGCGAAGAAGCGGCGGGCGAAGGCGTCGGCCTGAGCCTCGCCGCTCTCGTCACCGTAACCGCATCAGCTGTTCCGGAGGCCCTGCCAGGCCGCCGAGAAAGGCGCGTATAGTACAGCCAGTTGCAGGGCCGACAGAACGGCGTTGACCACCGACCAGACCAGGATGGCGGGCCAGGCCTGGGCCAGGATCTCGATCGTGGACAGACCGTCCAGCGCCGACAGGCGGGCGATCCCGCCCGTCGCCAGATCGGTCCCCGCGCTGATGATCGTGCCCAGGATGCTGACGACGAAGCTCATGATCAGGGCGATGATCGCCATGCCCAGCAGCGACCAGAACCGGCCCTTGGTGGCGTTGAAGGACTCGAACAGGACGATCTTGCGACGATCAATCGTCATGGGCACGGACAGACAGAATTTGACCGACAGCCAGACGACGAGCGCGACGGCGCCCAGTCCAAGAACCAGGGACAGCAGGATCACCAGCGCCTGCCCGGAACTGGAGCCCAAGCCGAACACGACGCCGACGACGGTGAAGACCAGACTGCTCGCCAGGCCCACGATCAGGGCGATTGCGAGCGTCACCGCCAGCACGCGAACCTCGTCCATGCCGAGCCGCAGATAGCCCCAGGCGCTCTCGGCCGGTCTCAGCACGGATCGGGCCACGGCCGCGCTCAACACCGCGCCGGTCGCCAGACCCAGAGGCGCCATCCAGACGAGCAACCCCATATAGGTCTGACCCAAGGCCACCAACTCCTCGGGCGTTGGGTTGGCCGACTGTTCGACAGCCTCCGCCGCCGCCATGATCGAGGCCAATTGCCCGGCCCCCAGTCCAAACACGACCAGGAACATGACCAGGTAGACCAGTCCCCAGGACAGAGCGGTGATCGGGTGGCGACGAACCACCCGGAAACCTTCGAACGCCGCATCGGTGGCGGAAAAACTCATGGCGGACTCCAGACCAGATTCTCGCCTACCCTAAACCATCGCCTCGGCCGCGTCTCACGGCGCGGACGCCGAGGTCAGCGCGTCGGATGCTCTTGCGGGGTCCAGTATTCCAGCCGGCGATAGGCCGCGCCTAGGAAGCTCAGGATCAGGGGCGTCTGAACCGCCGCCAGGACCGCCGCCCAGACCAGACCGGCGATAAGGCCGCTGATCACGCCCGCGCCGTTCAGCACGAGGACCATTAGGCCCGGCAGGCCGACCACGACCAGTCCGCCCAGCAGCGGCCAGAAATTGCCCTGGGCGATCCCCATGCTGTTCAGTGAAACCATGTGTCCGCGCCCCAGGGTGGCCGGGGCGAACAGGGACAACCTCACCGCCATGACCAGCACGGCGTACAGGGCCGCCAGGGTCATGACAGCCAGCAGGGCCAGCTTCCAGACCGGCCCGACCGCGGCCCAGTTCCGATGGTTGATCGCCTCGGCGTCCAGCCCCGCCATGCCGTAAACGGCCAGCAACAGCAGGGCGACGACCGACAGGATCATGGCCATGAAGACCGCGCAAAGCAGGGCGGCGCCCAGCAGCCGCAACTCGGCTAGGCCGAACTGGAGGCCCGCCGGTCCCAGGCCCAGTCGCCGAGCGGCCTCAATATCTTCCGTCACGGCGATCCGCGTCGCCGCGCCGACCAGCACCAGGCTCGCGATCAGGCCCGCCACTACTGCCACGGCCCCGGCCCAACCCGGCGCCAGCCCGGCCGCCGCCCAAGCCCCGGCTCCGATCAGGATCGCGCCCCAGGCGCCCGTCCATATGCGCGGCAGACGGCCGAAGGCCACCGCCAGGGCCTCGCCCAGCCGCAGAAGTCGATGACTGCTCACGCTCGCGCCCCCATATCCCCGCCCCGACATAGCAGGGGATCATGACATCACGCCAGACGGCCGCTAGAAGGCCGCGATGACTGCTTCCTCCTCTCCTTCCCCCATCCATGTCATCGGCGGCGGCCTCGCCGGGTCCGAGGCCGCCTGGCAGATCGCCCAGGCCGGCGTGCCCGTCATCCTGCACGAGATGCGCGGCGTTCCAGGCGTCAAGACCGACGCCCACCAGACCGATGGTCTGGCCGAACTGGTCTGCTCCAACTCCTTCCGGTCGGATGACTGGGAGCACAATGCGGTCGGCCTGCTGCACGCCGAGATGCGGGCGCTGGATTCGGTCATCATGGCCTGCGGCGACATCAACCAGGTGCCGGCGGGCGGCGCCCTGGCCGTGGACCGCGAGGCCTTTTCCGAGGCCGTGACGGCCAAGCTGACGGCCCATCCGCTGATCACCATCGTCCGCGAGGAGATCGCCGGCCTGCCGCCGCAGGAGTGGGACAATGTCATCGTCGCCACTGGCCCCCTGACCTCGCCGGCCTTGGCCGAGGCGATCCTGAAGGCCACCGGCGAGGAGAGCCTGAGCTTCTTCGACGCCATCGCCCCCATCGTCCACGCCGACAGCATCGACTTCGACATCGCCTGGCGTCAGTCCCGCTATGACAAGGAAGGTCCGGGCGGGGACGCCGCCGCCTATGTCAACTGCCCGATGGACAAGGATCAGTACGAGGCCTTCATCGACGCCCTGCTGAACGGGCCCAAGGCCGAGTTCAAGGACTGGGAGCACGTCCCCTATTTCGACGGCTGCCTGCCGATCGAGGTGATGGCCGAGCGGGGCCGCGAGACCCTACGTCACGGCCCGATGAAGCCCGTCGGCCTGACCAATCCGCGCGATCCCTTGGTCAAGGCCTACGCCATCGTCCAGCTGCGCCAGGACAATGCGCTGGGCACTCTGTTCAACATGGTCGGCTTCCAGACCAAGCTGAAGCATGGGGTCCAGGCCGAGGTGTTCCGCATGATCCCCGGCCTGCAGAACGCCCAGTTCGCGCGCCTGGGCGGCCTGCACCGCAACACCTATCTGAACAGCCCCCAGCTGCTGGACAAGCAGCTGCGGCTCAAGGCCATGCCCCGCCTGCGCTTCGCCGGCCAGGTCACGGGGGTCGAGGGCTATGTCGAGAGCGCCGCCATGGGCCTGCTGACCGGCCGCCTCGCCGCGGCCCAGGCCCTGGGCCGGGAACTGGCCCCGCCCGCGCCGGAGACCGCCATGGGCGCCCTGGTCGAACACATCACCGGCGGCCACCTGGCAGGCTCGAAGTTCCAGCCGATGAACATCAACTACGGCCTGCTGCCGCCGCTGGACCCGCCCAAGGTCGACGAGGACGGCAAGAAGATCCCGCTGAAGGAGCGCGGCCGGGCGAAGAAACGGCTGATGAGTCTCCGCGCGATGGCGAGCCTGAAGGCGTGGCGGGACGCGGGCTGAAGACGCCCTAAACCCGCCCGCGCAGACTGGCCCAGATCAGGCGAAGGCGTTTGACCGGTTCGGGCTCGTCCGGGCGGATCAAGGTCGCTGAGGCGACAGCCGGGAAAGCTTCGGCCGGCAAGCCCTTCAACTCTGCGTTCGCCGCCTTGCGTCCCGCCTTAGCCTCGTCTGTGCGGCCGACCTGTCCCAGGCCCCGCACCCGCCCCGCCTCGACCACCTTGTCCGCATGGCCCGGTCCGGCCAGCACATGGACCGCCGTCTGCATGGGGCCGACGTAGAAGGCGTCGAGGTCGTGGGGGTCGCCGTGGACGCGGCCGATATGGGCCTCGATCAGGGCGTCGAAGGGGGCGCGGTCCAGGCCGTGGCGGGCGACGAGATCGGTCAGGGCCTCCAGCACCGGATGCCCCTTGCGGGCGACGCCGGAAAAGACCCCGTCCATCTGTTCCGCCCACCAGGTGTAGCGCATCTCGGCCAGCAGGGGCTGGGTCACGCGCGTGGGAATGGCCATCAGCTCGGCCTCGAAGGCGTAGAGGGCGATCAGGTCGGCGCGGGCGCGTTCATCGGCGACCAGGCGGCTGGACAGCCAGCGATCCAGGTCGGCGGCCCGGACCTGGGCGTCCAGGCTCGCTGCGGCCGTCGCCGCCGGATCGGCTTCAGGCGGCACGCGAAACGGCGAAATCGGCCAGGTCTTCCAACGCCGCGCGCCAGTCCGAGGCGGGCAGGACGGCCAGGGCGGCCTTGGCCCGGTCGGCATATTCGCCGGCTAAATCCAGGGTCGCGCCGATGGCGCCCGATCCCACGACCAGTTCACGGGCGCGGGCGAAGTCGTCGGGCGTGCGTTCGCCCTTGGTCACGGTCCGCTCCCAGAAGTCGTCCTCGCGGCCCCGGGTGCGGGCCACGGCCAGCAGCAGCGGCAGGGTGGCCTTGCCCTCGTTGAAGTCGTCGCCGGCGTTCTTGCCAAGGGCCTCGGCCGTCGCGCCGTAATCCAGGGCGTCGTCGGCCAGCTGGAAGGCGATGCCCAGGGCCATGCCGTAGTCGCGCAGGGCCTGGGTCGCGTCGGCATCGGCGGCGGCGCCCACCGCCCCGGCCTCGGCGGCGGCGGCGAACAGTTCGGCGGTCTTGGCCGAGATGATCTGCAGATAGGTGGCCTGGTCGAGGTTCAGGTCGTGGGCGCGGGTCAGTTGCAGCACCTCGCCTTCCGAGATCACCCGCGACGCCTCGGCCAGGATGCCCAGGGCGCGCATCGAATCGGTCTCGACCATCAGTTCGAAGGCGCGGGCGAACAGGAAGTCGCCGACCAGGACGCTGGTCGGGGCGCCCCAGATCAGATGGGCTGCGACCTTGCCGCGACGCAGTTCCGAGGCGTCGACGATGTCGTCGTGCAACAGGGTGGCGGTGTGGATGAACTCGACGGCGGCCGCCAGCTTCTTCGGCGAAAGGATGTCCCCCTGGGCACCCGAGGCGCGGGCGGCGGCGACGGTCAGCAGGGGCCGCAGACGCTTGCCGCCGGCCGAAACAAGGTGTTCCGCCAGTTTGGGAATGATGGGCACGTCCGACTGCATCCGATCGATGATCAGCGCGTCCACGGCGGCCATGTCCGTTCCGGCCAGCCGGACGAGGGCGTTCACATCCCCCTTCGGGCGGGGAGAGGCGGCGAGGACTGCGTCCAAGGCATACTCTTTCACACGTCGCGCGACCTTGGCCGCGCTGGCAATTCCGACCGCGTCCGCTTGCCGGATCGCGATGGCGCGCACAATGGTGATCGGTCCCCGGAGGGTCAAGGAGATTGAGGTTTGGACACAGCCGCCGACGCGTCCGAAGTCGTCGAGAACGCCCTGCTGGGCGGCCGGGTCCGGCTGCGTCAGCCGGCGCGCGGCTATCGCGCAGGCATGGACGCGGCCCTGCTGGCGGCGGCCGTGGCCCCCAAGCCGGGCGAGCGGCTGTTCGAAGCCGGCTGTGGCGCCGGCGGCGTGCTGATGCAGATCGCCGCACGTCATGAGGCGGCGTCGCTGACGGGGCTGGAGCGCGATTCGACCGCCGTCGGCCTGGCGCGCGAGAATGCAGGGCTGAACGGTTTCGGGGATCGCACCACGATCATCGACGGCGATGTGGCGGCGGGGTTCCGCGCCCTGGACCTGGCGCCCTTCGACTGGGCCGTGTCGAACCCGCCGTTCTTCGACGACCCCGGCGCCCTGCGCGCGCCGGCGCCGGGCAAACAGGGGGCCTGGATGGCCGACGACGGCCTGGCGGCCTGGACCGGCCTGCTGCTGAAATCGGTGCGCGAGGGCGGCCGGATCGTGATCATCCACCGCGCCGACCGTCTGGCGGACCTGCTGGCCCTGCTGGGGGAGAAGGCCGGCTCCTTCGCCATTCGCCCGGTCCAGCCCTTCGCCGACGAGCCTGCCAAGCGGGTGCTGGTCCAGGCGATCAAGACCGGCAAGGCGCCGCTGCGGCTGTTGCCGCCCCTGGTGCTGCACGACCGGTCCGGGGCGAAACACACGCCCCAGGCCGAGGCGATCCTGAGGGGCGAGGCGGCGCTGGGCTGGTGAGCGTCTGACACTGTCACGTAAACAGGGTGACAAGGCGCCAAAGGCGCCAAAAGCGCCAGGGTGTCGATAGGTACTGATATGGCGCCGCCGTGGGTCATAGGGCGCATTTTACGGGCGCGGCTAACCCCGGTGGGAAAGACGGCGCGAGAAACACGCAAGCGGTTGAAAACGCTGGGACGGAACCAGCGTCATTGTGCGCGATGGCGGCCCACTGTCTTTCCTTCTCCCGTGGGGAGAGGGAAAAGCTATCAGATCAACCCCGCCAGCGGCGAGGACGGGTCGGCGTACATGCGTTTGGGCATGCGGCCGGCCAGATAGGCGTCACGGCCGGCGATGACGGCGTGTTTCATTGCGGTCGCCATGCGGATCGGGTCCTTGGCGCCGGCGATGGCGGTGTTCATCAGGACAGCGTCGCAGCCCAGCTCCATCGCGCGGGTCGCGTCCGAGGCCGTGCCGACCCCGGCGTCGACCAGGACCGGCACCTTGGCCTGTTCGACGATCAGGCGGACATTGACCTCGTTCTGAATGCCCAGGCCGGAGCCGATGGGCGCGGCGGCGGGCATGATGGCGGCGGCCCCGGCGTCTTCCAGCCGCTTGGCCATCACCACGTCGTCGGTGCAATAGACCATGACGTCGAACCCGTCCTTGATCAGCAGGTCCAGGGCCCGCAGGGTCTCGATCATGTCGGGATACAGGTGGGCGGTGTTGGACAGCACCTCCAGCTTGACCAGGCTCCAGCCCCCGGCTTCGCGCGCCAGACGCAGGGTCCGCACCGCGTCCTCGCCGGTGAAACAGCCGGCGGTGTTGGGCAGGAAGGTGAAGCGGTCCGGCTTCACATAGTCGACCAGCATCGGCTGGTTCGGATCGGTCAGATTCACCCGGCGCACGGCCACGGTCACGATCTCGGCCCCCGCGGCCTCGGCGGCGGCGGCGTTCTGGGCGTAGTCGGCGTATTTGCCGGTGCCCACGATCAGGCGCGAGGTGAAGGTGCGGCCGGCGACGGACCAGGTTTCGGAGGCTGTATCGGTCATGGAGGGTGACCTAGTCCTGTCGCGCCGGATGCGAAAGGGCGGATCGATCACGCCGCGTTGCGAGGCGGGGCCGGATAGACTAGACTAACTGGACTAAGTTCACCGGGAGCGACGCCATGGAAACGGTCAATGTCCACGAGGCCAAGACCCATCTGTCGCGCCTGCTGGAGCGGGCGGCCAAGGGTGAAACCATCACCATCGCCAAGGCGGGCAAGCCGATCGCCAAACTGGTCCCGCTGGACGAGGCCCCGAAAAAGGTGGTGCAACGCATCGGTTTCATGGCGGGCGAAGGCGTCGTCCCGGACGACATAAAGACCCCGTTCAAGGACGAGATCGAAGAGATGTTCTACGGCAAGCCGTGAACATCCTGCTGGACACCCATCTGCTGATCTGGACGGCGACGCGACCCGAGCGTCTGTCGGTAAAGGCGCGCGGCTATCTGGAAGACCCGCGCAACCTGCTGTTCTTCAGCGCCGTCAGCATCTGGGAGATCGGGATAAAGCGCCGGCTGGAGCGGCTCGACTTCCAGTTGGACCCGGAGCGACTGCGGGATCAGTTTCTGGCCAACGGCTACAACGAAATCGACTTCACCAGCCTGCACGGCCTCGCCGTCCAAGCCCTGCCGCTGCTGCACCGCGACCCGTTCGACCGGGCGTTGATCGCACAGGCCCGCGTTGAAAACCTGATGCTGATGAGCGCCGACCGCGACATCGCCCTGTATCAGGAGGCCATACTGGCCGTCTGAATCACCCGCCGCCGACGAACTGGACCAGTTCGATCCGGTCCCCCTCGGCAAGGGCGGTGACGGCGTACAGCGACCGGGGCACGATCTCCAGATTGCGCTCGACCGCCACCTTGCGCGGGTCCAGAGACAGTTCCTGGACCAGCCCCGATATGGTCGTGGCGTAGATCTCGCGATGATCACCGTTGACTTGGATGCGCATGACGTTAGGTCAACCCGTTCCACGCTGCGCTTTGACCCGCGCCGCGCCTAAGCTACAAGGCCGGCCCTGAACCGTCAGAGGCCGCCCGATTCCGGAGCCTCGATTCGAGAACCGATGTCCGACACGTCCGTCATCTATGTGCTGAACGGCCCCAATCTCAACCTCCTGGGGGTCAGAGAGCCGGAAATCTATGGCCGCGACACCCTGGCGGACATCGAGCAGCGCTGCGTGACGGCAGCGGGCGAGGCGCAGATCGTGTTTCGCCAGACCAACCATGAAGGCGTGCTGGTCGACTGGATCCAGGAGGCGCGGGAAAAGGCGCAGGCCCTGATCATCAATCCGGCGGCCTATGGCCACACTTCGGTCGCCCTGCACGACGCATTGAAGACGCTGACCATCCCGGTGATCGAACTGCATCTGTCCAATCCGGCGGCGCGCGAGGCGTTTCGCCATCACTCCTATGTGTCGTCCGCGGCGACCGGCGTCATCGCCGGCTTCGGCGCGGCCGGCTATGAATTGGCCGTCCAGGCGGCCCTCACCAAGGTTCGGGAACGCGCCTGAGGGCGCCCCCGTTCACAATCAAGACGAAAGACAAAGGCGCAACCGCAATGGCCGATGACAAGAAACACGCCGAGATCGACGCCGCCCTGGTTCGCCAGCTGGCCGAGATCCTGAACGAAACCGACCTGACCGAGGTCGAGGTCGAGCGCGGCGAACTTCGGATCCGCGTCGCCCGCGAGATCACCGTCAACGCCGCACCTGTCCAGTACGCCGCCGCCCCGGCTCCGATGGCCGCCGCCGCGCCTGCCGCTCCGGTCTCCATGCCGTCCGATCCCGCCACCATCGTCGCCCGCGCGGGCGAAGAGGTGAAGTCGCCGATGGTCGGCACCGCCTATCTGCAGGCCTCGCCGGAGGCTCCGGCCTTCATCCAACCCGGCGACAAGGTGAAGAAGGGCCAGACCCTGCTGATCGTCGAGGCTATGAAGACGATGAACCCGATCCAAGCCCCGCGCGACGGCGTGGTCGCCGAAATCCTGGTCGGCGACGCCCAGCCGGTCGAGTTCGGCGAGCCGCTCGTCCTGCTGGAAGCCTAAGCCGTGTTCACGAAAGTCCTGATCGCGAACCGCGGCGAGATCGCCCTGCGGATTCATCGCGCCTGCAAGGAGATGGGCATCTCCACCGTGGCCGTGCACTCCGAGGCCGACCGCGGCGCCATGTGGGTGCGCCTGGCGGACGAGAGCGTCTGCATCGGCCCGGCCTCGGCGGCCAAGTCGTATCTGAACATTCCGTCGATCATCGCGGCGGCCGAGATCACCGGCGCCCAGGCGATCCACCCCGGTTATGGCTTCCTGTCCGAGAACGCCCGTTTCGCCGAAATCGTCGAAGCCCACGGCATGACCTTCATCGGTCCCAAGCCCGAACATATCCGGGTCATGGGCGACAAGATCAGCGCCAAACAGACCGTCATGGACGCCGGCATCCCGGTGGTCCCCGGCTCCAAGGGCGAGGTCGAGACCGTCGAGGCCGCCATCGAGGCGTCCAAGACCATCGGCTTTCCCCTGATCGTCAAGGCGGCGGCGGGCGGCGGCGGACGCGGCATGAAGGTGGCCCTGACCGCCGACGACCTGGTCGAGGCTGTCCAGACCGCCCAGTCCGAGGCCAAGGCCGCCTTCGGCAACGGCGCCGTCTATATGGAGCGCTATCTGCAGAAGCCGCGCCATATCGAGATCCAGGTCATCGCCGACAGCCACGGCAATGTCGTTCACCTGGGCGAACGCGACTGCTCGCTGCAGCGCCGTCACCAGAAGGTGCTGGAAGAGGCCCCCTCGCCCGCCCTGTCGGCCGAGGGTCGCAAACAGATCGGCGAGACGGTCAACAAGGCCATCGCCGCCATCGGCTATCTGGGCGTCGGCACCATCGAATTCCTGTGGGAGGACGGCGAGTTCTTCTTCATCGAGATGAACACCCGGCTGCAGGTCGAACACCCGGTCACGGAGGCCATCACCGGCGTCGACCTGGTGCGCGAACAGGTGCGGATCGCCGCCGGCCTGCCGCTGTCCTTCACCCAGGACGACATCCATTTCGAAGGCCACGCCATCGAAGTGCGGATCAACGCCGAAAACCCGGAGACCTTCACCCCGTCGCCGGGCAAGATCACCGACTTCCACGCGCCGGGCGGCCTGGGCGTGCGGCTGGATAGCGCCATATACGCCGGCTATTCGATTCCACCCTATTACGACAGTCTGATCGGCAAGCTGATCGTCCACGGCCGCGACCGCGAGGAGGCCATCGCGCGCCTGAAGCGGTCGCTGAACGAGATCGTCATCGACGGCGTCGACACGACCATCCCCCTGTTCCAGAAACTACTGGCCGAGCCGGACATCCTGTCGGGCGACTACGACATCCACTGGCTGGAGAAATGGGCGGCGCGCCAGAAGGGCGAGAGCGCCTGACAAAGCCCGACGACAGCGCCGGCGGGCCCTTCGGCGGCTTCGGCCCCGACGACCTGCTGGCCTGTTATGCACGAGGCGTCTTCCCGATGGCCGAGTCGCGCGATGATCCGCGCGTCTTCATCATCGAACCGGAACAGCGCGGGGTCATCCCGCTGGACGGCTTCCACATCCCCACGCGCCTGCGCCGCACCGTGCGCGGCGAACCGTTCGAGGTGCGGGTCGATACTGCCTTCGAGGCGGTGCTGGAGGGTTGCGCGGCGGCCCAGGGCGGCGAGCGTCAGGACACCTGGATCAACGACCCGATCCGCCGCCTTTACGCCGCCCTGTTCGCACGAGGCTTCGTCCATTCGATCGAATGCTGGAAGGACGAGCGGCTGGTCGGGGGTCTGTACGGCGTCTCCCTGGGCGGCGCCTTCTTCGGCGAGAGCATGTTCAGCCGCGAACGCGACGCCTCCAAGGTGGCGCTGGTCCATCTGGTGGCGCGGTTGAGAAAAGGCGGCTGGACGCTGCTTGACGCCCAGTTCCTGACCGACCACCTGAGCCAGTTCGGCGCGGTGGAGACGCCGCAGGCGGCCTATCTGAGACGCCTGAAGCCGGCGCTGAAGGTCGCCGTGGATGATACGGCCCTGATTGCGCCGATGACGGGGGCGGAGGCGGTGGAGCTTGCTCTCGGCCCGGTCTGACGGCCCTAGTTCTTACAGCCGACCACCCAGGCGTCGTAGTTTGGGTTCTGAAGGCCGCTGACGGCGGGGGATGAAGCGAACATCCAGCCACGGAAGACCTGACGCGGTTCCGCCGCCTGGTTGGTCCCTCGTCCCTGCAGCGAAACGTCGACATAGGCGATGGCGTCTTCGGTCAGTTCGTCGGGCGTCGAGACCTCGCAGGCGCGGACGCTGAAGATCAGGTTCTTGTTGAACCGCACCGGGCGGCCCCCGACCTCGACCTCGAACTTCATGGTCTCGGCGGTGGTCTTGTCGATGGCCTGGATGACGGCGAACTTGCGTCGCTGGCGAGGGGCGGGCGTCGTCGGCTGTTCGATGGCCTTTTCCACGACCGGAGTTTCGGCCGCCTCTTCCTCCGCGGCCTTCTCGGCGACCGCCTTGTCCTCGGCGATCACCACGGTCGGAGGCGGGGTAACAGCGACGGGCGTGCGCGGCGCGGGGGCCGCAGCCGGAGGCGCTTCGGTCGGGACAGTGGCCGCAGGCGGGGCGGGCGTGTTGCGAATGATGTCGCCGATGGGATCCTGGGCAGGACGCGCGTCGCGCGGGGCGTCCTGCAGGACGCTGGCGGTCACCGCCCCGGCGCTGAGCGCCACGACGACGGCCGCGCCGCCCAACAGGAGCCGATTCGTTTTCACTCGGGGGTCCAGGCCTGATAGTCGCCGGTGGCGGCGGGGCGTTTGGCGTCGGCGGCCAGGGAGCCCGGCGGACGCCACGCCATGGGCGTGCCGGTGAAGTTCGGCAGGTGATCCTTTTCCCACGCCCGACGCGGCAGCGGCGCCTCGGTCGGCGGCAGGTCGAAGGTGTAGCGCAGCCAGCCGTGCCAGTCTGGCGAAACCTTGGACGCCTCGGCATAGCCTTCGTACACGACCCAGCGACGCTTGCGGCCGTCATAGCTGGAGTGGTCCCTGGCCTCGTAGTATTTGTTGCCGATCTCGTCGGTCCCGACGTAACGGCCACGCTTGGCGATCGTGAAGAGGGTGCCGATCGTGGCCCCGTTCCACCAGGCGAAAATCTTGTTCAGCACGTCGTCAAACCTACGCGAAAGACTCCGAGGACAAATCCTGCGGCTGGACGGGATCATAGAAACCCGCACCGCTTTCGTCCAGCGCTGAGCGGGGCGCGCGGAGCCTAAGCCCGCATCTCCGCCCTCAATCCAGCGTCAACACGACCAGCGCCTTCGCCGGCATGCGAACGATCACCACGTCGCCGCGTACGCGCGCATCCGTGAAGGGAGCGGGCATGACCGCTTTGGGCGCGTCGAAGGTGTTTTGCCCATCCATGGCCGCCGCGGTCAGGACACGCCCGGAAACCCGGCGGGCCGTCCCGCCGGCCACCGACAGCGCCACCTCGACCGGTCGGCCCGGATCGAGGTTGACCAGCGCGAGATGGACTTTTCCGTCCAGGCCCCGCGCCGCCGTTCCGTCGACGGCCTTCAGCGGACCGTAGTCCGGCGACTGGATCTCCAGCGGCAGGACCGTCGCGCCCTGGAACGGCCGGTACATCTCGAAGGCGTGGTAGGTCGGCGTCAGCACCATCCGTTCGTCGTCGGTCAGGATCATCGCCTGCAGGACGTTGACCATCTGGGCGATATTGCCCAGCCGCACCCGGTCGGCGTGGCGATGGAATATGTTGAAGTTCACCGCCGCCAGCAGGGCGTCCCTGAGGCTGTTCTGCTGCTGCAGCCAACCGGGGGGCGACCCGGGCGTCGGGTCGTACCAGGCGCCCCATTCATCGACGGCCAGTATCTTAGCGCCCGCCGGATCGGTCTGGTCCATCACCGCGTCGTGGGCGGCGATCATCGCCTCCATCCGATAGGTCTGGACGAAGGTGGAGGTCCACTGGCTTTCGTCGAAACCGGTCGCCGGACCCTTGGCCGTCCAGTCGCCGGTCGGCAGGGTGTAGTAGTGCAGCGCCAGGGCGTCGAGATGATCGCCCGCCACGGACATCAGCGTGCGTGTCCAATCCACATCGTCCGAGTTCGGTCCCGCGGCGACGATGATCGCCTTCTGGCCGGTCGGAGCGACGAAGCCGACATATTGCCGCAACAGGTCGGCGTACCAGGACGGCCGCATCCGCCCGCCGCAACCCCACGGCTCGTTGCCGATGCCCAAGTAGTCGATCTTCCAGGGCTGGTCGCGGCCGTTGGCGCGGCGCAGCTCGGCGAGGCGCGAATGGGACGGCGACGTGATGTATTCGATCCAGTCCGCCGCCTCGGCCGGCGTGCCGGAGCCGACGTTGACGCTGAGATAGGTCTTCGCCCCGATCAGCTCGGCGAACTCGAAGAACTCGTGGGTTCCGAAGGCGTTGCCCTCTTCCTTGTCGCCCCACCAGCGGTTCAGCGTGACCGGCCGCTGGTCCCGCGAGCCGATCCCGTCGCGCCAGTGATAGATGTCGGCGTAGCAGCCGCCCGGCCAGCGGACGACGGGCACGTCCAGCGCCCTCAGGGCCTCGACCACGTCGTTGCGAAAGCCACGGGTGTTGGGGATGGGGGAGTCCGGACCGACCCAGACGCCTTCGTCGATGCCCGTCCCCAGTTGCTCCATGAACTGGCCATAGACCTCGGGCGCGATCGTGACGCCGGGCTGATCGACCCGGACCTCCCCCGTCGCCCGAAGCGGCTGAGCCGTTGCGCCCGTGGCCATGAGGACAAGCGAAACCGCCAGCGCCAACCCACCGGCCAGTCTCGCTCCTCGCCCCGAAGTCAGTTTCACCAGTGATGTCATTTTGCAATTGGTAGCGATAACATCGCTATCAGGCAAATGAAGATTTGCTTGAGGCCCGCGGTGCGAAGCCCGGACTGATCTACCTTACAGATGCGGGCCCCACATGAAGGCGATCGTGCCGAAGACGCCGGCGGCGGTGTAGGCTGAGGCTAGAAGCAGCAGCGTCGCCATCGCCGCGCGGACGGCGCCGTGGCGGCTGTGTTGGGCGGCGAAGTAAAGCTCCAGGACCGCCAGGGGGATCAGGTAGCTGCCGAAGGTCAGGACGATGTCGGCCGGGCCGGACAGGGTGTCGTTCATGCCCACCGGCCCCCGGTTCACCACCACCCAGCCCATCAGGCCGACGCGCAGGAACCAGACGCCGCTGACCACCATGAAGGTTCGCATGGCCCAGCGGCGATGTTGGTCGAACCGGCGCTTCAAGGCCTCGCGCCAGGCCAGCCCCGCGAAGATCAGGATCAGCACCGCGTTGATCAGGATGGCCGCGTCCGACACGGGCGAAAGCGACGTGCCGCGCACCAGCGACAGCCACATGCCGCTGAGGGCCATGAAGAGGGCGATGACGATGAAGACCCGCCCGGTCCAGCGATGCAGGCCAGGCCAGCGGCGGCGCAGGACCGGGATCAGTTGCATCAGCCCGCCGAGGGTCACCACCGAGGCCAGCAACACATGGGCGGCGAAGACGACATTGCCCATGGGATCGCCCTCGATATAGCCGTCGATCAGCGGCTTGTCGTTCCAGCCGGCGAAGTTCCGGGTGGCGGTGCGCACGCCATAATAGGCCAGGATAAAGCCGATGAAGGCCGCCTGCCCGAACACGGCGACGGCGAACCAGAGCCGGCCAGCCCAGTTCAGGGCAGCCGCTGCGACGGCAGGTGCGGCGGAAGAGGATGAAGCGATCGACATGGTGGTCCTGATGCGGCCGAAGAGGATGACCCGTGGTGCGGGCCGCCGCCCCCGCCGTCTCGCCGATTTGGAATTCGGCGAGAGATTCTTTCGGCGAACCCTCTCGTTCCGGGGCCGCTGGACAGACGCGCGGAGGCGGAGGCATCCTTGCCGGTGAAGGGAAGATCCGATGGCATCGACGGCGACATTCGGCACGTCCCTGGCGGCGGTCGGACGAGGACTGAGGCCCTGGCGGCCGCGCGGGCGGCTGGCGCTCCACGCCGTTATCGCGACGGCCTCCTTCGTCAGCTACATCCTGGCGCGGCTGCTGGACGGGGACGCGGCGACAGGCTTCCTGGCCATCGGCGTCGGCGCCTGCGGCTGGGCCTGGCTGGTGGCGCGGGCCCTGTTCGATCCGTCCGAGCGCGACGTCGAATGGGCGCCGATCGTCGCTGGGGTGGTGGCCGTGACAGGAGCCATATCGGTGCTGGCGCCGCACGGCATGCTCGGCCGCGTGACCGACAACGCCTATGCGATCAGCGGATCGGCGGCGTTGCTGCTGACTTTCGTGGAGCCCTTTCTGCGATGGCGGCCCGACCTGCCTGCCGTGGAGAAGCGCTTTCGGTACGGCTTCACCGGGATTTACGCCTCGCTGGTCGTGGCCTCAGTGTTGGGGCTGTGGACCGGGAGCGACGGCCCGCACGGGCAAATGCGCGATGACCTGATCAAGGGCGGCTGCGCCGTGATCGGCCTGATCGCCATGTGGGTGGCGGTGCGGTTTCGCCAGCTCCATCCGCACACGGCGACCGCGCCGTCTCGGCGCGCGGCGACGTCCGAGGACGTGATATTGGCGCCTCGGCTAATGCGACTGCTGGTGGACGAGGATCTGGCCGCCCGGCCCGAACTGAAGATCGCTGAAGTGGCCGTGTTGCTGCGCCAGCCCGAATACCGCGTGTCGCAGTGCATCAGCACAGTGCTGGGGTTCGCCAACTTCAATCGCTGGATCAACCACCACCGCATCGCGCGGGCCAAGATCCTGCTGGCCGATCCGGTCGAGCGCCGCTCGATCCTGGAGATCGCCTTCGCCTGCGGTTTCGCCTCGCTGGGGCCGTTCAATCGGGCGTTCCGCGACGAGACGGGGATGACGCCGAGGGGGTATCGGGCAGCCAGCCGGAGCGAGACGAGCTCGCGCTGAAATACCGGACCGCGTCAGGGTCTCATTGTATGGCGGTGCGCGCGTGGTCGAATGTCGGGAAAATCGGGGGGGGGGGGGCCGGTCAGACGATGTCTTGACCCGCACGCTCGATGATTTCAGCGACCTGGGCGGCGCGGGAGATCATCACGGCGTGGCTGGCCGGGATTTCGATGGCGGTGGCGCCGGCGCGCCCGGCCATCTGACGTTGGGCGAACAGCGGGATCATGCGATCTTCCGTCGCCACGACATAATGGGAGGGCTTGGTTTTCCAAGCCGCCTGGGCGACGACGCCGGAGAAGGCCGCCCCGCCCCAGGCCGCCTGTGAAGCCGCCATGAAGCGAGCTTCCGCTGCGGGAATATCGGCGGAAAAAGTCTCGGCGAACCGGTCGCGGTCGATGGAGAGCCAGCCGTCGTCCGCGACGATCGGCGGCGGCGTGACCTCGGCCGGAGGATTGGCGGTGAGATCGGCGACGGACTCTCCCGAGTCCGGGACGAAGGCGGCGACATAGACGAGGCTGCGCACCTTCGGATCGTTTCCGGCCTGGCTGATGACGGCGCCGCCGTAGGAATGTCCCACAAGGACCACGGGGTATCGGGCCTGCGCGATCGAGCGGCCGACCACCTCGACGTCCGCGTCCAGCGACAGGGTCGGATGCTGCGTCACCAGCACCTCATGCCCCTTTTCGGCGAGGATATCATGCACCTGACGCCAGCCTGAGCCGTCGACGAATGCGCCGTGGACGAGAACGAAAGAACAGAGCGTCGACATCGGATGGGTCCAGTTCGGAAAGGCTGCGGTTCTGACGACCGATGCATCGGGAAGCGGCTCGGCCCGCATAGGGGCATGTCGCGACCGAGGCAGGATCGGCATGTGGATCATCCGGTGTCGGAACCCGAACCAAAAGTAAGCTGCGGTAAAATCCCGGACTGGTGGCCGGCTTTTCGCGCCGGGGAAAATGCGCCCGAGCGACTTGCGGGACATGTGCGCGAACCTCGACCCCCAAGGCTTTACCGGGCTTTACGACCGGTCCGCCCGCCTCGCCGCTAGGCTTCTGGATGTGCGGCGGACCTCAGAGATTTCGCCGTCGGCCCCATATCCCGAGGAGGAATTGAAGATGAGACGCCTGTTCCTGTCCACCGCCGCCCTGGCGATCGCTGCTCTGGCGACGCCCGTCGTGGCTGCCCCTCCGCCCCCGGTTCAGCAAGCGCAGGCCGAGCCGGCGTCGGTCATTCACTACCGCACCGCGACGGTGGAAGGCGTGCGGGTCTTCTATCGCGAAGCCGGGCCCGCCGACGCACCGGTCGTCCTGCTGCTGCACGGGTTCCCGACCTCGTCGCACATGTTCCGCAACCTGATCCCGCTGCTGGCGGACCGCTACCACGTCATCGCGCCGGACTATCCGGGGTTTGGCCAAAGCGACATGCCGGACCACGAGAGCTTCGACTACTCCTTCGCTCACTACGCCGACATCGTCGACGATCTGATGATCCAAAAGGGCGCGAACCGGTACGCCATGTACGTCATGGACTACGGCGCGCCCGTCGGCTTCCGGCTGGCCCTGAAGCATCCCGATCGGGTCAGCGCCTTGATCGTCCAGAACGGCAACGCCTATGAAGAGGGTCTGCGCGAGTTTTGGGATGCGCCAAAGGCCTACTGGGCGGATCCGTCCGCGAAGAACCGGGACGCCATGCGTTTCATGGTCCTCCCGGAAACGACAGTCTTCCAGTACACGGACGGCATGGAGAATCTCTCACGGATCAGCCCGGACAACTGGACGATCGACCAGGCCCGGCTCGACCGCCCGGGCAATGACGAGATCCAGATGGACCTGTTCCTGGACTACGGCACCAATGTGCCCCTGTATCCACTGTTCCAGGCCTGGTTCCGCGAGCGCAAGCCGCCGACGCTGATCGTCTGGGGCAAGAACGACAAGATCTTCCCTCAGGAAGGCGCACATCCCTACCTGCGCGATCTGCCCGATGCCGAAACCCACATCCTGAACACGGGGCATTTCGCACTTGAAGACCAACTGCACATCATGGCGCCGTTGATCGGCGACTTCCTGGATCGGACGATCGGTCGAGGCGCGCCCACGCGCTGAGCAAATCGGTCCGATAGAGCCGGGCGCCCCATCACGCCCGGCTCGGGCTCGACCTCGCACCCTGTCCCCCGCAGCGGGGTCGAGCCCGTCTTTTTGAAGAGCTGAATCCGTGTCGGCGAAGGCGGGCGTTCTGCAGAAGGGCGTCTTGCAGCACCTGCGAGATTTCGGAAGAGCTGCTTGCCAAGGCGACCACAGCTGCGACTGCATACATGATCGATGCCGGGTCCCGGGGTCGGCGATCCGTCGGTCGGTCGTGACGATCGGCGGGCCAGTCCGTCGGCGCGATCTCATCGTCTCCGACGCAAGCGACCGGCTCGACGAAACGATAGCCGCGACCGACGACAGTGGCGATGCAGCCGCCGTTGGGATCGTCATCGAGCACGCGTCTCAAAACGCCCATGTTGACCTTGAGATTGGCCTCATCGACGAACGTGTTCGGCCATGCCGCGACCATGAGTTCGGATTTGGACAACAGCTCGCCGGGTCTCTCGACCAGGGCCGTCAGAAGGTCCAGGGCGCGCCCGCCGATCCGCAGCGGAACGCCGTCGCGCATCAGAAGCTGGCGATGCGGAGCCAGCACGAACGGGCCGAAGGCGAACGCTTGCGCGGCAGCCATCACGTCTCTCGCATATCGTGTTGAAGGCTGGACGGGTCGCGGCTCACGCTCCCCTCATGATCAGACAAGACGCTTCTCCTCCAGCTCGCTTGGGCCGGATAATTCGGATATGTGAAGCAAGCTTCAATCGTCTCAAAGGCCCGTCCAGCCTCCCCGAACGTCGAATATTGCTGGACGAATGATCAGCCCCCTCCCCTGGGCCCGGCTATTTCTCGGTCTTCGCGGCAGGTCCAACGCCACTCCCTGCGGTCCCGCTAGACGAACGTCGCGCCGACCTCGACCTTGGACGAGTGGTGACAGCCGGCCGACCGGCGTAGGTTCGGGCTGGATGATCGGAGCAGTATGTGATCGTCATGACGGCCCACGGCGGGTGCGCCGACGGCGCCAACGAGGAAGTTTCTGGTGAAACAGCGTCCGGGGCGTCCCGCATCATCCGAACCGCATGCGTGGCTGGATGGCGGCGGCCGGAGTTCGACAACGGACGGGTGTCTAGAGGACATCGCCTGGCTCAACCGTCTGCCGCAGACCTGGCGAGGCCGCGATCCGACGTTCGTGATCGAAAGCGTCCTGGAAGCGCTGGTCGATCGACTTGCCCTCGAGTTCGCCGCCTTCCGTTTTGAAGACACCGCCCAACCCTTTCTGAGGGTCTGTCCGGAGTTCGCGGCCCGCCAGGCAAACGACCAGACCCTGCGCTCCGTTCAGCAGTTCCTCGCGGGAAGCGAGGGGCAAGACGGCGTGTCGTCGCCGTTCGGTGACGAGCGCATGCGGCTCGTCCGCCGCGAGGTGGGCGAAACCGCTCCCTTGGGAAGTTTCGTTCTGTGCGCGAGCCGTTCAGACTTTCCACAGCCCATGGACCTGATCCGCCTCGACGTCGCCGCCGCCCATGCCGGTCTGGCGTGCCGTGAACTCCGCGAACTCAGCGAAAAGCGACGCCCCGCCGATCTGCGTGTGGAAAGGTTGACGGGCGAGGCGCTCGCCGAGAACGAGTGGCGGCTCAACCTCATAATCAACACCATGCCGGCCATGGCCTGGTCCGCGACCTCGGACGGCCTGATCGACTTCGCCAACCAGTATTTCCTCGACTTCGTCGGCGATGCCTATGCGCACGTCGAGGGCGTGAATTTCTACCAGATATTCCACCCCGACGACATGTCGGTGCTGCTCGCCGCCTGGCAGGACATCATGGTGACGAAGCAGGGGCGTGATATCGACGGTCGCCTTCGGCGCGGCGATGGCGAATATCGCTGGTGTACGCTGCGACAGACGCCGCTCCTCGGAGCCGACGGCGAGGTTCTCAAATGGTACGGCGTGGTTCTCGACATCGAAGACCGCAAGCGAGCCGAACTCGCCGTCCGCGAGAGCGAGGCCGCCCTGGCGGCAAGCGAGAGCAATCTCAGCCTGATCCTCGACTCCCTGCCGGTGTTGACCTGGTCGGCGCGGCCTGATGGCGACGCCGACTTCGTCAACAAGGCCTGGACCGACTACGCCGGCCTGCCGGCGGAGAAGATCCTCGGATGGGGTTTCCTGGATCTCTACCACCCCGAAGACATACCGGGCATGCTGGATATCTGGCGGCGGGATCTGGAGACCGGCGAGGAGACCCTGCTCAAGGGCCGCATCCTCGGGGCGGACGGGACCTATCGCTGGTTTCTGTTCAAGGGCAGCAAACTGACCGATGCGGGCGGCGTGGTCCGCTGGTTCGGAGCCAACGTCGATATCGAGGATCTTCAGCAGGCCGAGGACGCTCTACGGACCAGCGGGGCCGCGCTGGAAGAGAGCGAGCGTCGCTTGCAACAGATCATCTCGTCTATCCCCGGTCTCGCCTGGGCCGCCGACGCCAACGGCTTCACGACCTTCTGGAGCCAGCAATATCTGGACTATGCCGGGCTGAGGCTGGAGGATGTTGTAGGCTACAGCTTCCTCAATCACATCCACCCTGACGACTTGGCTCAGGTCGAGGAGGCGTGGTCCGCCACGATTGCTTCCGGAGGCCCCGGCGAGGCGGAAGCGCGACTGCGCCGCGCTGACGGACAGTTTCGCTGGTTCCTCATCCGCGCGAGCCCCTTCTACGACGGCGCCGGGGTTCTGACCCAATGGTTCGGGGTTAATGTCGAAATCGAGAACCGCAAACAGGCCGAGGAAGATCTGCGCCGCAGCGAAAGCGAGCTCGCCCACGTGACGCGGATGATGACGATGGACCAGTTGGCCGTGTCCATCGCTCATGAGGTCAACCAACCGCTCATGGCGATCGTCACGAACGCAGGGACCTGTCTGCGCTGGCTCGACGACGCCCAACTCGATATCGCCTCCGCGCGACGCGCGCTTGAGCGGATCGTGGACGACGGCCATCGGGCGGGAGACATCATCACCAGCGTGCGCGCACTGGCGCGCAAATCTCCACCGAAGATGCAAAGACTCAGCCTCGACGAGACCCTACGGAGCGTGTTGGGCCTTCTGCAGGGGGAGTTCAGGCGGCGCGCGATCACCTGCATCGTCGATTTCGATCATGGGACAGCCGTCGTGTTCGGCGACGCGACCCAGCTTCAGCAGGTCCTGATGAATCTGATCATGAACGCACTCGAGGCGATGATGGAGAGACGCGCCGGAGAGAGGACACTGACACTTCGCACCCTTGCCTCCGAGGAAAGCGTGGAAGTCAGGGTTATCGACACGGGACCGGGCCTTGATCCGAAAACCCGAGAGAAACTCTTCGAGCCCTTCTTCAGCACCAAGCAGAACGGCATCGGGATGGGTCTTTCGATCTGCCGCTCGATCGTCGAGACGCACGGCGGCGCCATCCTGGCGATCGAGAATTCACCGCAAGGGAGCGCCTTCGTGTTCACCCTGCCGACCGCCGCAGGAGCCAGGTTCAATGCCCCATCGCGCTGATCCTCCTGAGTCGATCGTCATCATCGACGACGACGAGAGCGTCCGCGACGCCTTGAGCGGCCTGTTTCAATCCGTGGGGCTCGAGACCCGTAGTTATGGATCCGTACAGGCGTTTCTGAACTCGGATCAGGTGGGCCGAGCCGGCTGTATCGTGCTGGACATCCGACTGCCCGGTCGGAGCGGCCTGGAGTTTCAGGAAGCGCTTTTCGAAAGCGGCGCCGCCCAGTCCGTTGTCCTGATCAGCGCCCACGTGGACGTTCAAATGGCCGTGCGCGCCATGAAGGCGGGCGCGATCGATGTGCTGACAAAACCCGTTCGGGAGCAGGATCTGCTCGAAGCCGTCAATCGCGCGCTCTCCGAACACAGAGGCCGGCTGCAGGACGCCGAACGGGACCGCAAGCTTCAGGCGCGACACGACACGTTGACCGAGCGTGAAAGACAAATTCTGACCCTCGTCGCTTCGGGCCTCCAGAACAAGCAGATCGCCGATCGCGCCGGCATCACCGAGGCTACGGTCAAGCTGCATCGGAGCCAGGTCATGCGGAAGATGGAGGCGAAGTCCCTGCCGGACCTCGTTCGGATGGCCGACCGACTGGTTCTTCCGAGTTCCAAGGGCGACACCTTGCTGAACTAGTCACAGAGCGAACCCGGCTAACATCAAGGTCGAGCACACCTCGCCTTGCGTAGAATGGCGTGACAGGCCGCCTGCCGCATTCTTCTTTTCACCGCAGCTAGCCGAGGACGCAGGGCTCGAGGTGGAGTTGAAACACTGGTCCCTTTGCGATGGCGGGCGGCAGTTTCTGATGCTCACTGTCAGACGCCCCCGTTCAACTCCCGGAAGCAGCCCCACCCAAGCGCCGCTTTAGGCCGACAGCAGACTTAACCTGACAGCTTTGTCGAAGCTGTCTTCATCTGACCGCGCCCACGCACGACAGCGGCGATGGCGTCCTATCCTGAGGCGTCTCCTGTCCCATTCGAACGGGCGAACGTCGATTGGAAACGCACGGACGCAGTTGGATTGTGCTGAATACACATGTCGAGCGCCGCATGCGCCATCGCCTCGAGGGGCTGGATCAGACGCACGACCTCAGGCGCCACCAGTCTAACGCTGCCGGTGTCTTCCAGGCAGACCAATGTGGGGCGACGACCCGCGGGCTGGGCCTTGATCGCGGCCAACAGGCCGAGCGCCAGTTCGTCGCGATCGGCGATGATCAGCGCCGGCGTCTCGTCCTCGGCCGCAAGCCGTCGTCCCCACTCCAGACCCGCGCCGAAATCGCCGGAGGGCGCCGGACAAAGCCGTACATTCCCAGTTGCGGCCCCAGTTGCGGCCCCAGTTGCGGCCCCGGCTGCGGCCAGCACGGCCTCCCGCCTCTGCTTCGCGAGCCAGGTGTCGGATTCGCTGTGAACCAGGGCCACCGCCCTCCCCCCGCCCAGAGAATCGACCAGGGTGGTCACGGCCTCCGCATGGTCGATCGAGACCATGCCTCCGGACAGGGCGGGGTCGGCGTCGATCCGCACGAAGGCGATCGACCGCGCCGCAAGCATGGCCAGCACCCCCGGATCGTCGGCCAGCGGACGCCACAATAACACGCCCTCGGGCCGCAGCCGGTCGATCAGACCTTCCACATAGGCGACCGCGTTTCCGTCCCGGGGCGCGCGATCGACGATCAGGTGGCGTCCCAGGTGACGGCACCGCTCGACCGCATGTCGCTGGAACTGTCCCGGCAGGTCGGGGGCGCCCTGGCCGATCAACATCAGCACTATGAACGACTGCGCGCTGGGCAGGCCGCGCGCGAAGGCGTTGCGGTGAAACCCCAGGGCCTCGACCGCCGCCTGCACGCGCCGCGCCGCCTCGGCGCTGACGTAGGGCTGGTTGTTAAGGGCTCGCGACGCCGTCATCACGGACACGCCGGCCATCGACGCGACGTCCTTGATTGTCGGCCGTGTCAACGAACTGAAACCTCACATGTCATGCGGATGCTTCTGAGGCCTCGAATCGTCACCCGTCAATGGACGCGTCGTTACGGCATGAGACGCGCCCCCCGCACACGGGCCTGCCCGTTCAGGATCGGAGACCCCGCGTCGCCGCCGACAAAGACCTTGTAGTCGCCGGCCCGGATCGACCACTGGGCGCGTTGCACGTCCCAGTTCGCCAGCAAGCGCCGGTCAGCAATCAGGGAAACAGTGCGGCTTTCGCCCGGTGTCAGCGTAACGGGCTCGAAACCGATCAGGCGTTGTTGGGATCGGTCTGGCGACTCGGACAGATAGACCTGCGGCACGTCGACGCCGGTGCGATCACCGGTGTTCGCCACCTTGAAACTGACCGTCAGGGTGTCGCCGCCCTCGACCTTCAGATCGCTGTAGGTGAAGTCGGTGTAGGACAGGCCGAAGCCGAACGGGAACAACGGCCGTTCTCCTCTCGCTTCGAACCAGCGATAGCCGATGTCGGAGCCCTCGATCGTATAGTCGACGGGGAAGCTGGGTCGGGGCGCGCCCATCGCCACGAGTCCCGTCGGCGGCAGGTCGACGCCGGGAATCTTGGGCCGGGGCAGTTGATCGACCGACGCCGGGAAGGTCACGGGCAGGCGACCGGACGGATTGATGTCTCCAAACAGGATGTCGGCGATCGCCTCTCCGCCCTTGGCGCCCGAATACCAGGCCTCAAGCACCGCCGGAACGCGGTCCAGCCAGGGCATCACGACCGGCCCGCCCGTCTGAAGGACCACGATGGTGTTGGGGTTGGCCCGCGCCACCGCATCGATCAGGGCGTCCTGATTGCCCGGCAGGGACAGGTCGGGCACGTCCACCGCCTCGGTGGTCCATTGGCCGACGAAGACGATGGCCAGGTCCGCCTTCTTGGCAAGATCGACGGCCTCGGACACATAGCGCCCGGTGGCGAACCGCACCGTGGCGTCGGGGGCCTCGGACTTGATCGCCGCCAGGGGGGACGACGCGTGATACAGCGCGTTGCTGAACGGGCCCATGGCGTTCTCGCCGCCGACGCGCACCGTCGCGGCGGGGCCCTCCGGCCCGGCGACCTGCGAGGATCCGCCGCCTGACAGGACGCCGACGTCCGCCTGGTCGCCGATCACCACGATGTTGCGAGCCGTGCGCGCCAGAGGCAGCAGGTCGCGCTCGTTCTTCAGCAGCACCACGCCGCGCTCCGCAACGCGGCGGGCGATCTGGGCGTGGGCGTCGAAATCTATGGCTCCGCCGGCCTGGGGCGGATCGTCGAACAGGCCGGTCGAGATCATGCTCCGCACGATCCTGCGGGCGGCGTCATCGACGCGGGCTCCATAACGGGCGTCGCCGCCGCTCACCGCTTCGGACAGCAGTCGCCCGAAATAGGGTTCCCGGTCGAGTTGCTCGCCCGACTGCTGGTCCAAACCGTTCAGCAGGGCCTCGGTCGAGTGGACGGCGCCCCAGTCCGACATGACCCATCCCTTGTAGCCCCAGTCGCGCTTGAGCACGTCGTTGAGCAGGGCCGGATTCTCACAGGCATAGACGTCATTGACGCGGTTGTAGGCGCACATCACCGCGCCGGGACGGCCGCGCTCGATCGCCAGCTGGAAGGCCAGAAGATCGCTTTCCCGACCGGCGGCCTCGCCGATATTTGTGCTGTGGAAGTTACGGCCGGTCTCGTTGCCGTTGAAGGCGAAATGCTTGATCGTCGAGATGATGCGGTTGCTCTGGATGCCGCGAATGGACTCACCCGCCAGGGTTCCGGCCAGCAGGGGATCCTCGCCCAGATATTCGAAATTACGGCCGTTGCGAGGGTCGCGGACCAGATTGACCCCGCCGGCCAGAAGCACGTTGAACCCCTTGGCGCGGGTCTCGGCGCCGACCATGGCGCCGCCCTGATACGCCAGGTGCGGATCGAAGGTCGCCGCCAGGGCGAGGCCGGACGGCAGGGCCGTAGCGCCGTCTTCGCGGATGCCACCGACCCACGACACCCCCAGGCTGGCGTCCGTCTCCTTCAACGGCGGCACGCCCAGACGCGCGATGCCGGGGATGAAGCCCGCCCCCGGGATGGTGCCCTCGGGCATCGGCGTCTCGCCGAAGAAGGGCAAGGGCATGGGCCCATGAAGCAGCGACAGCTTCTCGTCGACCGTCATCCGCCCGACCAGGGCCGCGGCGCGGGCGTCGGGGTCCGCGGTCTGGGCATGGACGGGCGCGACCAGGGCGGTGGCGGCCAGAAGGGTGTAGGCGAAAGGTCTATGGCTCATTTCCGTCCCCGTGAGCGCAGCAGGGCGTGCGCTTCATTGTTGTTAGACAACGTTACCATATCCTGTCTCAGGAATTTGACAACTGGCTCTAACGCGGCGGTTTCGTCGGGGTCAGCCGATCGGCACGGCTTGCGGGGTGGATACGCTCGCGCCCGCCAAGAGACTGTAGGGCAGAAGGGTCGACGCCGTCTCCCGACCTTCGACCAGGGCGTCGGCGGCGTCGAGGGCGGCCCAGGCCATCTCCGTCAGGGGCTGCCGGACGGTGGTCAGGGTCGGCCAGCCGGCCAGCACAGTCCGCAGTCCGTCGAAGCCCGCGATCGACAGACAGGCCGCCGCAGGTTCGTCCGAGCGCAGCCGCGCGGCGCGGCGGGCGCCCACCGCCATCATGTCGTTCGAGGCGAAGACCGCCGTGGGCGGATTGTCCATGTCGAGCAGGGCCATCGTGGCTTCAAAGCCCGAGACCTCGGTGAACCAGCCTTGGCGGATCAGGCCCGGGTCGATCACCAGGCCCGCGGTCCGCATGGCGCGAATATAGCCCTGGCGTCGAGATTCGGCGGCGCCGTGTCCGGGGTGCCCGCTGATCAGCGCGATGCGTCGATGGCCCAGGGCCAGCAGATGGCGGGTCATGTCCGCCGCCGCGGCCTCGTCGTCCATGCCGACATGGACGCAGCGATCCAGTTCCAGCGTGGGCGCGATGCGGACGACCGGCGCGCCCGTGGCCTCCAAGGCGGCGATGATCCGCATATTGTCCACCAGCGGCGGCGACAGGATGAAGGCGTCCTTGGTCAGGCCGCTGGTCAACGCCCGGATCTCCGCCTCCGGCTCGGCGTCGGCCCGAACGATTTCGACCGCCAGACTGCAGCCTAAGGCCTGGCAGCGTTCGATCAGCCCGGTCTCCAGCGTCATTAGGTAGGCGTAGTTCTCCAGAAACGCCTCGGCGGTGGCATAGGTGACCAGGCCGATCAGCCGGCTTCGCCCGCCGCTCAGCCCCCGCGCCGCGAGGTTGGGCGTATAGCCCAGGGCCGACACGGCGGCGCGCACGCGGTCGCGCACGTCAGGCCGCACGCCCGCCTCGGCGTTGAGGACGCGCGACACCGTCTTGAAGGACACGCCCGCCTGTGTGGCCACGTCCTTGATGGTCGGCTTGCGCGCGGAAAGGGAAACGTCTTTCGTCACCCCCTCAGCCTAGGCCGCCCCAAGGCGGTCCGCCAGCGGGAAACCGGCTTTCACTTGACGATGGCGCGGAAAGGAATAGCGTGCCGGTAACGTTGTCAGCGCCGATCAGAGCGCCATCGGGAGGCTATACTCATGAACTTCACCCCCTTGCGATTTTCGCCGGGTCCCGCCGCCGCATCCGTCGCCGCGCTGCTCATGGCCGCGAGCGCCGCACCGGCCGTCCAGGCGCAATCCGCCCCCGTCGTCGCCACAACCTCGGGCCGGGTGTCCGGCGTCACCGAGGATGGCGTGACCGCATGGAAGGGCATCCCCTTCGCCCAGCCCCCGGTCGGCGCCCTGCGCTGGCGTGCGCCGCAGCCGCCGCGGTCATGGTCGGGCGTGCGGCCCGCGACGGACTACAGCAACGACTGCATGCAGATCCCCTTCGCCGCCGACGCCGCCCCCCTGGGCACGCCGCCGGCCGAGGACTGCCTGTATCTGAACGTCTGGAAACCGGCGGGCGCCGCCGCGAATGCAAGACTGCCGGTCGTCGTCTGGATCTACGGCGGCGGCTGGGTGAACGGCGGGGCCTCGCCGGCGGTCTATAGCGGCGCGCCCATGGCCAAGGACGGCGTGGTCTTCGTCAGCTTCAACTACCGCCTGGGCCGGTTCGGCTTCTTCGCCCATCCGGCCCTGACCGCCGAGAACGCCGACGACGGCCTGCTGGGCAACTATGGCTATATGGACCAGATCGCGGCGCTGAAATGGGTGCAGGCCAATGTGGCGGCCTTCGGCGGCGACCCCGACAATGTCACCATCATCGGCGAATCCGCCGGGGGCGGCTCGGTGCTGAACCTGATGACCACGCCGCTGGCCCAGGGTCTGTTCGATCGCGCCGTCGCCATGTCGGCTCCGGCCCGGATGGATTCCGGCCTCAAGCCGCTGCACGCCGAGGGCCGACCCGACGCAGAGGATGACGGCCAGGGCTTCGCCGAGTGGGCGGGGGTGACGGGCGACGATGCTCCGGCCCTGGCCGCCCTTCGCGCCCTGCCGGCCGAAAAGGTCGTCGAGGGCACCGGCATGGCCACCCGGCCCGTCGCGCCCGCCAGCGGCCCGATGATCGACGGCAAGGTCCTGGTCGGCGCCGACGGCGTCTTCCGCGCCCAGCAGCAGGCCCGTGTCCCCCTGATGATCGGCGGCGTGACGGCCGATATCGGCTGGGGTCCGCCCCTGGCCCGCGACGAGATGCTGGCCCGATTCCCGGACCCCGACGCCGCGCGCGAAGCCTATGGAGACATCACGCCGGACGAGGCTTTCCGCCAGGCCATCTATATGGACGCCCTCATGATCGAGCCGGCCCGCTTCGTCGCTCAGGAACAGACCAAGGCGGGCGAACCGGTCTGGCACTATCGCTACGGCTATGTCGCGGAAACCATGCGGAGCGAATGGCCCGCCGTACCGCACGCAACGGAAATCCCGTTCTTCCTCAAGACCCTGGATGCGCGTTATCCCGGCAAGGTCGTGGCCGCCGACCGCGAGGCCTCGAACCTGATCGCGGCCTATGTCGTCAACTTCGCCCGCGCCGGCGATCCGAACGGCGCGAATCTGCCGCGGTGGCCGGTGTTCGACGCCCAGTCTCAGCCGATCATGCGCTTCACCAATGACGGGATCGAAGCCGGGCGTGATCCGTGGCAGGCGCGCCTCGACGTGACCCAGGCGGCGGCCGAGGCTGCTCTTTCCAAATAGAGACCGCGCCCTCCCAAAAGGCGTGCACCTGGCGGCGTCGCGATCATCGCGGCGCCGTTTTCTTTTCGTCTTCGCCCCATCGCGCAAAGACGGCCTGTGGCCCCGGTTTGCGGCATGAAAAAAGGCCGGCGCTCAGGATTCGCCGGAAGATTCGGCGCCTAGAAGCTCGCGGTCAGTTGCGCGTTGAAGGTGCGACCGTAAGGATTCGAGTAGGAAGCGTTGAAGGCGGACTGGCTCGTGATCACTATGGGCGGATCTTCGTCGGTCAGGTTCTGGATCGTGAACGACGCCCTCAACCCCTTGACGAAACCGCCCGCCGGCGACCGGAATTCGGTGGCGTAGGCCAGCGTCGCATCTGCGGTGATCCACGCGTCGACCTTCTGGGGATCGATGGAATTCCCCAGTGAATCCACCGCTAAATCGTTGGTGTAGCCGCCCGTGTAGTTGATGAAGAGACTGCCGTTGAACTCGCGCCAGTTGGCGCCGAGCGACGCCCTGCCCCGCCATTCGATCGGGGTGTTGTAGTAGCCCAGCCGGTCTTCGAAAGGCTGTCCTTCTACGACCTGCTGGTCGTTGCTCATGGTCCAGCTGGCCGCCAGAGAGGCGTTGATCGACACTTCGCCGAACCGCCGGTCGTAGAAGACGCTGGCGTCGATGCCGTCCTGCCGCGTCGCCGCGAGGTTGGTGCTGCGCTGATCGACAAGGACATTGACCGCGCAGAAGTCGGAAATCCCGCCATAGAGCAGCGTCCCGCCGAGATACTCCTGTAGCACGGGATCGGCCGTGGACAGATCGGCGTTGGAGCAGGTCGCAGGATTATTGACCGGAAGGATATTGGCCGCGAAGCCCCGATAATCGGGATAGAGGCCGGCCTGATAGGCGCTGAGGGCGTCCGGCGAAGCGATCCGGTCCGTGTAGCTGATGTTGTAATAGGTGGCGTTGAAGGTGAAGTCGCCCAACTCGAGGTCGGCGCCGAACGACCAGTTGGTCGCTTCTTCCGGCCTGAGGTCGGGATTGGAACCCATCACCACCGCGACATTGGCCAGGGTCAGGCCAGCTTCGGGCAGGTTCAGGAACCCGTTGGTCACGCGCGGATCGCTGTTCGACGACGGGAAGCTGTACGACACGGAAAAGGCATACGGATTGACGTCCGGCAGCGAGGGCGCCCGGAATGACGTGCCCCACGACCCCCTCAGACTGAAGTTGTCGGTGACGTCCAGCGTCGCGCCGATCTTGGGATTGGTGGTGTCGCCGACGTCGGAATAGTCGTCATAACGTACGGCCGCGTCGATAATCAGGTTCTGCACCAGCGGCACGCCCATCTCAGGACCGATCACCGGCACATAGAGTTCGCCGAAGGCGGACCAGATGGTGCGTTCAAGCTTGCTGGTGGCTTCGGTCGTATCGTACTCGAACTCGTTCAGGGCCGTGCGATTGGCGCCGTTGATATTATAGTTGTAGGCCTCGTTCCGTTCTCCGCCGAAGGCGGCGCGCACCGTGCCGCCCGGCAGTTCGAACAGCGGTCCGTTGAACTTCATCACGATGTCGTCGAGCCCGTTGCCGCTGCTCTGAACATTGTCCCCAAGCACCATCGCCAACTGCTCGTCGGTCAGAGGCTCGCTGCTCAGCGGATTGATGTCGCCGGTGTTGATCCGGTACTGCAAAGCCGTCGGATTTAGGTTCAGCCCCGTCTGGCAGTAGTTGCAGGCCTCGTCCCGCCCAAACGTATAGGACGCATCCATCTTCCAATCGTAAGGCAAGAGGGCGCGGAAGCCGGTCGTGATGCTGTAGGTCTCGGAAGAACTGTCGAAATTGCTGGATCCGAAGTCCTTGATTCCACTGTATTGGACGTTCAGGGCGGCCCCCGGCGCCACGCCGGGAATGTCGCTGATATAATAAGGGTTCGGCGTCGAGGTCACATTGCCGTCGGCGTCATAGAGATACGGCGACAGGGTGACGTTCTGGACAACCGTATTGAGCGAACGCGAGAAGGTCTCACGCTTGCTGTACGAGGCCTGGACGAAAGCTTCGATGTACTGGCCGAACTGCTGGTTGGCGAACAGCGAGACCTGATGCTTTTCCATCTCGCCCACATAGTCGGTGTAATAGGCCGAGTCCGTCAGGTTCGGCTCGTTCACCAGCAGGTCGGATGCCGACAGGCCGACATTGCTCCCTGTCGGAAGACCATAATAGGTATAGGCGCCGGCGCGCGGCAGGGTCGTATTCTGCGATCCGTCGGCGTTCTGAACATAGATGTTGGCGGCGCCCGCCACCGTCGCCGACGTGCCGCTCAGCCGGTTGTCCGGTCCGCCGTAGCGGGTCAGATCCTGCATCAGCAGGGGGTTTTCTGACCGCAGATAAGGGTCGCGGGATGTGTACTCATAGGCCAGCAACACATTGCCGCCGCCCATGCCGCCCAGGTCGCTCCACATCTTTCCAGTGGTGAAGGAGGGCGAATATTCCATTCCGCCGGTCTGATTGGTCACGCGCATCGAGGCTTCGACGCCTTCGAAATCCTTGCGCAGCACATAGTTGACCACGCCCGCGACCGCATCGGACCCGTAGAGGGCGGAGGCGCCGTCGGCGATCACCTCGATCCGCTCGATGGCGGCCAGGGGGACCTGGTTGGCCTCGGTGAAGTTCGACGCCGCGCCCGTCGCCACCAGACGGTGACCGTCCACCAGGGTCAGCGTCGCCTGGGCGCCGAGACCGCGCAGATTGATGGCGTTGCCTTGCTGCGAATTGGCGGTGCCCTGGGTGCCCCCCTCCCGGAAATCGCCGAGGTTCTTCACCTGGGGCAGGGTCCGCACCGCATCGGCCACATTGCTGACGCCGGTTCGCAGAATTTCCTCGCGTGACAGGGTCACGGTTTCGCTGCCGACCGGCTTGACGCCGGAGATATTGGTGCCGACCGCCGTGACGACGATTTCGTCGATGGTCACGGCGTCCTCGTCGTCGGTCTGAACGGTCTCCTCGGGTCGCGGCTGGGCCGCCTCTTGCGCCCGGGCGTCGACGGGTCCGAGCAGGGCCGTCGCCAGCACCGCGCCCGCGACGCCCGTAAGCCAGCGCGCACGGCGTCCTTGGTTCGATTGATCAAGCTTAATCATGTCATTCCCCTCCTGGCGCGTTCCAGACGCGCCTTCCGTTTCGTTGCGGCGCGAGCACGCGCCGGGCGCGGGGTCAGCCGCACCGTCTGTCGTCGAAAAACGGAAACCCGTTTCTTCCCTATCGGCCCGGCCGCTCTGACGGCGGCTCGGGCATGACAGCGTTCCCATAGCACTGCGTTCAGCTTATGACAACGCTACCAGTCGTCTTTACAAGGTCTTTTTCGGGCAGGGGTCCGTTACGGGGGCCGGACCGTCGGACAAACGGATGTCGGCCAGCGAAAGCGTTACCGGCGCGGTCGAGATCAGGCTGAACGGTTGATCGACCGATCTCAGTTCCACGCCGCTTTGAGCCAGACAGCGCAATGGGATGGAGATGGTGCGCCACTCCCCCGTCCGTCCCGTCAAGGGCGCGAGATCTAGGAAGGTCATGCCCATGCCGGTCCACAGCGCGCCGTTGATCGGCGTCTCCACCCGGGCGCGGAAGGTCAAGGCGCGATCCGACCGAGGCGACAGGTCGATCCGGTCGCCGCCGATCGACACCATGGCCTGACCGTTGAACGTCAGGCGCAGGCTGTCTTCCTGTATCGCGCCATCCGTCGGCGACCAGGCGACCGAAGCGCTCGCCCCGCTCGGCGTCGTGACCGCAGTGGAGCCGGCGGCGTCGCGGATGCTCATGGTCCAGGGCGGCTGGAAACGGCCCGCGACGAAGAAGCGATCCAGATTGACCGGCGGAAGATCGACGCCCGACACTTCGGACAAGGCCCCGACCACGCCCGGCCGGGCGTAGGATAGACCGTAGCCGTAGGCGAACAACGGATCATATCCGGGCTGACCCGGATTCAGTGGAGCCCCTTCTGCCGTGCGAGGCCAGGAGAAGGTCAACCGCCCGGTGAAGTCGTAGGCGGCCCGCCCCGACCGATCCGCCACCAGCACGTCGGCGACCCCCTGGCCCTGGGTCCCCGGCAGCCAGGCGGCGACGAAGGCGTCCGAGGCGTTCAGCTCAGGATTCACCCATAACGGACGCCCCGTCAGGAAGACCGAGACCGTCGGGATCCCCGCCGCCTGCAATCGCTTCAGGATCTCGAGCGGCTTTTCCGGCCGGTAGTCCAGATGGCGGACATCGCCCTGCCCCTCGGCATAGGGGGTCTCCCCGAAGACGACGACGGCCACGTCGGGCCTGTCCTCGAACAGTCCGTCGGGGTTCAGCGTCGCCTGACCGCCCGCTGCGGCCACGGCGTCCTTCAGCCCACCCCAGATCGACTGGCCGTTGGGGAAGTCGGCGTTGCTGTTGCCCGTGCCCTGCCAACTGATCGTCCAGCCGCCTGAGGCCTGTCCGATGTCGTCGGCGGCGACCCCCGCCACCAGCACCTTGGCGCCGGGTCGTATCGGCAGGACCGAACCTTCGTTCTTGAGCAAGACCAGAGACTTGCGCACCGCCTCGCGCGCCACGGCCAAATGGTCCGGCGCCCCCAGCCGGTCGAGTTCCCCCGCCACGGCGTATCGCGACGGCTCGAACACCCCGGCCTTGACCTTGACGCGCAGGATCCGCGTCACCGCCTCGTCCAGCACCGCCATGGAAATCCGGCCGGACCGCACCTGGGCCAGCGTATTGTCGTAGAGGCCGCGCCAGCTGTCGGGAGCCATGAACATGTCCAGGCCCGATTCAAGCGCCTCAGGGCAGCTGGTGTTGGTGCAGCCGGGCAGCTGGCCGTGGGCGTTCCAGTCGCCGACCACGAAGCCTTCGAAGCCCAACCGCCCTTTCAGGACGTCCCTGAGGAGGGTCGGATTGCCGGTGTGCTTGACCCCGTTCCAGCTCGAGAAGGAGGCCATGATGGTCAGGGCGCCGGCGTCGATCGCGGCCGGATAACCGCCCAGGTGGATATCGACCAGTTCCCGTTCGCCGATGATCGCGTCGCCCTGGTCATGACCGCCGTCCGTCCCCCCGTCGGCCAGGAAATGCTTGGCCGAGCTGACGACATGCTCGGGCCCGATGGGTCGGTCGGCGGACAGAACGCCCTGCAGCCCCTCCACCACGGCGCCGGCGTAAAGGGCCTGGACCTCCGGGTTTTCGGCATAGCCTTCCAGGGTGCGGCCCCACCGGTCGTCGCGCGGCACCGCCAGAGTAGGAGCGAAGGTCCAGTCGGCGCCGGTGGCGGCGATTTCCTCGGCCGTCACCGTCCCGATGCGTCGGATCAGGTCCGGGTCGTGCGCGGCGCCCAGGCCGATGTTGTGGGGAAAGATCGTTGCCCCGAAGATGTTGTTGTGACCGTGCACGGCGTCGACGCCGAACAGCAGGGGGACCCGCGCGCCGGGCCGCTGGGCCGCCGCCGCGCGGAAGGCCGCCGCCATGTCGACCCAGGCCTGGGCCGGGGCGCGGTCGTCGCCGCCGGGACCGGATGTGCCGCCCGCCAGGATCGACCCGAGCGGATAGGTCAGCAGGTCTTCCGGCTTGATCGAGGCGATGTCGGCCTGGATCGTCTGGCCCACCTTCTCCTCGACCGTCATGCGGGCCAGCAGGTCACGCACGAAGGCTTCCGTTTTGGCGTCCGTCATGGCCGCCGGACTGTGCGCCGCCGGCCACATCTCGGGATGGGCGCGCGAGGCCTCGGGCACGGGCGCCGCTCCGCCGCCGGTCGACTGAAGGGCAAGCGTCAATGCCGCGGCGATGGCCGTGGTGTTCATCATGGTCGTCTCCCCCGCGGCGGCCGCCGCGCTGTTTCCGCCTCTTTCGAGGTCTGTCGCTTTCGGTCCTGACAACCGGGCGATCTGACGCTAAGTATCGATGGTAACGTTGTCAACAATCTCTCTCCATGAGGTCGCCCATGCTCTCTCACTTCCTGCCCGCGGCACTGGCCGCCGCGCTGGCGGCCGCCCAGCCCGCCGGCGACGCCGCGCCGGTCCTCCAGCAGGACGGAAAGACTTTTCGCGACCTCAATCACAATGCGCGCCTCGATCCCTATGAGGATCATCGTCTGAGCACCGCCCGCCGCGTCGCCGACCTGCTGGCCCGCATGACGCTAGAGGAAAAGGCCGGCGCGGTCATGCACGGCACCGCGCCGACGCCGCAGGGCGTAGGCGGCGGCGTGGGCGAGACCTATGATCTCGCCCGGTTCGAGACCCTCAATCGCGATCGCCACATCAATAGCGTCATAACCCGTCTGAGCGCCCGGCCCGACGTTCTGGCGGCGCAGAACAACGAGCTTCAGAGCGTGGCCAGCAGCTCACGTCTGGGGATCCCCGTGACGATCAGCACCGACCCCCGCAACCATTTCCAGCGCACCGATGGCGCCAGCCTGGCCGCGCTGGGCTTCTCGCAATGGCCCGAGCCCCTCGGTTTCGCCGCGCTGGATGATGCAGAGGTCGTGCGGCGGTTCGGCGACGCGGCGCGCCGTGAGTATCGGGCGGTCGGCATCCACATGGCCCTGTCGCCCCAGGCGGATCTGGCCACCGAGCCACGCTGGTCAAGGATCAACGGAACCTTCGGTGAGGACCCCGACCGCGCCGCGCGGATGGTCCAGGCCTATGTGGTCGGCTTCCAGGGCGCACCGAACGGGCTACGCTCGGACGGCGTAGCCGCGGTGGTCAAACACTGGGTCGGCTATGGCGCCGCGCCGGAAGGCTGGGACGGCCACAATCACTATGGACGTTTCTCACGTCTGGGCGACGCCGAACTGGAGACCCACATCAGACCGTTCCTCGGCGCCTTCGCGTCCGGCGTCGCGGGCGTCATGCCCACCTACAACATCCTGCAGGGCGTCACGCTGGACGGCGCGCCGCTGGAGCCGGTCGGCGCCGGATTCAGTCACGGCCTGCTGACGACCCTGCTGAGGGACCGCTACGGCTTCCAGGGTCTGGTGGTGTCGGACTGGGCGATCACCAACGACTGCAGCGAAAACTGCCGCACGGGCGCGACCCCGCACCGGTTCGGCGACATCGCCATGCCCTGGGGCGTGGAGGATCTCAGCGAAACCGAAAGATTCGCCAAGGGCATGAACGCCGGCGTCGACCAGTTCGGCGGCACCGAACAGACGGACCGGATGATCGAGGCGGTCCGACAGGGACAGGTCTCCGAAGCGCGTCTGAATCAGGCCGTCAGCCGCGTGCTGAGACTGAAGTTCGAGCTCGGCCTGTTCGATCATCCCTTCGTCGATCCGACCGCCGCCGCCCGGACCCTGGCCGAGCCGGACCGCCAGGCGATGGCCGACCAGGTCCAACGCCGCGCCATGGTGACGCTGGAAAATCGCCTGCCCGGACCGATCGCGCCCGGCGCGCGCGTCTATTTGCACGGTGTGTCGCCCGAGGCGGCCCGCGCCGCCGGCCTGGTTCCGGTGGAGACCGCGCAGGAGGCGGACTTCGCGCTGTTTCGCCTGGCCGCGCCGTTCGAGACGCCCCACCCCAACTTCTTCTTCGGCAGCCGTCAGCACGAAGGCGCCCTCGACTTTCCCGCCGACGATCCGGCCCTGGCCGATCTGCAACGGGTGGCGACGCTGAAGCCGACCGTCGTCAGCGTCTATCTGGACCGCCCCGCCGTCCTCACCCCGCTGAAGCCGCTGGCGACCCTGCTGGTGGGGGAGTTCGGCGCATCGGACGCCGCCGTGCTGGACGTCGCTATGGGTCGGGCCCAGACCGAGGGGCGGCTGCCCTTCGCCCTGCCCGCCTCCATGGATCAGGTGCGGGCCCAGGATCCGGCCCGTCCCGACGACCTCGGCGCCCCCCTCTATCCGCTCGGCTATGCCTGGACGGAGGAGACGGGCGGGCATCAGTCCTCAAGCCTTTCGAAATAGAGAGACCAGCCCGGCCGACCGTCAGCAAAGCGCGCGTCTCCAGCCGCGACGGCGCGCGCCCCGCTTCCATCCAGGCCTCCCGCGCCGCCTGCAGCCCCGCGGTGCGGCGCCGGGACCGCCGCCGCAGGGGCTGACGCCCTTGGGGGCGTCGAAAGGCGGGCTACCCAGCGGGGTAGCCCCCTGTTCGATCACTAAGTCAGAGCTTGCCTTCGGCCAGCAGTTCGCGGGTTCGCTTCAGGGTCGACAGGAGCGCGGCCCTGTAGCCGTTGTCGCTGTCGAACTGCGCTTGCTCGGCCTGCTCCTCGGGGCCTCCCGACTGCTTTCCGCGCAGACCCATGTAGCAATAGAACCGGAGCTGGAGTTCGCCCGCCTCATCCTCGAACAGCTCATTGATGATCGAGCCTTCGCGCGGGCCGGTCGCCTGGAAGAAGGTCACCTTGGCTAGCGGCTCGAGGGTGATGATTTCGCGGAGGTCCTGCCCCGCGATCGTAGCCTGGCGCACGAAATGGGTGGCGCTCTCCTCGGTCACATCGCAGCGGGTGCACAGGCCCGGCGGCAAGAAGAGACGCGCATCGCGAGCCTTGCTTTCCAGGCCCTTCCAGACCTGGTCGCGGGTGAGCGGGGTTTCGCCCTGTGGGTTCACCGGGACAGTCGCGGTCGAGTAGATCATGATAGGTTCCTTGTTCCTTGGGTCCACGCTTTCGGTTGAGGTCGATTAGGCGGTGATCTGGGCGACGTAGTCGCGATAGGAGCGCAGCGGGCGGCCCAGCAGGGCGGTGAGCCGGTCAACATCGCCTGTCTCCGGGATCATGCCGTCGGTCTGGAAGCGTTCAGCCATCTGGCGCATGTCGTAGGCCATCCAGCTCGGCATGAATTGGCGCAGGTTCTGCTCGAAGCCCGCAGTATCATCGCCCGCATAGGCGACGGTGCGGCCGAGCACATCGGACCAGACGGTGGCGGCGGCGGTACCGGTCAGTATGTCGGGCCCGACCAGGTTGAGGTAGATCGTCGGCAACGGCGCGCCTGCCTGTTCGCGACGGATCAGCTCGGTGGCGGCGACCTCGCCGACATCGCGCGCATCGATCATCGCCAGGCCCTTGTCGCCGATCGGCATCGGATAGACGCCATAGCCAGTCACCACGTCGCGAACCTGGATCTCATTGTCCATGAAATAGGCAGGCCGCAGGATTGTGGCAGGCATGCCCATCGCCTCGATCATCCGCTCGACGCCGAACTTGCCGGCAAAATGCGGCACGTTCACGTAGACGTCGCTGTGGATCACCGAGAGATAGACGATCCGCTCGATACCGGCCTCGCGGGCGACATTGAGCGCGATCAACGCCTGGGTGAATTCGTCGGCCACGACGCCGTTCAACAGGAACAGCGTGGAGACGCCCGACATGGCGGCGCGCAGCGAGTCCACGTCGAGCAGGTCGCCCTGGACGACGTCGACACCGGCGGGAAGGCAGGCCTTGGCGGGATCGCGAGCGAGAGCGCGGACGTCGGCTCCGCGGGCGACGAGTTGGGCGACGACGTTGCGGCCGACATTGCCGGTGGCGCCGGTGACGAGAATGGTCATGAGGGTTTCTCCTGATGGGCTTGAGCCGGTTGGCATGTCCAAGCTAGTGATCCATGAGATGGCCGATAGATGGTTTATATGGACGGACTGTCTCGCAGGTGGAACACATGGATCTGGTCGCAATTGTCGATTTCAATCTCGTCGCGCGCTATGGCGGGTTCGGTAAGGCGGCCCGCGCGGCCGCGCGGCCGAAGGCGACGCTGTCCCGTCGTGTGGCCGAATTGGAAGCGAGCCTGAACGTCCGTCTGTTCGAGCGAGGCGCGCGATCGCTGAAGCTGACGGAGGAAGGACGGGCGTTGTTCGAACGAACCGCCGTGCTGCTCACCGAACTCGACGAAGCCGCCGCCGCCATTGCGTCCGGCGGGCGCAATCCCCGGGGCCGCTTGCGGATCAGCGCGCCGTTGCTTTTCTCACAGACGGCCATGGGCCGGCTCGCCGCAGGGTTTGCGATGAAATTCCCGGCCGTAAGACTGGAAGTGACGACCGAGGACCGGGCCGTCAACATGATCGAGGAAGCCTATGACCTGGTGATCCGGGTCAATCCTGAACCGGACGCTGCGCTGGTCGGGCGACCGTTCCTCCATGATCGCCTCGTTGTCGTCGGCAGCCCCGAACTGCTCCGCCCGGACGATGCGCCGGTCCCTGCAGTCGTGCGTGGGCCCATCGGGCAAAGCACGACCTGGGAGGTGGCGACCGCCTCGGGCAAGGCGAGCATCCCTGTGAACCCGATGCTCGGCTTGTCATCGATGATGATGGTGCGCGAGGCGGTACGAGCGGGGGTGGGGGTCGGCCGGCTGCCCCTGTCGCTCGTCAGCCATGATCTCAGCGAGGGCAAGCTGGCGCTTTGGGGAGACGTCGAAGGGCCGGGCACTGCGCTATGGGCGCTGTACCCTACGCGCCGACTGCTCAGCGCGCGCGTTTCGGCCTTTCTAGACTATCTGCGGGAAGCATTTCCGGAAGGAACACCGGACGAATTGGCCGCCTACGTGGGCCGGTGAATGATCGAGCGAGATAGCTAAACCGACAGACGAGGCCGGCACAGTGGGAGGAAACGCTGGTCGTGGCTGAAATGTCCACGACGATCGTCATGATTCCGCCCGCTCCAACGCGCTGTTTCGCCTCGTCCGGGATCGGCGCCGACCTGACGCGGCCGTCGCCTCTGGGGCGACGCCCTCGGGCGCGCTGAGGCCTTGGGATCGGCCTTCATCGCCCCACTGTTGACGCATCGACCACCAAATGGACGTCTCCAAGCGTCAAGCGGGCGGCGCCCAGCAGTTGGTTCCGGTCCGCCTCGTCCGCGCTGGAGCCGTCCAGAGCGCAGACGCGGCCGCCTCGATCCCAGATGTCCTCGACCAAGGAAGCGACGGCCCGGCGACGCGCCGTGAAGTGGATGGCGACGCCCACTCCGGCCTCGGCGAGAGAACGGACCAATGCGAGCCCCTTCCCATCCGCGACGTTCAGCACCAGGGCGACCGGGACATTCGGCGCGCGATGGGTCGCTGTGACGGCCGCACCCATCTAGCGCGCCTCGGGAGACGCGAGGGATCCGTCGAGGCGAGGCTCGGTCTCGCCGCCCTGAGGCGCGTCGGACGGGCGGACGACGGCGCCGGCGCCCTCGATTGCTGGATGGTACAGGCCAGTGAAATGACCGACGGCGAAGCCGGCGGCCGACCTGGCGATATTGCGCCGCGGGCCAAAGGCGGCGCAGGGATCGGGGTCACCGATGTCGGAGACCGGCCGGGCCTTGCTGGCGAAGGCGTCCCCCACGGCGTCGCCCATAGGCTCAGCCATCTGCAGAGCGTCGCCGACACGCGAGAGGGACGGAGAGTCGCGGCCGACGTACTGGGCGTTTCGCGCCCAGGAGATGGCGGCGATCTGACGACCGGCGCCCGCCTCGAGCATCTCGGATTCAACAGCCAGCCCCCCTGTGGTCATCGGAGCGCGCAGATCGATCACCGGGACGAAGAAGCCCACCGCCGCGCTCGCCGCAGATCCGATCCGACCCGTCTGTTGCACGCGCACGATGGCCGTGCGGACGGTGGCGCTGTCCGGCGTCCGCACGGGGGTGATGACGAACCGCTCGCTCACCTCGAAGCAGATCTGTCGATCGACCTCGCTCAGGACTCGGTCTCGGTCGGCGGACGCCAGTTGCGTCTCCACGCCGGGCGCGAACACGGCGGGCTCAAGAAACACCACACGCACGGCGTCAGAAGCCGCGTCGTCACGAAAGCGCCGGTTCGAGGCGCTCAGGCTGCGCGGCGGCGCCTGCAGTCCGTCGTAGCTGACGAGGAATCCGGAATTCTTCGCCGGCGTCGTGTGGCACGCAGCCAGGGCCGCTGAGGCGAGCAGCGGCGCCAGGGCGAGAACGGGCTTGGTCATGGTGATCTCCAGTTTCGAGGGAAGGACGTGAGGGTTCGGCCGCCCGTTCAAGACGGGTGGGACGGCGGAATGTTGAGGAGCCCGGGGTTGGGCGGATTCAGCCAGCGCCAGGCGGATCAGGGCAGCGTCAGCAGGGCCGGAAGCAGGCCTTCAGCCTGGGCCTCGGATAGGATCGCCATCACTGGAACAGCCAGGATGAGCACAGCCCCGTCCAAGACCGTCGTCACAAATCGGCCTGGACTGATCTCAAGACGAGGTTCGTCGCGCCAAGCCGACCATCGCGGCCAGAACCGAGGCGTGGCCCCCAGGTAGCGATCGTATTCCGCTCCAAACGTTGCGCGCAGCCAGGTTTCTTCGCGCCTGACCGTCTGCCGCAGCACAACGAAGGTCAGCAGCACGGCGCCCAAAGACAGGGTAAGACTGCCCGTCTGCGCTCCGACGCCGAAGGCCGCGACAAAGCTGAAGAGATAGAGCGGGTTGCGAGAGACCGAATAGGGGCCGCGCATCACGATCTCCCGGGTTTTGCGGCCTCCGATGTAGAGCGAGCACCAGGCGCGACCCAGGATCGCGCCGCAGATGGCCATCAGACCCGTCGTCGCGAGGGCGTCTTCCAAGAGCGTGCCCTGCGAAACCGGCCGGGTCACCGCCGCCGCTCCGATAAAGGCGAAGATCACGACGGCGAGGATGGCCTTGCGTCGCAACTGTACGCGGCGAAGATCCTCGGGGTCCGGCGGCGCCGATCCCACGTCGGACGTCGCCTGGACAGGGCGGCTCGACAGCAGGACTATCGGCGTGGATCGCGAGCGGTGACCGGCGCCGTTTGAAAAATCATTTCGGGGGGAGGTCATCGCGTTCGCGGCTCTGTAAAACGCACCTGCAAGCTCGGCGCTCCGTCAATGACGTCGCCGTCGCGCCGACGTCTCAATGGAATTTAAAATTTTCTGCGGGCCATTGCGTGACGCCCGACGTCGTTCGAAACAGGCGGGCGGGCGTCGCCGTCCGGTATCCACAGGTCTGTTTCCACGTGGCGCAACCCGCGAAAGCCGAACTCCTCGCCGTCTACCTCGATCGACGCCCTGCCCTGGTGCGGTTCTTCACGGCACGGACGGGATCCGCAGACCGCGCCGAGGACATCGTGCAGGACATCTATGTCCGGCTACAGGCCTTGTCAGACGCCGCCGCCGCCGAGGTGAAGAACCCGGCGCCTTTCCTTTACCGCATCGGCGGAAATCTCATGCTGGACAGCCTCCGCGCCGGTCGAAGAACCGCGAACCGCGATCAGGCATGGACAGACACTGCCGGCGTCAGCATCGACGGAATCGCCGTGGTCGACGCGCCGTCGCCTGAAGAGGCCGCCTGGGCCCGGCTGAAACTGGATCAGGTCGCCGCCGCTCTGGAGGGGCTGCCGCCCAAGGCGCGGCACGCGTTTCGCCTGCACAAGATCGAAGGGCTCAGCCACGCCGAGGTTGCAGTGCGTATGGGGGTGTCGCGCAGCTCGGTCGAGAAATACGTCAGCACGGTCTTGGCGCGCCTGCTGGAAAAGGTGGGTTGGCCGTGATGTCGAGATTTAGCCATTTTTCCTTGTGGGACGCCGCCTGCGGCGACGTCTACTCTCCGGGACGCCTTGCCCCGCAGATCGGAACCCCATGACCCGCGCCCGCGACCTTCCCTCCTCCGTCATCGACCAGGCCTCGGCCTGGGCGGTGCGGATGGCTGGCGAGGCGGCGTCGGAGGCCGACTATCTGGCGCTTGAGGCCTGGCTGGCCCAGTCCCCGCTTCATGCCGCCGCCTTTACGGAGGCCGAGGGCCTGCTTGCGGCGCTGGACGAGGATCGGGCGGCCCTTGACGCCGCCGTCGTCCGCTCTGTTCCGACCTCGCTCCCCGGCCTCTCCCGCGGGCCCGCGACGAAGCGCGGCGGGGCGCGGCTGTGGCGCTGGGCGGGCGGCGGCCTGGCTGCGGCCGCCGCCGTGGTCGCCGCGATCGCCGTGGCGCCGTCCCTGCTCGACCGCCCGGAAGTCTTTGTCACGGCCCCGGGCGAGCAACGCACCGTCATCCTCGCCGACGGCTCCACCATCGCCATGAACGGCGCTTCCCGCCTGTCTGTCCGCCTGACCTCCGGCGAACGGCTGGTCGAAATGGGGCCAGCCGAGGCCGCCTTCGACGTGGCCCGAGATCCGGAGCGGCCCTTCCGCGTCATCGTCGGCGAGAGTCGGGTCGAGGTGCTGGGCACGGCTTTCGCCATCCGACGAGACGATGCGACCACCCGCGTGGCTGTCTCGCGCGGGGTCGTGCGGGTCTCCGACCTGCAGAATCCGGCGCGCAATGTGCGACTCACCCGCGGTCAGGCGGTCGCACGCGCCGACGACGACGATGCGCTGCATGTGACCGCGGCTCCCCAGGACGCCGCCGGCTGGCGCACCGGTCGGCTGGTCTATGAAGACCGGCCGCTGTCCGAGGTGATCGCCGATCTTAACCGCGCCTACCGAACGCCCATAAGGGCGGTGGATGGAGCCGGGGACGTGCGCTTTACCGGCGTGCTCGTTCTGGACGATCAGCCGGCGACCGTTCGGCGGCTGGAGACCTTCGTTCCGGTCGTCGCCGCTCGTACGGACGGAGCCATCGAACTCAGGCCGCGCTGAGCCCGCCAGACATGTCTCCACTCGTTCGTCGCGCAGCCGCAGGAGCCGGCCTGGTCTCGGTGCTGGGATGCGGCGTCGCGCACGCCGGCGTCGCCCACGTGCTGTCCATTCCCGCCCAGCCGATGCCTGCTGCAGTCCTGCGGCTCGGCGCCCAGGCCGGCGTGTCCATCGGCGCCGGCGCGGCGGCGGCCTGTGGTCGCTCCAGGCCCATACGAGGCTCTTACGACGTGGAGACCGCCTTGCGTCTGATGCTCGCGGGGAGCGACTGCACCTTCCGCCGCATCGACGCCCAGACCTATCTGATCGTACGAAGACCAGCCGCTCCGCCCCGGCCCGCGCGGGCCCCGCCACCGGCGGCAGCGGCGGTAGACCTCGACACCATCGTGGTCACCGCCACCAAACGGGACATCGCCCTGGCCGGTGCGCCCTATTCGCTGTCGGCCGTCGACGGCGCGGTGTTCGACGCCGCAGGCCGCCGTGACACCGCCGCGCTGGCGACCCGGCTGGCGGGACTGACCGTCACCAATCTGGGACCGGGCCGAAATAAGCTGTTCGTGCGCGGCCTCGCCGACAGCGCCCTGACCGGCCAGACCCAGGCCATGGTCGGCCTCTATCTGGACGACACTCGCCTGACCTACGATGCGCCGGATCCCGATCTTCGTCTCGTTGATCTTGAGCGGGTCGAACTCCTTCGGGGCCCCCAAGGCAGCCTTTACGGCGCCGGGGCGATCGGGGGCGTGCTGAAGCTGGTCAGCCGTGCGCCTCGGCTTGACGTCTATGAGGCCGAAGCGACGGCAGGACTGACCTTCGCCGACGACACCGCGCCCGGGCATTCCGTCGATCTTGTCCTCAACGCGCCCCTGCTGCGGGACCGGCTCGCCCTGCGCGCCGTCGTCTACGAGGAGGTGCTGCAGGGGGTCGTGGACGATCCGGGCCTGGATCTGCGGAACACCGGCGCGACCGTTCGCAACGGCGCGCGCCTGGGCCTCCTCTGGCGGATCAATCCAAGATGGGAGGCCCGGCTCGGTTCGGTGTTCCAGATCCTCGAGTTGGATGACAGTCAGTACGCCTTCGAAGCGCTGAATCCCTACGAGCGTGCGTTGTCGGTGCGCGAACCCAGCAACAACGACTTCAATGGCGCCTCGCTCACCGTGACAGGCGACTACGAGTGGGGACGGGTCAAGCTGACCAGCGCCTATCAGGGCCACGACCTGGATCGTCGTTACGACGCCACTACGGCCGGCTGGCGGTTCGGCGGCGGCGGCGGTCCGCTGGCTCATGACGAAGCCGACAGCATCCGCGCCTTCGCCCTCGAGGCCTCGGTCGCTTCGTCCCCTTCCGCCGCCTTCGGGTGGATCGCCGGGCTCTACGGCTCCCACTACAGCCATGATCGAACCGGCGAGGTGCTCGATTTGGAAACCGAGACGCCGCTCTACGAGGCAGAGAAACGTGATGAAACCAATGAAGGCGCAGTCTTTGGCGAGACCAGCTGGGCCCCTTACGAGCGCCTGAAGCTCGTCCTGGGCGGTCGCTATTTCTATGTGGCGACCCAGTCTTCCACCCGTGCCGTGCTGAGTCGCGGCGCCACGGACGCCTTTGACGGAGAAACGCAGGACGACGGCTTCGTGTCTAAAGCGGTGGTGGAGTATGCGCTCCGCGACAACGTCCTGCTTTTCGGGCAGGTCAGTCAGGGTTATCGGGTAGGCGGCTTCAACGGGGGCGTCCTGCTGGACGGGGACTATGGCCAGCCGGGCGGGCCCCAACCCTATCGCGAATTCCGCCCAGACACCCTGAACAGCCATGAGATCGGCGTTCGCTTGCGGGCCTTCGAGGATCGCCTAGCCCTGCGTCTCGCGGCTTTCGTGGTCGATTGGCGTTCCATCCAGTCAGATCGCGTATCCTCCGACGGCCTGCCCTTCACCGCCAATATCGGATCAGGCAGCAACGAGGGGTTTGAAGCTGAGGCGGTCTGGCAGGACGGCCCCTGGCGCGTCGATGTCAACTTCATGGGCGGGAACCCCCATCTCGACGCGGCCGACGACAGCTATCCCCTGTCTGCCAACGGCGACCTGCCCGGGGTCCCCCGCATATTGGGCGCCGCGAGCGCACGTCGCGAAGGCGCGCTTCTCGGACACCAGGCGTGGGCCAGCGGATCGGTCGGATACGTCGGGCGATCGACGCAACAACTGACGCCCGAGACAATCACCAACATGGGCGGCTACTGGACCACTGAAATGGCCGCAGGCATAGCCAGGGGGGACTGGGCGGCGACGCTGCGGCTCGACAACCTGTTCGGCGCCGCCGGCGACACATTCGGCTACGGTAATCCGTTTCTCTTAGATTCCGAGACTGTCACCACCCCGCAAAGACCCAGGAACCTGTCGCTGTCCCTGACGCGGCGTTTTTGAAACGTTGTGAGGCGGCTTGCAGGCGGGGTTTCAGGCGAGAAAGATCCCGCCATCCCGTTGCACTGGCTGCCTGGAATCGGGGCTATGAGTTTGTCGGGCGGTTTCGCGGGGTCTGCACCCGTGGCCGAAACGATTTAAGACTTCTTCTGGCCCTCGTCCAAACGTCGGCTATCGATCGGTAGGGAAGCCAATGTCGTCGCCCTGGTTTCCAAACTCCGAGGCTGCGACCTCGCAAAGCTGCGCCTCAGTGAGGTGGCCCACGATGGGACCATCCGCCAGCGCTCCATGATCATCCAGCAGAAGACGGGGCGACCTGTCCCGTTCGAGATCACGAAGCCTACGCGATAAATCTCCGAGCAGATCGCCCTCTAGATGCGACGTCAGTGGGTCCACCGCGAATCATTCCCACTCGATTACATCAGCGCCAGTAGTGTTATGATCTTTAGGTGTTTTTTCACGCATGAAGCTGACGGCACCGTGTCGCTGTCCGAAAATACACAGGACTGTTGAAAACACTGATGAAATATTACCATGTAAAAAGCGCGTGATCACGACATCTTTCGAGATGTATTGACAATGTCAAAAGCATCGTTTGTCAACGAATCGCGCCGGTGCACACCTTACTTCTCAGATACCATGAGGGCCTACCGCGAGAACAGCCTCGGTTTACGGGTCGATCTCATCCGCCTCAGCCGCAGCGGCGCCCCTCGGTCTCGCCGCGTCAAAGTCGCGAGCAGCCGCCAGTCGGCCGAGAGCCCGGGCCAGATTGAGCAACCCCTCCTGCGCGCGGGCAGCCTCCTCCGGCGTGCTCCGCTCCAGCACTTCCACGCTCCCGTCCGCACCCAATCGCACGATGCCCATGGTCGCCCCCTGTTGTGTCGGTAGGGGGCCATGCCGGCACCGACACGTCCAGTCACGGCCCTGCTACTGATCCGGGTTCTCGACCATGGCCAATTCAGTTCCTAGGTCGCACGGCTGTCCCCTACAACGAAGGCGCAACACTACCCGCCGATGGCCCTGCCAAGTCGGACAGGATCGGGCAATCGGGACGATCATCGCCCGCGCAACAGTGGGCAAGGTGCCGCAGTGTGTCGGCCATCGACTGCATCTCAGCGATCTTGGCATCGAGATCCGCGACGTGTTTTTCCGCGACCGTCTTGACCTCGCGGCTGGGGCGCGCGCGGTCTCTCCAAAGCGCGAGCAGCTGACCGATCTCTTCGACTGAAAAGCCCAAGTTTCGGGCACGCCGGATGAAGCGCAGCTCGTTGATGTCCCGCTCGCCGAAGTCGCGATAGTTGCTATCCGTGCGGTCCGCTGGCCGGATGAGGCCGACGGACTCGTAGTAGCGGATCATCTTGGTCGACACGCCGGTCGCCTTGGAGGCCTGGCCGATGTTCATGCGACATCTCCTTCGAAGCGGGTCTTGAAGCCGCGCAGACGCAACGCATTGGTCAGTACGCTGACGCTCGACAGGGCCATCGCGCCGGCCGCGAGCATGGGCGACAGCAACCAACCGAACAGCGGGAACAGCAAACCCGCCGCCACGGGGATCAGCACGACGTTATAGCCGAACGCCCACACCAAGTTTTGACGGATGTTGCCCATCGTGGCGCGCGACAGAGCGACAGCGTTCACCGCGCCGCGGAGGTCTCCGCCGGTCAGGACCACATCCGCGCTCTCGATGGCGACGTCCGTTCCGCCTCCGACGGCGAGGCCGACATCCGCCGCCGCGAGAGCTGGAGCGTCATTGACGCCGTCTCCGACGAAGGCGACGCGACGGCCGCCGATCTGAAGGGCGCGGACCGCCTCGACCTTGCCGTCCGGCAGGATCTCGGCGTGCACCTCGTCGATACCGAGGCGGCGGGCGACGGCCTCGGCCGTGCGGCGATTGTCGCCGGTGACCATCGCGACCTTCAGACCCAGCGCGTGAATGGCGGCGATGGCGGCCGAGGTTGTGGGCTTGATCGGATCGGCGACGGCGATGATCGCTGCCAAGCGGCCGTCGATCGCCGCGTAGAGCGGGCTCTTGCCCTCCTCTCCCAATTGCTCGGCCTGGACGGCGAAGACGGTAAGATCGTGGCTCAAGCCGCGCATCAGCCGGTCGGCGCCGACCTGAACGGATCGTCCGGCGACCCGGCCCTCGGCGCCAAAGCCGGGACGAGACAAGAAGGTCTCAGGATCAGGAACCGGCAGACCTCGCTCCTCCGCGGCCCTGATGATGGCGCGGGCGATCGGATGCTCCGACCGGGTCTCCAGCCCGGCGACAAGGCTGAGCACCTCGTCCTCGGCAAAGCCTTCGGCGACGGTGAGGTCCGTCAGTTCCGGCCGTCCCTCGGTCAGGGTGCCGGTCTTGTCGAAGGCGACGACCTCGACGCTCTGGAGCGCCTGAAGCGCCTCTCCCTTGCGGAACAGGATGCCGAGTTCGGCGGCGCGGCCAGTCCCGACCATGATCGAGGTCGGGGTCGCAAGTCCCATGGCGCAGGGGCATGCGATGATCAGCACCGCGACCGCATTGACGAGGGCGAAGCCCAGCGCCGGCTGCGGGCCGAAAACGAGCCAGACTCCGAAGGTCAGCACGGCCACGGCGATGACGGCGGGCACGAACCAGCCGGTGATCCTGTCGACCAGCGCCTGGATGGGCAGCTTGGCGCCCTGGGCCGCCTCGACCATACGCACGATCTGCGCCAGCACGGTCTCAGAGCCCACCTTCTCAGCCCGAAAGCGGAAGGCGCCCGTGGTGTTGATCGTGCCGCCGACGACTTTGGTGCCCTCGATCTTCTCGACCGGGATCGGCTCGCCGGTCAGCATGGACTCATCGACATACGAGCCGCCGGACAGCACCGAACCGTCGATCGGAACGCGTTCGCCGGGCCGGACGACGATCACGTCGCCGGGCGTGACCTGATCGATCGGCAGTTCGATTTCCGATCCACCCCGTTCGACGCGGGCGGTCTTGGCCTGGAGCGTCATCAGACGGCGAATGGCCTGGCTGGTCTGGCCCTTCGCGCGCGCTTCGAACCAGCGGCCGACGAGGATCAGGGTGACGATCACCGCCGCCGCCTCGAAATAGAGGTTGGCGGTCCCGTCCGGCAGCCATTGGGGGAAGAATGTCGCGACGGTCGAGAAAGCCCAGGCGGCGGTGGCGCCGAGCACGACCAGCGAGTTCATGTCCGGCGTCAGCCTGACCAGGTTCGGCACGCCTTTGCGGTAGAAGCGCAGACCCGGAACGAAGAGCACGAAGGTCGCCAGCACGAAGCTGATGATCCGCCATGGCGTCATGCCGATGGAGTCCATAAGCCAGCCGTGGGCGCCGGGAACGAAGTGCAGCGCCATCTCGATGACGAACAGGGGAAGGGTCGCGGCGCCGGCGACGGCGACGGCGCGTCCCAGGCTGCCGATTTCGGCCGCTCGCGAAGCCTGCTCGCGATCCTCGCTGGTCGCTTCGGGCGCGGAAGCCGCCTCGGCGGCGTAGCCCGCCTTGGCCACGGCCTCTGTCAGGGCGCGGGCGTCAATGGCGCCTTCCAGAACCCGGACGGTGGCGCGTTCCGTCGCCAGGTTGACGTGCGCATCGAGGACGCCGGGCGCCGCCTTCAGCGCGCGCTCGACACGGCCGACGCAACTCGCGCACGTCATGCCCGTGATCTTCAGTTCGACGGTGCGTTCGATCGGCTCGTAGCCGGCGGAACGGATCGCCTCGGTCACCGCCGCCGCAGAGCCGGCGCCGTCCAGCTCCACTCGCGCGCGTTCGGCCGCGAGGTTGACCGTGGCGCTTTTCACGCCGGGCGCGGCTCGGATGGCCTTCTCGACCCGCCCGACACAGCTGGCGCAGGTCATGCCCAGCACGGGAACGTCGAGGATTCGCAAGGGCGTAGTTGTCATCGGGACGGTCTCCAAAATCGAAGTCCCGCCCTTGATGAAGGTTCCAGTCATGGGAAGGTCAAGGACCCCGCCAAAGCAGCGTCACACGACGTCGCTTGGCGGCGCGATCGCTCCTAGCCTATCGCACCGCCTCCCGGATTTTCGGCTGCATGTCGGGCGTGAGCACCGCCGGGCGGGCCGGTAACGGTTGGTCAGCGCGTTCTCCATTTTGATCGATGTCGGCGAGAAGAAGCTTCATTTCCTCGATCTCACGAACCTGACTGGAGATGATCTCGTCCGCCAGTTCTCGCACACGGGGGTCGCTGATCGACGCCTTTCGAGCGTTATTGATCGCGATCGAATGATGCGGGATCATCGCCTTCATAAAGCTCGAGTCGCTGACCAGCGTCTGCGAGCGGTTCATGTAGAGCAGCGCGACGCCAAGGACGGCGGCCGTAACCACGATCACGGTCTTTGTGCGCTTGCCCTCATACATGGCCCACATGAACCCGAGCATGATAATGGTCATGACGCAGCCCATGATGAGCGACGCCATCATCCGGTTCAGACTGAAGAAGACGTGATCCCAACTGTAAACCAGCTGATACATGAGGAAGAACATCACCACCGTCGAGGTGGCGATCATGCCGGCGAACCGGCCCCAACCCATTGTCATTTTCACTCTCCCAGTCCTTGTTCTTGAAACCGGGGCAACGGATGGGACCGGCCGGCTGTTCCGGTCTCGGCGGTCAACCGGACGGCTCAGTGACGATGATGAGCGTGCACGACCGCGTGACCTTTACCCCGCGCGATCAGCCAGCGATTGACGGGAAAGGCGGCGGCGCCGGCGATCGCGAGCGCGGCTCCGAGGCTGCCCCAGAAGAGCGGCGAGTCCAGATGAGCGTCCATCGCGCCGGGAATGACCAGCATGATCGCGTTGTCCACGATCTCCATGATCGCGATCGAGACCGTGTCCGCCGCCAAAGCCAGTTTCAGTACCGCCCCGAACGCCAATCCGGCCCGCAGCAGCGGGACCATGGTGAAGGCGTAGCCGAAGATGAAAGCCAGACCGACGGCAAGGGCGATGGTCTGCAGGGCGCTCCATCCGAGCGCCGTTCCGACGGCCATCCCGATAACCTCGCCCACGGCGCAGCCCGACAGGCAATGAAGCGTCGCGGCGAAGGCTAGACGGTTCAACGATACGCCGTGAGCGTGCGCCTGCGTCATGGGCTCGTGTCTTGCGAAGGACGGAGATTGAGCAGCACCCCTTGACCTTCCCATCTTGGGAAACCCCACCTGCCTGATCGTCGATCGACAAAGGAGATGACGATGATCGAGTTGAAGGTTGAGCGGATGACCTGCGGCGGCTGCGCCGCGACGGTGCGGGCCGCCGTGCTGGAGGTCGCGCCCGCGGCCCGGATGGAGATTGAGATCGCCACCGGGACGCTCAGAGTGGAGGGAGACGCCGACGAGGGCCGCGTCCGGGCGGCGATCGAGCAGGCCGGCTACGGGGTCGCCTGAGCAGGATCGCAGCCGGTCCCTGGATCGGCCGCGATCGTCCATCATTGAGGGACGCGCCCCTACGGCGCGTAGAGAACCATAACGCCGTAACCGGCAGAACGTCTGGAGACCCAGTATGCGTAACTTCAACCCTGCCCCCTTCGTCGCCATCGCGACGGCCGTTGCTCTGGTCGCTGGCCCCGCGGCGGCTCACGCCCGCCTGGTTAGCGCCTCGCCGGCGGCGAACGCCACGGTCGCGCCGACGCGGACGGTGAGCCTGACCTTTAGCGAGCGCAGCGTGCCCGCCTTCTCCAGCTTCGACGTCGTCAACGCAGCAGGTGAGAAGGTCGCGATCCGGGTCTCGGCATCGGAGGACGGAAAGACCCTGACGGGAACCCTGGCTCGCCCATTGACGGCCGGCGCCTATCGCGTCGACTGGCGCATCGCGTCGAGCGACGGCCACCGGATGACGGGATCCTACGCCTTCTCGGTTCGGTGACCCCGTGCTTGAAGTCGCGGTCATCGCACTCCGCTGGCTTCAATACAGCGGCGCGGTCGTGCTCCTCGGCGCGCCGCTGTTCCTGCTCTACAGCCTCAAGGGCGGCGACGGGAGGCGACGGACGTTCGCTCTCCGGCGAGGGAAAATCTGCCGCCGCAGAATGGATATCAACTGCTCTGGCAGGGTCGCTGCATCCTTTGTCTTCGAACGCGGCGAGAGAGGGGACATGCAAGGTGTGGCGCCACCTCCTTTAGCTGCATGCGGATCGGATCTGAGCTCACCGCCTTTGATGACATTTGCGTCAGTGATCGGGGTGTGGAATGATCGAGGAATGTGGAGCTTGCTGCGCATACTGATCGTTTCATTGGCGTTTGTCGGCTTCGTCGCACAATCGGAAGCGAGAGCGACAGCCATCTTCATGACGCCGGCTGAGGCTCCGGCTGAAATGAAGGACTGCCCCGACATGGGCGTGATTTCAGCGGATGCTGCTCCGCGTCCTCAAAAGGCGCCATGTAAAGAGTTGACGGCGGACTGCATCGCCAAGATGGGCTGTGGTCTGGTTTCGCCGGTGCTTGCGATCAGCCCGTCTATTGATCGCCCGGCCCCGACACTTTCTCTTGCTTATCGCTCGGTCAGCCACCCGTTAGCCGGGCTTTTCCCCTCGCCGCCTCGAGATCCGCCAAAATCTTGACCTTGACCGCTTTATCGTGAGTCCGCGACGCCTGTGCGCCGCCGGGCTATGGTTGAACGGCTGATCTCCAATTCTTCGGAATTGGAGCGGGTCAGGAGTCCTTATCTTGTTATACAGATTTTCCGGCAGGGCGCGCCGCATCGCGTCTGGCTGGGTTCGCGCGGCCGTCGTCGGTTGCAGCCTTTCTGCCGCCGGCTACGCGCGCGCCGAACCTCTGACTTATGATCAGGCCCAATCCCTGGCGAATTCGGACGCGCCAATTGTCCGCGCTCGAACCTTGGACGTCGAGGCGGCCGAGGCTTCGGCTGAGGCGGCCGGTCGTCTTCCCGACCCGCGTCTAAAGTTCGGCCTCAACGGATTCCCGGTCTCCGGCCCCGCGTCTGGCCGGTTTGATGGCGTCATGATGACGAACGTCCAGATCGGACTGCAGCAGGATGTCCCCAGCCGGGCCCGGCGTCGTGCCGAACGCGACATCGCGGAAGCGGACATCGGCGTTGCCCGAGCTCGAGAAGAAATAGTTCGGTGGCAGGTCCGGACCGCGACCGGCCAAGCTTGGATCGAACTTTACTACGCTGAGCAAAGACTGAAGCTGTTGGAGGAGGTGCTCTCCAACCTTGATCCTCTGTGGGACAGCGCCCCCGCCGGCCTCGCCTCGGGCGCAGGTCGACCAGCGCAGATCCTGGGGCCTGTTGAGCTTCGCGCTTCTCTAGAAGATCGCCGCGACGCCCTGAGAATCGCCCTTGCAAGGGCGCGCGCTGAACTCTCACGCTGGACCGGAGATCCGGCCCCCACCACCATCGGATCACCGCCCGTAATCGACCTCGAGCCTGAGGATGTGGACGTCGATCTCTCGGGACTTCCGACTGTCCGCGCCTACGACGCTTTCGAGAGGCGAGCGGAAGCAGAGCTAGATCTCGCACGGGCCGGTCGTCGCCCCGACTGGGCGTTCGAAGTCAGCTATGCCCGCCGAGACCCGATGTTCGGCGATTTGGTTTCGCTGGGAGCCAGCGTGCGTCTTCCACTATTTCAAGACACGCGACAGGGGCCAATCATAGCAGCGCGGGGGGCAGCGGCTCGCCGGGTCGGTGCAGAAGGCGAGGCCGCGGAGCGGGAGTGGGCGGCGAAACTGTTGACCGACATTGCGGAATATGAAGCCGCTCGAACCCAGTGGATTCGCGCCCGGGATGTTGTTCTGCCCAACTTGCGCACGCGAGCCGATCTGGAAACCGCCAGCTACGCGGCCGACCGCGCCGGGATTCTGGAGATTCTGGACGCCTTCACCGCCTTGGCCGACGGCCGGTTGGACGTCCTCGACAAAGAGGCCGAAGTGGCGCGCCGGGCGGTTCTCTTCACCCTGACCTACGGGAGCGATCAATGATCCGCATTGGGCGCAGAAAGCTTCGCCTTGCCGCCTACGCGGCCGGGCTGGTGATCCTTGGCGGCGTGGCCGCTCTTGGACTGACGCGGCTGGGAGGCGGCGAGGCGCCCGTTCCCGCCGCTGCGGGCGAACGCGAGGTCCTCTACTGGTACGACCCCATGGTCCCGGCCCAGAAGTTCGACAAGCCGGGCAAGTCGCCCTTCATGGATATGCAGCTGGTGCCGCGCTATGCCGATGAGGGGACAGGCTCGGCGGCGGGCGTTCGCATTGACCCGGCGCTGGTTCAGAACCTGGGTGTCCGGTTCGCCACGGCCAGATCAGGCACGCTTGAGGGGGATCTGACCGCCAGCGCCGTGATCGATTACAATGAACGGGATTTGGCCGTGGTTCAGGCGCGCGCGGCTGGTTTCGTCCAGCGGGTCTACGGACGCGCGCCCGGCGACGTCATCGCCGCCGGGGCGCCGCTAGTCGACCTGCTAATACCGGATTGGGGCGGAGCCCAGCTCGAATACCTCGCGGTCCGTCGCACCGATGACGCCGCCCTGATCCAGGCGGCGCGCCAGCGGCTGTTGTTGCTGGGCATGCCGGAGCCTCTGATCACGGCGGTCGAGCGCTCCGGTCGTCCGCGCACCACGGTGACCATCACCAGCCCCATCAGCGGCGCCATCAAGACCCTGGGCGTGCGTGCAGGGATGAGCGTGCCCGCGGGTCTGACCCTGGCCGAGATCAACGGCCTGTCGACCGTCTGGCTGAACGCCGCCGTGCCCGAGGCCCTGGCGGGGCAGCTTCGGGTCGGTCGATCGGTCGACGTCAGCCTGGCGGCCTTCCCGGGCGAGCGGCAGGCCGGTCGATTGACGGCGCTCCTGCCAGAGGTCGCCGGCGACAGCCGGACCCTGACGGCGCGGATTGAACTGCGCAATCCGGGGGGGCGGCTTCGCCCCGGCATGTACGGACAGATCACCTTCGGCGGCTCGTCGACGCCGGCCCTGCTGGTGCCGTCGGAGGCGGTGATCCGCACCGGCCAGCGCACCCTGGTGATGCTGGCGACGGAGGGCGGGCGCTATCAACCGGCCGAGGTCCGGGTCGGGCGCGAGGCCGGGGGGCAGTCGGAGATTCTCGCCGGACTGCGTGACGGCGAACGGGTCGTCGCCTCGGGTCAGTTCCTGTTCGACTCCGAGGCCAGTCTGTCCGGGATCGAAGCGCGCAGCCTGGAGCAGGCCAGGGCGCAGACCGGAGCCGCGAATTCGGCGCCGGGACCGGTATCGGCAACGGCTGCGACCCCAACCTACCGGGCGAGTGGGCGCGTGCAGGCCATCGGGGGCCGTTCAATCACCTTGGCGCACGGCCCTGTGCCGGCTCTGGAGTGGCCCGCCATGACCATGACCTTTGCGGTGCCGGATGCGGTTCCGCTGGCCGGCCTCTCAGTCGGAAGTCGGGTTGATTTCACCTTCGACAGGGTCGGCGGCAATCCTACCATCCGCAGCCTGACCCGGCGGGAGGCGAGCCGATGATCGCCGCCATCATTCGGGCCTCGGTCAATGGACGCTTCCTCGTCCTGCTGGCGACGCTGGCGCTGGTCGCCGGCGGCCTCTGGGCCGTGCGCAGCACCCCGGTCGATGCTCTCCCTGACCTGTCGGACGTGCAGGTGATCATTCGCACCTCCTATCCCGGTCAGGCCCCGCAGATCGTCGAGAACCAGGTCACCTATCCGCTCGCGACCACCATGCTGTCGGTGCCCGGAGCCCGCACGGTGCGCGGCTATTCCTTCTTCGGCGACAGCTATGTCTATGTGCTGTTCGAGGACGGGACCGACCTCTACTGGGCCCGCTCGCGGGTGCTGGAGTATCTCAGCCAGGTCCAGGACCGCCTGCCCGACACCGTCCGACCCGCGCTGGGTCCGGACGCCACCGGGGTCGGCTGGGTCTATGAATACGCCCTCGTCGACCGCACGGGTCAGCATGACCTGTCGCAGCTGCGCAGCCTGCAGGACTGGTTCCTGCGCTATGAGCTCAAGACCGTCCCCGGCGTGGCCGAGGTCGCCAGCATCGGCGGCATGGTGCGCCAGTATCAGGTGGTGCTCGACCCCGCCAAACTGGCCGCCTACGACGTCACTCACCAACAGGTCGTGGCGGCGATCCGGCAGGGTAATGGCGAAGCCGGCGGCTCGGTCCTGGAGCTGGCCGAGACCGAATTCGTCGTGCGCGCCAACGGCTATCTGACCACCCTCGACGACTTCCGCGCCGTGCCGATCCGCACGGCCGCGGGCGGCGTTCCGGTTCAGCTGGGCGATGTCGCCACGATACAGATCGGCCCGGAAATGCGACGCGGCATCGCCGAGTTGAACGGCGAGGGCGAGGTCGCCGGCGGTGTGGTGATCCTGCGGTCGGGCGGAAATGCGCGCGAAGCGATCACGGCGGTGCGTGAGCGACTGGAAACCCTCAAGGCCGGATTGCCGGCGGGCGTTGAGGTCGTAACCGTCTATGATCGCTCGCAGCTGATCGATCGCGCCATCGAAAACCTCAGCACCAAATTGCTCGAGGAGTTCATCGTCGTCGCGCTCGTTTGTGGCCTGTTCCTGTGGCACGCGCGTTCGGCCCTGGTGGCCATCATCACCCTGCCGCTGGGCGTGCTGGCGGCCTTCATCCTGATGCATCTGCAGGGCGTCAACGCCAACATCATGTCGCTGGGCGGCATCGCCATCGCCGTCGGGGCCATGGTCGATGCGGCCGTGGTCATGATCGAGAACGCGCACAAACATATCGAGCGATGGGAGCATGATCATCCCGATCAGACCCTTGCAGGCGAAGCCCGCTGGCGGGTGATCACCGAGGCCGCCGTCGAGGTGGGACCGGCCCTGTTCCTCAGCCTGGTGATCATCACCCTGTCGTTCATCCCGGTGTTCAGCCTTCAGGCCCAGGAGGGGCGGCTGTTCGCGCCGCTGGCCTTCACCAAGAGCTATGCGATGGCGGCGGCGGCGATCCTGTCGGTCACCCTCGTGCCGGTGCTGATGGGCTATCTGATCCGGGGCCGGATCCCGGCCGAGCAGAGCAATCCGATCAACCGCTGGCTGACCCACATCTACCGCCGACCGCTCGACTGGGTGCTGCGGCGTCCCCGCGCCACCCTGCTGATCGCCCTGGCGGTGTTCGCCACCTCGGCCTGGCCGATCAGCCAGCTGGGCGGCGAATTCATGCCGCCGATGGACGAGGGTGACCTGCTCTATATGCCGACCGCCTTGCCGGGCCTGTCAGCGGCGAAGGCGTCCGAACTGCTGCAGCAGACGGACCGCATGATCCGTTCTGTGCCCGAGGTGGAGAGCGTGTTCGGCAAGGCCGGCCGGGCGGATACGGCCACCGACCCCGCCCCGTTGGTGATGTTCGAGACCACGATCCGCTTCAAGCCGCGCGACCAGTGGCGGCCCGGGATGACGCCGGAGAAGCTGGTCGAGGAATTGGATGCGGCGGTACGCGTCCCCGGTCTGGCCAATATCTGGGTGCCGCCGATCCGCAACCGCATCGACATGCTGGCCACCGGGATCAAAAGCCCGATCGGGGTCAAGGTCTCCGGCGCCGACCTCCAGGCCATCGACCGGATCGCCGCCGAGGTCGAGGCGGTGGCCAGGACCGTGCCCGGCGTCAGCTCGGCCCTGGCCGAACGGCTGACGGGCGGGCGCTATATCGATATCGACATCGATCGACAGGCGGCCAGCCGCTACGGTCTCAATATCGCGGATGTCCAGAGCATCGTCGCGGGGGCGGTCGGCGGCGAAACCATCGGCCAGACGGTCGAGGGGCTGGCCCGCTATCCGATCAGTGTCCGCTATCCGCGCGAGATCCGCGACAGCCTGTCGGAGCTCCAGGCCCTGCCGGTGCTGACGCCCTCGGGCCAGCAGATCACCCTCGGCACGGTCGCTGACCTTCAGGTCACGGACGGTCCGCCGATGCTGAAGTCGGAGAACGGCCGCCCCACGACCTGGGTCTATATCGATGTTCGTGGCCGTGACTTGGCCTCGGTCGTCGGCGACCTGCGGTCGGCGGTGGCCGAAAAGATAACTCTAAGTCCCGGGGTGAGCATCGCCTATTCCGGGCAATTCGAATATCTGACGCGCGCGGCCGAACGGCTGAAGATCGTGGTCCCGGCCACCCTGCTGATCATCTTCGTGCTGCTGTATCTGACCTTCGGGCGGTTCGACGAGGCGGCCTTGATCATGGCCACCCTGCCGTTCGCCCTGACCGGCGGGGTCTGGCTGCTGTATCTGCTGGGCTATCACCAGTCGGTCGCGACCGGGGTCGGCTTTATCGCCCTGGCCGGTCTGGCGGCCGAGTTCGGCGTGGTGATGGTGATCTATCTGAAGACTGCGCTCAACGACCGGGGTCCAAACTCCGAACCGGCCGAGGTCGAGACCGCTGTCCGCGAAGGAGCCCTGCTGCGGGTTCGGCCCAAGGCCATGACCGTGGCGGTAATCCTGGCCGGTCTTTTCCCGATCCTGATCGGCCACGGGGCCGGTTCGGAGGTGATGAGCCGCATCGCCGCGCCCGTCATCGGCGGCATGCTGACGGCGCCTTTGCTGTCCATGCTCGTTATTCCCGCAGGCTATCTGCTGCTGCGACGCCGCAGGTCTCGCTCGAAGACGTCAATCCAAGGAGAAACACCATGAACCACGCCCTGATCCTGTCCGCCGCCGCCGCCCTCGGCTTAAGCGCCTGCGGTCAATCCGAGACCGCGCCGGCCGCCGACCCGGCTCCCGCCTCTGAAATGCCCATGGCGTCGAACGCGTCCGACATGCCGGGGGCGCCGGATATGTCCGGCATGCCGATGGCGGAGGGGCAGGACGCCAAGACCGGCGCCGGCACAGGCACGATCACGGCTGTCGACGCCTCGGCCGGCACCGTCACCATCGATCATGGCGCGATCCCGGACGTGGGCTGGCCGGCCATGGCCATGACCTTCACGGCCCAGGCCGCTGTGCTGGCGGACGCCAGGGTCGGAGACCGGGTCGCTTTCGACGTCTCGATCCACGACGGGGTCAATGAGGTCACCGCCCTGCGCCCGCAGTAGTCGGACGCCGAGGCCCGCGGGGGGCCCGTCTTCGGACGGGCCTGAACAAGGAGAACGCGCGATGATGGATGAAAGCGGAATGGGCTGGATGATGGGCGGCATGGGGCTGGTCAGCCTTCTGGTGATCGTCGCTCTGCTGCTCGCGATCGCCGCCCTGATCAAATGTCTGCGGGGGCGCGGGTGATGGCGGCTCCAGCCAGCGATCGGCCGGTCGTCATCGTTACCGGCTCGAGCGGTTTCATCGGCTCGGCCCTGGTCAAACGTCTGGCCAAACGCTTCCGGGTGATCGGTTTCGATCGCGACCTGCCGCCCCATCCCCCTGCCGGCGCCGAATGCGTCTGCATCGACCTGGCGGATGACGCCAGCGTCGAGGCGGCGTTCGACCGGGTCCGGACAGGATACGGGCGCAAGATCGCTTCCGTCATCCATCTGGCGGCCTTCTTCGACCTCAGCGGCGAGCCCGACCCGCGCTACGAGGCGGTGACGGTGCGCGGAACCGGCCGCCTCCTGGACGGCCTCCAGGCCTTCGACGTCGAACAGTTTGTCTTCTCCAGCACCATGCTGGTGCACCAGCCGACGGAACCGGGCCGGCCGATCGACGAAACCGCGCCGCTCGACGCGAGTCTGCCCTATCGCGAATCCAAGGTTCTCACCGAGGCCTTGATCCGCGAAAAGCGCGGCAAGATCCCCGCCGTCTTCCTGCGGCCGGCCGGTATCTATGACGACGGCGGTCACTCCGCCTTCCTGGTCCAGCAAATCGCCCGCATTTACGAGAAACGGGCCAGCGCGCGGATCTATCCAGGCAGTCTGGCCACCGGCCAGCCCTCCCTGCACCTTGATGACCTGATGGCCGCCATCGCTCGGGTGATCGATCGACGCGCGGATCTGCCAGAGGACTTTCCGGTCCTGCTCGGTGAGACCGACGTGATGACCTATGACGAAATCCAGCGCGATCTCGGTCGGCTGATCCACGACGAGGCATGGGAGACGCTCTCCATTCCCAAGGCCGCCGCCAAGGCGGGAGCCTGGGCGGAAAGCGCCGTCTTCGATGAGGATGGTTTCATCCGGCCGTGGATGGTCGACATCTCCGGAGACCACTATGAGCTCGACCTGACTGCGGCGCGGACCCATCTGGGCTGGTCTCCGAAACACACCCTACGCAAGAGCCTGCCGACCATCGTCGCCGGGCTGAAGGCCGACCCCTTCGCTTGGTATCAGGCCAACAGGCTCAACGCGGCCAGGGTCGCTGACGACAAGGTCGAGGCGGCGGCGGGGCGGGCCCACGCCATGAAGCCGGCGGAACACAGTCGGATGCTCGCCGAGCACACCCGCTCCATGCGCAGCATGCATTTCGACATGCTGTGGGTGCATTGGCTGACCATGGGGTTGGGCCTGTGGCTGGCGACGGTTCCGTTAATCTTCGGCGTCTTCACCCAGACCGAGTTCTCGGCCGCCATCCTGACGGTCACCGAGGAACGGAATCTGTGGGCGCCCGCCCTTCGCAACGCCCTGAGCGGCTGGAACGACGTGATCAGCGGCGTCCTGATCATGGTCTTCGCCGGGTTCTCCATGTCGCCGAGGGGCGGCTGGGCCCAATGGGCCAACACCGTCATCGGTATCTGGCTGCTCGGCGCCTCCATCCTGTTCTGGACGCCGAGCGCGGCGGTCTACAGCAACGACATGCTGGTCGGCGCCCTGGTGGTGGCCTTGACCATCCTGATCCCGATGATGCCGGGGATGAGCATGGAAGGGATGATGGACGAGACTGACACCCCGCCGGGCTGGAGCTATTGTCCTTCGACCTATCTCCAGCGCGTTCCGATCATCGCCCTGGGCCTGGTCGGTCTCGTGCTGTCAAGGATTCTCACCGCTTATCAGCTAGGCCATATCGACGGGGTTTGGGAGCCGTTCTTCAATGTTCCCGGGCCGCTCAACGGAACCGAGCGCGTCATCACCTCCGACATGTCCAAGGCCTGGCCGGTTGCCGACGGCGGGGTCGGGACCATCACCTATATGATCGAGATTCTGATGGGGGCGATGGGCGGCCGGGCGCGGTGGCGCACCATGCCGTGGATGGTGTTGTTGTTCGGTATCGTCGTCGTTCCGCTCGGCGTGGTCAGCATCTATTTCATCATCGCCCAGCCTATCGTCATTGGCACCTACTGCACGCTCTGCATTGCGGCGGGCATCGCCATGCTGATCATGATCCCCTATTCCCTCGACGAACTGGTCGCCATGGGACAGTTCATGGTGCTGAACACCCGCCGAGGACGGCCCTTCTGGCGCGCCTTCTTTCGCGGCGACGCCCTGCCCGGCGGGACGATTGATCGCCGGGCCGGGTTCGGGGATGGAGTTCCGGCCGCAGCCGCCTCGGCGCTGCGGGGCGTCAATGCGCCATGGACCCTGGTGGTCTGCGCGGCACTTGGGGTCTGGCTGATGTTCTCGCGACTGGCCGTCGGGACTGAGGCGCCTCTCGCTGACAGCGATCACCTGATCGGAGCCCTGATTGTAACAACCTCCGTCATTGCCATGGCGGAAGTGGCGCGGCCCCTCCGCTTGCTGAACATTGTCCTGGCGACCTGGCTGGTGCTTAGCCCATGGATCATGGAGCAAAGCGGATTGATCTCTACGATCTCCGTAGTGCTCACCGGCTTGGCCGTCATGGTGCTGAGCCTTCCGCGCGGCCGCCGAAGCAAGGAGCATTACGGCGCCTGGGATCGGTTTATCGTCTAAGATTTGAGGGTTCACCCCGATTCAATTACCGACGACCTGGCCCCTCGGCGGCACCAAGTGCCGTCCCTGACCAAGGTTTATCGTTTCGCTGCCTGGATCAGGGGCGCCCTCTGCACCCTAATTTCCAGGACCGCCCGGCCGCCGGAACGCCCTGAACGCCTTCAGATCCCGCGCCAAACGGATCCAGAGCAGGATGATCCCCGTGATCACGATGCTCAGGGTGAGAACGGTCGTGATGATGATCAGCGGGTGGTTGAAGTTCTCGCCGGTCTTCCAGTCCATGATGTGGAGCCGCCAGAAGAAGTCGTAGAACCGCCAGACGCCCGAACGGCGCGTCACCACCTCTCCGGTTGCCGGCGACAGGTAGAAGGTCGTCTGCTCGCGGTCGGCGAAATCGACCCTCCAGAGCGGTCCTGTCCGGCCGGTTTCCTGAGGCGCCGTGGCCAGCAGCACGGCGTCGGACACCTTCGCCTCGCCCTTGTAGCCCGTCCGGGCGAACGCCGAGGCCTCGCCAGCGGACATCGGCCCGAAAGGAAGGCCTGTGACGGCGGACACGACGACGGGCTCTCCATCCGTCGGTTTCAGCGTCCAGGCGGGCCCGCGCGGCGTCGTGCGCAATTCCGCCTGGATTGGCGCCACGCCCGCGCGACGGGCCACGACGGCGAGGGTCGGAAGAGCTCCAACCTCAAGCAGAGCCGGCTTGAGTTCGGCCGCGCGATGTTCGCTACGCACCGTCTCGATCGGAATGACGGTCATGACCAGACCGCCGCCGACCCAGAACAGAACCTGCAGCCCCACCACGAGGGCGACCCATTTGTGAAGCTGGGTCGACAGCCTGAGAACCTTCATGGAACGAACCCGACTAGCCGTGACGCGCGAAGACGCGTGTGCCGCCGCCCTCGAGGATCAGCAGGGTCTCATAGGGCTCGCGCTGGCCGTCCGGCGTCTCCATGCCCGGCGACCCCAGGGGCATCGCCGGAACCGCCAGGCCCACGGCCTTGGGACGCTCGGCCAGAAGCCGTCTCACGTCCTCGGCCGGCACATGGCCCTCCAGAACATAGCCCCCGATCAGGGCGGTGTGACAGGACGCGAGGGCTTCGGGCACGCCTTGGGTGCTGCGGATCGAGCGGAGACTGGGAAGCTCGCTGATCCGCGCCTCGAAGCCCGCGGCGCGCATGTGATCCACCCAGGCCGTGCAACAGGCGCAGGTCGGCGTCTTGTAGACGGCGAGCTCGTTCGACGCGCGACCGACCGGGGCGCAGGCCGCGACCGCCAGGGCGCCCGTTCCCATGGCGATGAGACTGCGGCGTGAGAGTGGAATGGAGTGGGATCCCATGAGACCTCAAGAAAACGATGTGCAAACGGCGCTGACCGTCGCGGTCGCGCTCAGGCCGCCGGACGGAAAGGCCGCGCCGAGGAATGATAGATGTCGAACCTCCACTCGTCACCTCGCTTGCGCAGGACGCTGGTCGCGGCGCCGCGGCGTTCTATGGGAGCTCGCGCGCCGTCCTTGAAGGTGATGTGGTAGGTGTAGGTCTCGCTTACGAAGGCCGTATCGCCATCGACCTCGATCTTCATGTCGTGGTCGCGGAAGTCGAACCCAGCGAGATCGGCGAACTCAGGACCCAGATGGTGCTCCAGATAGTAGGCGAACGATCCCTCCACGCCGCCGTTCTCGAAGATTTCGGAGTCGGACCAGAACAGGGCCGGCGTCTGCGACACATCCATCCGCTCGATGGCGGTCTTGTAGGCGGTGACCACGGCGCGGACCTGTTGTTCGTCCGCGGTCTGGGCCTGCGAGGCGGTGGCGAGGAGAGCGGCGACCGCCAGTCCGGCGAAGGTTGAACGAAACATCGTGGGCGAGGCTCCTGTTTGCCGGCCGCGAAAGGTGTGTCGGACGGGCGTGGGTGAAAAAACGACAAGGTTGAACGACGGCGCGGCCTTCAGAACATCAGATGTCTCACGCCGTGGGTCAGCATGCCGCCCAAGAGGCCGTTGATCACGACGGCGACGGCGGTGAGCGTCAACAGGCCGATGTAGACTCTCTCGCGCCCGGGCCCCGGCCGGCGGACCCAGTGCTCCTTCGCCCACCAGCTGAGGAGGCCCAGCGCGGCGATCGAAGTGCCGAGCCATCTGTGAGAGGCGTGGGTCGCGTCGTCCCGTCCCGGCATCCCCATGGCGAACCAGCCCAATGCCACTGCGCCGACCGCGGAGATGGCCGCCAAGGCGATGATGACGCGCGTGCCCTGGGTCAGGACCGGACGCCGGAGGGTCAGGGCGGCGATCTCGAGGAGGGCGGCGACGAGGAACAGGGCGATCGGAAAATGCACCGCGGCCGGGTGCATGGCGCCGAGCCAGCGGTACAGGCGCTGCGGCATGGGTTTCGGACCCTCGTCCGCCATCATGGCCCCGTGGTCCATGTCGGCCGCCATGCCGGGCATGGCCATCATGTCCGATTGCGGCCCCTCGGCGGTCGATGCGGCGCTCTGGCCGCGAACCGCCGGGGCGTCATGATCCTCGTGCGCGATCGCGGGCGCGCTCACCGACAAGGCGAGCGCGAGTCCCAATGCCGGGAAAAATCCGCGTGATGTCATAAACCCTCTCCACTCCTGTCCCTTCTGCTATCTACGCAGCGCGAGGTCCGCCCCCTCGCCCGAGGGATGTCACGGTCTTGGCCGTAGTAGGATGTAGGGGCGCAAGGAGAGTGTTCGATGTCGCTTAAACTGGATGACATTCTGGCCGAGTCCGCGATGACGCCCATCGGCCGGTCGCTCGACGGGCTCGAACCGCTGGTCTGGAGCCGGGTCGAGACGCTTCGCGGCGAACGACTGGCCACGCAGGTCCGTCTCGGCGCGGTCGCCGTGGCCCTCGCCACCGGTCTGACGGCGGGCGGCGTCGGCGCGGCCGCCGCGCCGAGCCCGCCGGGAGAGATGGCCATCTTCACGGTCGATGCGGGCCTGTCGCCTCTGGTGAGACTGGAAACCGGGCGGTGATGCGCGGCTGGCGCGCGATCGTCCTGACGGCCGTGCTGGCGGCCGTCGCCAGCGGCGCGGGCACCTGGATCAGCGCCAGCTGGGTGCTGAGCCGGCGCGAGCCGCCGTCCCTGCACGACATCGTGCACCACGATCTCAAGCTGTCGCCTGACCAGTTGACGCGCATCGAGGCGGTCGAGGCCCGGTTCGCAGCGCGTCGGCCCGCGCTCGAAGCCGATGTCCGCGCGGCCAACCTCGAGCTGGCGCGCGCGATCGAACAGAGCGACGGCGACGGTCCCCCGGTTCAGGCCGCGGTCGACCATTTCCACGTCGCCATGGGCGCCCTTCAGAAGGAGACGATAGCCCACGTCTTCGAGATGCGGTCGGTGCTGACCCCTGCCCAGGCCGAGGTCTTCGACGACCGCATCGTGGCGGCTCTCGCGCCCGACGAAGGCTAGCGTTCCGGGTGGAGAGTCCAGCGAACCTGTCAGCGCGCGCCGCCGGCGGCGATCGGGCGGCCTTCGGCGCGCTGATGCAGCAGACCAAGACGGCCCTGTTCCGCTTCGTCCGGCGCTATGTCGGCGACGAACAGGATGCGTGGGATCTGTTGCAGGAGACCTATGCGGCGGCGTGGATCAACATCCGCCGCTATGACCCGACCCGGCCCTTCGAAGCTTGGATCCGGACCATAGCGCTCAACAAATGCCGGGACTGGAGCCGCCGCCGGTTCGTCCGACGCCTGATCCGGGGCGACGTCGATCTGGCATCGCCGGAAGCCTTGGCCGTGGCGAACGGCGACGAGCCGGCGGATGAACGGATGGAGGCCGGCGACCGACTCGCCCGTCTGAACGAGGCGATCAGCCTTTTGCCGCCGCATCTCAAGGCCCCGCTGCTGCTCACCGCGATCGAGGGGCGCAGCCAGGCGGAAGCGGCCGAAATTCTCGGCGTGACCGTCAAGACGGTGGAGACGCGCGTCGCGCGCGCCCGTCGCAAGCTGTTCGATGTCCTGGGCGGCGCGGGCGACGTCCCGCCGGCTCCGAAATGACGCGGATGAAGGCCGGACGGCGAGGGCTGCGGCGCTCGCCCGCGTAAACCAGTATGAAGGCGTCGATGGAAATACCTGACCGTCGCCCTCTTATCAGGAGCTTGCCACATGAGATTGCCGATCCTCGCCGCGGCCGCGGCGGTCACCCTGGGCGCCTGCCAGCCCGCCGCCGAGCCTCAACCGGTGGACGCCGAGCCGACGCCGGACGCTTCAGCGATGGCTCCGATGGAAGCCGTGCCGGCCGCAACCCCCGAGGCGACGCCGCCGCAGGCCGCCACGCCCGCCCCTGCCGCATCAACCCCGGCCGCGCCTCCCAAGGCATCGGCGCCCCGCCCGGCCCCCCGGCCCGCGCCCGCGCCAGAGCCGACACCGCCGCCTGCCGATCCGATGGCCGGCCATGACATGTCGAAGATGGACGGCATGACCATGCCGCCCAAACAGTAGTTCGCTTGAAGTCCAGGAGTTTTCGATGAACCGTTCAATACTCGCCACTCTCGCCGCCCTCGCGGCCTTCGCTCCTCTGTCGGCCGCCCAGGCCCAGAGCCAGTCGCATGCCGGCATGTCGGCGCAGGACCACGCCGCCATGCAGGCGCCGGCCAATGGCGTGGCGACCACTCCGGCGGACAACGCCATGCTGTCCTCCGCCCCGACCACCTTCTCGGCGACTTTCCCGCACGCCATGGTCCTGACGTCCCTTCGCCTGACCGGCGGACCGTCGAACCAGGCGGTCGATGTGGCCCTGTCAGCGGAGGCTGCACCCGCGGTCACCGTCAGCGCCCCGCTTCCGGCCCTCGCGCCCGGCACCTACGCCGCCGCCTGGACCGCGAAGGGCGCCGACGGCCATCAGATGAACGGCGTCGTCCGTTTCATGGTTCACTGAGGAGGCGGCCTCCCGCCTCCTGAGGGGCCGAAACCGAAGTGGGGAACGCCGCGCGGCGAGCCGCGCGGCGTTTTTCTTGCGCGATCGGATCGTCGATCTGGCGCACCTCGATCGCGGGCGGCTTAAAAGCGACGCGGCGGTATCCCGCACGCCGAACCCTTCATTCACGCTGAGTGTGAAGCGCAGGCAGACAACGCGCCAGGCCCGTCAAGGTCCTGACCACCACGTCGGCGTCGCTGCGACGGGGTTCGGCCTCAAGGGCCCGTTCCGGATCATACAGCACGGTCCGACAGCCCAGAGCCTTGGCCGGACGGATGTCCCATTCGAGGCTGTCGCCGATCACGCAGACCTCGGGGGCCTCGACGGCCAGGGCGGCGAACGCACGCCTGAACGCGTCGGGAAAGGGCTTTCCCACGCCGACTTCGCCCTCGATCTGAATGTGATCGAAATACGGTTCGAGACCGAACCGTTCGATCTTGGCGCGCTGCAACGGTCCGGCGCCGTTGGTGAGAAGCGCGAGGCGATAGCCCGCGTCGCGCAAGTCGAGCAGCAGGGCCTCAGCCCCCGCCTCGAGCCGCATCTCTTCGTCCCGCCGCCGGCTGAAGGCGTCGGCGAGGCTCGAGACCGTTTCGCAAGCCGGTGCGGGATGGCCTTCCCGAAGCAGGGTCTCGAAGGCCGCTGTCGCGATGAGGCGCCGCGCGTGTCGTGGGTCGGCGCGACCCAACTCATGACACCGCGGGTCGCGCCAGAACGCCTGCCCGGCCCGCGTGAGCGCCTGCGCCGCGATATCCGGGGCGAGGCCGCCCAGCTCGGCTTGCATCATCAAGCAGACGCTCCGCCAGGCCAGATCCGGCCGGCGGTAGGCCGAGAGCAGGGTGTCGTCGAGGTCGATGACCACGGCCGAGAGGGGCCGCGGCCTCACCGAGACCTCCCCGTCCTTTCCAGCCGCCGAGACCGGGGACGCCGCGCCTCGGCGACGATCCGCGACCGCCTATCGGGGCCAAGGATCAGACGAGGCCCGCCGCCGCCGACCTTCGCTAGAACCACGTCCGGATGCCGACGACGAGGCGCGTGTCTTCCGAGCTTCGCCCATCGGCTTCGAGGAAGTCCGCCGTATTCCCGAAGCTCTTGGTCCATTCCAGGCCGACATAGGGGGCGAACTCCTTGTGGAATTCGTACCGCAGCCGAGCCCCGATCTGGATCGACGTCAGGCCGGATCCAATCCGGAGCTCGGGGATGTCCTCGGCCGACAGCACGACTTCAGCGCGAGGCTGCACGATCCAGCGGTTGGTGATCCGCTGATCGTATTCGGCCTCCGCCCTCGCCGTGAGTTCACCCTTGTTGGAGAGGAAGGCCGCCGCATCGACCTCGAACCAGTAGGGCGCGAGGCCCTGAACGCCCACGACCAGATCGGTTCGATCGCCCTCCGGACGGTAGGTCTGTCGCAGACCCGTCTGGAAGTCGAAGAAGGGCCGGAACGCCCGGCTGTAAAGGGCCTGGATCTCGGCTTCCTCGACCTCGCCGTCGAAGTCGCCCTCGACTTCCGACTTCCACCAGAAGCGGTTGATGTCGCCGCCGGTCCAGCCCTGCGCGTCCAGCGCGTAGCCTTCTTCGCCGTCTCCGAAACTCGCTTCGAGCTGGTCGATGATCACCGCGGTGGTCCGCACGTCGCCATTCTCGACGCGAAGCTGTTCGCGGGCCGCCGCCATCTCCGCGGGATCGAACAGGGTATCGGCGGCGTGAGCGGGGCCGCTGGTCGCCCCGGGCGGAACGGGCATTTCCGGAGGGCGTCCCGGGTTGTCCGCGCTGGTCGGCACGTCGGGCGGCATCGCCATGGCCGACATGTCATGACCCGGGGGCATCTGCCCCATGGTCGACATGTCATGTCCCGCCGGCATGGCCGACGCGGGCGCGGTCTGCCGCATCGTTGACATGTCGTGCCCGGCGTGGGGATCCGGCTGACCGGCGGCGGCCGGCTGTTGGCCGGCCTGCATGGTCGACATGTCATGTCCCGCCGGCATGGCCGGCGCGGGCGCGGTCTGCCGCATCGTCGACATGTCGTGCCCGGCGTGCGGGTCCGCCTGGCCGGCGGCGGCCGGCTGCTGGCCGCTCTGCATGGTCGACATGTCATGTCCCGCCGGCATGGCCGGCGCGGGCGCGGTCTGCCGCATCGTCGACATGTCGTGCCCGGCGTGAGGATTCGGCTGACCGGCGCCGGCCGGCTGTTGGCCGCTCTGCATGGTCGACATGTCATGTCCCGCCGGCATGGTCGGCGCGGGCGCGGTCTGGCCCATCGTCGACATGTCGTGCCCGGCGTGGGGGTCCGCCGACGCCGGCGCGCGCTCGGGCACGGCGCCGGTTGGGCAGGCCGGCGCCCCGAGCGTTCCGACGCGGGAGGGATCCGCCGTCGGCGCGCCGCGCCGGACGCAACCGGCGGGCAGCTGGACGGCGGGCTGGACGGCGTTAGCCGCCGCGCCGTGCCCGGCGTGGCTCTGGGCGAACACCGGGCCGGCCGAGGCCGCGAGGAGCAGAGGGACGAGACCCACAGACCGACGGATCATGACGAAGCTCCTGCCATCGGGCGGACGGTGACGACGTTGAACATGCCCGCGTGCATGTGCATCAGCATGTGACAGTGGAAGGCCCAGTCCCCGGGATTGTCGGCGGTCAGGTCAAAGGTGACCTTGCCGCCGGGGAGAACGTTGACCGTATGCTTCAGCGGTTGGTGGCCCGCCGGTCCGCCGGTCACCAGTTCGAAGAAGTGGCCGTGCAGGTGGATGGGGTGGGCCATCATGGTGTCGTTGACCAGGGTCACCCTCACCCGCTCGTTCCGCTCAAAGCGGATCGGCTCGACCAGTTCGCTGAACTTTCTTCCGTCGAAGCCCCACATGAACCGCTCCATGTTGCCGGTCAGGTGGATCTCCATGGTCCGCGATGGGGGACGCTGGTCCTTGTTGGGCGTCAGCGAGACCAGGTCGGTGTAGACCAGCACGCGGTGGGGTACGTCGGCCAGTCCCGTCGGGCGCTCGCCCATGCGGTTGGCCGGCGCCATGGCGATGGCGTCCACGCCGACCCCCACCGCCATGTCCGGCGGCGCGTTGGCGGGATCGCGCATGCTCATGCCGGCCATGGAGCCGTGGTCCATCCCGGTCATCGCACCCGTGGACTGGGTCGCCATGGCGCCGTGATCCATCCCGGCCATGGCGCCGCCGGAGGCGCCGGTCATGGCGCCATGATCCATCCCCGCCATGGCGCCGCCCGGCTGGCCTCCCATCGAGCCGTGGTCCATGCCGCCCATCCCGCCCATGTCCCCCATGCCCATGTCCTTCATGGTCAGGTTTGGAACCTCGCGGAGCGGCGGAACCTCGGCGGTCATCCCCAGGCGCGGAGCAAGGGTCGCCCGCCCCATGCCGGAACGGTCGATGGCCTCGGATACGATGGTGTAGGCCCGGTCTTCGGTCGGTCGGACGATGACGTCATAGGTCTCGGCGACGGAGATCTGGAACTCGTCGGTCTCGACCGGACGCACGTTCTCGCCGTCGGCCTGGACCACCGTCATCGGCAGGCCGGGGATGCGGACGTTGAAGATCGACATGGCCGAGGCGTTGATGATGCGCAGCCGCACCCGTTCGCCGGGTCGGAACAGGCCGGTCCAGTTCTCCTGCGGGCCGTGTCCATTGATCAGATAGGTGTAGGTCGTCCCATTCACGTCGAGGATGTCGCGCGGGTCCATCCGCATCTGGCCCCACATGCGCCGTTCCTCCAGGCTCATGCGGTCCTCGCCGGAGAAGAGGCCCGCCAGGGTCGTGCGCTGCCGGTTGAAGTAGCCGGGGCTCTTCTTCAGCTTGTCGAGGATTTCGTGCGGATGCATGAAACTCCAGTCCGACAGGACCAGCACATGCTCGCGGTCGTAGGCGACCGGATCGGCGCCGGCCGGATCGATGACGATCGGCCCGTAATGGCCGAGCGCCTCCTGCAGGCCGGAGTGGCTGTGGTACCAGAAGGTGCCGGACTGCCTGATCGGAAACTCATAGACGAAGGTCTCGCGCGGCTTAATGCCTGGGAAGCTGATCCCGGGCACCCCGTCCATCTGGAAGGGCAGGAGAATCCCATGCCAGTGGATCGAGGTGTCTTCGTCCAGGGTGTTCGTCACCGCCAGACGGGCGTTCTGGCCTTCACGCAGCCGCAACACCGGCGCCGGCAGCACGCCGTTGATGGTCGTGGCGGTCGCGGTGCGCCCGTTCACGGTGAAGGGTGTCTGACCGATGGTCAGATCGATATTCGGCCCAGTCAGGGTAGGCAGGTCCGACCGCAGCCCCGGCGAGCCCGTCTGCGCCCAGGCGGGCATCAGGCCCTGCAAGGCGGCGAGACCGCCGCCCGCGACGGCGCCGCGCAGCAGCAGTCGACGATCTAGCTTCATAAGATACTCCTGAAAGTCAGAACCGCGCCTCGGCGAGGCGACGATCTATAGGGTTTTACGCAGGCGACCCGGTCGGCCCTCGCGACACGCTGCCGCAGAGCCGACCGGGCCGGAAACTCCCGTCGCCTGGCGCTGGATCAGCGCCGCGCCAGGATGGCTTTCATCTGGGCGATCTCCCTCTCCTGGGAGCTGACGATCTCCTCGCACAGACCGAGCACTTCCGGATCCTCCAGCGACGCCTGCTGACACATCAGGATCGCGCCGGAATGGTGGGGAATCATCGAGCGCAGGAACTCGGTGTCGCCCACCGCCGCCTGGGTCCGCATGCCGTAGAAGCTCACCGCGAACACCAGGGCCGCGGCTCCGCCGATCAGCAGGTTGGTCCGTTTCGACGGATACATCGATCGCATGAAGATCAGCATGAGGATCGCCATCGGCGAAACCATCATCAGCGTCATGTAGACGTTGTTGAGGTTGAAGTAGAAGTGATTGAGGGACGCGATCATCGTGTACATCACCAGGTACATGATGATGAAATCCAGAACGAGTTCGAAGCCGAACGAACGGTAGCTCCCCTTCATCGAATCCATCGTCTTCATCTTTTCCATCGATCGCTCCTTTCGCGACAACGCTCTTCAATCACATTCCGATCGCCAATCAGGCGGCGCCGGCCGGATGGGAGTCCAGCCAGGCGCGCAACTCGGCGATGTCGGCGGTCTGCATCTCGATCGTTTTCTGCGACATGCGCCGGATGTCGGCGTCCTGACTTTCGCGCAACACCACCTGGGCCATGTCGAGGGCGCCCTGGTGATGCGCAATCATCTTGCGAGCCCAGGTCTGGTCCGTGTCGGCCCCGGTCGCGGCCATCATGGCGTCCTTCATCTTGGCCTCGGCCGTCGCGTATGGATTTTCCGCGCTTCCGCCCGGAGCCGCCGCGCCGGCGGCGGCGCCCACGTTCGTTTCAAGCCAGCGCCGCAGCTCGGCGATATCGCCGGTCTGCATCTCGATGGTCTTCTGGGCCATGCGACGGATATCCGCGTCCTGTGTGTCCCTCAGCACGATCTCGGACATGTCCAGCGCGCCCTGGTGGTGAGAGATCATCTTGCGGGCCCATGTCTCGCCCGCATCCGCGCCCATGGCGGACATCATGGCCTCGTGCATCTTGGCCTCGGCGGCGGAGAACGGAGTCTGCGCCATGGCCATCGGCTCCTGCGTCTGAGCCGAGGCTTCGGCCTCCGTGTTCGGCGGCGGTTCCGCCGCCGGGCTGCAGGCCGCCAGAACGAGAGCGGAACAGCCGGCGACCAAGAGAGACGTGCGGGTGAAAGTCGGGGTGAGCATAGGGAGTCTCCGCTTGAGGGGGTCGCCGGCGGATCGCCGGACGGCCAGACGATCGATGCGTCCGACAACGTTGCGGCGGGTGCGAGTTTGGTCCCTTGCCCCGACTGCCCACGCCGGACATCGTCCAGCGTAATCCGGCCCCGGAGCCACGGTTCCGCCGTGATTAAATATTCCCGAACGCCGTTGGATCAGGCGAGGGATCGGTCGCCGGAATGCGTATTGGCGCCCGCCGCGGCTCTCGTCTGCGACGGCCTTCTGGCCATGGGACGTCCATCAGAGTCGGACGGCCCGGAGCCGCAGCGCGTTGGCGATCACACTGACGGAGGACAGGGCCATCGCCAACGCCGCCAGGGCCGGCGACAATAGGAGGCCGGAGACCGGGTAGAGCAGTCCCGCCGCGATCGGAATGCCGAGGGTGTTGTAACCGAAGGCGAAGACCAGGTTCTGGCGGATGTTGCTCATCACCGCACGGGACAGTTTGCGCGCCCGGACGAGGCCCTGGAGATCGCCGCCGAGAAGGGTGACCCCGGCGCTCTCGATCGCGACGTCCGAGCCGGCGCCCATGGCCACCCCCACGTCGGCGGCGGCCAGGGCCGGGGCGTCGTTCACACCGTCTCCGGCCATGGCGACGATCCGACCCTCCGCTCTCAGCCGCTCGACGACCGCCGCCTTGTCCTGGGGCAGAACCTCGGCCTGAACGTCGTCTATGCCGAGCCGGCGCGCCACCGCCTCCGCCGTTGTACGGTTGTCGCCGGTCATCATCACCAGACGCAGCCCCGACGCCTTCAGATCGCGGATGGCCTCGGCGGTCGTCGCCTTGACCGGATCGGCGATGCCCAGCACGCCGGCCGCAGCCCCGTCCACGGCGACGAAGATGGCGGTCGCGCCGTCTTGGCGAAGCGTATCGGCCCCGGCTTCCAGAGGCCCGACGTCGACGCCGATCTCGGCCAGATAGCGGCTGTTGCCGAGCGCCACGCGGCGGCCGTCGACGACCCCGGTGACGCCGCGCCCGACGGGGCTGTCGAAGTCCGACGCCTCGGACAGAACCAGATTTTGGTCGCTCGCCGCCCGAACGACGGCGTCCGCCAGCGGATGCTCGCTGCTCCGCTCAAGACTGGCGGAAAGTCTCAGAAGCTCGGCCTCGTCGAACCCGTCGGCTGGCCGGACGGCCGTCACCGAGGGGCGCCCCTCCGTCAGGGTGCCGGTTTTGTCGAGCACCAGGGTGTCCACCTTCTCGAAGCGCTCCAGCGCCTCGGCGTTCTTGATGAGCACCCCGGCGTGAGCGCCGCGCCCCACCCCGACCATGATGGAGATCGGCGTGGCCAAGCCCAGGGCGCACGGACAGGCGATGATCAGCACGGAGACCGCGGCGACGAGGGCGTAGGACAGCCGCGGTTCGGGGCCGGCCAGGCCCCAGACGATCGCGGCGAGAACGGCGATCCCGATCACGGCCGGAACGAACCAGCCCGACACCTTGTCGGCCAGCCGCTGGATCGGCGCGCGGCTGCGTTGGGCCTGCGCCACCATCTGGACGATCTGCGCCAGGAGGGTGTCGGCGCCCACCTTGTCGGCTCGCATGACGAACGAGCCGGTCTTGTTGAGCGACCCGGCGACGACCTTGTCGCCGACGTCCTTGGTCACCGGCATGGATTCACCCGTGACGAGGGACTCGTCGAGGGTGACCCGGCCGTCCAAGATCTCTCCGTCGACCGCCACCTTCTCGCCGGGACGGACGCGCAGCCGATCTCCCACAGCGACCAGATCGAGGGTGACGTCCTCATCGCCGCCGTCGTTGCGGACGCGCCGCGCGGTCTTCGGGGCGAGGTCCAGCAGGGCCCTGATGGCCCCCGACGTCTGTTCGCGCGCCCGAAGCTCCAGGATCTGGCCGACCAGCACCAGGACGGTGATGATGGCCGCCGCCTCGAAATAGACCGGCGCGCTGCCGTCCATCCGCCGGACCGCCGCCGGGAACAGATGCGGCGCCAGAACCGCGACCACGCTGTAGATCCAGGCCGCACCGACGCCGATGGCGATCAGGGTGAACATGTTGAGGCTGCGATTGCGGATGGACGCCCAGCCCCTCTGGAAGAACGGCCAGCCGGACCACAGCACGACCGGCGTCGCCAGGGCGAACTGGATCCAGTTGGAGGTCTGGCCCGGAATCCGCATCGCCAGCCCGGTCAGATGGCCGCCCATTTCAAGCGCGAAGACCGGCAGCGTCAGAACCGCGCCGATCCACAGGCGACGGGTGAAGTCGATCAGTTCGTGATTGACCGGAGCCTCGGCGGTGACGGTCTCCGGCTCCAGCGCCATGCCGCAGATCGGACAGGAGCCCGGTCCCTCCTGGCGCACCTCGGGATGCATCGGACAGGTGTAGATCGCACCGGGCGTGACGGGAGCCGGTTCGGGCCGCTCGCCGAGATAGCGATCCGGATCGTCCACGAATTTGGTCCGGCAGCCCGCCGAACAGAAGACATACTCCTCCCCCGCGTGGGCGGCCCCATGCGCCGTGGTCGCCGGATCGACGGTCATGCCGCAGACCGGATCGATCGCCTGGGCGCCGGCTTGAGGCGTCTTGTTCGAACAACAGCCGTGACCGGCGGGATGGGAATGGGATGACGTAGCCATGACGGCTCCTCAGACAACCTCACTAACAAATATACCCCACAGGGGTATCGCGCAAGGTGTGACGGTGAGGTAGGATCGAACGGTCGGAACGAGGAACAGGATGCAGACCGAGATCAAGCCGAAGGTGTTGAACCGCCTGAGCCGCATAGAGGGACAGGTGCGTGGTCTTTCCAGAATGGTCGAGGAGGACCGCTACTGCATCGACGTCCTGACCCAGCTCCAGGCCGTTCGGGCGGCGCTGTCGCGTGTCGAGGGCCAGGTCTTGAAGGACCACATGGATCACTGCGTCATGGGCGCGATCGCGGGTGACGATCTCGCCGACCGCAAGGCCAAGGCGTCCGAACTGATCGAACTTCTCGGCCGCGCTTCCCGCTAGCCGGGGACGGACTCCCGGCGTTTGGTCGCCAGGCCCGGCGGTCGGCCTGGACATCCTCTCGTCTGGCTGAGGGACATGACATGTCTTGGGGGCGGCCTCACCCAGAGCCGCAGCGGTCCAGGCTGGCAAACCGGCCGAGGGCATGCCGAGCCCCGAGCCAGACTTGGACGTCCCGTATGACCGGCCGGCCCCGTCTGGCGTCGCGCATGAGGGATGTTCCCGCCCGATGCGTATCTCAATATGGCGGCGGTGCTGATCCGCCGCCCTTGGGGGGCCATCGCGAATGACATCCGTACCGCCGACCCGAGACGGCTATCCCGCCGATCTCAGGGCCCTGACCAGTCTGCGCGCCTTCCTCGCCTTGGGGGTGGTGCTGTTCCATTATCAGCTCCAATGGGATCCGGCCCTGGGCTTCAGCCCGATCATCGAGCGAAGCCGGCTGGCGGTGGACGCCTTCTTCATGCTGTCGGGCTTCATTCTGGCGCACGTCTACGGTCCGGCCTTCGCGAGCCGCGGTTTCAGTTACCGGCGTTTCATCGTCGCCCGGCTCGCGCGGCTTTATCCCCTGCACGTCGCGGTTCTGACGGGCGCCTTGATCATGGTGCTGGGCGCGACCGCCGCCGGCGTCCGCTTCGACGCCGAGGGCTACGGGCCGCTGGCCTTCTTCCAGACGCTGTTTCTCATCCAGGCCTGGTTTCCGACCGATGCGGAGTTGAACTGGAGCGGCCCGAGCTGGTCCCTGTCGGCGGAATGGTTCGCCTATCTGCTGTTCCCCGCCTACGCCTGGCTGGCCCTCCGTCTGCGAGCGCGGCCGTGGGTGCTGCTGGGGATCGGGGCCGCGGCGTTCGTCGCCCTCGACGCCTTCTACGTCCAGGCGTTCGGCAAGGTCCTTCCGCGAGCTGAGGACTCCCTCGGCATTCTCCGGATCGTCCCCGAATTCCTGGTCGGCATGGCGCTCTACGGGCTGGGCCATCGCTGGCGCTGGAGCCCGCCCGTGGCCGCCGCGGCCGCCCTGTCCACGACCGTCCTGCTGCTGGGCGCGATGCAGCTGTCACTGGACGATCGCACCATCGTCGCCCTCGCCGCCCCCGTGATTCTGACCTGGTCCCTGCTCGCGCGGGCGGATTGCGAGGGCCCCCTCGCCGCCCCGGGCCTTGTCTTCGCCGGAGAAGCGTCCTTCGCCCTCTATCTGGTGCACATGCCGGTGATCGTGGCCTGGAAGGGCGTCGTGGCCGAACTGCGCGGCATCGACAGCACCTTCCGCATCACGCCGGTCGAACTGATCGGATTGTTCATCGCCACGGCCCTGATCGCGGCGGCGCTGCATCTGCTCGTCGAAAAGCCCGGCCGAACCTGGATAAGGCGCCGGTTCGACAGGCGTCGCGACGAGCTCGCCCCGGCCGCGCTCAGCCCGCCGGCGCTCCGTGAGCCTGACGACCGCTGAGCCGACCGGTCTCTTCGCCCTTCGCGACGGCCGTCCGCTCGTTGGCGATGACACCGCCGTCGTCGAGAACCGGCCGATCCCGACCTCCGATCGACCCGTCGCGAGGACCTCCGTCGCGGATAAACCGCACCGTCTCCGTTCGGAGATGCGGCTCGGCCACGAAGCCGGCGTCCGCCAGGGCGAGATGCTGTGGCGTCGCGGGCGCGCCGCGCTCAGGTTTCCACCAGCCCTCCGTCGCCGCAGCCTTCGGAAGAAGGCCGCTGATGATGCGTTCGATATCGCGGAACGTTAGCACCACTTCGGTCCGCCTTTGACGCCGCAGATAGGTTGCGAGGGGCGCGTATTTGGCCATGAACCTCTTTTCCTCTCGCCGCCCCGCAGGTCAAGCGCTGCTCGGCCCCTGCGATAGCCACGAAGAAGCCAACACCAGGCTGGCTAGATGCGAGTGCGATTGACTCGCAACAAGGCCTGTGGTCAGACGCCCTCCCTGTCGTTCCCCTGAAGAGCTCCATGTCCCCTCGTCTCCTCGCCACCGTCGCCCTCCTGCCGCTGCTGCTGGCCGCGCTTCCCGCGGCGGCCCAGGAGGGGCCCACCCCGGACGCGACGCTTTTGGACGAGGTGGTGGTCACCGCCTCCCGGATCGAGACCCCGCGCTCCGCGATCGCCGCCACGGTCGAGCTCATCGACGCCGAGGCCATCGTCCAGCAGACGGCGCTGGCCGCCTCGGCCGTCGATACGGTGGCGGCCCTGGTGCCCTCCTTCTCGCCGACGCGGCAGAAGCTGTCGGGCTTCGGCGAGACCCTGCGCGGACGCTCGCCGCTCTATCTCGTCGACGGCGTGCCGCAGTCGACGCCGCTGCGCGACGACAGCCGCGACGGCTACACCATCGATCCCTTCTTCATCGACCGGGTCGAGGTCATCTTCGGCTCCAACGCCATCCAGGGCATCGGGGCCACCGGCGGGGTGGTCAACTACGTCACCGCCCGCAAGCCGTCCGAGGCGGAGGGCCTGACCGGGCGGATGATGGCCCAGGTCACCACCGACGACGAGCTGCAGGGCGACGGCGTCGGCGCCAAGATCGCCGCCATCGGCGGCCGTGACTTCGGCGCCTTTGACCTGACCGTGGGCGCGGCCTTCGAGACCCGCGGCGCCTACTATGACGCTGACGGCAGCCGCGTCGGCTTCGACGGCGCCCAGGGCGAGGTCCAGGACTCGCAAGCCGTCTCGCTGCTTGCGCGCGGTGGCTGGGACCTGGGCGGCGATCGCCGGCTGGAGGGCTGGGTCAACCGCTTCGATCTGGAAGGCGACGGCGACTATGTGACCGTGGCGGGCGACCGGGCGACGGGCGTCCCGACCACCGCCGTGCGCGGCGCGGCGCCGGGCGAGCAGCCCTCGAACGCGGTGACCTCTGCGGCCCTGACCTACACCGATCGCGACCTGTTCGGCGGCGTCCTGCGGGCCCAGGTCTTCGCCCACGATTACCAGGGCGTATTCGGCGGCGGCAGCTTCCCGGACTTCCAGGACCCCCGCATCGCCCCGGTCGGGACCCTGTTCGACCAGTCGGCCAACAACTCGGAAAAGCTGGGCTTCAAGATCGACTGGCAGGGCCAGGTTCCCGGTCTGGCGGGCCTCAAGGCCCTGGTCGGCCTCGACGGCCTGCGCGACCGGACCTATCAGGAACTGATCCTGACCGGGCGCAACTGGGTGCCCGAGACCGCCTACGAGAGCCTGTCGCCCTTCCTGCAGCTGAACCAGTCGGTCCTGGCGGGCCGCCTCAGCCTGTCGGCGGGCGTGCGGCGTGAATCGGCGAAGCTTAAGGTCGACGACTTCCAGACCCTATACGCCTACGGCCCTCAGACGGTGGCGGGCGGCGAGCCGGGCTTCGAGGAGACGCTGTTCAATATCGGCGCCGCCTTCGAGGTGACTCCGGCTCTCCTCGTCTACGGCTCCTTCGCCCAGGGCTTCACCATGCCGGACGTCGGTCGGGTGCTGCGCGGCATCAACCGCCCCAATCAGGACGTCGACACCTTCCTCAACGTCGAGCCGGTGGTGTCGGACAACACCGAGGTCGGGGTCGAATACCGCGGCGCGCGCGTCGAGCTGTCCGCCGCCGTGTTCCGGTCCGAGGCCGAACGCGGCTCGCTGCTGAACCGCCTGCCCTCGGGCATCTTCGAGGTGCAGCGCCAGGCCACGCGGATCGATGGACTGGAGCTGAAGGGACTATGGCGCGCCACGGACGCCCTGACCCTTGGCGGCAGCTACGCCGCGCTGGACGGCCAGAGCGACAGCGACGGCGACGGCGATCTGGACCGCGACCTGAACGGAGCGAACATCTCGCCCGACCGCCTGCTGCTGTGGGGCGAGTACGAGACAGGCCCGATCGCCCTGCGCCTTCAGGCCCAGACCTATCTCGCACGCGACTTTGACGGCGAGCCCGCGGCCAACGGCTTCGAGGGCTATACGGTGCTCGACGCCGTGGCCCGCTATGAGGCGGGCTTCGGCACGGTGTCGCTGGGGGTGCAGAACCTGCTGGACGAGCAGTACATTTCCTATTTCTCGGACACACAGGGGCCGACCGACAATCTGCGCTTTTTCGCCGGTCGCGGGCGCACGGCCACCGTGACCCTGACGCGGAGCTTCTGAGCCGGTGATGGGCGCGATCCGCACGCTCCACGCCTGGGCCGGGACCGCCCTCTCGATCCTGGCCGTGGTGTTGGGCCTGACGGGATCGTTGCTGGTGTTCGAGGACGACTGGATCCGCGCCACCGTCCCCGCCGCGCGCGCCGAGATCGATCTCGATGCCGCCCGTCTGGGTGCGGCGCTGGACCGGCTCGAGGCAGCCGAGCCCCGCCTCACCTCGGTGGTCCTGCCGGGCGGGGCGGTCGGCGTTCACCGGCTCTACCTGGCCGAGGACGGTTTCGGCTACGCCGACCCCGACGGCAAGGTGGTGGACCGCTGGTGGGGCCCGGCGCGAGCCGAGACATGGATCTTCGACCTTCACCACGAGCTGCTGGCCGGTCACACCGGCAAGCTGGTTGCCGGCGGCGCCGGCCTGACCCTGGCGGTGATGATCCTGACCGGCCTGATCGTCTGGATTCCCGCCTGGCGCGCCACCGGCTGGCGGGTCTGGCCCCGCTCGGGGGCCCGGCGCGAACTGATCGGCAGCCATCGCAATCTCGGCCTGATCTTCGCCATCCCGCTGGTCGTCTTCAGCATCACCGGTGCGGCCATCGTCTTTCACGGCACGACCCAGGCCCTGCTGGGGGCTGTCCCGACGCCGCCGGCGCCGGTGGTCGGGACCGGGGACGTCGACTGGGCCCACGCCCTGACAGAGGCCCAGGCCCGCTTCCCCGAAGCGATCCCGCGCATGGTTGTCCGCCCCGCCGCACCGGGCAAGCCCGCCACGATCCGTCTGAAGCAGCCCGGCGAGTGGCATCCCAACGGCCGCACCACCGTGACCATCGATCCGGCCACCAGCCGGGCGGTCGCGACCTCCGACGCCAACGCCCTGCCGACCGGCGTCCGGGCCTACAACGCCTTCTACCCCCTGCACGCCAGTTCGGTCGGCGGCTGGCTCTATAGCGCGGTGACGGCGCTCAGCGGCGTCGCCATGGCGGCCCTGGGGGTGGTCGGCGCCTGGGCCTTCCTCGGAAAGCCCCGACGCCGCTCGCCTCGATCGAAACCGACCCGCTGAGGACAAGCGGGCGAGGGAGCGGAAGGGTTTGCCGGATTCCCGGGTCTTGCCCTCCGCTGGTCGCCACTCGAGGCCTGATGCACTCACACCGCCCCGCGCGAACCCCTACGCGCGACCACCGGCGGCAAGGCCTCGTTCACCGTGTCGGGCAAGCCTTCCTTGGCGCCTGTGGGGGGATGATGGCTGGATGACGGAAGATCCAGCACCCCCGGAGCGCCGACGCCCGCCGCCGATCGCGCGCGGCGGCTGGCTCGACCTTCTGCGTTTCGTCGTGGGGGCGATGATCGTCCTCTATCACTTCCGCGAGGCCGCTCCGATCCCCTTGCCGCTCTTCCATCCGGTCTTCGACCGCGGCTATCTGCTGACCGACTTCTTCATCATCGACTCCGGCTACGTTCTCGCCCGCGTCTACGGCGAGCGGCTCGCGAACCGGCGAATTCCGCTTTCCGTCTTCTACCGTCAGCGATTTCTCAGGGTGGTTCCGGCCCACATGACCGTCAGCCTCGCCCTGGCGGGGCTGGTGCTGACGGCGGCGATCCTGGGCCAAACACCCAGCCACCCGGAATGGTTCGACTGGTCCCGGTTTCCCGCCCAGTTCTTTCTGGTGCAGGCCTATGGGGTGCCGGGCGGAGAGGGATGGAACGCGCCGACCTGGACGCTCTCGGCGCTCCTGGGCTGTTACGTCAGCCTGCCCTTCCTCGCTCGCGCGGCGCGCGGCCTGTCCCCATGGCTGATCCTCGCTCTTGGGGTGGGCGGGCTGCTCGCCGCCAACCTGTCCGCCCACGCCGCCTTCGGGTTGCCGATCTACGAGATGCCGTTGCGCCTCGGCTTCCTGCGGGCCTTTCCGCTGTTCGCCCTCGGCGTCGCCGTGGCTCTGTTCGCCCGGCAGGTCTATTGCCCGCCCCGTCTGGCCGCCGGTCTGGGCGGTTCCGCCGTGGTCGCTGTGGCGGGTCTGCAGGCTCTGGGACCCCATAATCTGGCGACCCTCGGCCTCCTGACCGTCATCATCTTCGCCACCGGGGCCTTGCCGGTTCGGAGCCCGTCCAGGCTGGTCGAGCACCTCGCTTTGATGGCGTTCGCGATCTTCCTGACCAACGAAGTGATCCGGATCGTGTGGTTCGGCGTGCTCGACGCCGTCGATTGGCGGAGTTGGAGTCCGTCAGTGCAATGGACCGCCTGGGCGGTCGGCCTGGCCGCGGCTTTCGGCGGCGCCGCCGTCTTCCGCTACGCCTTCGACCGACCGACCCAGGCCTGGTTCAATCGTCCGCAGTCGGGGTCGCGATCGACCTCCCCCGCGGCCAAGTCTCCCGTTCCCGCGCTGTAGGCCGATCCTTCACAAAAGCTCGGCGAGGTTCACATCATGGCGGCGGGGGGCGCCTGGGTGCCCATGATCGCCACGATCAGAAGCAGCAGGGCCGCCAGCACGGTCTCCAGCGCCAGGCTGCGCCGCAGGCGGCGCAAGGCGAGCGGACGGGCGTGATCGTCTTCGAGCGCCGATCCGAGATGCGGGGTCAGGACAAAGCGGTTCGAGGCCGCTAGGGCCAGCATGCCGGCGAACAGGACGAGTTTCAGGATCAGAAGAACGCCGTAGGGCGTCGTCAACAGGCTCCCGAGCCGGCTGAACCCGATCAGATAGGCGCTGTTCACCAGACCCGTGATCGTCAGCAGGACGACGGCGAGCGTTCCCAGACCGGCGAACCCCTCCAGGGCGGCGTGAGTCACCGGCGCGCCCGCCGCGTGCCCGTGGCGGGTCCGCAGCATCAGGAACAACGCGACCAGACTGCCGAGCCAGAGTCCGGCGGCGAGCGCGTGAACGACATCGGCGATCAGATGCGGCCAGCGGCCCGCGCCTTCCGTCGCCGCGCCGTGACCGGTCCAGGCCAGGCTGGCGCTGACCACAGCGCCGACGACGGTCAGCACGATCCAGCCGCCGCGTCCCGGTTTCAGACTGATCAGCAGAACGGCGGCCAAAAGGGCCATCGCCGCGCGAACCAGGAAGCCGACGCCCAGGCCCGTGCCGAATGCCACGTAGGACAGCGACTCCGGCTTCAGCGCCTCGGTCAGCGATCCCGCCATCACGGCGGTTTGGACCACGAGGTTGGCGAGAGCAGCCAGGACGGTCGCCACGGCGGCGACCAGCAGCGTCGTTCGCGGCCACCTTTCGGCGGCCGCGTCCGACATGGGCATCCTGAACGCGAAGAACAGGGGGACGCCAAACAGCAGGACGGCGCCGATGTACTGCCCCAGCCTCAGCAGGACGACCGTTGTCTCCATCTGATCAGCGGACCGAGAAGTTGGTGGACCCCGTCATCCGGTGCCCGTCCGGAGACGCCACCCGCCAGTTGACCACGTAGGCCCCGGCCGCCAACGGCCTCGCCGGAGCGCCCGAGATCGTCTTGCCGTCCTCGGACACCCGTGTCTGGACACGGATGGTCGCGCCCGCCGCATTGACGAGATCGAAACCGGAGAAGGCCGGCGCCACGCGCTCGCTGAAGGTGAGACTGATGGTGCGCGGCGCCGCGACCGCAGCGCCGGCGGCCGGCGTGGCGCTCACGAGACGCGCGTGTGCATCCGCCTGACCGGCGACCAGGGAAAGCGCCGCGACGGTCGCGGCGAGCGATGCGATTTTGAAACGGGTCAACTCAAACTCCTAGGAAGGGACGCCCCTACTGTCTCTTACGCGGCACGCGCCCCCGCCCCTCACGAAATGAAACTGAAGCCGGCCGGCCCCCGACAAAAACACTCGACGGCGGGTTCATCCACAAACTCGGCTTCAGGGATTTAAACCGGATCAGTTGGTGGCGGCCGGCAAGCAGAGACACATCTACCAAGGGAAGGCCGGACAAAGTGAGTCACGGTCCAGTCGCGCTTCGGCACAGCGGGTCCGCTCAACCGCTGTCACCGGCAGGGCGCCGGTCTGGACGACAACGCCTTGTAGAGGCGCCGCCGCGTCGCAGACCGCAGGTCGCTAAGCGCCGCCTCGCCGATCGCCTAGACGCGGAACTCGAGCATCACGCGAGAATTCGCCGATTACTGCTCGTCGGCGCATAGTCGAAAGTTCATGCGCTTCGGGGCCCACCAGCGCCTGCGTAAACGCTAGCAGTCGGTTCAACCGGTCACTGGATATCCCGCGAGCCTTACCCATCAGTTCGCAACGCGCCATAACGACAGGCACCACAGGCCCGCCGCAGACTGTGAACCCGATCCTCAAGAATCGAAGGAACAGGGCGCCTGAGAACCACGCGGGGTAGAGGCTGGTGCGCCACGGCGCCTGCGCTATCCGACCTGCCGGTCTGCACACATTGGTTTGGGCTCTCTTCCGACGAAGCGCACCGTCTCCGCTTTCAGATCGACTTCAGCTGCGAACCCTGCCGAACCCGAGCCTACTTCTGCGGCGCGCCATCGGCGTCGTCTGCGCCGTGCGACCGCCAGCCTAGGTCACTAGACGCCTTCGGCCGAAGACCGCCGATGATCCGTTCGATGCCGCAGAAGCTTAGTCGCACTCGGTTTTGCGCCGCCGTCGCAAATCACCCGCCAACGGATCATGCCTTCCGTACCCCCATTTCGGCGACGCCAGCGGCGAGGGTCAACCTTGAGGGGTGTTTGGTTTGAACCGTTCCCGAAACGTCGGGTAAGCTGAAACCATCGTCACCCAGGCTCGCAGTTGGAGCAGTTTCTTGACGGCGCTTTCGGACACCATCCAGTTCACAGTCATTCGAGGCGAAGGCGATTGGCGCGTCCTCCGCGATGGCCGAGACGCCGGCCACTTCGATTTCAGCGTCGACGCCATCGAGTCAGCCCTGGTCCGCGCTACCACGTTGATCGAAAAGGGCGAGACCGTCGAAGTCTTCGTCCAGGACGCGGCAGGCCAGCTTAGACAGGTCGATCCTGTCGGTGGCGAGGTACTGCACTAACGTCCTCGACCGTCGTCGAGCGCCGATATCCGGTCTTCTGCACCTCTTCGAGCAATCCCCACCGGCTTGGAAAGCGTTGTTCGACGCGTCCGAGAGCTCCGACCATCCCGGTCGACTGAAAAATTCGCGACATATGAGGGAAGGGAGGAGACGCCGCGTAGTCAACAAAGAGGGGCCGCGATTTGGCCGCAATGTCGCTAGGGGGAAACCATTGGCCAATAAGTTTTTCAGGAGCCGGCTCGTCGCCTCCTCTGTCCTGACCGGAATCACGATCGTGGCGACAGCGACGGCCCTGCCTGTCGCGGCGCAAAACCGTCCCTCCTCCGAGACATCGTCATCCGAACCGGCCGCAGAGCTGGAAGCTGTTGTCGTCACCGGGTCTCGCATCGCCCGACAGGACTACATCGCCAACAGCCCGATCGTGACCGTGACCCAAGAGGATTTCCAGGCGACGGGATCGGTCAACATCGAGAGCTTGATCAACGAATTGCCGCAGTTCACGGCCTTGGGCAACGCGGCCTCTAACAGCCCAAATCTGGCGGGCCAAGCCAATGTGCAACTCCGTGGTCTTGGATCGACGCGAACCCTCGTTCTTCTCGACGGGCGCCGGATAGTCCCATCCAACGCCTCGTCGGTCGTCGATCTCAACCTGTTGCCCACCCCCCTGATCGCTAGCGTCGAGACGATCACGGGCGGAGCCTCCTCGACCTACGGATCGGACGCGGTGGGCGGCGTGCTCAACTTCCTGCTCGACCGCCGCTTTGAAGGCTTCAAGCTAGACGCTCAGTACGGGGCCTCCGACCAGGGCGACGCGGAGGCGGAGGCGGTCAGCCTAACGCTCGGCGGGGACTTCGCCGAGGGACGGGGTCGCGCTGTTCTTTCGGCCAGCTATTCCAACCGGGCGTCCGTGCTCAACGCCAGTCGCTCTTTCTCGCTCATCGGCGGGTTCGCCGGCACCTCGCCGCTCGGGTCGACGGTGTTCGACGCCTCAAACTTGCCGACAGCCGCCGCCGTCAACGCCGCCGTTTCCGGCGCTGCACGGGGCGATACGTTCGGCTTCAACAACAACGGAACCTTGTTCACCTATCAGGGCGCGCGCGATTACGTGAGTCCCGGCGGCATAGACTATGAGGGGTTCCGCAAGCCGGGTCCGTTGCAGCAGACGGACTTCACCTACAGCACCGTTGATCGCAACTATCTGATTATTCCCCAGACCCGGTACAATGTGTATGCGGCCGCGAGCTACGAGCTCACCGAAGCGGTCGAGTTTTACACGGACGTCCTGTTTTCTCAGTATCAGGCCGGCAACCAGCTCGCGTCCAACCCGGGTACCGGCCCCACTACGGGCTTCCGTATCCCATCTACCAATCCGTTCATTCCTACTGAACTGCGCGGTGTCCTCAACTCGCGACCCAATCCGGCCGGGAGTTTCCGCCTCGACAAACGATTCAACGAGCTCGGTCCGCGCCGCCAGAACGAAAATTACAGCGTCTACCAGATCACCACGGGCTTACGCGGCGATCTGGTCGGTCTGCGCGACTGGACCTACGACGCCTACCTGACCTATGGCCGGGTAGACAACGACACCAATTACACTGGCTATCTCTCTCGCTCCGCCATTCAGCGGCTCCTGGAGGCGTCAGACGGCGGCGCGTCGCTCTGCACCGGCGGTTTCAACCCCTTCGGCGCCAATCCGTTGAGCGCCAGCTGTATCGCCTATGTCAGCCGGGTGCCGCGCAATAAAACTACGAACGATCAGCGTGTAGTGGAAGCCAATCTGCAGGGTGGGCTGTTCACCCTGCCCGCCGGCGAGGTGCGCGCGGCTGTCGGCGCGGCCTACCGAGAGCAGAACTACGACTTTTCGCCCGACAACCTGCTGATCAGCACCTTTACCCTTAACGGCGTCACCGGACCTGAACTGGCCGGCAACTCCGGCACGCCGCTGTCGGGATCGGATACGGTGTCGGAACTCTATGCCGAGGTACTGATCCCGCTGCTCGCCGACCTGCCGTTCATTCGCCAGCTTGAGACCAACCTCGGCTACCGTGTGTCAGACTATGACACCATCGGACAGGTCGCGTCTTACAAGGCGGACCTCAGCTGGGAGGCGATCGACGGGCTGCGGCTGCGCGGCGGTGTGCAACGCGCGGTGCGCGCGCCCTCGATCGGGGAGCTTTTCGCCGCCCAGAACCTGAGCTTCCCGTCGATCGGCGTACCCGTGTCCTCGACCGGGGTGCGGCAGTTCTCCGGCGACCCCTGCGACATCCGCGGCGCCTATCGCGCGCCCGGCGCCGCGAACGCCGGCCAGGTGCGGAGCCTCTGTCTGGCGCAGAATGTCCCGGCGCAGGTGATCGACTCCTACACCTTCTCCAACTCGCAAGTGTCGGGCGTAACCGGCGGGAATCCCGACCTGCAGGAGGAGACCGCGGACTCCTTCACGGTCGGCGCGATCTTACAGTCGCCGTTGTCTAGCGCGTGGCTTAGCGGCGTATCCGGATCCATCGACTACTATGACATCACCATCGAGCAGGTGGTCGGCACGGTCTCGACGACCGAACAGCTGCGCCGCTGCTACAATCAGGACGGCGTCTCCAACCCGACCTACGATCCGAACAACGTGTTCTGCCGCCTGTTCAGCCGGGATCCGAACTCCGGCCAGATCACCAGCACGTTCGAGACAAATGCCAACCTGGGCACGCTGAAGACCAAGGGGATCGACTTCCAGATCGACTGGCGGCTCGATCTGACCGACATAGGCGCACCAGACTGGGGCGCCCTAGCCCTCAACGTCACTGGCACCCGGCTGCTGGAATGGGAGCGGCAGGACATCCCGGGCGGCCCCTACACCGATCGCAAAGGCACCGTTTCCAACAGCTTCGGTCTAACCCTCCCGGAATGGAAGGCGCTCTCGACCCTGAACTGGACTCAGGATCCGTGGACCCTCGGTCTGCGCTGGCGTTACCAAGGCGAGGTCGAGAACTTCAACAATCGAAGCCAAGTCATCGACGCCATCCACTATTTCGATCTGAACGCTGGATTTGAGATCAACTCGACCGTCTCACTTCGCGCGGGCGTCAACAATCTGACGGACGAACAGCCGCCCGTCTATGCGCCCGCGATCGCCGCCAATACCGACCCGTCCACCTACGATCTGGTCGGACGCCGATACTACGTCGGACTGACGGCTCGCTTCTGATCCCACCGATACTCGGCGCGTCCTGCTGAAATCACGCAAAAGAAGGCCCCATCTCATGAACACTCGTCTGATGCTGACCTTGGCCACGAGCCTCAGCCTCGTCGCCGGCGGCGCGGTCGCCCACGACTTCTTTCTCATCCCCGAGCGCTTTGTCGGACCGGCCGGACAACCGCTTATCGTTCACGCGACCTCGTCGTCAGATTTTCCCGCTCTCAATGTCGGTTCGCCGCTGGCGCGGGTCGGAGAAGCACGAGCGATGGTGAACGGCAGGCCCGCCCAAGTCGCCGTGGACGCCCATCGGCAATCCCTCCGTTTAACCGTCTCCAGCGCCGACGAGGGCATGGCCGCGGTCACTCTTCAGACGGTTTGGGGCGAGTCCAACTGGCGCCCTGACCAGGTCGAGACCTACCTTGACGAGCACCCGTTCTCGGCGGAGGACATCGCGACAGTCCATCGTTTGCTTCCCGCTGGCGCGACGCTCCAGATCCGATCGCGCCGCCTAGCGAAATCTCTCGTGTGTTTCCAGACCTGCACCCCGATCCCGCAGGGCCCAACGGGTTTGGAGGTGGAGTTTCTGCCGCTGTTCGAACCGGGTCAATCGATGCCCGCCGGCTTTCAGCTGATCAGAAACGGTGAGCCGTTAGCGGCGCACCCCGTCACTATCCGTTTCGGCCCTCGCGAACGTCGCACGGTCGTCACCGACGCCGACGGCCGGTTGAAGCTTCAGGATGGCGTGAGCGGCCCCATCATGCTGGTCGCGGTAACTATTGACGCGCCGTCGCAACCCGGAGAGCGGTTTGTCACCAACAACGCGACCTTGACCTTCAACGCGCCGGTCTAGGTTGATGCCCCTGGGCGGTGGTCCTCGTCATCATCATCCGAGGCGCTACAGCCGGCTGTGACGCCCTTCTGAGACCTCCAGCCCGGCGTGCGCCAGGACTTCCGCCTCGAGGGCGATGATACGACGCATCTGGTTCTCGGCCTTCAGGGTCTGGCGCCCTACTGGTGGGAGATCGACGCCGCCTCCTTCCTGTCGACCGAGGGGAACCTGACCGCTCGTGTCGAGGCCGAATACGACCAGCGCATCACCCAGCGCTGGATCCTCCAGCCGCGCCTCGAAATCGACGCCTCCGCCAGCGACATTCCGGAACTGGAGCTCGGTTCCGGTTTGTCCTCGGTCGAAGCGGGCCTGCGTCTCCGCTATGAGTTTCGCAAGGAGCTCGCCCCCTACGTCGGCGTCGAATGGAGCCGCGCGCTCGGCGATACCGCCGACTACATCAAAGCCCGAGGCGGCGAGATAGACGACACACGCTTCGTCGTCGGTCTCAACGCCTGGTTCTAACCGAAGGAGATCATTGATGATCCGCACCCTCGTCCTCACCGCAGCCCTGGCCTTCGCCGGAGCGGCCGCCGCCCAAGACCCGCACGCTGGCCATGCCATGCCGGCTCAAGCCGCCGCGCCGCAATCGGGCATCGTCACCGTCCCTGCCGATGGCGCCATGACATCCGGTTCGCCCGAACGCTTCAGCGTCACCTTCCCGCACGCGATGATTTTGAAGACCGTGACCCTCACCGCCGAAGGACGTGCCCCGGTCGTCGTCAACGCCCCTGCCGCGCCGGCCGCCGCGACCGTCAGCGTGGCCCTGCCCCGCCTCGTGGCGGGCACTTACAGGGCCGCCTGGACGGCGGAAGGCGCGGACGGGCACAAGATGTCCGGGTCCGTCAGCTTCATGGTTCACTAGGAGAACGACGATGAAACTTTCCAATCTGCTGGCCGCCGCCGGCGCTGTCCTGGCCCTGAGCGCGGGTGCGGCGCTCGCCGCCGAAGGCTGCGAGTGCTGCAAGGACATGGCGGCTAACGCCGCCATGTCCTGCTGCGACAAGATGAAACCCGAAACGCCTCCGCCCGCCGAACCGGCGGCGCCCACGCCCGCGCCCTCGGATGCTCCCGCTCCCCAGGGTCACGCCGACCATCACTGATCGGCCGATCTGAGCCGCTCCGGCAAGCGCTCCGTCGACCGGGCCTTGCCGAGAGCGTCCAGGCCTCACTCCTCGGCCATCGTCCCGCTCGGCCGCGCCGCGCCTCCTGTGACGCCGCATCCCCCCACCCGGACGAAACGGACCGTTTCGGCCCGCGTCCGGGGTTCGGCGACAAAACCCGCGTCGGCGAAGGCGAGATGCTGGGGCATGGGCTCCCGCGCGGGATCCGTGCGCCACCAGTCCTCCATCGCCGCCGCCTTGGGCAGGATGCCGCCGACGATCCGTTCGATGTCCCGGAACGTCAGGTCCACTTCTGCGCGCTTCTGGCGTCTGAGAAAGGCTGCGAGCGGCGAATATTTGGCCATCGGCGTGTCTTGCTCCCCTGCCGTTGACGGTCAAGCCCAACTGGCGCGACCGGCCTCTCCAGTCTAGGCTCGCCCGCGGCGGGTTCCGGGAACGATAGGCGCCGACAGGGGACGCGCGAGCGTCGGCGGCGATTGGCGGCGAAACGCCGGGCTTCCTCACAGAAGTTCCTGGCCCGCCCCCTCCCCTCACCCCGGATCGATGAGACCCAGCCGAACGGCGGACGCCACGGCCTCGATCCGGGTCCGTACCCGGAGTTTCGAGCACACCTTCTCCAGGTAGCTGTCCACGGTGCGCGGCGACAGGGACAAGATGATCCCGATGTCGGAAGAGCTCTTCCCGCGACAGACCCACTGGAGGCATTCCTGTTCGCGCGAGCTCAGGGAAACCACGGGCGACGCACGATCCGGATCTTCGGAGACAGCTTCCATACTACACCACGGGTTGTCCTACTCCTTCCGTACACGGCGAGTTTAGAGCCGCGCAACGTCGATCAATTGCGGGTTGCCCGCAGGTTTCTTGCGGTCGCGGGGAGCCGCCGGCGCTTGAACCCCTGACAGCCTCCGCTTACAGCGAGGGGTCGGGCGCCGCGAGATAGGCGCACAGCTTGAGCCGGGGTTCGTCGCTGACGGAGGCGGCGCTGAGCGCTGAAGTAACGGGCCTCGTTCGCAGAGGATTCCAACGCCCGACCCCTCCCGCTTGCGTCGGGATTCCGTTTGATTCATGCTTCGACGTCGGCGTTCGCGCCGATAGGGGCCTGGAATCCCCTGTGCGATACCTTCTTCGACGACCCACGCCCGGCGTGGCTGTCGCTGACCGGATGACCGTGTCAGGCGTGTGAGCGTCTGCGCCCGGCTGTCCGCTCGCGCCTCGGATTCCAGCCGTTTGAGCCGCGGTCGGAGAGGCAGGTTGAGCGAAGCGGAGCCATTGCAGGCGGACAGCGGCGACGGGCTGAACAGCCTGTATCGCCGCTACGCCGCGTGGTTGAACCGCCGCCTCCGGGCCCGGGTCAGCCCGGAAGACGCCGACGACGTGGTTCAGGAGACCTACATCCGTATCGCGCCCTTCGCCGACGGCGGGATCGCCCAGCCCCGGGCCTTCCTGCTGCGGGTCGCCCTCAACCTGGTGCGCGACGACGCCAAGCACAGGCGCCGCAGACCTCGCGACGCCGATCTTCGAGCTCCGGAATCCGAAGGCGCGACCCAGTTCGACCTAGTGCTGCTTGCCCAGATCGTCACCTCCATGCCGCAACTCTACCGCGACGTCTTCGTCTTGAGCCGCTTTGACGGTATGACGTATCCCGAGATCGCCAAGGAGCTTGAGATCAGCGTCAAGACGGTGGAGTGGCGGATGGCCAAGGCGCTCGACTACTGCGCGCTGCGGCTGGACCTTTAGGCGAAGACTGATGACGACCGAGGCTGACGCCGACATCAGACGCAAGGAGACCGCCGACTGGTTAGCGCGGCTCAACCAACGCAAGGTCACGACCGCGGACGTGAAAGCTTTCAGCGCCTGGCGGCGCGACCCCAAGAACGCCGAAAGTTTCGACCGCATGAATGCAATGTGGGAGGCGAGCCGGACGCTCGCCGACCAGCCCGAGATGGCGGCGCTTTCGGTCGAGGCGCGGGCCCGCGCAGCTTCCCGCCGGAAGGGTCGTCCCCGTCTTCTGGGCGTTCTTGCGCCCGTCGGCGCCGTGGGCGCCGTTGTCGCGGCGCTGTCTATGGGCGGGTGGTTGTGGTCGGCGCAGCAGCCGACCCGCTATCTCACCCAGGTCGGCGAACGCCGCGTCGTGCAGCTGGCCGACGGTTCGACGATCACCCTCGACACGGGCTCCCGCATCGAGGTTCGCCTGACGGAGGGCCGTCGGCTGGTCACCCTGGCGGCGGGCCAGGCCCGCTTCGACGTTCGGGGCGACCCCGAGCGCCCCTTCGTCGTCCGGGCCGGCGATACCGAGGTGACGGCCGTAGGCACCCGTTTCGATGTCCGACGCTTCGGGACCGGGGCGCGCGTGGTGCTCGTGGAAGGCCGGGTCGATGTGCAGGAGGGCAAGCAGGCCGATCGCCGCTGGTCGATGCAGCCGGGCCAGCAACTGGTGACCTCCGTCCCCCGGCCGCGGGTCGTCACTACCGATCTTCCCGCCGCGACCAGCTGGGCGACAGGCCGGCTGACCTTCCATGAAACGCCGATCGGCGTCGCCGTGGCCGAGGTGAACCGCTACACGCGCCATCCGATCGAGCTGCGCGCCGGCGACATCTCCGCGATCCGGGTGAGCGGGGTGTTCGACGCCGGCGACGTAGACGGCTTCGTGGCGGCGCTGCGCGACCTCTATCCGCTTACGGCGGAGCGCGCCGAAGACGGCCATGTCGTGCTGTCGGGCGCCCCAAAAGATAATTCGAACCCGGACTTAGGGTAAGGCCTGCGCCCAGTCGTCTCTTCCTGGTCCCGCATCAATGCGGATAAAAAATCGGGGGAGACATATGAGACAGGGCTTCACTTCAACGGCGCTCGCGGCGCTTCTGATGGCGTCGGCGACGCCGGTCTGCGCCCAGCAGATCGAGGCCGCGCGCCGCTTCGACATTCCGGCCGGACCGCTGTCGCGCACCCTGCCCGCCTTCGCGCGCCAGAGCGGCCAGCAGATCCTCTATCCAAGCGCCCTGGTGGCGGACCGGGCCTCGATGGCCCTTTCGGGAGACTATTCCGTCGAGCAGGCCCTCGCCCTGCTGCTGCGCGAGACCGGCCTGACCTATCGTCGCAGCCGACCCAATGTCTTCGTTCTGATCGATCCGTCACAACGCGCCGACCTCGACGAGCCGGAGGCGACCGAATTGGAGGAAGTCGTGGTCACGGGCAGCCTGCTGCGCGGCGTTCTCGACGGCCCCTCCCCGGTCGTGGTCGTCAGCCGCGACCAGATCGACCGCGACGGCCACGCGACCGTCGCCCAGGCCCTGGCCGCTCTGCCGCAGAATTTCGCCGGCACCGCCAATGACGCCACGCTCAGCAACGGCGGCGACCGCAGCGGCACCAACGCCAACTACTCCAACGGGGTGAACCTGCGCGGCCTCGGCAGCGACGCCACCCTCGTCCTGGTCAACGGACGAAGGATCGCCGGCACGGGCTCCAAGGGCGACTTCGCCGACGTGTCATCGATCCCGACAGCCGCCGTCGAGCGCATTGACGTCCTGCTCGACGGAGCCTCGGCCCTCTACGGCGCCGATGCCGTGGGCGGGGTCATCAACGTCGTCCTGCGCGACGACTACGACGGGGCCGAAACGCGGGCCCGCTACGGCACGGCGGCCGACGGCGCCTTCTCCGACGTCCTGTTCGCCCAGACGATCGGACGGCGTTGGTCCACCGGCAGTCTGATGGGCGTCTACGAATACCAGGACCGGGAGGCTCTGGCGGCGTCTGAACGGGACCGCGCCGCCGACGCCGATCTGCGCCGCTTCGGCGGGTCGGACCGCCGCCTGAACTACAGCAACCCCGGCAACATCATGGCGATCGACCCGGTGTCGGGCGCCTATGTGTCCGCCTTCGCCATTCCGGACGGCCAGGACGGGACCAACCTCGCGCCCGGCGACTTCCTGGCCGGCCAGGAGAACCGCACCAATCAGCGGTTCGGCATGAACGTCTTTCCCCGGCAGACCCGTCATATCGCCTATCTGGCGGGTCGGCAGGATCTGGGAGACCGGCTGACCGTCTCCGGCGACGCCCGCTGGGCGCGCCGGGACTACGAGACCCACTCCTCGCCGATTTCGACCCTGCTGACGGTCAACCGCAACAACCCCTTCTTCGAATCCCCGACTGGCGCGAACTCGCACCTGATCGCCTATTCCTTCGCCGGCCAGACGGCCAACCCGGTGCAGTCCGGCGCGGTGGAGACCCTGTCCGCCACCTGGGGCGCCGATCTCGACCTGGGCGGATCGTGGCGTCTGTCCAGCTATCTCGCCTATGGCGCGGAGGAGGCCCGGTTCGGCTCGTCCGGAACGCTGCAGTCCACCTACCTGCGCGAAGCCTTGGGCGCCTTGGCCGACAATCCGGCCACGGGCTACAGCGCGGCGCGGGACGGCTTCCTCAATCCGTTCGGCGCCGGGAACGTCAATCCTCAGGCGGCGCTGGACTTCATCACCGGCGGCTGGACCCACCTCTGGAGCGAGAGCCGGATCACGACAGCGAACGTCATGCTGGACGGCGACCTGATGGAGTTGCCGGGCGGCCCGTTGAAGATCGCCGTCGGCGCATCGCTGCGGCGGGAGAATTTCGACCGCAAGGTGGACAGTTTCACCTCCGGGACCGCACCGGTCCTCGGCGCCCTGAACGAGAGCGAACGCGATGTTTCGGCTATCTATGCGGAAGCTCGTATCCCCCTGTTCGGGGCCGGCAACACCCGCCCGGGTCTGGAACGGCTCGAACTGTCGCTCGCGGCCCGGTTCGAGGACTATGGCGACGTCGGCCAGACCACCAGCCCCAAGATCGGTTTGGTCTGGGAGCCCGTCGACGGCGCCCGCCTGCGCGCCAACTACGGCCGGTCCTTCCGCGCGCCCGCCCTGCGTGAGGTGAACGACGCGGCCACGGCCAGCCCGTCGATCCTCCCGCGCGGTCCAAACCAGATCCTCACGATGATCCTGTATGGCGGCAACCCGGACCTTGAGCCCGAGACCGCCGACACCTGGACGATCGGTGGGGATTTCGAGCCCGCCGCGGTCGAAGGGCTTCGGATCAGCGTCAACGCCTTCCGCACCGACTTCGAGAACCGGATCGGCCAGCCCGCGCTGGAGAACATCCTCACCGCGCTCAGCGACACCACGCTCAGCCCGTTCGTGCGGGTGATCGATCCGGTCAACAACGCCCAGGATCGCGCCGACATGCAGGCGATCCTCGATCTGCCGACCACCAATCTGCGCGATCTGTTTCCGGCCACGGACTACGGCGCCATCGTCGACGCCCGCTACGTCAACACCGCCAGCGTCCAGGTCCAGGGGGCTGACCTGATCGTCGCCTACGCCTTCGAGGTTGGGCCGAACGCCTTCGACCTGTCCTCCAGCCTGACCTGGCTCGAGCGTTTCGACGCCCAGGCCACCCCGACCTCTCCGGTCGTGTCTCAGGTAAATCGGCCGAACTATCCGGTCGGCCTGCGTGGACGCACCCACCTGTCCTGGACACGAGGCCCGCTCACCGTGGGTGGCGCGGTCGATTATGTCTCCGACTACGCCGATCTGTCGGGTCGCCGCATCGGCTCCTGGACCACGGCCGATCTGCAGATGCGCTATGCGCCCGACACGGGCCCGTTCGCCGGCACGGCCTTCGCCCTGACCGTCCAGAACCTCTTCGACCGCGATCCGCCCTTCTATGACGCGCCGGAAGGCGTGGCCTATGACGCGGCGAACTCCGATGTGATCGGCCGCTACGTCTCGCTCCAGCTGACGCGGAGCTGGTGATGCGCCGTACAGTTCTGATGCTCGGCCTCGCGGCCGGGCTCGCTTTCGCCTGCCCGGTCCTCGCCCAGTCCGCCGGACCCTTCACCATCGACGCCCTGCTCCGGCAGGAGAGTTTCGGCGATACGCGGGTCAGCCCGGACGGACGCTGGATCGCGTTGGAGCGGCGTGCGCCCTACGATCAGGCCCCGTCCTATAGACTCTCCAGGGATACCGACCGGGTCCTCAGTTCCGTCCTGATCGTGGACGCCCGCACCGGCGCCGTCGTTCACACGATCCAGGCCCCGGACCGCGCCGCCGGCTATTCGGCCGGGCGGTTCTCGCCCGATGGGCGCCGCTTGCTCGTCTACGAGCTGACACCGCAATCCTGGCGTCTGGGGATCCTGACGCTGGACACCGGCACCGTGCGCTGGACCGATCTGGCCTTGGAGGACCCGCGCCTCGGCCTAACGGCGGTGTGGCGCAATGCCGACGAGCTGCTTCTCGTCGTCCAGCCCGCCGGGCAGTTGCCCGAGATCGCCCGCACCGGCTTCCAGGCCCAGGATCGGATCGCGGCGCTCTGGGCGGCGACGGCTTCCGGCCGATCCGTCGGCGGCACCTTCATCCCGAGCGGTTCGGCCCGCGACACCCGCGCGCATCGCCCGGTTCTGACGCTCGTCCGCCTGAACGTGCACACCGGTGTGCAAACGACACTGGCCGCCGGCGCGATCTTCGATCTGGCCCTGTCGCCCGATCAGAACCGCGTGGCGATCCTGGAGGACCGCGAGGACCTGCAGCCCGATCCAGAGCGGCCTGTTCTGGTCGGCGATCCCATCCGGCGGCGGTTCCTGCGCCTGATCGACATCGACACCGGCGTCGAGCCTCTCCTCGACCGGTCGCTCGACTACGGCCCCTATCTGATGGCGTGGAGCCCGGACAGCCGAAGGCTTTTGGCCTTCGCCCGCGAGGTCGGCTCCACCGGGTTCGAGCAGAGTGGAGCCTATGTGGTCGTCGGCATCGACGGCGCGGTCTCTGCGCTCCAGGGAAGGCCGGCCACGGAGCGCAGTCCCTGGGACGAACCGGTGGCGCTCGGCGGCTGGCGCGGCGACGCGCCGATCCTACGCCTGAGCGACGACGCCGGCGCCGCCCGATGGCGCATCGGCGAGGGTCAGTCGATCCCGGCGCAGCCCGGCGACCGGCTGGTCGAGTGGAACGGCGAGACCCGCGTCGAACGCGGCGACAGACTGGTGTCGCTGTCCGGCGAACCGGACCTCCCCGGGCGGATCGCGGATCTCGGCGAGGCCCGGGACGCCGGCTTCCGCGCCGCCTATGTCAGAGAGCCGACGCCGGGACGAACCCTTGTCGAAGGCGACTGCGTGCGTATCGCGGGCGACCCGGCGCCCCGGTGCGCCGCACCTCTCGGTCCCGACGAGACCCGGATCGTGACCAGCCCCGACGGCGGCTTCGTGGTCGCTCGGCAGGACCGGACCGACGGCACGTCGAGCCTGCGTCTTCACCGGCCCGACGCCGAAGCGACCCTCGCCGAGATCAACGCCGACCGCGCGGCCTTGGCCTGGGGCGACCTCGTCGAGGTGGCTCACACCGGTCCCGCCGGTCAGGCGCTGAAGAGCTGGTTGCTGTTGCCGCCCGGCTTGCCGGACGGCGTGCAGGCGCCGCTCGTCGTCGAGGTCTATCCCGGCAGGGTATCCTCGCGCCCGCCTTCGGCGCTGACCCGCCGCTCCGCCATGCTCCAGAACAATCCGGCGGTCATCGCCGGCGGCGGCTATGCGATCCTCTATGTCAGCCTTCCGAACCCGCCGACCGGCCGTTGGACCGGGCCGGCCCTGGCGAGCCAGATCGACGCCATCGCGGACGCCGCCGGCGCCACCGGTCGGGTTCGGACCGATCGCTACGCCCTGCTCGGTCACAGCTACGGGGCCTTTAATGTGCTCAACGCCGCGCCGCACAGCGATCGGGTCGCCGCAGTCATCGCCTCCAACGGCTACGCGGATCTGGTCAGCGCCTTCGAGCTGCCGCCCTTCTTCCGCTCCGCGCCGGACGAAGGCGTTCCGATCGGTCAGCTGTCGGGCTGGGCTGAAACCGGCCAGGCGGCGATCGGCGCCTTCCCGGCGGAGGCGGCGCGCTATGTGGAGATGAGCCCGCTGTTCTCCGCGGCCAACCTGCGGGCTCCGGCCCTGCTGATCGAGAGCGATCTCGAACGCCCGCGCATGGGCAAGCTGTTCGGCGTCCTCTACCGGCTGAATCGCGAGGCGGCCCTGCTGACCTACTATGGAGAGGGGCATGTGCTCGCCAGCCCCGCCAATCTGCGGGACCTACACGCCCACATCCTTGACTGGCTGGCGCGTTATCTCGGTCCGCCGGCGGGCGATGCGGCTCTCCCAGTGGCGGGCCCAGCCCTCCAGGACGGCGGCCAGCAACGGGGCGTTGGCGCCCTCGCGCCATAGCAGGCGAGCGGGATCGAGATCCGTCTCCAGGGCGGCCCGGTCCAGGACGCCCTGGGCGGCGAGCCGGCCATCCATCAGGAAGCCGGCCAGGACCGGCGCGCTGCCGCGCACGACCTGACCGTAGAAATGGCTCAGGTCGCCCTTGTCCCGCCGCTCGGCGATCAGGGGCGGCAGGCGGTCGGCGAAGGCGCGTCGCGCCAGGCCCCGGTCCCGCTCTTCCAGGGTCAGCCGGTAGGACGGCACGCCGAGGCAGTGTTCGACGACCGGCTGACTCAGGAGGGGATTGAGCAGGGGCGCCTGACGCGCCCGCAGGCAGTCGGTCCAGAACAGCTGGCAGTTCACAAATCGCTCGACCTGGCCGCGCTTGCCAGGCGGCAGCTCCCGCGCGTCGTCCAGCCAGCGGTGCCGCGGCCCCGATCCGGCCACGGGTCGCCCGCGCAAGGCCAGTCGACCGACGGTCCAGGCGGAGTGACGGGTCCAGCGGCCGACCGCCGCGAGATAGGCCGGACTGAGAGCCCGCGGGCCCTCCCCGCGAAGCCGGTCCGCCGCGACCAGGGGATCGGGCGCCTGGAAGAAGACGCTGTCGCCGCCCTGGCCCGTCAGCAGGCCGTCCGCGCCGAGCGTCGCCAGCCGCTCCGCGGCATGTCGGTCGTAGGCCGGGTCTACGCCCTGAAGGGCCGGGCGGAGCCCGGAGGCGAGGGCCATGAAATCCGCCTCCGAGATCGGCTCCACCGGTTTGCGGACCGTCTCCAGGGCGACGCCGTGCAGCGCCGCGGCGGCCTCGGCGTGCCGGCGTTCGTCCCCCTCCGCGTCGTCGCCGTAATAGTTGACGAACACCGCCCGATCGGCGTGACCGGTCGCCTTCAGACTGCCCGCCACGATGGCGGAGTCCAGACCGCCCGACAGCTCCGCGACCACCGTGCGACGGGACCGCATGATCCGGTCGATCGTGCGATCGACCACCCGCACCAGGGCCTCCGGCGTATCGTCGGCGCCGCGATGCACGAAGTCGGCCGGGCGCCACAGATCCTCGTCGGGCAAGGCCTGCCCCGGCCGGCTCCAGGCGCCGGCGCCGACGGGCGTCAGCCCGACCAGCGGCAGGCGGTCGCTCAGCAGCGAGGGCGTGGACAGGACGGCGCCGAGACCGTCCCAGTCGATGGCCAGCGCCTCGGGCAGGACAGCGTCGAGCGCCTGGGGCGGACAGTCCGTGACGAGGATGACAGGCCCCCGCCGCCACCAGACCGCGTCGATCGCCCCCGTCGGATCGCGCACCAGGTTCAGATGACCGGCCTGGTCGCGCCACACCATCAGATAGGCGCCCCAGCCTTCGGCGATCAGACCGGATCCGAGCGCGCGGCCTTCCGGTGAGCGGCCGGCGATGGCCGAGGGATGCGCCCCCTCGCCGCGCCACTCGCCGATCAGGGCATGGGCGCGGTGAACCTGCGCCACCGGCCAGGGAAAGCGCGGGCCCGTGAAGATTCGCAGGCCGAAGCCGTCAAGGCGCTTGGTCCAGCCGGCCCGCAACAGCGCCGCCACGGCGCCCTCGATCTGCGGATCCGGCGCCTCCGCGCCGCTGGCGACGATCAGATAGCCGTGGTCGGCCGTGGCGGCGGTCATCGGACCATGATCGGCGTATAGGCCACGAGCCGCTCCACATCGTCGTTGAGGCATACGTCCCCGACCTGGACCCAGCAGTGGGCGGTGAATGGGCACAGGCGAACGCCGAAGACCCAGTCCGCCCGCAGGCCGTGGCGGCGAAGGAAGCGGATCAACAGCGCCGACCGCACCAGGCATTCCCCCTCGATCGGCAGATAGGGCATCAGCGCCCAGAACCGCCGCCCGGCCTCGATCGCGGCCTCGGCGTCGTCGCGCGGCTCGCCCTCGCCCAGAGTCACGTAGGGCGACAGTCCCGTCCCGCGCCGGGCCGCGCGCACCTCGCTCACGGCGCCGAGCGCCGGGCCGAGGTCGCGCAGCAGGTCGAGGCGTCGCGGCTCATGGATAATGGAGCGGATCGGCCGGGGCGGCGGCGCCGGAAGCGGCGAGGAAGGCTCGGCTCCGATCAACCCCGCCCCGATCAGGGCCTGCACCGCCCCGGTGATTGGAACCCGGCCGCCCTGCGCGAGACGTCGGCACAGCGCCGCGCCATCGGGCAGGCAGTGATATCCGTCGCCGCGCACATCGAGCAGCACCGCGTCCCGACCGACACAGGCATGATGGACCTCTGGCGAGAAATACAGGCGCACGGAGGGGGCGACAGCGTCGCCGCCGTCGCCCCCCGTCGGAGCCGTCGTGTTCAGGCGGTCCAACGCTCGACCGGGATCAGCTCGCGATTGCCGCTGGGCTGGTCCGCCCGCGTCTGCTCCGCGGCGCCGCCGATGCGGGCGACCGAGGGATCGACGTAGGTGTAGACCGGGTTGAGTTCCCGGTTGTGGCCCGGACCGTCTGCACGGGTCTGCTCCACGGCGGAGCCGAGCCCGACGATCTGGGTCGCCGAGGCGTCGTCGTAGAAATAGAGCGGGATCAGCTCCATCTTTTCGACGCCGCCGCCCGCGCGAGTCAGCGCGCTGGCGCAGCCGAGCCCGATAAGGGCCGGCGGGGTCATGGTCTTCATGGCGTAGCCTCCTTGAGCGGGGCCAAACGCCCCGCGTTCTCAGCCAGCGCGCAAATGAGGCTATATTCAAACTATATCTGTCCTATACTTTCGACAGACTGCCTCATGACTGAGACGACAGCCGTCGCCATCGCCGATCTCTCTTGATGATGGAGGTCGACCTCCTGGCGCAGCGCTGTGAACGCCCCCTCCGCGACCTGGCTTTCGACGCCGGCGATCCATCCGGCGTCCATCGGCGCCAGGTCGGCTTCGACGCGGCGGATCGGCCGAAGACGCAGCGTCAGACGCCAGTGGGCTTGCGCCAGGACCGCCCGACCGGGCGCCCGGGCCAGTTCGGTGAAGAAGCGCTCCACGCCGCCCTCGCCCGCCCCCGGGAGCGGTCCCGCCGGCCCGCTCGTCTCGAGAAGGTCGATCGCCCAATGCGCCAGACGCCGGTGCAACTCATACAGATCGGCGATGTCGTCCGCGCCGGGACTGGGCGCATAGTAGCCCCGGCCGGGGCGATGCTCGATCAGCCCCTCCCCGGCCAGCCGGGCCAGGGCCTCTCGCACGGGGGTCTGGGACAGGTCCAGTTCAGCCGCCAGCGCCGTGGCGACGAGCGGCTCTCCCCAGCCGAACCGGCCCGATCCGGCGAAAGCCGCCAGGGCGGTCAGGGCGTCATGATAAGGATCGCGCGACCGCATCATCGCCGACCCGCATCCAGGCCCTCAACATTCAAGCCTCGACGGAGAGGCTGTTGAGACGAGAATTCGACCATGTAATCGCGACCGGCCGCAAAGATTTCGCGTTCGACCCGCATATATTTTGCGTAAATCCACAAGGTTTATGCACCCGTTTGTTTCCCATCTTTCATTTGATGCACGGTTGCTTCATTTTTCAACCAGTAGGGGTGCGGTACGCGCGCGCGTCGCGCTGGTGCGAACGGAGTTGAAGCGACGTCATGGAGAGCGCCGACCGTCAGTCCCAGAGCGAGACCCTTTCCAGCGCCCTGCGGCTGATCCGGGCCCATCGTCGGCTGCGGGCCGCGGACGTGGCCAGGGCGATGAACATGGCGCTGCGGTCCTACGAGCATTTCGAGTCCGGCGGCGGTCGGATCAATGTCGAACGGATCCATCGCTTCGCCGAGGTCACCGACAGCGATCCTCACGCCATCTTCGCGGCGATGGCGCTCGGCTCGCCGGCGTTCGCCTTGCGGTGCGCTGACAACAAACTGGCGACCATCCTCGCGGTCGTCCTGCAGGAGTTCGACGAGGAGGCGGGCGATGCGATCGCCGAGCTGGAGCCGCTGACCATCATCAACACCTTCACCAAGGCCCTGCGCGACTTGGCCGCCCAGTCCGTGCGGCGCGAAAGCGCCGCCGATGCCTGGCTGGAGGAGCGTCGTCACCGTCTGGTCTCGCCCACCCGCGAGGACGACGACTCCGGGAACGGCACACCGTAGATCTCCCGTCGCCGGGCTACGGACTGGCGCGCGGTCCAGCAGTTCGGCCTTGATGGTCGGATGCGCCCCTCCGTCCCCTCTCCTCTGCCGAGATCAGACGCGCTCGACCGGCTGTCGGACCGCCAGCGCCAGTGCCTCGCGCTGGCCGCCCGGGGTCTGACCTCGGCGGCGATCGGCCAAGACATCGGCCTGTCGGCCCGCACCGTCGACGAACATCTGATGGGCGCCTGCCGGGCGCTCGGCGTCCGGACCCGCGTACAGGCCGTGGCGCGACTGGCGGCCGCCCAGCGCCCGCCGGAACCGCGGACCTTCCTACCGTAGACTCCCCACGGGAGGGTCGCGGGTCGCGGCCCTCGGGACTCATCGGTTTTGCTTGGGGCTCACGTTGGAGCCCGCCTTGTTGGACCTCGCCCTGATCCTCAGCCTGTCCCAGGCCTGCGCCCCGCAGGTGGCCCCGGAAACCCTGGCGGCCGTCGCCTATGCGGAAAGCCGCTTCAATCCGAACGCCATAGGGGTCAACCGCGGTCCCCGGCCCGCCCGTCCGCCGCGCGACGCGACCGAGGCGGCCCGTGTGGCGCGGAGCCTTCTGGCCCGGGGCGCGAACCTCGATCTCGGCGTGGCCCAGATCAACAGCGACAATCTCGGATGGCTCGGCCTCTCTGTCGAGGCCGCCTTCGATCCGTGCCGCAACCTCGCCGCGGCCGGGACCGTCCTGCGCGCGGGATACCGTCCCGTCGAGGGCGTCGATCGTCAGACGACGCTGAGGGTCGCCCTCTCCCGCTACAACACCGGCCATCCCGAGCGCGGCTTCCGCAACGGTTACGTTGCCCGGGTCGAGGCCGCCGCCGTGACCCTCGGTCTGCAGGCGCTGCGACCCGTCGAACCCCTCGCTGGCGCTCCACCACCCCAGCCCTCGCCGCCATCGCCGCCCCCGGATTGGGATGTGTTCTCGCGCGCCCGGACGAGCCTCGTCCTGACCTTCACCGCAACCCCGGACAGGGAGATTTCACGATGACCGCCCCCGCGACCGTTCGCAGGCTCGGCGCCGCCGGTGCCATCGCCCTCGCCTCCAGCCTCATCCTGGTTCAGCCGGCCTTCGCCTCGGCCAATGTCGAGGGCCTGTTGCAGAACGTCGTCGACATGCTCACCGGCAATACGGCCCGGCTGCTGGCCGTGCTGGCGGTCGTGGTGGTGGGCATCCTGTGGATGTTCGGCCTGTTCGATCTGCGACGGGCGGCCATCGTGGTGCTCGGCATCGTGGTCGTCTTCGGCGCGGCCGAAATCGTCAACCTGATCACCGGCGGCGCCTGATGGACACCCCGCCCCCCTGGCTGACGATCGGATCGATCACGGCGCTCCTGGCCCTGGGCCTGATGCTCGGCCTGAAGCTGATCTCGCCCAAACGTTTCGCCCAGATCGTCGCCGGCCTGGCCTCCGGCCTCGCCATCGGCCTCGCCCTGTCGCGTCTGCCGGCGGGAGGCGCGCATGGCTGAGGAACGCCTGACCGAGGATCCGTTGTTCCTCGCCTGCACCCGGCCGGCGATGATCCTGGGCGTGCCCATGGAGGCCATGGGCGTTAACGTCATCCTGTCGGGCGTCGTCTTCCTCGTCGGCGGAAGCCTGCTTTATCTGCTGGTCGCCCCGGCCCTGCATCTGGTGTTTCGGGCGATCTGCCGAGCCGACCACAACGCCTTTCGGCTGCTGTTCGTCTATGTCGACACCAAGGGCCGGTCGCGCAACGCGCCGCTCTGGGGCGGCAGCTCGGCGACGCCGCTTTCCCTGATCCGGCGCTATCGGCCGGTGGAGCTGTCTCGTGGCTGAAGGAAGCGTCAGCGCCGCCCGGCTCCGGCGCGAGGCCGACGCCCGGCCGCACCTGCCCTATGCGCGGCATGTCTCGGACGCCGTGGTCGCGCTCGACAGCGGCGCGCTGATGATGGTGTTCCAGATCGAAGGCGCGAGTTTCGAGACCGCCGATGCGCGCGACCTCAATGACTGGCACGTCAAGCTGAACCAGGCCTGGCGCAACCTCGCCGACGACCGCCTGGCGGTCTGGCACCATGTGGTGCGCCGTCCGGTCGAGCTGGAGCGGTCGACGGGGTTCCGCTCGGACTTCGCCGGCGAACTGGGCGGCCTCTACGACGACCGTGTCGCGGGGCGACAGCTCTGGATCAACGAGCTCTTCGTCACCCTCGTCCTGCACCCCGGTCGCGACGCTGGCGATCGGGCCGCCGCGCTGGCCCGTCGGCTGACGGCGGCGCGCCGGGCGAACGCCGAGGTGGAGATCGCCCACATCCAGCGGATCGAGGAGGCGGGGCGCGACCTGGTTCAATACCTCGACCGCTACGCCCCGCGCCGGCTGGGCCTCTATGAGCGGGGCGGCCTGTGGTTCTCCGAGCCGATGGAGGTCATGCGCCTTGTCCTGACAGGCCGGCGATCCTCCGTTCCGATCGTCTTCGGCCACCTCGGCGCGGCCATCTATACCGTGCGGATCATCTTCGGCCGCGAGACCCTGGAGCTTCGGGACGCGGCCGATGCGCGATACGGCGGCGTCCTGGCCGTGAAGGAATACCCGGCGGCGACCCGTCCAGGCCTGTGGGACGACCTGTTGAGCGTCCGCTTCGGCTTCGTCGCCAGCCAGTCCTTCGCCTTCCTGTCCAAGGCCGCCGCCCGCACGGTGATGGAGCGCAAGCAGAACCAGATGGTGTCCGCGCGCGATCGTGCGGCTTCCCAGATCAGCGGCCTGTCCGAGGCGCTCGACGACCTCGTCAGCAACCGCTTTGTCATGGGCGAGCACCAGGCCTCGATCCTCGTCCATGGCGACACCCCCACGGCGCTTGCGGATCATCTGTCCAAGGCCCGCGCCATCCTCGCCGACTCCGGCCTCGTCGTCGCGCGTGAGGATCTCGGTCTGGAAGCGGCCTTCTGGTCCCAGTTTCCCGGGGCCTTTGCCCGCCGCACCCGGCCCGCCGCCATCACCTCGCGCAATTTCGCGGCCTTGGCGCCGTTCCACGCCCATCCCGTCGGCAAGGCCCGGGGCAACCATTGGGGCGACGCCGTTGCGGTGCTGCGCACCACGGCCGGCTCGCCCTTCTGGTTCAACTTCCATGTCGGCGATCTCGGCCACACCTTCATCTGCGGGCCGTCCGGGTCGGGCAAGACGGTGGTGCAGAACTTCATGCTGGCGCAGCTGGAGCGCTTCGGCGCCCAACAGCTGTTCATCGACAAGGACCGCGGCGCCGAGATCTTCGTCCGCGCCTGCGGCGGGACCTATCTCGCCCTGCGCAACGGCGAGCCCACAGGCTTCGCGCCCTTCAAGGCCCTCGAGCCGACCCCGGCCAACCGCGCCTTCCTCGTCCGCCTCGTCCGCGCCCTCGTCGGTCGTCCCAATGAAACCCTGACGGTGCCCCAGGCCCGCGCCATCGATCAGGGCGTGGCCGCGCTTGAAGCCCTGCCGCGCGAGCGGCGATCCATCGCCGCCCTGCGCAGCCTGCTCGGCCAGGGCGACGCCGGCGGCGTGGGCGCCCGGCTGGAGCGCTGGCAAAGGGGCGGCCCCCTCGGCTGGGTGCTCGACAATGACGAGGACGCCCTCAGCCTCGAGGCCCGCTTCGCCGGCTTCGACATCACCCAGGTGCTCGACCACGACGAGGTCCGTACGCCAGCGATGTTGTATCTGTTCCATCGCATCGCCGAGCGCGTCGACGGTCGCCGCCTCGTCCTCGACATCGACGAGTTCTGGAAGGTGCTCGGCGACCCGGCCTTCACGGAACTGGCCCGGGACGGGCTCAAGACCTGGCGCAAGCAGAACGCCCTGATGGTGTTCGGCACCCAGTCGCCGGCCGATGCGCTTCGGTCTCCCATCGCCCACGCCATCCTCGAACAGTGCGCGACCAAGATCTTCCTGCCCAACGCCCACGGCCAGGCGCGCGACTACGTCGACGGCTTCGGCCTCACCCAGGAAGAGTTCCGCCTGGTGCGCGAGGTCCTGACCCCGGAGTCTCACCGTTTCCTGGTCAAGCAGGGCCACGACAGCGTCGTCGTGGAACTGGACCTGAGCGGCATGGACGACGCCCTGTCGGTCCTGTCCGGCCGCACCGAGACCACCGCCCTGCTCGACCGGCTCCGCGCCGAGGTCGGCGACGACTACGCGGCGTGGCGCGATCCCTTTCATGACCAGAGGAGGTTCCTGTGAGAGCCCGTATCCCCTTCGCCGCGGCGGCCGCCGCCCTCGTCTTCGCCTGCGCGCCGACCGTCCAAGCGCAGCAGATCGTCCACGATCCCCGCGCTTTCGCCCAGATGATCGAGGAGGCGCGAACGACCCTCGATCAGCTCAGGGCCCTGCAGGCCCAGGTCGAACAGGGCCAGCAACTGTTCGACAGCCTCAACGACCTGTCCGGCGTTAATGCCCTGGCGCATGAACTGGGCCTGCCGACGGTGCGCAACCCCCTGCCCGACATGCGCTCGCTGCGCGCGGCGGCGAACGGTGATCTGTCCGCGCTCGGGGATCTGGCGGACCGCGCCGACGCCATCCGCCGCGACACCCGGCTCTACACGCCGCCCGCGGGCGAACCAAGTTCGGCGGAAGCCTGGTATCGCGACAGCCTCGAACGCGCCGGCGCGCGGACCGCGCGGGATCTCGCCATCGGCGAGGCCGTCGGCGGCGCGGCGGATCGCCGTCTGCAGGGTCTGGAGACGCTCCGCTCCGCCCTCGACACCGCGCCCAACGCCCGCGCCGTCATGGACCTCGAAGCCCGCCTCGCGGCCGAACAGGCGCTGATCCAGAACGAGCAGGTGCGGCTGCAGGGCCTCGCCTTGACCCAGGCCGCCGAGACGCGTCTTGAGGAACAGCGCGCCCGGGAGCGGGCCGAAGCCGCCCGGGCTGCGCGCATGGACGTCTATCAGCGGGCGTTCCAGTGAAGCGGATCGCCGCCTTGGTGATGCTCGGTCTGGTCGGCTGCGAAGCGCCCGCGCGCACCGCAGAGGACTTCGCCGCCGACCCGCAGGGGGCGGCCCGGGTGGTCGCCGACTGCGACGCCGGCCGGGCCGAGGGCGAATGCGAGGCGGCGCGTCGGGGTCTGGCCGAAGCGCGCCGGGAGGCGCGGATGCGCGCCTATGAGCGGGCCTTCTGAGGAGCCCGACGATGAGCTTTCGCGTCTTCGAGCCCAGCTACGACTTCATCGACGAACGGCTCAACGTCTTCCTCGGCGACCGCCTGTCGTCGGTGATCGCCGAGGTCGAGGGCCCGCTGCGCATCGCCCTGGTCCTCTATGTCGTGCTCTACGGCGTCGCCATCCTGAGGGGCGCGATCAGCGAACCGGTGATGGACTTCGCGGTCCGGTCGCTGAAGCTCGCCTTCCTCTATCTGCTGGCGACCACGGCCGCCTATTCCACCTTCGTCACCGAACCGCTGTTCACCGGCTTGCCCAACGCCCTGACCCGGGCGGTCAGCGGCGCGGACACCCCCAGCGTCGGCGCGGCCTTCGACCAGTTCTTCGCCTATGCGGCCTGGCTGGGCGAGGACATCTCGCGCGACGGCTCCGCCTTCAATCCTGGCCCCTGGGTGGTCTCGGCCGCCGTCTTCATCATCGGGGCCCTGGCCGCCGCCCTCGGCTTCGGCGTGGTGCTGGTGGCCAAGCTGGCTCTGGCCCTGCTCGTCACCCTCGGCCCCATCTTCATCGCCTGCGCCCTGTTCGACGCGACCCGCCGCTTCTTCTTCGGCTGGCTCAGCCAGGCGGTGAACTATCTCGTCCTGTTCGCCCTGATCATCGTCATCTTCCAGCTCGTCCTGTCGCTCGTCCGCGACCAGTGGGGCGCGATCCAGGGGGCCGACCCGATGATCGGCGGGCTGATCTTCATCGCCCTGTGCCTGCTGGGGGCGATCTTCTTCCTGCAGACTCCGGCCATCGCCGCCGGCATCGCGGGCGGCGCCAGCGCCGGCCTCGCCGACTTCGCCAACGCCGCGGCCCTGGGCGGGAGCGGTTCGGGCCGCGCCCAGGGTCCGCAAGAAGCCAGCCGCCAACCGCCCAGGGGCGGCGGCTCCATCCGACCGAGAGGCGCCTGACATGATCTATCGCTCCCTCCTGTTCGCCGGCCTGGTGCTGTTGGGCGGCTGCGCCCACCGGAGCGATCCGGCCCTGCCGACCTGCGACGGCTCCGCCCGGCGACCGGCCAATCCCCACGGCTCGGTGCTCGCGCCCCGGGCCGAACCGCGACCGGCCGAGGCCCCCGTCGATGTCGGCGCCGACGCCAGGACGGGAGGCTGCGCATGAGCGGCGTCCCCTCTTCCGAGCTGAAGCGCTATTTCACCGAGGCGCGGCGCTGGGACCAGGACCGCCTGGCCTCGGCGCTCCGGTCGCGCCGCCTTGCCTGGTCGGCGGCGGCCCTGGCCACGAGTCTCGCGGTGATCGCAACCGGCGCGGTGGCGATGCTGACGCCGCTGAAGTCCACCGAACCCTTCGTCATCCGGGTCGACCGGACGACCGGCGCGGTCGATGTCGTGCGCGGCCTCTCCGCCGAGGACGGGCCGGTGCGCTACGACGAGGCCGTCAGCAAATACTTCCTCGGCCAGTATGTGCGCCAGCGGGAGGGCTACCTCGATCCGGCCGCCGAGGACGCGTTCCGTCTGGTCTCCATTCTGTCGGCGCCGGCCGAACAGCGGCGCTGGGCCGATCTGTTCCGCGGCTCCAATCCCGACAGCCCGCAGAACGTCTATGGCCGCGACGGCGAGGCCGTCATCTCGATCCGCGCCATCGGCTTCATCAACGACGGCGTCGCCAACGTCCGTTTCCACCGCACGGTCCGCCAGGCCCAGCAGACGGTGGAGAGCGACTGGATCGCCACCATCGCCTTCACCTACACCCGCGCGCCGATGTCGGAACCGGACCGGCTGAGGAATCCCCTCGGCTTCCAGGTGACCTCCTACCGCGCCGATCCGGAGGTCATCCGATGAAACGCTCCCTGTCCCTGCTGGCCCTGGTCGCCGGCCTCGCCCTCGCCTCCCCGGTCTCGGCGCAGACGCCTCAGGACCCGCGCATCCGCGAGCTCGCCTATGATCCGGCCGCCGTCTACCGGATCGCCGGGGCCTTCCGCACGGCGACCCAGATCGTCTTCTCGCCGGAGGAGACCATCCGTCACGCCGCGATCGGGGACAGCGTCGCCTGGGAGGTCGCGGCGGAAGGGTCGGTGCTCTTCCTCAAGCCTCGCGAGCGCCATCAGGCGACCAACCTCCTCGTCGTTACCGAACGCGGAGGCGCGGCGCGGCACTACGCCTTCGAACTTGTGGCCCGCGACGCCGGTGACCGCACGGCGATCGCTTATCAGGTCAGATTCCGCTACCCCGCCGATGAACAGGCGCAGGCGGCCCGGGCGCTGGCCGTCCAGGCCGAGGCGGCGGAACAGCGCCTGATCGGCCTGGAACTGGAGCGCGGCGTCGTCGAAGGCGCCCGCAATCTGGCCTGGTCCGCCCAGGGCGACGCCGCCCTGCAGCCGAGCGAGGTCAGCGACAACGGCCGCTTCACCGTGCTGCGCTTTCCCGGCGTCCAGGCTCTGCCGGCCCTGTTCGAGGTCGCGGAGGACGGGTCCGAGCGGCTCGTCCCCTATGACGTGCGCGGCGAGTTCGTGGTCATCCATGGCGTGGTGCGCGGGTTGCGGCTGAGGCGAGGCCGGTCGGTGCTGTGCCTGTTCAACGACGCGCATGACGTCCGCGGCGTCGGCCTGGGCACCGGCACCGCCTCGCCCGCCGTCGATCGCGCGCCGGCGGGGAGCCCGTCATGAGCCATCTCGATCAGATTCCGCCCGCCGACGATCCAACGCCGCCGCCGACGGCGCCCGATCGCGGCGTCTCGCCGATCGCCGGACGGCTCGGCGGACGGCAGGGCAAGGTCATCACCCTGGCGGCCCTCGCCGTCGGATGCGGCGTTTTCCTGCTCGCCAGCTGGGATCGCGGCGACGGCGACGGCGCCGAGCCGAGCCGGCGCGACGAGCCGCCCCGGCAAACCGCGCCGTTCGAGCCCGCCCGCCGCGAAACGCCTCCCTTGCTGGCCGACGCCGCCGTCGATCCGTATGCGCCGACCCTGACCGACGCGGAGGTCGTGCCGCCGCTCGAAGCGAGTCCCCGGGACCCGGCGTCGCCCGCGTCCGGTCCGTCGCCGGCGGATCAGCGGCGCGCCCTGGCCGAAAGCGCCCGGCGCGCGCCGGTGCTGGCCTACAGCAGGCCCGCCGGCAACTCCTCGATCCCGCCGACGGCCGTGGCGCCCTCGCCGACGGCGCCGGGGGCCCCGACCTCGCTCGACCAGTTGCGGCAGGTGACGCCTGTCGGCCAGGCGCGCGCCGGCCGACTGCCGGACCGCAATCTGCTGATCACCGCGGGTACCAGCGTGCCCTGCGTTCTGCAGACCGCCATGGACAGCACCACGCCGGGCTATGTGACCTGCGTGCTGCCGCGCGACGCCTGGTCAGACAACGGCGCCGTGGTGCTCATGGAGCGCGGCACCCGGGTGCTGGGCGAGTATCGCGGCGGCCTGCAACAGGGACGGCGCCGGCTGTTCGTCCTGTGGACCCGGGCGGTGACGCCCACCGGCGTCGCCGTCGCCCTCGCCTCTCCGGCCGCCGACGCGCTCGGACGCTCGGGTTTCGACGGCGTCGTGGACACCCGGTTCTGGGACCGGTTCGGCGGCGCCCTGTTGCTCTCCCTCGTCGATGACGGCGTCTACGCCGCGGCGGGTCAGGGCGACGGCGGCTCGGCAATGGCGCGACTGCCGTCCGACGCGGCCAGCGTAGCCCTGCAGGGCTCCGTCGATATCCCGCCGACCCTTCGCAAGGGCCAGGGGGCCGAAGTCTCGATCTTCGTGGCCCAGGACCTGGATTTCACCGGGGTCTATCAGCTGCGGCCGCGATGACGGACGACACCTCGGTCCTGGATCACTACCTCGCGCCGCTCCGCCCCTTCCTCGAGCCGGCGTCCGTCACCGAGGTCGTCATCAACCGGCCCGGCGAGGTCGGGGTCGAGGCGGAGGGGGCCTGGCGCTGGTCCGATGCGCCGGAGCTGACCGAGGCCTGGCTTCGCACCCTGGCCGTTGCGGCGGCCGCCTACACCCGTCAGGACGTCGGTCCCGAGCAGCCGATCTGTTCGACCACCCTGCCCGGCGACATCCGCTGCCAGATCGTGCTGCCGCCGGTCGCCGCCGACGGAGGCCTGTCCCTGACCCTGCGAAAACCGTCGCGACGGCGGATGGGTCTGAAGGAGTTCGCAGCGGCCGGCCTGTTCGACCAGGTCGCCGACGCCCAGGCGGAGGCCGCGGACCCCGCCGACGCCGAACTGGTGCGGCTGCGCCAGGCGGGGGACTGGCCGGGCTTTCTGACCCTCGCGGTCGCGGCCCGACGCAATATCCTGATCTCGGGCGCGACCGGATCAGGCAAGACCACCCTGGCCAAGGGGCTGATCGAGCTGATCCCGGATCACGAGCGACTGCTGACCATCGAGGACACCCGCGAGTTCGTGGTGCCGCACCGCAATGTCGTTCACCTCGTCTACTCCAAGGACGGACAGGGTCTGGCGAAGATCGGCCCCAAGGAGCTTCTGGAAAGCGCCCTGCGCATGCGGCCGGACCGCATCCTGCTGCAGGAACTGCGCGACGGCACGGCCTTCTTCTACCTGCGCAATGTCAACTCGGGCCACCCCGGCTCGATCACCACCGTGCATGCGGATTCCGCCGCCCTGGCCTTCGAACAGCTCACCCTGCTGGTGCGGGAGTCCGAGGGCGGACGGGACCTGCCCCGCGAGGACATCCGCGCCCTGCTCCATCTGCTTGTCGATGTGGTCGTGCAGATGAAGAAGGTCGATGGCCGTTTCCAGATGACGGAGGTCTGGCATGACCCGGTTCGCAAGCGCCAGCCCGGCGGCTAGGGCGGCGCTGGCCGCCGCCGCGGCGCTCCTCGTCCTCGGCCTGGTCTCGATCGGCGCCATGATGGTCGCCCTGATCGGCCTGGGCCGATTCTCGGGCGATATCGACCCCGGCCGGGTCCCGGCCTGGTTTCTGTATTACCGGCACGATCCCGAGGTCCGCCGCTGGCTGGCGATCGGATCGGCGTCGAGTGGCCTCGTCTGTCTCGTCCTGTCCGCGGCCGCCCTGCTGAACCGCCGCCGGCCGCTGCACGGCGCGGCCCGCTGGGCCTCCGCCTCCGAACAGCACCGCGCCGGCCTGCGTGCGCGCCAAGGGGTCATTCTCGGTCGGGCCGGAAGTCGCCTCCTCGTCGCCGATGGTCCGGATCACGTCATCCTCTATGCGCCGACCCGCACCGGCAAGGGCGTCGGCGTCGTCATTCCGAACCTGCTGGCATGGCCGGGCTCGGTGGTTGTCCTCGACATCAAGCGCGAGAATTTTGAGGCCACGGCCGGCTATCGCGCCGAGGCCGGCCAGCGCGTCCTGCTGTTCGATCCCCTGGCGAAGGACGGGCGCACGGCCCGGTTCAATCCGCTCGGCCACATCGACCGGGACGATCCCGTCGCCGTGCTGGACGAACTGCAGCGCATGTCGGTCATGCTGTTCACCGGCAGCGATCACGCCGACCCGTTCTGGTCGGAGGCCGCCCGCACCGGCTTCATCGGCGTCGGCGCCGTCGTGGCCGAAACGCCCGACCGCCCCTTCACGCTCGGGGAGATCTATCGCCAGCTGACCCAGGGCGACCCCCGGCTCCGGTTCCCGGCGCTGATCGAGGACCGCCGGCGACAAGGCCGTCCGCTGTCGGCCGGCTGTGTCTCGGCGCTCACCGATTTCTGCGCCTCGAGCGAAAATACCTTCGCTTCCGTGCGTCAGTCGATCACCAGCCGGATGGGCCTGTGGCTCAACCCCGCCGTCGACGCCGCCACCAGCGCCAGCGACTTCGATCTCAGGACGGTCCGCGAGGGCGACCTGTCGCTCTATCTCGGCGCCTCGCCGGACAATCTGCTGCGCGTCGCGCCCCTCTACGCCCTGCTGTTCCAGCAACTTGTCGATCTCAACAGCCGTGCGCTGCCTGGTCGGGCGGATCGGCCGGTCCTCGTCCTGCTCGATGAGTTCGCCCGCTTGGGACGCGCCCCGGTGCTGGCGCACGCCTTCGCCTGGGTCGCCGGCTACGGCCTGAGACTGCTGCCGGTTATCCAGAGTCCGTCGCAGCTGCGCGGCCTGTATGGCGCGGACGTCACCGAAGAGATCTTGACCAACTGCGGTATCGAGATCGTCTTCGCGCCCAAAGAGCTCAAGGTCGCCCAGGACCTCAGCGAACGGCTCGGCTATTACACCTACAGCGCCCGCAGCCGCAGCCGGCCCAGCGGTCTCGCGCAAGGCCGCCGCAGCCATACGGACTCCGACCAGCGTCGCGCGCTGATGCTGCCGCAGGAGCTGATGCAACTGCCGGGCGACGCCCTGCTGGTTCTCAAGGCAGGCCTGCCCCCCGTCCGCGGCCGCAAGATCCGCTACTACCGCGAGCGGGTCTTCACCGCCCGTCTCAGACCCGCGCCGACCGTTCCGCCCGCCGCCGGCCCGCCAATCCGGCCCCTCCTCGTCCCGCCGCTCCCGGAGACCGACACGGACATGGATTTCGACAGCCTCGCCGCCCAGCTGGCCGCCGAGGGCCTCGTCCCGCCGCCTGCCGACGCCTCGGAAGCTCAGTTCGGGGACTGGATCGACCGCATGATCGACACGGCCGTCCCGTCGCGGTCGGCCCTTGAGGAGGCGCATGACCGCTGATGGCGACCCCAAACAAGCGCCCCGCGCCGTCCAACCGCGTCGCACCTGACGGCGAAGCCGGCGCGCGCCGGGCGCGGTCCCTGGACAAGGGCGATGTCCCTCCCGCGCTGCTGGATCGCTATCTCGTCGAGCGGGACCGGCAGGGCCGCGCCGAGCGCTTCTATCGCGATCATCGCGCCAGGGAGCCGATGTTCCAGGACCGTGGCCGATCCCTTGTGGCCCGCCAGGCCTATCCCGACGCCGTGGCGGACATGCTCAGGATCGCCCGGCACCGGGGTTGGTCGGCCGTCCGCGTCGCCGGCGATGAAGCCTTCCGACGCGAGGTCTGGGTCCAGGGCCAGGCGCTCGGCCTTGAGGTCAAAGGCCACCGCCCCACGGAGCGGGACCGGGCCGCGGCCACGCCGCCCGAGCGCACAGCGACCAGCGCCCTGCCGCCGGACCGCGAGGGATCGCCGGACCGCAAGCCCTCGTCCCGCACCGTCGGGGCCCGACTGGCCATGGCCGCCCAGGTCGTCCGCGCCGTGGTGGCCGACCCCGAGATTCAGGCGCGGCTGATCGCCCGCGCCTGGACGCGCGCCGCGCCCCATCTGGCGCGAACCCGGGATTCGGACGACCGGCGATCCAGGGCAGGCCGCGAGCGCTAGTCCCGTTTCTGCGCCTGATCTAGCGGGCGCGTCCACGGGTCGGGGGGCCGCTGTCCTGTTCGTACAGAGTCCGGTCGCGCGCGGCTTCAATCCGCCGCCTCAGCAGATCTTCCCGGGTCTCCGCCAGCGGCAGGGTTCGGACGAACCGCTCGATAGCCGCACCGAAGCGCCGATCTTCGGGGTCGCCGGATTTCTGCAGAGCGACGGCCTCGGCCACGAAGGCCCGACGAACGGCAAGTTGGCGCGACCGGATCGCCTGGCGCCACGGCGGCGGAACACCCGAGCCCTCCACGGCCTCGCGCCAGGCCGAGGCCAGGACGCGGGGCATGTCCGCCTGGCCGGCCGTGAACCGGTCCCGCAGTTTCCGGATCGCGATCGGATCGGCCTTGCGGACCACGCCGCGCGCGCGACGGGGCGTGGCCTCGGCCTCCACGCCGCGGTCCCGCAATGTCCTGGCGAACTCCTGGCGCCAGGCCTGCAGATCGGCCTTGCGCGGGTTCAGCCGTTCGCCGTCGCGGCCCAGCATCCGCACGGTGAGATGGACGTGGGGATGGCGGCCCTCGTCATGGAGCGCGAAAACATAGGGGAAGCGGCCGCCGAAGGTCGCGGCGGCGAACGCCCGCGCCGCGTCGTGCAGCCGATGCGGCTCGGTCCCGGCCGGCATGCTCAGAACCACGGACAGCGAGACCGGCGAGTCCTTCCGACGGCCCGGCTCCATCGCCAGCTCGGCCGCCCAGTCCTCGGCCAGCGCCCGGACCGCGTCCCGTCCCGCCAGCCGTTCGCCGTCCTCCCCTTCCAGCACCAGGGCGCCGTTGCGCGAGATATAGTCGAGATGGCGGCCGAGATGTCCGCCGTCGCGCGTGCGCCCGGTGATCTTGACCATGACCTCCGGGGCGCCGCGGACCACCCGCATCAGCTGGCCGCGCGCGCCGCCCGAGGGCGCCGACGATGGCTTCCCAAGCACCGCCGGGGTCAGCCGCGCGCGCCGGACATCGACCGGCGGCCGCAGCGCCTCCTCGAACCCGACCGGGATCCTGAGGTCGCTCAAGGCTCCGCCGCCCAATAGGCGAGATTGCCCTCGAAGGCCTCGCGCAGGCCGAGGACGTGGCCGCGGATCTCGTCGGCGAAGGCGGCCAGCTGCGCGGTCTCAAGGTCGAGAACCTTGCCCTCCATCACCGCCGTGTTCAGCGCGCGGGCGATCTGGTTGACGTTGACGCCGATGCGCCTGAGCTCGCGCTGAACCTCGATCAGGGCGAGCGCCTCGGGTCGGGTGAAATGAGGCGCCTCATGCAGACGCCGGCGGATCAGGGCGACGCACCACTGGGTTCTCGACAACCCCAGGCCGGCGGCCTCGGCTTCGAGCAGGGCGAGATCGTCCGACCCGAGCCGCACGGTCAGCTTGCCGGTCCCGCCTCCCGGCGACGCGGGCAGCGCCGCGGGCAAGGCGGCCTGGGCGGCGGTCTCCATCAGGCTGCGCAGGAACCGCGAGCGGCCGCCGCGACCGGCCGCGGCGGCGTCGAAACGGCGGGCCAGATCGGGCGGGAGACGAAGGGTGAGGCGATCCATCGGTCGAGGGGTCTGTCAGACATTGCCGGCGCAAAGCCTATCCTGCCCTAGACCGTCACCCCCCTCGCCCCGTAGGCCTCCGGTGCTGCACGTCCTCCCCTCGGCGACCGCTGCACGGCCGCTCGCCCGCCGTCCTGTCGG
>NZ_JACESA010000009.1 GCF_013912065.1 Brevundimonas sp.
TGGATCAGCTGGCGCGATCCGATCCGCATGTGGTCCGAGCGGCATTTCACCGAGCCGCAACTGCACGGCAACTCGGCCTTCGGCGAGATCCTTGTGGTCAGCCATCCGGAGGGCGTCCGTCATGTCCTGACCGAGAACGCCGCCAACTACGTCAAGGGCGACCTGCAACGCCGCGTCCTGGGCCCCATGCTGGCCGACGGCCTTCTGCTGACCGAGGGCGACACCTGGCGCCGCGCCCGCCGCATCCTGGCGCCCCTGTTCACGCCCGCGAAGATGGCGACGCTGAACGCCCGCATGGCCGAGGTCTGTCAGGCCCGCGTCGCCGCCTGGGCCCTGTCGCCGCGCGGGCGGGTGCTCGACATCGATTCCGAGATGTCCGGTCTGACCTTCGACATCCTGTCCGCCACCATGTTCTCCGACGAATTGGGCGGCGAGGCGCGCGGGTTCGAGCGCGCCCTGAACCAGTTCCTGGCCAATGGCGCCCGCATCGATCCGCTGGACGTGTTGGGCGCCCCGGATTGGGCCCCGCGCCTGGGCCGTCTGGCCAGTTTCCGCTCGGCCCGCTTCTTCGAGCAGCGCGTCACCAAGCTCGTCGAGGCCCGCCGCGCCCGCATTGAAACCGGCGACACGCCCCCCGACGACCTGCTCAGCGCCCTGCTGATGGCCCGAGACGAGAACGGCGGACCCGGTCTGTCCGATGAGGAGGTCGCCGCCAACATCCTGACCTTCATTCTGGCCGGACACGAGACGACGGCCCGCGCCCTAGGCTGGGCCCTGCACCTGCTGTCGCGCCAGCCCGATTATCTGGCGCGCCTCCAGGCCGAGGCCGACGTCTTCGATGTCACCAATCCAAAATGGGCAGAAGGCCTGGTCTGGACCCGCGCGGTGCTGGAGGAGACGATGCGTCTCTTCCCGCCCGCCCCGACCATGGCCCGCAAAGCCCTGGCCGACGACGAGATCGGCGGTCAGCCGATCAAGGCCGGCGCCTCCGTCATTATCTCGCCCTGGATCCTGCAACGCCACAAGCTTCTGTGGGACGACCCTGACGCCTTCAGGCCCGAGCGTTTCCTGCCGGAGAACCGCAAGTCCATCGACCGCTACGCCTACATCCCCTTCAGCGCCGGCCCTCGCGTCTGCATCGGCGCCGCCTTCGCCCTGCAGGAGGCGATGATCGCCCTGGCGGCCATCCTGCGCGCCGCCGAAGTCGAGCCCCTGAGTACGGTGGAGCCCCGCCCGATCCACCAGATCACCCTGCGCAGTCGCGAGCCGATGCGGTTGAGACTGAGGGGCCGAAGGCGGTGAGTTTCATCTCCATAAAGATGATCGCAGAGAGGACATAAAGCACCTATAGGCGGCGATATCGTCTTGTCGGACATCTCCGTGCGCATCGCCGTCCTGCTGCCCCCGGGCTGCCTTTTCTCCGAAGCCCAGCCCAATTCGATGGAGACGGTCGTCCGCACCCTCGCGGCTTCGCGCGACATGGTCGATACGCGCATATTCTGCTGCGAGGGGGCTCTGGATCACAATACGCCGGGGGTCATCGCCCTGCCGCGCCAGAACCGACAGCGTGCGCTGGTCGCTGCCCTGCTCGCCTTCAATCCTGAAGTGATCGAGTATCACCAGCACGTCAAACAGGCTTTGGCCGTCTCGTCGGGCTTTCCGAAGGCGGTTCACCTTCTCTACCGGCACAATGCTTTGAAGCCGTCCCGCCATCTGTTGGACCGCTGGCGCTACGAGGCCCGTTACAGCCGGATGGACGGCTTCGTATTCGTGAGCACGGTCGAACGGGAACTGTTCGGTCGAACCTACCCTCGCCTCGCCGACCGGGCCTACGCGGTGCCCAACGCCATCGACGCGGCAGCCTGGTTCGCCTCGCCTGAAAACCGTGAACCAGTGATCGCCTTCGCTGGCCGGGCCATGCCGGAAAAGGGTTTGGACGTCCTGTGCGCCGCCCTGCCCGCCGTACTCGACACCCATTCCGAATGGCGCGCGGTTCTGATGCTGAACGACTGGGACCGACATGCGGAATGGGCGTCGCCCCACATCGCCCGGCTGGACCGCTACGGCGCCCGCGTCACCGTACTCAGATCGGCGCATCTGGCGCAGGTTCGCGAGCACATGAAGTCCGCGGCCATAGCCCTGACGCCCTCGGTGTGGGACGAACCTTTCGGCCTGACCGCCGTCGAGGCCCATGCGGCGGGTGCGGCCCTGATCTCGTCGGGTCGAGGCGGCTTGCGCGAAGCCAGCGGCGACCACGCCCTCTATGTCGAAGCCGTTACCCCTCGAAGCCTGGCCGACGCGATGGACCGGCTGATCCGAAATCCCGAGGAACGCCTCGCCTTGGCCCGCGCCGGTCAGCGCCATGTCGCGGAACACCATACGCCCATGCGGCGGGCGACCGAGTTGCAGCAGGTATACGAGGCCATTGTGGCGGGCCGCCGACGCCGGGCTGCAGGCCCCCGAAGCCCCGAGCCTGCCGACAGACAAACCGTCACATTAGGACGATAGAGCCGGCTCCAGCCTAGGAGCCGTCCCATGACCAGCCCAATTCTTTCGCGCCGTTCGATGCTCGCGGCCTTCGGGGGCGGGCTGACGCTCACGCAGACGGGACCCGCCCTGGCCCAGGCCGTGTTCGAGGTGAACCCCTTCCGGCTGGGCGTCACGGCGGGCGATCCCCTGCCCGACGGCTTCGTCATCTGGACCCGCCTGGCGCCCGATCCCGTCGCCTATGGCTCGGGCATGCCGAACGCCCCGGTGGCGGTCAAATGGGAGGTTGCGGCCGATCAGGGCTTCCGCACCGTCGTCCGCTCGGGCGAAGCCGTGGCCCGGCCGGAACTGGGCCACTCCGTCCACGTCGAGGTCGAGGGGCTGGAGCCTGCTCGCCTGTACTTCTATCGCTTCCAGTGCGGGACCGAGCGCAGCGCCGTCGGCCGCGCCAAGACCGCGCCCCTCGCCGGCGCCTCGCTCTCGGCGGTGCGTTTCGGCGTCGCCGGCTGCCAGGCCTATGAGCAGGGCTATTACACCGCCCACCGCAGGATGGCCGAGGAGGAGCTCGACTTCATCTTCTGCTACGGCGACTATATCTACGAGGGTCGGGGCAATCCGATCTATCAGTCCGGCGCCGGCCCCCAGGACAACACCCGCGTCCATCTGGGCGGCGAGATCTACAGCCTGGACGACTACCGCCGTCGCTATTCGCAGTACACGATGGACGTCGACCTTCAGGCCTCGCGCGCCTCGGCGGCCTGGTTCTGCACCTATGACGACCACGAGGTCGACAACAACTGGGTCGGCGAGATCGACCAGGACGGCACGCCGTCCGAGGTCTTCATGCTGCGCCGCGCCGCCGCCATGCAGGCCTTCTACGAGTTCATGCCGATGCGGAAGTCGGCCTTCCCGCGCGGCGCATCGATGCAGGCCTATCGTCGGGCCCCGTACGGCGACCTGCTCGACGTCGCCTTCCTCGATACGCGCCAGTTCCGGTCGAACCAGCCGTGCGAAGACCGCTACAACAGCTTCTGCCCCGGCATAGACGCGACCGAAGCCCAGGTTTTGGGCGACGCCCAGGAGGCCTGGCTGCTGACCAATCTGGACCGTTCCAAGGCGCGCTGGAAGGTCCTGGCCCAGCAGGTCATGATGATGGACCTGAACCGCAACACCTCGGGCGGCAAGGGCGTGAACGCCGACAGCTGGGCCGGTTATCGCGTGCCCCGCAACCGGCTTCTGCGCCACATCCGCGACCGCCGCATCGACAATGTCGTGGTCCTGACCGGCGACGAGCACCAGAACTACGCGGGCGGCCTGTGGCTGGACGGCAGCCAGCCCGAGGGCGACCCCATCGCGGTCGAATTCGTCGGCACCTCGATCAGCTCGGGCGGAAACGGTTCGGATCGCGGCAATAGCTACGACCAGTTCATGGCCGCCAACCCCCAGCTGAAGTTCCGCAACACCCAGCGCGGCTATATGGTGTGCGAAGCCACACCGGAACGCTGGACGACCCAGTTCAAGGTGCTGGACAAGGTGTCGGACCGAGACGGCGTCCTGACCACCCGTCAGACCCTGGTGGTCGAGACCGGATCGAACACCCTGACCGCCGCCTGAAGGTCAGACGGCAAGATCAGACGACCGGCACCGCCTGCGACAACCGCCCGCCGACCCGGATCGGCTCCACGCGCGTCGCCAGACCGGTCCGGTCGTCCGTTTCGACAAAGACACCGCAGACGGTCGCCGGGCCGGAGGCGGGCATGTAGCGACCGCCCGAGATCCGGGTGGTGAAGCGCCGCAGCGGCTCTTCCTTCTCGTTGCCGATGACGCTGTCATAGTCGCAGCAGCCGCCGGCGTCGGTCTGATAGGCCGTGCCGCCGGGCAGAATTTGGCAGTCGGCGGTGGGGACATGGGTATGGGTGCCCACCACCAGCGAGGCGCGGCCGTCGCAGAAATGGCCCATGGCCATCTTCTCGCTGGTCGCCTCGCAATGCATGTCGACGATCACCGCATCGGCGACGGCGCCCAGGGGAGCGGCGGCCAGTTCGCGTTCGACCGCGCCGAACGGATCGTCCATCGGGTCCATATGCACCCGGCCCAGCACGTTCATCACCAGGACGGTGCGGCCCGAATGGGTCTCGAACAGGTTCGCCCCCGCGCCCGGCGCGTCCATCAGGCGCGGATAGTTGGCGGGCCGGATCAGGCGCGGCTCGCGCACGATATAGGTCAGCGCCTCGCGCTGGTCCCACGAGTGATTGCCCAGGGTCAGGCAGTCGGCGCCCGCCATAAACAGTTCGCGCGCCGTATTCTCGGTGATGCCGAAACCGCCCGCGGCGTTCTCGGCGTTGATCACCACGAAGTCGAGCTTCAGGTCGCGCTTCAGGCCCGGAAGATGGTCGCTGATCCCGTCACGGCCGGACTTGCCGATAACGTCGCCGAAAAACGCCAGTCTCATTCGTGTACGCCTTTACCACGATCCGACCAGTGCTCGACCCGTAAGCCGCCCACGCGCTCGAATTCGCCTATGTTACGGGTCACCACGGTCAGCCCCTGGCTGCGAGCGTGACCCGCGATCTGATAATCATATGGCCCGATAGGCCGACCTTGGCGCTCGAGTACGGCGCGGATTTCAGCCGTGTGCCGCGCGGCGTCTTCGTCAAACGGAAGAATCTCCAGCCGCGCCAGAAACGCCTCCAGCAGATCGTGTCGGCGCGGATCCGCCAGCTTGTTCGGGCCGACCGCTAATTCCATGACGACGACGGTCGAGACGTACAGCGGCGCCTGTTCGCCCTTCAGACGATCATTCAGCGTGGCGCTGCGCCCCCGCAGGATTTCGATACAGATGCTGGTGTCCAGCATATAGCCGGTGCTCACCAGTCCTCCCGCTTCTGCATCTCGGGCTGATCCCGATCCGGCCAGTCGGGGATGCCGGGCCGATCAAAAAAGTCGTCCCACAATGCATTGACCGGCACTAGGCGCAGGCTCTTGCCTTCCTTGATGACGCGCAGCTCCTTCACGTCGTCCGGAAAGGCGGCCGCCTTGGGCAATCGCACCGCCTGCGAGCGGTTCGACTTGAAGACGGTGGCTTTCAGCGGCGGGCTCATGCCCTGATATCGGCCCGCCCTGTGTATATGTCAACGACATATCCCTTGAAACTCCCGATAACCCGTTTCGGTCAGCACGCCGTGCAGCGGCATATCATGCGCCTCCAGGCTCAATGCCTCGACCGCCTGACCCGCATAGGCGAAGCCGACCCGGATGGCGTCGGGCCGCGCGGCGAAGGTGCGGTCGTAATAGCCGCCGCCCTGCCCCAGCCGCCCGCCAAGGGCGTCGAAGGCCAGAAGCGGCGTCAGGATCAGGTCGGGCTCCACCGACTCGGCCAGCGGCAGGGGCGCGGGACAGCCGGCCGCGTCCAGCTCAAGCGGCTCGCCCGGCGCCCAGGCGCGGAACAGCATCGGCGCATCCCGCGTCAGAACGACCGGCAGACATAGCCGACGACCGGCGGTCAGCAGTGCGACGGCCAGGGCGTCGGTGTCCAGTTCAGACGCCATGGCGCGGTACAGGGCGACGACTTCGCCTTCGGGGAGTGCGGACACGTGCTCGGCCGCGCGCCCGGCTGCGGTCGGGTCGGCCTCGGCCAGACGTTTGCGCAGCGCGCGGGCGGCCGATCGGAGTTCGTGCTTGTCGGACATTCAACGCTCGAAGAGAGCGCGAACCCGCGCCGGGGATGCGAGGAAGAAAAGGGTGGCGGCGCCGCGTGAACCGTGAAGAACGTTTAAATCCTCTCGAACCTGGGTAGCCAGGTGGGCTCCATATGCCCAGGCCCTCGAGCCCGGACAGGGACAGATCCCTTCGAGTGAATTAAGGTCGCGAGGAAATGTTGCCTCCGACGTGAGCCGCAGCAGGACCCGCCGTTGAACAAGATAGGCGCGACCTCGCCCCTTCTCAAGCGCCGTGATCAGATGGTTTGGGCGATCTTTTCTATCCGCGCCGCCACGGCGTTCAAAGCCTCGGCCACGCCGTCCGTGCTGGGCGCTGGCGCGGCCAGGGGCGCGGGGACCGCCCCCGTCCCGTTCAGCCGCGCCTCGTGCAGTTCGTCCGACAGGATCAGGGCCGACATCAGAAACAGTCGCAGATCGCCGACATGGCCCACATCCTGGGCCACCTGGCGCACCTGATTGTCGAACTGTTTGGCCAGGATGCGGACCCGCTCCTCCTGTCCGTCGGCGCAGCCCACCGCATAGGGGCGGCCGTTCACCTCCACCGTGACCGTCGCCATCAGCCGACCTCGCTTTCGGTTTCCAGCTCGTCCAGGGCCAGAACCTCGCGCACGGCCTCCGCCGCCCTGGCCAAGGCCTCGGACGCTTCGCGGCCGGCGGCCTCCAGCTCGGCAACGCGCGCTTGGTCGGCCGGCTTGGGCGCGAACAGATCGTCATCCGCCACCGCCGGAGCGGAAGCCGGACGGGCCTTCAGCACCAGGATCTTGCGTTCAAGTTCGGCCAGGGCCCGGTCGATGCGGGCCCGTGCGGCCGTGGTGGCGTCTGCCATCGGTCGCTCCTTCAAATTGCGTATAGAACCCGAGGACGCGTCGGGGTAAAGCGGCGCGCCCCTGAAATTTCCGCATTCCGACGAAAGGTCGTCATCGTGACCGACGCCAAAGCCGCCCCCAAGGCCACGCCCGAGCAGATGGCCAACGCCATCCGCGTTCTCGCCATGGACGGCGTCGAGAAGGCCAAGTCCGGCCACCCCGGCATGCCGATGGGCATGGCCGACGTCGCCACGGTGCTGTTTTCCAGGTTCCTGAAGTTTGACGCCAGCCGCCCCGACTGGGCCGACCGCGACCGCTTCATCCTGTCGGCGGGCCACGGCTCGATGCTGATCTACGCCCTGCTGCACTTGACCGGCTACAAGGCCGCGACCAAGGAAGAACTGTCGAACTTCCGCCAATGGGGCTCCAAGACCGCCGGCCACCCCGAATACGGCCACATGCCCGGCGTCGAGGTCACGACCGGCCCCCTGGGCCAGGGCCTTGCCACTTCGGTCGGTTTCGCCATGGCTGAGCGTCATCTCGCCGCCAAATACGGCGACGATCTGGTCGACCACCGCACCTGGGTCGTGGCCGGCGACGGTTGCCTGATGGAGGGCGTGTCGCAGGAAGCCATCGCCCTGGCCGGCCGCTACAAGTTGAACAAGCTGACCGTCCTGTGGGACGACAACGAGATCACCATCGACGGCAAGGTCTCCCTGTCCGACGCCACCGACCAGAAGGCCCGCTTCAAGGCCGCCGGCTGGGCGGTCAAGGCCATCGACGGCCATGACATGGATGCGATCAAGGCCGCCCTCAAATGGGCCACCCGCCAGGACAAGCCGACCCTGATCGCCTGCAAGACCAAGATCGGCAAGGGCGCCGCCACCATGGAAGGCAGCCACAAGACGCACGGCGCGGCCCTGGGCGCGGCCGAGATCGCCGCCACCCGCCTGGGTCTGGCCTGGGATCACGAACCGTTCGAAATGCCGGCGACCATCGCCGAGGCCTGGCAGAAGGTCGGCCGTCGCGGATCGAAGGATCGCAAAAAGTGGGAGGCCCGCCTCGCCGCCTCCTCCCAGGCCGCCGACTTCACCCGCGCCATGAAGGGCGACCTGCCCGAGGGCGCCTTCGACGCCCTGAACGCCAAGATGGCCGAACTGGTCGAGACCCAGCCCGCCCAGGCCACGCGCCAGTCCTCGGGCGCCGCCCTTGAACAGGTCTTCGCCGCCATTCCCGAACTGGTCGGCGGCTCGGCCGACCTGACCGGCTCGAACAACACCTTTGTCGCCGGCACCCCGATCCTGGACGCCCCGTCCTATGAAGGCCGCTACGTCAACTGGGGCATCCGCGAGTTCGGCATGGCCGCGGCCATGAACGGCCTGGCCCTGCACGGCGGCGTTATCCCCTACGCCGGCACCTTCATGGTCTTCTCGGACTACAGCCGTCCGGCCATTCGCCTGGGCGCCCTGATGGGCGTTCGCGCCATCCACGTCCTGACCCACGACTCGATCGGCCTGGGCGAGGACGGCCCGACCCACCAGCCGGTCGAACACCTGGCGGCCCTGCGCGCCATCCCCAACCTGCTGGTCTTCCGCCCTGCCGACACGGTCGAGGCCATGGAATGCTGGAAGATCGCTCTGGAGACCAGGACCGCCCCGTCGGCCATGGCCCTGTCGCGCCAGAAGACCCCGGCCGTCCGCACCGTCGCCGCCTCGGAAAACCTGTCCGCCAAGGGCGCCTACGAGATCAAGGCGGCCTCGGGCGAGGCCAAGGTCACCCTGTTCGGCACGGGCACGGAACTGGCCCTGGCGCTGAAGGCCGCCGAGACGCTGGAAGCCGAAGGCGTCGCCACCCGCGTCGTCTCCGTCCCCTGTTTCGAACTGTTCGAACAACAGGACGCCGCCTATCAGGCCTCGATCGTCGGCCGCGGCACGGTGCGCGTCGCCGTCGAGGCGGCGATCAAACAGGGCTGGGAGCGGTTCATCGGCGAGGACGGCGCCTTCGTCGGCATGACCGGCTTCGGCGCCTCCGCCCCGGCCGAAGTCCTCTACGACAAGTTCGGCATCACCACCGAGGCCGTCGTCGCAGCGGTGAAGGCGCGACTGTAACCTCCCTTCATCTCCCTCTCCCCCTGCGGGAGAGGGAGACCGCGCACGGCGGCCCAGCCGTCGTCCTGGCGCGGTCGGGCGAGGGGTCGCACCGACCGCGACGTCCAGCACCGATCGACCCCTCATTCGGCCCTTCGGGCCACCTTCTCCCGCAAGGGGAGAAGGGACGTTGGAGCAGACGATGAAACCCGGCGTCCTCGCTCTTCTTCTGACCCTCGTCCTGACGGCGCCCGTCGCCCATGCCCAAACGCCGGCGCCCATCGCCGAAACCTCCATCGTCATCGGCCGCTCCTACGCCCTCCCCTCGGCCGTCATGGGCGCCACGCGTGAGATCAACGTCTGGCTGCCCCCCGGCTATGCTGACAGCGGCAAGACCTATCCCGTCCTCTATGTCCTCGACGGCGGCCAGGATCAGGACTTCCACCACATCTCGGGTCTCGCCCAGCTGGGGACCGTCGTCGGTACGACCCGCGACGTGATCGTGGTCGGCGTCGCCTCGGTGGATCGCCGCAACGAACTGGCCCTGCCGACTGAAGACCCCGACCTGATCGCCCGCTATCCGACCCAGGGCCATTCGGATCGGTTTCGCCGGTTCGTGGCCGAAGAGGTCCAGCCCTTCATCCAGGGCCGCTTCCGCACCAGCGGCGAGACGGCCCTGATGGGCGAATCCCTCGCCGGTCTGTTCGTCGTCGAGACCTTCCTGAAGGAACCTCAGATGTTCGACGCCTATGTCGCCGTCAGTCCCAGCCTGTGGTGGGACGGCGGCCAGCTGGCGCGTCAGTCCGGCGCCCATCTGCGCGATCAGTCGAACGACCCCCGAACCCTGATCCTGACCCTGGGCGACGAAGGCCCCGAGATGCAGGCGCCGATGGACATCCTGACCGCCAATCTGCGCGACTACGCCATGCCGGGGTTAAGCTGGAGCTTCACCCCCCGGCCGACAGAAACCCACGCCACCATTTACCACGGCGCGGCCCTCGACGCCTTCCGCCGCCTCTACGCGGTCCCGGCGCCCTGAGCCGCACCCTCCAATCGACAACCGGAGCCTAACCCGATGAAACTCGGCGCCCCCCTTTCCGACACCGCCCTGCGGGTCATGCTGCTGGGCTCCGGCGAACTGGGCAAGGAGGTCGCGATCGAGTTGCAACGGCTCGGCGTCGAGGTGGTGGCCGTGGACCGCTATCCCAACGCCCCGGCTATGCAGGTGGCGCACCGCAGCCACGTCATCCCGATGACCGACCCACAGGTGCTGAACGGCGTCATCCTGGCCGAGGCCCCGCACATCATCGTGCCCGAGATCGAGGCCATCGCCACCGAGGTCCTGGCCGATATCGAGGCCGCCGGTCTGGCCGTGGTCATCCCCACCGCCCGCGCGGTGCAATTGACGATGAACCGCGAGGGCATCCGCCGCCTCGCCGCCGAAGAACTGGGCCTGCCCGCCAGCCCCTACGCCTTCGCCGGTTCGGCCGAGGAACTGGCGGAGGGGGCGGAAGGCGTCGGCTATCCCGTCTTCGTCAAGCCGGTCATGTCCTCGTCAGGCAAGGGCCAGTCCTTCGTCGAAAGTCCCGATGAAATCGCCGACGCCTGGACCTATGCCCAGGAGAGCGGCCGCGTCGCCGGCGCCCGCGTCATCGTCGAGGGCCGGATCGATTTCGATTTCGAGATCACCCTGCTGACCGTCCGGTCCAAGGGCGCCGACGGCGCGACCCGCACCGATTTCTGCGCTCCCATCGGCCACCGCCAGGTCAAGGGCGACTATGTCGAAAGCTGGCAGCCCCAGGCCATGAGTCCGGCCGCCCTGGCCTCCGCGCAGGACATCGCCGGCAAGGTGACCGAGGCGCTCGGCGGTCTAGGCGTCTTCGGCGTCGAACTGTTCGTCAAGGGCGACCAGGTCTGGTTCTCCGAGGTCTCGCCGCGCCCCCACGACACCGGCCTGGTCACCCTGGCCAGCCAGACCATGAGCGAGTTCGCCCTCCACGCCCGCGCCATCCTAGGCCTTCCCGTGGACGTGACCCTGCGCGAACCCGCCGCCAGCGCCGTCATCTACGGCGGCCTGGAGACCCGGACCATGGTGTTCGAAGGCGTCGCCGAGGCCTTGTCGGTGCCCACGGCCGACCTGCGCCTGTTCGGCAAGCCCGAAGCCTATGAGCGCCGGCGCATGGGCGTCGCTGTCGCTCGTGGTGAGGACGTCGATCAGGCCCGCGAACGCGCGCGAGAGGCGGCGGGACGGGTGAAGCTGGTCCGGGGCTGAGCGACTTCTGTGATGCACCCAAAACGCCCGGAATCAACACTGCCTTAACCGTAAGGATTCACCATGCGCGTCTCACTGTTGCGGGGCCGCGTTCCATGTCCGATCTGAAGACCCCCGTCCTGGACAAGGACGTCATTCACCGGGGCGATTGCATCGCCGTGCTGAAAAGCCTGCCCGACGCCTCGGTCGACATGGTCTTCGCCGACCCGCCCTATAATCTGCAGCTGGGCGGCGACCTGCTGCGGCCGGACAATTCAAAGGTCGACGCCGTCGATGACGACTGGGACAAGTTCGACAGTTTCGCCGAATATGACGCCTTCACCCGCGCCTGGCTGACCGAATGCCGCCGCGTGCTGAAGCCCGAGGGGTCGATCTGGGTGATCGGTTCCTATCACAACGTCTTCCGCCTGGGCGCAGCGATCCAGGACCTGGGCTTCTGGGTGCTGAACGACATCATCTGGCGCAAGTCCAACCCGATGCCGAACTTCAAGGGCACCCGGTTCACCAACGCCCACGAGACCCTGATCTGGGCCGCACGGTCGCGCGAGCAGAAACGCTACACCTTCAACTACGACGCCCTGAAGGCCTTCAACGAAGATACCCAGATGCGGTCGGACTGGACCTTCGCCCTGTGCACCGGCGAAGAGCGGATCAAGGACGCCGACGGCAAGAAGGCCCATCCGACCCAGAAGCCCGAGGCCCTGCTGCACCGCGTCCTGCTGTCGGCGACCCGTCCCGGCGACGTCGTGCTCGACCCCTTCTTCGGCACCGGCACCACCGGCGCCGCCGCCAAACGCCTGGGCCGGCACTATGTCGGCATCGAACGTGACGAGACCTATGCGACCGTCGCCGAGACCCGCATCGCCTCGGTCATTCCGGCCCGACCGGAAGACCTGGCCGTCATGGGCTCCAAGCGGGCCGAGCCCAAGGTGCCCTTCGGCGCCCTGGTCGAGGCCGGCCTGCTGAACCCCGGCGACCGACTGTACTGCCCCAAGGGCGAGCGCGAGGCCCGCGTCCGGGCCGACGGCTCCCTGGTGTCCGGTTCGCTGACCGGCTCGATCCACAAGCTGGGCGCCCTGTTCGAGAACGCCCCCGCCTGCAACGGCTGGACCTACTGGCGCTTCAAGACCGACCAGGGCCTGAAATCCATCGACTCCCTGCGCGCCGAAATCCGCGCCGGGATGCAGTAGGCCATCAGATCAGGGCCGGCTCCCCAGCCCTATCCAGCGCCTTGGCGAAGACTGTCGGCAGGGCCGCCCACGCAGCCTCGAAGCTCAGCCACTGATAGTCGCCATTCGCCTCGACATGGGCGACCCGCACCGTCAGGGTCAGGCTGAAATGGGTGAAGACGTGTTCGACCGCGCCCGCCTCGCGCCAGTCGGCCGCGACTGGGGGCGTAGGGTCGGGCGAGGCGCTCCAGTCCGAGGTAGGCAGGCCCAGCATCCCGCCCAGCAGCCCCTTGTCCGGCCGCCGTTCCAGCGCCGCGCGCGCCGCGCCGTCGATCATCACCCAGGCGAAGCCGTGGCGATGCGGCCGTTCCGCCTTCTTGGTCTTGACCGGATATCGCTCGGGCGTCGCGCTCGCGAAACCCAGACAGTCACGGCGTAAGGGGCAGGCGCCGCACAGGGGCGACTTGGGTCGGCACACGGTCGCGCCCAGATCCATCAGCGCCTGCGCCCAGTCCCCCGGTCGCTGATCCGTGACGAACAGACCCGCCAGCCGCTTCAGCTCGGGCCGGGCCTTGGGAACCGGGGTTTCGACCGCGAACAGCCGCGCCATCACCCGCTCGACATTGCCGTCCACCACATTGGCGGCGCGGTCGAAGGCGATCGCGGCCATGGCGGCGGCCGTATAGGCGCCGACCCCCGGCAGGGCCAGCAGCGCGCCTTCCGTATCCGGGAACACCCCGCCGTGCTCGCCCGCCACGGCCCGCGCGCAGGCCAGCAGATTGCGGGCGCGGGCGTAGTAGCCCAGCCCCGCCCAGGCGGCCATGACCTCGGCGTCCTCGGCCGCCGCCAAGTCCGACACCGTCGGCCAGCGCGCCGTGAAGTCCAGGAAATAGGGGGTGGCGTGCGGCGTCGTCGTCTGCTGCAGCATGACCTCGGACAGCCAGACCCGATAGGGATCGGTCCGCCGTTCCGACCCCGGCGGCGCGCGCCAGGCCAGGCCACGCGCATGGGCGTCGTACCAGGCGAGCAATTCGGATCGGATCAGAGAGACGTCAGGCATTTGATCGGGCTATATAGGCCCATGCGCCGCCCGCTGCCCACAGACGCCGAGGTCCGCGAAATCCTGTCGCGACGCCGCACCCGCCCGGTTCCGCGCCCGGCCCCGCGCGCCGGCAAGGCCCTGACCCCGCTGATCAAGAAGCTGGACGAACAGTTCGGCCGCGGCGCCGGCGCGCTGGAGCCCCGCTGGCGCGAGATCGTCGGCGACCGTCTGGCCCGCGTCACCCGCCCCCAGAAACTGACCAAGGGCAAGGGCGGCCAGCCCGGCGTGCTGGAGCTGCGCGTCGCCGGCGCCGCCGCGCTGCTGGTCCAGCACCAGTCCGAGGACATCCTGGCCCGCGTCAACCTGTTCCTCGGCGCCGGATCGGTGGACCGGCTGCGCATCGCCCAGGGGCCGGTCAAACCCCTGGCGGAGGCCGCCGCCCGGCCCAGGCGCGCCGTGAAACCGCCGCCCCTGCCCGCCGAGGCCGAGGCCGATCTCGCCGCCTCCATCGCCTCCGCCCCCGACGAACTGAAGGCCGCCCTGGCCCGTCTGGGCCGCGCCGCCCTGTCGCGGTCGAACGAGCGCGATTGACAAATCTTCGCCGCACCTGTTCTCGAAAAGGTCTGGCTTGCGCCGTTCGGCAAGAATCGCGCGATCATCAGGCATAGCTCCGACCAAGGAAGTCCCATGGCCCCGACCGAAACCCGCTTCGCCCGCATGAGCCGTCGCGCCGCCATCACCGGCGCCGCCCTGGCGACCATGGCCCTGGCCGCCTGCGGCGGCGCATCCAAGGGCGCGGCCGAGGGCGACATGGGCCTGGGCGCGCCGGAAGGCGCCAAGGTCACAGTGGTCGAATACGCCTCGGTGACCTGCCCCCACTGCGCCCTGTGGCAGAAGAACACCTGGCCGGCGTTCAAGGCCAAATACGTCGATACCAACAAGGTCCGCTACGTATTCCGCGAACTGCCGACCCCGCCGGTCGACGCCGCCACCGCCGGCTTCCTGGTCGCCCGCTGCGCCGGCGAGGACAAGTATTTCGACGTCGTCCACCAGCTGATGGCGACGCAACAGGAGATGCTGACCTCCTCGCCCCGCGACTGGCTGCTCCGCACCGCCCAGGCCGCCGGCATGTCGGAACAGCAGTTCAACGACTGCGTCACCGACAAGGACGCCGTCGCCGCCATGGAGACCCGCGTCCAGGCCGCCCGCGCCCAGGGCGTGACCGGCACCCCGGCCTTCTACGTCAACGAGACCCAGGTCATCACCCCCGGCGGCGAAGGCGCCAGCCTGGCCGACCTGTCCACCGCCATCGACGCCGAACTGGCGAAATAGGCCATGATCCGGCGCGCCCTCCTCGCCCTCACGCTCCTGACCGCCACGCTCGGGGGGCCGGCCTTCGCCGCCGAGCCGCCTCCGCCCGTGACGGCTCAGGATAATGTGATGGGCCGGGCGGATGCGCCGGTGACGGTGATCGAATACGCCAGCTTCACCTGCTCGCACTGCGCGGACTTCCACAACGACGTCCTGCCAGCCTTCAAGGCCCGCTACATCGACACCGGCAAGGTGCGGCTGGTGCATCGCAACCTGCCGACCGCTCCGGCCAATGTCGCCGCCGCTGCCGCCGCCGTGGCCCTGTGCGCCGCGCCGGACCGCTATTTCGACGTGGCCCAGGCCTTCATGCACAATCAGGCCGCGCTGCGGACCGCCGGCGCCAATCCCTGGTTCGAGGCCGGCGTCGCCGCCAGCGGGAAGACCCGCGAGCAGATTGAGACCTGTCTGAAGAACCCCGCCACCGGGGCGGCACTGGAGGCTCAGGTCGTCGGCGCCGAGGCGGCGGGCGTCGCCGGCACCCCCAGCTTCTTCGTCAACGGCAAGCCGATCGCCGATCATTCGCTGGAAGGCCTGTCGGCCGCCATCGACCCGCTGCTGCGCCGGTAAGCTCTCAGGCCGATGCAGTTCCAGCGCCTGCGGCTCGTCGGCTTCAAATCCTTCGTCGATGCGGCGGAGGTACATATCGAATCCGGTCTGACCGGCGTCGTCGGCCCCAACGGCTGCGGCAAGTCCAATGTGCTGGAGAGCCTGCGCTGGGTCATGGGGGCCAACTCGGCCAAGGCCATGCGCGGCCAGGGCATGGACGACGTCATCTTCGCCGGCGCCGCGGGCCGCCCGCCGCGCAGCCATGCCGAAGTCAGCCTGACCATCGACAATGCCCAGCGCCGCGCGCCCCAGCCCTTCACCGACAGTCCGGTGCTGGAGGTGTCGCGCCGCATCGACCGGGGCCAGGGCTCGACCTATCGGATCAACGGCAAGGAGGTGCGGGCGCGCGACGTCCAGCTGCTGTTCGCCGACGCCTCGACCGGCGCCAACTCCCCCGCCCTGGTCCGCCAGGGCCAGATCTCGGAACTGATCGCCGCCAAGCCGCAGAACCGCCGGCGTATCCTGGAAGAGGCCGGCGGCGTCGCCGGGCTGCACACCCGCCGCCACGAGGCCGAACTGCGGCTGAAGGCGGCCGAGACCAATCTGGAGCGGCTGGACGACATCGGCCGCGAGCTGGAGACGGCGCTGAACCGGCTGAAGCGCGAAGCCCGCCAGGCCGAGAAATACAAGAAGATCTCGGCCGAGATCCGCGCCCTGCAGTCGGCCCTGCTCTATGTCCGCTGGAACGACGCTAAACTGGCGGCCGAGACGACGGCGGGGGAGTTGCGCGACGCCGACCGCGCGGTAGCCGAGACCACGACCGCCGCCGCCGCCGCCCAGACCGCCGCCCTGTCGGCCCAGGAGGCGCTGAAGCCCGCGCGGGAGGAGGACGCCGTCGCCTCGGCCCTGCTGCACCGCGCCAGCCTGGAGCGCGACCGGCTGGACATGGCCGAACAGGCCGCTCGCGCCGAGGTGGATCGCCTGAAGGCCGAGGCCGCCCGCATCGCCGCCGACGCCGAGCGCGAAGAGACCATGGCCGCCGACGCCCGGCGAGAACTGGATCGCCTCGACCATGAACTGGGCCGCCTGAACGCCGAGATCGCCGCCGCCCCCGAACGCGGCCCCGAACTGGACCGGGCCCTGGCCGCGGCGGAAGAGGCCCGTAAGGCCGCCGAGGCCGAGGTCGAACGCCTCGCCTCCGCCCTGGCCGCCGTCGAGGCCCGCGCCAACGCCGAGGCCGCCCGCCGCCGAGACGCCGAGAACCGACTGGCCCGCGTCACGGGTCAATTCGATCAGGCGAAGCGCGAACGCGAGGCTCTGGGGCCGTTGGAGACGCCCGAACTGGAGACGGCCCGCCAGGCGCTGGAGACGGCCCAGGCCGATCTGACCGCCGCCCGCGAAGCCGTCGAAGCGGCTGAGGCCGAACGCGGCGACCTGGCCCGTGCTGAACAGGAGGCCCGCACCGCCGCCCGCGCCGCCGAAGACCGGCTGGGCAGGCTGCAGACCGAGGCGCGGGGCCTGGCCCAGTTGCTGGTCGGCGGCAAGCGCGACCATCCGCCCGCGCTCGACAAGGTTCGCGCCGACAAGGGCTATGAGGCCGCGCTGGCCGCCGCCCTCGGCGAGGATCTGGACGCGGCCCTGGACGCCCGCGCCGCCGCCTATTGGGGCGGGGCCGAGCCGGTCGTTCCCGCCTGGCCCGCCGGGATCGCGCCGCTGTCGGCCCACGTCCAGGCGCCCGAGCAACTGGCCGCCCGCCTCGCCCTGTGCGGCGTCGCCCCCCGCGCCCAGGCGGCCGATCTGGCGAAGGCCCTTCCGGTCGGGGCGCGTCTGGTGACGACCGAAGGCGACCTCTATCGCTGGGACGGCTTCGTCAGCCGCGCCGAGGCCCCGCGCCCCGCCGCCGTCCGCCTGGCCCAGCGCACCCGGCTGGCCGAGCTGGAGACCGAGATCGACAAGGGCAGGCCCGCCCTGGATCAGGCCCAGGCTCAACAGAAGGCCGCCACCGACGCCTTCCGCGACGCCGAGGAGGCGGTGAAGACCGCCCGCCTGAAGCCCTTCGCCCTGGACAAGGCCGTGACCGCCGCCCGCGACCGCGTCGACACTCTGTCCCGCGACCAGGCCCGCCGCGAGGCCCGCGCCCAGGCCCTGGACGAGACCGTCGCCCGGCTGGAGGCCGAGACGGCCGAGGCCCAGACCGCCCTCGACGCCGTCCAGACGGTCGAAGCGCCGTCCGAGACCCTGGACGATCTGCGCGCCGACCTGACCGCCGCCCGCGCCGCCGCCGATACGGCCCGCACCGCCGCCCAGACCGCCCGCTCGGACCGCGACGCCGAGGCCCGCGACCGCCAGGGCCGCGAGCAACGGCTGGGCGGCCTGACCCGCGCCCGCGACGGCTGGATCGCCCGGTCCAAGGACAGCGCCACCCGCGTCGCCGCCCTGGCCCAGGACGCCGAACGGACCGCCGCCCTGCTGAAACAGGCCCAGGTCGCGCCCCAGGGCTTCGCCGAGCAGCGCGCCAGGCTGCTGGATACGCTGACCGCCGCCGAACAGCGCAAACAGGCCTCGTCGGACGCCATGGCCGTCGCCGAGACCGTCGCGACCGAGGCAGACCGCGCCTCTCGCGCCGCCGAGAGCGCAGCCGCCCAGGCCCGCGAGGCCCGCGCCGGCCTGGCCGCCCGCGCCGAGGCCGCCGCCGAGAAGCTGACCGAGGCCGAGACCACTGTCCGCGAGACCGCCCAGATGTCGCCCGAGGACCTGGCCCGCAAGCTGACCGACGAGGCCGTGGCCCGTCCGCCCGACGCCGCCGGCGCCGAGAGCCTGCTGTACGGGCTGGAGCGCGAACGCGAGGCTCTGGGCGCAGTGAACCTGCGGGCCGAGGACGAGGCGACCGAGTACGGCGAGCGGCTCAACAGCATGAGGTCGGAAAGGATCGACCTGACCCAGGCCATCGCCAAGCTGCGCGACGGCATCGACGAGCTGAACGCCGAGGGCCGCGAACGGCTGGTCGCCGCCTTCGACGTCATCAACGCCAACTTCAAGACCCTGTTCGAGGCCCTGTTCGACGGGGGTCAGGCCGAGCTGAAGCTGGTCGAGAGCGACGATCCGCTGGAGGCGGGGCTGGAGATATACGCCTGTCCGCCGGGCAAGCGGCTGTCGGTCATGAGCCTGATGAGCGGGGGCGAGCAGGCCCTGACGGCGGCGGCGCTGATCTTCGGCGTCTTCCTGGCCAACCCGGCGCCGGTCTGCGTGTTGGACGAGGTGGATGCGCCGCTGGACGACGCCAACGTGGACCGGTTCTGCAAGATGCTGCACGAGATGCGGTCGCGGACCGACACCCGCTTCATCGTCATCACCCACAACCCAGTCACCATGAGCCGGATGGACCGGCTGTACGGCGTCACCATGCCCGAGCGGGGCATGAGCCAGCTGGTCAGCGTGGACCTGCACCAGGCGGAGACCCTGGTCGCATGATCGGCCTGCTGCTGGCTTTGGCAGACCCACAGCTGGTCGAGACGGGCGTCGGGCGGTTCGCCCTGTACGCGGACGTGGCCTCGATCGAGCGGGACGGCGATCGGGCGGGGATGCGGGCGCTTCAGGTGACGGAGGCGGGGTTCAAGGTGGGGGACGTGGCCTATGTCGGCGGCTGGTCCCGCTGGGCCTTCGACTGCAGGGCGCGGACGGCGGACCGGCTGGATTTCGCCGCGCTGCGGGCCGACGGGAGCGAGGGCCCCGCGACGCCCGACACGGCCCCGGCCTATGACGCCGCGCCGGGCGGGGACGCGGCGGAGCTGCTGGCGGCCGCGTGCGGCGAGGCGCCGGGAGGCGAGGTTCTCAGTCTGGAGCAGGCGATCGCTGGGGGGCGGTCGGCGCTGGCGGACTGACGACAGCGTCCTGGGCGGGCCGTTCCTCCCCCTGCGGCCATTCCAGGCGGTCGCGCGGCAGGGCTTCACGGCATTCGTCGCGCATGAAGGCCATCAGTTTCTCGCGGATTTCGCAGCGCAGGTCGAAGGCGACGCCGGCGGAGCGGGCGCTGGCCAGGCAGCGGACCTGGAGCACCCGTTCAGTGATGTCCGTCACCTGCATCACCTGGACGTCGCCGTCCCAAAGCTTGGACGATTTGACGATCCCCTCGAAGGCCGTGCGCAGCCGGTCGATCGGCGCCTCGTAGTCGACGTAGAAGAAGGCCGAGCCGATCAGGCGGGCGTTCTCGCGCGTCCAGTTCTGGAAGGGGGTGGAGATGAAATAGGACAGGGGCAGGACCATCCGGCGCCAGTCCCACAGCTTGATCACCACATAGGTGGCGGTGATCTCCTCGACATTGCCCCACTCGTTCTCGACGATGACGGCGTCGTCCAGGCGGATCGGCTGGGTCAGGGCGATCTGGATGCCGGCGACCATGTTGGTTAGGATGGGCTGCAGGGCCAGACCGGCGATGATGCCGACCACCCCGGCGGAGGCCAGCAGGCTGACGCCCCACTGGCGGAAGCCGGCGATGGTCATCAGGGCCAGACCGACGGTGACGATGAACAGGATCACCTTGGCCACCCGCTGCAGGATACGGGTCTGGGTCAGGTGTTTGCGGGCCAGAAGATTGTCTTCGGCGGCGATATTGTAGCGCCGCATGTACATGACGGACCACATGTCCAGTACGCCCGAGGCCAGCCAGCCGATGGTCAGGACGAACAGGAAGCGCAGCACCTCGCGGATGTCGCCAGAGGGGGCTGGGTCCATCGGCGAGACGGTCACGCCGATGCCGATGCCGATCAGGATCATCATGACCCGCAGCTTCTTGCGCGCGCGCTCCACCACGCCGCGCCAGAAGACGTCACGCTTGCGGACCAGGCGGCGCAGGACGGCGAAGACGATCTTGTGAGCGATCCAGCCGCCGCCGACGAAGGCGGCGACCACGAGGACAATGACGGCCCACTCGGGCAGCCAGTCGAAACGACGCCACAGGTCGTGTACCTGGCGGGTCAGGGCGGAGATTTCAGGAGGCATCGTCACCTAACGCACGACAAAGATTTGGGTTGAGCGTGGGACGTCCAGAGCCCCTCCACCCCCGCGCAAGAGGCGCGGCGGTCCCCCTCCCCGCGAAGCGGGGAGGAGACATCATGTTCGTCCTGCCGTCGCCTCGACCAGATCGGCCAGGCGTTCAGCGGCGTCGGGGATGGCGACGGTGCGGGCGGCGGCGGACATGGCGGTCAGTCGGGCCCGGTCGGACAGCAGGGCGTCGAGGGTCGTCGTCAGGCTCTGGACCGTCAGATCGTCCTCCAGCACCATCTCCGCCGCCCCGGCGTCGACCAGGGCCTTGGCGTTTAGGCGCTGGTGATCGTCCATGGCGATCTTCAGCGGGATCAGCACCGACGGCAGTGCCGCGACCGCCAGTTCGGCGCAGGTCGAGGCGCCCGAGCGGCCAACGACCAGATGCGCCTTGGACAAGCGTTCGGCCATGTCGCGGAAGAAGGGGGCGACCTCGGCCTCGATCCCGGCTTCCAGATAGATCTGGCGGGCGGCCTCCAGCGTCTCCGGCCGCGACTGCTGCTGCACCTTCAGACGACGACGCAGGGCCTCGGGCAGGGCCGCCAGGGCGCGGGGCGTGGTCTCGGACAGGATGCGGGCGCCCTGGCTGCCGCCCGTGACCAGTACATGGATCGGTCCGCCTTCGACCGGAGCGACATAGGGGCGGTCGAACAGGGCGCGTATCTCGGCCCGCACCGGCGAGCCGACGACATGCGACCGGCCCTGGACCTTGGCCGGCGCCCGATCCAGCGTCGGGAAGGACGAGGCCACCTGGCCTACATAGGGGGCCAGGATGCGGTTGGTGCGGCCCAGGACGGCGTTCTGTTCATGGATCACGGTCGGCCGCTGCGACGTCACCGCCGCGACCAGGGCCGGCGCCGACGGATAGCCGCCGAAGCCGACCACGACATCGGCCCCCAGCCGGTCGAAGGCCTCGCGCGCCTGCATCACCCCCTTGAAGATCGCGACACCCGCCTTGACCAGGCCCAGCGGGCCGGAGCCGGTCGCCGCGTCCAGGGCCAGCCGTTCCTCGGCCGGGAAGGCGTGGGCGTACTGCTCGCCCCTATGGTCGGTCGCCAGCACCACGCGCCAGCCGCGCGCGGCCAGTTCCCGCGCCAGGGCCTCGGCCGGGAACATATGGCCGCCGGTGCCGCCGGCGGCGACGACGCAGAGCTTGGACATGGATCGGTCTCCGAAAAACACAGTCTGAATAGTCTGAATCGTCTGAATGTCGGACGGGCGGGGTGGGAAAAAAGACAGTCTGAATAGTCTGAATAGTCTGAAATCGCGGGCCGCTCCTTCGGCCGTGGCCTTTGAGGGCGGGAGGATGGCACGGTTTTCGGGGGTGGTGGGTCGAACCGCCTCAGAATGACCCATACCTATGAAAGGGAACGGGAATTATCCACGAAATGTGAGGGTTCATCCGATCATCGTCATCCTCGCCCTTGTGGTGAGGATCCATAATCCCGGTACCGGCAGGCGGAGCGCCAAGGGTGGATGCGGAGTCTATGGATCCTAGGCACAGGGCCTAGGATGACGGGCTTTGGGAAGGCGGTTTCGCAATGGAGATCGCAGAATGGGTTGAGCGTCGCCCCGCTTACAGCAAGCGTCGTCCGGGCCGCGACAGGCTGGCCCCCGGTTCGTAGGCGCCGGGGCGGCGGCGGGTCAGGGCGAGAGCGAAGCCCATGGTCAGGCACATGGCCAGCATGGACGAGCCGCCGTAGCTGATGAAGGGAAGCGTCATCCCCTTGGTCGGGATCAGGTTCAGGTTCACCGCCACATTGATGCAGGCCTGAAGCCCGATCAGCATGAACAGGCCCGCCGCCGCCGTCTGTTCGAACGGGTCGGTCAGTTTCATCGCCCGCCGCAGGCCACGCACCACGATGAAGGCGTAGAGGCCGATCATGATCAGGCTGAGGATCAGGCCGAACTCCTCGGCGCCGACCGAATAGATGAAGTCGGTGTGCAGGTCGGGGACGCGGCGTTTCATCACCCCCTCGCCCACCCCGCGGCCCAGCAGGCCGCCGGCGCGAATGGCCTCAGCCGCGCTGTCGATCTGGTGGGTGTCGGTGGTCTCGGGCGAGAAGAAGCGGCTGAGGCGGTCACGCATGTGGCCAAAGACGAAATAGAGGGACACGAGGCCCGCCATGCCCGCGCTGGCCAGGACCGCCATCCACTTGAACGGCACCCCGGCCATGAAGAAGACCGCCATGAAGGTGGTGGTGATCAGCAGGGTCTGGCCGATGTCGGGCTGGATCAGCAGCAGGCAGACGGTCAGGGCGTAAAACCCAAACGCGATGGTGACGCCGGGCACCCCCTGCCCCTTCTGGGCCTCGGCGAACATCCAGGCGGCGAAGACGATCAGGCCCGGCTTGGCGAACTCGGACGGTTGCAGGCTGAAGGGGCCGAAATTCACCCAGCGGGCGGCGCCCTTCACCGTATCGCCGATGAAGGGCAGGGCCATCATCACCAGTATGGCGCCGAACAGGGCCAGGACGGCGATCCGGCGGACCCCGCGAGGCGACAGCAGCGAGGTCGTCAGCATCAGGACCAGGCCGACGCCCGAAAAGACCATCATCCGCCAGGAATAGTGGAAGGGGTCGGTGATCGATTCATCGGCCAGGATGGCCGCTGGACTGGAAGCGAAACTGAGCGCCACGCCCAGCCCCATCAGGGCCAGGGCCGCGCCCAGCAGGCCGCGATCCACGGTCCAGAACCACTGGGCCACCGGGCTCTGGTCGTTGCGCGAGAAGGCGGGGGTGTAGGAGGCGCTCATCGGGCTGTCTCCGGGGTTGCGCCGAGGTTCAGCACGGCGGCGCGGAACGCCTCGCCGCGCACCTCGAAGTCGGGATACTGGTCGAAACTGGCGCAGGCGGGCGAGAGAAGGACGATCTGCTCGCCGCCTGCGGATGCGGCGTCGGCGGCGGCGGCGGCGACGGCGGCGTCCATGGTCTTGGCGATGAGGTGGGGCGTGTCGCCCAAGGTCGGCGTCGCGGCGAAGGCTTCGGCCGCCTCCCCGATCAGATAGGCCTTGGCGATGCGGGGGAAGAGGTCGGCTAGATCGTCGATGCCGCCGTCCTTGGGCTTGCCGCCGGCGATCCAGAAGACGCGGGGATAGCTGGACAGGGCCTGACGGGCCGCGTCGGCGTTGGTGGCCTTGGAATCGTTGATGAAACGGACCGGGCCGATGTGGCCGACGGTCTCCATGCGGTGGGCCAGGCCGGGGAAGGACAGAAGGCCTTCGACGGCGGCCTCGTGCGACACGCCCAGGGCGCGGGCGGCGGCGTAGGCGAAGGCGGCGTTCTGGGCGTTGTGGCGGCCGGGGAGCGAACGGGCGGCGGAGAGGTCGGCGATCAGATTACCGTCGCTGAACAGGACCCCGGCTTGCGCCACATAGCCTTTTCCCCTTGCGGGAGAAGGAAGGGTGGACACGCTGACGACCCGGTCTGAGAAGGCGCGCGCGATCCCCTTGCCCCAATCCTCGTCCACGCCCACCAGGGCCACCGCGTCCGGTCCCTGCGCCTGGAATATCCGCTGCTTGGCCGCGACATAGCCCTCCATCCCGCCATGCCGGTCCAGGTGGTCGGGGCTGATGTTGGTCAGGATCGCCACGTCCGGGGCGAAACCGGTGGTCAGGTCCAGCTGATAGCTGGACACCTCGATCACATACACCGCGTCCGGCGTCGGTTCCGGCAGGGCCAGGACGCCGATGCCGATATTGCCGCCGACATGGACCGTCTGGCCCGCCTGTTGCAGCACCCAGCCGATTAGGGCTGTGGTGGTCGACTTGCCGTTGGTGCCGGTGATGGCGACCACCTTGGGCCGTCGATCCTGCGGCAGGGCGGCGATGGCGCGGGCGAACAGTTCGATGTCGCCGATGACGGGCACGGCGGCGGCCCTGGCCTTGTCCACGGTCCAGTGGGGTTTCGGATGGGTCAGGGGGGCGCCGGGCGACAGGACCAGGGCAGCGAAGCCCGACCAGTCGGCCAGGGCCAGATCCTCGACCACGAAGCCCTCGGCCTGGGCCTGGAGCCGGCCCGAGACGCCGTCGTCCCACAGGATGGGCGTCGCACCCCCGGCCTTGAGCGCGCGCGCCGCCGTGATCCCCGACCGTCCCAGGCCGAAGACCGCGACCCGCCTGCCCTCATAGCCGGGAACGGGGATCATGGCGTCAACGCAGCTTCAGCGTGGACAGACCCAGCAGGGCCAGGGCGCCGGCGATGATCCAGAACCGGATGACGACGGTGGATTCCGGCCAGCCCATCTTCTCGAAATGGTGGTGGATCGGCGCCATCAGGAAGATGCGTTTCTTGGTCATCTTGAAATAGCCGACCTGGATCATGACCGAGGCGGCCTCCATCACGAACAGGCCGCCGACGATGCCCAGGACCAGTTCGTGCTTGGTCGTCACCGCGATGGCGCCCAGGGCGCCGCCCAGGGCCAGGGAGCCGGTGTCGCCCATGAAGATCTTGGCCGGGGGGGCGTTGTACCAGAGGAAGCCCGCGCCCCCGCCGATCATGGCCGCGCAGAAGATGGCCAGTTCGCCCGAGCCGGGGACGTGGTGGATCTGCAGATATTGGGAAAAGACGAAGTTGCCGGCGAGGTAGGAAATGACCCCGAAGGCGCCCGCCGCCATCATCACCGGCACCGTCGCCAGCCCGTCCAGGCCGTCCGTCAGGTTCACGGCGTTGGAGAAGCCGACGATGGTGAAGGCGGCGAAGGCCACATAGAACCAGCCGACGTTCAGCAGCACCGCCTTGAAGAAGGGGAAGGCGATCGAGGTCTCGAGCCCCGGCGAGGTCGGAGAACGGGTCATCCACAGCACGGTCAGCACCCCGGCGACCACGGCCACCACAGTCTGGGCCAACAGCTTCTGTTTCGAGGTCAGGCCGGCCGAGGTCTGTTTCGTGACCTTGGCGTAGTCGTCGATGAAGCCCAGCACCCCGAAGGCCGCCGTCACGCCCGAGACGATCCAGATATAGGGATTGGTCAGGTCGCCCCACAGGAAGACCGCCACCCCGATGCCGGCCAGGATCATCAGACCGCCCATGGTGGGGGTGCCGACCTTGGACAGGTGGGACACCGGGCCGTCCTCGCGGATCGGCTGGCCCTTGCCCTGTTTGGCGCGGATCCAGTTGATGAAGCGGCTGCCCATGGCCGCCGCCACGATGGCCGCCGTCGCCAGGGCCAGGGCCGTGCGGACGGTCTGATACTGGATCAGGTTCAGCAGCGGATACTGGTGCGCGATGTCGGCGTAGTAGAGATACAGAAGATAGAACATGCGGGGGTCTCTATCGGGTCGCGCGCGGGGCGTCTTGGCTTGAAGGGGCGTCGGAGGCGGTCGTTTGCAGATCGGCCAGGGCCTTGGCGACCAGCGATGCCTTGGACCCGTTCGAGCCCTTGACCATGACGATGTCGCCGGCCGACGCCAGCATGGACGCCTCGGCGGCGAGTTCGGCCGCCGTTTCGCGCCACAGGCCGCGCCGCGAGACCGGAAGGGCCTCGTACAGGCGCAGCATCTCCGGCCCCGCCGCATGGACCAGGTCCAGGCCCGCGACCTCGATCGGTTCGGCCAGGCCCTCGTGCAGGGCCGCGCTCTGGTCGCCCAGCTCCAGCATGTCGGTCAGGACCACGATCCGGCGGCCGGTGGTCGGGCGGGCGCCCAGGCTCTTGAAACCCGCCGTCATCGACAGGGGATTGGCGTTGTAGCTCTCGTCGATCAGGGTGAAGGCGCCGCCCGGAACGGCGACGGCGCGCGTCTGGCCCCGGCCCGCCAGGGGCTGGAAGCCGGCCAGGGCCTGAAGCCCGGTGTCGAGTTCGACGTCGAGGGCGTCGAGCATCAAGAGGACGCACAGGCTGTTCAGGCTCCAGTGGGCGCCGGACTGGGCCAGGCGGTATTCCAGCGGCTTGCCGAACAGTTCGGCGCGGACCGTCGCGCCTTCGTCGTCGGGGCGAAAGTCCAGCAGCCGGGCGTCGTGGCCGGGATCGGCGCCGAAGGTGACCAGCCGCGCCCCGACCGCCTTGGCCGCGTCACACAGCAGGCCCGAGAAGGCGACGTCGCCGTTGGCCACCGCCGTCCCGCCGGGGACCAGGCCCTGGAAGATCGACGCCTTTTCGCGCGCCACGCCCGCCTCGCCGTCGGCGAAGGCCTCGATATGGACCGGGCCGACCGTGGTGACGCAGGCGGCGTGGGGGGCCACGAAGCGCGACAGGGGCGCGATCTCGCCGGGGGCGTTCATGCCGATCTCGAACACGGCGCGTTCGGTCTCGACCGGCATCCGGGCCAGGGTCAGGGGCACGCCGATATGGTTGTTGTAACTCTTGATCGAGGCGTGGGCGGCGCCGGCGAGATCGAGACCGGCCTTGATGGCCTGGGTCACGCTGGTCTTGCCGACGCTGCCGGTGACGGCGCCGCGCTTCACATGAGGCGCGCGGTCGCGGGCGGCGACGCCCAGGGCTTCCAGCCCGTGCAGGGTGTCGGGAACCACGACATAGGCGCCGCCCTCGACGGCCTGTTCGACCAGGGCCGCAGCCGCGCCGGCGGCGAAGGCGGAGGCGGCGAACTCATGCCCGTCGCGCGCGCCCTTCAGCGCCAGGAACAGGTCGCCGGCGACGATCTCGCGGCTGTTATAGGTCAGGCCCGTGATCGGATGGTCGTCGCCGTGCAGCACGCCGCCCGTGGCGGCGGCGACTTCGGCGGCCGTCCAGAGGGGGCGGGCGGATTTCTCAGGCATTCAGCGACAGGGCCTCGGACGCGACGGTGGCGTCGTCGAACGGATGAGTCACCCCGCCGACGATCTGGCCCTGTTCATGCCCTTTTCCGGCGATGACCACCACATCCCCTTCGCGCATCATTTCGATGGCCGCCTCGATGGCCGCGCGGCGGTCGCCGATCTCCAGGGCGTCGGAGCAGCCGGCGCGAACCTGGGCGCGGATCGCGGCCGGATCCTCGCTGCGGGGATTGTCGTCGGTGACGATGGCGACGTCGGCCAGACGCCCCGCGATCTCGCCCATCAGGGGCCGTTTGCCGCGATCCCTGTCGCCGCCGGCGCCGAAGACCACGATCAGCCGGCCGGTCGCGTGGGGCCGCAGGGCGGTCAGCACCGTCTCCAGCCCGTCCGGCGTATGGGCGTAGTCGACATAGACCTCGCCGCGTCCCGTCTCGGCGCCGATGCGTTGCAGGCGACCTTGGGCGCCGGTCAGACCTTCCAAAGCGCCGATCACGGCGTCGGGCTGGTCGCCCGCCGCGATACACAGGCCCGCCGCCACCAGGACGTTCGAGGCCTGGAAGGCGCCGGCCAGAGGCAGCAGGATGTCGCGAACCTCGCCCCGCACGTCCAGGGTCAGGCGCTGGCCCTCCGGCGTGGCCTGGCGGCCGATCAGGGTCAGGTCGCGCCCGCGCTCGCCCACGGCCATCACCCCCAGCCCGGCCATGATCGAGGCGGCGGCGAAGGCGGAATAGGCGTCGGAATCGGCATTCAGCACCGCTGTGCGCCCGCGCGGCAGCAGGGCCTCGAACAGGCGCAGCTTGGCGGCGCGATAGTCCTCCATCGTGCCGTGATAGTCGAGATGGTCCTGGGTCAGGTTGGTGAAGGCCGCCGCCTTCAGCGCCACCCCGTCCAGCCGCCGCTGGTCGATGCCGTGGGACGAGGCCTCCAGGGCGACGTGGGTCACTTCCTTCTGGGCCAGTTCGGCCATCAGGCGGGCGGCCTCGGCGGCGTCGGGACTGGTCAGGCCGGGGCCGGTCAGGGCGTAGGTACGGTCGCCCTTCTGGCCGACGACGCCCAGGGTGCCCATGCTGGCCGACTTGTGGCCCAGGCCGGCCCAGATCTGGCGGCAGAAGGTCGCGACCGAGGTCTTGCCATTGGTGCCCGTCACCGCGACGCAGGTCCTGGGCTGGGCGCCGTAGAAGCCGCGCGCCGCGATGGCGTAGGTTCGCCGCACGTCGCCCGAGGTCACCAGCACCGGCGCCGCGCCGTCCGGCGTGTCCGTCGGCGCCAGGACCGCCGCCGCGCCCTGGGCCAGGGCCTGGGGAATATAGGCGCGGCCGTCGGCGGTCGTGCCCGGCAGGGCGACGAACAGGGCGCCCGGCGCGACCTTGCGGCTGTCGGCGGTCACACCGGTGATGATCGGGTCGGACGTCAGGTCGCGACGCAACAGATCGGACAGGTGAAGCGTGCTCACAGCCCGTCCCCCTGCACGTCCTGATATTCGGCGACCTTCTCGCCGGTGGCCGTGCGCCAGCGGTCGGCGCGGCGCTCAACGCCCAGGAAGCCGGCGATCCGGTCGGCGATGTTGCGCACGGCGGGCGCGGCCACATAGGCGCCGGTCTTGGGATAGGTCCCCGGCTCGTCCATCAGGACGAAGATGGCGTAGCGTTTGGCGGTCAGCGGACCGTCGACCGGGAAGACGGCGGCGAAGGACCCCAGGGCGTGGCTGGGATCATACCGGCCGTTGACCAGCTTGTTGGCCGAACCCGTCTTGCCCCCGACCCGGAGGCCCGGCGCATCGGCGAAGCCGCCCGAGCCCCGGACGACATTGGCGCGCATCAGCTCCAGAACGGCGCGCGAGGTCTCCTCGGTGACGATCTGCTGCGGTTGGGCGCCCCGCGCGCCGCCGCGACGCAGCGACAGAGGCATCATCCGCCCGCCGTTGGTCAGGGCGCCCATGGCCTGAACCATCTGGGCCGGGGTGATCATGATGCCGTAGCCGAAGGACAGCGAGGCCAGGGTTGAGTTGTCCCAGCGACGCGGCAGAACCGGGCGCGCCGATTCCTTCAGCTCGATCCCGGCGGCGTCCAACAGGCCCAGACGGCGGAAATAGTCGCGCATCGTGTCCGGCCCCATCTGCACCGCCAACTGGGACGTGCCGATGTTGGACGAGTGCAGATAGACTTCCTCAAGGGTCATCACCCGGTTCTGGGCGTGGAAGTCCTTGATCTTGCGGTCGCCGATCTGGAAGGCCTCGGACGCGTCGAACAGGGTGCTCATGTCCGCCCGGCCGGTGTCGAGACCGGCGGCGACGGTGAAGGTCTTGAACACCGACCCCATTTCATAGTGGCCCGAGACGGCGCGGTTCAGCGTCGCCCCGTCCGGCGCGGCGCCGCGGTCGGCCTGGGTGAAGTTCGGCCAGCTGGCCATGCCCAGAACCTCGCCGGTCTGGACGTCGGTGACGATGCCGACGGCGCCCTTGGCCTGGTGCTGGATCGCGGCGGCGGCCAGTTCGTTCTCGAGCACGCCCTGGACCCGCAGGTCGATGGACAGGGGGAAGGCCTCGCCCCGCTGGCCGGCCGCGCGGATTTCGGAGTCGAACGCCAGTTCGGCGCCCGATATCCCCTGCCCGCCCGTGTCGGCGTCGCCGATCAGATGCACGGCCGAGGTTCCCAGCGGATAGGCGCGCCGGTCTTCCGGTTCGAACGTCACCCCGCCCAGGGCCAGGTCGTGAACCGCCGCCTTTTCCTGCGGCGTCAGGCCGTTCAGCACAATCAGCCGGCGTTCGCCATCCAGCACCTTGCGCAGGCGCGCGGCGGGAATGCGCGGCAGGGCGCGACGCAGCTGGCGATAGGCCAGGTCGCGATTCCAGACCTCGGCCGGATCGAGATAGAGGCCGTAATGCACGATGTTGATGGCCAGCAGTTCGCCGTTGCGGTCGGTCAGATCGCCGCGCACCAGGGCGTTCGGGTTTCCGCCGGCCCAGCGGCCGCCGGCAGCCCCGAACAGGGCCTTGTAAGAGGCGCCGAGGGCCAGGCCGGCGAAGACGCAGGAAAAGACGATCAGGATCAGGAAAATCCGGACCCGCGTGTCCTCTTCCGGGCGCGCATCGGCGCGGGCCCGCTCGAACCCGTGCTCCAGCCGCCAGACCAGTTCCGACAGACCGCGCCAGAAGGGCGACAGCCGCCCCTGGAGGTCCACGCCGGGCGCCGGGCGGTGATAGCGATGATCCTGAACGCTCATTGCGCCGTCTCCGGCGCGACGGCGGCGTCTTCGGGCGCGGTCTCGACCAGCGCCGGCTGAGCGGAAACGGGGGTCGATGACGCCGGGGCAGGCTTCAGCTCGGGAAGCTGGGCTTCCTCGGCCTGGCGATGGATCTCGACCGGACCCATGCCGATCTGGCGCGACAGGTTTTCCAGCCGCGCCGGCTGTTCCAGCCGGGCGACTTCGGCCCGCAGCAGACGGACCCGCTGGCCGTTTTCGCGGATGTCCTGTTCCAGCTGGGCGATGCGGCTGCTTTCACGCGCCGCCGCGGCCTTGGCGGCGTAAACCGAGACGATCATCACCGCGACCAGGGCCACGCCGATGATCTCGATCCAGCGCACGCCCCGGACCTTCCAGTCGAACAGCCGCTGCAGGGCGGTGCGGGAATAGGTAAAGAAGGGCGTCGTGGTCATGCCGCCGCCCTCCCCTTTTGCGGCGCCCAGGCCGGCGCCTCGGTGCGGATCGCGGCGCGCAGCTTGGCGGAACGGGCGCGGGGATTGGCGGACCGTTCCTCGTCGCCGGCCTCGCGCGCGCCCTTGAACTGGAGCGTGAAACTGGGCTTGCGCGGGTCGATCGTGACCGGGGCATGGCGCGATCCGGCCGGCGTATTGCCCGTCCGTTCGGTCAGGAAGGCCTTGACGATCCGGTCTTCCAGCGAATGGAAGGTGACGACCGCCAGGCGGCCGCCGGGCGCCAGGGTCGCCTCGGCCGCCTCGAGCCCGCGCTCCAGCTCGCCCAGCTCGTCGTTGACCGCGATACGCAGCGCCTGGAACACGCGTGTCGCCGGATGGATCGGCGCGCCGCGACGCCCGCCCAGAGCCTTCTCCACCGCCTCGGCCAGATCCAGGGTGCGGGTGAAGGGCTGTTCGACGCGGCGACGCAGGATGGCGGTCGCCACCCGTCCCGACTGCCGCTCTTCGCCATACAGTTTGAAGATATGGGCCAGGGGGCCGTGGTCCCAGGTGTTGACGATGTCGGCCGCCGTCGCCCCTTCGTCAGACATGCGCATGTCCAGCGGCCCGTCGCGCATGAAGGAGAAGCCGCGCTCGGCCTGATCCAGTTGCATCGACGAGACGCCGATGTCGAAGACGGCGCCGTCCAGCTTGGGCTTGCCGCTGTCGGCGAAGGCCTGGGCCAGACCCGAGAAGGGGGTGCGCACCAGCTGGAAACGGTCGGGGAAGTCGGCGGCGACCGCGTCGGCGTGCGGCTGGACCGTCGGGTCGCGATCCAGGCCGATGACCTGGGCGCCGCTCGCCAGGATGGCGCGGGTATAGCCGCCGGCGCCGAAGGTGGCGTCGATCATCACATCGCCGGGACCAGGCGCCAGGGCCTCGATCACCTCGGCCAGCAGAACGGGGGCGTGGGGATTGTCGGCGCGAGGGGTCACGATCCGCCCCCCGCCAGCTTCATCTGGGCCGCCAGTTTCAGGGCGCCGATCTGGGCCATGCCGGCCTTGGCCAGGGCGCGCTGTTCGGCGCGGCGGGCCGCCCATTTCTCGCGCGACCAGATCTGGAACCGGTCGTTCAGGCCGACGATGACGACCGTGTCCTCCAGCCCAGCCTCGGCGCACAGGGCTTCGGGCAGGGTGATACGGCCGCCGGAATCATAGGCCAGACGGACTTGCTCGCCCATCACCTGCCACTCCAGGGCCGAGCGTTCCTCCGAGCCGAACGGCAGGGATTCGATCATCTCGGCATAGACGGCGAACAGGCGGTCGCCGCCCGCTTCCAGACAGTCCGCCTCGATGGAGGGAAAGATGAACACGCCGCCGGCGGCGCCGTTTTCGGTCGTGCGGAAATCGTTCGGGATCAGGAGACGGCGCTTGCCGTCCAGCTGCTTCTCGTAGGTCGAGAGAAACACGCCCTGCCCATCGAGCCGTTCGGCCCGCCCCTGATTGCCTGACGAACGCCCGCCGCGCCCGCCTTAAGCCCCAACTGAAGAATGGGATAGCATGGGATCAGATGGGTCTCAATGGGATCGGTAACGATACTTAACCATATCTTGCTGTGTGGCGGCCCCGATCACGCCAGCGATAAACAGAACATACAAGGAACACGCAAAGTATTCACAGCCTGTGGAGGAGACTAACTCGCTTCGTTCGGACAACAGGTTAACGGTCAGGGCGATGTGGACGCCCAGACGGACTATCCGAACACGGGGATAAAAGGCGCACGAGGCTGCGTAACCGTCGGCCTCAACCAGCGCGAAGCGCGGCAGGCCCCGGCCTCAAGCAGCGCGAAGCGCGGCAGGCCCCGGCCTCAAGCAGCGCGAGGCGCGATAGGCCAAAAAAGAGAATGCCAGACGGCCTGTAAGCCGGGTTTTGTTCCGCTCCGGAGAGCGGCGACGATCATTCCTCTGGACCGTCCATTGCTGAACGGTTCTCGCGACCTACCCGGACATCTGAGGCGGTGAGCCCCGCGAGGCGAACCCCGCGCGATGTCCCTATTTGGTCTTGCTCCAGGCGGGGCTTGCCATGCCGTCCCTGTTGCCAGGCACGCGGTGGGCTCTTACCCCACCCTTTCACCCTTACCGGTCTCGCGAGGCCGGAGGTTTGCTTTCTGTGGCGCTATCCCTCGGGTCGCCCCGGGCGGAAGTTATCCGCCGCCTTTTCACCGTGGAGCCCGGACTTTCCTCGACGGACGCGAAGTCCGCCGCGACCGCCCAGCCGTCTGGCGCGCGCTAGATGCGCCGCCGCGCCTCGCAGGTCAACCGACGGATGCCCTGACGGCCGAAATGGGATAGGATCGCCGCATGGCCTCCGTCGTTCCGACACCGCATGAGAACCCCGAAACGCCGGTCGAGCGCGAGGCGCGACTGGCGCGTGGTCGCGCATTCATAGCCGAAGGCCTGGCCGACATCGCCGCCGGGCGGTTCATCGAAGGCGAAGAGGCGGTGCGGTGGCTCGAAGCCGAGATCGCGGAAGCCGAGGACGCGTCACGCTGAATGGCGCGGCGATATGTTCTGAGGATCGCGGAACGCGCCCGCCAGGACATTAATGAGGCCAAGGCCTGGCTGACACAGCCTGGAAGCGGACCCCGCGGTCAGGCGCGCTATGCGAAACTCAATCAGGCTCTCCTTGACCTGCGCGAAACGCCGTTGCGCTGGCCCAAGGGCGACTATGATGCGCGTGAGCGTCCCATCGAAGGCTATCGCATCTTCTACACTGTGGACGAAGCGGCGGGCCGTATCGTCGTGATCCGCCTCTACGGCCCTTACCAGGACCGTGCCGGCCTCTAGTCCAGCACGCCCGTGACGCTTTCGACGCTGGCCAGTTGCAGCAGACCGACCAGGCGGGCGCGGGTCTCGCCGTCGGCGACGCCGTCGATGCGGTCGGGGCGCCAGTGGCGCTGGAAGGCGCGGACCGTGGTCTCGGTCTCGGCGTCATAGTCGCCGCCGGGCGTCAGGCCGTAGCCCAGCCGGTGCAGGCCGGCGCGCAGCACCACGACGCCGATCCCCTGATCGCCCCTCTGCAACAGGCCGCCCAGGGCCTTGATCCGCTCGGCCGCGGGTTCGAACCACAGTCCGTGCCCGGCCTGGGCCAGCCGCTTCCACGAAAACAGTTCGCCGGGGTCGGTCTTGCGGTCGGGGGCCAGGTCGGAATGGGCGATGATGCGGTTGTCGGGAATGGTCCAGCGTTCGCGGATATCGCCGACCAGGGCGATCACCGCCTCGACCTGGGCCTCGGGAAAGGGGCGATAGCCGAACTCATGGCCCGGATTGACGACCTCTATGCCGATCGAAGCGGCGTTGCAGTCGGTCTCGCCGCGCCAGACGCCCGCCCCCGCGTGCCAGGCGCGGCGTTCCTCGGGCACGAGTTGGAAGATGCGGCCGTCTTCCTCGACCATGTAATGGGCCGAGACCTTGGCCTGGGGGTCGCGCAGCCGCGCCAGGGCCGCCTCGCCCGTCTCCATGCCGGTATAGTGCAGCACCAGCATGTCGGGCGGCGCGCGGCGCGTGTCGAAGTTCGGCGAGGGCGCCGGGATCAGGTCGATCATGTCGTCGGGGCTTGGGGCCTCAGCGCCCCTTGCGCTCCCAGCCGTAGGCGACCCAGGTCCCGTCCACCTTGCGGGCCTCGATCACGTCGGGATCACCGGCGCGGCGACGCGGCGCCAGGTTGCGGCGCGTCCGCATGGCCAGGCCGGCCAGAAAGACCAGGATCCCGGCGAACAGGGCGATGACCGCCACGGCGGCGGCGGTGAAGACGGCCAGGACCGCGCCCACGGCCATGGCGGCGATGGCGGCGATCATGCCGGCGAGCCACATCACCGAGGCGACGAGGCCGTTGGGCCGGCGGCGTGCGGCGAAACCGACGGTGGCGAGACGTTCAGACTGGAACATGGGTCATCCTTTCAGGCGTCCCGAGGAACGCCCATCCCCCAATGTCGGTCCATCGGGCCTCGCGGTCAATGGATCGCCCCCTCACGGCTCCGTGCGATGGATCGTCGCGTCCCCGTGCGCGGCCCTCGGCTCGGCCGCTCAGAAGATCGGCTGATCGGCCAGGACCACCGCGCCCTCGCTGCGCATCCGTTCGCCCTCGATGCGACGCATGACCGCCTGGGCCTGCGGATCGGCCATGACGCCGCCCAACATGACCAGGGCCTGGGCCGCCTCGCTCTGAACGCCGAACATGTCGGCCAAGGCTTCCCAAGGCGACTTCTGCTTGGGGAAATGCTTGAAGCGGACGGATTCGTCAGCCGGGATCTTGGCCAGGGCCTTGGCCTTGGCCACCGCCTCCGTCACGCCGCCCAGCTGGTCGACCAGGCCCAGCGGCAGAGCCTGGGCCCCGGTCCAGACCCGGCCCTTGGCGATCTCGCGCACCCGCGCCGGCTCCAGCTTGCGGCCCGTGGCCACCCGCGTGATGAAGTCGTCGTAGATCCGGTCCATCGAACCGGCGAAGGCGGCGCGCTGGCTGTTGGTGAAGGGCTGGGTCGGCGAGAAGGCGTCGGCGTAGGAGCCGCCGACGGTCAGTTCGCGCATGTCGACGCCGAACCGGCCCAGGGCGTCGGCCAGGACGAACTTGCCGCCGAACACGCCGATCGAGCCGGTCAGGGTCGAGGGCTGGGCCACGATCCAGTCGGCTTCAGAACTGATCCAGTAACCGCCCGAGGCGGCGTAGGACCCCATGGAGACCACCACAGGCTTGCCCGCCGCCCGCGCCGCGCGCACGGCGGCCAGGATCTGCTCCGAGGCTTCCGGCGAGCCGCCCGGCGACGAGACGCGGAAGACGATGGCCTTCACGCTCTTGTCCTTGATGGCGTCATAGATGGCCTCGGCCGTGTCGTCCGAATGGATCGACGATCCGCCGCCGAAGCCGCCGCTTCCGCCCCGTCCCGTGACGATGGCGCCCTCGCCGCCGACAATCGCGATGGCGTTGCGGCCCGAGCCGGTCCGTTCGCCCTTGTCCGAGGCGTACTGGCTGAATTCGACGATCTCGGCGCCGTTGCCGGCGCGACGCTTGATCTCGGCCTCGGCCTCCTCGACCTGACCGATCTTGTCGATCAGCTTGTTGGACAGGGCCTGTTCCGCCGAATAGGGGCCGGCCTCGATCACCGTCTTCAGCGCCGCCGGCGTCGTCTTTCGGTCCTGGGCCGCATTGGCCAGGGCGCTGTCATAGATGGAGGTCATCCAGGCGGTCATGGCCTCGCGGTGCGGGCCGGTATAATCGCTCTGGGTGTATTCGTTGACGGCGTTCTTGTATTCGTAGCGCTGCTCGAAATCAGCGCGCACGCCGTACTTCTCGAACGCCCGGCCCAGGAACAGGCTGTCGGCCGAGAAGCCCGTCGCCTGGAAGGCGGCCGTATTCTGCATCCACAGTTCCGAGGCTGAGGCCCCGACCATATAGGTGGACATGACCGCGCCCACCGGGGCGAAGCCCTGGCTGTGAGCGATCACCGTCTTGCCCGAGGCGCGGAAGCGACGGACCGCCTGGCGCAGTTCGTCGGCCGTCGCGGGCGTCATGCCGCTTTCCGGCAGACGGATCAGCAGGGCCTTGACGCTGGCGTCGCCCTCGGCCTGGGCCAAACCGTCCACCACCTGTGTCGCCGACAAGCCGGAGCCGCCGAAGGCCGCGAACGGATTGGTGGAGGGTTGATCGCTGATCCCCTCGCGCAGGTCCAGTTCCAGCACCGCATTGGCGGGCGTAGCCGGCTTGGACGAGCTTCCCGCGATCGCGACGGTCAGCAGCACCACCGGAATGACGACGACGAACAGGATCAGTCCGGTGAAGACACCCAGAACCGTCAGGAAGAATTGCTTCATGGGAGAAGGCGCGCTCGCAAGGGCCGAAATGGCTCGGGTTTCACCATAGGGCCGGAACGGTCTCCGTCAAATGAACGTCCCGCAACGTAGGCGCGCCCCCTTCTGCATATTGCGACGCGGCGCCGCGATTGATGCCGAGGGCGGAAATCCCTATATGAGCCGCCTGCGAGCGGGGGCCTGTCGCCCGCGCCCTATCTATTCGGAGACCTCCCCATGCTGGTCACCCTGATGAAGTCCAAGCTGCACCGCGCCACGGTGACCCAGGCCGACCTCGACTACGAGGGTTCGATCGCCATCGACATGGACCTGCTGGACGCCGCAGGCATCTATCCGCACGAACAGGTCGATGTGCTGAACATCACCAACGGCGCGCGCTTCACCACCTACGCCATCGAGGCCCCGCGCGGCTCCCGGGTCATCGGCGTCAACGGCGCCGCCGCCCGTCTGGTCCAGAAAAACGACAAGGTGATCGTCGTCACCTATGGCCAGATGCCCGAAGAAGAAGCCCGCCAGTGGAACCCCAATGTCGTCCTGCTGGACGACGCCAACGAGATCAAGCGCGCGGCCTGAACCGCCGATCCGCCCATCCAGACAAAAGGCCCGCCGGAAACGGCGGGCCTTTCTTCATTCCGGCTCCGCCGATCAGCGGTTCAGGTCATAGACGCCGGTGATGTCGATCCGCACCGTCAGTTCGCCGGCGGCGACGGGCGTGCTGGCGTCCTCGCGCATCGCCATGGCGCGGACGGCGTACATCGGCTGCGGCGGTTGGGGCGCATAGCCGCCGCCTTCGCTGAGGTTGCGGATGCCAGCCAGCTGAACCCCCAGCGACTGGGCGTACAGCTGGGCCTTGGCCTGCAGGGCCCGCACGGCCAGCTGGCGCGCCTGGTTCTCGGCCGCCGTCGGATCCTTCAGGCCGAAGCTGATGCCGTCGATCTGGTTGACCCCGGCGGCGACCACGGCGTCGGCGGTCGTCCCGACCTTGGTCAGGTCGTTGATCGTCACCGTCACCCGGTTCACGGCCTGATAACCGCGCAGCTTGGGCGGTTCGTTCTGCACATAGTCGTACTGGGCCGACAGGTTCAGGCCCGAGGTCTGGACGTCGCGTTCGGCGATCCCGGCGCGGCGCAGGGCGGCCATGACCTGGGTCATCCGCTCGGCGTTGTCGCGCATCGCCTGCTGGGCCGTGGTCGCCTCGGTCTGGACGCCGAAGCTGATGGTCGCCATGTCCGGCGCGGCCTTGACCTCGCCATAGGCCGACAGGTTCAGCGACGGCGCGGGCTGCATCATCTGGATCACGCCCGGCTGCGGGACAGTCTGGGCCATGGCCGGAGCGGCGGCGCCCATCGCGGCGCCCAGGGCGACGGCGGCCGTCAGGGCGCTTCCCAGCGCCAGTGATTTGAACGAGCGGGTCATAACAGTCTCCGTAGAACGATCCCGACCGACGGGTTCGTCGATCCAAGGCCGCAACCTTGGCCTTTTATGCCTGAACCAACGCCCCCGCTTCCATGGCGGTTTCCGTTCATCTTCATGAATTCGCCGAAACCCGCGAGGCGCTTGCCCTAATCGAGGGGCGAGCGGCGCCGCCTGGGCCCTGCTCGGGTTCTGGCCTGCGCCCGCCCCAAACTCGGCCTCCGCAAGTGGCGAAAGCCGTGCTAGCCAGAGGGGATGAATCCCTCCCTGATCGCCTTCCTCGTCGTCATCCTGGCCGGGGGCGCCACCGCCCTTCAGGCGCCGACCAACGCCAGACTGGCCACGGCCGTCGGCTCGCCGGTCAACGCCGCCTTCATCTCCTTCGCCGTCGGCACGGCGGTGCTGGGGATGGCGGCGGCCCTGATGCATACCCGGCCGGACTTCGCCGCCGCCCGGAGCCTGCCCTGGTACGCCTGGCTGGGCGGGGCCTACGGCGCCTGTTTCGTGGTGGCGGCCGCCTGGGGGGTGCCGCGCCTGGGCGTGGCCATGACCATCGCCCTGATGGTCGGCGGCCAGTTGCTGATCAGCCTGATCCTCGACCATTTCGGCGCCCTGGGCGTGCCGCGCCAGCCGCTGAACCTGGGCCGGATCGCCGGCGTGGGCCTGGTTCTCGCCGGCGTCCTTCTGGTCCGGCGCTCTTGAGCCTATATCCCGGTCGATGACCGAGGAGACGCTCGATTCGAAGCTGCAGGCCGCCGCCCTGATCGCCGACGAGGCGCGCCGGGCGCCCGACAGGCCGGGCGTCTATCGCATGTATGGCGAGGACGGCTCATGCCTTTACGTCGGCAAGGCCAAGTCGCTGAAGAAGCGGATCGTCCAGTACGCCCAGGGCCGTTTCCACACCCAGCGCATCGGCCTGATGGTGGCCCAGACCCGGTCGATGGAGCTGGTCGTCACCGCCTCCGAGACCGAGGCCCTGCTGCTGGAATCCAACTTCATCAAGAAGCTGAAGCCGCGCTTCAACGTCCTGCTGCGGGACGACAAGTCCTTCGCCGAACTGATGATCCGCAGCGACCACCGCGCCCCCCAGGTGCGTAAACATCGCGGCGCCCACACGACGCCGGGCCACTATTTTGGCCCCTTCGCCTCGACCTGGGCGGTCAACAGGACCCTGAACACCCTGCAGAAGGCCTTCCTGCTGCGGTCCTGTTCGGACAGCGTCTACGAGACGCGGACCCGCCCCTGCATGCTGCACCAGATCAAACGCTGCTCGGCCCCCTGCACCGGCCTGATCTCGCTTGAGGACTATGGCGAACTGGTCACCGAGGCCGAACAGTTCCTGCGCGGCAAGTCCCGCGCCGTCATCGGCCGCCTGTCGCAGGAGATGCAGTCCGCATCCGACGCAATGGACTTCGAACAGGCCGCCCGCGTCCGCGACCGCATCCGCGCCCTGTCGGCCATATCGATGGAGAACTCCGTCAGCGCCGACAGCGTGGCCGAGGGCGATGTCTTCGCCCTGCACACCGACGGCGGCCAGGCCTGCGTCCAGGTCTTCTTCTACCGCGCCGGTCAGAACTGGGGCGGCCGGGCCTATTTCCCGCGCGTGGACAAGAGCGACACGGATCCCGAGATTCTGGCCGCCTTCCTGGGCCAGTTCTACGAGGACAAGCCGATCCCGCGCCTGATCCTGTCCAATGTCCGCCCGCACGAGCTGGAACTGCTGGAAGAGGCCTTCTCGATGAAGGCCGACCGCAAGATCGAGATCGTCCGCCCGATGCGCGGCGAGAAACTGGCCCTGGTCGACCACGCCCTGACCAACGCCCGCGAGGCCCTGGGCCGCCGCCTGGCCGAAAGCTCGGCCCAGGGCAAGATTCTCGACGAGGTGTGCGAGGCCTTCGGTCTTGAGACCCGGCCCGAGCGGATCGAGGTCTATGACAACGCTCATATCCAGGGGACCAATGCGGTCGGCGGCATGATCGTGGCCGGCCCCGACGGCTTCCAGAAGTCGCAGTATCGCAAGTTCAACATCCGGGGCGAAGACCTGACGCCCGGCGACGACTACGGCATGATGCGCGAGGTGATGCGCCGCCGCTTCGCCCGCCTGGTCAAGGATGAGGAAGAGGGCGAGGAGGCCGTCCGCCCCGACCTGCTGCTGATCGACGGCGGCGCGGGCCAGCTGGCCGAGGTCCTGGCCGTACTGGCCGACCTGGGCCTGGACGACATCGCCGTGGTCGGGGTGGCCAAGGGGCCCGATCGCGACGCGGGGATGGAAAAATTCTTCATGCCGGGCAAGCCGCCCTTCATGCTGCCGCTGAAGTCCCCAGCCCTCTACTACCTGCAGCGGCTGCGCGACGAGGCGCACCGGTTCGCCAACGGCGCCCACGCCAAGCGCCGCTCGATGGACATCAAGAAGAACCCGCTGGACGAGATCGAAGGCGTCGGCCCCGGCCGCAAGAAGGCCCTGCTCCACGCCTTCGGCTCGGCCAAGGGCGTTGGCCGAGCGTCGGTGTCGGATCTGGTCAAGGTGGACGGCGTCAGCCAGCCCCTGGCCGAACGGATTTACGCCTTCTTCCGCAAAACATGATCCCGGCATAGAAGATCGCCATGACCGAAGACGAACTGACCGCCGGCTATCGCCGCTTCCGCACCGACCACTGGCCGGCCGCCCGCGCCGAGTACGAGGCCTTGGCTCAGGGTCAGAAGCCTCACACCCTGATCGTGGCCTGTTCCGACAGCCGCGCCGACCCGGCCCTGATCTTCGACGCCGCGCCGGGCCAGTTGTTCGTAGTCAGGAACGTCGCCAATCTGGTCCCGCCGTACGAGCCCGACGGCCAGTTGCACGGGGTTTCGGCGGCGCTGGAGTTCGGGGTCAAGGTCCTGAACGTCCGCCGGATCGTGGTGATGGGCCACGCTCACTGCGGCGGGGTCAACGCCATGCTGAACGGTGCGCCTGACAACTGCCGCGACTTCGTCGCCCCCTGGGTCGCCCAGGGCACCGCCGTCGTGCGCCGTGTCGCCGAAGCGGTCTCAGAGGATCAAGTCGAACGCGCCGCCGAGGAGGCCGTGGTCCGCCTGTCGATCGAGAACCTGCGCAGTTTCCCCTGGATCGCCGAACGCGAAGCCGCCGGGGAACTGACCCTGACCGGCCTGCATTTCGGCATAGCCGACGGCGTCCTGCGGGCGCTGACGAACAAGCCCAGGTTCGAACCCTTGGGGTGACTTGTATATAGTAGTGAAAAACACTACTATTGCGCCATGGAACGGACGATCACCGCCACCGAGGCCAATCGCGAGTTCTCGCGCATCTTCCGCGAGGTCGCAGCGGGCGAGTCTTACATCGTCACCGCACGTGGCAAGCCGTTGGTGCGTATCGCGCCCGCGACGACCGGCGGACAACAGGATGATGCCCGTGTCGCCCGGCTTCATGGCCTGCTGGATGATCTCGCCGCCCTGCCCGCCTGCGCGCCCGGCCGCATAACCCGCGAAGACGGCTACGCTTGAAACTGGCGCTCGACACCAATGTCCTCGGCTACGCCGCCGGCATCGGTGATGACGAACCCAAACGTCAGCGCGCCGTGTGGGTGCTGAAGACACTGGCCAACCAGAACCTCGTCATTCCGACACAGGTCGCCGGCGAATTCTACAACATACTGACGCGCAAGGGCGGCCACCCGCCGAAGGTCGCCCGAAAGATCGTTCTGGACTGGAGCGCGGGCATCGGATTGACCGCCGCCTCGGCCGCGACCATGGCCGCCGCCCTGGAGGCGGCGGCCTTCTTCAATCTGCAGATCTGGGACGCCCTGATCCTGACCGTCGCCGCCGAGGCCGGTTGCGGCCTGCTGCTTTCCGAAGACATGCAGGACGGCTTCGTCTATCGAGGCGTCACGGTCGCCAATCCGTTCGCGGAGACGCTCCACCCCCTGCTCGCGTCCCTGTTGGAGATCCCGTCATGACCGCGTCCACGCATCGCGCCAATCCCATTCCGAACATCCTGACCGGCATCCGCCTGTTCGCCGGGGTGGTGATGTTCGCCATGATGGCCGGAGCGGCGCCGGGGGCGCTGGACGCCTGGCTGTCGCCGGAAGTTCAGCTGAAGTTCGGAGTCTGGGCCTTCTGGATCTTCGTCATCGCCGCCTCGACCGACTGGGTCGACGGCTTTCTGGCCCGGCGCTGGAACTCGACCACCCGCTGGGGCGCCATCCTGGACCCGATCGCCGACAAGGTGCTGATCACCGGGGCCATTCTGGGTGTGCTGGCCTCCGGCTCCCTGCCGGGCATCGCCCTGCCCTGCGGCCTGATCCTGTTCCGTGAGTTCGCGGTCTCGGCTCTGCGCGAGACCATGGCCGGCCGGATCGAACTGCCGGTGACCCTGGCCGCCAAATGGAAGACCACCGTGCAGATGGTGGCCCTCGCCGCGCTTCAGCTGACCCTGTTGTGGAGCGCCTTCGGGCTGCAGAATCCGGACGGCTCGCCGCTGGACTGGCAAGCGGCGTTCGAATCCTTCGCCGTCTTCCTAATCTGGTTCGCCGCCGTCATCACCCTGTGGACCGGCTGGCAGTATTTCCGCGAGGCGCGCCGTCAGATGCAGGATCTTTGAACCACGCTCAAGGGCTAAGCCTTAGGGCCTGAGGGTCAGCCCGGTAGGGGTCGCCTCGAAGGCCGACAGCCGGCCCAGATAGCTCATGCCCAGTAGCGAATAGGCCAGGCCTTCCTCGACCACCAGGGCCTCGACCTTGTCGACCCGCACGCCCGCGACCGAGATGGTCTTCAGTTCGACCGGCGCGGCGCGAACCACGCCCGAAGCGGTCTGGACCTTGCCGGTGAAGGCTTCCGGCGCCGGATCGACGCCCAAACGCCGGGCGTCCGCCCGGGTCAGCGCCACCACGCTGGCGCCGGTGTCGACGAGAACCTGGACCGCGCGACCGTCGATCTTCGCCTGCGCCCAGTAGTGACCGTCCGGTCCCTTGACCACCTGGGTCGCGACGCCCGACGCGGGTGCGGCGACGACGCTGTCGGCGGTCGCCGCCAGGGCGGTCTGACCGCCGTCCAGGTGACGGATCGTCAGGGCCGTAGCGAAGGACGCCGCCAGGGCGACGCTGAGCACGGCTGCGGACTGAAGGTCGATGCGGATCATGACCCCTGCATATCCAGGCAAGGTTGGAATGCGGTGAAACGACTTGGCTGACGAAACCTTAAGTCCGACCGGCCCTAGCCCAGTTTGGCCGGGTCGATCCGGTCGCGGCGCGACGGCAGTTCAGCCATCACCGCAGCCCGTTCGGCGTCGCTCAGCGCGCGCCAGCCGGCGATCTCCTTCAAGGTCCGGAAACAGCCCAGACACAGGCCGCTGTCCCCGTCGACGGCGCAGACCATCACGCAGGGCGTGGCGATCGCCTTGGGCGGGCCGGCGGGACGCACTGGATCGCTCAATGTGACATTACCAAAAAATATATTCCGTTATCGGAGGGATAAATTTGCAATTTCACCAAAGATCGCTATCTTGGTCTCTGACGCGAAACGACTGATGGTGAGATTCCTAGGTACGACGCGTCTCTTTTCATCGTTCTGCGAAAGGAGACGCCAAGATGAACGATAAGGAGCGTAACCTCCAACACGCCATGATGTCCTTTGCCCTGTGGGGCGGGATGCTGGTCAATAGTCGGCATATGCCGTCTAACTCGGGACGGACAGTCAGTCATCCGTCCAACTTCGTACCCTATACGCCCAAGAAGCGCTGACGGCCTCGAAAGCCTGATGTTGGAAAGCCCCGGCCCGCCCCGGGGCTTTTTCAATTCCGGACTTGCCTGACGCGGCGTCTGCGGCCGATGAGGGGACGAAATCGAGGAGACGACCGATGAGCCTGATCGCCGAGACAAGACAGGGCGCGATCCTGATCTGGACGCTCGACCGCGAGGCGCGGCTGAACGCCCTGCCCGACCTTGAGGACGGCGACGAGTTCGCCGCCGCCTGCGCCCGCGCCAATGGGGACGCCTCGATCAAGTGTGTGGTCCTGACCGGCGCCGGCCGCGCCTTCTCCGCCGGCGGCGACCTGACGGCGATGCGCGACCGGCGCGACCTGTTCGAGGGGTCCGGCGCCGATATCCGGACGCGCTACCGCCGCGTCGTCCACCGGATCGTCCGCTCGCTCTATGATCTGGAAGTCCCGCTGATCTCGGCCGTCAACGGTCCGGCCATGGGACTGGGCTGCGGCATCGCCGCCACCGCCGACATCCGCATCGCCTCCGAGCGCGCCAGTTTCGGCGTGCCCTTCCTGAAGCTGGGCATCATCCCCGGCGACGGCGGCGCCTGGCGACTGCCGCGCGACGTCGGCTACGCCCGCGCGGCCGAAATGCTGTTCACCGGCCGCAGCATCGACGCCGAAACGGCCGAGCGCTGGGGCCTGGTCAACCGCGTCGCGCCTCACGACCGGCTGATGGAAGAGGCCCTAATCACCGCCGGCCAGATCGCCGCCCAGCCGGCCCAGGCGCTGCGGATGGCCAAGACCCTGATGCGCCAGGGCCGCGACCAGACCTTCGAACAGATCCTGGAACTGTCCGCCGCAATGCAGGCCCTGGCCCACCTGACCGACGACCATCTGGAAGGCGTCGACGCCGTTCTGGAAAAGCGGCCGGCGGAATTCACCGGCCGCTGATCCCGCGTCTTACTGGGAACGCATCGCCTGGTTCGGGCCAACGCCGGTCGTGACCGCGCGCTTGGCTCCGGCGGTCTCGCCCGGCTTCATGAACTTGACCAGGACGCGCTGGCCGATCAGCAGCGGCGCGTCGCCGGCCGAGGCCACAACCTCGACCACCCGTTCGTCGGTACGCTGCGAGGGATCGTCCGAGGCCAGCTTGCGGGCGCCGAACACGGCCGCCCGACGCATCACCGCGCCGATATAGACCTTGGAGGTGTCGCCCTCGGGCGTGATCTCGACCGCCTGTCCGTCGCGCAGATTGGGCAGGTCGCTCTCGACCACCTCGGCGCGCACGATGCGCGGCGCGTCTGGCTCGAGGTCGAACATGGTGGAGACGTTCAGGGTCGAGGCGCCGGCGCCGGGATTGGCGTAGCGGCGCACGATCCGACCTGCGCTGGGCGCGCGGATGATGGTCAGTTCCTGATCGTAGCGGGCCTGGTCCAGCTGGGCGCGCGCGGTCTGAACGGCGGCGGTCTGCGAACCGAGGCGCGCCTGGGCGGTGGCGACGGCGTCCTGGGCCTGATCCATGCGCTGGGCGGCGGCGAAGTTGGTGGCGACCAGCCGCTGCAGACGGTCCCGCTCGCGCTGGGCGGTGCGGATATCGACGCGGATCTGGGCCAGCTGGCTCTCGGCCTGGGCCACGGCGGCCTGGGCGCTCTGGACGGCCAGACGCGCCTCGTCGTCTTCCTGACGGGCCAGGATCTGGCCGGCGACGACGGTGTCGCCCTCCTGCACCAGGACCTCGCGCACGATGCCGCCGCGACGGGCCGCGATCTGTATGATGCCGCCCTCCACATCGACCTTGCCGTTGGCGATGGCCGCATAGGGGCTCTCGACCTTCGTGGCGACGGCCTTCTCCTGTTCGGCCTTCTTGGTCTTGGCGGCGGACTGGAACATCATGAAGCCGACCACCAGCACGATGACCAGCAGCAGACCGAACCAGGTGCGTTTTTTCTTCAGAAAGCCGGGCATGGGCGTATCGTCCTAAGGGATTTGGTCTTGTTGTTCAGTGGGACGCCAGGATGGCGTTCGGATCGGGTATGCGGCGCTGATCGTCCAGGATCTTGCCGTCCTCGATATGGATGACGCGGTCGGCCCAGGCCTCGAGCCGGGGATCGTGGGTCACGCAGATCACGGCGGCGCCGTGTTCGGTCGCGGCGCGACGCAGCAGCCTGATCACCACCTGGCCGTTCTCGCCGTCCAGGGCCGAGGTCGGTTCGTCGGCGAACAGGATCTTGGGATCCTTGGCCAGGGCGCGGGCGATGGCGACCCGCTGTTTCTCGCCGCCCGACAGGGCTGCGGGCCGCTGGTGCAGGCGAGGGCCCAGGCCGACCTCTTCCAGAGCCGTGATGGCGCGCTTCTTCGCCTGGCCCGAGGTCAAACCCTGGAACTTCAGCACGGTCTCGACCTGCTGCAACGCCGTCAGGGCGGGGAACAGGTTGAAGCCCTGGAAGATGAAGCCGCAATTATCGAGGCGGAACTTGTCGATCCGGCCCGAGGAGAATTTCCACAGGTCGTCGACGTCCAGGACGTCCACCCGGCCCTCTTCCGGCCGCAGCAGGCCGGACAGGGCCGCGATCAGCGTCGACTTGCCCGAACCCGACGGCCCCATGACCATGGTCAGGTCGCCGTGTTTCGCATCGAAATCGACGCCCTTCAGCACCTCGACCCAGGCCTTGCCGGACTTGAACCGCTTGACCAGCCCCTTGGCCTCAATGGCGAAATCGCCGTGCTTGCCGTGGACTTTCGTATGAATGTTCATCGCAGCAGGTCCGCCGGTTGGCTGTTCTTCAGAATGCCCAGGGACAGCAGGCCGGACACCATGGAGATCAGGATCAGGCCGATCCCGACGACAATCAGCAGCGACAACGGCAGGGCGATGATCACCGCCCCCATCATGGCCAGCAAAGACACCAGCCAGGTCAGGAAGATCGCGGCGAACACGCCCACCACCCCGACCCAGAAGCTGAGCTCGACCACGATCCGCCGCAGCGATCCCATGCCTACGCCCAAAGCCCGCAGCGAGGCGAACTCCTTGATATTGGCCATGATGGCGCCGCGCAGCGTCTGCCAGGTGATGGCCACGCCGATGATGATCCCCAGCACGACGCAGCCGCCGATGATGATGACCAGAATGCCTTCCTCAAACATGGCGCCCGCATTGGCCTCGGCCAGCTGTCCCTTGGTCCAGGCCTTCCACTGGCCGGCGCCCATGGCGTTGAGCTGGGCGACGACGATGGGCGCGCGGGTGGGATCGCGCAGCTTGACCATCAACGGACCGACGCGCGGACCGGTGTCCGCCTGACCCAGCATCCGTAGGGTGTCGCGCGACATGACCACGCCGGGCTGCATCATGTTTGGATAGCCGCGCGTCACGCCGACGATGGTGACCGTCTGGCCGTTGTACAGGGCCTTGTCGCCCAGTTTGACGCCCAGAGTGGACAGGGCCGTCTCGTCCACCGCCACGGTATAGGGTTGCCGCAGGGCGTCGACCAGTTCCTGGGAATAGTCGGTCGGGATCGTCACGGAACCCGGACGGGTGTCGATGATGCTGGCCTGGACGAATTTCTGACGCGGTGCGCCCTGGCTGGCGCTGTCGGCCTGGCTCTTGGTCGGATCGACGTTCTTGATGTTCTGGAAGGTGCCGCCGGCGCCGTCCAGGGGCATGACCTCGATCACTTCCGGATGGTTGTAGGCCAGAGGGATGAAGCGGCGCGGCACGCCAGACGGCCCGCCGATCAGGCTCTTGGCGCCGGGCTGCATGATGAAGATGTCGGCGCCCGACCGTTCGATGGTCGCGGTGAACCCCTTGCCGATGCCGATGAAGACACCGGTCATCGCCAGGACCAGCAGACCCGACAGGGCCAGGGCCATGACCGCCGCCATATAGCGGCGCCACTCGAACAGCAGCGTAGATAGCGCAAGCGACATGATTGCCGATAAACCCCCGATACGTCTGCCTATCTGAGCGCGCACGGCCTCACCGCCAAGTTAAATCGGGGTAAGACTGGGCGCCTGCCCCCAATTATTGCGTCGGTGAAATCAGGAGATTAAGGCCGGGTCTCCCCTCTTGGCGACGCGCTAAAAACGGCGCTAGTCACAAAATAACAGGCGGAACACATTTGTTCCGCGCTCTGGAGAAGTCCTGAATGTCGTTGCCGTCCCTTCGTCTCACCGCCTCGCTCGCCGCCCTGGGCGCGGCGACGGTCGTCCTGTCCGCCCCCGCGAGCCCGGCCCGCGCCGACGAGGGCATGTGGACCTTCGACAACTTCCCCATCGCCACGGTGAACGAGAAATACGACACGAACATCGACCAGGCCTGGCTGGACCGCGTCCGCAACGCCGCCGTCCGACTGCGGGGCTGTTCGGCCTCGCTGGTCTCGGGCGAGGGCCTGATCCTGACCAATCACCACTGCATCGTCAGCTGCGTGCAGGATCTTTCCACCGCCGAGAACGACTACGTCAAGAATGGCTGGATGCCCGCCACCCGCGAGGAAGAGAAGAAATGCCCCGGCCAGACGGCCGAGATCCTGACCGACATCACCGATGTGACCGACCGCGTCGTCGGCGCCGGCGCTGGTCTTGAAGGCGCCGCCTTCGTGCAGGCCCGCGCCGCCGAGATCGACAAGATCCAGAAGGAAGTCTGCGGCGACGACCGCAAGCTGACCTGCCAGGTCATCAGCCTGTACCGCGGCGGCCAGTACAAGCTGTACAAGTTCCGCAAGTACGAGGACGTGCGCCTGGTCTTCGCGCCTGAGTTCCAGGCGGCCTTCTTCGGCGGGGATCCGGACAATTTCAACTTCCCGCGCTACGCCCTGGATGCCGGTTTCCTGCGCATCTACGAGGACGGCAAGCCGGTCGCCACGCCGAACCATCTGAAGTGGAACCCGAATGCGCCCAAGGAAGGCGACGTCACCTTCGTCGCCGGCAACCCCGGCTCGACCTCGCGGCTGCTGACCATGGCCCAGCTGGAGGCCCTGCGCGATCAGCAACTGCCCCTGACCCTGATCCAGACCTCGGAACTGCGCGGCCGTCTGCTGGAGTATTCGACCACCGGCGAAGAGGCCAAGCGCGTCACCGTCGATCCCCTGTTCGGCCTGGAGAACGGCTTCAAGGTCTATTACGGCCAGCAGGGCGCCCTGACCGACCCGGCCTTCATGGCGACCAAGCGCTCCGAGGAAGACGAACTGCGTCAGCGCGTCGCCGCCGACCCGGCTCTGGCCCAGCGCATCGGCGATCCCTGGAGCGAGCTTGAGCGGGTCGCGGCCGCCCAGCGCGACCTCTACATGCCCTATCGCCAGCTCGAGTCGGCCGCCGGCCAGCGTTCGTCGCTCTACAGCTACGCCAAGTCCGTCGTCCGCGCCTCCAAGGAACGGGCCAAGCCGGTCGCCGAACGCCGCGCCGGCTATTCGGACGCCGACATCGCCGCCCTGGAACGCCGCCTGACGACCGAGACGCCGATCTCGACCGATCTGGAGAAGATCTTCATCGACTTCTGGCTGTCCAAGACCCGCGAATATCTGACCGTCGACAATGCGAACGTGAAGGCGCTGCTGGGCAAGGAAAGTCCCGAACAGATCGCCGAACGCCTGGTCGACGGCACCCGGTTGGCGGACCCCGCCTTCCGCGCCCAGGCCCTGGCCATGACGCCGGAACAGCTGGCCGCCTCGGGCGATCCGCTGATCCAGTTCGTCCTGGCCAACGACGACGCGGCCCAGGCCGTCCGCACCCAGTGGGAATCGGCCGTGTCCGGCCCGACCAGCCGCGCCGGCGAAAAGATCGCCCAGGCCCGGTTCGCCGTCTATGGCGACAACCTGTACCCCGACGCGACCTTCAGCCTGCGTCTGTCCTATGGTCAGGTGAAGGGCTGGACCTATCGCGGCGTGACGGTGGAGCCCTTCACCCAGATCGGCGGCCTGTACGAACGCAACACCGGCGCCGAGCCGTTCAACGCGGCCGAGGACTGGATGGCGGCCGAGGGCAAGGTCGACAAATCGACCGTCTATGACTTCGTCTCGACCAACGACATCATCGGCGGCAACTCGGGCTCGCCCGTCATCAACGCCAAGGGTGAAGTCATCGGCGCGGCCTTCGACGGCAACATCCACTCGCTGGGCGGCAGCTTCGGCTACGACGGCGAACTGAACCGCACCGTCACGGTCTCGACCGCCGCCATCACCGAGGCCCTCCGCAACGTCTACAACCAGCCGCGCCTGCTGCGCGAACTGGGCGTGCGGCGGTAAAAGACGCACGTCTCCTCCCCATCTCTTGGATGGGGAGGGGGACCGCCGACGAAGCCGGGGGTGGAGGGGCTCTTCACCACCGCACCGGCGCCTGTCATGTATCGCAGAGCCCCTCCGTCACGGCGCTGAAGAAGCGCCGCGCCACCTCCCCATCGCTCCGCGATGGGGAGGAGATTTCTAGGACATCCCCATGCGTCTCGCCCTTTTCGCCTCCGCCGCCGTTCTCGCCTTCGCCTCCTCGGCCAGGGCTGAAGAGGGCATGTGGACCTTCGACAACTTCCCTGTCGCCCGCGCCAACGCGGGCCTGGGGACCGACATCGACCAGGCGTTTCTGGATCGGGTGCGACTGTCGTCGGTGAAGTTCGGCGGCTGTTCGGCCGGGGTGGTTTCGGGCCAGGGCCTGGTGATGACCAACAACCACTGCGTCGCCACCTGCGTCGCCAACCTGTCCACGCCCCAGGTCAATTACGCCGAGACCGGCTTCACGCCGAAATCGCGCGAGGAAGAGCTGAAATGCCCCGGCGCCACGGCCGAGATCCTGACCGACATCACCGACGTGACCGAGCGGATGCACCAGGCCGGGGCCGGTCTGGAGGGCCAGGCCTTCACCCAGGCGCGCGACGCCGAGGCGGGGCGGATCGAAACCGAAGCCTGCGGTAACGACCCCAAGATCCGCTGCCAGGTCGTCAGCTTGTACCGGGGCGGCCAGTTCAAGCTCTACAAATTCCGCAAATATTCCGACATCCGCCTGGCCTGGGCGCCGGAAGACCGCGCCGCCACCTTCGGCGGCGACCTGGACAATTTCTCCTTCCCGCGCTTCGCCATCGATGCCGCCTTCATCCGCCTGTACGAGGACGGCAAGCCGGTCGAGACCCCGACCCATTTCGCCTGGAACCCGAACAAGCCGACCGAAGGCGAGGCCGTCTTCGTCTCCGGCAACCCCGGCTCGACCCAGCGGCTGCTGACGATGGACCAGCTGACCACCATCCGCGACGTGGTCCTTCCGCTGGATCAGTTGATCGCGTCCGAGCTGCGCGGCCGCCTGATCCGCTATTCCGAAGAGGGCGAGGACCAGGCCTTCATCGCCATGGACCCCATCGTCGGCCTTGAGAACACCTACAAGCGCGGACGCGGCCGGATGGCCGCCCTGATCGATCCGACCTTCATGGCGACCAAGGCCGCCCAGGAAGCCGACTTCCGCGCCCGCGCCGCCGACGGCGGGACCGATCCGTGGGCCAGCCTCAGCGCCGTCCAACCCATCGCCCGCGAACTGTATCCGTCCATGGCTCTGCTGGAGGGCGGTACGGGTCTGGGGACCACCTCGGCCGGGGGCGGTTCGCAGTTGTTCGCCTATGCCCGCGCCCTGGTGCGCGGCGCCCAGGAACGGGCCAAGCCCTCGGATCAGCGCCTGCCCGAGTTCGCCGACAGCCGCCTGTCCAGCGTCGAATCCCGCCTGTTCGCCGAACGCCCCGTCTATCCCGAGCTTGAGCAGATCCGTCTGGAATGGTGGCTGTCAAAGACCCGTGAATGGCTGACGGTCGACAACGCCCAGGTCCGCACCCTGCTGGGCAAGGAAAGCCCCGAGGACCTGTCGGCCCGGCTCGTGGCCGGCACGACCCTGGCCAATCCGGCCGTGCGCCGGGCCCTGTGGGAGGGCGGCCTGCCGGCGATCCGCGCCTCGACCGACCCGATGATCCGCTACGCCCTGGCCATCGACGCCGACGCCCGCGCCGTGCGCGACGCCTGGGAGACCCGGGTCCAGGCCCCCACCGACCGCGCCTCAGAACAGCTGGCCGCCGCCCGCTTCACCGCCTATGGCGACGCCGTCTATCCCGACGCCACCGGCACCCTGCGCCTGACCTATGGCCAGGTCGAAGGGTCCGACGTTCCGGGCCAGCGGTTCGCCGCCTTCACCACCTTCGCCGGCCTGTGGGACCGCGCCACCGGCGCCGAGCCCTTCGCCGTTGCGCCCAAACTGCTGGCGGCCAGGGACCGGATCGATCCGAACGCGGTGATGGACATGGCCGTCTCGACCGACACCATCGGCGGCTCGTCAGGTTCGCCGGCGATCAACGCCAGGGGCGAGATCATCGGGGCCAATTTCGACTCCACCGTCCTGAGCCAGCGCAACGCCTACGGCTACGACCGCGCCGTCAATCGCAGCGTGATCGTCACCACCCAGGCCGTCACCGTCGCCCTGCGCGACGTCTATGGCATGGACCATCTGGTCGAGGAGCTGGGCGTTTCCAGATGAGCGAGATCGTCTTCCGTCCGGCGACGCCCGACGACGTCGCCGCGCTTCATCCCCTGATCGAGCGCGCCTATCGCGGCGACACGGCCAAGGCCGGGTGGACGCACGAGGCGGACCTGCTGTTCGACGACCGCACCAGCGCCGAGGAACTGTCCGGCCTGATCGCCGATCCCGACCGGGTCGTCCTGCTGGCCCATCGGGACGACGACCTTGTCGGCTGCGTCCAGGTCGCGCGCACGGGCGAGGACCTGACCTATCTCGGGATGCTGACGGTCGAGCCCGGCCTCCAGGCTGCGGGCCTGGGCCGCCGCCTGCTCGCCGCCGCAGAGGCCGAGGCGGCCGTTCGCTTCGGCGCCCGCCGCATGGAGATGACCGTCATCCAGCGCCGAACCGAACTGATCGCCTGGTACGAACGCCGCGGCTACGCCCGCACCGGCGAGACCCGCCCCTTCCCCGTCGCCCCGCCTCGGCCGGAGCTGGATTTCGTGGTGCTGGAAAAGGGGCTCCAAGGAACACGACCCTGATCGGAACGCCTGACCTCCCCGCGCTTTCCCTCCCAAAAGGAGACCGTCATGGATCGTGAACAGACCGAAGGCCGGGAGAAGAACGGCGCCGAGCCGGCGGGAAAGCCGGACGCCCTGACCTCCGACGCCGATGTGAAGAGGGTCGGCCACGAGGAGCGGCGCAGCGCCGGACCGGACGGGCCCGACGCCGCCGAGGTCGGCGACACCTTCAAGAAGGCTCCGTAGAGGCCCCAAGGCTGCTCAACCCCGGCGGGGCGACAACTGCGCCGCCAGCAGGTGGACGTCGTGCGCCCGCATCCGCTCGAAATTGCCCAGGCCCAGGGTCAGGGCGCGCAGAACCTCGATCTGGCGGGTGTGTTCGGGATGTTCCGGCAGGGCTGGCTCCGCCCTTGCCAGTTCCGCATCCAGTTCGGCCATCATCAGGGCCAGGACTCCGTCGTTCATCCAATCCTCCATCGCGCCGCCGACCGGATCGGGTTGAAGCACGAATGGAACATTAGGTGAACATGGAATCCGCAGGGACCTGTGGACGACCGGCCGGCGCGAGTCAGTTCCCGCTGGTCCAGCCGCCCCCGATGGCCTGGATCAGGGCCACGGCCGTCGTCTGGCGGTCCACCGCACCCTGCAGCAGGGCGCGGCGGGCGCTGAGGGCCGTGGCCTGGGCCGTGACCACGTCGGTATAGGCGACCGTGCCCGCCCGATACTGGTTCAGGATCATGGCCTCGGTCTGGTCGGCGGCGCGCGAGGCGGTCTCCAGCTGGACGTACTGGCGGCGCAGGACGTCGCCGGCGGTCAGCTGATCCTCGACGTCCTGGAAGGCCGTCAGCACCGTCTGGCGATAGGCGGCGACCGAGGCGTCATAGGCGGCGCGGGCCTGGTCCACCGCCGCGCCGCGCGCACCGGCGTCGAACAGGGTCTGGGCCAGGCTGGCGCCCAGCGACCAGACATTGGCGGAGCTGGCGAACAGGTCGCCCAGGCTGGAGGCGTTCTGGCTGGACGAGCCGGTCAGGGACACGGTGGGGAAGAAGGCCGCCTGCCGCACCCCGATCTGGGCGTTGGCTGCGGCGACGGCGCGCTCGGCCGAGGCGATGTCGGGTCGGCGCTCCAGCAGGGTCGAAGGCAGGCCGACCGGCACGTCCGGCACGGTCGGGGTCCAGTCGGCGGCGGCCAGGGTGAAGCTGCTGGCCGGCTCGCCCACCAGGACGGCGATGGCGTTTTCGTAGGTCGTGCGGGTCCGCTCCAGCCCGATCCGCTCCGACCGCGCATTGGCCAGGGTCGTTTCGGCCTGGAGCACGTCGGTGCGCGGGGCGATGCCGGCTTCGTAGCGGTTGCGGGTGATCTCCAGCGCGCGTTCGTAACCGGCCAGGGTCTGGTCCAGCAGGGCGGTTTCGGCGTCGGCCTCGCGCAGGTTCAGATAGTTGGCGGCCAGCTCGCCCTGGATCGACAGATGGGCGCTGGCCAGATCGGCCGCGCCGGCCTGGGCCGAGGCGTCGTTCGCCTCGACCGAGCGGCGGATACGGCCCCAGAAGTCCGGCTCCCAGGTCGCGCCTATGCCGACCTGATAGGCGTCGCTGTCGGCGGTCGATCCCCCGCCCGAGGTCGCGCCCGATCCGTCCAGGCTGACCGACGGAAACAGGCCGGCGCGGGTCTCGCGCGTGGCGGCGCGGGCCTGACGATAGGCGGCCTCGGCGGCGGCTATGGTCTGGTTGGCGGTCTCGGCGCGGGCGGCCAGGGCGTTCAGCGTCTCGTCGCCGAACAGGGTCCACCAGTCGCCACGATCCAGGGCGTCGGATGGCTGGGCCGCGCGCCATCCGTCGGGCGCATCGACCGGCGCCTTGAAGGCGGTCACGGCCGGGGTGGTCGGGACCCCATAGTCGGGTCCGACGGCGCAGGCTGAAGCCATCAGCAAACTGGTCAGCAGCAGGGGGGCGAACGGTCTCATGCGGGGGAAGACTCCGTTTCGATGCCGCGGGCCAGGGCGCGCTCGTCGCCCGTCTTCTTGCGCAGCTTGTCGAGATAGACATAGACCACCGGGGTGGTGATCAGGGTCATGATCTGGCTGGCGATCAGCCCGCCGATGATGGTGATTCCCAACGGCTGGCGCAGTTCGGCGCCCTCGCCGAACCCGATGGCCAGGGGCAGGACCCCCAGGCCGGCGGCCAGGGTGGTCATCAGTATGGGCCGGAACCGCAGCAGCGAGGCCTCGCGCACCGCCTCGACCGCCGTCAGCCCGCGCGAGCGCTGGGCGTCCAGGGCGAAGTCGATGATCAGGATGGCGTTCTTCTTGACGATGCCCAGCAGCAGGAAGACCCCGATCAGGGCGATGATGGTGAACTCCATCCCGAACAGCATCAGGGCCAGCACCGCCCCCACCCCCGCCGCCGGCAGGGTCGACAGGACGGTGATCGGGTGGATGGTGCTCTCGTACAGGATGCCCAGCACCAGATAGATGGCCACCAGGGCCGCCAGGATCAGCAACGGCTGCTCCTGGTTCTGTTGCTGGGCCTGGGCCGCCTGGCCGGCGAAACTGCCGCGCACGCTGATCGGCATGCCGATCTGTTCCCCCGCCTCGGTCACCGCCGCCTGGCCCTGGGACAGGGAGACCCCGTCGGCCAGATTGAACGACACCGTCGTCGCCAACTCGCCGTTCTGGTGGTTGACCGAGGTCGCGGTCGGCGCCTGGCGCACGTCGGCGACCACCGACAGGGGGGTCATCGGCGTGGCCGTGGTCGCCAGGGCCGATCCTGTCGAAGGATCGTTCAGGGCCGGATTGGTGACGCTGGTCTGGGTCGTGTCGGTCGATGACGAGGTGGGCACCTGGACGTCGGCCAGGGCCTCCGGCCCCTGGGCGAACTGGGGCATCCATTCCATGATGACCGAATACTGGTTGATGTCCTCGTAGATGGTCGCCACCTGGCGCTGGCCGAAGGCGTTGTAGAGGCTGTTATCGATGGCGCGGGGCGTCACGCCCAGGCGGGCGGCCACGTCGCGGTCGATGGTCAGATAGGTCTCGACCCCGTTCTGGGCCAGGTCGCTGTCGACGTCGATCAGCTCGGGCCGGGTCTTCATCTCGGTCTCCAGCTTCTGGGCCCATTCGCGCAGATCGTCGCTGGAATCGCTGATCAGCGTGTACTGATAGGTCGAGTTCGAGGATCGTCCGCCCATGCGCAGATCCTGGACGGGGTTGAGGAAGATGCTGATCCCCTCGACCTTCTCCAGTTGCGGCCGCAGCCGGGCGATGACGGCGGCGCTCTTCTCGCCTCTGCGCTCGGCCAGCGGCTTCAGATTGACGAACATGAAGGCGCCGCCCGACCGCGCGCCGCCGGTGAAGCCGACGACCGTATCGACCGACGGATCGGCGTCGATGATGGCGACCACCTTCCTCAGCTTGGCGGACATGGACTGGAAGGACACGCTCTCATCCGCCCGCACGCCGGCCATCAGCTGACCATTGTCCTGCTGGGGGAAATAGCCCTTGGGCACGACGACATAGAGGTAGGCGGTCAGGCCGATCACCGCCGCCAGCGACAGCATGACGATCGGCTTGGACTGCAGCGCCCAGTCCAGGCACCAGGAATAGCCGTTCTGGATTTTCGTGAAGCCGGCTTCCAGCAACCGCCCGACCGGCCCCTCGCGGCGGCCTTCCTCGCGCGGCTTCAGCAGATAGGCGCACATCATCGGCGTCAGGGTCAGGGAGATGACCAGCGAGATCATCACCGCCGCCGACAGGGTCACGGCGAACTCGCGGAACAGCCGCCCGCTCTGGCCGCCCATGAACAGCAGGGGAATGAAGACCGCCACCAGCGAGACGCTGATCGACAGGACGGTGAACCCGACCTCGCGCGCGCCCAGCAGGGCGGCCTTGAACCGCTCCATCCCCGCCTCGATGTGGCGCTGGGTGTTCTCCAGCACGACGATGGCGTCATCGACGACGAAGCCGGTCGCCACGGTGATGGCCATCAGGCTGAGGTTGTTCAGCGAGAAGCCCATCAGATACATGACGCCGAACGTCCCCAGCAGGGACACCACCGTCGCCACCGTCGGGATGAAGGTCGCCCGCGCACTGCGCAGGAAGACCGAGACCACCAGCACCACCAGGATCAGCGACACCACTAGCGTGATCTCGATCTCGTGCAGCGAGGCGCGGATGGATTTGGTGCGATCCGACGCGACCTGGATGCTGATGTCGCCGGGCAGCTGGGCCTGGATTTCGGGCACCGCGGCGCGGACGGCGTCCACCGTGTTGATGATGTTGGCGCCCGGCTCGGTCGTGATCAGGACGATGATGGCCGGCTTGCCGTTGAACAAGCCCAGGGTGCGGGTGTCGGACACGCTGTCGGTGACCTCGGCGACGTCGGACAGGCGGACGCCGGCGTTGTCGCGCCAGGCCACGATGAGGCTGGCGTAGTCGGCGGCCGTCTTGCCCGCCGCGTCGGTATAGATCTGGAACCGCCGCCCCTCGCCTTCCACCGTTCCCTTGGGCCGGTCGGCGTTTGCGGCCTCGATCGAGGCGCGCACGTCTTCCAGGCTGATGCCGTAGTTGTTCAGCTGGAACGGATTGACCCGCACCCGCACCGCCGGCAGCGAGCCGCCGCCGATCTCGACCTCGCCCACCCCGTCCACCTGGGCCACGCGCTGGGTGACGACGTTTGAGACGGCGTCGTAGATCTCGCCCGGCGTCTTGGTGTCCGAGGTCAGGGCCATGATGATGACCGGGGCGCTGGACGGATTGACCTTGGAATAGGTCGGATTGCTGCGCAGCGTCGCCGGCAGGTCGGCGCGGGCGGCGTTGATGGCGGCCTGGACCTCGCGCGCGGCGCCGTCGATGTCGCGGTTCAGGTTGAACTGCAGATTGATCCGGGTGGAGCCAGTCGAACTTTGCGACGTCATCTCGTTGACGTCCGAGATCACCCCCAGCCGGCGTTCCAGCGGCGTGGCGACGCTGGAGGCCATGGTCTCGGGACTGGCGCCCGACAGGCTGGCCTGGACCGATATGGTCGGGAAATCGACCTGCGGCAGGGGCGAGATCGGCAGGACGAAGAAGGCGCCGATCCCGGCCAGAGCGATGCCCAGGCTGAGCAGAACCGTCGCGATCGGCCGGCGGATGAAGGGTTCCGACAGGTTCAACGGACCGGCTCCGGCTCGATGTCCGCCGCCGGACCGTCCGCCTCATTCGCGCCCGCCGCGCCGGTCCTGCGCCTGGCGGGGGCCAGCCGGTCGAAGGCCAGATAGATGACCGGGGTGGTGAAGACCGTCAGCAACTGGCTGACCAGCAGGCCGCCGAAGATGGCGATGCCCAGCGGTCGGCGCAGTTCCGCGCCCTCGCCCATGCCCAGCATCAGGGGCACGGCCGACAGCAGGGCCGCCATGGTCGTCATCAGGATCGGCCGGAACCGCAGCACCGCCGCCTGGAAGATGGCGTCGTGCGCCGACTTGCCCTCGCTGCGTTCGGCGTCGATGGCGAAGTCGATCATCATGATCGCGTTCTTCTTCACGATCCCGATCAGCAGGATCAGGCCGATGATGCCGATTACGCCCAGGTCGTTGCCGGTGATCAACAGGGCGAACAGGGCGCCGACGCCCGCCGACGGCAGGGTCGACAGAATGGTCAGCGGGTGGACATAGCTTTCGTACAGCACCCCCAGGACGATGTAGACGCAGACCACCGCCGCCAGGATCAGCCACATCTGATTGGACAGCGAGCCCTCGAAAGATCCGGCCGCCCCCTGGAAGGAGGTCGTCACGCTGGCGGGAACCTCCGCAGTCTTCAGGGCGGCGCGGACCTGGCTGACGGCGGCGCCCAGCGACACGCCCGGCGCGGCGTCGAAACCGATGGTCGCGGCCGGGAACTGGGCCACCCGCGTGACCTGGGTCGGGGCGTCCTTCTCGGTGATCGAGGCGAAGGCGCTCAGCGGCGTCGCCCCGCCCGAGGCCTGGAGGTTCAGTTGCCCGAGGGATTGGGGCGTGGTCAGCATGCCGGGCGCCGCCTCCAGGATGACGCGGTACTGGTTGGTCTCGGTGAAGATGGTCGAGACGATCCGCTGGCCGAAGGCGCTGTAGAGGGCCTCGTCCACCTGGGACGCCGTGATCGACAGGCGGGCGGCGGTGTCGCGATCGATCGAGATCTGGGCCGCGGGGGTCGTCGCCTCGGAGGCGCTGTAGATGTTCCTCAGCTTGGGCTGTTCGGCCATGGCCTTAGCGATCTTGTCGGCCCAGTCGTTAACCGTCGGGGTGTCGGCGCCCTCGACCGACAGCCGGTACTGGGTCGCGCCCGTCTCGGTGTCGATCGTCAGGTCCTGGGTCGGCTGGACAAACAGACGCAGGCCCGCGATCGCGCCGACCTCGGTCTTCAGCCGTTCCATGACCTTCTGCTGCGAGCCGTGATCCGACTTCAGATTGATGGTCATCTGGCCGACGTTCAGAGCCGAGGTGCTCGACCCGTCGACCCCGACGGTGGAGCTGAGGGAGTCGACGGCGGGATCGGCCAGTATGACCTTGGCCGCCTGCTGCTGCAGTTCGCTCATCCGGTCGAAGGAGACCGAACTGGTCGCCTCGACGCGCGCCAGCAGCTGGCCGGTGTCCTGGGTCGGGAACAGCCCCTTGGGGATGACGACGTACAACAGCCCGGTCAGGATCATGGTGCCAACGGCGACCAGAAGCGTCGCCTTCTGACGCGCCAGCACCCAGACCAGGGCCTTCTCGTACCAGGCCTCGACCTTTTCGAAAGCCCGCTGCGCATATCTGCCGACGCCCTTCACCTCGGCTTCGGGATGGGACTTCAGCCAGCGTGCCGACAGCATGGGCGTCAGGGTCAGGGAGACCACGGCCGAGATCAGGATGGTGATGGCCAGGGTGACGGCGAACTCGCGGAACAGCCGCCCGACCACGTCGCCCATGAACAGCAGCGGGATCAGCACGGCGACCAGCGAGATGGTCAGGGAGATGATGGTGAAGCCGATCTCGCGCGCGCCCTTCAGCGCCGCCTGCAGCGGCTTTTCGCCCTTCTCGAGATGGCGCGAGATGTTCTCGATCATGACGATGGCGTCGTCGACGACGAAGCCGGTCGCGATGGTCAGGGCCATCAGGCTGAGATTGTTCAGGCTGTAGCCGAGCAGATACATGGCCCCGCACGCCCCGATCAGCGAGATCGGCACCGCCAGGCTGGCGATAAGGGTGGCCCGCAGGCTGTGGACGAACAGGAAGATCACCAGAACCACGCCGACGATGGCCAGCAGAAGCTCGATCTCGACGTGATGGACCGACGAGCGGATGCCGGTCGTACGGTCGGTCAGGACCGTCATCTCCAGCGAGGCCGGCAGTTGCGCCTGAAGTTCGGGCAGGCGGGCCTTGATGGCGTCGACGGTGGAGATGACATTGGCGCCGGGTTGGCGCTGGACGCTCAACAGGATGGCGGGCTTTTCGTTGGCCCAGGCGGCGAGGCGGGAGTTCTCGGCGCCGTTCACGACCGTGGCGACGTCCTTCAGCCGCACCGGCGCGCCGTCGCGATAGTCGACGATCAGGTTCTGATAGTCCTCGACCGTCAGCAGCTGGTCGTTGGCGTTGATGGTGTAGGACTGCGTCGGCCCGTCGAAACTGCCCTTGGCGCTGTTGGCGTTGGAGGCCGCGATGGCGGTTCGCATGTCCTCCAGGGTGACGCCGTAGGAGGCCAGGCGCTGGACGTCGGCCTGGATGCGGATGGCGGGCTTCTGCCCCCCGCTGAGCGACACCAGGCCCACGCCGGACGTCTGGCTGATCTTCTGGGCCAGCCGCGTATTGACCAGGTTCTGCACCTCGGTCAGCGGCAGGCTGTCGGAGGTGACGGCGATGGTCAGGACCGGCGCATCGGCCGGGTTGATCTTGGCATAGACGGGCGGCGACGGCAGGTCGGCCGGCAGCAGGGCGTCGGCCGCATTGATCGCCGCCTGGACCTCCTGCTCGGCTACGTCCAGCGTTTCGGACAGGCCGAACTGCAGGGTGATGACCGAGGCGCCGGCCGAGCTGATCGAGCTCATCCGCTCCAGCCCGGCCATTTCGCCGAGTTGCTGTTCCAGCGGCGCGGTGACGGTCTGGCTCATCACCTCCGGGCTGGCGCCCGGGTACAGGGTCTGGACCTGAATGGTCGGGTAGTCGACCTCGGGCAGGGCCGAGAGCGGCAGCAGGCGGAAGCCGACCAGGCCCGCCAGCACGATGGCCAGCATGAACAGCGAGGTGGCGACCGGCCGCTGGATGAACGGGCGGGAGGGATTCATCCGATCAGCGTCCCTGGCCCTGACCCTGGCCCTGACCCTGGGCTTGACCCTGGGCTTGACCCTGGGCTTGACCCTGGGCCTGGGCCTGAGGCCGCGCCTGACCGGCCACGCTGACCTTGCCGCCTTCGGTCAGGCGATCGCCGCCCTCGGTGATGACTTTCTCGCCCGCCTTCAGGCCCGAGGCGATCACGACGGTCGTGGTGGTGGAGACCCCGGTCACGACCTTCCGCTGCGACACCGTATTGTCGGCGCCCACGACCCAGACAAAGGAGGACGTCTCGTTCTGGCGCACCGCCGTGGACGGTACGGTGACCGCATCCTGCAAGGTGTCCAGGGTCATGCGGATATTGACGAACTGGCTGGGGAACAGGGCGCCGGAGACATTGGGAAACCGCGCCTTGCCGCGCACCGTCCCGGTCGTCGTGCTGACCAGATTGTCCAGGGTGGAGAAGACGCCGGCGTCCAGCGTCTGCTCGCGTGTCGTGTCCAGCGCCAGGACCGGCAGGCGGGCGCCGGAATAGGCGCGCTGCTGGATGGCGCCGATCTGGGCTTGGGGCACGCTGAACTCGACGTCGATGGGGGTCAGGGTGGTGATGACGGCCAGACCCGAGTCGTCGCCTGCCCCGATATAGTTGCCGGCGTCCACGACGCGCAGGCCGATACGCCCGCTGGAGGGCGCGACGATGCGGGCGAAACCGAGGTCGAGCTGCGCCGTTTCGACGGCCCCGCGATTGGCGGTGACGGCCCCTTCCAGCTGTTGGACCAGGGCGCGTTGGGTGTCGACCTCCTGGGTGGCGATCGAATCCTGCTGCAGCAGGGTTTCGTAGCGGGCCAGGGTGACGCGCGCCGCCGTCAACTGGGCCTGGTCCTGCTGAAGCTGCCCCTGGGCCTGGGTCAGGGCGGCCTGGAAGGGTCGCGGATCGATCTGGGCCAGCACCTGACCCTTGCGGACCATCTGCCCCTCGGTGAAATAGATGTCGGCGATGACGCCCGAGACCTGGGGTCGCACCGTGACCGTCCCCGCCGGAACGACCGTGCCGATCGCGTCCAGGATCACGGGGACGTCCGCGGTCGCCGCCGTGGCCACGCCGACCGTACTGGCCGCCGTACGTGGCCCGCCTGGACCGCCAGGGCCGCCAGGGCCGCCGCCGCCTTCCGCTCCCGGCGTGCTCTCCGTGCCGAGCGAACGCGCCACGACCAGGGCGAGGGCCGCCACGACCAGGGCGGCGACGATCCCGCCGATGATCTTCTGGCGGCGGGAAAGCTGACGCATCCGCGTGTGCGTCGGGCGGGGCTCTGGAGTCATGATCGGGGGCTCTGGGTCTGTATCGATCCGTCGAAGGAAGCTCTGCCTAGCGGCCATTTCAGGTTCCGCCTTGTCTCAGTGTGTCGAGCGGCGGAAAACATGTGTCGCAACGTGTCAGACAGCGACCAGAGAAGAAGCGAAACCGAATGAGGCGAGCCCCTCCCCGCCCGGCGGCGCATATTGGGCCGATGGAGACACCGTCCCGCATCCTGCTGGTCGACGACGACCGCGACATCCGCACCCTGCTGGGCGAACAGCTGACGGCCGCCGGGTTTCAGGTGGAGACCGCCGGCGACGGCGCGCGCATGCGCGAGGTCATGGCCGCCTGGACGCCGGACCTGGTGCTGCTGGACCTGAACCTGCCGCGCGAGGACGGGCTGAAGCTTTGCCGGGACATCCGGGCGACGTCGACGACTCCGATCATCATGCTGACCGCGCGCGGCGAGCCGGTCGACCGCATCCTGGGTCTGGAGATGGGCGCCGATGACTATCTGACCAAGCCGTTCGAGCCGCGCGAACTGATCGCACGCATCCGCAACGTCCTGCGTCGCACCCAGGCCCTGCCCGCCAATCTGGCGCCCCTGGAGGCGCGGCGCGCCCTGATCAACGACTGGACCCTGGATATCGAGCAGCGCCTGCTGAACGATCCCGGCGGCCGGGTCGTCATGCTGTCCGGCGCCGAATTCCGCCTGCTGCGGGTGCTGATCGACTACGCCAACCGGGTGCTCAGCCGCGAACAGCTGATCAATCTCGGCGCTGTGCGCCAGGAAGACGCCCTGGATCGCGCCGTGGACATCCAGGTCAGCCGGCTGCGTCAGAAGTTCGGCGACGATGGCGCCGTCCTGATCCGCACCATCCGCAACGAGGGCTATGTCCTGGCCGCGACGGTGACCCTGGCATGAACCCCGTTCGCGCCTTCATCGGCTCCCTGACCGGACGCATCTTCTTTCTGTTGCTGATCGGAACCGGCGCGGCGGCGGTCCTGTCCCTCAGTATCGCCGATCTTCGCCAGCGCGCGGACATCGACGCCTTTCAGCAGGAACGCACCGCCGACCGCATCCAGGCCTATGTCAACCTGCGCCAGAGGATCGGCGATGCGGAGGCGCACGCCCTGGCCGCGCGTGGCGCCACCAGCGTGCGCCCGGCGCCCGAGAACGCCGTCGTCTCCACCCCGGATCGCCTGCTGAACCGGGTGCTGGGGGACGGTCGACTGGGCGCGGTCCAGGCGTTTGCGTCCCGCACCTCGCCCGAGACCTGCGTGCGTCCTGAACCCGGCTGGCCTGATCGGGACCGACAGGCCAGGGCCGCCGTCGTCAATCAGGCCGCGTCCCTGGGGCTGGGCCCGCCGTCCTGCTGGATCGTGGAACTGCGCGAGGGGGACGCAAGCGAACGTATCGCCGTCTGGGCGCCGCCTCAGGCTGTCCGCCCTCGTTTGCTCGATCCCGGTTTCCTCCTGGCGCTGGCTCTGGCCGCAGCCCTGCTGTCCCTCGTGGTCGCCCGCACCGCGACCCGTCCGGTCCGCCATATGGCGGCCGGCGCCCTGGCCCTGGGCGAGTCTCTCGACGTGCCCCCGATGCCGGAGGCCGGTCCTGTCGAAGTGCGCCGCGCGGCCCAGGCCATGAACAGCCTGCAGAGCCGGCTGAAGGCGTCGATCGCCGCCAAGAGCCAGATTCTCGCCGCTGTGACCCACGACATCCAGACGCCGATGACTCGAATGCGGCTGAGGCTCGAGAAGGTCGCCGATCCGGAGCTTCGCGAGAGACTGCTGGGCGACCTCGCGGCCATGCAGGATCTGGCCCGCGAAGGGCTGGAGATCGCCCGCGACACGCCCAGCGCCGAACCTCTGGCCGTGCTGGCGCTCGATTCCCTGATGAAGTCCCTCGCTGACGACGAGCGCGACGCCGGCCACGACGTCGTCTTCGTCCAGGGCTGCGACTGCGACGTCGAGGTTCGACCGCAAGGCCTGAGGCGCTGCGTCGCCAACCTGATCGACAACGCCATCCGCTATGCCGGCGGCGCACGGATCAGCACGCTTCAGCGGGGCGAGCGCATCCTGATCCTGATCGACGACGACGGGCCGGGGATTCCGGAAGCCGATCTGCCCGCCGTCATGGAGCCCTTCGTCCGACTGGAGACCTCGCGCTCGCGCGACACCGGCGGCTCCGGCCTGGGGCTGGCCATAGCGGCGCGGCTGGCGCGGGACATGAACGCCGAACTGACCCTCGCCAATCGCGTGGAAGGCGGTCTGCGCGCGACCCTGTCGTTGCCGCGGGCCCGCCCCCGACCCTGACGAAGATGCAAGCCCGTTTCGCCTCACGACGGCGCCGCTTCATTTCAGCATCGTATCAAACCCGCCCTAGCGGGGACGCAAGTCGTTGCTCTCCTGTCATGGTCAGAATGCTCCCTTTCGGGGAGGCGACGATGGGGACGACCTTGAATATCACGGGATTGGAGGCGATCCGCCGGCGCGAGAGGATGCGCGCATGATCGGCGGATTCCGTCTTCCTGCCATGCCGATCACCGGCCATGTGATGATTCTGGTGATCGGGGTTCTGATCGTCGCCCAGGGCGCGACCCTGATCCTCACCCTCGCCTTCCCGCCTCAGCCGCCGCCCCAACACAGCCTGGAGGACATCGCCAGAGCGATGCGCGGTCAGAAGGTCGAGGCGGAAGGATCCCGCCCTCTGATACGCAAGGTTCTGGACAGCGCGCCGCGCCCGCAAGGACCGGGCTGGCTGAGCGCCGAGGGTCCGCGCGACCGGCTGGCCACGATGTTGAACGCGGACCCGTCCGACGTCGTCCTGATGTTCTATGTCCCGCTTCCGGCCGGAGCCCAGCCGATGACGCGACCGTCGCCCCCCCAGACGTCCCAGCAGCAGACGCCCCAGGATCGTCGTGTCTCCGAGCCCCCGCCCCCTGCCCCGCCGCCGGAGCTTGAGCCGCCTGGCGAAGCGGAGCCGGTGGTGGTGGCTGCGGCCTTCGTCGGTCAGGAGGCGCCCAACCCGCTGCTGATCCGGGCGCGCTATTCGCCCGCCGATCAGCCCGCCTTCCTCGGCGATCGCTCGTTTCCAGGCCCTCCGGCCGGCGGCCTCTCGTCAAACGTCTTCAGTCCTTCCCGTAACAGCGCCTGGTCCCGACAGGCCCCGCGCCAGAGCGCCGAACGGCCGGTGAGCGTCGCACAACAGGGGCGGCCGTGGGCGAACGGCGGCCGCGATTTCGTCCGCACCCCAAACCGGTCGACCTCGCCCAGCTTCAGTCCGCCCACGACCGGAGCCCATTCGACAGGACGATCGTTAGGCGCGGCCTGGTCGCGTCCCGCCGGTCAGTCGTCGGGCGACGACGCCTCGCCCAGGCTAGGCGGCGCCGGGTTCGGTCGAGCATTGGCGGCCGCCCTGGTGGAACGGCGTCGCAAGGCCGCGACGTCGTCCGGCGTCATGATCGGGACTTCGGTCTCGACCACGATCTCGCTCGCTTCCGCCGCACCGATCCCCAAGTCCTCGGTCGTGGCCTCCCCTCCGTCGGTCGCCGCCGACTTGAGGACGCCCCCGGCCGCAACGCCGCCCGCGCCGGTCACGCCCGTCGACGTCTCCTCGGCCAACCTTGCGGTCGATGCGCCGACGACGACGGCGGTCCAGACGGCCTCCGAACCGAGGCCCGAACCCGCGGATGTCGTCCTGACGCCGGCCGAGACGCCGCCGCCTGTTCGCCGCGGTCTCTTCGCGCCCGCCCCGGCCGGTTATATCGAGGGCGACTTCATCGCCGCCCAGCGGGTCGGCGACCGGTGGATCGTGGTCGAGCCCCGGCCGGAAGGCTTTCCATCCGCCTGGCAGAGCCGCGTGATGTTGTGGTTCCTGCTGTCCTTCGCCCTGGTCGCTCCGTTCGGCTGGCTGTTCGCCCGGCGCATCACCGCGCCCCTGCGCAGCTTCGCCGACGCGGCCGAACGCCTGGGCCGCGATCCGTCCGCGCCCGCCACTGTTCAGGGCGGATCCGCCGAGATCAGCCGCGCCGCCGTCGCCTTCAACCTGATGCAGGGGCGGCTGAAACGGTATGTGGATGACCGGACGGCCATGATCGGCGCCATTTCCCATGACCTGCGCACGCCGCTGACCCGGATGCGGTTCCGGCTGGAGGCCGCGCCCGACAAGCTGAAGCCGGGCTTCGAGACCGACATCGACCAGATGGAGGCGATGATCAGCTCGGTCCTGACCTTCATGCGCGATCAGGCCGAGGGCGGCGCACGCCAGCGGCTGGACCTGCGCGCCCTGCTGAAGGCCGCTGTGGACGACGCCGTCGCCGGCGGGGCGAACGTGGCCATAGAACCGGGCGAGGCGGTCGAGGTCGAGGCGGACGCCGTGGCCCTGAACCGGGTTTTCGCCAATCTGCTGGACAATGCGGTCAAATACGGCGGTCGGGCCGTCGTGCGCCTGGGCCAGGACGGCGGCGACGTGGTCGCCGCCGTGCGGGACTTTGGGCCGGGCCTTCCGGACAGCGAACTGGAGCGGGTGTTCAAACCCTTCTACCGCGCCCCTCACGCGGTTTCGAGCGACGCGCCCGGCATGGGGTTGGGCCTCGCCAACAGCCGTTCCATCGTCCTGGCCCACGGCGGCACGATCCGGCTGAAGTCACAGGACGGCTTGACCGCCGAAGTCCGGCTGCCGCTGGCGGTCTGACCCCGCTCGAAACCTAGACCGCCTCGGCCTCGACCAAGGGCAGGCACAGGGTGGCGATCAGCCCGCCTTCGGGCGCATTGCTCAGCGTCAGATCGCCGCCGTGGGCGCGCACGGCGTGACGAGCGATGGACAGGCCCAGGCCCGCGCCCCCCGTCTTGCGGCTTCGGGACGCTTCCAGGCGGAAGAAGGGATCGAACACCCGCTCCAGCTGGTCATCCGGAATGCCGGGTCCGCGATCCTGAATCCGGGCCACGGCGCGCCCGGCCTCGGCTCCGACCCGCACCGTCACCGCGCCGGCATGTCCGATTGCGTTGTCCATCAGGTTGGAAAGTCCGCGCCTCAGCACGCCCGGATCCCCGCGCACCTCCAGTCCCGGCTCGGCGATGACCGTGATCTCGGCGCCGGTGTCGGCGTAACGGTCGGCCATGTCCTGGACCAGATCGCCGAAATCCAGCGTCTCGGCGTGACCGACGTCGAACTGGCCTTTGACGAACTGCATCGCCTGGGCGATCAGCGCGTCCATCTCTTCGATGTCCCGGATCGCCTGACTCTGGTGCTCGGGCGGCATCGTCTCGATACGGAACCGCAGCCGCGTCAGGGGCGTGCGCAGGTCATGCGCGATCGCCGCCACCGTGTGGGTGCGGCGTTCGATATGTTCGCGCAGCTTGGCCTGCATGTCGTTGAAGGCGGCGATCGCCAGACGCACCTCATTGGGACCGGTCGGCGTCAGCGGCGCCGCGTCCGGGTCCGCGCCCAGCCGGTCGGCGGCATGGGCGAACCGTCCGATCGGACGGGCCAGCCTCTGCGCCATCCACCAGATCAGCGGCGACAGCAGCACCAGGCTGAGCAGCATGCTCAACAACAGCGCGACCTGCCAGGGCGCCAGCAATCCTCGCGGAGGGGCGATCGTCGACCACCGCCCGTCGTCCGTTCGCGCTGTCGCCAGAAAGGGGGGAAAGGCGATCTGGTCCGACACGACGCCGATCCGAAGCCCGCCCAGCCATTGGTCCCGCCCAGACGCACGACCCGGCCCGGGCGGTTCGCGGCGCTCCTCGCCTCGAGGGGGCCGGGGTCCCCAGGGGCGGCCTGCCCGATCCATTCGGACATGAACCGTCGAAACCTCCTGTCCCAACTCGTCCGCCAGGGACCGCGCCAGTGCGTCGGCGAGCGGATCCCGCTCTTGTTCGAACGGCGCGTCCGAGCCCAGACGCCGCCGCAACGGCCGACCGTCGACGGTCTTGGCCGGTTGTCCGCGAAGGGCGGCCGACGCCGACGCCAGAGTATAGCCGGCGGGCCTGGGCGCCGGCGCCAGAACGACGATGGCCAGCGTCACCAGTTGGGTGGCGATGACCGCCATCACGGCGATAAGGGCCACCTGCAACAGGACGGTGGGCGGCCGAATGCTCTTCATCAGTTTAGTGTTCGTTTTCGACCACGGCGTCGAAAAGATAGCCCTCGCCCCGCACGGTGACGATCAATTCCTTGCTGTCTTCCTCGTTCAGCTTGCGACGCAGGCGGCTGATCTGCACGTCCATGGCGCGTTCGTTGACGTCGCGACCGGCCGCGCGCGCATGTTCCAGCAGATGTTCGCGGCGCACGATGCGGCCGGCGTTCTCGACCAGCATCTCCAGCATGACGAACTCGCTGCGCGATAGCGAGACTTCCTGGCCGTTCGGCGTGGTGATCTCGCGACGCACCCGGTCCAGACGCCAGCCCATGAAGGTCACGACGGTGCCCGACATGACCGACTGGGCCGTGTCCTGGCGACGCAGCACGGCGCGGACGCGCGCCAGAAGTTCACGGGGATTGCAGGGCTTGCCGATATAGTCGGCGGCGCCGAGTTCCAGACCGACGATACGATCCGTCTCCTCGCTCATCGCGCTCAGCATCAGGATCGGGGCGCCCTTGCCCGACATGCGCCGACAGACGGACAGGCCGTCCTCGCCCGGCATCATCATGTCCAGCACGATCAGATCGACCGGCGTGCTGGCCAGGACGTCGTCCATCTCGCTGGCCGACCCGGCCTGATAGGCGATGAACCCATGCTGCGAGAGATAGTCGCCCAGGACGTCGCGAATGCCCGCGTCGTCGTCCACGACAAGTATCCGGGAGGCGGTGCTTTCCAACATCAATGACCCTCGTTTGAACAGGCGTTTGTTTCAAACCAGAAACAAAACCGCCTCACAAACCTATTTATAGCGGTCACTGGGAGCGATTTTATGTTCCGAAACCTGTCAATTGGACACTTTCGTGCAGCTGAGGACATGGAAGGGCGGCGGATCGATCCGCCGCCCTTCCCGGTTCAGAAGGACTTGCTGAGGTTGATGAAGGCCGTTCGGCCGACATAGTCGTAACCGGAATACAGCGGCACATTCCCCACCATATTGACCACGCCGGCCGACACTTCGTCGCCCGTCTTGTTGGTCAGGTTGCGAACCCCCACCGTCACGGCCCAGTCGTCGGCCTCGTAGCGGACGGACATGTTCTGGGTCAGATACGCGCCGACTTCCGCGTCATATCCCAGGCTGGCCAAAGTATATCCGTAGTATTTCCGGTAGTAGGCGTCGTAGCCCATGCCGTCGATCCACTCGAGGCCATAGTGGAGACGCCACTGGTTCCATGCATAGGAGAATTCGGCGGTAGCTGTGAACTCGGGCGTGCCGATCGTACCGACTTCGTCATAGACGGGATCGTCGGCGAACAGCGTGCTGTGGCGCTCCGTCATCTGCGTCACGGTCAGATTGGCGAGCGCCGTGCCCACGCCCACCGGCTTGCGATAGCGCACAGTATAATCGATGCCCTTGACCACGTCGGTAGCGACATTGACGTAGCTGTCATAGACCGTCAGCCCGTTCGACGCGGCGTTGCGATCGATCAGCGAGCAGTAGCCGTTGCCCGCGGCGAAGTCGGCGCTGGCGGAGGCGTAGCAGAGGCTCAGGATGCTGCTGGCGCCGATCCGATCGACGCCGTTGTCGACCTCGATCTCGTAATAGTCGACGGCGAAAGCCAGTTCGCCCCAGTTGTCCGGCAGCTTGGGCTGCAGGATCAGCCCGACGGTCAGGTTGGTCGAGGTTTCCGCCTCGAGCCCGTTATCCGCGCCGCCCGAGGTCACGACCTTCACGCTGGACGTCTGCTGGAAGGTTCCGGCCAAGCCTTCGCTGGCGCAGTTGGCCGCAATCCGGGCGTCCGTGCCCTCGTCGCCGTAGCTGTTGCACGGGTCATAGGACGAACTCAGATAACCCGATGTCGCGCCGACGAACTGTTCGAACAGGGCGGGCGCCCGATAGGAGGTGCCGTAACTGCCGCGGAAGGTCAGGAAATCGACCGGCTGATAGACCAGACCGACCTTGTAGGTCGTGTCGTCGCCGTAGGAGGCGTAGTCGGTGTAGCGGCCCGAAGCGCTGAGGGTCAGATTTTGAGCGAAACGCAGGTTCCGCAGCAGGGGAACCTCGACTTCGCCGAACACTTCCCAGACCGAGTCGTCGCCCCGCGTGATCGCGGCCGTCGAATAATTGTAGATGTTCGACGTCTGCATATCGATGCCGGGAATGTCCTCGATCGACATCTCGCGGTACTCGGCGCCCAGGAAGACGGCGACTTCGCCGGCCGGGAGGGTGAACAGCGGGCCGTCGATGCTGGCCGACAGGACAGCCTCGTCATAGAAGGTGCGGCCAGTCACGTCGGTCATCACATAACCCAGCCAGTCGGCGGGCAGTTCACCGGCGAGGGTCTTGCTGTTCAGGGCCGGAGCGGCGACGCAGCCTTCGGCGCCGCTGGCGCAGGAGAAGGAGCCGTCGCTGTTGGCCACCACGTCCAGGCTGTTCTGCAGCCGGTCGATCAGGAACTGTTCGCTGGTGTAGACCGAGTCCGACTTGGTGTAGCTGGCGGACAGATCATACCGCCAGCCTTGAAGCGGCGTGAAGTCGCCCCGGATCCCGCCGACGGTCTTGGTGAAGTCCACCTGCTGGGTGGACGTGGTGTTGCCATAGCCGATGAAGGCGCGGACGCCCACCGCCTGACCGAGGTTAAGGCCGAGGTCGGAGGCGCTGAAGACGCTGGTCGACAGGTTATCCGGTATCAGGGGACTGCCGACCGCATAATCCAGCACCAGTTGGCGATAGCCCGTCTGCGACGACTTGCGCTGATTATAGAGGAATTCGCCGTAGACCTCGGCGTTGCCGAGCGCATGCAGGTCATAGGAGCCCTGCAGATAGACGGTCGCCACCTCGACGGGGGAGATCAGCGACTCGTTGAGCATGTCGGCGTCATAGGTGTCGCGCACGCTGGTGTTGGTGCCCGTGCCCCCGACACCCTCGAAACCGACCAGACCCGTCGTCACGGCCGAATTCGGCCGCCAACGATTGAATCGGGTCGCGGTGGTCCCATCCGCAGCCTCGCCCGTCATATAGGAGGTGCCGATGGTGTTGATGGTCACGCCGCCCGCGTTCAGCGACCAGCATTTCGATTTGCCGGTCAGCGGGTCGATATAGTCGGACCCGTCCAGATAATTGTCGGTCGGGCAGCGGGTGAAGTCGCGATCGCCCAGGGTCAGTTCGTCGCGCTGGTAATATTCAGCCGAGCCCGACAGGCTCCAGCGGTCGCCGTGGGTTCCGCCCACGATCGAATAGCGTTTCTGCTGACCAGCGCCGTCGGCGTCCATCGGCGCGTTGAACTGGCCCTCGACGGTGACGCCGTCGACGTCGTTGCGGGTCACGATATTGACCACCCCGGCGACGGCGTCCGAGCCGTAAAGCGAAGACGCGCCGTCCTTCAGCACTTCGATACGCTCGATCATGGCCGACGGCAGGACGTTCAGGTCGGCCGAACCGACCGAACCCCGCGAACCCGCCGGTGCGACGCGACGCCCGTTCAACAGGACCAGTGTGCGGGTGGCTCCCAGGCCGCGCAGCGACAGGGTGTTGGCGCCGGGACCGCCGTTGGTGACATAGCCGCCGTAGGCGTTGTTGATCTGGGAGGTACCCTGGGTGATGGCTGTGCTCTGCAGCACCTCGGTCGTCGAGGCGAAGCCGGCCAGGGTGGCGTCCTCGCGGGTCACCACCTGAACCGGCGAGGCCGAGTTGTAGTTGTCGCGCCGCAGCCGCGAACCGACGACCACGACCTCTTCGACCGCCGCCGCGTCGGCGGCGGCGTCATCGGCGGAAGCGCCCGCGCTCGACTGCGTCTGCGCCCAGGTCGGCGCGGACAGGAAAGTCAGACCCACGACGACTGTGGTGCCCAACAGATGCTTTTTGAAATCGATCATGCTCTCGATCGGCCCCTCAAATAATATTAGTCGGCCCGCAAATGGATCGACGGCGTATTGAGGCGCAAAACCGGCTTATGTGGAGCGGAATAGCAAATTGAAAACAATTCTTGGACAATGATGCGACTTCACGGTGACGGTTTTCATCACAACTGAACATAAAGACATACAATATTGCCTCTTTGTTTCCAGTCGGACGCACGGATTAAATCTGAATGTCTGATTGATTTCCATTCTGACACCTCAATAACTACAATGCCCGTTAGACCGCACACCAACCGTGGCCTATCGCAGATAGTCCGACAGCTTGATCGAAATCAGGATGTTCAAAGTCGAGTACGAGGTTTGCAGAAGCGTCTCGTACTGGGTCGCGAGGATCGCCGCCTCGGCGAGGTCGGTCTCCTTCAGCGTGCTGACGACCGTGGTCAGGGTGTCGCTGCGGGCCGTGGCCTGTTCGGAGATCCGCTCCAGTCGCGACGCGGTCGAGGACAGGGAGGCGCGCAGGACGCCGATGCCGGACGCCGCCGTCTGAACGGCGTCGAGGGCGTCGGCGCTGGACATCGTCCCGGCCTCCAGTCCCTTCAGGGCGTCGATCAACCCGCTGAGCGCCGGATCGGCTGCGGTCACCGACAGAGCCAGGACCTGGCCGTCCGCAGTCGTATAGGCGCGGGCCGAGCCGCCGCCGTTGTAATAGGCGTCCGCGTCCGCCGCGTCCCAGGCGTCCAGATCGACCGCCTGGGCGTCAAGGGCGTCGCCGGCGAACAGGGCCTGATCGCCATAGGTGCTGTTCAGCAGGCTCTCGAGATCGTCCAGCCAGCCGCTGGCGAGCGAGGCCAGGGTGGCGCTGTCTTCGCCATAGGTGGCGAGCGACGACAGGATGGTTTCGGTCAGGTCCGAGATCGAGCCCAGCGCCGAATAGGCCTGTTCGACCACATTGAGCGCGCTGGCGGCGCTGGCGGCTTCGGCGTCGGCGGCGGCGATCTGGCCCTCGTGCCGGGTGATGGCGCTGGTCGCCGAACCATAGCCTCCGAAGGTGTCGCTCTTCAGGCCGGACGCGGTTTGCGCCTGAACGTCGGCGAGGCGCGCCTGGCTGGCCAGGCTGCGGTCCAGCACATAGAGGGTCTGACTGAAGGTGGACACGCGCCCGATCATCAGGACACCATGCTGATCAGGGCGTCGTACATGGCCTGGATGGCGGCCATCAGCTGGGCCGATATTTCGTACTGCTGCTGATACAGGCTGACTAGGGCGGTCTGCTCGTCCAGGTTCACGCCGGTGGCGTTGCTCAGGCTGTTGGCGTAGCCGTCGCGCAGGGCCGTGGCGCTGGCCGCCGTGCTGGCGGCCGTCGATATGGTCGTCGCGGCCCCCGACAGCACATCCGTCGCATAGTCCATCAGGCTGCGGCTCCGCGCCGACAGATTTCCGGACTCGGCGAAGGACCGATCCTCGGTCAGGGCCGTCATGAGCGCCACCGCGCCGCCGGCGCCGCCCGAGGCCACGGCGGTCTGGCCGACGGCCGCCGACGTGTCCAGACTGGACGCCGCCAGAAGACCTGGGTTCGTCGTCAGGGCGGCGACGACCCGGATGGTCGAGGCGTCGTCGCCGGAAAAGACGTCGTTGAATCCCATCCAGTCGGTCAGGGTTTCCCCGTCTGCGGTCAAGGCGACGGACGAATCCAGGGTCACTCCGCCCGAACTGCTGGAAATCGTCAGCTTGCCGTCCACGATACTGGCCGTGACGCCGCTGACGCCGTTCAGGGCGTCCATCAGTTCCCCGACCGTGGTCACCGTCGACAGGTCGATCTGGTCGACGGCCGTGGCGACGCCGGCCGTGGTCGATTGCACGACGCCCAGGCTTCCCGTCAGCGACAGGGGCGTGGCCGCCGTCACGGCGGCGGTCGAGGTCAGGGTTCCGGGCGGGGACGCCGCGCCCGTGGACGCCGCCGTATTGACTGCGGAGATCAAGGTCGCCGCCAGACTGTCCAGCGCCGCCTGTTCGGCGGGCAGGGCCTCGTCGCGCAGGTCAATCAGGGCGCCAAGCTCTCCACCGGTCAGGCTGGAGGTCACGTCCCGCCCGTTGACGCTGACGCCGGACAGACTGGTGGGATAGGCGGAGTCGGACGACACGGCGCCCGAGGCGGTGAAGGACAGGGTGCTGACGGTCGTCCCGACCAGCATCTGTCCGCCAGCGTAGATGTTCAGCCGTCCCGACGCATCGGTATAGCTGGTGACGCCGACCAGACCCGACAGAGTCTGCAGGGCCGTGTCGCGCGCATCCGCCAACGTGGTCTGGTCGCCCTGCCCCGCCACGATCTGGTCGTTCAGGGAATCGATCTCGAGCAGAAGCGCATTGATCTCATCGACCGTGGTGGCGATGGCGGCGTCGGCGTCGGACCGAAGATCCTGAATTCCGGACGACAGGGTGCGCAGCCCGTCGGCCAGTTCGCTCGCCGCGCTGACCACCGCCGCCGCGTCGGTGTCGCCCGTGCCCGCCGCCAGAGTGGTCAGACTGGTCGCCAGCGCCGACGTCAGGCTGGCGATGTCGCCGCTGCTTGAGGTGTCGCCGAGCAGGGTGTCGTAACGCGACATATAGCTGTCGATGGTCTCGGCGTAGCCGGCCGAGGCGCTGCTGGAGATCAGCGACTTCTGAAGATAGGTGTCGGTGACGCGCGACAGTTCGCCGGTGCTGAGCGCCAGGGTCGCCGTCTGGGATGTCGCCGAATAGGTCTTGGTCGTGTAGCCGTCGGTGCTGGCGTTGGCGACATTGGTCGTGCTCAGCGCCACCTGATACTGGGACGTCGTCAGTGCGGCGGACGCATTGGCGAGGGCCCCGGACAGGCTCATTTCCGCCTCCGCGCGCCCAACCGTCCTCCGGCCGCATAGGCGCCCGCCGCGCCGGCGCCGCGGTTCAGCCGCACGATCTCGGCCGAGGTTTCGCTCATCCCGGCGCGCAGAGTGTCGGCCCGGCGCTTCAAGGCGGCCTCGAGCAACCGAATATCGCTGATCAAGGTCGCTCTATCCGACCAGGGCAGGGCGGCCAGGCGTTCGGCCAGATCGTGGGCGATGGCCGCCGCCTGTTCGTAGCTTTCGACGATGGGACGGTCGAAGCCGGTGCGCCGCGAGCGGCCGGCCCGGTCGAGGATGCGGCCGATCTCGTCCATCAGCGCACCACGGAGATCAGGGTGTCGAACATGTCCTTGACGCTGCTGACGACCTGGGACGCGGCCGAATAGGCCTGTTGCGCCACGATCATCTTGTTGAACTCGGTCGCGGTGTCGGTCGTCGAACCTTCCAGGGCGCTGGCCACGATGCTTCCCGAGGCGCCGACGCCCGACAGGTTTATCGTCGCCGATCCGCTGAGGTTGGTCGCCTTGAAGGTCGTGCCCGAGATCTGCGTCAGACCTTCGGAGTTGGCGAAGGTGGCGACCGGGACCTGATAGATGACCTTCGTCAGCCCGTTGCTGAAGGTCGCCTCAACCTGGCCGCCGTCATTGATGGCGACGCTGGTCAGGGAACCGGCGACGATGCCGTCGTCGGTGATGCTGGAAATCGTGATGCCGGGCTCGTTGGCGCCGGAATCATACTGGGTGAGACCCGACGACTTGCCGATGTCGCCCAGATCCATGTCCACGGCAGCCGCCGCCGCGCCGTTGGTGAAGGTGAAGCCCACTTCCGTCGGATCGGGGCTGATGCTGGCCGGCAGACCCGAGGAATCGAAGGTGATGGTGATGGTCGTGCCGTCGGCCGTGCCGGTCGTTTCGCCAGTCGCGGCCGAATAGGGATCCCCCGTCGACAGGGTCCAGGTGTTGGCGTCGGTCTTGGTCCAGGTCTGATCGACGATATGGGTCGCGCCAAGACTGTCGACGATTGAGGCCGTCGAGGTGAAGACGTCGCCCACCTCGGCGTCGGCGGGCAGGTTGGCGGCGACGCTGACCGTGGTGGTGGCTTCCGCCGGGCTGGTCAGGTTGGAGAGGTTGATGGTCTCCAGACCCGAGACCCCGCCGCCGATGACATTGCCGTCCTCATCGGTGGGATAGCCCTGAAGGTAATAGCCCTCCGAGTTGACCAGATAACCCGAGGCGTCCGTCGAGAAGCTGCCGTTGCGGGTATAGGCGAGGTCCGAAGCCTGGCCCGTGGTGCTGTCGGCGACGATGAAATAGCCGGAGCCGTTGATCGCCAGATTGGTGCTGGTCGCGCTGGTGGAGATGGTGCCCTGAACCGACATGGCGCGGCTGAGAGAGGTCGTCACACCGCCGGCGGCGGCGCTGGACTTCATGCTGGCGCTGACCAGGGCCTCGAACGAGGTCTCCTTGGTCTTGTAGCCGGTGGTGGAGGAGTTGGCGATGTTCTCGGAGATCGCCGACAGGGCGGCGCTCTGGGCCGTCAGGCCGGAAACGGCCGAGGAAAGGGAGGCGGACAGGCTCATGGGATATTCCTCAGGCCTGGCCGTAGAAGGCGAGGACGGCGGATGGATCGATGACCGCGTCGCCCGCCCGATAGGACGTGACGCCGTCGGCGAGGAGGACGGCGTCCAGGGTGGCGAAGGCGGTGACGGCGTTGGACGCGGACGTGTCGTCGGCGTTGGTGGAGACCGAGGTCAGGGTCAGGATGTCGCCCTCGGCGACGCCGCTCAGGTCGGACAGACTCAGGGACAGGCCGTGCTCGCCGTCGCCGGTCTCGCCGCTTCCGCTCCAGACGACGTCGCCGTCCTGATTGGTGACCACCAGGGCGGTCGAGGCGGCCTCGCCGTCCAGGGTGTAGGTCCAGCTGGCCGCGCCGTCCTGAACCGGGGCCATGGCGCTGTCGTACTCGACCTTCTGGCCGACATAGCCGGCGCTCTGGGTCGTCAGGATGGAGGTGAGAGAGGACGACAGGCTTTCCAGCGTCTCGTTGGTGGAGGTCTGCTGGCCCAGCTGGGCGTAACCGACGAGCTGGTTGGTGAACTCGGTGACGTCAGTCGGTTCGAGCGGGTTCTGGTTCTGCAGCTGGGTGACCAGGATCTGCAGGAAGTCGTCCATGTCGATGGACAGAGCGGACGACGACGACGAGGTGGTCGCCGCCGCCGTTGAGGTCGTCACATTAACCGTGGTCATGGGTCTTCGCCGAAGCCGGTGGATGTCACGGCTTCAACGGGACGAGGCGCGCCGATGGGGCGCACAAAATATCAGCGCCCCATTTGGCGGGGTCGCTCCGTTTCTCTGCTGAAGGTCGGGGTCAGAAAGCGCCCTGGCCTTCCCGTCCGGCGTTCGCCTGACGGTGTTCAGTCTGGAGAGAATGAGGAAAGAATGCCCAGTATCTCAACCAATACCGCCGCCAACACCGCCCTGCGTTATCTGAACGCCAACTCCGAAGCCCAGTCCGCCTCCCTGGCGAAACTGTCCAGCGGACAACGCATCCAGAGCGCCAAGGACGATGCGGCCGGCCTCGCCACCTCGACCAATATCGCCGCTGACGTGGTGGTGCTGGAACAGGCCGCCATCAACGCCCAGCAGGGATCCGCCGTGCTTCAGACGGCCGACGGCGCCCTGTCGCAGATCAGCGACATCCTGCAACGCATGAAGTCGCTGACGGCCCAGTCCCAGTCGGGCTCGGTCGACGACGCCGGGCGGGCGAACATCGACGCGGAATATCAGCAACTGATCGAGGAAATCGACGACATCGCGTCGTCGACCAACTTCAACGGTTCGGCTCTGCTCGATGGCGCAGGCGACTTCTCGACCGGCGTCTCATTCCTCCTGGGGACCAGCAGCAGCGATACGCTGACGATCACCATCGACGGAGCGACGGCGACGGACCTGGCTGTCGATACGACCGACGTCACCTCCTCGGCCAATGCCGCCACGGCGATGGACGCGGTCGATGCGGCGATCAACACCATCTCGACGGCTCGGGCGAATGTGGGCGCAAGCCTGTCGCGCTTCGAGTATCGGGCGAGCGTCATCGACACTTCGCTCGAGAACCTTGAGGCCGCCAAATCGGCCATCTCGGACGTCGATCTGGCTGCTGAACAGACCAACTACACGAACCTGTCGACCCTGACGCAGGCCGCCATCGCGGCTCTGGGCCAGGCGAACAGCATGTCGTCGTCGTTGCTCAAGCTGCTGCAGTGACAGCGCGGGCGGGGGTTCGCTCCCGCCCGTTCCCTTTGACCTCCAGAACCGCGCCCCGGATCATTCATGTCCACGACCTCCACAGCCGGCGTCTCGACCAGCAGCGGCGCCAGCTACATCACCTCGACCGCCTCGGGCCTCGACACCGACGCCCTGATCGAGACCGCCGTGGCGCAGAAGACCGCGCGCGCCGACACGATCGACGCCAAGGTCACCGCCAACGAGGCCAAGATCGCGGCCTATGAGGAGATCCAGACCTTGGTCGCGGCGGTGTCCGACGCCATCGAGGGGCTGGCGCTGCCGGCCTATTCCAGCCTGGGCTCCGAAAACGCTTTCGACTCGCGCAGTGCGTCGCTGAGCAGCAGTTCCGGCGAGACCGTCACCGGCCTGGCCGTGGACGTCACCAGCGACGCCATCAACGGCGACTACGAGATCGAAGTCCTGCAACTGGCCCAGGCGATGAAAGTCAGCGCCTCCGCCGGTTCCTCGACCGAGGCCATAGGCGCGGCGGGCGTCCTGTCGCTTGGCGTCGACGGCGGAGAGACGGTCGAGATCACCGTGACCGCGACCACGACCCTCAGCGATCTCGCCAAGGCGATCAACGCCCAGAGCGACAAGTCCGGTGTCCAGGCCTCGCTGATCAAACTGGATTCCTCGACCGTGCAGCTGGTTCTGTCGGCGACCGACACCAACCAGACGATCGTCCTCTCGTCGGTGTCCGGCGACGACGTCGCCCAAGCCATCGGCCTGACCGACGACACGGGCGCCTTCGCCAATGTGCTGCGCGAGGCCCAGCCGTCCATCATCACCGTGGATGGGGCCACGGTGACCCGCGACACCAACGAACTGACCGACGTCATCGACGGCGTCAGCCTGTCCCTGTCGGGCGTCACGGACGGCGTCACCACCCTGACCATCACCACCGATTCCTCGGCGGTGAAGACGGCGATCACCGACTTCGTCGACGCCTATAACGCGCTGAAACAATACATCCTGGATCAGTCGGCCGTCTCGTCGGACGGCGGCGCGGACGAGGATGCGGTGCTGTTCGCGGACTCGGTCATGCGGATGCTGAACTCCACCCTGCAGACCCTGATCAATTCGGGGAGCGAATCCGCCTCCGACGACATCACCCTGTTCAGCGACATGGGCATCACCTGGACGTCGGAAGGCCTTCTGGAAATCAGCGACGAGACGGCGCTGAACGACGCCATCCTGTCCAACCTGGACGCCTTAGAGAGCTTCTTCGAGACCGACTTCTCGACCTCGGACAGCAATCTGAAGATGCTGGCCAACAATACGACCAACTCGCTCGCCTTCACCCTGACTATCGTCACTGACGAGACCGGCGCCATCACCGGGGCCTCGGCGGACGGCGACAGCGGGGCCTTCACCATCTCGGGCTCGCGCCTGGTGGGCGCCGAGGGCTCCATCTACGAGGGGCTCAGCTTCACCCTGTCGCCGGCGACCAGCGGCGACATCTCCATCTCGATTCAGCAGGGCTTCGCCAATCTGCTGGCCCAGACGTTGAAGCAGTTCGACGACAGTTCGAGCAGCCTGATCCAGCAGCGGATCGACTCCCTGACCGAAATCAACACCGACCTGTCGGATCGCTCGGACAAGATCCGCGAGGACGCCGAGACCTATCGGACCCGGCTTGTAACCAAATACGCCAACATGGAAGCCGAACTGGAGGCCGCCCGTCTGCTGCAGGAGCAGATCGCGGCCATCCTCGGCGCGAGTGACGATGATGACTAACGCCGCCTATTCCCGCGCCATCGCCGGCTATCGGGCCGTCAGCCAATTGGCCCTGAGCCCCAGCGACATCGCCCTGGCCGTGCATCAGAAACTCTATGCAGCCGTCAGCGCGGCAAGATCTGCCGATGAGCAGAATCGGCTGGACGAGATGGTTTTTCACCTCGGCGTGGCCAGCCAGATCATCAGCGCCTTGAAACTCCACATGGATTTCTCGGCGGCCGGCCCGGAGGGGGCCAATCTCAAGCGCTTCTACGCTCGGACCCATCGCGACATACGCCGCATGGGAATGCTTCAGAAACGTCACAGAGACTGGTCAATCATTACAGATCCAATTCAGAACATGATTAGATCACTAATCAATATATCAAGATCGTCACAAAGCTTATCTAATAATACAATGCAGTAATATTATCCGTTTGGCACGCACGTTGCTTGGATTTGATCGACCTAACGCAGGTATAGATCATGCATTCGTCCGCACTTCACGCCTTCCATCATCAAGACATCGCACCGAAGGCCGATCGCGCCATCGCGTCAGACCAGGAGCTCTATGAAGCCATGCGCGGCGGCGACGATCTTTCCCTGCGAACCTTGATGGAGCGGCATCGGGGAATGGCGCACGCCGTCTGCCGAAACATCCTCGGCGACGAATGCGAGGCCGACGACGTCGTCCAGGAGGTCTTCTTCTCCCTGTGGAAGCGGGGCGGCTGGACCCCCGGCGACGTGCGCTTCACCACCTGGTTGCACCGGGTGCTGATCAACCGGTCGATCGACCACCGCCGGCGTCGCCGCGACACGCCGACCGAGGCTGACCTGCTCAGCAGCGCGGTCGAGAACTTCGGCGCCGGCGGCGGGCCGGACCCCGAGGAAATGATCGCACGACAGGAGACCAGCGACCGGCTGCGGTCGGCGCTGCTTCGCCTGCCGACGGCGCAGCAGCAGGTGCTGAGCCTGCACTATTTCGAAGACGCGGACGTGCCGGAGATCATGGCGCGGCTGGCGGCCACTGAAAACTCGGTGCGCTCCCTGCTCAAAAGAGGCAGAATGGCGCTCCGGGAAGACCTACGGAAACAGAAGAAGATCTGGACCCATGACCTTGACCGAACTGCACGCCACGCTTGACCGACTGGGTCCCGACATCAGCGCCTGGCCGTCGGTCCTGGCCGAGCCGGCGCTGGACCTGATCTCGATCTCCGACGCCGCCAAGGATCTGTTCGCCGCCGCCACGGAGGCCTCGCTGATCGCCGACGCCCCGGCCGCGCCCCGCTGGCAGGCGACCGCGTCGACCGCCCCCTGACGGGCTGATTTCTACAGGATCGACGCAGAAACGACGGCTGGGCGAAACAATCCAGCCATTACAAGACCGCGGTCCCGGCCTTCTCTCCTCAGCTCCTCGACAGGCTCGCTTCGTCTGTCGTGAAAGAGAGTAGAGCCATGACGCCCCATACACCCGCCATTCTGATCTTTGAGCGCCAGACGACCTTCCCCGACGGCCTGCGTTCGTATCTCTGCCGCGAAGGGTTCGAGATTCTGGACGCGAACACTCCGGACGAAATGGAACAGATCCTATCCGCCCGCGACATTCGCCTGACCCTGATGGACATCGACGACGCGGACCTGAACGCCCTGTCCCTCTGCCGCGACCTGCGGGGCGCCGGCCGCGCGCCGATCCTCGCCACGGGGACGCGTAACACCGTATCGGACCGTGTCGCCGCTCTGGACATGGGCGCGGACCGATATCTGGCCCGTCCGTTCAGCCAACGGGAGCTTCTGGCCCATGTGCGGTCCCTCGCCCGGCCGCTTGCGCACGACGGCGACGTTGGCCAGCCGGGCGACCTGTGTTTCAGGGGATGGCGCCTGCAGCCGACACGGCACAAGCTGTTCACCCCGACGGGCGACGAGGTCGTGCTGACCCATCGCGAGTTCAGAATCCTGTCGGCCTTCCTGGACCAGCCCAGAACCCTGCTCACACGCGCCTTCCTTAAGGAGACGGCCCGGATCGACGACACGGGAAAGACCGCACGGATCATCGACCTGATGATCTATCGCCTGAGGCGCAAGCTGAAACAGGGCCTGCACGGCGCCACCCTGATCCATACGCGGCACGACAAGGGTTATGTCTTCACTGCGGCCGTCGTTCGTCAATAATCTGCAGGCTTAGGACTTCGGACCGGAAACAATATCGCATCACTATAGACACTTAGGCTTCACCCGAGAAACAAGTTCACCGTACAACCGCCACCGGGACCGAGAACTGTAGCCACCGACAATGTCGTCGTCGGGATTTGTGCTCAACATGCTTTCACGGTTCGCCACAGCGGCCGCCATCGCGCCGCTCGTGCTGGCTTCGGCCGCCCATGCCCAGGTCGAAATCTCCTCAGCCAGGAAGACACCGGTTCTGACCTCAACGGCATCCAACGGCTCGGCGGCCGACATCACTGTTTCGGAAGACGGCTCCGTCGTGCTGACGGGCGGCGTCGCCATCACCGGTGATTCCGACAATGACATCGTCCTGGAGGAAGGCTCGCTCATCACCATGGACAAAGCCGAGGACGGCGACACCGGCATCCTGCTGGAGGCCGGCCAGACGGGCGACCTGACGATGGGCGGCGCCATCTCGATCACCGATGATATCGACAGCTATGAGGACGAGGACGACGACGGTGACGCGGACGGCGAATTCGCCAGCGGCAGCGACCGGTATGGCATTCGCGTCGCCGGCGACGGCGTCCGCACCGGCGACATACTGGTGGAGGACACCGGCAGCATCGCGGTCCAGGGCAATGACTCCGCCGGCATATCGATCGAGAGCGAGATGGTCGGGAACCTGACCGTGCTCGGCTCCATCTCCGTAACCGGCGACAACGCCGTCGGCGTCCGGGTGGCGGGAGACCTGGACGGCGACGTGCTGCTGAGCGGCAGTTCGGTGTCGGTGACCGGTGAAAACGCCGTCGGCGTCTCGGTGGAAAGCGCCATCTCCGGCGCCCTTCAGATCCAGTCCTCGGTGTCCAGCAACGGCTACCGATACACCTATCAGCCGACCTCGCTCGCCGACCTCGACGAGGACGACGCGGCGGACGTCGATCTTTCCGACGACAGCCTCTACCTCGAAGATCTCGACGCCGACGACCTGCTGCAGGCGGGTTCGGCGGTTCAGGTCACGGCCAGCGTCGGAGGCGGCATACTTCTGGGCGCCGCCCCTTCCTACGAGGACTCCGACGGCGAGGACGGCGACGACGACCGCGACGGCGTCACCAACGGCAAGGAGGACGACGACGGCGACGGCACGATCAACGCAGACGACGACGATCGCGACGGCGACGGCATCCTGGACGAGAACGAGGGCACATCCTCCCTGACCACCTATGGGGCCGCCCCTGCCCTGGCGATCGGCGCCGCGAGCGACGACATCGTCATCGGCGTCTACGGGACAGGCGACTTGGCCTATGGGCTGATCAACGAAGGGTCGATCACGGCCTATGGCGTCTTCGACGACATCGCGGCGACCGCCGTCCTGATCGGCGGCGGGACGGGATCGACCCTGATCGAGGGGGGGATACTGAACGACGGTTCGATCACCGCCAGCTCCAGCGAGGCGGACGCCACCGCGTTGCGGCTGTCGTCCGGCGCAACGGTCCCGACCCTGGTCAACAGCGGCTCCATCACGGCCACCGCCACGACCGAGGGCGAGGATCTGGCCACGGCCTTGATGATCGACGCCGACGCCTCCCTGCCCGGCATCGTCAACAGCGGGACCATCGCCGCCTATATCTATGGCGAGGCCGGGGACGCCGTGGCCATTCGCGACGCCAGCGGCACGGTGAGCAGCCTGACCAATACCGGCGGCATCTTCAGCTACATCGTCGCGACCGACAACGACGACGACGACGAGACGGACGACGAAGTGATCACGGGCCGGACCATCGCCATCGACTTCTCGGCCAACACGACGGGCGTGACCATCACCCAGGCGGCGGCGGCGAACGACCCGCTGTCCGACTACGACGGCGACGGACTCTATGACGACGAGGACCCGGACGATGACGACGACGGGATCCTCGACGAGGATGATGACGACGATAACGACGATGACAACGACGGCGTCGCCGATGCGTCGGAGCCCTATATCGTCGGCGACATCCTGCTGGGGTCGGGCGCCGACACGGTCGATATCCAGAACGGCTATGTGATCGGCGACATCGCCTTCGGCGCGGGGGCTGACAGTTTCTCGCTCAGCGGCGGCGCCGTCTATCAGGGGGCGCTTTCGGACGAGGACGGCCTGCTCGATATCTCCGTGATCGACGGGGTTCTGCAGGGGCTTCAGGGCGAGACGCTCAATCTGAGCAGTCTGACGGTCGGCGAGAGCGGCGAGATCTATTTCACGATCGATCCCGTCACCGGGACCGTGGGCGACTATGTGGTGGCCGGCGCCGCCGTCTTCGCCGACGGGGCGACGATCAGCATCCACCTCGACTCGCTGGTCGATGACGACGGCCAGACCTTCCAGATCCTGTCGGCCGGCTCGCTGTCCTACGGCGACGTGCTGGGGTCCGACCTGAGCGGCAGTTCGCCCTATATGATCGTTTCGACCCTGTCCGGCGACGAGGCAGCGGGAACGATCGACGTCAACCTGCGCAAGCGGACCACGACGGAAATGGCCCTGTCCGGCGTCGAGACAGCGGCGTACGACGCCTTCTACAGCGCCCTGAGCCGCGACGAAGACGTCATGGACGCCTTCCTGAACCAGTCGACGCACGAAGACTTCATGAACCTGTACGAGCAGACCCTGCCGGATCATTCCGGCGGCACGCTCATGTCTCTGGCCAGCGGGGTCGAGGCGGTGACCCAGGCCCTGGCCGCGCGCAACAACACCGCCGCGGTGGGAGAGGTCAGCGGCTGGGTGCAGGAGATCAACTTCTACGAGGACAAGGACAAGACCGACACCTACGGCTATCGCGCGGAAGGCTTCGGCGTCGCCGGCGGGGTGGAGAAGATGACGAACGCGGGCGCGGTCGGCGTCTCGGTCGCCCTGGCCTCGTCCGACATGGAAGATCCCGAGTCGGAGGCCGAGGAGGAGTTGTCCGCCAACCTGCTGGAACTGGGCCTGTACTGGCGCGCCCAGGGGCATGGCTGGACCGGATGGGCGCGCGGCGCGGTCGGCTACGCCGCCTTCAACAGCACCCGCACCCTGGTTGGGGACGACATCTATCTGAGCACCGACGCCGACTGGGACGGCTATACCCTCTCGACGGCGGCCGGGTTCGCCTATGAACACCGGTTCGGCCGTCTGTCCCTGAGGCCAGAAGCCTATGCCGAATATTTCAGCCTGACGGAGGGATCGCGTCGGGAATCGGGCGGCGGCGACGCCTTCGACCTGGAGATCGACGGCCGCACCGGCCATGTCGCCAGCGCCACCGCCGCCGTGAAGATCGGCTACGGCTTCGGTCAGAACCAGATGTTCCGGCCCGAGCTCAAGCTGGGGTGGAAGCAAATCCTGTCCGCCGAGTACGACGAGACCACGGCCCGCTACATCAGCGGCGGCGAGAGCTTCTCCCTGACCGGCGAACCGATCAGCGGCGGCGGCCCGGTCCTCGGCCTGGGCATGACCATGGCCAACGGCCTCAGTTCCCTGACCCTGTCCGGCGACGCGCAGCTGCTGGAGGACTATGTCCGCTACAGCTTCCTGCTGCGGGCGACCTTCCTGTTCTGATCAGGCGGTGGAATTGCACATGAGGAAAAACCAGTGCAATGAAGTGCAATTTACCGTTAGGCGTTGTTTTAAATAAGGAAATTTTCCGCGCTAAATTGCACTGTGCAACAGAGTGCAATTGTCAGGGGCGGCCGGATCGCAGATCCGGTCAAACGCGCTGGGTGCGATAGACATGTCAAAGACCAAGGCGTGACCATAACACCGATCCCGGGGGCGCCGGTTCGATCGCCGCTTCTATTTTCAACCGACTGAAAAACCGACGATTCCTGTTCAGAATTAGGAGGGCTGCGGCCTCCACCCTAACCCCGTCATCCTCGGGCTTGACCCGAGGATCGGAGGGTCCGCCGCATTGCGTCAGCTCCGGGCGCACAGCCCGATCCGCGTCTGATCCTCGGGTCAAGCCCGAGGATGACGGAGTGTGGGAGAGGGTCACGAAGAGGCGGGGGCGGCAGCCGCTCCCCCCGGAGCGAGTGAGCAGAACCCGGATCAGCTATCGGCTTGCCGGGCAACTGAGGGGTGTTTACCGCGCCCCACACTTCCTGGCGGTCGTGACCGAAAGGTCGGCGATGTGACGGTGCGGCGATTTCGAGTTTCGACCCATTGCGGACGTTGGGTGGACGCTCCTTTGGGGGCCATGCGAAGCTAAGCTATGACCGCACACACAATCACGAACGAGAACTACGGTGAGGCGCTGGATGCCATAAGGGACATCCTCTTGCTCTACGTAGACATGGCCGAGTCGTACTCGGGCTTCGGACATGCGACGGACGTCAACGTGCGGTTCGACCCTCTCAAGTTTGTAGACGCGGAACTGATCAATCCACCAGGATACGCGCCGCTCGTAGACATAGCCTTCCTACGAACCGGATCTGCGGTCGCAATCCTCTGCTCTCTGTACGACGAGTGGTGCGAGTTCGAAGCCGTTGTTGGTCAGCAGTTCAAAGACGCGATCCAAGCCGGGCGACTACGGTTGGTTCCAGACATTGATCGCGTGGCGAGAGAGGCGCTTGAACGCGGAGATATGCGCCTCGAGGACCCGTGGTTCGATGAGGCTGTGGAGCCGATCTACCAGCGCCATGTAGTCGGCTACTTCGAAGCGCTGTCCAAGATGCACCGGCGAGAGGGTGGAGACGGACACCTTGCCAAGTAGGGTCCGCTACCCACCCATAGCGGACGATCACCACGTCCGCTTTCGGGCGAGCAGGCCAATGTTTCGTTTGCGACCGGGCGCAAATAGCCCTTCCCGACCCGTTGCGGACATTGATCCGGTATCGCATTGTCCAGCCCATGGCACTGGATGACCTCGAAGGCATCGTCGTCGCGAGCGGCAGTTGGCTCTATGACGGCACAATCTCCAAACGCACGCTCGTGATCGCCAGAAACTACGATGTGAAATGGGCGACCTATCAAGCCGATGGGCTGCTTGAAGAAGGTGAGCTTCCAGCAGAGACGGGACCAGATGGTCTCTACTATTACGTCTCAGGGACCGGGCCATTTTCCAACGTCGATGCCGCCAAGGAGTGGACCGAGCAGGCGTGGGGGCCGGTTGTCTGGGACGAATAGATAGGTCTGCTAACCACCACTGGGCAGCACGTCGGAATGTCCGCTTCCTGCAGCCGCGACCTAAGGATGACGGGGGCGAGGTGAAGACTAGTCTTCCCTCCGAGCATGGGCCGTCAAGAGCCCCTCCACGACGCTTCGCCCTCCTCCCCGCAAGCGGGGAGCAACCCTGTCCGTTCTCCATTGGCCTCCCGCTTTCGTCATTCCGGGCGGAGCGCAGCGGAGACCCGGAACCCAGCGGCGCCGAAGGCGAAATGGTTCAGCCGCACGATGCTGGACCACCGAGTCCGCGACAGTTTCGCGCTCTCGCGCGCCGCTGGGTTCCGGGTCTGCGGGCCAAGCGGCCCTTCGCCCGGAATGACGAAAGCAAACAGGCGTGACCTTCCCGATAGCCGTCTCGGGCGCCATTCGATCGGGTGGTGGTCCAGGTTGAAGACGCACAGCAACCACTCGCCGCCGCCCCCTCGCCGACGCGAGAGGACGGGGGAGCGGAGCCGGCGATCAGCTGTCGGCCTGCCAGCCGCCGGCCAAGGCCTTGAACAGGGCCACCTGATAGGTGGTGACCAGGGCGTCCGACTGGGCCAGGGCGGCGTCGGCCGAGGCCTGGGTCCGTTCGGCGTCCAGCACCAGCAGGAAGCTGTCGGCGCCGGCGTTGAAACGCTGACGCGACAGGTTGGCGGCGCGGGCGGCCTGGTCGCGCGCCTCGGTCAGGGCCGCGCGGCGGTCCAGTTCGTTGGCGTAGTTGCTGAGGGCCGTCTCGGTTTCCTGAAGGGCCGTCAGCACCGTCTGGTCGAAGGTGGCCAGGGCGGCGTCCGAACGGGCGCCGGCCGCCTTGATCTGGGCGCGGGCGGCGAAGACGTTCGGGAACGACCAGCTGATCAGCGGACCAAAGCTGAAGCGGAAGTTCTGATCGTCGCTCAGTTCGTCCGATTCCAGCGCCGTGGAGCCGACCGAGCCCCCGAGGCTGATCTGCGGGAAGAGGTTGGCGGTAGCCACGTTCACGCGGGCGGCGGCGGCGGCTAAATCGGCCTCGGCCTGACGCACGTCGGGGCGACGCGCCAACAGGGCCGCGCCGTCGCCGACGGGGATCGGCTGGCTGAGTTGCGGCGGCCGGACGCAGGCGGCGGCGGCCTGGCTGGCCTCGGCGGGCGTGACGCCCGTCAAGGTGGCCAGGCGGAACAGCGCCTCGTTCCGCGACGCGCGCAGGGTCGGCAGGGTCGCCGCCGTCTGGGCCAGGGCCGCGCGGGCGCTGGCCACGTCCAGACCGGTGCCCACGCCCTGATCGAGCAGGGTCTGGGTCAGGTTGGCGGTGTTGCGTTGCAGACCCAGGGTCCGTTCCGCCACGGCGATCTGGGCGTTGGCGGAACAGGCGTCGGCATAGGCCCGGGTCGTCTCGGCGGCCACCGTCACCTGCACCGAGGCCAGGGCGGCTTCCGCGGCCCGGGCGTCGGCGCGGGCGGCGCGGATCGTCGATTCGACGCGGCCGAACAGATCGACCTCGTAGGACGCCTGAAGACCGACGTCATAGGTGTCGATCTCGGGCGCCTTGCCGTCGGCTTCCAGCACGGACGACGTGGCGGCCGAGGCGCGGCTGCGCTGGGCCTGGGCGCTGGTCGTCGTGGTCGGGAACCGGCCCACGCGGGCCTCCGACAGCGACGCCCGGACCGCGCGCAGATTGGCGAAGGCGGCCTCCAGCTCGTTGTTCTGGGCGAAGGCCTGCTGGATCAGGCCGTCCAGCACCGGATCATTGTACAGCCGCCACCAGTCGTCCCTGGCCTCGGCCGTCGAGACGGTGGTCGAGGCGGAGCCGATGAAGGCGCCCGTGCCCGCCGGGGGCAGGTCGGCGGCGGGCGCCCGGGGCCCGACCGCGCAGGCGGCGAGCAAGGCGCTCGCGGCCGCCGCAGTCAGGAAGTTCAGCGTCTGGGTTCGGGTCATCAGAGGTGGCCTCCCTGGCCCGTCGCCGGAGCCGGCGCATCGGGATCGGTCAGGTTGGAAGTTTGATCGTAGCGGACAGTTTCCGCGCCGGTCGGTTTGGGCTTCGGCGTCTTGCCCTGCGGCAGTTTCGACGACATCCAGCGCGTCACGACATAGAAGACCGGCGTGAAGATCAGGCCGAAGAAGGTCACCCCCAGCATGCCGGAGAAGACCGCCGTGCCGAGCGACTGACGCATTTCCGCGCCAGGCCCGGTCGCCAGCATCAGCGGCACGACGCCGAGGATGAAGGCGAAGGAGGTCATCAGGATCGGACGCAGGCGGGTCTTGGCCGCAGCCACGGCCGCCTCGAACCGGTCCATGCCCTCGTCTTCTTCCGCCTGTTTGGCGAACTCGACGATCAGGATGGCGTTCTTGGCCGCCAGGGCGATCAGGACGACCAGGCCGATCTGGACCAGGATGTTGTTGTCCAGACCCCGCAGGTTCACGCCGACGATGGCCGCGAGCAGACACATCGGCACGATCAGGATGACCGCCAGCGGAAGCGTGAAGGCTTCATACTGGGCCGCCAGCACCAGGAAGACGAAGACCACGGCCATCAGGAAGATCATGGTCGCGCCCGATCCGGCCGCCTTCTGCTGGTAGGCCAGCTCGGTCCACTCGTAGGTGAAGCCCTGCGGCAGGGTGCTGGTCGCCATCTGCTCCATCACCTGAAGCGCCTGGCCGGAGGACACGCCCATGGCCGGGTTGCCCTGCAGTTCGGACGCCGGGAACAGATTGTACCGGACCACCCGCGACGGACCCGAGTCATTGACCAGGTTCGCCACCGAACCGATCGGCACCATGGCCCCGCTGGAAGAGCGGGTCTTCAGGTTGGCGATGTCGGCGATGTCGTCGCGATACTGCGGCTCGGCCTGGGCCGTCACACGGTAGGTGCGACCCAGCAAGTTGAAGTCGTTGACGTAGGACGAGCCCAGATAGACCCCCAGGGTGTCGAACACTGCGCTGGGCTGGACGCCCATCATCAGCGCCTTGTCACGATCCACGTCGGCCTCGATGCGCGGCGAGCCGGTGTTGTAGGTCGAGAAGACCTGGCTGACCTGATCCGGGGCCTGGGCGGCGGCGCCCATCATGGCGAAGGTCGCCCCCTCCAGCGCGCGGTAGCCGGCGCCCGAGGTGTCCTGGATCATCATCTTGAAGCCGTTGCCGTTGCCCAGACCCTGAACCGCCGGCGGGGCGATGACGAAGATCTGCGCGTCCTCGATCTGACCGGTGGCCTGGGTGATGGCCCCGGCCAGGGCCGTCGCGGCCTCTTCCTTGGTCCGCTCCTCGAAGGGGCTGAGACGCACGAAGATGGTGGCGGCGTTGGAGCCGAACGAGAAGCTGGCGCCGTCGAGGCCCGCGAAGGCGACGGTGCCGTCCACGCCCCCGGTGCTCCGGATGATGTCGCTGGCGCGCTGCATCACCGCCTGGGTGCGGTCCAACGAGGCGCCGGCCGGCAGTTGGATGACGCCGATCAGATAGCCCTGGTCCTGCTCGGGAATGAAGCCCGAGGGGGTGTCGACCAGACGCCAGGCGGTCAGGCCCAGCAGGCCGGCGTAGATGATCAGCACCAGGCCGACCGTACGCACCAGACGCGCGGTCAGACGACCGTAGCGATCCGACAGCCAATCGAAGCCTTCGTTGAACTTGCGACCGCCCCAGCCGCCGTAATAGACGACGGCGCCCAGAACGCCCGGCTTGCGGACGTTCTCGTGGTCCTTCTTGTGCGGCTTCAGCAGCAGGGCGGCCATGGCCGGCGACAGGGTCAGGGACACGAACAGCGAGATCACCGAGGCCGAGGCGATGACCACGGCGAACTGGCGATAGAAGATGCCGGGAATGCCGGGGACAAACATGGTCGGCACGAACACCGACACGAGCACCAGGCCGATGGCGATCAGGGCGCCCGACACCTCCTGCATCGATCGATAGGCGGCCTCCTTGGGCGACAGACCTTCGGAGATGGCCCGTTCCACGTTCTCGACCACGACGATGGCGTCATCGACGACGATGCCGACGGCGAGGACGAGCGCGAACAGGGACAGGGAGTTGATCGAATAGCCCAGGGCCAGCTGCACCGCGAAGGTGCCGACCAGGGCGACCGGGATGGCCACGATGGGGATGAGGGCCGCGCGCCAGGTCTGCAGGAAGACCATGACCACGATCACCACCAGAACGATGGCCTCGACCAGGGTGTGCTGAACCGATTCAACCGATGCGGCGACGAATTCGGTCGGGTTGTAGGGTACGGAGATCTGCATGCCGGCCGGAAGCTCGGCCTTGACGGCCTCGACCTCGGCCAGGACCCGTTCGGCGGTGCCCAGGGCGTTCGCCCCAGGCTGCTGGACGACCGCCAGACCGACCCCGCGCTCGCCGTCGAAGAAGCCGCGGATGCCATAGTCCTGGGCGCCCAGCTCCACCCGCGCGACGTCGCGCAGATAGGTGACGCGGCCGTCGGCGTCGGTCTTGAGGACCACGTCCGAGAACTGTTCCGGATCGGTCAGACGTCCCTGGACCTGGACAGGCAGCTGGAAGGCGGAGGCGTTGTTCGGGAAGGGCGGCTGGCCGATGGAGCCCGCCGCAGCCTGGACGTTCTGAGCCTGCAGGGCGGCGACGATGTCGGGGCCGGTCAGGCCACGCTCGGCCGCCTTGGCCGGATCGATCCAGATCCGCATCGAATAGTTGCCGCCGCCGAAGACCTGGACGGCGCCCACGCCCTCGAGACGAAGCAGACGGTCCCGCAGATTCGAGTTGCCGTAGTTGCCGACATAGTCGTTGCTGAGCGAACCGTCGGGCGAGGTCAGGCCCAGGACCATCAGGAAGCCGCTCTCGGCCTTGTTGACCACGACGCCCGTCTGACGGACCGCGTCGGGAAGACGAGGTTCGGCCAGGGAGACGCGGTTCTGGACCAGGACCTGGGCGGCGTCGAGATCGGTGCCCGGCTGGAAGGTCACGGTGATGGCCACCGCGCCGTCCGAGGTGGACGACGAGGTGATGTAAAGCATGTTCTCGACGCCGTTCACCTCCTGCTCGATCGGGGCGGCGACGGTTTCGGCCAGGGTCTCGGCGGAGGCGCCTGGATAGGTGGCGTTGATGGTGATCGTCGGCGGCGCGATCTCCGGATACTGCGACAGGGGCAGCAGCGGATAGGCGAAGACGCCGACGATGGTGATCACCACCGAGATCACGGCCGCGAAGATCGGCCGGTCGATGAAGAAACGGGATATGTTCATGGCTTAGTCGCCGGTGGAAAGGCTGTTGGCGAACGAGGCGCTCGAGGCCGGGGCCGCCTGGGTGACCGGAACGTCGGACGCCTGTTCGGCGACGGGCGCGATGCGGCCGTTCTTGGCCGTGACCTTGGAGCCCGGCTGAGCCGCGCGCTGGAGGCCGGCGATGATCACGCGGTCGTTCGGAGCGAGGCCCGACTTGATCACGCGCAGACCCTGGACGATCGGACCCAGTTGCACGACCTTGGCCGTCACGGAGCCGTCGGCGTTGACGACCGAGACGACGCGACGCGACTGGTCGGTGCCGATGGCCGTATCGGGCACCAGCAGGGCGTCGTAGGAGCCGGCGCCCGCGACCTGGGCGCGGCCGAACAGGCCGGGACGCAGGAAGCCGTCGCCGTTCGGCACGATGGCGCGCATGCGGATGACGCCCGAAGAGGTGTCCAGCGCATTGTCCGAGAAGTCCAGCCGGCCGGTGCGGGTGAAGCCGCTCTCGTCCTGCAGGCGGATGCGGACCGGGGCGCCGTTGCTGGCGCCGCCGTCACGCAGATACTTCAGCAGGACCGCTTCCGAACCGTCGAAGACGAAATGGATCGGACCGCCCGAGATGATGGTGGTCAGGACGTCGCCGGCCGACGAGCCGCCCGCGACCAGATTGCCCGGATCGACGCGGCGGTCCGAGACCCGACCCGAGGTCGGCGCCGTGACCCGCGTATATTCCAGGTTCAGCTGCGCCGTGCGCGCCGCCGCGTTGGCCGCCGCGAGGTTGGCGACGGCGGCGTCGACGGCCGCCTTGTTGGAATCGTATTCAGCCTTGGACACCGCCTGCGAAGCCAGCAGGCTTTCGCTGCGCGCCAGATTGGCGCGGGCCAGCGTCAGTTGCGACTGCATCTGTGCGACCTGGGCCTGAGCCTGCGCCAGCGCGGCCTGGGCCGGGCGGGGGTCGAGGGTGAACAGCAGTTGGCCGCGCTGGACCATCTGGCCGTCGCGGAAATGCACAGCCTGGACGTAACCGCCGACGCGCGCGCGCACCTCGACGCTTTCGACCGCCTCGAACCGGCCCGTGAATTCGTCCCAGTCCACCACCTTCTGCTGCAGCGGCGTGGCCACTGTCACGGGAGGCGCGCCTTGCGCCTGCCCTTCAGCTTTTGGGGAACATCCATAAAGCGCACCCGTCACCATGACGGATACGGCAGCAATCTTCAGCCCGCGCATCTGCGCAATCTCCCTATCGGAGTAAAATCCCACCCGTGCGGACACAGACCGATGGGGAGTCGGCCCTTGTCAACGCGTGGTGACTTAATGGGGATGCTCGTAACGCTTGTCAACAGGCGTTGACAAAGCCATATGTGATCTACGGTTATTCATCTGTGGAGTGTCATCCCCTTGTTATGTCCCGGCCCACGCCCGAGAAACGCTGCGGCGACCCGCACTGCCATTCTCGATGCAGCGCGCGATCGATTCGCGGCCGAGAGCTATGACGACGTGGGCATGCGCGATATCGCCCGCGACGTCGGCGTCGATGCGGCGCTGATCAGCCGCTATTTCGGATCAAAGGACGACCTGTTCCTGGCTGCTCTGGACAGTTGCAGCGACGGCAGCACCCTGATGTCGGGCGAGAAGTCCGAGTTCGGCCGACGGGTCGCGCACGAGATCGTCTTCGAACCCAAGAAGGCTGAAAAGCTGAAGGGCATGTCGATCATGCTGCGGTCGATCGGCTCGGCCAAGGCGTCGGAAATGGTGCAGACCACCTGCACCCAGCGCTTCTTCGGCCCGCTGGAGGAATGGCTCAGCGGACCGAGCGCCACGGTGCGCGCGCGACTGCTGGCGGGCTTCATCATGGGCATGTCGGTCAGCCGCGAGCTGGGGGGCGGCAGCTTCAATATCGAGCAGGCCGAATGCGAAGAGATGCGCGACCGCCTGGCGCCCATACTCCAGTCCCTTATCGACGGCTGACACAGCGGCGGACATGAAGAAGGGCGCGGAGGCCAGCCCCGCGCCCTTCGTCTTGTCCAGTCCTGGACCTCAGTGCGACGCGGTCGTGGTCACTTCCGCTGTCGCCTTGGTGCGGGCGCAGGCGATGGCGAAGACGGTCAGGCCGATATAGCCCGCCATCGGCACCAGGAAGGCCGGCTGAAGCGCGCCGGCGGCGTCGGCGATCCGCGCCGCCACCTGAGGCAGCAGAGCGCCGCCGATGATGCCGAAGACCAGCAGACCCGAGGTGGCCGAGGTCGGAGCGGTCGACCGCTCCAGCGTCAGGGTGAAGATGGTCGGGAACATGATCGAGTTGAACAGACCGATGGACAGGACGGCATAGGCCGCCGTCGGGCCGCCGATCTGGCTGACCAGCAGGCACAAGGCCGCAGCGGCGACGGTGCAGAAGGTCAGCACCACGCCGGGCGAAACACGAGACAGAACCCAGGAACCGATGAACCGGCCGACCATGGCGCCGCCCCAGTAGAGGGCGACCATCTTGCCCGCCGTCTCGATCGGGGCGTTCAGGATGTCGGGGCTTTCGAGGAAGTTGGTCAGCATGCCGCCGATCGCCACCTCGGCGCCGACATAGAGGAAGATGGCCAGGGCGCCGAAGATCGCCCAGGGCGAAGACAGGGCCTTCAGCGGCGAAACCGCCTCGGTCGCGGCCGGAGCCGCCGCATTGATCTTCTTGCGGGCGGTGAAGATGAAGAAGGCCACGACCGCGAAGAAGGCCCCCATGCTCAGGAAGGCCATGTCGATGCTGCGCAGCGACTGGCTGCGTGTCGCAACTGTGACCACGGCGCCGGCGGCGAAGACGCCCCCCGTCAGCAGGACGTGTGAGCCCAGCCACGGACCGACCGTGGTCCCCAGGGAGTTGAAGGCCTGGGACAGGTTCAATCGGCTGGACGCGCCCTTGCGGCTGCCCAGTTCGGCGACCAGCGGATTGGCCGCGACCTGCAGCAGGGTGACGCCCGAGGCGATCACGAACAGGGCGATCAGCACGCCCGGATACCAGTCGGCGGCCGTGGCGGCCGGCACGATCAGGCAGCCCGCCACCATGACGATCAAGGCGCCGATGATCGAACGGCTATAGCCCAGCCGGCCCAGAACCGCCGCCGCAGGCAGTGACATCAGCCCGTAGGCGATGAACCAGGCGAAGGTGGTCAGAAACGCCTCGGCGTTGTTCAGGTCGAACACCCGCTTCACCGCCGCGATCAGCGGATCGATCAGCGAGGTGGCGAAGCCCCAGGCGAAGAACAAAGTGGTGATATAGGCGAAGGCCAAGCCTGTGCCCTGGCGCTTTGCGCCCTCTGATGCGGACATGAATTCCCCCTGCTCGATAAGATCAAAGAAGCGCCGCGCTTCCCGCGCGGTTCTAGCCGTCTTGGTTCGGGCATCCGGCGAGCCCCGTCCAGCCGAAAAATCGCTTCTGTAACCAAACTTTGGCGCGTTCTCGGGGAACGAACCAAAAAAAAGGGCCGCCTCGTTTCCGAAGCGGCCCAGTCTGCTCAGGGAAGAAATCAGAAGCGGTAGTTCATGCCCACCGCGAAGGTCCGGCCGTAGCTCTGATAATCGATGGTCCGGCGCTCATCGCCGTTCTCGAAGGTCTTGAACGGTTCGTCGGTCAGGTTGTTGACCTGGGCCAGGATGGACAGGCCCTCCAGCGGACCCGACTGGAACTCGTAACCGACCTGGGCGTCCACGACGGTTTCGGCGGCGACCGAACGCAAGGTGCGGCCGTTGCCGAAGCCGGCGACTTCACCGAGGTAGTCGGAGCGATAACGGGCAGAGACGCGCGACTGGAAGCCGTAGCGCTCATAATAGACGGTGCCGTTCATGACGGTTTCCGACAGGCCCGGCATGGTGGTCGGAGCCTCGTTCGGATCCGGCTGGACTTCGCTGTCCGTAGCCGAGGCGCTGAACAGGGCGCCGAAGCCCTCCAGAGCGGGGTGGAGGATGTCGAACGGCGCGGAGACCGAGAACTCGACGCCCTTGATCCAGCCGCCATCACCATTGTCAGGGCGCGAGGACAGGCCCTGGTTGATCACAGGGGTCACGCCGCCGGTCGGATAGCCAGTGAAGTCGACGATCTGGTTGCGGGTGTAAACATAGCTTTCGAGGTTCTTGTAATAGGCCGCCACCGAGACATAGCCCTTGCGGTTGGCGAAATACTTCTCGAGCGAGATGTCCGCCACATCGGCGATATAGGGGCGCAGTTCGGGATTGCCGCCGCTGGCGCTCCAGGGCGACTGGTTGTCGGGCTGGGCGCTGGGGATGTTGTTCGCCACGTTGAAGGAATAGTTCTGCGAGGCGCGCATGTCGTCCATCCGAGGACGCGCCAGGGTGCGGGCCACGGCGAAGCGGGCGAACAGGTCGTCGCCGACTTCCAGGATGAAGTTCGAGCTGGGCAAGATTTCCAGATATTCCACGCCGCCGTCGACGGCGACGGTTTCCGACACGCCGGGGCCCACTTGGCGGGCCGAGAAGCCGGTGGAGCTCTGGTCGGTATAGACGAACTGCATGCCGACGTTGCCGGTCAGCGGCCGACCGAACAGTTCATGGTCGATGTTGGCGCGGACATAGGCCGTAGAGACCTTTTCGGTCACTTCCCAGTTGCCGGCGGCGACGTCGGCGTTCGGGTTGCGGACCAGGTCCAGCAGACCGCTGTTGACCAGGCCCAGGGCGTCATAGCTGAGCACCTGCGAGATGCCGAGATAGCCCAGGTCGGTCGGCTCCAGCAGATATTCCGACGGGACGAACAGATCGCCGCCGCCGGGGACGCCGATGTAATACTGGTCGTTGACGAAGCTCTTGTTGCGCTCCGAATAGTTGACGCCGAAGTCGATCGACTTGAACGGGCTCTGGTGCAGGGCGCGGTTCGCCGTCAGGCGGACAGCCTTGATCTCGTCCTCGATGGAGGGGGTGTTCATATAGCCGACCTGACCGCCGGGGATGACGTCTGCGCCCCAGCCCTGGGCCGAGGTGATGCGGATCAGGGCCGGGTCGGCGTAGTCCAGCTGGCTGGTGAACCGGGTCACGCCGTCGTCGGTCAGTTCGAAGCCCAGGGTGTCCAGCGCGCCGTTGATGTTGCGGCCGGTGCCGGCGTTGGTTTCAAGAATGATGTCGTCGCGCTCGACCTTGGAGTAGCTGAGGTCCAGACCCAGGGTCCAGTCGTCGGTGGCGACGAACTCGGTGTTCCAGCCCAGGGCCGTGATGTTGCTGTCGCGCTTGTTCAGGTCGTTGCGGACGACGCCCTTGATGTTGTCCCAGGTGCCGGCGACGATCAGGCCGTCCTCGACCGTGTAGCCCGAACGAAGCGACGGCGCCGGGCGGCAAAGGGACGACGGCACGTTCACGGTGCAGTCGCCCGCCGAACCGCCCCAGGCCAGCGGGAACTCGATGCCGCGCAGGACCTGGGTATTCTTGAACTCGGAATAGAAGGCGTCGATGGTCGAGTGGATGCGGTCGTTCGGACGCCATTCCAGCACGCCCATATAGCCGTCGCGCTCCAGCTCCGACGACATGACATAGGGTTTGACGCCGCCGGTCAGCAGATTGCCGTCGCTGTAGGTCGGATAGCCCCAGGCGTTGAACCGTTCGGACTGGTACGGCGAGCTCATGTGGGCGTAGCCCAGGGCGACGCCCAGCGTGCCGTCCATGAACTGGTCGATGTAGGAGATGGTGTAGCGGTCGCCGCTGTCGGTCGTGCCCGAGTTCAGGGCGCCGATGTCGTTCCACTCGTGGCGATAGTTCACCGCAATGGCCTGACGACCATAGGCCAGCGGACGCACGGTGCGCAGATCGACGGTGCCGGCCAGGCCCTGGCCGACCAGGGCCGAGTCCGGGGTCTTGTAGACGACGACGCTGCCCAGCAGTTCCGACGGGAACTGGTCGAACTCGACGCCGCGGTTGTCGCCGGTCGTGACCAGCTCGCGGCCGTTCAGCAGGGCGGTGGTGAAGTCGGGGCCGAGGCCGCGGATCGAGATGGCCTGGCTGCGGCCGTCGAGGCGCTGCGAGGTCACGCCCGGCAGGCGGGCCAGGGATTCGGCGATGGAGACGTCCGGCAGCTTGCCGATGTCTTCCGCGGAAATGACCTCGACGATCGAGGTGTTGTTGGCCTTGGCCGAGATCGAGGCTTCGATCGAGCGGCGGATGCCGGTGACGACGATCTCGCCGACCTCGGCGGCCTGATCGTCGGCCTGGGCCGTCGTATCACTGGTTTGAGCCTGAGCGCCGCTGACGGCCATGAGCGCGGCTGCGCCGAATGCGACACCCGACAGCAGGCGCACGCGCCGATTGAGACCTTGAGACATTGTCATCCTCCCTGGGGCTGTCGCGATTCTGAATGTCGCAACCGAAGCCGTCGCAAAAATATGCAAACCTTAGGCATCATTGCAAGCTGTTAATCTCGGCGGCCCAATTTCGCCGCACCGCTGCCGCGTCAACAACCGCGTACTACTAAGCTTTTGAGGCTGATATTGCCCCTCTATTGCTGCGATGCAGCATTCTAATCCGCGTTGACAGGCAGCATCAGGACTGCAAAATCTTGCAAATCGATCTGGAAGGCTTTGCACTTTCCGGACGGGGAGGACGACAGGATGATCATCGCTCGACAATGGAAGAGCCGGACGCGCGCCGTATTGACTGCGGCGACCCTGCTCGCCGGCGCCTCCCCCCTGCCCGTCCTGGCCCAGACCTCGGTGCAAACGATCGCCCCGACGACCACAACGCCGGACGCGCTGAACGCCCTGCGTCAGCGCCCGCCGCAGGACGAGGTGATCTATTTCCTGCTGCCCGACCGGTTCGCCAACGGCGATCCGTCCAATGACAACGGCGGCTATGCCCCCGAGCGGCTGAAGAGCGGCTTCGACCCGTCGGATACCGACTTCTATCACGGCGGGGATTTAGCCGGGGTCACGCAGCGACTGGACTATATCCAGGGCCTGGGCGCGACCGCCGTCTGGCTGGCGCCCGTGTTCAAGAACAAGCCGGTGCAGTCGCACGGAAACTATACCGGCGCGGCGCACCACGGATACTGGATCACCGACTTCACGGCGGTGGACCCTCACTTCGGCGACGAGGCGGCGATGCGCGCCCTGGTCGAGGCCGCCCATGCGCGCGGCATGAAGGTCTATCTAGACATCGTCGCCAACCATACGGCCGACGTGATCCGTTATCGCGAATGCCCGGACCGGCTCTGCGAATACCGCGGCCGCGCCGACTATCCCTATACGCGCCGAGGCGGCGTCGACGGAGCGCCGATCAACGAGGGCTTCGACGGCCGGGACTTCTCGCGCCTGACGCGGCCCGACTACGCCTATACGCCCTATGTTCCGGCGGGCGAGGAGAACGCCAAGACGCCCGCCTGGCTGAACGATCCGATCCACTATCATAACCGGGGCGAGAGCACGTTCGCCGGCGAAAGCGGACTGGACGGCGACTTCGCCGGGCTGGACGATCTGCTGACCGAGGACCCGGTCGTGGTCCAGGGCATGATCGACATCTTCGGCGGCTGGATCGAGAAATACGGCATCGACGGCTTCCGCATCGACACCGCCCGCCACGTGAACCCCGAGTTCTGGCAGGCCTTCATCCCCGCCATGCTGGAGCGGGCGCGGGCCAAGGGCATCCCGAACTTCCACATCTTCGGCGAGGTCTATGACCATGATCCGGCGGTCACGGCGCGGTTCACCAAGGTCGACGACTATCCCGCCGTGCTGGACTTCCCCTTCCAGAAAACCGCTGTCGACGTCGCCTCGGGCAAGGCCGGGACCGACGCCCTGGCCAAGCTGTTCGCCGCCGACGCCCTCTATGCCGAAGGCGCGGACACCGCCGCTATCCTGCCGACCTTCCTGGGCAACCACGACATGGGCCGCGTCGGCTTCTTCGTGAAACAGGCCAACCCCGACGCCGATGACGCCGAACTGCTGGCGCGCGTGAAACTGGCCCACGCCCTGATGATGTTCAGCCGCGGCGTTCCGACCCTCTATTACGGCGACGAACAGGGCTTCGCCGGCGCCGGGGGCTATGGAAACTCGCGCCAGGACATGTGGGCCAGCCGGACGCCGGTCTATGCCTCCGAGGTCCCGCTGGGCGGCCGTCATGACGCCTATTCGACCGAGGCGCCGCTGTACCGCGCCATCGCCGAAATGGCCCGTATCCGCGCGGCCGAGCCGGCCCTGCGTCACGGCCGTCAGGAGGTCCGCGCCGCCGGCGACGCACCCGGCCTGTTCGCCGTCTCCCGCCTGGACGAGACGGGCGGCGAGACCCTGGTCCTGTTCAATTCCTCGACCGCCCCTGTCACGGCTCAGGTTGAGGTGGAGCCCGCCTCGCTGCGGTGGCAGTCTGTTCGCGGCGACTGCGCGGCCCAGGCTTCGGCGCCGGCCAGCTACGCCGTACGCATCGCCCCTCTCGACTATCTGATCTGCAAGAGCACGCCACAGTGAACGCCCACACCCTCGACCTCGCGACCGCCGCCCAGCCGGCGACCGCCCATCACGAATGGTGGCGGGGCGCGGTGCTGTACCAGATCTATCCGCGCAGCTTCGCCGACGCGAATAACGACGGCGTCGGCGACCTGAAGGGGATCACCGACCATCTGGACCACGTCGCCTCTCTGGGCGTGGACGGGATCTGGCTGTCGCCGTTCTTCACTTCGCCGATGAAGGACTTCGGCTACGACGTCGCCGACTATTGCGACGTCGATCCGATCTTCGGGACCCTGGCCGACTTCGACGCCCTGGTCGCGCGCGCTCATGCGCTGGGGCTGAAGGTCGTCATCGACCAGGTCTTCTCCCACACTTCGGACGAACACGCATGGTTCCTGGACAGCCGCGCATCGCGGACCGGGCCGCACGCCGACTGGTACGTCTGGGCCGACGCCAAGCCCGACGGCTCGCCGCCGTCGAACTGGCAGTCAGTGTTCGGCGGGCCCGCCTGGACCTGGGACGCGCGTCGCGGCCAGTATTACATGCACAATTTCCTGGCCTCCCAGCCCCAGCTGAACGTCAGGAACCTCGAGGTCCAGGACGCCCTGATCGCGGCGGCGCGGTTCTGGCTGGACCGGGGGGTGGACGGCTTCCGCCTGGACGCCATCAACTTCGCCATCCACGACCTGAAGCTGACCGACAATCCGCCGATCAACGACGGCAAGAAGCGCACCCGGCCGTTCGACTTCCAGGACAAGATCAACAATCAGAGCCAACCGGAGATCATCGGCTTCCTGAACCGTATCCGCGCCCTGACCGACAGCTATGAGGGCCGGTTCACCGTCGCCGAGGTCGGGGGCGACCACGCCGACCGGGAGATGAAGGAATATACGGCCGGGGACGACCGGCTGCATTCGGCCTATGGCTTCCTCTACCTGTACGCCGATACGTTGAAGAGCGAACTGGTCGCCCAGGGCGAGACCATGTGGCCGGACCAGCAGGGCGAGGGCTGGCCGTCCTGGACCTTCTCGAACCACGACGCCCCGCGCGCCGTATCGCGCTGGTCACAGGGCCGCGACCCCAAGGCCTTCGCCGAGATGGCCCTGCTGCTGCTGGTCTGCCTGCGCGGCAATGTCTTCGTCTATCAGGGCGAGGAACTGGGCCTTCCCCAGGCCGAGGTGCCGTTCGAACGGCTGGTCGATCCCGAGGCCATCTCCAACTGGCCCCAGACCCTGGGCCGCGACGGCGCCCGCACCCCCATGCCCTGGCATGCGGCCCAGACCAACGCCGGCTTCTCAACCGTCGAGCCCTGGTTGCCCGTCGATCCCCGACACCTGGCCCTGGCCGTGGACGCCCAGGAGGCCGATCCGGCCTCGACGCTTCAGGTCGCCCGTCGCCTGATCGGCCTGCGCCGCGAGCATCCGGCGCTGCGCCACGGCGGCATGGCGCCGATCGAGACCCACGGCCTGCTGGTCTTCGAGCGTCAGGAGCGGGGCGGATCGCAACAGCGGCTGCTGTGCGTCTTCAACCTGAGCCACGAGACCGCCGACTGGAGCCCGCCCGCCGGAGCGACCCGGATCGAGGCGATCAACTGGACCGAGGCGGACGGGCAGGCCCTGCCTCCGCTCGCCGGCCTGGTCTTCAGCCTGGCATGAGGCCGTCAGCCGCCACAGGTCTCGCGCACGATCAGATCGGTCGGAACCCGTTCCGACCGGCCGGCGGTCGCGCCCCCGTGGTCGAGCAGTTTGGACACCATCAGCCGTCCGGCCTTCATCGTGTCCTGGGCGATGGTGGACAGGGCCGGACGCGAGTAGCGGCTGAACGGCACATTGTCGAAGCCGATGACCGAGACGTCGCCGGGCACGGTCAGTCCGGCGTGCTCCAGCGCCCGCACCGCGCCCAGCGCGATCTGGTCCGACGCCGCCACCACCCCGTCGAAGGCGACGCCGCGACGGACCAGGGCGTCGACAGCCGCCTCGGCGGATTCGACCTCGAAATGGGCGGGGACGATCAGGTCCGCATCCACCGCAATGCCCGCCGTCTCCAGGGCCTCCAGATAGCCGCGGTGCCGTTGCATGGCCTCGGGCGGGTCCAGGTCGCCCAGGAAGACGATACGTTGTCGGCCCAGCCGGGCCAGGTGCGAGGTCGCGCGTCGGCCGCCCGAAAAATTGTCCGAGCCGATGGAGCAGTAGTCCTGCTCCGCCAGGTCCGCGCCCCAGACGACGAAGCGATGGTCGCCCGCCGCCAGACGGTTGAAGGCGCCGTGCAGGCTGGACTGGCCCAGGAAGATGACGCCGTCGGCGCGGCTGGTGTTCATCGCCGCCGCCAGTTCGTCATAGGTGGCCGGCGAGATATGGCTCATCAGCAGGTCGCAGTCGCGCTCTCGCGCCGCCTCCCCCACCCCGGCCAGAAGCTCCAGGAAGAAGGGATCGGAAATCCGGCCCTCGCGCCCCTGCGGACGCGGCGTCACCAGGGCGATGGTGCCCTGGGCCCCGATGGGGCCGGCCGGCATGTAGCGGCGGAACGGATAGTCGTGCTCCTTCGCCAGCTTCCAGATCAGCTGTTTGGTGCGGTCGTTGACGGCGGGGCTGTCGTTCAGCGCCCGCGAGGTCGTGGCGACCGAGACGCCGGCCAGGCGCGCAATGTCTTCAAGTCGGGTGGTCTTGCGGCTCAAGGTCGCGGGTCCTCGAAGCAGTCTGTCGTGACTGCAAATTTTTCTGCAAACATTTCAGCCACCGTTCGCGGCGGTTGGCAAGAGGCGGCGTAACGGAGTTCACATGATGAAGCGCAGATCCTTCCTGGCCCTCGGCGGCGCCTCGATCCTGGCCTTCGGCGCCACCGGCGTCCGGGCCCAGACCAGCCCGGTCCACGCCCGCGCCAGCTCGCCCGGCGGGGTGCTGACAGTCGAGGCCTTCACCGACAACGACGGCCGACCGATGTATTCGGTCATGCGTCAGGGGCGGGTCGTCGTGGCCCCGTCCAAGCTGGGCTTCCTGCTGACCGACGCCCCGGCGCTGGAGCGGGGTCTGGCCGTCGCCGCCGGTCAGCCGATCACGTTCGACGAGACCTGGGAGCAGCCGTGGGGCGAGCGCCGCTTCATCCGCAACCACTACAACGAGTGGCGGGTCGGCTATGTCGAGACCGGCGCCCTGGGCCGCCGCGTGGACGTGGTCTTCCGCCTGTATGACGACGGCCTGGGCTTCCGCTACGAGGTCCCGGACCAGCCGGGTCTGAAGACGGTCCGCATCGGCTCCGAGATCACCGAGTTCAACCTGGCCGAGGACGGCGAGGCCCTGTGGTGCCCGGCCTGGGAATGGAACCGCGAGGAATATCTGTACAGCCGCACGCCGATCAGCGCGGTCGGCAGCGCCCAGACGCCGATGACGGTCAAGGGCCAGTCCGGTCTGCACGTCTCGATCCACGAAGCCGCCTGCATCGACTACGCCGGCATGAACCTGCGCCGGTCGGAGGGCACGAAGTTCCGCGCCCAGCTGACGCCCGGCCTGACCAACGCCGCCGTGGTGCGACAGGCGCCGTTCAACAGCCCGTGGCGGACGCTGCAGGTGTCGGACAGCGCCGCCGGCCTGATCGACTCCAGCCTGATCCTGAACCTGAACGAGCCCAACAAGCTGGGCGACGTCAGCTGGTTCAAGCCCATGAAATATGTCGGCGTCTGGTGGGAGATGCACCTGGAGCTGAAGAGCTGGAACTCGGGTCCGAAGCACGGCGCCACGACCGAGAACACGATCAAACATATCGATTTCGCGGCCAAACACGGCTTCGGCGGGGTTCTGGTCGAGGGCTGGAACAAGGGCTGGGACGGCCAGTGGTTCGCCAACGGCTCGGACTTCAGCTTCACCGAATCCTATCCCGACTTCGACATCGAGGCGGTCTGCGCCCATGCCCGGTCCAAGGGCGTGCAGCTGATCGGCCACCACGAGACGGGCGGCAACGCCTTCCACTACGAGCAGCAGCTCGAACCGGCCATGGCCCTGTACGAGCGGCTGGGCGTCCATTCGGTCAAGACCGGCTATGTGGCCGATGCGCAAGGCGCGCGCGTCGCCGGACCGGACGGCCAGATGGTCATGGCCTGGCACGAGAGCCAGGCGATGGCTCAGCACCACATGAAGGTCGTCGAAGCCGGCGCCCGGCACAAGGTGGCGATCAACGCCCACGAGCCGTTCAAGGATACCGGCCTGCGCCGCACCTATCCGAACATCATCAGCCGCGAAGGTCAGCGGGGCATGGAATATTCGGCCTGGGGGAACCCCGGCAATCCGCCCGAGCACGAGCCGAACCTGGTCTTCACCCGCCTGCTGGCCGGGCCGATGGACTATACGCCAGGCATCTTCGGCATGGAGACGCGCAGCCCCGGCGGCGTGCAGACGACCTGGGCCAAGCAGCTGGCCCTCTATGTCGTCATCTACAGCCCGATCCAGATGGCGGCGGATCTGCTGGTCAATTACGAGGCCAATCCCGCGCCGTTCCAGTTCATCAAGGACGTGCCATGCGACTGGGCCGAGACCCGGGTGCTGGCGGCCGAGATGGGCGACTACGTCGCCATCGCGAGGAAGGACCGGGCGTCGGACGTCTGGGCCCTGGGCGCCATCACCGACGAACATCCGCGCGTCCTGACCGCGCATCTGGACTTCCTGGACGACGGCCGTCGCTACCGGGCCGAAATCTATCGCGACGGTCCCGAGGCCGACTATCGCGGCAAGCGCGAGGACATAATCATCGAACAGCGTGAAGTGACCTCGGCCGACGTACTGACCCTGGCCCTGGCGCCCGGCGGCGGCCAGGCCATCCGCTTCGTGCCGATTGGACGCGCGCGTCGATGAGCAGCGCGACGCCCGAACCCCTCCACGCCCACCGCCCGCGCCTGTCCGGCCTGGCGATCTGGAACATGTGCGTCGGCTTCTTCGGCATCCAGATCGGCTTCGGCCTGCAAAACGCCAACACCAGCCGAATCTTCCAGACCCTGGGCGCCGAGGTGGATTCGCTGGCCATCCTGTGGATCGCCGCGCCGCTGACGGGCCTGCTGGTCCAGCCGATCATCGGCCATTTCAGCGACAAGACCTGGACCCGGTTCGGGCGTCGCCGCCCCTATTTCCTGGTCGGGGCCATACTGACGACCCTGGCCCTGATCGCCATGCCCAACAGCCCCAGCCTGTGGTTCGCCGCAGCCATGCTGTGGATCATGGACGCCTCGATCAACATCACCATGGAGCCGTTCCGCGCCTTCGTCGGCGACAATCTGCCCGAGGAACAGCGCACCGCCGGCTATGCGATGCAGAGCTTCTTCATCGGGGCGGGGGCGGTGTTCGCCTCGGTCCTGCCCTGGCTGCTGTCGAACGTGTTCGGCGTGGTCTCGACGGCGGCCGAGGGGGTCGTGCCCCTGTCGGTCAAGATCGCCTTCTATGTCGGGGCCATCGGCCTGTTCTCGGCCGTGCTGTGGACCGTGCTGTCGACCAGGGAATACAGCCCCGAACAGATCGCCGCCTTTGAACGCGCCAAACTGGCGGCCCTGGGCGCTCCCGCTCCCGAAGAGGGGCCTGAAGCGCCGGCCCGCAGCGTCCAGGCCTGGATGGCCTCGGGTCTGGTCTGCGCCGTTTTGGGCGGTCTGGGCTTCGTGTTGATCTCGGTGCTGAACCTGGAGAAGGAACTGCTGGTCCTGGCCGGCTTCTTCGCCGGGTTCGGCCTGCTGCAGATCGCCGTGGGGATGATGCAACGCCGCCGCATCGTCAACGCCGCCACCGAAATCCTGAACGACATCTTCCGCATGCCCGAGACGATGCGCGGCCTAGCGGTGGTGCAGTTCTTCAGCTGGTTCGCCCTGTTCGCCATGTGGATCTACACCACGGCCGCCGTGACCAGCGTCCATTACGGGACCACCGACACGACCTCGACCGCCTATGCCGCTGGCGCCGACTGGGTCGGCGTGCTGTTCGGGGTCTATAACGGCGTGGCGGCCCTGGCGGCCTTCCTGCTGCCCCAGCTGGCCCGTCGCATCGGGCGAAAGGGCGCCCACGCCGTCATGCTGATGTTCGGGGCGGCGGGCCTGTTCGGCGTCTTCGCCATCCGCGATCCGGCCCTGCTGTGGCTGCCGATGATCGGCGTCGGCTTCGCCTGGGCCTCGATCGTCTCCATGCCCTATGCCATCCTGTCGGCGGCGGTGCCGGACCGGAAGATGGGCGTCTATATGGGCGTCTTCAACATCTTCATCGTGGTGCCCCAGCTGCTGGCCGCCACGGTCCTGGGCCTGATCCTGAAGACCCTGTTCGACGGCCAGGCCATCTGGGCCTTGGTCCTGGGCGCCGCCGCCTTCGTGCTGGCGGCGATCAGCGCCCTGCTGGTCCGGGAGCACCGCGCATGAACCGGCGCGGTCTGCTGGCCCTGATGGCCGCCCTACCCTTCGCGAACGCCGCGCAGGCCCAGATCGCGGGCGGGCGTCTGGTCGTTCACGACGACCTGACCCTGGTCCACGCCGCGCCGCGCAAGATCTCAGTCTGGCTGCCGCCCGGTTATGAGGCGTCGGACCAGGCCTATCCGGTCCTCTACATGCACGACGGCCAGAACCTGTTCGACGCCGCCACGGCCAACTTCGGCGAATGGGGCGTGGACGAGCATCTGCAGCGACTAATCGCCAATGGCCAGGTCCGGGCGCCCATAGTGGTGGGGGTCTGGAACACCGACCTGCGCCTGAGGGAATATGTCCCCGCCGATCTGATCGCCGCCCTGCCCGACGACATGCGGGCGGATGTCCAGGCCATCTATGGCGGCGCGCCCCTGTCGGACGGCTATGTCCGTTTCCTGGCCGAGGAGCTGAAGCCCTTCATCGACCGGACCTATCGCACCCTGCCGGGTCGCGACGACACGACGGTCAGCGGCTCCAGCATGGGCGGGCTGATCTCGATGTATGCGGTGATGAAACGGCCGGACGTGTTTTCCGCCGCCGCCTGCCTGTCGACCCACTGGCCGTTGAAGGTCGAGGGGCTACAGGCCGGCCCCCAGCTGGACGCCTGGCGCGAGCGGCTGGTCGCCGCCTGGACCGGCGTGATCGAACGCGGCCTGCCGGCGCCGGGTTCGCATCGCTTCTATTTCGACCGGGGCGACGAGACGCTGGATCAGTTCTACGCCGCCTTCCAGGGCCAGGTGGATCAGACCTTCCGTCGTCGCGGCTACGGCCCCGGCGATTTCCGAAGCCTGGTCTTCCCCGGCGCCCAGCACAACGAGGCCTCCTGGAACAGCCGCCTCGACGTGCCCCTGACCTTCCTGCTTTCCCCCGTCCCCCAAGAGGAGGCGCGTCATGCGTAACCTGAAATCCCTCTGCCTCGCCGGCGCCGCCGGCCTGGCCTTCGCCTCGGCCGCGACGGCGCAATCGGTCGCCCCCGGCGCGCCCGGCGACGTGCCGACCTGGTCCAGCGCGGCCAAGACCGGCGCGGGCGCATCCTATGAAGCCTATGTCGACGGCCAGTACCGCGACGGCGGCCCGACCGGCGCGGTGTCCAAGGTGTGGTTCTCCATCGCCGACGGCGTTCTGACCGAGACCATGTACGGCCTGATCCACGAGGCCCAGATCAAGGCCCTGCGCTTCGCCGTGGTCACGCCTGAGGGTCTGGCCCTGGAAGGGACCGACACCACCGAACGGACCGAATACCTGCACACGGACGCCGAGGGCCGCCCGCTGTCGCCGGCCTACAGGGTCACGACGCGCGACAAGGCGGGCCGGTTCGAGATCCAGAAGCTGATCTTCACCGATCCCGACCACAACGCCCTGGTGCTGCGCGTCACCATCACGGCCCTGAGCGGCGAGGTGACCCCGTATCTGCTGCTGGAGCCGCACATCGCCAACACCGGCGTCGACGACCACGGCGCGGTGACGACCCAGGCCTTCCACGCCTGGGAGGGCGACACCCATCTGGTGCTGAGGCCCAGCGAGGCCTTCACGGCGGCCAGCGTCGGCTTCGTCGGCGCATCGGACGGCCTGACCGACCTGAAGGACGGCAAGCTGGACTGGACCTACGCCTCGACCGGCGAAACCGCCGGCAACACGATGATGACCGGCGCCCTGCCGAGCCTGCGCATGGGCCAGAGCGTCAAGCGCGACTTCGTCATCGGCTTCGGCGACAGCGAGGCGTCGGCTGAAGGCGCGGCGGACGGCGCCTTCGCCACCGGCCTGGACGAGGTCCTGGCCCGTTTCAACGGCGAGGGCGATCGCATGGGCTGGGAGGACTATGTCGCCTCGCTGAGCGAACTGCCGCGCATCGCGCAGCAGGCGACCGACGGCGGCAAGCTGGCCTATGCCTCGGCCCTGATGCTGAAGGTGCAGGAGGATCGCACCCACGCCGGCGCCCTGATCGCCTCGCTGTCCAATCCGTGGGGCGACACGGTGGACGCCTCCAAGTCCTCGACCGGCTACAAGGCCGTCTGGCCGCGCGACTTCTATCAGGTGGCCATGGCCCTGGCGGCCCTGGGCGACAAGGCGACGCCGATGGCGGCCTTCAACTATCTGCCCCAGGTCCAGGTCGGGCCGAACACGCCGGGCAACACCGGCGTCGGCGGCTGGTTCCTGCAGAAGACTCATGTCGACGGCGAGCTGGAATGGGTCGCGGTCCAGCTGGACCAGACGGCCATGCCGATCATGCTGGGCTATCGCCTGTGGAAGATGGGCTGGCTGTCCGACGCGCAGATGACCGAACGCTACAACGCCATGCTGAAGCCGGCGGCCGACTTCCTGGTCGACGGGGGCAAGGTCGGGCTGTTGTGGAACGACGCCGAGATCAAGCCACCCTTCACCCAGCAGGAACGCTGGGAAGAACAGCAGGGCTATTCGCCGTCCACCACAGCGGCCGTCGTCACCGGTCTGACGGTGGCGGCCGAGATGGCCCGCGCCTCAGGCGATACGGCCGGGGCGATGCGCTACCAGGCCGCCGCCGACCGCTACGCCTCCAAGATCGAAGACCGGATGTTCACCACCAACGGCGACTTCGGCGATGGTCGCTACTACATCCGCATCACCCAGAACGAGACCCCCAACGACAAGGCGCCGATCGGGGGCGCCAACGGTCAGATCGCGCCGGCCGAGGATCGGGTCGTGGACGGCGGCTTCCTGGAACTGGTGCGCTATGGCGTGCGCAAGGCCGACGATCCGCACATCCTCGCCACCCTGCCGGTCTATGACGACCAGTCGCTGGAGGACCTGTACCGGGTCCGCTACGACTTCGGTCCAGAGGGGGACAAGACGCCGGGCTGGCGCCGTTATGGCGTCGACGGCTATGGCGAGGATCACGTCACCGGCGCCAACTACGGCGTCGGCGGCGAGATGAGCCCGGGCCAGCGCGGCCGGGTCTGGCCCTTCTTCACCGGCGAGCGCGGCCATTATGAACTGGCCCGCGTGAGCGTGAACGGGACGCCCTCGGCTGCCGACATCGCCGCCATCCGCCAGACCTATGTGCGCGGCATGGAGCGGTTCGCCAACGACGGGCTGATGCTGGCCGAACAGGTCTGGGACGGGGTCGGCGACCCGACCGCCCACGACTACGCCCTGGGCCAGAACACCGACTCGGCCACGCCCCTGGCCTGGACCCACGCTGAATATCTGAAGCTGCTGCGGTCGCTGGCTGACGGCAAGGTCTGGGACCGTTACGATCCGGTCGAAAGCCGATACGCCCGCTAATGCAAAAAAGCCCCGGAGATCGCTCTCCGGGGCCTTCTTCATTCAGGGAAGGAAGCGATCAGAACGCCAGTTTCAGGGCGCCGACCACGCGGCCCTCGGCGATGGTGACATCGTCCACGTCGGTGTCGTGATAGCGCACGTCGAGCGCCAGATTTTCGGTCAGGGCGTAGGCGACGCCGACGTTCCAGGTCACATAGTCGTCGCTGACGTCCAGCCATTGCTGGCCCACGGCGCCCGAGATCGTCCACCGTTCAGCGGGGGCGAAGGCGGCGTTGACCTCAGCATAGGTCGCCGCCTCGTCCGCGCCGAAGAAGTCGGGCGAATAGAAGACGGCGCCCCCGATGGTGGCGGGTCCGACGGCGCGGGACGCCGCAGCCTTGAACTCCACATAATTGTAGTCCGCCTCGTCCGGCTCGCCGGGATAGAGGTAGCCGACCACGCCGACGTCCAGCGCGAAGCCGCCGGCTTCGGTGCGGTAGCCGCCGTAGAGATCGACCTCTGCGTCGGTGTCATCACCGAAATCGACGTTCGAGGCCCAGGCGCCGACATAGAAGCTGCCTGCGGTTATATCGACGCCGCCCTGGATGGCGGGATCTTCGTCGGTCTGGCTGAAGCCGCGGAAGACATAGTCGCTGAACACGCCGGCGTTGAAGGCGACTTCGACGTCGGACTGAGCCGAGGCAGGGGCCGCCAGACCGACCAGACCCAGGGTCAGGGCCGCGGCGGCGGCGGTACCGAGTAGTTTCACGCTCATACTGTATCCCCTTGTTTTGTTTGTTTGTTATGCCTCACCGGCACGAGCGCCGGAAAGTCGGGCGCGGCCGGCGGGCCGCGCCCTTTCCTTCAGTGTTCCAACGCCTCGCCGTGCAGCGACGTGTCCAGCCCGGCGGTTTCCTCCGCCTCGCTCACCCGCAGGCCCGTGGTGAACTTGCAGACGATGAGGATGATGAAGGTGCCGACCGCGCTGTAGGCGATGGTCCAGGCCAGGCCGATGGCCTGGGCGCCGACCGTGGCGTCCGCCGACAGGCTGTTGATCGCGGTGGTCGCGAACACGCCGGTCAGCAGGGCGCCGATCAGACCGCCGGCGCCATGGATGCCGAAGGCGTCCAGGGAGTCGTCGTAGCGCAGCAGCTTCTTGATCCAGACCGACGAGATATAGCAGACCGGTCCGGCGATCAGGCCGATGATCACGGCGCCCTTCGGATCGACGAAGCCGGCGGCCGGGGTGATGGCCACCAGACCGGCGACCACGCCCGACAGCATGCCGATCAGCGAGACCTTCTTCTTCTCGATCAGTTCGATCAGCTTCCAGGTCAGGGCGGCCGCGGCGGCGGCCAGGACGGTGTTCAGCAGGGCCACGCCCATCAGCTCGTTGGCGGCGCCCGCCGAGCCGGCGTTGAAGCCGATCCAGCCGACCAGCAGCAGCGAGGCGCCGATCATGGTCAGGACCGGATTGTGCGCCAGGATCGGCTCGGACCCATAGCCCTTGCGACGCCCCAGGAAGATGGCGCAGACCAGACCCGCGACGCCCGAGTTGACGTGGACGACCGCGCCGCCAGCGAAGTCCAGCACGCCCGCCGCGCCCAGGAAACCGCCGCCCCACACCCAGTGACAGATGGGCGCATAGATCAGCAGCGACCACAGGGCCGTGAACAGCAGCAGGCCGGAATATTTCATCCGCTCGGCGAAGGCGCCGGTGACCAGGGCCGGGGTGATGATGGCGAAGGTCATCTGGAAGGAGATGAACAGATATTCGGGGATGCCCGTCAGCAGGCTGTTGGCCGTGCCCAGGGTCACGCCGTTCAGGAACAGCATGTCCAGGCTGCCGACATAGGGTTGAAGCATCGGGTCGGCGTTGGCGCCGAAGGCGATGCTGTAGCCGGCGATGAACCAGACCAGCGAAACGACCGCGAAGACGCCGACCGACTGGGTGATGGTGGCGATGACGTTCTTGCGGCGGACCATGCCGCCGTAGAACAGGGCCAGACCCGGCAGGGTCATCAGCAGGACCAGGGCGGTCGAAGTGCCCAGCCAGGCCGTGCCCGCCCCATCCAGTTCCAGCGCGGACTGGTGGGCCAGAAGCGCGGGCGCGGCCTCCGCCGTCTGGGCGAAGGCGCCGCCCGCATAAAAGAGACCGATGGTCAGAAGCAGGAGCGCGGCGGCTCCCGGAAGTCGATTCCAGACACGCGACATAAGCAATTCCCCCTTGGCAATCTCGCAAGTGCGAAGGTTTTACTGCAATCGCATTTCGCGCAAGGGGCTTGGCCGTAAACGGTGCAACTTTCTTGCAACGGTTATTGATAAAAAGTTAAGCTCGGCATGATCGTTGCGCTTAAACGCCCAAAACCATCTCGCCTTTGCAAGAACGAACAGTGTTCGGAGCATGAAATTCAAGAGGCCGATTAGGCCTCGACCGGCTCAGGCCCAGTGCATCTGCACTCGATGCGCCGCCGCCCAGTGAATCGCCCGGATGGCGTCGACGACGGCTTCGGTCGCCGCGCGCGTGCCCAGAGCCCCGCCCAGGTCGGCGGTCACGGCGCCCGCAGCCAGAACGGCGGCGACGGCGGCCTCGATCGAATCGGCCTCGTCCTCCAGCTTCAGGCTGTGACGCAGCAGCAGGGCGGCCGACAATATGGTCCCGACCGGATTGGCCAGGTCCTGGCCGGCGATGTCGGGAGCCGAACCGTGGATCGGCTCGAACAGGCCCGGCCCTCCCGCGCCCAGCGAGGCCGACGGCAACAGGCCGATCGAACCGCCCAGCACCGAGATCTCGTCCGACAGGATGTCGCCGAACATGTTCTCGGTCAGGATGACGTCGTATTCGCGCGGCTTCCTGATCAGGTGCATGGCCATGGAGTCGACCAGGGCGTGCTCCAGCTCGATCTCGGGGAATTCCTCAGCGTGGATGCGGGTCACGACCTCGCGCCACAGACGGCTGGTCTCCATCACATTGGCCTTGTCGACCGAGGTCACCTTGCCGCGCCGTTGGCGGGCGGTCTGGAAGGCGGCGCGGGCGACCCGCTCGATCTCGACCACCGTATATTCGCACAGGTCGGTCGCGCCCTTGGCGTCCCGCGTCTTCTTGCCGAAATAGACGCCGCCGGTCAGTTCGCGGAAGACGATCAGATCGACGCCCTCGACGATCTCCTTCTTCAGCGGCGAGCGGTGGGCCAGAACCGGCGACACCTGCAACGGCCGCAGATTGGCGAACAGACCCATGGCCTTGCGGATGGCCAGCAGACCTTCTTCCGGCCGACGCTTACCGCCGTCCCACTTGGGCCCGCCGACCGCGCCCAGCAGGACGGCGTCGGCGGCAACGCAGGCCGCGCGCGTCGCTTCCGGCAGGGGCTCGCCGGTCGCGTCGATGGCCGCCCCGCCGATCAGATGCTCGGTGAACTGGAAATGGTGGCCGTAGAAGTCGCCGATGACGGCCAGCACGTCGCGCGCGGCCCGAGTCACTTCGGGCCCGACGCCGTCGCCGGGCAGCAGGACGATATTATAGGTCTGGGGGGCGGCTTGGGTCATCGGACGGTCTCTTTCGAACGCTCGTAGGCTTCGATCTCTGGCAGGTTTGATTGCAGCCAGCCCAGGGTGTCCACCCCGTTAAGCAGGCACTCGCGCGCGAAGGATTCGACCTCGAACGGCACGGGCTGGGCATTGCCGCGCCGGATCTGGCCGGCCTGGAGGTCGATCGTGACCGGCTGATCCGGCTGCGACGCCAGATCGTCCCACACCGCCTGGCTGACGACGATGGGCAAAAGACCGTTTTTCAACGCGTTAGATGTAAAAATGTCAGCGATCTCGGTCGAGATAACCGCCCGGAACCCATAGTCGTACAGCGCCCAGGGCGCGTGTTCGCGCGACGATCCGCAGGCGAAATTCCGGCCCGCCAGCAGGATCCGGTGCTCGGCCGGATCGATCCGGTTCAGGATGGCCTCGGGCTTTTCCGAACCGTCGGCCTCGTAGCGCCAGTCATGGAAGGCGGCCCTGCCCAGCCCCTCGCGCGTCGTCGTGGTCAGGAAGCGGGCGGGAATGATCTGGTCGGTGTCGATATTGGCCTGGCTGAGCGTGACCGTCTTGGACGTCAGGACCTGGAAGGGCTCAGACATTTTGCACCCCTACGGTCTCGCGCACGGTCTCGTTCAAAAAGACGCGCGGATCGGTCAGCACCCCGGCCACCGCCGTCGCCGCCGCCGTCGCCGGACTGGCCAGGATGGTGCGGGCGTCCTTGCCCTGGCGGCCTTCGAAATTGCGGTTGGAGGTCGAGACGGCCAGCTGGCCCGGCCCGACGAAGTCCCCGTTCATGGCGATGCACATCGAACAGCCGGGAATGCGCCATTCGGCCCCGGCGGCGATGAAGACCTGGTCCAGACCTTCCGCCTCGGCGTCGCGACGCACGGCTTCCGAGCCCGGCACCACCAGCATCCGCAGGCCCGGCTTGACCTTGCGCCCGCGCAGCACCTCAGCGGCGGCGCGCAGGTCCGGCAGGCGGCCATTGGTGCAGGAGCCGATGAAGACCACGTCCACCGGCTGGCTGGTCGTCGCCTCGCCTGCGGTGAAGCCCATATAGGCGATGGCCTTGCGGTCGCTGTCCGACTGGGGCTGGGGCACGGGCGCGCCGATCGGCGCCCCGGCGTCCGGGGTCGTGCCCCAGGTGGCCATCGGGCGGATGGCGGCGCCGTCGATGACCACTTCCTTGTCGAAGATCGCGCCCGGATCGCTGGACAGCTTCAACCATTCAGCCGTCGCCGTCTCATAGTCGGCGGGGACGTGCTTGCGGCCGCGCAGCCAGTCGATGGTGGTCTGGTCCGGGGCGATCATGCCCGCGCGGGCGCCCGCCTCGATGGACATGTTGCACAGGGTCATCCGCCCTTCCATGTCCAGCGACCGCACCGCCTCGCCGGCGTATTCGATGACATAGCCGGTGCCGCCGCCAAAGCCGATGGCGGCGATCACCGCCAGGGCGACATCCTTGCCCGACACGCCGGGCTGCAGCCGTCCGGTCACCGTCACCCGCATGGCCTTGGCCTTACGCTGCAACAGGCATTGGGTCGCCAGCACATGGCCGACCTCGGACGTGCCGATGCCGAAGGCCAGGGCCCCGAAGGCGCCGTGGGTCGCCGTATGGCTGTCGCCGCAGACCACCGTCATGCCCGGCTGGGTCAGGCCCAGCTCCGGCCCCATCACATGGACGACTCCCCGATCCTCGGACCCCCATCCGGCCAACGGCACGCCGTGGGCGGCGCAGTTCTTCTCCAACCGATGCACCTGGGCCTCGGCCTGGGCGGTGACATAGGGTTTCAGCCCGTTCAAGCCCGCCGGCAGGGTCGGAGTCGAATGGTCCAGGGTCGCATAGGTCCGGTCGGGACGGCGCACCTTCAGCCCGCGCGCCTCGATCTCGCTGAAGGCCTGGGGGCTGGTGACCTCGTGGACCAGATGCAGGTCGATATAAAGAACGCCCGGCGTATCGGCCGTCTCCGACCGCACCACATGGGCGTCCCAGACCTTGTCAAACAGGGTTTTGGGATCAGGCATATTGGGCGACCGTCTCCTCAACCCCGTCGACCCGGTCGATGATGGCGATCAGTTCGGCGTCGCTGATCTCGCCGATCTGGTCGGCGCGCTGCTTGAAGCCGACGACAACGGCGGCCAGACGCTCGCCCTCGATGGGCCGGCCGATGGTCTCGGCCCGCTTGGCGATGGCGTGGCGGCCCGAGTGTTTGCCCAGGACAAACCAGCTGCCCTCGAAACCCACGTCCTGGGGACGCATGATCTCATAGGTGCGGCTGTCGGCCAGCATGCCGTGCTGGTGGATGCCGGCCTCGTGGGCGAAGGCGTTGATGCCGACCACCGACTTGTTGCGGGCGATGACCGTCTCGGTGATCTCGCACAGGATCTTGGAGGCGCGCACCAGGTGGCGGCTGTCGGCGCCGGTGGTGACGCCGTACCGGTCCTCGCGAACCTTCAGGGCCATGATGACTTCTTCGATCGAGGCGTTGCCGGCCCGTTCGCCGATGCCGTTGATCGCACCCTCGACCTGACGCGCCCCGCCCTCGACGGCGGCCAGTGAGTTGGCGACCGCCATGCCCAGGTCGTCGTGGCAGTGGGCCGAGAAGATCACGTGCGGATGCCGCTTATGGATCCGGGCCGCCAGGGCGCGAAAGGTCTCGCGCACTTCTTCCGGGGTCGCATAGCCGACGGTGTCGGGCACGTTCAGGGTCCGGGCGCCGGCGTCGGCGGCGGCCTCCAGCACATCGGCCAGGAACTCCGGCTCGGTGCGGAAGGCGTCCTCGGCCGAGAACTCGACGTCGTCGAACAGGCTGACCGCATATTCGACCGAGCGCACCGCCGTGGCCAGGACCTCGTTGGTCGACATCTTCAACTTGGCGGTGCGATGGATCGGGCTGGTGCCGATGAAGGTGTGGCAGCGACGATGGGACTTCGGCGCGGGCGCCAGGGCGCGGAAGCTGGCGTCGATGTCCTTTTCGTTGGCGCGGGACAGGGAGCAGAAGATCGGCCCCTCGACCTCGCCGGCCACGCGGCGGATGCAGTCTTCGTCGCCCGGCGAGGCGGCGGCGAAGCCGGCCTCGATAACATCGACGCCCAGGTCCTTCAGGACCTGGGCCATCTTCACCTTGGCTTGGGCGCTCATGGAGAAGCCGGGCGCCTGTTCCCCGTCCCGCATCGTCGTGTCGAAGACGATGACGCGGTTGGGGTCGGCGGCGATCTCCTCGGTTCGGGATACGCCGGATACTCGTACTTTTTCGGCGGTCATCACGCGGCCTCGGATTGAATAATGTCGTTGCCGATGCGGCGCACGCCGAACAGCCGGTCGATCTGACGGCCCAGATTGTCCATGCAGCGACCGGCGTCGCGACCGCGCACGGTCAGGGCGATGCGGCGGAAGGGGCCTTCGTCGGCCATGTTGATGCCGTCGATGTGGAAGCCCCGGCGCTCCACAAGTCCGATGAGACGCTGAAGCGAACCGTCGGCACGGTCGATCTGGATGTGGATCGTGTTGCTCATCTCAGGAGCCCTCCATCATTTCAGCATTGCTCTTGCCCGGCGGAACCAGCGGCCAGACATTGTCTCGGGAATCGATGACCACATGGGCCAGGCAGGGACCGTCGGCGGCCAGCAGGCGCTGGATGCCGTCGGACACCTGATCGCGACGATCGATGCGGAAGGCCTCGATGCCGAAGGCTTCGGCCACCTTCACGAAGTCCGGATTGTCGGACAGGTCGATCTCGGAATAGTTCTCGGCGAAGAACAGCTCCTGCCACTGGCGCACCAGACCCAGGGAGGAGTTGTCGATCAGCACGATCTTCAGCGGGATGCCGTAACGCTTCAGCGTCGCCAGCTCCTGGATGTTCATCATGAAGCCGCCGTCGCCGGCGATGGTGACGACCGTCGCGGAGGGGTCGGCCAGCTTGGCGCCGATCCCGGCGGGCAGACCGAAGCCCATGGCGCCCAGGCCGCCCGAGGTGATGTGGGCTTCGGGCCGCGAAAAGCGGCAGTGCATGGCCGCCCACATCTGATGCTGGCCCACATCGCAGGCGGCGACGAAATCATCGCCCGCCGCTTCGGACACCGCCTTCAGCAAGGCCGGGGCATAGACGCCCTCGCCCGGCGCGTCATAGCGATAGGCGCCGGCCGCCGCAGCCTGGGCGCACTCGCTCGCCCACTGCTGGATGTCCAGGGCCGGCCCGCCCGCCATCCGCGCCGTCAGGGCCTCGATCCCGTCCTTCAGCTCGCCGACGACGGCGACATTGGCCGCCCGCAGCTTGCCGACTTCCGAGGCGTCGATATCGAAATGGACGATGCGGGCGTTCGGCGCGAACTCCGCCAGCTTGCCGGTGGCGCGGTCGTCGAACCGGGCGCCGACGACGACCAGCAGGTCGCTGTCCTGCACCGCGTGGTTGGCCGCACGGGCGCCGTGCATGCCCAGCATGCCCAGCATGCCGGCTGCGTCGGTCGGGATGGTGCCCAGGGCGTTCAGTGTCGAGACCTGGGGGATGCCGGTCGCGGCGACGAAGGCGCGCAGGGCCTCGGTCGCGCCGCCGATCTTCACTCCGCCGCCGATATAGACCAGGGGCTTCCGCGCCGCCCGGATCGCGACCTCGGCGGCGGCGATGGCGTCGTGGTTGATGCGCGGCGTCTCATTGGGAATGTGAAAGCCGTAGTCTTCGCTGGTCGTGGCGAACTGCACGTCCTTGGGCAGATCGACCAGGACCGGACCGGGGCGGCCCGAGGCAGCGATGTAGAAGGCCTCCTCGATGGCCGCCGGAACCTCGGCGGCGTCGCGGACCAGGATCGAGTGTTTCACGATCGGCAGGGTGACGCCCAGGATGTCGATCTCCTGGAAGGCGTCGGTGCCCATCAAGCCTTGCGCGACATTGCCGGTGATGCAGACCATCGGCACGGAGTCCATCAGCGCATTAGCGATGCCGGTGATCAGATTGGTGGCGCCGGGGCCGGAGGTGGCGATGCAGACCCCGACCTTGCCGCTCTTCCTGGCATAGGCGTCGGCGGCGAAGGCCGCGCCCTGCTCGTGACGGACCAGGATATGCTTCAGCTTGGATCCGGCCAGGGCGTCATAGACCGGCATGATGGCGCCGCCCGGATAACCGAACACCACCTCCACGCCCAGCCGCTCCAGGGTGGAGACCAGCAGGCGCGCGCCCGATTGCGGGGCGGCCTCGGCTGAGGATTTGAAGGCGGCGGCGGTCATCAGGGTCATCCGGTCTTTCGCTCAGGCTCAGGCCGCTTCAGATTTGGGCGTGTTCAGCCAGGCCATCCGCTCGCGCAGACGGGCGCCGACCTGTTCGATCTGGCTTTCGCGGTCCGCCTTCAGCCAGGCTTCGTACTGCGGCTTGCCGGCCTCGTTCTCGGCGATCCAGTTGCGCGCGAAGGTGCCGTCCTGGATCTCGTCCAGAATGGTCTTCATGCGGGCCTTGGTCTCTTCGTTGACCACGCGCGGACCGCTGGCCACGGCGCCGTATTTGGCGGTTTCCGAAATGAAGTGGTGCATCTTCGAGATGCCGCCCTCGTAGAACAGGTCCACGATCAGCTTCAGCTCGTGCAGGCATTCGAAATAGGCGATCTCGGGCTGGTAGCCGGCCTCGACCAGGGTGTTGAACCCCTGCATGACCAGTTCCTTGGCGCCGCCGCACAGAACGGCCTGTTCGCCGAACAGATCGGTCTCGGTCTCTTCGCGGAAGGTGGTTTCCAGCAGGCCGCCCGTCGCGCCGCCATTGCCCTTGGCGTAGCCCATGGCCCGGTCGCGGGCCTTGCCGGTCACGTCCTTCTCGATGGCGAACAGCGAGGGCACGCCGCGACCGCGCTGGAACTCGCGACGCACCAGATCGCCCGGCCCCTTGGGTGCGACCAGGATGACGTCCATGTCGGGGCGCGGGGTGATGCGCTCGTAGATGATCGAGAAGCCGTGGGCGAACAGCAGGGCCGAGCCCTCCTTGGCGTTCGGCTCGATGATGTCGCGATAGACCTCGCCCTGGACCATGTCGGGGGTCAGGATGGCGATGATGTCGGCGCCCTTGACGGCCTCGGCCGGCTCGGCGGTCGGCACGCCGTCGGCCGTGGCGTGTTTCCAGCCCGTGCCGCCGTGACGGACGCCGGCGACCACATCATGGCCGCTGTCCTTCAGGTTCTGCGCATGGGCGCGGCCTTGCGAGCCATAGCCGATGATGGCGATGCGCTGGCCGGCGATGGCGCCCGGCTTGATGTCTTCATTGGTGTAGATGGTGATGGCCATGAGAATTCAGGCGTCCTGAGCAGCAGTGGATTTGTGAGACGACTGGCCAAAATCGGGGATTTGAGCCGGCGGCGGGTTGGGGATGGTGACGGCGCCCTGGGCGGCCGAGGCGACCGAGGCGCGGTATTTGGCGAAGACACCTCGCGCCGGGCGGACCACGTGGGGCGTGAAGCCCGCCCGGCGCGTCGCCAGATCGACGTTGACGTCGATCCGGCGGTTGGTGACGTCGATGGTGATGCGGTCACCATCGCGAATGAGAGCGATCGGGCCGCCGACGGCGGCTTCCGGCGAGACGTGGCCGGCGACGAAGCCGTAGCTGGCGCCCGAGAACCGGCCGTCGGTCAGCAGGGCGACATTGTCGATCTTGCGGCCCTTCAGGGCGGCGGTGACTTGCAGCATCTCGCGCATGCCGGGGCCGCCCTTGGGCCCTTCGTAGCGGATGATGATGACGTCGCCTTCGCCGACCGAGCCGTCCTGGACGGCGTGGAAGGCGTCTTCCTCGCTGTCGAAGACGCAGGCAGGGCCTTCGAACTTATCGACCTTGTGGCCGGTCAGCTTGATGACCGCGCCTTCCGGGGCGACGTCGCCATAGATGACGGCGTAGCTGCCGCGCGCCATGACCGGGGCGTCGAAGCGGGTCACCACCACCTGGCCGGGGGTTTCCTCGGCCTCGGCCGCCTCGGCGAACAGGCTGCGGCCGCTGACGGTGGGGGTGTTCACGATCTTGCCGGCCTCGGCCATGCGTTGCGTCACCAGACGGGTGCCGCCGGCGGCGAACAGGTGCGAGGCCAGGAAACGGCCGCCCGGCTTCAGGTCGCAGATGACCGGCGCCTCGACGCAGGCTTGGTGACAGTCCTCGACGCCGAAATCGACGCCGGCCTCAGCCGCGATGGCCGTCAGGTGCATGACCGCGTTGGTCGATCCGCCCGAGGCCGAGACCGCGACGGCGGCGTTCTTCAGGCTGGCGCGGGTGATGTATTTGCGGGCCGTGTCGCCGGCGAAGACCCGTTCGACGATCAGCCGGCCGCAGCGCTCGCCCTCGGCCGCCTTGTTCGGATCGACCGCCGGCACGTCATTGGCGCCCATGGGCGAGATGCCCATGACCGACAGGGCCATGGCCATGGTGTTGGCCGTGAACTGACCGCCGCAGGCGCCGGCGCCGGGGCAGACCGCCTGTTCGACCGCCTTCAGGCCCGCGTCGTCCAGCGCGCCGGCCGAATGGGCGCCGATAGCCTCGAACACCTCCTGGACCGAGACCTCCTTGGTCCCCCCAGGCGTGGGCATGACGCCGGGCATGATGGTGCCGCCGTAATAGACCAGGCCCGGGATATCCATCCGCGCCAGGGCCATGGCCGCCGCCGGGATCGTCTTGTCGCAGCCGACGATGCAGACGACGCCGTCCAGTTGGTGGCCTTCGATGGCCAGTTCGATCGAGTCGGCGACGACCTCGCGGCTGATCAGCGAAGCCTTCATCCCCGCCGTGCCCATCGAGATGCCGTCGGTGACGACGATGGTGTTGAAGTCGACCGGATAGCCGCCCGCCGCGATGATGCCGGCGCGCACGTCCTTGGCCAGCCGGTCCAGGTGCATGTTGCACGGGGTGACCGTCGACCAGGTGTTGACGATGCCGATCATCGGCTTGTCGAAGTCGGCGTCCTGCATGCCGGCCGCGCGCAGATAGGACCGCGCCGCCGCCCGGTTCGGGCCATGCGTCACCGCCGCGCTGCGCGCATTGGGCTTTCTGGGCTCTGAGGTAGAATCTTGCGTCATCGGTCCGGTTCGTTTCGAACCGCCAAGCACGAAAAACCCCGCTTCCTTTCGGGAGCGGGGTGGTGCGAGGCGATCCTGAGTGTGTTTAGGTCAGGTCGCGTGCATCCACGCCGCTTGCGTAAGCAGGCCGAGGAGTACGAGGAGAATGAGGAATACAGGGCTTTCCAGGCCGGTCGGCGCGCGAACGGCCGCGACCGCCTTTGCGGTGCATCCCTTCATCATATCGCGCGTCATCATGGCCACGGGGGCTCCCTGTTCTGACGCCAAGAAACCATACCGGCCGGAGTCGCACAACCCCTGTCGCAAAAATTTTGCTCAATGCGCCCAAAACAACCTCCGAAGAGGTGTTTCTTGCCTGACATGGACGCAACCCGGTCAAACCGTAACGCTTGGTCGCACCATGTTAGGGCTAACGCGCCGCGACGGGGTTGAAACCGGGCCGCGACAGTTCCATTGAGACGCCAACAACATAATCGTTCAGAGGAGCCTCCCCCATGACCGTTCGCGTCGCCATCAATGGTTTCGGCCGCATCGGCCGTCTTGTCCTTCGCTCCATCGTCGAGCATGGCCGCACGGACATCGAAGTGGTGGCGATCAATGATCTGGGTCCGGTCGAGACCAACGCCCACCTGTTCCGCTTTGACTCGGTTCACGGCCGCTTCCCCGGCACGGTGACCTCGGGCGAGGACTGGATCGACGTCGGCACGGGCAAGATCAAGGTCACGGCCGAGCGTGATCCGGCCAACCTGCCGCACGCCGAGCTGAAGGTGGACATCGCCTTCGAATGCACCGGCATCTTCACCTCGAAGGACAAGGCCAGCGCCCACCTGAAGGCCGGCGCCAAGCGCGTCCTGGTCTCGGCCCCGGCCGAGGGCGCCGACAAGACCATCGTCTTCAAGGTCAACCACGACAGCCTGACCGCCGACGACATCGTCGTGTCCAACGGCTCGTGCACCACCAACGCCCTGGCCCCGGTGGCCAAGGTGCTGAACGACCTGTTCGGCATCGAGCGCGGCTATATGACCACCATCCACTCCTACACCGGCGACCAGCCGACGCTGGATACGATGCACAAGGATCTGTACCGCGCCCGCGCCGCCGGCCTGTCGATGATCCCGACCTCGACCGGCGCCGCCAAGGCCCTGGGCCTGGTCCTGCCGGAACTGAAGGGCAAGCTGGACGGCTCGTCGATCCGCGTCCCGACCCCGAACGTCTCGGTCGTCGACCTGAAGGTCGTCTCGGGTCGCGACGTGACCGTCGCGGAAATCAACGCCGCGCTTCAGGCCGCCGCCGACGGTCCGATGAAGGGCGTCCTGTTCACCACCACCGACCCGCTGGTCTCCAGCGACCTCAACCACATCGCCGCCTCGTCCACCGCCGCCCTGCCCCAGACCCAGGTCGTCGACGGCAAGCTGGCCCGCGTCCTCAGCTGGTACGACAACGAATGGGGCTTCGCGACCCGCATGGCCGACACGGCCCTGGTGATGGCGAAGTTCCTGTAAGCCGCAAACATCTCCTCCCCACAACGTGGGGAGGGGGACCACGACGTGGTGGAGGGGCTCTTTCCGCCGCACCGAACCTGGGGTGATAACCCCTCCGTCACGGCGCAAGGGCGCCGCGCCACCTCCCCATCGCTGCGCGACAGGGAGGAGACAGGGAAACGACCATGACCTTCCGCACCCTCGACGACGCCCCCAACGACCTGGGCTCCCTCGCCGGCAAGACGGCCTTGGTCCGGGTGGACTTCAACGTCCCGATGGAGGGCGGCAAGGTCACTGACGACACTCGGCTGCGGGTCGCCCTGCCGACGATCCAACGTCTGCGCGACGCCGGCGCCAAGGTCGCGTTGCTGGCCCACTTCGACCGTCCCAAGGGCCAGCGCGTCCCGTCGATGAGCCTTCAGCCGGTCGTCGATGATCTGGAAAATCTGCTCGGCGCCCCCGTTCGCTTCGCCGACGACTGCATCGGCCCGGACGCCGTGGACGCCATCCGCGACCTGGACGCCGGCGGCGTGGTCCTGCTCGAGAACGTCCGCTTCCACGCGGCGGAAGAGGCCAATGATCCGGTCTTCGCCCAGAAGCTGGCCGATCTGGCCGACCTCTACGTCAACGACGCCTTCTCGGCAGCCCACCGCGCCCACGCCTCGACCGAAGGCGTCGCCCGTCACATCCCCGCCTACGCCGGCGAATCGATGCGGCGCGAGCTGGACGCGCTGGACGCCGCCCTGGGCAATCCGCAGAAGCCGGTGCTGGGCATCGTCGGCGGGGCCAAGGTCTCGACCAAGCTGGACCTGCTAAAGAACCTGGTCGGCAAGCTGGACCGGCTCGCCATCGGCGGCGGCATGGCCAACACCTTCCTCTATGCCCAGGGCGTCGATATCGGCGGTTCCCTGGCCGAGAAGGACATGGCCGACACGGCGCGCGAGATCCTGACCGAGGCCGAGGCCAAGGGTTGCGAAATCCTTCTGCCGCTCGACGTCGTGGTGGCGACCGAGGTCAAGCCGGGCGTCGAAACCCGCACCGTCCTGGCCCGCGAAGACATCGGCGACGACGAAAAGATTCTCGACGCCGGTCCGCTGACGGTCGAGAAACTGATCAAGGCCATGGCCCTGTCCAAGACGCTGATCTGGAACGGCCCGCTCGGCGTGTTCGAGGTTCCGCCCTTCGACGCCGCCACGGTCAAGGCCGCTAAGGCCGCCGCCGACCTGGCCAAGTCCGGCGCCCTGGTCGCGGTCGCGGGCGGCGGCGACACCGTCTCGGCCCTGAACCACGCGGGCGTGTCGGACGACATGACCTTCGTCTCCACCGCCGGCGGCGCCTTCCTGGAATGGATGGAAGGCAAGCCCCTGCCGGGCGTCGAAGCGCTCAGGGCCTAGTCCGACGCATACAAGAATCGGGCTGTTACACGGCGTGACTTTGTTGCGTCGCAGCGCTAATCTCCCGCCCAATCATAAAAGACCTCGGCTCAGGAGATTTCATCATGGCGCGCATCACGCTGCGACAGCTGCTCGACCACGCGGCAGAGAACGACTACGGCCTGCCGGCCTACAACATCAACAATATGGAACAGGGTCTGGCGATCATGGAGGCGGCCCATGAGGTCAACGCCCCCGTCATCATCCAGGCCTCGCGCGGCGCGCGGAACTACGCCAACGACATCGTCCTGGCCAAGTTGATCGACGCCCTGGCCGAACTCTATCCCGACATCCCGGTCTGCATGCACCAGGATCACGGCAACGGCCCTGCGACCTGCGCCACCGCCATCCAGTACGGCTTCACCTCGGTGATGATGGACGGCTCGCTGGAGGAAGACGCCAAGACCCCCGCCTCCTACGAATACAATGTCGAAGTCACCCGCCGCGTCACCGAAATGGCCCATAGCTGCGGCGTCTCGGTCGAGGGCGAACTGGGCGTTCTGGGTTCGCTGGAGACCGGCATGGGCGAGGCCGAGGACGGCCACGGCTTCGAGGGCAAGCTGGACCATTCGCAGCTGCTGACCGACCCGGACCAGGCCGTCGATTTCGTCGCCGCCACCAAGGTCGACGCCCTGGCCATCGCCATGGGCACCAGCCACGGCGCCTACAAGTTCAGCAAGAAGCCGGACGGCGACATCCTGGCCATGAATGTGATCGAGGAAATCCACCGCCGCCTGCCCAACACCCACCTGGTGATGCACGGCTCGTCGTCCGTGCCCCAGGACCTGCAGGACATCATCAACCAGTACGGCGGCGAAATGCCCCAGACCTGGGGCGTGCCGGTCGAGGAGATCCAGCGCGGCATCAAACACGGCGTGCGCAAGGTCAATATCGACACCGACAACCGCATGGCCATCACCGGCGCCATTCGTAAAGCCCTGATGGAGAACCCGCGTGAGTTCGATCCCCGCGCCTATCTGAAGCCCGCCAGGGCTGCGATGAAGAAGCTGTGCATGGAGCGCTATCAGCAATTCGGCTGCGAAGGTCAGGCCTCCCGCATCCGCCCTCTGTCGACCGCCCAGATGGCCACGCGCTACGCTTCGGGCGACCTCGATCCGTCCTTCCGCGGCGCCGCGGTCAAGGCGGCCTGATCGCTCAGACCGGGTAGCGGCCGCTCAGTTCGCGCCGCACCCGGACACGATCCCATTCCGCGTGATCCAGCGCGTCGCGCGCCTCACGGGCATTGCGACGCGCCTCGCGGATCTCGCCGCGCACCTCGTCGATCCGGTCGCGGATACGCTGCCTCTCTTCGTCCGTCAGGCCGTCCGACCGCAGTTCGCGCTGCTTGGCGTCCAGCTTGTCCTCGCGATCGTCTATCCGCGCCGTCGCGCTGCTCAGCGCGCTCTCCGCCGTCTCGACCGCCGCCTCGACCTGATGCAACCGCAGCCCGTCGTGATAGGCGGGCAGGAACTCCGCCTCTTCGTCTGGTCGGCAGACCCCGTAATAGGTATTGCCCTCACGCCCCTCGATCCAACCCCGCTGGAAGGTGCAATAGGTCCTCAGACCGTCCTCGCGCGCCGATCCATAGGCGGCTGGGTTCGGCGCCACCTGATATTTCGCACAGGCCTCGGCGTGGTCGTCCAGCCGGGTGACCGGATAGCCCGCCGCCCCGTCGGCATAGCCCTTCTCGCCCCAGGCGCCGGCCAGGCATTCGTCCTTGCTCATCGTCGAGCAACTGCCCAGCAAAGCCGCGGCGGCCACGCCGCCGACGATCAACAGACGTCTCATCGCAAATCCCCTTACGCCCCCGCTTCACTATCAAACGGCGTGCGCCCCTCGCGCAAGCGGCGCGTCGTGCTAGGGAAGCCTCGTGTCCGACCCTGATCTGATCGACGAAGACGACCTGCCCCCCGGCTCCGGCCCGGGCGACGGTGGCAAGCGGCTTGAGGCGCTCATCGACGCGTCCGGCGTCCGTCTCGACAAGGCCCTTGCAGAGGCCTTCCCTGCCCTGTCCCGCGCCCGGCTCCAGGCCCTGTTGGCCGAAGGCGCCGTCAGCCGCGACGGCGGCGTCCTCACCGGCGGCTCGGCCAAGGCCCAGCCCGGCCTCTATGTCGTCGCCCTGCCGCCCGTCGCCCCGGCCACGCCCCAGCCGGAGGCCATTCCCCTGACCGTCCTCTACGAGGACGCGGACCTGATCGTCATCGACAAGCCCGCCGGCATGGCCGCCCACCCGGCGCCCGGCTGCGAGACGGGCACCCTGGTCAACGCCCTCCTGGCCCACTGCGGCGCCAGCCTGTCGGGCATAGGCGGCGTCGCCCGCCCCGGCATCGTTCACCGGCTGGACAAGGACACCTCCGGCGTCATGGTCGCCGCCAAGACCGACCGCGCCCACCAGGGCCTCTCGGCCCTGTTCGCCACCCACGACATCGAACGCACCTATCTGGCCCTGACGCGCGGCGCCCCCTCGCCGTCCAAGGGGCGGATCGAGACCCGCATCGGCCGCTCGACCGGCGACCGCAAGAAGATGGCGGTCCTGCGCGCGGGCGGGCGCGAGGCGATCACCGACTATGTGGTCCAGCAGACCTATGGCGAACCGGCGCGGGCGGGCGGCGCGCCCCTGGCCGCCCGCGTCGCCTGCACCCTGCACACCGGCCGCACCCACCAGATCCGCGTCCACCTGTCGTCGAAAGGATCGCCCATTCTCGGCGACGCGACTTACGGCTCCGGCAGCCCCGCCGCCTCCGTCCGCTCGGCGATCGCAGAGGCGGGCCTGGCCCGCCAGGCTTTGCACGCCGCCGTCCTGGGCTTCGTCCATCCGGTCACGGGCGCACTTCTGCGTTTCGAGACAGCCCCGCCGGCTGATATGCAAAGGCTCGAAGCCCTTCTCTCCCACCTCTGAGGCCGCCATGCTCGACCCCGAAATCCACGACAATCCCGAACTGAACCGCTACGAATTGGCGGTCGATGGCGAGGTGGCGGTCGTCACCTACAATCTCTCCCCGCCCAATCTGATGATCACCGAGACCCTGGTCCCGGAACGGCTCGAAGGTCAGGGCATAGCCAGCCGGCTGGCGAAACACGTCCTCGCCGACGCCAAGGCCCGCGACCTGCTGATCCTGCCGGTCTGTCCCTTCTTCTCGGCCTATCTGCAGAAACACCCCGAACACGGCGAGATCGTTCATCCGACCTATCGCGGGATACTCGGAATCTGACCGAAGCCGGGGCAGTACTGACACGCCGGCGGCGTCATCACGCGCCTCTGGATTGTCAGGAACTCGGCTTTGAACGTATTGTCATATGGAAGGGGACTTGGATCATGATTATTCTGGCTTTCGCTCTATTGCTTTCCGGCCAATCGACGGCCTTGCCCCTGCCCGCCGATGCGGCTGCCGTTCCAGTCCAGCAGGCGGCCCCGGACGCTCTTGAATCCACCCAATCCAACGGCACCGCCGCGGAGGAACGCAGGGCTGGTCGGCGCCTGATCTGCCGCGACGAGCCCGTCCTCGGATCGCGCTTCCCGGTCAGGCGGTGCCGCCCCGCCGATCTGACGCCGGAAGAACGCGCGCTCGCCGCCGATCAGCTGCGTCGCCAGCAGACCGTCACGATGAACGGAGACTGATTGGTGATCGACTCCAAGAGTGCGTCTTGAATAGAAACTGACCTGTATCTATATTGGCCTCCATCGGCGCGAGTGGCTCCCGGGCAACGGTCACGCTTTCGTGTGATGGCCCGCCTCTAAAAAGGGCGGCAACCCATAGCTACTTCACCGGTTGAGGGGTGAGACGTCGGTGCACATGTCGTGGCCGATGACGAAGAGCCCGCTCGTTTAGACGGTCGGAGGGACCATATGGCTGCCAATAGCACGCTCGCGGTGATGTCGCCTGAACAAGGCCTGTCGCGTTATCTGACGGAAATCCGCAAGTTTCCGATGCTGACCAAGGACGAGGAGTTCATGCTCGCCAAACGGTGGTCGGAACACCAGGACCCGGAAGCCGCCCACCGCCTCGTGACCTCGCACCTTCGCCTCGTGGCCAAGATCGCCATGGGTTATCGCGGCTACGGCCTGCCGATCGGCGAAGTGATTTCCGAGGGCAATGTCGGCCTGATGCAGGCCGTCAAGAAGTTCGACCCGGACAAGGGCTTCCGCCTGGCCACCTACGCCATGTGGTGGATCCGCGCCTCGATCCAGGAATACATCCTGCGCAGCTGGTCGCTCGTGAAGATGGGCACGACCGCCGCGCAGAAGAAGCTGTTCTTCAACCTGCGCAAGGCCAAGAGCCAGATTTCGGCCTTCGAGGAAGGCGACCTGCACCCCGAACACCTCGCCGCCATCGCCACCAAACTGGGCGTGACCGAGGAAGAGGTCACCAATATGAACCGCCGTCTCGGCGGCGACGCCTCGCTGAACGCGCCCCTGCGCGCGGACGGCGAAAGCGAATGGCAGGACTGGCTGGCCGACGACACGGCCGTGTCCCAGGAAACCCAGCTCGCCGAGGACGAGGAAAAAGGCATTCGCATGAGCCTCCTTCAGGAAGCCATGGAAGAGCTGACCGACCGCGAGAAACACATCCTGACGGAACGTCGCCTGAAGGACGATCCCGTGACTCTGGAAGAACTGGCCGGCCAGTACGGCGTCTCGCGCGAGCGTGTGCGTCAGATCGAGGTCCGCGCCTTCGAGAAGCTTCAGAAGGCCATGCGCGCCGCCGCCGAAGAGCGGAACCTCGTCGACGCCTGATCAGGCCTGAACCGTCATCTGGGCCTGGCCCAGGTGACGGCGTCGGTGTCTTACGACGCCCGGGCCATCCGCGCGGGCGCGGCTTGCGCCGCCATCGACATGATCTCGCCGATCGGCTTGGTCAGCCCGGCCTTGGTCACGGCTCCACCCTTCATGAAGGCCTCCAGTCCGCCTGCGGCGATCGCCAGCTTGGCGTCTCCCGCCTTGACGGCGACGGTCTTCAGGGTCTGCGCCTGCTGGTGGATGGAGCGAACGGCCTGGGCGGGATCCTGATCGAACTGGGCGATGGCCGCCGCCAGAATGCGCAGCGCCTGATCCTTGACGTCGATCTTCTCATTGGATGCGCCGTCCGCCCGGCGTTTGCGCGCCCCGGAATATTCGCCCGAGTTGAACCGGCGCCGATCCGGGCCGACATAGCCGACCGCCTCGACCCACGGGCGCGACTTCAAGGCGACGTTCTCGACCCGCTTGAAGATGTCGCCGATCGTATAGGGTTTGCGCAGGAACTCGTGCACGCCGGCGTCACGCGCGCCCTTGATCGCGGCGGCGGTGGCCTCGTTCGTGATCATAATGATCGGCGCCGAGCGGCAGGCCATGTTCGAACGACGGACGCGACGCGCCAGGGTCTCGCCATTCAGCGCCTCGCCCGAACGTTCGGTGAAGATCATGCCCGGTTCGACGTCGCGCAGTAGTTCCAGCGCGCCTTCCTCATCTCCGGCGACATAGACCTCGCGCGCGCCCAGCCCCTTCATGATGTCGGACAACAGCCGCGCGGACGAGGCGTTGGGTTCGACGATCACGATCCGCCGTATGGCGGGCTCGATGCGGCTCAGTGTTCTGGCGTCGGCGGTGAACAAGGGCTTCTGCTCCGGTTTCAGCCGGTTCCTTAACGCACCCCTGGTTAAGGCCCGTTGAATCGACGGGCCTTTTTCCTCAACCCTGGAAGGGATCCCGCATCAGAATTGTGTCGTCCCGCTCGGGGCTGGTCGACAGCAGGGCCACCGGCGCGCCGATCAATTCCTCGATCCGCCGCACATATTTGATGGCGTTGGCGTTGATGTCCTTGAAGCTGCGGACCCCGGCGGTGCTCTCGCTCCAGCCTTCCAGTTCCTCGAACACCGGCTCGGCGGCGGCCTGGGCCTTCAGGCTGGAGGGCAGATAGTCCAGCACCTCGCCGTCGACCTTGTAGCCGACGCAGATCTTCAGGGTTTTCAATCCGTCCAGCACGTCCAGCTTGGTCAGGGCGATGCCGTCGATGCCGTTGATCGCCACCGACTGGCGCACCAGAACGGCGTCGAACCAGCCGCAGCGCCGCGCCCGCCCCGTATTGACCCCGACCTCGCGGCCGACGGTCGCCAGATGCTGACCGACCTCGTCGTCCAGTTCGCAGGCGAACGGTCCCTCGCCCACCCGCGTCGTATAGGCCTTCACTATGCCCAGCACATAGCCGACGCCGCGCGGCCCGATCCCCGACCCCGCCGCCGCCTGGCCGGCCACGGTGTTGGAGCTGGTCACATAAGGGTAGGTTCCGTGGTCCACGTCCAGAAAGGCGCCCTGCGCGCCCTCGAACAGCACCCGCTTACCGTCCTTCTGCGCCTGATCCAGCACCCGCCAGGCCGGCTTCACATAGGGCAGGATCTTCGGCGCGATCTCCAGCAGCTGGGCCAGCAGCGCCTCCGGATCGATCGGCTCCAGCCCCAGGCCCGCGCGCAGCGGATCGTGGTGCGAGCGCAGCCGGTCGATCTTGACCTTCAGGTCATCGGCATTCGCCAGGTCGCACACCCGGATGGCGCGCCGACCGACCTTGTCCTCATAGGCTGGACCAATGCCGCGCCCGGTCGTGCCGATCTTGGCGCCCGGTGCGCTGGCGGCCGCCTCGCGCGCCACGTCCAGCGCCGGGTGGATCGGCAGGATCAGGCAGGCGTTGTCGGCGATGGTCAGGATATCGGCGCTGATCTTCACGCCCTGGGCCGCGATCTTCTCGATCTCACCCACCAGGTGCCAGGGATCGACCACCACGCCATTGCCGATGATCGACGGCTTGCCCTGCACCACGCCCGACGGCAGCAACGCCAGCTTATAGACCTTGCCGTCCACGACCAGCGTATGGCCCGCGTTGTGACCGCCCTGGAACCGCACGACCATGTCGGCGCGGTTGGACAGCCAGTCCACGATCTTGCCCTTGCCCTCGTCGCCCCACTGGGCGCCGACCACCGCTACGTTCGCCAAAGCACTTCTCCGCTCGAATGCGGGCGCAGCCTATAGCGGGGGAATCGGGACATGTCGTCCCGAACCGTCATATTTTACGACAGTTCCGACACCGCCGTCTCGAACGCCCATTCCAGCCAGGGCGTCGCCGCGACCACATCGGCCGTCTCGACCGTGCAGCCGCACCACAATCTCAGCCCCGGCGGCGCATTCCGGTGCGGCTCCATGTCGTACACCGCGCCCTCGCCTTCCAGCAGGGCCTTGAACCGGGTGACGAAGGCCTTCTGCGCCTTGGCGTCCAGGGCCGCGATCCGCGGAGCGACGAACTTTAGGCAGACCGAGGTGGTCGAGCGGATCTCCGGCCGTTCGGGCAGGAAGTCGATCCAGTCGGTCCGCTCCACCCATTCCGCCAGGGCCGCGTAATTGGCGTCGGTCCGCCGGATCAGTTCGTCCAGCCCCCCGATCCCCTGCGCCCACTCCAGTGCGTCGATCCAGTCTTCCAGCGTCAGGATCGAGAAGGTGTTGATCGCCACCCCGTCCGCCAGCGCCCGGTCGAACCCCTTGCCGTCGGTCAGCCGCAGCAGCTTGGGCACGGCCCGGTCCGGCCTGTACCCGTCCAGTCGCGCCACCGCGTGCGGCGACAGGGCCACCACCCCGATGCCCGCCTCGCCGCCCAGGGCCTTCTGGAAGCTGAACGTCACCACATCCAGCCTGTCCCACGGCAGGGGCATGGCGAAGGCGGCCGAGGTGGCGTCGCAGATCGCCAGCCCCTCGCGGTCGTCGGCGATCCAGTCGGCGTCCGGCACGCGCACGCCCGAGGTCGTCCCGTTCCACGGGAACACCACGTCTTTTGACCAGTCCGCCTGGCTCAGATCCGGCAGTTCGCCCCAGGGCGCCGTCAGGGCTTCGGGCGCCAGCTTCAGATGATCCTTCACGTCCGCCAGCCAGGTCAGGCCGAAATTCTCGAACGCCACCACCTGCACCGGCCGCTGGCCCAGCATCCCCCACAGGGCGGCCTCGACCGCCCCCGTGTCGGACCCCGGCGTATAGAGCAGCACATGGGTCTCGGGGACCTCCAGCACCGCCCGCGTCAGCCTCAGGCCGTGCGCGAACCGCTCCACCACCTCCGGCGCGCGGATGCCGCGCCCCAGCAGATCCTGCGGCAGGCCCGCCAGACTGTAGCCCGGCCGTTTGGCCGTCGGCCCGGCCGAAAACCACGGCCGCGCCGGCTTCACATCAGGCTTCGCGATCATGATTCCATCTCCTCGGCGCTACCGCGCGGCTTGAGCGCCCTTCAGCGTCCCGGCGTATAGGGCCGCTTGGCCCGCCAGTCCTCGGCGAACTTGACCAGGGCCGCGTCCGGCTCGTCCGGCAGGGTCACGACCAGCCGGGCCAGCAGGTCCCCGCGCCGTCCCTGGGCGAAGGCGCCCCGCCCCTTCAGCCGCAACAGCTTGCCGGAGTTGGAGCCCGCCGGGATCGTCATCTGGACCGCGCCCTCGGGCGTCGGCACCCGCACCTTTGCGCCCAGCACCGCATCGGGAACCGACACCGGCAGGTCCATGGTCAGGTCCGCCCCCTCGCGCTTGTAGATCGGGTGCGGCTCGATCTTCAGTTCGATCAGGGCGTCGCCGTTCTCGGCCCCGCGACCCGGCGATCCCTGGCCGCGCAGCCGGATGGTCTGGCCGTCCGCCGCCCCCTTGGGAATGGTCACGTCCAGCGTCCGCCCGTCCGAGAACTGGATCCGCTTCGTCGCCCCGGCGATGGCGTCCTCCAGGCTGATGTCCAGCGTCGCCCGCACGTCCTGGCCGCGCGCCGTGAAGTCCCGCGCACCGCGTTGACGCCCGCCCCCGCCGAACATGCCGAACAGATCGTCCAGATCGACGCCGTCGAAATTGGCCCGCCCGCCCGGTCCCCCGGCCCCGGAAAATCCGCCGCCCTGACCGAACGGACTCGCGCCCGCGCGACCGCCGCCGCCGCCGAAGCCCCGGTACTGTTCGTTGCCGTCGTTATCCAGCTGGCCGGCGTCGTACTTGGCCCGTTTCTCGGCGTCGCCCAGGATGTCGAAGGCCGCCGTCACCCGCTTGAACTTGTCCTCGGTGATCTTGTCGCCGGGGTTCTTGTCGGGGTGCAGTTCCTTGGCCAGGTTGCGGAACGCCTTCTTGACCTCGTCCGCGCTCGCGCCCTTCGAAACGCCCAGTTCCTTATAGGGGTCGCCTGCCACGTCCGTTGTCGCTCCAACTGAAAAACCGAGAGGTCGTCAGTTAAGCCATGCCCCGCCCCCCGCAAAGGGCCGGACCCGGCATATTTGCTAGACCAGCCGGATTTCCGCCTCGACGCCCCAACCGAACCCCTCGCCCCATTGCGCCACGGCGATCCGCGCCGAGGCCGGCGCCCCGCCCGGAAAATCCGCCGCCAGCGCCGCCGCCGGATAGACCAGGGTCGTCCCCTCCGCCTCCATCGTCCGCACCACCGTCCCGCCGTCCAGCACGCGCGCCCGGAACCGCATCGGATCGACCGGCGTCGGATCGCCGTCCCAGCCGTCGCCGTACAGCCGCACCCGCGGCGTCCATCGCACCGTCACACCCTCCACGCCCGCCTCTATCGCCAGACCGGCCGGCGACCACGGCCGCGCATGCAGCCCGCCCAGTGTGAACGCGACCTCGGCGAATCCCGCTCCGCCCGGCGCCGCCCCCGCCGGCCCGGCGCGACAGACCAGCGGCAGGCCCCGCTCGTTCAGCCCGATCTCCGCCCGCGACAAGGCCGCGTCCAGGAACACCACGATCGCGCCTTCGACCGCGCCGACCCGCATCGTCGCCTCCACAACGAAATCCGAAGTCTCGACGCCGCCGACCGCGACCCGCACCGCCCCCTCGACCGGCTTGGCGATCGGTCGTTCCACGTCTCCGTAACGCTTGATCAGCGGAAACCCCGTCCGCGCCCCGTCCCCGACGCCCAGGACCTGGTCGCCGGCCGAGACCGTCCCGCCCGGCCCGCACGACTTGAAGTCGGCGAAATCCTTGAACCGGAACCCGTACAGCCGCCCCCGCCGCGCCTCGAAAAAGGCCGTCAGCTCGGCCATGTCGTCCAGCGATCTCAGGTTCGCCCCGATCAGGTATCGCCTGCGCCCCAGGGCCCAGGGCGTCGAACGCCGCTCGAACCCCGACGCCAGGGTCGCGATCTCCGTCCGCCGCTCCACCCCGCCGGTCGAGCCGAACGCCAGCCGCGCGGGCAGTCGCACCTCATGAAAGCCCATCCGAACCTGTCCCCTGTTTCACTTGTTCGCAAAGCGCCGCTCGTCCATGCTCGCCAAACCGCGGCCGAGGGGCCGTACCGAGACGGGAGCGAAAAATGCGCGGCGAAATCCTCAGCTTCGACGGCACGGCCGGAACCGGCCTGATCAGCGGCGACGACGGCGCGCGCTACAGCTTCGTCTCATCCAGCCTTCAGTCGCCGGCCGTTCCCGCCCCCGGCGTCCGCGTCGACTTCGTGCCCGAGGGCGAAGAGGCGACGCAAATTCTGATCCTGGCGGGCGGCCCGTCCACCGTCGGCGTCGCCGGCGGCCTGTCCGCCCCGACCGACACCACCGTCGCCGGCTTCGACTGGCAGAAGCTGTTCCTGTCGTTCGAGGGGCGCACCCGGCGCAGCCATTTCTGGATCGGCTGGCTGATCCTGCTGGGCGTCGGCGTCGTCGCCAACTGGCTGCCGATCATCGGCGGCCTGATCTCCCTGGCCCTGATCTGGCCCAACCTGGCCATTTCGGTGAAGCGTCTGCACGACATGGGCCTCACCGGCTGGCTGATCGCCATCCCCTGGGTCGGCTCCATCGTCTTCTTCATGGTCGGGCTCGTCATGGTCGGCATGGGCGCCGTCGCCGGCGGCATGACCGTCAACGACTACGAGGGTGATCCCGCCGCCATTCTCGCCCTGATGGGTCCCGGCATGATCGCCTTCATCCTCTCCGGCCTGATTCCCCTGATCTTCCTGCTGTGGATCGGCCTGGTCGAAGGCCAGAAGGGCGACAACCGCTTCGGCCCCAATCCCAAGGGCGAATAGGATCCGACGCGAGGGCGAGTGGTCGGCGGTTCGCCGCCACTCGTCACTCTCCACGCCTACATCCGCCGCGCGCCCAGACTGACCGCCCGCGCCAGCATCTGGGCGATCTGGGCCTCGGACCGCAACAGGGCCGGCGCCCCGCCCTCCACCGCCACATTGACCGTCACTCCGCCGCCCGACGCCGGGCCGACCTCGCCACCGGTCGTCGGCCGGAACACCTCCGGCCCCCGCTCCCCGACCAGATAGGCGCCACCGCCCAGCACCGGCCCGCCGTCCGCCCGCGCCCCGCCGAAGCTGGACATCGCCGCCTGGATCGCCGCGCTCAGCCCTTGGCCCGATCCGCCCGAACTCGCCGCGTTCACCGCCTCCAGCACCGCCGCCGCCTCGGCCGCCCGCACTGGCGCCGCCTCGATCCCGTCGCGTCCGAACTCATCCGCGATACGGCCAGACCCACCGACCGTCCATCGACCGAATAGTCCCAGGCCTCGGGCCAGCCCGACCGGCCCGGCGCCACCTTCACCCGGTCGGACCGCAGCGCCCACAGCTCGTCCGGCGCTCCGTCGCCGTCGGCGTCCCCGGTCGCCTCAATCCAGGCGTTGCCCGACACCTGCAGCGCCCCATAGACCGCCTCCATCAGCACCGCCCCCGACTGTTCGGGATTGGGCCGCCGCATCAGCCGGGCCAGCGGATGGGCCTCGTCCCGCGCCCCGTCCACGAACACCGCCAGCGGGATCGAAGCCGCCGCCTCGGCGATCATCCGGATGCAGCGATAGGCCACGGCATTCCTCTGATACCCCTCCCGCGCCAGACTGGCGTAATCGTTGGGCGTCCACCGCGGCCGCCCCACGCCCGACAGCAGCACCGCCGCCCGACTGGCCTTCGCCTCGGGCGCGCGCACACGCCCCGCCTGGCCGAACGGCCACCGGATCGAAACCATCGAAATCTCCCTGAACCAAAAATCCTCCCCCTTGGGGGAGGGGGACCGCCGCGCCTCTTGCGCGGGGGTGGAGGGGGCGCAACGCCCCCCGACCTCAGCCGCTCTTCAGCGGATCAAGCGGTCGCGTCGCAACCCGCCCCCGGAACGAGAGCCACCGCAGCAACGGCCGCTCCACCCCGACATGCACCGCCGCCCCGGCCGCCAGACTGGCGCCGATGGTCAACACCACCACCGCATTCCCGGGCAGGACCCCGCCCGCCTCGAACACCCGTCCCAACACGCGGATCACCAGCACATGGACCAGATAGACGGCGTAGGAGGCGTCCCCCATGAAGATCAGCCCGCGCCGCACCGGCCCCGGTTCGCCCTCCGTCCGCGCCCGCGCCGCCAGCCCCAGCACCACCAGTCCGGCCGGCAGGCCCCAGATGACCACCCGCGCCAGCCCGACCAGAGGCTGATTCAGCGCCGCTTCCCCGTCGATCTCGCCGTATCCGAACCCCAGCGACAGCCCGAACCCGACTAGGCCCAGCCCCACCGCAGCCAAAGCCGCCGCCCTAGGCAAACCCCGACCCCAGCGCGCGATCCCGACCCCGATCAGGAACTCCAGCACCAGGGGCGAACCGACGAACCGCAACACCGGCGTCGCCACGACCAGACCGGCGACCACCCCCGCCACGGCCCCGACGACCAGCGCCCATCCGGCCCGTCCGCCGCCGGCCATGGCCAGGCCGAACCCGGCGTAGAACAGCATTTCGAAACACAGGGTCCATCCCGCCCCCAGGGCCGGAAACGTCATCTCCAGCCCGCTGAACGGCCAGAACAGAAAGCTCGCCGCCGCCACATCGGCCGTCAGGGTCCCGCCCCGCGCCATGCCGATCAGGATCGGCAGCGACAACAGCCAGTAGATCAGCGCCACCCGTATGAACCGCCGCCGCAGGAAATCCCCCGCCGCCCGCAGTCCCGTCTGCCCCCGCGTCGTCGTGGCGATGATGAAGCCGCTGATCACGAAGAACAGATCGACCCCCGCCGCCCCGAAATCCTCCAGCGTCCCGCCGGCCAGAACCGTCTCCAGCCCCAGCCGCGCCGTCGTCAGATCGACCGCATGGGCGACCACGACCCCCGTCGCCGCCACGAACCGCAAGACCTGGATCTCGTCGAACCTCTCCCCCATGCCCGTCGGTAACATCGACGCGCGCGGAACCCAACCTCAGATAATCACACGCGCCCGCACCGCCTGTGCGATCAGCGCCTGACCCGCCGCGTTCGGATGGACCGCGTCGAACATCAGCCCCGGCGCGAAACCTCCGCCGAACAGGGCCGCCCCGTCGATCGGCGCCGCCAACCCCTTCTCCGCCGCCACCTCCACGGCCGCCGCCGCTATCGCCTGTTGCGCGGCGTAGCTCGCCTTGCCCTGGGCCGGGTCCGACGGCGTCCCCGTCATCATCAGCACGTCGCCGGTGATCAGCGCCCGGTCGACCAGCAGCCCCAGATTGGCCCGATAGGCCGCCACCGCCGTCCCATTGTTCCAGTCGTTGATGGTCAGGCAGATCACCGTCAGGTCCGCCCCCGCGACCGGCAGTCCGCCATAGGCCCGATACGGCTGGTCCGTCGTGGTCCAGTCGGCGACCCGCGCCCCGCCCCAGCCGCCGTTGATCACCTGCACCCGCCGCAGCTCGGACTTCCAGGCCGCGCCCCCGGCGATGAAGACCGCCCCGCCCGACGCCCGCCGCACCGAAATTGGGCCGTTCGTCTCGGGAAAACCGACCGTATGCCGCTCCAGCGCCGCGGGCTTCAGCGTGTCGATGGTCGCCCGCACCACCCCGTCGGTCTCGACCGCGATCACCCCCAGGGCAGTATTGCACACGGCATAGAGGTCGAACCGGTCCACCGGCCCGTCCGGCTGGAACGACCAGGTCTCGGTCCCCCAGTCCGGGGTGGTGAACAGCTTCCCGCCCAGACTGGTCAGGCTGGTCACGCTCCATCCGCTCCCCAGGCTGAGGCGCGGGTCATAAACGCCGTATCCGCCGCTCGCCAGATCGCCGGCGCCGGCTCCCGCCAGCGCCGCCGCCGACGCCGGCAGGCCGCCCACGCTCATCAAGTCCGCCAGACGTTTCGGCCAGGCCGCCCCGCGCCCGTTCGGCGTCCAGCCGCCCGCCACGGCGCCGAACCCCTGGGCCACGCTGTCGCTGACGACCAGCAGCCGCGCGTCCCGCACCCCCGCCAGCATGTTCCGCACCGCCGCCGACCAGCGCGGCAGATCAGGGACATCGAACTGCGGCCGCCCCGGCGCCAGGACCCCGCCCGGCGCCAGGACGGCGGCCTCGACCGCCGGCCTCAATCGAACACCGCCACGACCTGGGTCGCCGTGGTCCCGGTGGCCAGCACGCGCCGCACCTGGACCGGCAACCAGCCGACCGGATGATTGGCGAAGGTCACGGCCTCCCCGTCCTCACCCCCGACCGTCAGCACACGGATATTACCCGCCGCCCCGACATACAGGGCCTTGGCGTAGATCGGCAGATCGACCGTATCGCTGGCCGTCACCACCGCCGCGCGCCGCCCCGGCCCGCTGGCGTCCCGCCCATGGTTCAACAACCCGTCCCGCTCCGCGATCCCCGGCATGTCTCTCTCCTTCGATGAAAATGATTTCTCCCTCCCCCGCGGGGAAGGGTTGTCGAGCCAAAGGCGAGACCGGGTGGGGACGGCCGGTGCCCCGCGCCGACCCGCTAAGTTCCCCCCGCCCTTGCTTCGTGCTAGTTTCAAACCATGACGATCCACGTCGATATCGCTCGTTCGCAGGCCACCCTGGCCGAACTCGCCGCCCAGGCTGCTAGCGGCGAAGAAATCGTCCTGTCCAGCGATGGTCAGGCGGTCGCCGTCATCCGCGCCGCCGAGGTCTCGGAGAAGCCCCGATTTCGTTTCGGCGCCCTGGCCCATCTCGGTCCCTTGACCGAAGAAGAGGCCAACCTCTTTCTACAGCCTGATCCCGATTTTATCGAAGCGGCCGAATCCGCCGATGAAGACGATCTCTATCGTTGAGCGGGGTTCTGCTCGACACTCATGCGCTGATCTGGAGTCTATTCGACCAGCCTCAGATGACGGCTTCGGCGCGATCTTGGATCGATCCGGCAAAGCCCATCTATGTCAGCGTCGTCAGTATCTACGAAATCGACAACAAGCGTCGGCGCGGAGGGGGTCGAGCGGCCGACGTCCATCTGCATCGCATGCCCCGCGACATGCCGTCCGCCCTCCCTCAACTGGGCTTCACCCTGCTTCCCATCGAGCCCGAAGTCGCTTAGCGCGCGGCCAATCTGCCCATAGACGCGCGCGACCCTTGGGACCGTATCCTCGTCGCTCAGGCCCTGACGCTGGACATACCCCTCATCAGCGCCGACGCCCCGCTACGGGTGTGCACTGAACAACACCCCGACACCGCTGGCGTCATAGTCTTCTGATCCTCGGCCCCTCCGACCGCTTCTCCAGCAGCAGTCGCGACACGCCCCAGACCAGAGCGTCGGCCCGGTCCGGGCTCGGCCCGCCTTCGCAGCCCAGGGTCAGCATCTCCTCCTCCAGGGCCGGGAAGTCGTCGCAGTGGACCACCCGTCCCTGTTCGTACAGCAGGGCCACCGGCTCGGCCCGCGCGGCCTTGGACCGCGAGGCGTGCACCAGGATTACCGGCGCCGGGCATTCGGACTGGTTCAGCACATTGCGCACCATGTCGCCGCCCTGGTTCGCCTCGGCCGCCACCTCGTGTGCGCCGAACTCCCGCGCCGCCTTTCCCACCGCCGCCGCCCAGCCGCCGGGCGACAGGCCCCGCACCGTCCGGTCGGCCAGGACGAAGGCCTGACGTCCCTTGCGCCCCACCACCACTATGCCGCAGGCGTCGCCGTGGGCGCTCGCCGGCGGATCGACCGCCACGACCACCCGCTCCAACTCGACCGGCCGGGCGCCGCGCGCCCGCTTCAGATCCTCGATTTTGAACAGGGCGCCCTCCCCCTCGACCACCAGCCCCTCCAGCTCCTGGGCCGCCAGCCGCGTTCCGCCGTACAGATCGTTCAGATGGTCCAGAAAGCCCGGCGACAGGTTCGTCGCATTGGCGGCCGTCTCCGCCCGATCCGTCACCGTCCCCGCCTCGACCATCAGCCGCCGCAGCGCCGGGATCGGCCGGGGCGTCGTCGTCACCGCCAGCCGGGGGCCGGACCCCAGCCTCAATCCAAACCTCAGGTTCGACAGCACCGCCTCCGGCCGCCGCCAGGCGCAGAATTCGTCAGCCCAGGCGGCGTGAAACTGCGGCCCGCGCAGACTGTCCGGGTCCTCGGCGGAGAAGGCGTAGGCGGCCGAACCGTTCTCCCACAACAGCCGCCGTCGCCCCGCCTCCCAGCGCGGCCGGTCGCCCGGTTCGGCCAGGGCCTTGATCCCCGACGCCCCCTCGACCATCACCTCGCGCACGTCGTGCAGGGCGGGTCCGACCAGGGCCAGCCTCATGCCGGCGTTGTTCCGCGCCGCCAGATCGACCCACACCGCCCCGGCGAAGGTCTTTCCCGACCCCCGCCCGCCCAGCAGCAGCCAGGTCCGCCAGTCGTCGTCCTGCGGCTCAATCTGATGTCGATGCAGCAGGCTCTCGCGGCAATGCCGCCTTAGCTCGAGTTCGTTCTGCGGCTTCTGCGCGCTTTTCCTCAAGTATGAGATCCAGCCGGTCGCAGTTGGCGACCAGTTCGCGTCGCAGTCGCTCGGTTTCCTCGGGGTCGTAGTTGCGTCCACCCATCCCGTCCTCTTCGCTGTCCGCCTCGACACGGGGTCGGATCGCCTCGACCAGCCGGGCCGACCGCGCGATCACGCCGATGCGCCGCGCCAGCTTCTCCGCCCCGTCGGCGTCATTGATCTTCTCGTTGCAGACGACCTCCGCCGTCTCCTCGACCTTGGTCTTCAGCTTGTGGAACAGGGGCGCCAGCCAGCCCCCGCCCGCCCCGCTCTCTTCGCTATTTCCCGTCATGCCCAAACCATAGCGCACCAGCGTCCTCAGGCTGGGAAACCGCCGCGAGAAAGTCACAACCGATTGTATTTTAAGGATTCAGACCAGCGTCATTGTAACAGTTGACGCCGTAACCCCGGCACCGTCAGCCCCGCTCGACCGCCCATTCCGGGGCCTCGAAATCCAGGGCGTCCTCGGGCTCGGCCAGCGACAGTTCCGAAATCGTCTGTCCCCTCACCGACACCCCGGCCGTATGCACCGTCTCCGGGTCGCCCGAGACCAGCGGATGCCAGGCCGCCAGCGGCCGCCCCTCGTGCAGCCGGCGATAGGCGCAGGATTTGGGCATCCACTGCAGGGCCTCGATATTGTGCGGCGTCAGCTTGATGCAGTCGGGCACCTGGGCCTTGCGGTTCGCATAATCCGAGCAGGAACAGGCCTGCGGATCGAACAGTTTGCAGTGGACCCGCGTCGGGATCACCTCGCCCGTATCCTCGTCCTCGAACCGGATGACGCAGCACAGGCCGCACCCGTCGCACAGCCCCTCCCACTCCGCGGGGGTCATCTCGGTCAGGGTCTTGGTCTGCCAGTAGGGTCGCATGGCGGGCCTCATACGCCCGCAAATCGGCGATGTCGCGGCGTTTTCAGTGCGAAACGGCCTTGGAGAACAGGTTGATGACCAGCACCCCGCCCACGATCATCGTCAGGCCGACCACCGCCGGCGCATCCAGTCTCTGGCGGAACAGCACCAGTCCGATCACGGTGATCGCCACCACCCCCAGCCCGCTCCAGATCGCATAGGCGATCCCGACCGGCATCTGTTTCAGCGCGATCGACAGCAGATAGAAGGCCAGGCCGTAGCAGACCGCCATCCCCGCCGTCGGCCAGGGCCGGGTGAACTGCTGGCTCTGCTGCAACAGGGTCGTGCCGACCACTTCGCAAGCGATGGCGCCCAGCAGAGCCGCCCAGGTTCCAAAACTCATTGGGGCGTCACGCCTCGTTGGCCGTGATCGGGTGGCCGGGCGTCAGCAGCGACAACAGGGCCAGCCTCTGTTCGGCGGACACCTTGTGAATGCCGAACAGGTCCGAGATCCACAGACCGTCCGCCATCAGTCTCAGCATCAGGGCGTCGTCCGCCCCGACCGGATCGCTGGGATCGTCGACCTTCACCTTTTCGATCCATCCGCACCACCGCTGCGCCAGGGCCGGTTCTATGGCGCAGGCGGCCATGACGACCCGGCCGATGCTGACGTCCTGCGGCGTGACGGGCTCGGTCACGGTGGCCCGCAGATAGGCCCGCGCATTGCGGCCATAGGGTTCGGGATCGCGCGCCGCCTCGGCCAGAATGGTCTCGGTGTGCATCTCGCCCAGATGGTCGATCATCCCCTCCAGCAGGGCGATCTTGGTCGGGAAATGATGCAGCAGGGCGCCCTTGCTGACCGTCGTCCGCGCCGCCACCGCATCCAGGGTGAAGCCCGACGCCCCCAGGTCGGCCGCCACCTCCAGCGCCTTGTCTATGATCTGGGCGCGGGTGTCGTCGGGGGCGCGGCGGCGAATGATCGTGTCCATCCCTCCAACATACCGACCGGACGGTAACCGTCAAATTCCAAAGCCCGTGGCGGTTCGTCGCGCCGCCCGCTATATGGCCGCCCATGGCAGCCAGACCCCCCCTCGTCGCGCTCAAGGACGTCCGCCTTCAGGACGGCCAGCGCCCCCTCTTCGACGGCGTCGACCTCGCGGTCGAACCGCGCAGCCGCGCCGCCCTCGTCGGCCGCAACGGTGCGGGCAAGTCCACCCTGATGAAGGTGGTCATGGGCCTGATCGAGCCCGACAGCGGCGACCGTTCGGTCCAGTCCGCCGTCCGCTTCGCCTATGTGCCGCAAGAGCCCATCATCACCGGCGAGACCCTGCTGGATTACGCCTCGTCCGGCGAAGCCGAAAGCTGGACCGCCGAGAGCTGGCTGGCCACCTTCGGCCTGAACCCCGAGAAATCCACTCAAGGGTTGTCCGGCGGCGAGACCCGCCGCGCCGCCCTGGCCAAGGCCTTCGCCGAAGAGCCCGACCTGCTGCTGCTGGACGAGCCGACCAACCACCTCGACATCCTGGCCATCGAACTGCTCGAGAACGAGCTGCTCCAGGCCCGGCTCGCCCTGCTGGTCGTCAGCCACGACCGCGCCTTCCTGAACCGCGTCACCAACACGGTCCACTGGCTGGAGAACCGGCGCGTCCGCACCCTGAACAAGGGCTTCGTCGAGTTCGACGAATGGTCCACCAAGGTGCAGGAGGAGGAAGCCGAGGCCTTGCGCCGCCTGACCAAGACCATCGAGCGCGAGACCGTCACCTTCTATTCCTCCATCACCGCCCGCCGCAGCCGCAACGAGGGCCGCGCCCGCTCGCTCGACGCCCTGCGCGCCGAACGCGCTGAAAAAATGAAGGACGCCCCGCGCGAGCTTTATCTCGGCGTCGATTCCGGCTCGACCTCGGGCAAGCTGGTCGCCGAGATCAAGGGCGTATCCAAGGGCTTCGCCGGCCGCACCCTGTTCCACGACCTGACCACCCGGATCATCCGCGGCGACCGCCTAGGCATCGTCGGCCCCAACGGCGCGGGCAAGACGACCCTGGTCAAGACCCTGCTCGGCGAACTGGCCCCCGACGAGGGCACGGTGCGCATGGGCGCCAATCTGGAGCCGGTCTATCTGGACCAGTCGCGCGAGGGGCTGAAGTCGGACATGACCCTGTGGGACGCCCTGACCCCGGGCGGCGGCGACAGCATACTGGTGCGCGGCGTGTCCAAACACGTCGCCGCCTACGCCAAGGACTTCCTCTTCTCCGAGGCTCAGTTGCGCCAGCCGATCTCGACCCTGTCGGGCGGCGAGCGCAACCGCCTGCTGCTGGCAAGGGCGTTGGCCAAGCCGGCCAATCTGCTCATCCTCGACGAACCGACCAACGACCTGGACATGGACACGCTCGACAAGCTGGAAGAGCTGCTCGAGAACTATGACGGCACCCTGATCCTGGTCTCCCACGACCGCGACTTCATCGACCGGCTGTCGACCTCGACCCTGGCCCTGAACGGGCGCGGCGACATCGTCGAGACCCCCGGCGGCTGGACCGACTTCATCCGCCAGAACCCCGGCTTCCTCCAGCCGGGCGCCAATCCCCGCCCCCAGGACAAGGCCGCCGCCCAACGCGCCGCCGACAACCCGGCCCCCGCCGCCGCCCAGGCCGCCGTCAAGAAGGCCGGCAAGCTGACCTTCAAGGACGCCCATCGCCTGAAGGAGCTGGAGGCCCTGATCGACGCCCTGCCCGGCCAGATCGCCAAACATGACGCGACCCTGGCCGACCCCGGTCTCTACGCCCGCGATCCCAAGGCCTTCGACGCCGCCATGAAGGCAGCCGACAAGGCCCGCGCAGACCTGGAATCCGCCGAAATGGAATGGCTGGAGCTGGAAGAGAAGAAGGCGTCGCTGGCGGGGTGAAGGCTGCGGCCTAGACCCCCGTCTCACCGTCCTTTGGCTCGCGGTCCTGTTCAGCGGGGGGCTTCGGTCCCTCGCGCCGGTTCTGCATGACGCCGACGACGATGAAGGCGACGACGCCAAAGGCGAACCAGAGGCCGAAATTCTTCGTCAGCAGGCCGATCAGCCCGAAGATCAGAAGGACGCCGAAGGGAGTGAGCTTTTTCATGGCCTCCACCTTAAGTCCGATTTCGGCGTTTGGCGAATGAACCGACGCCGGCCGACCCCGCCTCTTGAAACCAATCCCGCCGCCGTCCACTCCACAGCCATGACCCTGCGCACCCATGTCGTCGACTTCCCTCCGGCCCAGCAGGCGGCGGTGCGGCGGATCAACGCCGTCCTGGCCCGCGCGCCGCGCCTGCGCACCGACGCCTGGCGGATCGAGGCGGGCCAGCGCCTGTCGCTGTGGCTGGACGCCGCCGCCGGGGCCGTCACCGTTCCCCGCCTGCGCAAGCGGGGCGTCACGGTCGAGATCCTGAACACCGACGGCGATCACGCCGTCCCCTTGCGCATCCTCCGCCCCGACGGCCCGCCCCGCGCCGTCATCCTGGACATCCACGGCGGCGGCTGGGTGCTGGGCAGCGCCGGTCTGAACGACAGGCTCAACGCCCACCTGGCCCGCCACGGCTTCTGCGTCGTCTCGGTCGACTACCGCCTGCTGTCCGAGCGGCGCGGGATCTATATCGACGCCGCCATCGCCGACTGCCTGGCCGCCGCCTACTGGACGGTCACGAACGTCGATCGACTGGGCGCCGCCACGGTCTTCCTGACCGGAGAATCCGCCGGCGGCCACCTGGCGGCCCTGACCGCCGTCGCCCTGCGCGACCAGGGGTTGATCGACCTGGTCCGGGGCTGCGTCTTCACCTACGGCGTCTTCGACCTGTCGGGCACGGACAGCGTCCGCGCCGCCGGGCCGGAGACACTGCTGTTCAACGGCCCGACCATGCAGGCCGACCTGGCCCGCCTGGCCCCCGACCGCGACGAGGCCGGCCTGCGTCAAGCCGACGTCTCGCCCCTCTACGCCGACCTGACCGGCCTGCCGCCCGCCCTGTTCCTGGCAGGCGAGTACGATCCCCTGTTCGAGGACAGTCTGCTGATGGCGACCCGCTGGGGCGAGGCGGCCGAGGTCGACCTGATCCGCGTTCCCGAAGTCCCGCACGGCTTCCTGCATTTCGGCGGGCCCGCCGCACGTGGCGCAAGGGGGGCCATCCGCCACTGGCTGGACGCCCGTCTGGAAACTCCCGAACTAGGTTTCTGATTGGCGCCCGTCGGGATTTCGCCTAACGGCTGATCCTTCAGGGTTGCTCGCGCGGCCCTGGTCGCGGGGAGGCGACGCTTGAATCCAATCCTGTTCCGCAGCAAGCCGGTCTATGGCTACGGCCTGGCCCTGTGCGTCTGGCTGACGGCCTTCTGCGTCCGCGCCGCCCTGGCCGACTGGTTCCCGCCAGGCTTCCCCTTTTTGACCTTCTTCCCCGCCGTGGTCGTCGCCGCCTATTTCGCCGGCCTCGGTCCCGCGATCCTGACGGCGGTCCTGTCGGGCCTGACCGCCTGGTGGTTCTGGATCGGCGCGCCCGGCTTCGACTGGAGCACGGCGACCGGCCTGGCCCTGGCCTTCTACGTCTTCGTGGTCGCGGTCGACATCTTCTTCATCGTCGGCATGAATGCCGCCACCGACGAGCTGCGGCGCGAGGTGGCGCGCAACGCCGCCCTGGCGGAAAGCCGGGATCTGCTGCTGAAAGAGGTCCAGCACCGCGTCTCCAACAATATTCAGGTGGTCAGCGCCCTGTTGCGGCTCGAGGCCGGGGTCTCGTCCGACCCGGGCGCCCGCCGCGCCCTGTCCGAGGCTTCGGCCCGCACCGCCATGATCGCCAAGGTCCAGCGCAGCCTGCTGGACGCCGACGGCGCGGCCGCGACCTTCGAGGACCTGGCGCGCGACCTGGTCGCCGACGCCCTCAAGGCCGCGGGCCGGGACGATGTGACCATCGTGGTCAGGGACGGCCGCACAGGGCTGACGGCGGAAGAGGCCACGCCGATCGTTCTGATCCTGCTTGAATGCGTCAACAACGCCCTGGAACACGCCTTTTCCGACCGTCCCGGCCGGATCGCGATCGCTCTCCATGACGATGGATCAGAACGCCATCTCGAGATCCGCGACGACGGCGCCGGTCCGCCGGCCGATTTCGACCCCGCCGGCGGCGACAGCCTGGGCCTGCGCATCGTCCTGGGCCTGGCCGACCAGCTTCGCGGAGAGTTCACCATCCTGCCGGCGTCGCCCGGCGCCCTGTGCCGCCTCCGCTACCCACGCCCACAGGCCTGAACGCCCGTTTCTGTGGACAAGGCAAACCACTGATACGCAAAAGCGATTTTGATCCGTCCACCGATGTTCACAGGCTTGTCCACCGGCGCCGGGCCAGTCATGCACATCGGCACGATGTGGGAGGCTTGCCTCATACCGGCTTTCGCGAGAACGTCAACAGGCCGAGGGACACGGCGGCGCGGAAATCGGGGGAGACCCCGATCTCAAGCGAACCGGCCCGGCTCTCCGACCCGGCGCGATCGGGCGGTCTTCGGACCGCAACGTGCGACGGGCGGGATCTACGGCCCCGGTCTTCGACGGTCCCCGGACCGACGGCGACAGGGGAACCGGATCGGGATCGATGGACGACGCGGACGCAATGCCGCGGTACGCCAAAGACCAGGAGCGCGACAGGATACAGCCGACCGCCCTCGCGGGTTCGCTCGCGACGACGCCCAGGCCAAGGCCCTGACCCTGCCGGTCAAGTCCAACCCGGACTTGGCGAGGGGACGAAGTAGACGGGTTCCCCCTGAACGCTTCGTCCCCTCGCTCAATTGGGTTCGAATTCATCATCTTGCGCTAGACAGAGACGACCCGCCGTGCACCGTTGAGGCGTACAGGGAGAAACTGATGCGTGCAGCTCAGATCGCCGTCCTCGTTCTGGCCGCAGGCGCGGGAGCCACCTCGGTCGCTGCGGCCGCAGTCGATCAGCCGTCCGAACTTATCTGGCCGGACGCCGTCGCCTCTACGCCCCCGCCTCCTCCGCCCGTCGTCGTTCGGCAAGGCCGCATGGCCGGCCAGGTCGAGGATACGCGCCTGCGCCTGCCAGAGGCCGAGACCACGTGCAACGGGGTTGCGATCTCGCCCGTTTACAGCGAAGCCCTGGCGGCCCAACAGGCTTCGGCCTGGGACGCGAGGGACGACGACACGGTCTTGAGCTTCTCGATCGCGGCCGACGGGCGAACGACGGACATCAGCCCCGACGATGCGCCGCGGACCAGCTTCGGCGCCCTCCAGGCCGAGCTCGCCGCCTGGCGCTTTCCCGCTCAGCCCCGCCAGAACTGCCGGCTGACCGTCCGCTGGCGCGTCACCCCGCTGGCGGAAGCCGAAACCCCGGATCTGCTGAACTATTTCGCCGTGAACCGGACCACGGGCCCGCTTCGCAACGCCGTCGCCAAACGGCTGGGTGGTCCCGATGCGGACTGCGGCGCACGCTTCGGCGGACGCCGCCCCGAGGTCGTCAGCTTCCCGAACTTCCAGAAGGGCCGTCGCCCGCCTCCGGGAGGCCGATCATGGTCGGTGACCCGCTGGAACATCGACGCCGAAGGCCGCGCGACGAATGTCGAGACCCTGGGCTCGTCCGGCGACGCCGATCTGGACGCCGAGGCGCGCCGCGCCACCGCCGAGACCCGTATGCTTCCTGGCCCGGCCCGCACCGGCTGCGTCTACAACGTCTATCGTACGGGCGAGACCCTGCCGGCGCCGCCCATGCCGCCGGAAGACCAACCCGAGGACCCGCTGCAACAATGCCCGCCCGCCGTCGGTGACCGGTTCAAGGCCCGCTCCAACCCGGCCTTCCCCGCCGCCTTCAGCCAGCGCTCCATCGAGGGCTGGGCCAAGGTGCGGTTCGACATCGCGCCCTGGGGCCAGATCGGCAACGTCTCGGTGATCGAAGCCCAGCCGGCCGCCGCATTCGGCGAAGACGCCCTGCGCTTGGTCCAGACCAGCCAGGCCACGCCGGGGTTCGAGGCCGGCGTCCGATGCGTGGTCCCGGTGCGCTACAGGCTCCCGGACGAGGACGCCGCATCGCAAGCCGACCAGGACTAAAGCTCCGCCTTCCCAAGGCCCCCGTCGCCTCGTAAAGCAGGGCCATGATCCAGCGTGGGAATCGCCTGCTGACACGACGCCGCGCCCTGCTCGCGGGCGGCGCGGCCGTGGTCGGCGGGGCGGCGCTCGGCCTGCGGGCCTGTGGCCGGGCCGAGGCGCCGGTGGACGATCAGGGCCGGGTGCGGCTGCGCTTCGCCACCGACTGGCGGGCCCAGGCCGAACAGGGCGGCTTCTATCAGGCCCTGGCGACCGGCGCCTATGAGAAGCGCGGCCTGAACGTGGAGATCATCCAGGGCGGACCGGGCGTGAACGTGCCCCAGCTGCTGGCCTCGGGCGCCGTCGAACTGGGCATGGGCTCCAACAGCTTCATTCCGATGAATCTGGTCGCGGCTGGCGCGCCGGTGAAGGCCGTCGCGGCCTTCTTCCAGAAGGACCCCCAGGTCCTGATCGCCCATCCCGATCCGGCGCTGGAGACCATCGCCGATCTGACCGGTCGTCCCGTCCTGCTGGCCGACGCCTCGATCAACGCCTTCTGGGTCTGGCTGAAGGCCAAATATGGCTTCACCGACGATCAGGTGCGCAAATACACCTTCAACCTGGCGCCCTTCCTGGCCGACGAGCGAGCGGTGCAGCAGGGCTATCTGACCAGCGAACCCTACACCATCGAACAGGAAGCCGGGTTCGAGCCCAAGGTCTTCCTGCTGGCCGACGAGGGCTACCCTTCCTACGCCGCCATGGTCCTGGCCCCCAACGCCTTTGCGCGGGACAATGCGGCGGCCCTGCGCAGTTTCATCGCCGCCTCGGCCGAGGGCTGGCGCGACTATCTGCGGGGCGATCCGGCGCCCGGCGACGCCCTGATCCGCAAGGACAATCCGGAAATGACCCAGGCGGTCCTGGATCAGGCGCGCGAGAAGCTGCGCGACTACGGCATCGTCGACGGCGGCGACGCCGCCCTCTATGGCCTGGGCGCCATGACGGCCGAACGCTGGCAGGCCTTCTTCGAGGTCACCAGCCAGGCCGGCGTCTTCGATCCCGGCCTGAACTGGCGCGAGGCCTTCACCGACAACTATCTGCCGGGCCGTGGCTGATCCCAGCCTGGACGACGGGGGCCGCGACGAAGGGCTGATCGCCGCCCTGGACGGCGTGGTCGTGGACTGGACCGCGTCGGGCCGTCCGCCGCTGGGGCCCATCGACCTGACCGTGGCGCGCGGCGAGATCGTCGCCCTGGTCGGCGCTTCGGGCGCGGGCAAGTCCACGATCCTGCGGCTGCTGGCGGGGCTTCAGAACCCCACCGCGGGCGCCGTGACCCGCGCCGTCGGGGTCGGCCGCACCGGCTTCGTCTTCCAGAGCCCGACCCTGACGCCCTGGGCCGACGCTCTGGCCAATGTCGCCCTGCCGCTGGAGCTGGCCGGCGTGCCGAAGTCCCAGGCCCGAGACCGCGCCACGGCCGCCCTGACCGCCGTCGGCCTGGGCGGGCGGCTGGACGCCCGGCCGTCGCAACTGTCGGGCGGCATGGCGATGCGCGTCGCCCTGGCCCGCGCCCTGGTCACCGGGCCGGACCTTCTGCTGCTGGACGAGCCCTTCGCCGCCCTGGACAGCGTCACCCGCCGCCGGCTGATCGAGGACCTGCACGCCTTGTGGGCGGGGGGCCAACCAAGCCCCGCCGTCGTCTTCGTCACCCATGATGTCGAGGAGGCCGTCTATCTGGCCCAGCGGGTCGTGGTGCTGGAGGCCGCGACCGGCCGCCCCGTCGCCGACCTGGCCTCGCCGGGCGTCGTGCCGCGTCCCGAGCGCTGGCGCGCCGATCCCGCTTGCCGCCAGGCGGTCGAGACCGTCGCCGACGCGTTGGAGGCCAGCATGGGCGCCGCGACATGAGACGCGTGACGGACCTGATCCCGCCGCTGGCCCCCGCTCTGGCCCTGACCGCCCTTCTGCTGCTGGCCTGGGAGGCGGCCTGCCGTCTGCTGGACGTGCCCGTCTATTTCCTGCCGCCGCCCAGCGCCGTCGCCCTGGCCCTGGTCCAGGCTGGACCGCGCCTGGCCGCCTCGGCCTGGGTCACATTCGGCATGGCGGTCCAGGCCCTGATCCTGGCCGGACTGGTCGGCGGCGGCCTGGCCCTGGCGGTGTCGATGCACGCGTCGGCCGAGCGGGCCGTGCGGCCGCTGGCCGTGGCGCTGCAGGTCACGCCGGTGGTGGCCGTGGCGCCCCTGGTGCTGATCTGGGCCGGGCTGGATCACGCCGACCGGGCGGTGGTGGCGCTCGCCGCCGTCGTCGCCTTCTTCCCCCTGTTCTCGGGCGTCCTGACCGGGCTGAAATCGGCCGATCCCGACCTGGAGCGACTGTTCGACCTCTATGGCGCCACGCCGCTGCAGCGACTGTGGCGGCTGCGTCTGCCTTCGGCCCTGCCCTTCGCACTGGAGGGTCTGCGGGTCGCCGCCGGCCTTGCCGTCATCGGCGCCGTGGTGGCCGAGTTCGTGTCGGGATCGGGCGCAACCCAGGGTCTGGCCTGGCGGCTGCTGGAGGCCGGCAACCGGCTGCGCACGGCCGAGATGCTGGCCGGAGTCCTGTGCCTGACCCTGCTGGGCCTGTTGCTGAACGCCGCCGTAGGCGTGATCGAGCGATTCCTGCTGCGCCGTTAGCCGGGGGTTAAGCGATCCGGTTCTAAGCTCAAGGTTGCTCTTCGTAGTCACGCGAGACCCGCCGTTGCGACACGCCCTGATCCTGTCGACCGCCCTGATCGCCGCCTGC